>NZ_JBHVUA010000003.1:0-542114 GCF_042884375.1 Agromyces sp. NPDC058136 | reverse complement strand
GACCTGCTCCAACGGGACATCCGAGCACAACGTCAGATACATCGCCTGCGCCGGGTTGTAGTTCTTGCCCGACACCGTCACCGTCTCACCCTCGGCCGCAAGATCGACCGACTTCGACATGGTCAGCGCGGGCTTCACCGGGTCGACGGGGTCAACCGGGTCGACGGGATCCACGGGGTCCACCGGGTCGACGGGATCCACCGGGTCGACGGGATCGACCGGTGCGGGGGCGTACGCCAGCTTCGTGGCGGTGTCCTGGCTGAGGTCGCCCATCATGCCGCCACCGTGGGCGCGCGAGGTGAACACCGCGAGCTCGGCGTCGCCGACCGCGGGCACGGTGAGCTGCAGCTCGAACGAGCCGTCGGCGGCCATGGGCGCGCGCGTCGCAGTCGACTCGAGGCCGGTCGCGACCCACACCGTGCCGCTCTCGGCGATGCCGGCCGAGTAGAACCCAGTGGCCGAGGCCGGCCCGATGCCGAGGTACACGCCGGTGCGGTCGGCCGTGAAGCCCGTGCCGGTGACGGTCACGGTGCCGCCCTCGCGCGGCGCCTCAGTGACGGTGACCGAGGGGCCGCTGTCGGCGAGCGCGGGTGCGGCTGCGGTGAGCGAGCCGCCGAGCGCGAGGGCGAGCGCGACGAGGCCTGCGAGCCAGCGTCGTCTCGGAGGGGTGGGCGTGGTCGACGGTGTCTTCACGACGCGGTCCTTCTGGGCAGGGGTGACCGCTCGCACCGTCGGCGCGTCGATCGAGGGATGGGGGCGGCCCGTGGCATCCCTCGCGCGAAACGGGCTGCGAAGTTAGCTTAGGCTTAGCTAAGAAGCTAGATGCCGCATTCTCCCGATGTCAAGCCAGAACATAGGTAAGGCTAACCTCAAGTCGATGGTCCCTCCGAATCCCGCCTCCGTCGTGACTCCGAAGCGCCCGCCGAGCACCCGGCGGGCGCTGCGCGCGCGCCTCGCGGCGACGGCACTGCTCGCTGCGAGCGGCCTGCTGCTGAGCGGCTGCGCCGCTCCGGCGTCGGCCGGCGGCGCTGCAGGCACGACCGAACCCGAGTGCGTCGGCACCGAACTCCCGTTCGGCGAGCTCGAGCTCACCGCGCACCCCCGCGAGTTCGAAGGCCCCTCGACCGCGTGCCTCGCCGACGCGACCCTGCCCGTGGTCGACGTCGACGAGCAGCCCGAGCTGCCGGTGACGCTCACCGACGCGAGCGGCGCCGAGGTCACCATCGAAAGCGCCGACCGCGTGCTCGCGCTCGACATCGCCGGCACCCTCGCCGCGACCGTGCACGGCCTCGGCCTGGGTGAACTCCTCGTCGGCCGCGACGGCTCCACCGGCTTCGCCGAGGCGGCCGACCTCCCCGTCGTGACCCACGACGGCCACTCGATCAGCGCCGAGGCGATCCTCGCGCTCGACCCCGACCTCGTCATCACCGACACGACCCTCGGCCCCCGCGCCGTGCTCGACCAGCTCCGCGACGCGGGCATCCCGGTCGTGACGACGACCCGCGAACGCAGCGTCGACAACGTCGACGAGATCATCACCGAGGTCGCCGCCGCGCTCGGCGTGCCCGCCCGCGGCGAAGCCCTCGCGACCCTCGTGGGCGACGAGCTCGAACGGGTGAACGCCGAGATCGCCGCCGCCATCCCCGCCGACCCGGCCGAGCGGCCCCGCACGCTCTTCCTCTACGTGCGCGGCGACGCGAACGTCTACTACCTGTTCGGCGAGGAGTCGGGCGCCGACTCGCTCATCGACGCGATCGGCGGCTTCGACGTCGCCGAGGAGATCGGCTGGGTGGGCATGCGGCCCATCACCGCCGAAGCCCTCGTCGAGGCTCGCCCCGACCTCGTGCTCGTGATGTCGGGCGGGCTCGAATCGGCCGGCGGCGTCGACGGGCTGCTCGAACGACTGCCCGCACTCGCCTCGACCCCCGCGGGCGAGCACCGCCGCTTCGTCGACATGGCCGACACCGAGATCCTCGGATTCGGCCCTCGCACGCCGGCCGTCGTCGAGGCGCTCGCCCGCGCCGTCTACGCGCCCGCGCAGTCGGGCCCCGCGGATGCCACGGAGTAGCCCCCGATGACCGAGACCGCCGTCGCACGCGGTACCGACGGGCATGCCCGTCCCGGACCCCGCACCACCACCACCACCACCACTGCACCCGCGCCGCGCACGCCCCTTCGCCGCGGCATCCTCATCGCCGTGCTCGCGATCGCCCTGCTGGCCGCGACCCTCTGGTCGGCGGGCAGCGGGCAGTTGCAGATCCCGCCGGGCGAGGTGTGGGCCTCGATCCTCCGCGCGCTGGGTGTCAGCGACTCCCCCGAGGTCGTGCCGAACGCCGACTCGGCGCTCTGGACCATCCGCTTCCCCCGCGTCGCGATGGCGATCCTGATCGGCGCAGCCCTCGCCGTCGCGGGCACCGTCATGCAGGCCGTGTTCGCGAACCCGCTGGCCGAGCCGGGCGTCGTCGGCGTCTCCTCGGGCGCCGCGCTCGGCGCCGCCGCGTCGATCGTGCTCGGCTGGACGGCGTTCGGCGAGTGGGCGACCGCGGGCGCCGCATTCGCCGCGGGGCTCGCGACGACCCTCATCGTCTACTTCGCGAGCCGCGCCGGCGGGCGCACCGAGGTCGTCACGCTCGTGCTCACGGGCATCGCGATCAACGCCTTCGCGGCGGGTGTGCTCGCGCTCTTCACCTTCCTCGGCGACACGCAGTCGCGCGAGGAGATCGTGTTCTGGCAGCTCGGTTCGCTGAACGGCGCCCGCTGGAACGAGGTCGTCGTCATGCTGCCGCTCATCGTGGCGGGCGTCGCGATCTCGCTCGTGCTCGGTGGCAAGCTCGACCTGTTCAGCCTCGGCGAGCGCGGCGCCCGCCACCTGGGCGTGCACGTGGAGCGGGTGCGGATCGTGTCGATCGTCGTCGTCGCGGTGCTCACGTGCGCGGCCGTCGCCTTCGCCGGCATCATCGCCTTCGTCGGGCTCATCGTGCCGCACCTCATGCGCATGGTCATCGGCCCCGCACATCGCCCGCTCATCGTCGCGGGAGCGCTCGGCGGCGCGCTGCTGCTCGTGCTCGCCGACCTCTTCGCGCGCACGGCGGTGCCGATGGCCGACCTGCCGATCGGCATGCTCACCTCGCTCGTCGGCGGGCCGTTCTTCTTCTGGCTGCTGCGACGCACGCGCAAGCGCTCGGGAGGCTGGGGATGAGCGGCACCGCGACGACCACGACCACGACCACGGCTGGCCCCGCGACCATGCCCGCCCTCGAGGCCCGCGCACTGTCGGTGCGCATCGACGGCGCGACCCTGCTCGACGGCGTCGACTTCGGCGCGAGCCCGGGCCGTGTGCACGCCCTCATCGGGCCGAACGGCGCGGGCAAGTCGACGCTGCTCGCCGTGCTCGCGGGCGATCGCCGCCCGAGCGGGGGGTCGGTCGTGCTCGCGGGTCGCGAACTCGCCGACTGGCCGGTGCGCGAGCTCGCCCGCGCCCGCGGGGTGCTCACGCAGGAGCACCAGGTGACGTTCCCGTTCCCGGTGCGCGAGGTCGTCGAGATGGGCCGGCACCCGTGGGCGCGCACGCCCGCCGCCGAGGACGACGACGCGGTGGTCGAACGCTCGATGGCGGCGACGGATGTCACGCACCTCGGCATGCGCACCGTGCCGTCGCTCTCGGGGGGCGAGCGAGCCCGCGTCGCGCTCGCGCGCGTGCTCGCCCAGCAGGCGCCGATCATGCTGCTCGACGAACCGACCGCGGCCCTCGACCTGCGGCACCAGGAGGACGTGCTGCGTCTCGCACGCGACCGCGCCGCCGCGGGCGACACCGTCGTGGTCGTGCTGCACGACCTCAACCTCGCGGCGGCCTACGCCGACGACATCACGCTGCTGCACCGTGGGCGGGTCGAGACGAGCGGCGCCCCCGCAGAGGTGCTCACGGCCGAACGCATCGAGGCGGTCTACGGCCAGTCCGTCGAGGTGATCGCGCACCCGAGCACGGGCGTGCCCCTCGTGCTGCCGGTGCGCTGACCGGAGCGCGGGCTCGGAGCAGCGGGTTCCGGACTGCCCGGCCCCCATCTCGATCGGTCGAGGAGCGAAGCGTGTCGAGACCACCCGAGTGGCCTCGATACGCACTCCGCGCTACTCGACCGACGTCAGCGGGATGCCGTGCACACCGCGCTACCCCACCGACCGCATGAACGCGACGAGCTCCTCGGCGACGAGCGCCGGCTCCTCGAAAGCGAGGAAGTGGCCGCCGCGCCCCGGCGCCGAGTACTGCCGGAGGTCGCTCGCGGCCCGCTCGGCGATCGACCGCGGGAAGAACTCGAACGGCGGCTCGCTGCTCAGCGTGACGGCGACCGGCACGGTGATCGTGGGGCGCGGCGGGTTCTCGGGGTAGTCGAAGTACTGGCGGAACGAGGTGCCGATCGACTCCGTCACCCAGTACAGGGTGAGCAGTTCGCACAGCGCGTCGAGGTCGAACCGCGACTCGAGGTCGCCGCCGCAGTCGCTCCAGGCGCGCAGCTTGTCGACGATCCATGCCGCGAGCCCGACCGGCGAGTCGATCAGGGCGGCGGCGATCGTGTCGGGCCGGGTGCCCATGATGTCGCTGTAGCCCGAGTCGGTCTCGTCGCGCTCCTCGTCGGCGTCGAGGAAGGCCTGCTCCTCGGGCGTGATCGGCGAGGCGTCGAAGTCGGCGGGGAACGGCCCGTGGATCATGTGCACGCCCGCGACCTCGGCGGGATGCATCGCCCCGAGCCAGCTGCCGACGACCCCGCCGATGTCGCCGCCGAACACGAAGTACCGCTCGTAGCCGAGCGTCTCGGTCATGAGCGAGTGGTACCGCTCGGCCATCGCCGCTCGCGTCAGCGGCCCCTCGGGGAGCTCGGACCAGAGGAACCCCGGCAGCGACGGGATGACGACGTCGACGTCGAGCAGCTCGGCGAGCGGCAGCATCTCGAGGAAGCTGCTCGGCCAGCCGTGCGCGAGCAGCACGGGCGGGCGGCTCGCATCGCGGCGCAGGTGCACGAAGTGCTGCCCCCGGTCGATGAACTGCGGGTAGGCGTTCAGCCGTCGCTCGGCCGCGGGCCAGTCGAAGCCGTGGGCCCAGTGGTCGACGAGGGTTCGGAGGAAGACCGCGTCGGGGCCGGCCTGCCACGCGGGCGCGCTCGGCGCGCTGAATCGCGAGCGCTCGAGCCGTGCTCTCAGGTCGTCGAGCACGTCGGGTCGGACGGCGATGGTGAAGGGTTCCATCCTCGGATGCTACGGGCCACCCCCGACGCGGACGATCGACCCGGGCGACTCAGGCGACCGGCACGAGCCCGTCGAGGTCGGCGCGCTGCCCCGAGGCGTGCGCCTTGCCGCTGGCTCGCGCCTCCGACCACGAGAGGCGGCCGGTCGCCAGCGCGAGCCACGTCGAGGCATCCGTCTCGATGACATTCGGCGGCGTACCGCGCGTGTGCTTGGGCCCTTCGACGCACTGCACCGCCGCGAACGGCGGCACGCGCACCTCGAGGGTGCCGCCGGGGGCGCGCTCGGCGAGCAGCTGCAGCGAATAGCGCACCGCGAGGGCCACCGTCGAACGGTCGAGGGATGCCGCGGGGTCGCGGCCGTCGGCCGCCACCGCCTTCACCGTGACGAGTGCCGCCTGTCCGATGTCGTCGCCGATCCTCACGCGTGCCATGCCCCCATTCTCGCAAGTCGCGATCGGGTAGCCTGAGGCGGTGAGAATCCTCGTCCTCGGCTCGGGCGCGCGCGAGCACGCCATCATCCTCGCGCTCCTCGAAGAGGAGGCGGGGCACGAGATCGTCGCCGCCCCGGGCAACGCGGGCATCGCGGCATCCCCCACCTCATCGGCACGCGGCAGCGTGACGACCGTGGCGCTCGACGCGAGCGACCCGCGCCTCGTCACCGACTACGCCCGCGACAACGGCATCGACCTCGTCGTCGTCGGCCCCGAGGCACCGCTCGTCGCGGGGGTCGCCGACGCGGTCCGCGACGCCGGAATCCCGGTGTTCGGGCCGGGCAAGCGGGCCGCCGCGCTCGAGGGCTCGAAGACCTTCGCCAAGCGCATCATGGAGGAGGCGGGCGTGCCCACCGGGCGCGCGAAGCTCATCGCCGAGCTCGACGAGGTCGCCGCGACGCTCGACGAGTTCGGCGCCCCGTACGTCGTCAAGGCCGACGGCCTCGCCGCGGGCAAGGGCGTGCTCGTCACCGAAGACCGCGACGCCGCGCTCGCGCACGCCGCCCACTACCTGCAGCAGGGCCCCGTGCTCGTCGAGGAGTTCCTCGACGGGCAGGAGGTGTCGCTGTTCCTCCTCTCCGACGGCGAGCACGTGCTGCCGCTCTCGCCCGCACAGGACTTCAAGCGCCTCCGCGACGGCGACGCCGGCCCGAACACGGGCGGCATGGGCGCGTACTCGCCGCTGCCGTGGCTCGGCGACGCGGTCGACGGCCGCGGCGGCCGCTTCGGCAGCGAGCAGGCGTTCGTCGACGAAGTGATCGAGACGATCGCCCTGCCCACCGTGCGGCAGCTCGCCGCCGAGCAGACCCCGTTCATCGGCCTGCTCTACGCCGGGCTGATCCTCACCTCGCGCGGCATCCGCGTGATCGAGTTCAACGCCCGCTTCGGCGACCCCGAGACCCAGGTCGTGCTGCCCCGGCTCGAGACCCCGCTGTCGGCTCTGCTGCTCGCGGCGTCGACGGGCGGGCTCGGCGAGCTCGAGCGTCCCGTGTTCAGCCCTTCGGCGGCCGTCACGGTCGTGCTCGCGAGCGAGGGCTACCCCGAATCCCCCGAGACGGGGCGCGCGATCGAGGGGCTCGACGCCGCGGCATCCGTGCCGGGTGTGCACCTGGCCCACGCCGCGACCGCCGTCGGCGCCCTGCCCGACGACGCCGTCGCGGGCGACGATGCGCCGCTGCTCTCGACCGGCGGGCGCGTGCTCAACGTCGTCGCCGTCGGCGACGGCTTCGCCGAGGCGCGACGCCGTGCGTACGACGCCCTCGGACGCATCCGCCTCGACGGCGGGCAGTACCGCACCGACATCGCAGCGCGCGTCGCCGAGTGACGGCAAGCCGAACGACCGAGCGCGAGGAGCGATCATGACCGACACCGGCGAACTGGCTGGCTGGACCCACGTCTACTCGGGCAAGGTGCGCGACCTGTACGTGCCGACGAAGCTCATGACCGACGACGACAGCTGGACGGGCGACCCGCTCGCCACCTCCCCCGTCGTGCTCGTCGTCGCGAGCGACCGCGTCAGCGCCTACGACCACCTGCTCGAGCCCGCGATCCCCGGCAAGGGGGCGCTGCTCACCTCGCTCACGCACTGGTGGTTCGACCAGCTTCCCGAGGTGCCGAACCACCTCGCGCACCCGCTCGACGACCGCCTCGAGGCGCTCGAGCTCCCGCTCGTGCCGGCCGAGGTCGCCGACCGGGCGACGCTGTGCCGCACGCTCGACATGTTCCCGGTGGAGTGCGTCGTGCGCGGCTACCTCACCGGCGGCGGCTACAAGGAGTACATCGAGACGGGGGCGATCGGCGGCATCCCGCTGCCCGAGGGCCTCTCGAACGGCGACCGCCTGCCCGAGCCGATCTACACGCCCGCGTGGAAGGCGCCGCTCGGCGAGCACGACGAGAACGTCAGCTACGAGCGCACCGTCGAACTCGTCGGCGAGGTCGTCGCCGAGCAACTGCGCGCCCTCTCGCTCGACATCTTCACCCGCGCGTCCGCGATCGCGGAGGCGCGCGGGCTGATCCTCGCCGACACGAAGTTCGAGTTCGGCGCCGACCGCGCGACCGGCATCGTGACGCTCGCCGACGAGGTGCTCACGAGCGATTCGAGTCGCTATTGGGATGCCACGGCGTACGCCACGGCCGCGACGCCCGAGCTGCGCATGGCGAGCTTCGACAAGCAGATCGTCCGCGACTGGTTGAGCGCGAACTGGGATCAGGAGGCGTCGGAGGTGCCGCCGACACTCCCCCACGAGATCGTCGAGCAGACGGCGGCGCGCTACCGCGAACTCCTCGAGCGGCTCGAGAACCCCACCGTCTGAGTCTCGCCTCCGGTGCTCGAGGAGCGCCGACGCGTCTCCCTCCGGTGGTCGAGGAGCGCCGCCGCGAAGCGGCGACGCGTCTCGAGACCATCCCGCCACGCGCACGGCTGTGCAAGAGTGGTGACGTGAACCTCGACGACCTGGTTCGGTTGCGGCGCGCCCGCGACACGATGGATCGCGACTACGAGCAGCCGCTCGACGTCGAGGCCCTGGCACGCGTCGCGCTGATGTCATCAGGGCACTTCTCGCGCAGCTTCCGTGAGGCGTACGGCGAGACGCCGTACAGCTACCTGATGACGCGTCGCATCGAGCGGGCGAAGGCGTTGCTGCGACGCGGCGATCTCAGCGTGACCGAGGTGTGCTTCGCCGTCGGCTGTACCTCGCTCGGGTCGTTCAGCACCCGGTTCACCGAGCTCGTCGGCGAGAGCCCGAGCGCCTACCGTGCGCGGTCGCACGAGGCGGCGGCACCGATCCCGGCGTGCATCGTGAAGGTGCAGACGCGACCCGTCAGAAATGGAGAAGCGGGCCAGGTCTCGCCTCGGTAGCGTCGGGGTCATGGACATCTCACTCTCCCAGTGCTTCATCGCCGTCGACGACCACGAGACCGCGATCCCCTTCTACCGCGATGTGCTCGGCCTCGAGGTGCGCAACGACATCGCCTACGAGGGGATGCGCTGGGTCACGATCGGCTCGCCGTCGCAGCCCGACGTCAACATCGTGCTCGAACCGCCGATCGCGGACCCGAACGCAACGCAAGCCGACAAGGATGCCGCGGCGCAACTGCTCGCGAAGGGGCTGCTGCGCGGGGTGAACTTCACGACCTCCGACGTCGATGCGACGTTCGAGGCGATCCGCGCCGCCGGTGCCGACGTGCTGCAGGAGCCGATGGACCAGTTCTACGGGGTCCGCGACTGCGCGTTCCGCGATCCTGCCGGCAACATGCTGCGCTTCAGCCAGCCCTCGGCTGGTTGAAGCCCCGCCGATTGAGGAGCCCGACGCGTCTCGGGCCCGCTACGAATCGAAGTGACACGTCTGGTCGCTCTGCCGAGTGCAGAGCGACCACTCCTGTCATCTCGGCCGCAACTCCGCTGGTTGAGGAGCGCCGACGCGCAGCGGCGACGCGTCTCGAAACCACGTGCCCGGAGTCCTGAGATCGGGTCACCCGGTTTCGAGACGCGGGCTCCTTCGTCGCTCGCTCCTCAACCACCGAGAGCCGGGTCAGCAGCCGGGGCCGTCGGGGTACTGGATGCAGTCGCCCTTCGTGAGGACCGTGTCGACCTCGCCCACCAGCACGCGCTGCGGCACTCCCGACACCGACAGGGTGCCCGCGACCGGCACCCAGCCCGACCCCGCGAAGCGATACTCCGCCGCCAACGCCACCTCGAGCGTCACCGTGTACTCGCCCCGGTCGACATACACATGACTCGTGGCCGTCTCGCTGAACTCACGCACCCCGAGGGCCGCCCAACTCGCGCCGGGCCCACCGTTCGCCACGACGGCACCGTCGCTGTGCGCCCACCGGAACCCGACCGGGGTGAACCGCACCTCCGCCGGCTGCCCCAGCAACGTGCCCGACACCACCTGCACCGGCACCTCGGCCACGAAGTTCGCCGGCAGTCCCACGATCGCCCACCCCGACGGCTCCATCACCCCGGCCGGCACCGCCGGACGGAACGACGCGAGATCCCGCAACGACACCACGGCCGGCGCCCCGGGCACCACCGGTGCCGGCGTCACCGGCAACCGGGCACACGCCCCCTGGAAGTTCGCGTCGCACAGCCGCGCCCAATCCCCGCTCGACCACAGCTCAAGCGGCCCGGGCGGCGGCAACTCCACATCAGACTCGCCGCTGCCCTCGTCGATCGAATCCGAAGAGTGTTCATCTGGAGTCGGCTTTGTCCCCGCGTCGAGCTTCGTCGTGCCGTCATCACTGTGCTGACCAGTGATGTAGTCGATTTCGTTCGCGGAAGCGGATGCAACGCCGAGTCCAACGATGGCGACGCCCCCGAGAACGCTTGCGATGACTAACAGAAGTCGTCGCCGGGCCACGTCTCAGAACCTGTCGGAAGCAAGGTAGCGGGATTGTCGGTGGCAGAGATGAGTTTGACCTGCAGTGGTCGGCGATCAACGCGGTCGGCAGGGGTGACATCCGCCCCACTCGCGTCCATCACTCGAACTCCGGACGCGTCGAGACATACGTAGATCGAGACTTCTGCGCCCACTCCCGCCTCGTCGCGGTACTGAACGAGCTTGAAATGGTCAGCAGTCGATGCACCCGAGGTCCTTGTGCCACTCGCGCGGAGTCTCTCAAGAGAGGCCTCCAGCTCAGCGGCATAGTCCTCAGCCGCTACCTCACGGATCCTCTGGGCGTTCTCGCCACCGGCTCCTGTGAGTTGGTCGACGACGGCAAGGTACTTCTCATACGCCTCCACCGCCGCCGCGAGCGCCTCGTCATCCGACGCGAAGATCGGCGCGGCACTCTCGCTCGGCCTCGGCTCGGTCGACGGATCGGGCTCGGGCCCGCTCGTGCAGGCGCTCAGCGCGACGACCACCGCACCGGCTGCGGCGAGCGCGGCGACGCGCGTACGAAGAAGGGACATGGCGACCAAGCTAGACGAATCGTCCGCGTCGGCGCGGCGGTTCTCCACAGCTCGGGAGTGCGAACGAGCCGAGGGCCCGGTTCAGACCCGCTCCTCGAGCGGCGCAAGATCGGGATCGTCACCGGCACCTCGGCGGCGAAGCCCGCCGCGCTGCGCCCCGGCCCCCGCGAGCACGACGAGCACCACGCCGGCGGCCTGCCACACCGACGGCACCTGCTGCAGCACCAGGAGCCCGAGGAGCACCCCGAAGGCGGGTTCGAGCGCCATGAGCGTTCCGAACGCGGTGTGCGTCATGCGCCGCAGCGCGAGCATCTCGAGCCCGAAGGGGATGACGGGGGCGAGGAGCGCGAGCCCTGCGGCGACGAGCAGGAGCCGCCAGTCGAGGTGCCCGACCACCTGCGGCACGCCGATGAACGTCGTCGCGATCGCGGCGATGGGGATGGTGATCGAGAGTCCGCTGATGCCGGAGAAACGGTCGCCGACCCGCTGCGTGAGGAGGATGTACACCGCCCAGCCGAGCCCCGCGAGCGCAGCGAAGCCGACGCCGACGAGGTCGATCGCACCGTGCCACGGCTCGGTGAGCAGGATGACCCCGGCGAGCGCGAGCACCGGCCAGACGAGCATGCGCCGGTTGTGACTGCGGATCGCGGCGACGGTGAGCGGCCCGAGGAACTCGATCGCGACGGCGGTGCCGAGCGGGATGCGGTCGATGGCCGAGAGGAACGCGACCATCATCATGCCCGTCGCGAGCCCGAGCCCGAGCAGCGGGAGCACGTCGACGCGGCGGATACGGCGGAGCGGCGGCCGCGCGATGAGCACGAAGAACACCGCGCCGAACGCGAGACGCAGCCAGGCGGTGCCCGCCGCACCGAACTGCTCGACGAGCGGCACCGACAGGGCGGCCGCGGCCTGGATGAGCAGCATCGAGGCGACCGCCATCGTCCACGGCGGCACCCGCTCGATCGCGCGGCTCGGGCCGGTCGGCTGGGGCTCGGCAGACATGGGTTCCCTCCGGTGGTTCAAGAAATGATACGAGCCGGATGCCACGACTTCGGCCCGCGGGGAATGGTTTCGCCGTGGCATCCGTTAGTATTAGTTGTGCTTACAACTAATGGCGCACCCGAGGGCGCCGGACTCCTCGCGGCCGACACCGGAATGGGTGCGGTGACGCTGCGCGTCGCCGACCTCGACGGCATGATCCGTTACTACCGAGACGGCGTGACGCTCGAGCTCCTGAGCCACGACGGCCCGGTCGCCGTGCTCGGGCGCGGCACCACCCCGATCGTGATCCTGCAGCACGCCCCCGAGCTCAAGCACGCGTCGCCGCGCGACGCGGGGCTCTTCCACACCGCGATCCTCCTCGACACGCGACAGGCGCTCGCCACCGCGATCGCCTCGGTCGCCACCCGCTACCCCGGCACCTTCACCGGCAGCGCCGACCATCTCGTGAGCGAGGCCTTCTACTTCACCGACCCCGAGGGCAACGGCGTCGAGCTCTACTTCGACCGCGACCGCTCCACCTGGAGCTGGACCCACGGCACCGTCGAGATGGCGACCATCTACCTCGACCCCAACGGCTACCTGCACGAGCACCTCGGCGAGACCGGGACGGCCGCCGTCGCGAGCGGCACCGGGCTCGGCGACGCGGTCGTCGGGCACGTGCACCTCTCGGTCGGCGACGTCGCGAGCGCCCGAGAGTTCTACGTCGACCGGCTCGGCTTCGAGACGACGGCCGAGATGGGCGACCAGGCGCTGTTCGTCTCCGCGGGCGGCTACCACCACCACATGGCGATGAACACGTGGAACAGTCGTGGCGCAGGCAAGCGCGGGCTCGCACTCGGGCTCGGCAAGGTCGAGATCCTCGTGCCGACCGCCGACGACCTCGGCGAACTCGGCGAGCGCATGGCCCACTTCAAGGTCGGCACCCGCGACGACGGCCGCACCCTCGCGTTCGACGACCCGTGGGCGAACCTCGTCGAGGTGCGCGCGGCGCAGTAGCGACCCGCGCACCCGGGTAGGCTGCCCCGATGAGCACGCTGCGTTCGATCCGCCGGTACCCCGTGAAGGCGATGGGCGGTGAGTTCCTCACCGAGGTGCGGCTCGATGCGCGCGGGCTCGTCGGCGACCGCAAGTTCGCCGTCGCCGACGACGACGGCAAGTTCGCCTCGGGCAAGAACACGCGGCGGTTCCGCCGGCGCGACGCGGTGTTCGCGTATGCGGCGTCGACCGGGGCGGATGGCTCGTTGCGGGTGCAGCGCGAGGCATCCATGTGGCTCGTCGGCGAACCCGAGCTCGATGCCGACCTCAGCGAGCTGATGGGCGCGAACGTCCGCGTCATTCCCGAGGGCGACGTCTCGATGCAGGACGGCGGGCAGATCTCGATCATCGGCACCGCCTCGCTCGCGTGGTGCGCCGAGGAGTTCGGCATCGACGCCGACCCGCGTCGGCTGCGCGCGAACCTCGTCGTCGAGACCGACGAGCCCTTCGTCGAAGAGACGTGGCTCGGCCGCGAGATCACCGTCGGCGACGCCCGGCTCCGGGTCGTCGAACGCATCGAACGGTGCCGCACGGTCGACGTCGCACAGGACGGCACGAGCGCAGAGGGGCGCCTGCTGAAGCCGCTCACGAAGGCGCGGGAGATGTCGCTCGCGGTGTACGCCGAGGTGGTCGAGCCCGGCACGCTGCGCGTGGGCGACGCCGTCACCCCGGTGGTCGAGTAGCGACCCCACGGAGAGGATTCCTGCGAATCGGCAACCATTGCGGGGCATCCGGACATATCTCTTCTGAGCGGTCGCGCACGCCGACCGCCGCGAGGAGGCCCCCATGCACGACGACCGCAGTGATCTCAGGGCCCTCGTCGTGTCGCCGCGCCGCATGATGCGCATCGCGCTCGCGAACCTGCTGCACGCGCAGGGACTCGGCGCCGTCGGCGAAGCCGCCGGGTACACCGAGGCGATCATCGCCGCCGACGCAGACCGCGTGCACCTCGTCGTCGTCGACCTCGAACTGGCGACCGAGCACGGCGGCCGCTTCCTGCAGGAGCTGCGGGCGACGAGCGGCGGCCCCGCCGTGCTCGCCCTGCACCGCGGCGCCGCCCCCGCCGCGACGGGGCACGATCGCGGCATCCGCCTGCTCGACCCCGAGGCCTCGCCGGCCGAGCTCGCGCACGCCGTGCAGTCGCTCGGCGCGGGGCGCGGCGCCCGACACCTCCCCTGCCTCACCCCGCGTCAGCAGGAGGTGCTCGCGCTCGTCGCGCGCGGGTACTCGAACGACGAGATCCGCCGCGAGCTCGTCATCGGCATGTCGACGGTGAAGCAGCACGTGCGCGACATCTTCGCGCGGCTCGGGGCGACGTCGCGGCTCGAAGCGGTGAACCGGGCCCGCGCGAGCGGGGTCGTCGTCTAGTCGTCGACGACCGCCGGGCGGCTGCGGCCGCCGATCGCCGCGACGAACTCGTCGAGCTGCGGCTTCTGGTCGACCCCGACGGTGAGCGACATGAACGAGGCCATCGCGAGCAGCACCTCGTACGTATCGGGACGGCCGCGCTTGCCGGGCCGGAGCCTGACGTCGATGCTGCGATACGTCGAAACGGGGTTCCGCGCCACCTCCTGCAGACCGTCGTGCCGGAACTTCGCGACGCTCGCGCCGTCGAAGAGCAGCCGTTCGCCGTTCGCACCCTTGACTTCGATCATCGGTCCGGTCCTCAGAAGTTCCGGCCCTGGCGGCTGTCGAAGGCGTTCTCGACTCCTTGGAGGACGGCGCTGAGGTCGCCGGTCACGGCGACGCTCACCGCCGCGAGCACGACGACCACGGCGAGGAGGCCGAGCACGATGTACGTCGACGTCTTGGGCCGACGTCGAGCGGAGACGGCAATCGATCTGTTCATGCCGACGACGCTATCGACGCCGCCCGCCCCACTGATGAGCAACGATTACTCAGCTTCGCGCTGCGATGTACCCGGCCGCCGGGCCGCGGTTAGGCTTGCCGGGTGAGTCAGCACGAGGGCGTCGAAGCCAACACCCGCACCATCGAGGCATCCGTCGTCACCGATTTCAGCGATCGGATGAGCTACGGCGGCTATCTCGACCTGCCGACGCTGCTCAGCGCGCAGCGCCCGATCTCGCGGCCCGAGCACCACGACGAGCTGCTGTTCATCATCCAGCACCAGACGACCGAGCTCTGGCTGAAGCTCGTGCTGCACGAGCTCGAGACGGCCCGCGATCTGCTGCGCGCCGACGAGCTCGGCCAGGCGCTCAAGTGCGTCGCCCGGGTGAAGCACATCCAGAAGACCCTCACCGAGCAGTGGTCGGTGCTCGCGACCCTGACGCCCGCCGAGTACGCGCAGTTCCGCGGAGTGCTCGGCAATGCGAGCGGGTTCCAGTCGTTCCAGTACCGCGCGGTCGAGTTCGTGCTCGGCAACAAGAACGCGAAGATGCTGCAGATCTTCGAGTCGGATGCCGCGGCCACGGCCCTGCTGCGGCACGCGCTCGAGTCGCCGAGCATCTACGACGAGTTCCTGCGGCTGCTCGCGCGTGCCGGCTACGACATCCCCGCCTCGGTGCTCGAACGCGACGTCACCCTCGCGTGGACGTTCACGCCCGAGCTCGTGCCTGTGTTCGCCGAGATCTACGGCAACACCGCCGAGCACTGGTCGGCGTACGAGACGTGCGAGGAGCTCGTCGACCTCGAGGACAACTTCCAGCTGTGGCGGTTCCGCCACCTGAAGACGGTCGAGCGCATCATCGGCTCGAAGCCGGGCACGGGCGGGTCGAGCGGGTCGCCGTTCCTCAAGCGTGCACTTGAACTCACCTTCTTCCCCGAGCTCTACGCGGTGCGCACCGAGATCCCCGGCTGAGATGAGCACCGACCCGCACGACCTCGACCTCGGCCCGCTCGCGCGCCGAGCACGGCGATCGCTGAACGGCGAGCACGCGGGCGAGGTCGGCGTCGTGCTGCCGCCCCTCATCGACCACCACGTGCACCTGATGCTCGTGGGCGCCGAGTCGCTCGCGGGCGGTGATCTCGCCGGCGTCGTCGACCTCGGCGCACCGCCCGAGCTCGTCGCACAGGCCGCCGGGCGCGAGGGCCTCCCCCGCATCGCGCACGCCGGCGCGTTCGTCACCGCCCGGGGCGGCTACCCGAGCGGGCGCCCGTGGGCGGCGCCCGGCAGCGTGCGCGAGATCGAGCGCGAATCCGCCCCGGCGGCCGGGCATGCCGCCGACACGCACCGTGCACTGCCCGGCCCCGTCGCCGCGGCGGTGCAGGAGCAGCTCGCGTTCGGGGCATCCCTCATCAAGACCACCCTGCACGCCGATCACGGGCCGGTGCTCGAGCGCGACGCGCTCGACGGACTCGTCGCCGAGGCGCACGCCGCGGGCGTTCCGGTCGTCGCGCACGTCGAGGGCGCCGGCATGACCGCGCTCGCGATCGACGCAGGCGTCGACGCACTCGCGCACACCCCGTTCACCGAGCGGGTCGACGACGCGCTCATCGTGCGCGCCGTCACGGCGGGGCAGGTCTGGATCTCGACGCTCTGGATCAACGGCTACGGCGCCGGCGGCGCAGAGTTCGAATGCGCCGTCGACAACCTGCGCCGCTTCCGCGCTGCCGGGGGCCGAGTGCTCTACGGCACCGACCTCGGCAACGGCGAGCGCGAGCCGGGCGCCGGGCTCGGCGTGCACGCCGCCGAACTCGCCGCGCTGGTCGAGGCCGGGCTCGAGGCATCCGAGCTCATCGCGGCCCTGACCGACCCGTGGCCGCACGCCGCGCGCGACGACTGGGCCCTCGACGGTGTCGCGAGCTTCGTGCCGGGCGCACCGCCGACCACCGACGATTCCCTGCCCGACTGGCTCGCGCACGCACGCGTCGTGCCCGCCGACGACCTGGAGCTGATGTGACCCTCGACCCGAACCTCGCCTTCGCCCGCCGCATGGACCGCGCCGACGGGCTCGCCCACTACCGCAAGCGCTTCGTCGGCGCCGAGACCGACCTCGTCTACTTCGACGGCAACTCGCTCGGCCGTCCGCCCGTGTCGGCCGTCGAGCGCGTCGAGCGGTTCCTCCGCGAGGACTGGGGCGGCCGCCTCATCCGCGGCTGGGACGAAGCGTGGCTGCAGCTGCCCACCGAGATCGGCGACCGCATCGGCCGTGCCGTCATCGAGGCGAAGGCCGGGCAGACCATCATCGGCGACTCGACGACGGTGCTGCTCTACAAGCTCGCCCGTGCCGCCGTCGACGCGCAGCTCGCCCGCGACCCCGCCCGCCGCGAGATCGTGATCGACACCGACAACTTCCCGACCGACCGCTACATCGTCGACGGCATCGCCCGCGAGCGGGGCATGCGGCTGCGGTGGATCGATGTCGACACCTCCTCGGGCGTCACCCCCGAGCAGCTCGCCGAGGCGGTCGGCCCCGAGACCGCGCTCGTCGTCGTCTCGCACGTCGCGTACCGTTCGGCGTACCTCGCCGACGCCCCCGAGCTCACCCGCATCGCGCACGACGCCGGCGCGCTGATCCTCTGGGACCTCTGCCACTCGGCCGGCTCGGTGCCCGTGAAGGCCGACGCCTGGGGATTCGACCTCGCCGTCGGCTGCACGTACAAGTACCTCAACGGCGGGCCCGGCTCGCCCGCGTTCGCCTACGTGCGCGACGACCTGCAGACCGCGCTCGAGCAGCCGATCCAGGGCTGGTGGGGCACGAAGGACATGTTCACGATGGGGCCGTCGTACGAGCCCGTTCCCGACATCCGCCGCTTCATCAGCGGCACGGCGCCCATCGTCGGGATGCTCGCGATGGAGGAGACCCTCGCGATGATCGAAGAGGCCGGGATGCCGCAGCTGCGAGCCAAGTCGGTCGCGCTGACCTCCTTCGCGATCGCACTCGCCGAGGAGTGGCTCGCGCCGCTCGGCGTGACCCTCGCCTCCCCCGCCGACGCCGAGGAGCGCGGCGGCCACGTCACCCTGCACCACGACGCCATGCGCGAGGTCACCGCACGCCTCTGGCAGCGCGACGTCATCCCCGACTACCGCGACCCCGGCGGGCTCCGCATCGGCCTGTCGCCGCTGTCGACGAGCTTCGAAGAGGTGCACCGCGGCCTGGATGCCACGCGCGTGGTGCTGCGCGAGGTGCTCACCGAGCGGGCGGGGCTGGCGTAGGGCATCTGCTCGCGGCATCCGCCCGCCCTAGCAAGCGCAGACCGGCCGGGCAACCCCCTCGCCCGAATCGGCTCGCTCGGAGGCGGCGCGCGTAGCATGGCGCATCATCTCTCGAAGGGAGACGTCATGACCGGCACCGAACGGAACATCGACGACGCCGTCCTCAAGGCCCGCCAGGCGGCCGAGCGCGCCGCGGATCGGGCGAGCGACGCGGCCGAGGAATTCGGCGACGAAGCCGGCGAGCGGGTCGAGGACGTCGCCGACGCCGTCGGCGACGTGATCCGCGACGTCCGGGACGCCGCGAGCGACGCGGTGGAGAACGTCGCCGCCCAGGCGAATGCCGCGGCGTCGGGCGCCCGCGAGTCGCTCGACGAGGGCGTCGCCTACGTGAAGGCGCAGTACCGCGATCGCCCCGGCGTCGTCATCGCGGTGGGCGCGATCGCACTGCTCGCCCTGGGACTCGCGATCAAGGCGCTCACGCGGCGCTGACCGCCGCGCTCACGCGGTTCACACCGCGGCGGTCGACGCGGCCCTGGCCTCGGCGGCCGCCCGTCCGCGGCGGTCGCCGAGCACGATCGCGAGGATCACGGCGAGCGCGAGTCCGAACTCGAACACCGCCGAGAGCCACAGCTCGGGGGCGGTGATCACGAGCGAGACGCCGAGCACGAGGTGCATCGCGGAGATCGTCAGGATGATCGCCCGGCCCGCGACCGCCTGCGAGCGGTGCACGAGGACGAGCGCCACGACGATGGCGAGCCCCATCAGCATGTTGTAGACGCCGACGTTGCGCGTCCACAGTGCGACGGCGTCGTACGAGTCGGGATCGATGAGGAAGATCGGGTACAGCTCGGGGCTGCGGTAGAAGAACGATTCGAGCACGCCGACCGTGATGAGCGTCAGCGCCTCGAGGGCTGCGAGTACCTGCGCGACGGGTTTCATGTGCGGATCCTCGTCGCCCCCGGCCTCGGCCGCATCGAGGCCTTCCCCGCCCCCGGGGGTGCGGACAGCCCGCAACCGGGAGGCGGTCGACCGCAGGCTAGAATCGAAGCATCCACACCCTCGACACCGGACGGAGAACCGCGGTGCCCACCATCGTCGTCGACGTGATGCCCAAGGCCGAACTGCTCGACCCCCAGGGGAAGGCCGTCGCCGGCGCCCTCAGCCGCACCGGCCACACCGCGTTCAGCGGCGTGCGCATCGGCAAGCGCTTCGAACTCACCGTCGACGGGCCCGTCGACGACGCGCTCCGCGCGAACGTGCAGCAGATCGCCGAGGAGATCCTCTCCAACCAGGTGATCGAAGACGTCGTGGGCATCCACTACGAGGTCACGAACGCCGAGCTCGCCGAAGAGGCCGCCGACGCCGCCAAGGCGTCGACCGACGGCTTCGACGCGCCCGCCGGCGAGACCCACTGAGCGCCGGGAGCGATCGCATGCGCATCGGCGTCATCACCTTCCCCGGCTCGCTCGACGACCGCGACGCGCAGCGCGCGGTGCGGCTCGCGGGCGGCGAGCCTGTCGCCCTCTGGCACGGCTCGCACGACCTCGAGGGCGTCGACGCGCTCATCCTCCCCGGCGGGTTCAGCTACGGCGACTACCTGCGCTGCGGCGCGATCGCCTCGCTCTCGCCGATCATGACCGAGGTCGTCGCGGCCGCGAACGCCGGCATGCCGGTGCTCGGCATCTGCAACGGCTTCCAGATGCTGACCGAGGCGGGCCTGCTCGAGGGCGGCCTCATCCGCAACGACCACGGCTCGTTCATCTGCCGCGACCAGGTGCTCACCGTGTCGAACACGTCGACCTCCTGGACGAGCGACTTCGAAGCCGGTCAGCAGATCACCATCCCGCTGAAGAACGGCGAGGGCGGGTTCATCGCCTCCGACGAGACGCTCGACCGACTCGAGGGCGAGGGTCGCGTGGTGTTCCGCTACGTCGACGTGAACCCGAACGGGTCGCTCCGCGACATCGCCGGCATCTCGAACGCCCGCGGCAACGTCGTCGGCCTCATGCCGCACCCCGAGCACGCCGTCGAGCCGGGCTTCGGCCCCGACACGGCTGCCGCGATGCGCTCCGGCGTCGACGGACTCGGCTTCTTCACGAGCGTCGTGCGCGGCGCGCTCATCGAGGCGTAGCCCCCCCCCGCACCAGTCGACGGCGGCCGGCCCCGGATTCGGGACCGGCCGCCGTTTTCGTGCGCCGGAGTTCGGACGCGCCTCAGAACGACGCCGGGATCACACCCGAGTCGGTCTGGTACGCGGTCACGGGCGCGTGGGGGATCTCGTCCCAGCGGGCCGGGTCCTCCTGCTGCACCTCACCGGTCGCCATGCCGATGAGCAGTTCCTGCAGGGCGAGCACGTTCTGCTTGATCGACTTGCCGCGGGCCTTCTGGCCGAGGCTTCCGTCGCTCGTGTTCCCGCTCGTCTCGAAGAAGATCGCGGGGTTGCTGTGCCCCTCGGGGTTGAGGCCGTCGTGGTTCAGCCCGAGCATCATCGCCGAGACCACGCCGCCCTTGATGTCGATCTCGATCCCGCGTCCGACGTCGTAGCGGTCGATGTTGATGGAGCCGTACTTCGAGAGCTCGTCGAAGACGTGCACCTGCATCTGGCGGGTGAGCACGTCGTACGCGCCGCCCTGGATGCCGGGCAGCGTCGGACCGCCCGGCGCGAGCGAGACGCCGAGCGACAGCGTGACCTCGTCACCGTCGCCGCGTTCGGTCTTGAGCCCCTGGTGGTGCACGTCGACGGCGAACGCCGGGTCGACCGTCGTCCAGTACTCGTAGTAGCCCTCGGACTCGGCGGCCTCGAACTTGCCGACGCCCCAGTCGCGGTTGAGGTCGATGCGCTTGTCGCTGCCGTCCTGCAGGATCGTGTGCCGGATGTTCAGCTCGGAGCCGTCGGGGTTGTACATCGGGATGACGTGGAAGGTGTAGCTGTCGCGCAGCAGCTGCCAGTCGGGCGAGCCGTTCGTGCCGAGCTCCTTGAGCACGGCGAGCAGCGAGTCGGTGCCGTAGGGCTCGTTGCCGTGGATGCGGCCCTGCAGCCAGACGTTCTCGGGGCCCGAGCCGACGGTTGCGACGTAGAGGTCACGGCCCGACTCGGTGGTGTTCACCGCCATCCCCGCCTCGGCGAGCGTGAAGGCGTCGAGCCCGAAGCGCGAGGTCTTCTCGAGCTTCCCGAGCTCGGCCACGAGGTCGTCGTAGTCGAGCATGCTCGAGGTGTTGGTGTTGCCGTTCGGCGACGGGAAGTTCGCGTCGGCGACGGCGGGTGCGCCCGCGGCGAGCGGTGCTGCGAGGGCGAGGGCGGCCGCCGCAGCGACCCCGATCGTGCGGTGACGTCGGTAGTGGGACTTCGAGCCGTTGGTCATGTTCTTCTCCTCGTCGAGATGGGCATGGCGCGTATGCGACACGAATCCGGGAGAGGCGTAGGGACGCGCTTCCCCCGAGACGTACGGGCAGCCTACGGACGCGGCGCGATGCGGTTCAAGAGACGAGTGTCCGGATTGTTGAACGATATTGCACGTGTTCGTCCCGACTTCTCTCGCAGTCCTCCACGGCCCTCGACCGGCTCGCAACGCACCGGTACGCTAGGCACCGCGCTCGCGGCATGATGGTCGGATGCCCCAACCGACTCCGCCGGCGCTCCGCGCCCGTCTCGCCACGATCTTCGCCGCACGCGACCGCTCGGACATGCAGCCGACGATCGACGCGTTCCTCGCCGTGCTCGCCGAGCACCCCGACGAACCCGAGGTGCTCTACGAAGTCGGCGGGGCGTACGACACCGCCGGCCAAGAGGAGACGGCCGCCGGCTACTACGAGCGGGCGATGGCCGCTGGCCTCGACGGCGACGCGCTGCGGCGCTGCCTGCTGCAGTACGGCAGCACCCTGCGCAACCTCGGCAGGCTCGACGAGTCGCTCGCGGTGCTGGAGCGCGCCCGCGCCGAGTTCCCCGACTCCGACTCGCTGAAGGTGTGGCACGCGACGAGCCTGCACGAGGCGGGCCGGCACGACGCCGCGTTCGCGCTCATGCTCGAGCTCGTCGCCGATCGGGTGCGCACCGAGGAGCTGCTGCGCTACGAGGCCGCGCTCCGGGGCAACGCCGCATTCCTCGCCGAGCGCGACGCGCGGCACTGAGCGCCGAGGCATCCCGCCTCGCACGGCCCCGGCTGCACTCGCAGCCCCTCAGCGGTACTCGGGGTTCGCCTCGAATCCGTAGTGCTCGCCGCCGTCCCACTCGGCCCGCACGTTGCCGCCGACCGGGAACCCGCCCGCGTGTTTCAGCAGCCGCGCGAGATGCAGCAGGTTGTACGTCATGAACGTCGTGTTGCGGTTGGTGAAGTCGTTCTCGGGGCCGCCCGAGCCGGGGTCGAGGTAGCTCGGGCCGGGGCCGGCCTCGCCGATCCACCCGGCGTCGGCGCCCGGCGGGATCGAGTACCCGATGTGCTGCAGGCTGTAGAGGATGTTCTGAGCGCAATGCTTGATGCCGTCCTCGTTGCCCGTGATGATCGCCCCGCCGACCTTGCCGTAGTAGACGTACTGCCCGCGGTCGTTCACGAGCGCGCTCATCGCGTAGAGCCGCTCGATGAACTTCTTCGTGATCGAGGAGTTGTCGCCGAGCCAGATCGGCCCGCCCACGACGAGGATGTCGGCGGCCTCGACGCGCGGCCAGATCTCGTCGGGCCACGCGTCCACGGGCCATCCGTGCTCGCGCATGTCGGGGTAGACGCCGGTCGCGGCATCCTCGTCGACGAAGCGCAGCTGGTCGACGACGACGCCGTGCTCGCGCATGAGCTCGACGCTCGCATCGATGAGGCCCTGCGTGTGGCTCACCTCGGGGCTTCGCTTGAGTGTGCAGTTCACGAAGAGGGCGCGCAGGTCTGAGAAGTCGGGCAGCTCGGCCATGCGCGCGATGCTACTCGGGTCGCGTCGGCGCCGACAGGGGGGTCGGGATGCCACGGGCGGCCATCGTTGCGCCCGATGACGCTGCATTTCGGGGAGTGACGGGCGCGGTTCGCGACGGCGGGCTCGCCGCACCTACGCTCCCGACATGACCCTCATCGACGACTCCCCCGCCGCCGTTTCCGACGACACCGCGATCGCCGCCGATCGCGCCGAACGCCTGACCGCGGCCGGTACCGCCTGGGCCGAGCGCATCGCCGCCGCCCCGAGCTCGGCGCAGCTCTCCTACCGCGTCTCGGGCCGCGGCACGGGCTCGGTCGCGACCGAGATCACGGCGGGCAAGCACCGGTTCCTCGTCGACGAACCGGCTGCGCTCGCGGGCGACGACCTCGCGGCGAGCCCGGTCGAGTTCGCGCTCGGCGCGCTGATCTCGTGCCAGGTCGTCGTGTACCGCCTGTACGCGCAGGCGCTCGGCATCGTGCTCGACGACGTCGAGATCGACGCCGAGGGCGACCTCGACGTGCGGAAGCTCTTCGGCATCGACGAGTCGGGCCGTGCCGGCTTCTCGGCGGTGCGGCTGCAGGTGCGTCTGCGCGGACCCGAGTCGGACGAGCGCTACGCCGAGCTGCAGGCCGCCGTCGACGCCCACTGCCCGGTGCTCGACCTGTTCCAGAACCCGGTGCCGACGACGGTCACGCTCGGCTGAACGCCCACCTGCGTACTGCAGGAGATTTGCTCCGAGACGCTCCCTCAGAGCGTGCGAGCGCAATTCTCCTGCAGAAGCGCGTCAGACGTGCAGCTCCTCCTGGGCCGGCCGGGCGTCGGCCGCGCTGCGGCGCGGCCAGTACGAGAGTGCCCGCTCGGCCATCGCCGTGATGGTGAGCGAGGGGTTGACGCCGGGGTTCGCGGGCATCGCCGACCCGTCGACGACGTGCAGCCCCGGGTGGCCCCAGACGCGGTGGTACGGGTCGATCACTCCCTGCTCGGGCGATCCCGATACGACGACGCCGCCGAGGAAGTGCGCCGTCAGCGGGATGCCGAAGACCTCGGGCCACGAACCGCGCGCCTCGGCCGGCACTCCCCCGGCGGCCTGCATGCGGGCGGCGATCGCCTGTGCGGCGAGGTGCGCTCCGGGCAGGTGCGTCGGGTTCGGCTCGCCCTCGCCCTGCGCGCTCGTGAGCACGCGGCGCCCGAAGCGGTGCTTGAGCGAGAGGGTGAGCGAGTTGTCGGCGGTCTGCATGACGAGGGCGATGATGCCGCGCTCGCTCCAGCGGCGCAGCGAACTCAGCCGAAGCGTCGTGATCGGATGCCGCAGGGCGCCGCCGATCAGCGCGCCGAGCCGCACGATGAGGGCACGGTCACCCGGCACGAGGCCGGTCGCGAGGGCGCCCATGAGGTTCGATCCCGGCCCGTAGCGCACGTTCTCGACGTGCGTGCGCTCGTCGACGTGGAACGAGGTCGTGATCGCGACGCCGCGCGCGAGGCCGAGCTCTTCGGGCACCGACACGGCGACCGCACCGTCGAGCGCCTCGGAGTTCGTGCGGGTGAGGCGGCCCAGCGCGTCGGAGAGGCCCGGCAGCGCACCCGAGTCCTTCATGCGGTGCAGCAGTTGCTGAGTTCCCCAGGTGCCGGCCGCGAACACGACCTGCTCGGCGGTCACGGTGCGCCGGTCGCGCCGGAGCTTCGCACCCGTGCGCACGCTCGTCACCGCGAAGCCGCCGCCGGCGAGGGCGCGCACCTCGGTCACCGTGCGCAGCGGCTCGATCGTCGCGCCGAGGCGTTCGGCGAGCGGCAGGTAGTTCTTCGCCAGCGTGTTCTTCGCACCCACCCGGCAGCCGACCATGCAGTTGCCGCACAGCGTGCAGCCCGTACGTGCCGGGCCCTCGCCGCCGAAGAACGGGTCGGCGACGGTCTCGCCCGGCGTGCCGAAATAGACGCCGACGGGCGCCCGACGGAAGCTCGCGCCGACCCCGAGATCGTTCGCCGCGTCGGCCATGATCCGCTCGACCGGACCGTCGTGGGGGTACTGCTCGACGACGCCGAGCATGCGCTTCGCCGTCGCGTAGTGCGGTGCGAGCTCGGCCTGCCAGTCGGCGAGCCCGCCCCACTGCGGGTCGGCGAAGAACGACGGGCCGGGCTCGTAGAGCGTGTTCGCGTAGTTCAGCGAGCCGCCGCCGACGCCGGCCCCCGCGAGGATCATCACGTGCGGCAGCTTGTGGATGCGCTGCACCCCGTAGCATCCGAGCGCGGGCGCCCAGAGGTAGCGGCGCAGGTTCCAGCTCGTCTTCGCGAAGTCCTCGTCGGCGAAGCGGCGCCCCGCCTCGTAGACGTGGACGCCGTAGCCCTTCGTCGCGAGGCGGAGCGCGGCGACCGAGCCGCCGAAGCCCGAGCCGACGATGACGACGTCGTGGTCGAATGCGGCGGTCATGCGGATGCCTCGCGGCGGGCCTCGGCGGAAGCGTCGGTGCTGCTCGCGGCGGCGCCGGACGCCGTCGGCACGAGCACGGTCAGCGCGCCGGGCACCACCCGGATCGTCGCCCGCCCCGCACCGACGCGCTCGCCGTCGGCGTAGACGACGAGCCCCGGGGCATCCACATCGACGCGGGTCGCCTGCGCCGTCGTGACCTCGGGGCGCTCGACGTGGGCGCCGCGCAGCAGCAGCGGGAAGAGGCGGGCGAGCTTCACCCGGCCGAGCGGGCCGACGTGCGTGACGTCCAGCAGGCCGTCGTCGGGGAGCGCGGCGGGGCACACGGGCATGCCGCCACCGTAACTGCGCGTGCTGCCGACCGCGATGAGCGTGCCGGGGGCGGCGCGCAGCGGGCCGCCGTCGACCGCGAACTCGAAGCGCATCGGGCGGAGCCGGGCGAGCTCGATGAGCAGGGCGAGGTAGTAGCGGGCACGGCCGCGCGGCCAGCGCAGCCGGTTCGTGCGCTCGCTGACGTGCGCGTCGAAGCCGAGCGCGGCGACCGTGAGGAAGTGGCGGGCGCCCGTCGCCGACTCGACCTCGCCGACGTCGATCGCGCGGGGCACGCCGACCACCGCCAGCTCGGCGGCCGTCGCGGCGGCCTCGTGCCCCTCGAACGGCAGGCCGAGGGCGCGGGCGAGGTCGTTGCCGGTGCCCGCGGGCACGAGCGCGAGCGGGATGCCCGAGCCGACGACGGCGTCGAGCACCGAGGAGAGTGTGCCGTCGCCGCCGACGATCACGAGCGCCCGCGGCTTCGACGCGACCGCCTCGATCGCGAGCCGACGGGTGTCGTCGACCGAGGCGCCCGAGAGCACGCGCAGCTCGGCGGCGTGCGCCCCGTGCGCCTCGAGTTCGCGGAGGCGCGCGACGGCGCGTTCGGCCGCCTCGGCGCCGCGGCCGCGGCCCGAGCTGGGGTTCACGAGCACGACGATGTGCCCGGTCATGTCAGCGGCTCCCGGCTTCGGCGGCCGCGACGAGCGCACCCGGGTTCATGATGCCCGCGGGGTCGAACTCGGCCTTGATCGCGCGCAGCAGGCGGATGCCGGCCGGGCCGATCTCGCGCTCGAGCCACGGGGCGTGGTCGCGGCCGACGCCGTGGTGGTGGCTGATGGTGCCGCCGTTCGCCATGATCGCGTCGTTGACGCCCGCCTTCACCGGCTCCCAGCCGGCGAGCTGCTCGCCCTTCAGGCCAGCGATGATCGTGAAGTAGAGCGCCGCACCGGTCGGGTAGATGTGCGAGACGTGGCAGAGCACGAGCGACTTCGCGCCCTGGGCGGCGAAGCCGTCGCTGATCGCGTCGGTGACCTCGCGCTTCAGCCGCTCGAGGTTCGACCAGGTGGTCGCCGTCTCGAGGGTCTCGCAGAAGACGCCGTGGTCGAGGAGCGCGTCGCGCAGGTACGGCGCGTTGAAGCGGCCGTGCACCCACTCCTCCGCGGCGGCGGGCCCGTTCGAGGTGCCGCCCGCTGCGCGGAGCACTGCGGCGGTGCGGGCGTGACGCTCGGCGGCGATCTCTGGCTCGCCCTCGAAGACGGTGATGGCGCTCGCGCCCTTCGCGAGGGCCTTGCCGATACGGCCGACCTGGGCGAGCGAGACGCCGGTCTCGGCCTCGTCGGAGAGGCGGATCACGGTCGGGCCGGTGCCGAGCTGGGCGACGCGGCGCAGCGCCTCGGCGCCCGTGGCGAAGTCGGGGAAGCTCCACGCCTCGGCGAGCTGCGCGGCGGGCTTGGGGTGCACGCGCAGGCGCACCGCGGTGATGACGCCGAAGGCGCCCTCCGAGCCGAGGAACACGCGCAGCAGGTCGGGGCCGGCGGCCGAGCCCGGCGCACCGCCGAGCTCGAGGTCGCCGGTCGGCGTGGCGACCCGGAGGCCCGTGACCATGGCGTCGAAGCGGCCGTTGCCCGCCGAGTTCTGCCCCGAGGAGCGGGCGGCGGCGAATCCGCCGAGGGTCGCGTAGCGGAAGCTCTGCGGGAAGTGCCCGAGCTCGAAGCCGCGGGCGCCGAGCAGCTGCTCGGCCTCGGGACCAGTGGTGCCGGCCCCGAGCACGGCCTCGCCGCTCACCTCGTCGAGCGAGACGAGCCCGGTGAGGCGGCGGAGGTCGAGGGCGATCACCGCGTGGTGCGCCCCGCGCTCGGGGTCGAGGCCGCCGACGACGCTGGTGCCGCCGCCGAAGGGGACGACGGCGATCCCGCCCTCGCTCGCGAGCCGCAGCACGGCGAGCACCTGGTCGTGGTCGGCGGGCGAGACGACGGCGTCGGGCGCGTCCTGCTCGCGGGCACGACGACGCAGCAGGTCGGGCGTCGACTTGCCGCCGGCGTGCCGCAGGCGAGTCTCGGCGTCGACGGCGAGGTGCGTGTCGCTGACGATCGCGGCGAGCGCGGCGAGATCGGCGTCGCCGAGTCGCGAGGGGCCGAGCACGACCTCGTCGAGCGCGGCGGGCGGGGCGGCCTTGGGCACGCGCCCGAGCATCATCGGCAGCAGGGTGCGCACGGCGAGCGGCAGCTCTTTCGCCTTCGCGGGATCACCCCAGCCGTTCCAGCGCATGGGGGCATCAAGGGCGGGGGCGGTGCCGTCTTCGTCGACCATGCGTTACAGTGTGACACATCATGGAAGATCGTCAAGCACTCGAGCTCGACCGCCCCGCCTGGAGCGAGGCCGAAACGCGCATGCTCGACGCCGCCGTCGAACTCATCGCCGCACGCGGCGTCGAAGGCGTCACCGTCGCCGAGGTCGCGCGCAACGCCGGCGTCAGCCGCCCGACCGTGTACCGCCGCTGGGCGAGCGCCGACGAGATCGTGCGCGCCGCCCTGCACCGTGCGACCGTGTACCTCATCGCCCAGTTCCCCGAGCCGGCGCACTCCCGCGACGAGATCGTGCGCGACGTGCTCCGCTTCTCCGAGCTGTTCCGCACCGACCCGCTCTACGGTCGCCTCCTCGAGCGCGAGCCCGAGGTCTTCACGCGCTACACCCTGCAGCGCATCGGCTCGAGCCAGCGGGTCATCCTGCAGTGGCTCGCGTCGGCGATCGCGAACGCCCAGCACGGCGGCAGCGTGCGCGCCGGCAACCCGAACGATCTCGCGGTGATGCTCCTGCTCATCGCCCAGTCGGCGATCCTCTCGTACGACACCGTCTCCGCCCTCATCGACGAGCCGCATTGGAGCAGCGAACTTTGGCACGCACTCGACGGACATCTCCGCCCCTGACCGCCGCGGCGGCCCCGGGGCATCCCTCTGCGCTGAACGCGACGCGGAGGTCACACGAGCTCGACGCGCTCGCGGCCCGCACCGAGCCGGTCGACGTCCTCGTCATCGGCGGCGGCGTCACCGGCGCGGGCGTCGCGCTGGATGCCGCGAGCCGAGGCCTCTCGGTCGTGCTGGCCGAGGCGCACGACCTCGCCTTCGGCACGAGCCGGTGGAGCTCGAAGCTCGTGCACGGCGGGCTCCGCTATCTCGCGACCGGCGACGTCGCGGTGGCCCGCGAGAGCGCCGACGAGCGCCACCTGCTGATGACCCGCATCGCCCCGCACCTCGTGCGGAGCCTCCCCCAGCTGCTGCCCTTCGTACCGGGGGTGTCGGCGAAGCAGCGCGTCTTCGGCGGGCTCGGCATGGGCCTCGGCGACGGGCTCCGCATGCTCGCGCGCACCCCGGCCCAGGTGCTCGCCCACCCGCGCCGCATCGGCCGCGACGAGGCGCTGCGCCTCGCCCCCGCCCTGCGCCGCGAGGGCCTGCGCGGCGGCGTGCTCGCCCACGACGGCCAGCTCGTCGACGACGCCCGGCTCGTCGTCGCCCTCGCCCGCACCGCCGCGGCGTACGGCGCGACGGTGCTCACCCGGGTGCGCGTCTCCGACGCCGACGGCTCGGGGGCGACCCTGACCGATGCGCTCGGCGGCGGCACCCTGCGCGTGCACGCACGAGTCGTCGTGAACGCGGCGGGCGTGTGGGCGGGCGAACTCGACCCCGGGATCCGCATGCGCCCGAGCCGCGGCACGCACCTCGTGCTCGACGCGGCCGCGCTCGGCAACCCGACTGCGGCGCTCACGGTGCCGCACCCCGGCTCGATCAGCCGCTTCGTCTTCGCCCTGCCGCAGCAGCTCGGCCGGGTGGTCGTCGGCCTCACCGATGAGGATGCCCCTGGGCCCGTGCCCGACGTGCCGCAACCCGGCGACGACGAGATCGACTTCCTGCTGCAGACGCTCTCGACCGCGCTCGACCGCCCGCTCGGCCGGGGCGACGTGCTCGGCGCCTTCGCGGGGCTCCGCCCCCTCATCGACACGGGCGGCGACGGCTCGACCGCCGACATCTCGCGGCGGCACCACGTCGCCGTCGCGGAGTCGGGGCTCGTCAACGTGCTCGGCGGCAAGCTCACCACCTACCGGGCGATGGCCCGCGACGCGGTCGACCTCGCCTGCCTGCATGCCGGCCTCGACGATCCCGGGTGTCGCACGGCGAGCCTGCCGCTCGTGGGCGCGGCGGCGTCGTCAGTGGCCTTCGCCGGCGCCGGGGCGGGCGCGGCCGGCACGGGCGCCAAGCCCGTCGGCCACGAGCCGCCCGCCTCGCTCACGGCCCGCTTCGGCGCAGAGGCATCCAGTGTTCTCGATCTCGCCAGCTGCACCGACCCGGCCGCGCAGATCGCCGAAGGCATCGACGTGACGCGCGCCGAGATCGAGTTCGCGGTGCGCGCCGAGGGCGCCCTCGACGTCGACGACGTGCTCGACCGCCGCACCCGCATCGGGCTCGTGCCGGCCGACCGCGAGCGGGCGCACGATGCGGCTGCTGACCTCGTCGCCGAGTCGCTGGCCCGCCTCGCCTGAGAACCGCCCCGCCCAGCCCAGCCCCGCCCTGCCCAGCCCCGCCCCACTCGACATGACAGAACTGGTCGCAATTCCAGCACTGGAAGCGACCAGTTCTGTCACCTCGACTCGGGCCAGCTGTGCGCCTCGCATGTGAGCCGTCGAGTTGCCACGAATGGTCGCTCTCCGCGCGGGAGAGCGACCATTCGTGTCATCTCATGGGCGCGGGACGACTACGCGGCCGTCAGGCCGCTCCGTCGTCGTCGGAATCGGCGGAGACACGTCGCCGATCGTTTCGCGCCTGAACGAGCTTGCCGACCCCGACCAGGGCGCTGATCGCCCCGAATGTGAACACCACGAAGAGCGAGGGGCGCGGATCGAGGATGACCGACGCCGCAATGCTGCCGGCGACAAGAGCCGCACCGGTGATCAGATCGCCGACGCCTCCACGAGTCGGGAACGGTTGACGGCGGTCGGGCACGCGAGCAGCATATGGTCTCCGCCACGAACGAGCGAGGCGGATGCCCCGGGGCCGACCCCGAGGCATCCGCCGCCATGCTCGCGGTGAGCCGGGCTACGCGGCCGCGCCGTCGTCAGCGGCCGTCGCGTACGCGGCCCGCAGCACAGCGCCGAGCTCGGCGTCGACGTTCGTCCAGTACTGGAAGAAGCGCTCGCGGATCTCGTCGACCGTGATCGCCTGCGCCTGCCCGAGCAGGGTCGCCTGCAGGCGCTGCTTCGCCTCGGCCGAGTACACCTCGCGGTAGAGGGTGCCCGCCTGGCCGAAGTCGCTGTCGTCGGCGCGCAGCGTGTACGCCGTGCGCACGAGCTCGCCGTCGCCCTCCCACGAGCCCTCGCCCGCGACCTCGGCCGAAGCGGTCGGGCCGCCGAACGAGTTCGGCGCGTACACCGGCACGTTCGGCGCGTTGTAGTGGTGGCGCTGCGCGCCGTCCTGCGAGTAGTTCGCGACGGGGGCGGCGTGCGGTGCGTTCACCGGCAGCTGGTTGTAGTTCGTGCCGACCCGGTAGCGCTGCGCGTCGGGGTAGCTGAACACGCGCGCCATGAGCATCTTGTCGGGGCTGATGCCGATGCCGGGCACGGTGTTCGCCGGCGAGAACGCCGCCTGCTCGATCTCCGCGAAGAAGTTCTGCGGGTTGCGGTCGAGCGTGAGCACACCCACCTCGATGAGCGGGTAGTCGGCGTGCGGCCACACCTTCGTGAGGTCGAAGGGGTTGAAGCGGTAGGTCTTCGCCTCCTCGTAGGGCATGACCTGCACGAACACGTCCCACTGCGGGAAGTCGCCGCGCTCGATCGCCTCGTGGAGGTCGCGGCGGTAGTAGTCGGCGTCGGCGCCGGCGATCGCCTCGGCCTCGGCGGCGTCGAGGTGCAGGTCGCCCTGGCGCGAACGGAAGTGGTACTTGACCCAGAAGCGCTCGCCCTCGGCGTTGATCCACTGGTAAGTGTGCGAGCCGTAGCCCTGCATCTCGCGCCACGACGTCGGCAGACCGCGGTCGCCCATGAGGTACGTCACCTGGTGCGCCGACTCGGGCGAGAGGGTCCAGAAGTCCCACTGCATGTCAGCGTCGCGGAGGCCCGAGCCCGGCAGGCGCTTCTGCGAGTGGATGAAGTCGGGGAACTTGATGCCGTCGCGGATGAAGAACACCGGGGTGTTGTTGCCGACGAGGTCGTAGTTGCCCTCGGGCGTGTAGAACTTCAGCGAGAATCCGCGCACATCGCGCCAGGTGTCGGGCGAGCCCTGCTCGCCGGCGACGGAGGAGAACCGCAGCAGCGTCTCGACCTCGGCGCCCGGCTGGAACAGCGCGGCACGGGTGTAGCGCGAGACATCCGCGGTGACCTGGAAGCGACCGAACGCGCCGCCGCCCTTCGCGTGCACGATGCGCTCGGGGATGCGCTCGCGGTTGAACTGCGCGAGCTTCTCGACCAGGTAGCGGTCGTGCAGCACGGTGGCGCCGTCGGCGCCGACGGTGAGCGAGTGCGCGTCGCTCGCGACCGGGGTGCCGGTCTGGGTGGTGGTGGTGTTCGTCATTCGTTCGTCCTTCTGTTCGGTGGCGGGCGGGTGACGATGCCGCGTCAGGGCGCGGCGACGAGCGCCCGCACGAGGGGGCGCTCGCCTTCCGCCGGTCGGACCGGCGGAAGCGGAGGGGTCGGATGCCGCGGGCTAGGCCGCAGGCTCCGATGATCGGCAGTCGGCGCAGAGGCCCCAGAACGTGACCTCGGCGGTGTGGATCGCGAAGCCGTTCGCGTCGCTCGGCTCGAGACAGGGCGGCTGCCCGACGACGCAGTCGACGTCGGCGACGGTGTGGCACTTCGTGCAGACGAGGTGGTGGTGGTTGTCGCCTGTGCGGCTCTCGTAGAGCGCGGGTGACCCTGCCGGTTCGATGCGGCGCAGGAGACCTGCGCCGGTCAGCGCGGCGAGCACGCCGTACACGGCCTGCAGGGAGGTCGTCGGCAGTTCGGTGCGCACGCGGGCGAACACCGTCTCGGCGTCGTGGTGCCCGTGCGCGCTGAGCGCGTCGAGCACGGCGAGTCGCGGTGCGGTCACCTTGAGCCCCGCGGCGCGGAGACGCGCAGCGGGGTCGTGCTCGATCGTGGTGGCCATGCCCCCACCGTAGCCAGTTGTTTTGAATGATTCAAATCAAGCCCACGCAAGAGGATGCCGCGCGAAACCCGGCCCGCGGTGCAGGATGGAGCCATGGGCGCTCCGACGAGACCGACCGGACCGACGAAGACGAGAGCGACGACGTCGAGGACGACACCCGCGAGCCGCCGTTCGGGCGACGCGGGCGCGCTCGTCGCCGAGTCGCTGGGTCTCGCCGTCCAGCTCGTGCTCGTGGCGCTCGGCGTCTGGTTCCTCCTCGACGACGTGCAGCTCGACGCGCTCGTCGCCTGGTGCCTCATCGGCACGCTCTACCTCGGCGCGACGATGCTCCTGCTGAACCTCGCGGTGCACCGGCCCCGCCTCGCGGGCAACGAACGCACCCGCCGGCTCCTCGTGCACCCCGCGATGCGCGCCACCGCGAGCATCCTGATGTTCACCTCGAGCACGGTCGGGCTGCTCGCCGCGACGCAGCTCATCCTCCTCCGCAACGACCCCGACTGGGGGCCCTTCGTCGAGCTCTTCGGCGTGTGGGCGATGCTCGTGTCGTGGGGGTTGTTCCACTGGGGCTGGTCGCGCATCTACTACGGCCGCTACCACTCGGCGCAGGGCCGCCCGCCGCTCGAGTTCCCCCGCACGCCCGAGCCACGCCTCGTCGACTTCGTCTACTTCGCCTTCACGAACGCGACGAACTTCTCGGTCTCCGACGTGCTCGTGACGACGACCCGCATGCGCTGGAGCGTGGTCTGGCACACGAGCCTCAGCTTCTTCTTCAACGCCGTCCTCATCGTGCTCGCGATCAACACCATCACCGGCATCGAGATCGATCCGGCGCTGCTCGAGTTCGAGTGATCGCCACTGTCGCCGGGCGCTGCGGCCGGGCATGATGGGTGCCACCCGTTGATCGAAGGAGATCGCATGGTTTCGAGCACCCGCCCCGACGTCGTCATCCCGGATGTCCCCGTGTACGAGTACCTCTTCGGCGACCTCGACGAGGCGAGACTCGACGAGACCGCGATCATCGACGGCTCGAGCGGGCAGACGACCACCTACCGGCAGCTGCTCGCCAACATCGACCTCTTCGCCGGCGCGCTCGCGGCGCGCGGCCTCGGGGTCGGCGACGTCATCGGCCTGCTGTGCCCGAACGTTCCGGCGTTCGCGACGGTGTTCCACGGCATCCTCCGCGCGGGTGCGACGGCCACGACGATCAACTCGCTCTACACCCCCGAGGAGATCGCGAACCAGCTCACCGACGCCGGGGCGCAGTGGCTCGTCACGGTCAGCCCGCTGCTGCCGGGCGCGGCCGCTGCGGCCACGCAGCTCGGCATTCCGAGCGAGCAGATCATCGTGCTCGACGGCGCCCCGGGGCATCCGTCGCTCGCCGAACTGCTCGGCGAAGGGCGCCTCGCACCCGAGGTGAGCTTCGACCCGGCGACGCACCTCGCCGTGCTGCCGTACTCCTCAGGCACGACGGGGCGGCCGAAGGGCGTCATGCTCACCCACCGCAACCTCGTCGCGAACGTCGCGCAGTGCCGCGAGACGATCTCGCTCACCGACGGCGACCGGGTGCTCGCCGTGCTGCCGTTCTTCCACATCTACGGCATGACCGTGCTGCTGAACTTCGCGCTCCGTCAGCGCGCCGCACTCGTCACGATGCCGAAGTTCGACCTCGCCGAGTTCCTCCGCGTCGTGAGCGAGCACCGGGCGAGCTGGGTGTTCATCGCCCCGCCGATCGCGGTGGCGCTCGCGAAGCATCCGATGGTCGCCGAGTTCGACCTCTCGAGCGTGAAGGTCGTGTTCTCGGGGGCGGCCCCGCTCGACGGCGCCCTCGCCGAACTCGTCGCGCAGCGGCTCGACTGCATCGTCTGCCAGGGCTACGGCATGACCGAGACGAGCCCGGTGACGCACGTGATCCCCATCGACCGCCCCGATCTCGACCGGTCGACGATCGGCATGCTGCTCGCGAACACCGAGGCCCGGCTGCTCGACGAGTCGGGGCAGGATGTCACGGCGCCGACGAGCGGCGACGAGGCGAGCGCTCCGGGCGAACTCCTCATCCGCGGGCCGCAGGTCATGGCCGGGTACCTGAACCGGCCCGATGCGACGGCCGAGATGCTCGACGCCGACGGCTGGCTGCACACGGGCGACGTCGCGACGGTGACGGCCGACGGCGTGTTCCGCATCGTCGACCGCCTGAAGGAGCTCATCAAGTACAAGGGCTACCAGGTCGCACCGGCCGTGCTCGAGGCGGTGCTGCTCGAACACCCGTCGATCGCCGACGCCGCGGTCATCGGCGTGAACGACGCCGATGGGCAGGAGGTGCCGAAGGCGTTCGTCGTGCTGCAGCAGGGCGCGTCGCTCGATGGCGACGGCGTGATGGCGCACGTCGCTTCGCACGTGGCTCCGCACGAGAAGGTGCGGGTCGTCGAGTTCATCGAGCAGGTGCCGAAGTCGGCGTCGGGCAAGATCCTGCGGAAGGACTTGCGGGCGCGCGAGGCCACCGCCGGTTGAGGTTTCGAGACGCGTGCTCCTTCGTCGCTCGCTCCTCAACCAGCGATCACCACGCTGGTTGAGGAGCGCCGACGCGAAGCGGCGACGCGTCTCGAAACCAGGCGGGCCGAACTCGAGACTGGGTCACCGGGTTTCGAGACGCGTCCGACTCCGTCGGGCGCTCCCCAACCAGCGACGGACGACCTCAGTACTGCAGCAGGCTGTACGTCTCGAGCGACTCGGGCAGGGCGGCACGGCCGCCGAGGCCCTCGAGTTCGATCGCGACCGAGACGCCGGCCACCTGCCAGCCGGCGCGTTCGACGAGACGCGCCGCGGCGCCCACGGTGCCGCCGGTCGCGAGCACGTCGTCGACGACGAGCACGCGGGTGCCGGGCGGCAGTTCGCCCTCGTGCACCTCGAGCGCGGCGGTGCCGTACTCGAGCGCGTACTCCTCGGTCAGCACGGCGCGCGGCAGCTTGCCCGCCTTGCGGATGGGGAGCACGCCGACGCCGGCCGCGACCGAGGCCGCGGCGGCGAGCAGGAAGCCCCGCGCCTCGACCCCCGCGAGCACGTCGAAGCGGCCCGCGAACGGCGCCGTCAGCGACTCGGCGAGCGCGTGGAAGGCCTCGCCGTCGGCGAACACCGGCGTGAGGTCGCGGAAGAGCACCCCGGGCTCGGGGAAGTCGGGGATGACGGCGAGTCTGGACTCGACGAGGGCACGGGTGTCTTGCGGGTTCACCGTGCAAGAGTAGCCCGGGCGGCCGGGCACCGGCTGAGCCGGTTTCCAACCTTCGACGGATGCCACGTGGCATCCGTCTTTGCGAACATGGAAGCATCCCGATGTCTGGAGACACGACCGCATGACCACCTCCCCCGCACCGACCACCTCCGCCGCGTCCGCGACCGACGCCCGCCCGGGCCTCACGCCGAAGCGCCTCTACCGCCTGCTCGCATTCGCCGAGGTCGTCACGTGGACGATCCTCATCACCGCGATGATCCTGAAGTACGCGGCCGGCATCGAGTGGGCGGTGCTCGTCGGCGGGTCGATCCACGGTTTCGTGTTCCTCGCGTACGCGTTCCAGTCGGTGCTCGTCGGCGTGAACCAGCGCTGGAACATCGGCCGCATCGCCTTCGCCGTGCTGACCGCGATCGTGCCCTACGCGACGGTGCCGTTCGACCTGTGGCTCGTCCGCAAGGGCCACCTCGAGGGCGGTTGGCGCTTCGAGGCCACCGACCACCCCGCCGACGGCAACTGGGTGAACCGTCTGCTGCGCTGGTTCCTCGCCCGTCCCCTCCTGCTCACGGTGCTCGCCGTCGTCGGCATCGCCGCGCTCTTCGCAGTGCTGCTCATGATCGGCCCGCCCAAGATCGGCTGATCTCCTCCGCGGGTTGAGGAGCGCCCGACGCAGTCGGACGCGTCTCGAAACCCGGTGACCCCGGACGACAAGGTTTCGAGACGCGTCGCCGCTCCGCGACGGCGCTCCTCAACCACCGAGCGCGGGCGCAGAATAGACGCATGCCCATCCTCAACAAGGACATGCAGCTCTGCATCTCGCTCGCCGGCCGCCCGTCGAACCTCGGCACCCGGTTCCACAACTTCCTGTACGACGAGCTCGGGCTGAACTTCATCTACAAGGCGTTCACGACCGACGACATCGAAGGCGCGGTGCGCGGCATCCGGGCGCTGTCGATCCGCGGATGCTCCGTGTCGATGCCGTTCAAGGAGGCGGTCATCCCGCTCATCGACGTCGTCGAGCCGTCGGCCGCGGCGATCGAGTCGGTCAACACGATCGTGAACGACGGCGGCGTCCTCACGGGCTCGAACACCGACTTCGAGGCGATCGCGCAGCTCATCGCCGACAACGAGCTCGACCCCTCGCTCCGGGTGCTCGTGCGCGGATCGGGCGGCATGGCGAAGGCGGTCGTCGCGGCGTTCCGCGACGCCGGCTTCGACGACGTCACCGTGCTCGCACGTAATGCGTCGCTCGGCCCAGCGCTCGCCGAGCAGTACGGCTATGCGTGGATCGCCGACGACCCCGCGCCGGGTTCGGCCGACATCATCGTGAACGTCACCCCACTCGGCATGCAGGGGGCGGATGCCACGGCGCTCGCCTTCTCGGACGAGCACATCGCGGCGGCATCCGTGGTGTTCGACGTCGTCGCCTTCCCGGCCGAGACGCCGCTCGTCGTCGCCGCGCGCGCCGCGGGCAAGACCGTGATCTCGGGCGCCGAGGTGCACGCGCTGCAGGCGGCGCGGCAGTTCGAGCGCTACACGGGCGCGTCGATCACGCCCGAGCAGATCGCCCGCGCGGCCGCGTTCTCGCGCGGTTGAGGAGCGCCCGACGGACACTCGCTGGTTGAGGAGCGCCCGACGAACACTCGCTGGTTGAGGAGCGCCCGACGAAGTCGGACGCGTCTCGAAACTCCGTGACCCGACCGACGTGGTTTCGAGACGCGTCGCCGCTGCGCGTCGGCGCTCCTCAACCACCGGAATGGGACCCCGTCAGCGCCGCACGCGGTTGACGAGCGCCGTCCACACGAGCGCGATCGTCGCGCACGCGAACAGCGCGACGAGCACCCACGGCAGCGCCGGGAGGCCGATCACGCCGTAGAGCGCGGCACCGAGCAGCGCCCCGCCGCCGATGCCCGTGTTGAACGCGGTCGTGTAGAACGACGCCGCTGCGTCCCGGATCTTCGCCGACGCCGAGTGCAGCAGGCGCGTGTTGAGCATGGTCGGCAGCGCGCCGAAGGCCGTGCCGAACAGCATGAAGCTCGCGATGCCGACCACGGGCACCTGCGGGAACAGCGCGAGCCCGGCCGCACCGAGCGCCGTGCCGACCATCGCGACGACGAGGCCGACCGTCGGTCGACGCCCGAGCACCGCGCCCGCGAGCACGAGGCCCACCGCGCCGGCGATGCCGTAGGCGAGCAGCATCGGGCTGATCGCCCCGGCGGGCAGGCCCATGACGTCGGTCAGGTACGGCGCGACATAGGTGTAGAAGCTGTACATGCCGATCATCGCGGTCGCCGTGATGAGGCACACCACGATGACGGGCACGAAGGTCGGGTCCTTGCGCACGCGCACGGGCGCGGCATCCGCTTCGCCCGCGTGGTGACGAACCGCGGGCAGGAACCGCCACACGAGCACCGCACCCACGAGCGTGAGCACGCCGACCGCGGCGAACGCGAAGCGCCAGCCGAGCGCCTGGCCGAGCGCCGTGCCGAGCGGCACGCCCAGCACGAACGCCGCCGAACCACCGGCGACCGAGATCGAGACGGCGCGCGCGAGCTGCTCCTTCGGCACGAGGTGCCCGGCGTACGCGCCGACGACCGACCAGAACACGCCGTGCGCGGCCCCGCCGAGGATGCGCGTCGCGACCACCATCGGGTAGTTCTGCGCCGCGGCGGTGAGCACGCAGCTGATCGCCAGCACGACGAGCGTGATGACGATGAGGCGGCGACGGCCGACCTTGCGGGTGAGCGCCGCGAGCGGCACCGTCAGCACGACGACGGTCGCGGCGAACACGGTGACGAGGAGACCGATGAGCGGTTCGCCCACGCCGAGCTCGCGGCTCATGTCGGGCAGGAGGCCCGTCGGGAGCATCTCGATCGTGACGGACAGGAAGACGGCCGTGGCGAGCGTGATGAGCCCGAGCCACGGGAACGGCGGCGCAGGGTGCACCGTGGGAATCGACGAAGTCATAGGAGGATCCAGCAGCGGATGGCGTCCCCGCGGAGCGGCGGCGTGCGAGGCTTCGCGAGTGCCGGCGGCGGGTCGACTGCGCGCTGATGTGCGCGCCCAGGGTCGCCGAGAATGCGACGACCGTCAGCCATTCTAGCCGAGGGCCGCCTGCCGGCATGTGGTGGACGGACGCGATCTATGCGGCCCGCGGACGCGATCACCGCACGAGCGAGCTCAGCCAGATGATGAGCAGCCCGAGGCTCGCCGTGACGAGCGAGCTGAGCAGGCGCAGGTGCCAGGGGCTGCCGCGGCGCGCCGAGGCGGCGTAGCCGACCACGGCGAGCACGGCGACCCCGACCCAGAGCGCCGCGTAGTAGGCCACGTACTCGTCGAGCACCCCCACGACGGCCAGCAGCAGGAAGAAGACGGGCAGCACCATCGAGGCGATCAGGCCCGTCGTGTGCCGCATCGAGCGCCGCGCTGCGAAGAGGACGGCCCGGAATCGCGATACGCGATCGCCCTCGCGCGCGAGGATGCCCGAGTAGACGTGTGCGAGCCAGAAGACGCCGACCGAGCCGAGCACGAAGAGCAGCACGTCGAGGTCGGTGTCGTCGTTCCAGCCGACCGCGATGACCGCGCTGACGAGCACGGTGCCGTGAATCGCGTGCTCGGTGCGGTAGGTCGAGAGGACCTTCCGAACCGGCTTCCAAGCGGCATCCATCTCGGCTCCCCTCGGCCAGACGAACGGGATCGGTGTCGCGTGGGACTCTACTCGCGGTGGGCGGGTCTCGATACGCTTCGCTACTCGACCGACGGAGGACCGCACCGACCCGCGGCCTGCTCAGGTGAGCGCGGCCGGTAGACTGCTGGGGTCAGGCATTCGCCCCGCGGCATCCGCCTCGCCGCCGTCTTCTGGAGCTCGCCACTCGTGACCATCAACACCCCCGCAAACATCGCCGCCCCGACGACTGCGGTGCTCGACACCGTCGAGGTCGCGACCGCGACTCCCGAGAAGGAGCAGCCGTACGCCGCCCTGGGCCTGAAGCCCGACGAGTACGAGCGCATCCGCAACATCCTGGGCCGCCGCCCCACGAGCGCCGAGCTCGCGATGTACTCGGTCATGTGGAGCGAGCACTGCTCCTACAAGTCGTCGAAGATCTACCTGAAGCAGTTCGGCAAGAAGGTCACGCCCGACATGAAGAAGCACCTCATGGTCGGCATGGGCGAGAACGCCGGCGTGCTCGACATCGGTGAGGGCTGGGCCGTCACCTTCAAGATCGAGTCGCACAACCACCCCTCGTACATCGAGCCGTTCCAGGGCGCCGCGACCGGCGTCGGCGGCATCGTGCGCGACATCATCTCGATGGGCGCCCGCCCGGTCGCCGTCATGGACGCCCTGCGCTTCGGCGACATCAACCACCCCGACACCGCGCGCGTCGTCCACGGCGTGGTGAGCGGCATCTCGTTCTACGGCAACTGCCTCGGCCTCCCGAACATCGGCGGCGAGACCTGGTTCGACGGCGTCTACCAGGCGAACCCGCTCGTCAACGCCCTCGCGGTCGGCGTGCTCCGCCACGAAGACCTGCACCTCGCGAACGCCAAGGGTGCGGGCAACAAGGTCGTGCTCTTCGGCGCCCGTACGGGCGGCGACGGCATCGGCGGCGCGTCGATCCTCGCGTCCGACACCTTCGCCGAGGGCGGCCCGACCAAGCGCCCCGCGGTGCAGGTCGGCGACCCCTTCGCCGAGAAGGTGCTCATCGAGTGCTGCCTCGAGCTGTTCCAGAACGACCTCGTCGAGGGTATTCAAGACCTCGGCGCGGCCGGCATCTCGTGCGCCACCTCCGAGCTCGCCTCCAACGGCGACGGCGGCATGGCGATCGTCCTCGACGACGTGCTCCTCCGCGACCCCACGCTCACCCCTGAGGAGATCCTCATGTCGGAGAGCCAGGAGCGCATGATGGCGATCGTGAAGCCCGAGAAGCTCGAGGGCTTCCTGAAGGTCGTCGAGAAGTGGGACGTCGAGACGAGCGTGCTCGGCGAGGTCACCGACACCGGCCGCCTCTCGATCATGTGGCACGGCCAGGAGATCGTGAACGTCGACCCGCGCACCGTCGCCGTCGACGGCCCCGTCTACGAGCGCCCCGTCGCCTACCCGACCTGGATCGACGCGCTGCAGGCCGACACGGCCGCGAAGCTCGACCGCCCCGCGACGCCCGAGGAGATCCGCGAGCAGTTCCTGAAGCTCGTCGGCTCGGCGAACCAGGCGGATGCCGCGTGGGTGACGAACCAGTACGACAAGTACGTGCTCGGCAACACCGCCCTCAGCTACCCCGACGACGCCGGAATGGTGCGCGTCGACGAGGAGTCGGGCCTCGGCGTCTCGGTCGCGACCGACGCGAACGGCCGCTACTCGCAGCTCGACCCGAAGCAGGGCGCGAAGCTCGCGCTCGCCGAGGCGTACCGCAACGTCGCCGTGACCGGTGCGAAGCCCATGGGCGTCAGCGACTGCCTGAACTTCGGCTCCCCCGAGAACCCCGAGGTCATGTGGCAGTTCTCCGAGACGGTCGAGGGCCTCAGCGACGGATGCCTCGAGCTCGGCATCCCCGTCACGGGCGGCAACGTCTCGTTCTACAACCAGACCGGTGACGTGCCCATCCACCCGACCCCCGTGATCGCCGTGCTCGGCGTGATCGACGACGTCGCCCGCCGCATCCCCAGCGGCTGGCAGGACGAGGGCCACAACATCTACCTCCTCGGCGACACCGCCCTCGAGCTCGACGGCTCGGCCTGGGCCGGCGTCGTGCACGGTCACCTCGGCGGTCGCCCGCCGGCGGTCGACCTCGCCGCCGAGAAGACCCTCGCCGAGCTGCTCAACGCGGCGGCGATCGAGGGCCTCATCGACTCGGCGCACGACCTCTCGGACGGCGGTCTCGCGATCGCCCTCGCCGAGGCGGTCGGCCGGTTCGGCGTCGGCGCCCGCGTGTTCCTCGGCGAGGTGCTCGCCGACGCCGGGATCGACCTCGCGACCGCCCTGTTCAGCGAGTCGACGGGTCGCGTCATCGTCACGGTCCCCCGCGAGGACGACGTGAAGTTCCGCGGTCTCTGCGAGGGCCGCGGCTACCCGGTCCGCCGCATCGGCGTGACGGATGCCACGTCGGGCACCCTCGAGGTGCAGGACGCGTTCACCGTCTCGATCGACGAGCTCCGCACCGTCAACCGTGCGCCGCTCGCCGACGCCTTCGGGCCGGTCGTCGGGTACTGACCTCGGCGGTCGAGCCGGTCGAGTAGCGAAGCGTATCGAGACCTAGAAGCGTATCGAGGCCCCGATGACCGAACCCGAGCAGTACAGCGACGCGTACGCCTCGACGCACGGCCGGTTCACGGTCGTGCCCGCGGCGTACGTGCTGCTGCGCCGCGGCGACGGGGTGCTGCTGCAGCTGCGCCGCGGCACGGGCTACTACGACGAGCACTGGGCGTTCGGCGCGGCCGGGCACGTCGAGGCGGGCGAGTCGCTGCTCGCGGGCGCTGCGCGCGAAGCGGCCGAGGAGCTCGGCGTCGACGTCGAGCCGGGCGCGCTCGAACTGCTGACGCTCATGCACCGCACCGATGGCACGGGCCGCCCGATCGAGCAGCGTTTCGACGTGTTCTTCTCGGTTCGCGACTGGGCGGGCGAGCCCCGGCTCGTCGAGGCGCAGAAGGCCGCCGCGCTCGAGTGGTTCCCACTCGACGCGCTGCCCGAGCCGGTCGTGCCGCACGAGCTGCGCGTGCTCGAGGGGCTGCGCGACGGCTCGCTCGCACCCGTCACGCCGTTCGGGTTCTGAGTCCGCCATGCCCGCCGACTCCGGCCCGCTCGGCGCCCTCATCGCCTGGGGGCTCCTCGCGTTCGTCGCGGCGCTCGTGGTCGGCATGACCGTGCGGGCCGTGCGCGCCCCGCGCGGTGGCCGGATGCGGGCGGCCTTCGGCCCGCTCGCCGGCGCCGGCGAGGCCTACCAAGAACTGCACACCGGCCAGCGCGGGCTTCAGGACTCGATCATCGAGTCGATCCAGGAGCACGAGCAGGGCGGCCGCACCGAACGCGGCGACGAAGCCGAGTCGGGCGACCGCCCGACCACCACCCACGACCGAGCTCCCGGAGACACCACCTCATGACCGATCTCGCCTTCTACGGCCTCCTCTTCGGCGGCGCACTCGTCCTGTTCGTCGTCATCATCTTCATCGGGGTCGCGATCCGCGCGATCAAGGCCCCTCCCGGCGAGAAGATGCGCCAGGCGTTCCGCCTCCGCCCGCCGGTCGACGATGACGACGACGACGAGCGGCCCATCAAGTTCTGAACCGGGCCGCCGCGCGCCTCAGCGCCGACGCACCTCCCGCCAGAGCGACGCCCAGTCCTCCGCGGAGAGCCGCCCCGGGAGCGCATCGCGTGCGAGACCGCGCTCGGCGAGCCATGAACGCGCGTGCGCGCTGCTCATCGGCCGAGGAGTTCGAGTGAGGATCTGCGCCATCCCGCGCCCACGCCCGCGGAACACCGCCGCCACGAACCCGCAGTAGCCGCGCCGCTCGGCCGTCGCGACGATCGGGGTCGCTCGGCGCTGCACGCCGAACAGGCCGCCGTCGACCGCCGGCACCGGACGGAACGACCGCGCCGGCACGCGCCCGTCGAGCCGGAACTCGAACCAGGGCGCCGCCTGCGCGGTCAACAGGCTCGAGCCGCCGACCCCGCAGCGCCGCCGCGCGACCTCCCATTGCGTGAGCAGCACGGCGTCGGTCCAGCCGGGGCGGTCGAGGAGCGAGCGCAGGATCGCCGTCGTGAGGTGGAACGGGACGTTGCCGACCACGACATGCGGTGCGGTCGGATACCGCCAGCGAAGCGCATCGGCCTGCTCGACGGTGACGCGATCACCGATGCGGCGCCGCAGCGACGCCGCTCGACCGTGATCGAGCTCGAGCGCTGTGAGCGGTCGACCGAGTCGGGCGAGCGGCTCGGTGAGGGCGCCGCCGCCGGCGCCCAGCTCGACGATCGGACCGCTGGTCGTCGCGACGAGGCCGACGAACCGTTCGATCGTGCGCCGATCGACGAGGAAGTTCTGTCCGAGTTCCTCGCGTCCGCCGTGGGAGGTCGTCGAGGAGGGACGGGTGGATGGGTGTTCGCGTGTGCGCAAGAGTCTGCTCCGCTGCCGAAGATGGTCGGCCGGGTACGCGAGATCGCACCGCGGCCATGGTCGTGGCCGAGGCGGAGCGAGACGGTTGATCGGGGTCGCTCCGCCTCAGGCGGTGCGGGGCCGCTCGATCAGCATCATGGCGAATGGACTACTCACGGGGGTCGACGCTAGCAGAACCCGCTCGCTGAGCCGCTCGAGTTGACACAAGCGGTCGTTGTCAGCGTCGCGAAGCGACCACGAGTGCCAACTCGATCGCGATCGAGGCTGTGACAGCGCGGTTCAGGCCCCGCCCGGCGGGTCGACGAGGAGGCCCACCCGGTCGGCGAGGTAGCGGTCGAGCTCGGCGAGGGCGTCGGGCTGGCGCGGGTTCCAGCGCACGAGCACGGCGCCGTCGCGCAGTACGAGCGGGCCGGATGCCGCGGCGCGGGCCAACTCCGCGAGGTCGACCGGCGGCGCGGCGAAGTTCACGGTCTCACCCGGGGCGATGCCGCCCTTCACGGCTGCCGCCTGCCAGGCGCGGTGCTCGGCGACGCTGTCGGCGAGCACGCTGCGGCGGGCGGGGCGCTCGGCTCGCACGACGTGCCCCGTCGAGTGCAGCGAGCCGTCTGCGGCGAGCAGCAGCACGCCGAGCCGCCACACCCGGCCGTGATCGGCCATCCGCGGAGCGCGGGCGATGCCGAGCACCGGCTTCGGATGCACGAGTTCGGCGAGCACCTCGGAACGGGCGCCCGCGGCCGCGAGGCGTGCGGCCGCCGCGTCGAGCGTCTCGCGCAGGCGTTCGATCGCGGCGAGCGGCTCGGGGCCGGTGGCATCCGTCATCGTGCACCTCGCCGGGCGGGTGCGATCACGGAAGCACAGGCGGTCATCCCCCCCATGTTCCCGCGATCGCCCCCGCCGCGGAAATCCCGGCGCTCAGTGCTGCTGGTGGGGCCTCCGCCCCGGCGCGACCCCGACCCGCACGTACTCCCCCGTCGCGGCCTCGGCGAGCGCACCGTCGAGTTCGTCGAGCGCGTGCGTGGTGCCGACGAGCTCGTCGAGCGGCAGCGAACGCCACGACCGTTCGAGGAAGGCCACCGCGCGCGCCAGCTGCGCGGTCGAGTAGTTGTGCACGCCCGTGATCGTGACGAGTCGTCGCACGACGCTCTCGGGATCGAGGGTGATCTCGCCGCCCGGCGACACGCTGCCGACGAGCACCGCGACCCCGCCGACGCCGACCGCGGAGATCGCGGTGCGCACGGCGGGCGCGGCCCCCGAGGCCTCGATCGCGATGAGCAGTTCGGGCAGGCCGCGCGCGGCGAACCCGGCGAGCACCGAGTCGAGGTGCTCGGCGTCGCCGGCGGCCGCGGCCGGGTCCACCGCGTGCGCGCCGAACCGTCGGGCGAGCACCCGCCGCGAGGCATCCGGATCGGAGACGACGACCTCGGCGCCCGCCTCGCGCGCGATCGCGGCGACGCTGAGCCCGATCATGCCGCCGCCCGTGACGAGCAGGGGCACCCCCGCGAGCTGGACGTGGACGGCCGCCGCTTCGAGCGCGGCGACCGCCGTCGCCGTCGCGCACGACGCGGGCGCGGCGACGAGCGCGGGCAGCTGCTCGCTGACCCGCACGATGCCGGTGCCGGCGCGCAGCTGCACGTGGGTCGCGAACCCGCCCGAGAGCTCCCACCCGCGGTGCACCCGCTCGTGGCCGTACTTCGCGAGCGTGCGGCACTTCTGCGCGAGGCCTCGGCGGCATCGGTCGCACTCGCCGCAGCTGACGGCGACCGTCCAGACGACGCGGTCGCCGAGCTCGAGCGGGCTGCCGTCGGCGCGCACCGCCCCCTCGCCGACCGCGACGACCCGGCCGACCTGCTCGTGGCCGAGCACGAGGGGGGCGGGCGCGGAGCGGTGGCCCTGCACGGTGTGCACGTCGGAACCGCACACGGTCGCGAGCTCGACCTCGACGAGCGCCTCGCCCGCCGAGAGATGCACGCCGGGTGCCGCGAGCGCCTCGTGCGCACGCCCGGGTTCGTACCAGACCATCGCCACGGGGGCGGGCCTGAGAATCAGGTCGGGGCCGGCGACTCGCACCACGGTGTGCATCGCAGCTCCCTTCACTCGCCGTGCAGGCCGAGCAGGCCGGGCAGATCGGCGATGCTCTCGAGGACGGCGTCGGCGCCGGCCGCCTCGAGCGCGTCGCGGTCGTGCGCGCCGGTCAGCACGCCGACGACGAGCCCGGCGCCCGCGGCGACGCCCGACTCGATGTCGCTCACGGTGTCGCCGACGACGACCATCGCCTCGACCGCGTTCGTCTCGGTGCGGAGCAGCGCGGTGAGCGGCAGGTCGGGGTACGGGCGTCCGCGGCCGGCGTCGGCGGGCGAGAGCGCGAGGTCGGCGAGGCCGTGCCAGTCGAGGGCGTCGAGAATGGCGTCGCGGGTCACGGGGGCGAAACCGGTCGTGAGCACGACGGATGCCCCGGCCTCGCGCAGGCGCTCGATGACGCGTGCGGCGCCCGGGATCTCGGCGACGCCCTCGGCGGCGACGAGTTCGGCGTAGGCGCCCTCGAACTCGGCGTTCGCGTGCTGCGCGGCCTCCTCGTCGCCGTTCGCGAGCACCCGGAAGACCGAGATCTTCGACTGCCCCATCGTCTCGCGCACGTAGTCGAGGGCCTCGGCGAAGTCGTCGCCCGAGGCGATCCCGCTGCGCTCGGCGGCGAGCGCGAAGGCACGCTCGACGACCCCGTCGTCGGCCACGGTCGTGCCAGCCATGTCGAGCACGATCAGCTCGATCTCGCCCTCCTCCTCGACGTCATCGGGGTCGGCGAGCTCCGCGAACTCGTCGAGCTCGGCGAGTTCGTCGGCGGAGAGTTCGGTGTCGTCGGCGGTGCGCGCCTCGGCACGTTCGGTCGCGGTGGTGTCGATGGTCATGATCGGCCCTTCTCGGTGGTGGTCTTCGGTGAGGCGAGTGCGCGGCCCACGACGTGCTCGGCGAGGCCGAGGCCGCACGTCATGCCGATTCCGGTCGTCGCGGCGGCGAGATGCACGCCCGGCAGGGGCTCCTCGTCGAGGAACTCCGCGGGGGCGCTCGCGTAGACGCCCTGCCAGCGCTCGATGACGCGGGGGGCGGGGATGCCGAAGAACGAGCGGGTCACCTCGAGCAGCGCCTCGAAGGCGGTCTCGCTCTGGAACGGCGCGACCGTCTCGCCCCGGTAATGGGTGTCACCGACGATGAGCGAGCCGTCGGGCAGCTGCGTGTACATCTGGTTGAGGTCGAGCGCCGCGAGATCGGGGCGCTCGGCGTGCAGGCGCTCGCGGAGGCGCCGGGCCGCGCCGGTCGCCGCGAAGGCGCCGTAGCGCACGAGCGACCAGCCGGTGAGCACCGGGGCGTCGAGCGGTGCTCGCAGCTCGACGTCGACGCGCAGCATGTCGAGCCCGCAGCGCACGATGCCGCGCGCCTCGGCGATCTCTGGGAAGAGCAGGTCGACGTCGTGGTTCACCGCGACGACGACCGTGCCGGCGTCGATCGGGCCGCGGCTCGTCTCGACGCGACCGGTCCCGACCCGGCCGACGGCGGTGCGGCGGCGGAACTCGACCCCCTCGCGTTCGAGATGGGCGGCGATCGCGGCGAGCGCCTGGCGCGGGTTCGCCTGCAGGTCGCGCGGCAGGAACGCCCCGCCCGCCGCCGTACCGGGGGCGAGCGGGATGCGCGCCTCGGCCTCGCGCGCGTCGAGGAGGACGACCTCGTCGGCACCGCGCAGCGCCGCCAGCTCGGCGAGCACCGCCGCCTCGTCGTCGGCGCGGGCGGCGACGAGCGTGCCCGACTCGCGCAGCCAGACCCCGGCGTCGCGGGCGAGTCCGAGCCAGATCTCGCGCGAGACGAGTGCATGCTCGCGGGCGACACCGTGCTGCGGCGTGAAGCAGAGGTGGCCGAAGTTGCGGATCGACGCCCCACTCGGCTCGCTGCCCCGCTCGATCACGACGACGCGCTGCCCCCGGCGGTGCGCCGCGAGGGCGGCCCCGAGGCCGACGAGCCCCGAGCCGACGACGGCGACGTCGAATCCGGTGCGCGCGCTCATCGGAACACCCGCCGCATCCACATCGCGAGGCCCTCGACGACGAGCACCGTCACGAGGATCATGAGCACGATCGCGGTCACGACCTGGTAGTTCGAGCCCTGGCCGGCGTTGAGCAGGTAGTAGCCGATGCCGCCGCCGCCCACGATGCCGAGGATCGTCGCCGCCCGGATGTTCGTGTCGAGCAGGTAGAAGCTGTGGCCGATGAGGGCGCGCATGCCCTGCGGCAGCGTCGCCGAGGCGTACACCTGGGTGCGGCTCGCACCGGTGGCGCGCAGCGCCCGCTCGGGGCCGGGCGCGACCTCTTCGAAGGAGTCGGCGATGAGCTTGCCCGCGAGGCCGATGCCGCCGAACGCGAGCGCCAGGGTGCCGGCCTGCGAGCCGAGGCCCGTGATGACGATGAGCACGATCGCGAGGATCACCTCGGGGATGCCGCGGATCACGACGAGCAGCAGTCGCATCGAGGTGCGCACGGTGCCGTTCGGGGCGACGTTGCGCGCCGCGAGCGAACCGACGAGCACCGAGACGACGATCGCGAGCAGGGTCGCGGCGAGCGCGATCCCGATCGTCTGCCCCATGGCGCCGAACATCGTCTCGGCGTCGTAGTTGCCGAAGTTCGGCGGCCAGAACTGCACCGCGATCGCGGGCACCTTCGCCCAGAAGGTCACGAGGTCGCCCCACTGGATGTTGCAGATCAGCACGCTGCCGACGACCACGGCGAACGCGACCCAGCCCCACACGGTGTTGCGGACGCGCACCGCGTCCCACGGGCGGCGGAGCGCGGCGTCGAGGTCGCCGCCGACCGCTGGTCGAGGAGCCCCCGCGGGAGGCGTCTCGAGACCGGGTTGCGAGGTCTCGAGACGGTCGCGTGCGCTCCCTGCTCGACCGGCAGAGGTGCTCGCCGCTCGTCGGGCGGAGGCCCGCCGCGCGAGCCGCGCGCCGAGGCTGCGCCCGGTCGGCGCGACCCCGAGCATCGCGCCGCGCACGACGCTCGAGACGATCTCCATGGCGATGCAGAGGGCGAACATGACGATCGCGATGCCGAGCCCGAGCGAGTAGTTCAGCGACTTGAAGGCGAACGACATCTCCATGCCGAGGCCGACGACGCCGACGTAGCCGAGCACGACCGAGCCGCGCAGGTTGATGTCGTTGCGGTGCAGCACGGTTGCGACCCACGAGGGCAGCACCTGCGGAAGGATCCCGCTCGTGAACTCCTGCCACTTCGAGCCGCCTGCGGCGCGGATCGCGAGCCTCGGCCCCTCGTCGATCTGCTCGATCGCGTCGGCGAAGAGCTTCGAGATCATGCCGATCGAGTGGATGCCGATGGCGAGGATGCCGGGCAGCGAGCCGAGCGAGAACATGAGCACGAACACCATGGCGAGCACGACGTCGGGGATTGCCCGGGTCAGCACCGTGACGAATCGGCCGAACGCCTGCCAGCCCCGCCCCGGCGTCGTGTTCGACGCGGCGAGGTAGGCGACGGGCACCGAGATCGCGGCGGCGAGCAGGGTTCCGCAGAGCACGAGCCCGACGGTGAGCCCGGTCAGGTAGAGCAGCTGCGCCGGTTCGGGGAAGGTGATGGGGCCGACGCGGGCGAAGAAGCGCTCGGCGTTGCCCCAGCTGTCGATCATGCTCGGGATGGAGATGCCCGAGTCGGCGAGCGCGACGATCGCGGCGACGACGATCGCGACGAGGGTGAGCGACGCGGCGATCCGCTCGGGCGAGACGCGGCGCTTCGGCGCGCGCTCGGCGATCGAGCGCGGGTCGGATGCCACGGCGGGGCGCCGTGGCGGTGCGGCGAGCGTCGACATCAGCGAGTCCGGCTCTCGCCGGCGACGGCGAGCGGCGACGTCTCGGCGTGCGGGGCCGGCGCCGTGGCATCCGACGCCGTGATCTCGTCGACGAGTTCGCGTTCGATGGCTTCGAGTTCGGCCGTGGCCGTGGCGACGCGGCCGTAGATCTCCATGACCTCGGCCTTCGACAGCCCCTCGGCGGGGGTGTCGAGCACGACCTCGCCGTGGCGGAGCCCGACGATGCGGTCGCCCCACGAGAGGGCGAGGTCGACCTGGTGGAGGCTGCAGACGACGGTGAGGCCGGCGTCCATCGCGATCTCGCGGATGAGCGCCATGACCTGCTCGCTCGACTCGGGGTCGAGGGAGGCGACGGGTTCGTCGGCGAGGAGGATCTCGGGGTCCTGCATGAGGGCTCGGGCGATGGCGACGCGCTGCTGCTGGCCGCCCGAGAGGGTGTCGGCGCGCTGGTAGGCGCGGTCGAGGAGGCCGACCCGGTCGAGGTGGCCGAGGGCGGCGAGCTTGAGGCGCTTCGGGTAGCTCCAGAGCCCGAGGCGCGGGCCGCGGAGCTCGGCGAGCGCACCGGTGAGCACGTTCTCGAGCACCGTGAGCGAGGGCACGAGCTCGAACTGCTGGAACACGAAGCCGATGCGGCTGCGCAGGGCCCGGAGGCGCCGCCCCGTGAGGCGCGGCACCTCCTGGCCGAGCACGCGCACGGATCCGGACGTCGGGGTCTCGAGGCCGTCGAGGTGCCGCAGCAGGGTCGACTTGCCCGAGCCCGAGAGGCCGAGCAGCACGACGATCTCCCCGCGGTCGACGCGCAGTGCGGCATCCCGCAGTGCGACCGTCGTCCCGTACTCCTTGGTGAGCCCGTCGACGTCGATGACGACGTCGGCTGCTGCGGGGGTCTCGTTCATGCTGGCGCTCGTTTCCATCTGTGGGCCTCGTGTCCGTTCCGGGTCCGTTCGCGTTCAGTGCCGGGCGATCAGCCCTGGCACTGCTCCGCTTCGGTCTTCGCGCAGATGTCGCGGATGGTGTCGTAGTACTCGTCGTCGACCGGCACCGTCGCGTAGAACACGCTGCGGAAGCCGTCGCTGTCGGCCGACTCGATGCCCGACTCGATCATCTGGTCGATCGTGACCTCGCCGAGGATCTCGGTGAGCTGCGCCTTGAGCTCCTCGGGGAGGGTGTCGGAGACGACGATCGGGGCACCCGGCACCATGGTCTCGGCGACGATCTCGACCTTGTCGCTCTTCGCGACCTCGCTGTCCTCGGCGAAGCCGGCCTCGCACTCGACGCCCTCACCGGTCTTCGTGACCGAGACGTCGTGCTTGCCCGCGAAGACGGGGGTGACGTCGGTCTTCGGGTCGATGTCCTCGTTCAGGAGGTTGTAGCTCGGGAACAGGTAGCCCGAGGTCGACGACGGGTCGACGAAGCAGACCTTCTTGCCCCTGAAGCCGGCGAGGTCGGTGATGTCCGAGCCCTTCGGAACGATCGCCTGCGAGTAGTAGCCGGGCTCCTGGCCCTCTTCGGTGACGATCGACGAGATCGGGGTGATCGCCGCGCCGTTGTTCGTGGCGGTGACGTAGGTGAAGCCCGAGAAGCTCGCGACGTCGATCTTGCCGGCGACGGCGGCCTCGATGAGGGCGGCGTAGTCGGTCGACTCGTGGTACTCGACCGTCTTGCCGGTCTCGGCGGCGATGTAGTCCATGAGCGGCTGGTAGTTCGTCTCGGTGTCGACCGAGTCGGGCACGACGCCGAAGACGAGGGTGTTCTCGTCGACCGCGAACTTCGCCTCGCCCGACGCCGCGGCGTCGCCCGAACCCTCGGTCGCGCTGGCCGACGAGCACGCCGCGAGTCCGGCGGTGAGAAGGGCCGCTGCTGCGAGGGCGGTCCAGCTCTTGGTGGTGAGTCGCATCGGAAACCTTTCGTGAAGGCTGCGCCCGGGGCGGGCGCAGGCTGTGTGTTCCGAAGCGTCACGGTACGAAGCGGTGCTCAACGCCGTGGGGCGTCGCGGTTACGGGCAGGTGAACCGCATACGACCGCTCGGCGGAGTTGTCCGGAGAGGTGCCTGCCGACGGCCGCTTCACCCGCCGTTCACCCGTGCGCGCGACACTCCTGCGGTGGCCGAGACGAGGTATCGCGAGATCGCGGAGACGCTCGCCGCCGAGGTCGCCGCCGTTCCGCCCGGGACGAAGATCGCCGGGGAGCACGAGATCGCCGCGCGGTTCGGCGTCGGCCGGGCCGCTGCGCGGGCCGCCATGCAGGAGCTCGCGCGACGGCTGCTCGTGCGACGGGTGCGCGGCGGCGGCACGTACGCCGCGAAGCGCATCGACTACGTGATCTCGTCGAACCGCACCCCGTCCTGGAGCAGCACCGTGCGGGCGGCCGGTTCGGTGCCGCACACCGTGGTGCGATCGTGCGACGCGATGGCGATGCCCGCCGCGGTCGCCGAACGGCTCGGCGCCGCCGAGGGCGCCGCGGGGTTCCGGCTGCGCCGACGATCGTTCACGGACGGGCTGCCCGCGTCGTGGGGCGACGAGTGGGTGCCGCTCGCGGTGCTGCCCGACCTGCCGACCGCGATCCGCCACGAGGGATCGCTCACCGAGATCCTGCGGCAGATGGCGAACGCCTCGCCCGAGCGGGCCTCCTCCCGGGCGAGCATCGAGATCGCCTCCGACGAGGTGGCGACCGAGCTCGACTGCACCACGGGCGACCCGGTGTGGCTCGTCGAGAGCGTCAACCGCGACGCCGCGACCGGGCGGCTCCTCTGCTTCACGCAGCGGTGGATCCGCGCCGACGCGATCCGCGTCGTGTTCGAGCTCGGCGCGGCGGAGGCGGGGTGAGCGCGGGCGCGGTTCGGGCGGTGCCGTCGGCGGGATGGCCCGCCGCCTCGACGCCCGAGGACTACGTGCTCGGCCACGTGCGCGCGGTGCTGCCTCACCGCGTCCTCGACGATGCCCGCATCGTCGTGCGGAACGGCGTCATCGAGGAAGTCGGCCCGCACCCCCGCGGCTCGGGGTGCGACCTCGACGGTCGCGGGGCGAGCTGCGTGCCCGGGCTCGTCGACGTGCACAGCGACGTGCTCGCCCGCGAACTGCACCCGCGGCCGGGCGCCGCGATGCCCATCGGCTTCGCACTCGCGACGGCCGGGTCTCGGCTGCGGGCGTCGGGGGTGACGACGGCGCTCCACGGCGTCGCGTTCCAGGCGATGAGCCCCGTCGGGCTGCCGATCGGATCGCCCGCCGCGACGGAGGTCGTCGCGGCGCTCGATGCGGCGCCCGATGAGGCGGCCGGTGCGGCCCGCGATGCGGCGCCCGGTGCGACCGGCGTGCTGCACCGGGTCGACGTGCGGTGCCCCGACGGGCTCGCCGCGCTCCAGGAGCGCATCGCCCGCGAACGGGCGGCCGGTCGCGTCCCCGTCGTCTCGCACGAGGATCACACGCCCGGGCAGGGCCAGTACGCCGACCCGGCGACGATGCGGCGCTGGCTCGTCACCGGCGAAGGCATGACCGAAACGGATGCCGCGGCCCACGTCGAGGCGCTGCGGCGCTCGCGCGACGAACGGCTCGGGGTGCGCGACGCGGCCCTCGCCCGGCTCGGCGAGCTCGCCGCAGGCGGTGACATCCGGCTCTTCGGGCACGACCCGGCGACCGAACGCGACATCGACGAGCTCGCCGACCGCGGCGGCGCCGTCGCCGAGTTCCCGACGACCGTCGAGGCCGCACTCCGCGCGCGCGAGCGCGGGCTCGACGTCGTCGCGGGCGCGCCGAACGCGCTGCGCGGCGGCTCGCACGCGGGCAACGTCTCAGCGGCCGAACTCGTCGCGCTGGGGCTCGTCGACGCGCTCGCCTCCGACTACCTGCCCGGTTCGCAGCTCGCCGCCGCCGTGCGACTCGCGCGCGGCGGCGCCTGCACGCTGCCGGCCGCGATCGGGCTCGTGACCTCGGGGCCCGCCGCGGCGATCGGGCTCGACGACCGGGGCGCGATCGCGCCCGGGCTGCGCGCCGACCTCGTCGTCGCCGACCTCGACGGCGAGTGGCCGCACGTGCACGCCGTGCTCACGGCGGCTCAGCGCCGCAGCCGCCACGGGCCGTAGCCGGCGCCCAACCCGATCAGGATGATGCCCGCGAACAACCAGCCGTAGCGCGCCGAGACGACGCCGATGAGGGCGAGCAGCACGCCGAGGCCGACGACGACGCGCGCGATGACGAGCCGGACCCGGGGCCGCGCGAAGAAGCCTCTGCGCTGCGCAGGCTCCTCCGACGACGGCCGCTCCGCCCCGGCGCCGCCGCTCACGATCCGACGGAGAACGTCGTGCCGGTCGCCTGCTCGGCGAACGCCCACACCCGGGCCGCGATGGCGGGGTCGGTCGAGGTGCGGGTCGGGGTCTGCAGGGTCGGGTCGCCCTTCGTCGAGAACCGCGGACCCCAGAACTGCCCGCCCGTCGCCTCGGGTGCGGTGAGGGCGTGCAACGTGATCTCGGCGCCGCGGTGCTTGCCCTGCGCCCACGCCGCCTGCAGCGCATCGGCGAAGCGATCGCCCGGGCCTGGTTCGTTGACGCCCGGCACCCTCGGGGTGCGTCCGCTGATCGAGTAGCCGGGGTGCGCGACGAGGCTCGCGACGCCGAGGCCTGCGGCCCGCAGTCGGCGGTCGAGCTCGAAGGCGATCACCTGCGACGCGATCTTCGACTGCGCGTACGCCCGCCAGAAGTCGTAGCCGCGTTCGAGCTGCAGGTCGTCGACGCGGAACGTCGACAGCCGGCTCGACAGCGAACCGAGCGAGACGATGCGCGCCCCGTCGGTGAGGTGCGGGAGCAGTTCGGCGAAGAGGGCGAAGTGGCCGAGCACGTTCGTCGCGAGCACGAGCTCGTTGCCGTCGGGCGAGGTCGCGCGGGCGCCGGGGGTGTGCACCATTCCGGCGTTCGCGACGATGCCGTCGAAGCGGTCGCGGTGCAGCAGCCGTTTCGCGCCGGCCCGCACCGAGGCGAGCGAGGCCTGGTCGATCACGATCGGTTCGATGGATGCCTCGGGGCGGGCCCCGCGGATCGCGGCGAGCGCCGCCTCGAGCCGCTCGGGGCTGCGCCCGGCGAGCACGACATGGGCGCCGGCCCCGGCGAGGCGGGCCGCGGTGAAGAAGCCGAGGCCCGCGTTCGCGCCGGTCACGAGGTACCGCCTGCCCGCGAGCGACGGGAGTTCGAGCGGGTACCAGCCCCGGCGGGCGCTCACAGCTCGCCGGCGGTGCCGCCGCCGTTCGCGAGCTCCTCGTGGTGCTGGATCACCTCGGCGACGACGAAGTTGAACCACTTCTCGGCGAACGCGGGGTCGAGGTGCGCGTCGATCGCGAGCGCCCGCAGGCGGGCGATCTGGCGCTGCTCGCGACCGGGATCCGCCGGCGGCAGCCCGTGCTTCGCCTTCAGCCGGCCCACCTGCTGGGTGAACTTGAACCGCTCGGCGAGGAGGTGGATGAGCGCGGCGTCGATGTTGTCGATGCTCGAGCGGATGCCGAGCAGCTCGCTCATCGCTGCGTCGCGTTCGTCGATGGGCCCTTCAGTCATGCTCCGAGCGTACCCGGGTGCCCGGCCCGCTGCTTCTGCAGGAAATCAGTCGCCATGGTCAGCTGGCAGCGCATCTCGCGTCAATTCTCCTGCAGAAGCAGCAGCGGTCAGGATGTCACGGACGCGGCCCGCTCGAGCATGGGCCTCGTCGCGGCGAGCCCCAGCCAGACCACGCCGATGCCCACGGCGAGCACCCCCGCGATCACGAGGAGCGAGAGCGGCGCGACGATGATCGCGGCGCCCGTGAGCGGCAGCATCACGACGGCGGCCGCCACCGCGGAACCGATGGTAGTGATGCGCAGGGGCGACATCACCGAGCGTCGGCGCGAGGCATCCATCGTCGTGATCGGCATGCCCAGCATGCCGAGCGACCGGTGCAGCTCGCCGCGGTCGAGGATGCCCGCGGCCTGGTTCACGCCGACCGAGCAGGCGACCATGAGGAACGAGCCGACGACGGTGATGAGGATGCCGGTGCGGATGTCGGCGAACAGCTCGAGCGACTCGGTGTCGGCCGCCTCGCCGAACGAGTCGAGCAGGGCGATGCCGGTGCCGGCGAACACGGCCATGAAGCTCGTCATCGCGACGCCCGACACCTGCCGCCACGCCGCCTTCGGCGACTCGAGCACGGTACGTGCGGCGAGGAGCCGCGCCGGGGTCTTCGCTCGTCGTGCCTGCGACTGCGCCACGAGGCGGATGACCCACGGCCCGATGAGGTTGAGCACGGCGAGGGTGCCGCCGAATGCGGCGGCGAGCATGGCGAAGATCGCGATCATCGACCCGGCCACCTGGAGTGCGCTCATCATGAGGAACGAGAGCGCGATGACCGCGACGCCGATGACGAGGCGCAGCCAGTGCAGCTTCGGGGCGTCCTGCCGGGTGCGCACGCCGAGCGGCGAGATCACCACCTGCCGCAGACCGAGCACGGCGCTCGCGGCGGCGAGCACCGCGACCCCCGCGACGACGCCGGCGAGCGCGGGCAGTCCGAGCAGTACGCCGTCGATGCCGAGCGCCTCGCCGCGGAAGGGAATTAGCGCGATGAGCGGCACCAGCACGAAGTACAGCGCGACCCCGGCGAGCGCGCCCGCCACGGCGAGCACCACCGACTCGAGCACGGCGAGCGCCGACACGGTGGCGGGCGTCGCGCCCAACAGGCGCAGCGTCGCGAGCCGGTCGTCGCGGCGACGCGCGGAGAGCCGGGCTGCTGAGCCGCCGAGCGAGGCGAGCGGCACGACGAGCAGCACGAGGGCGATCACGGCGAGCGCCTGATAGGTGACGGCGTAGTCGTCGGTCCACGACCAGAACGACTGGGCGCCGCCGAGCACGGTGAGCAGCAGCGCGGTCACGATCGCGAACGCGGTGACGGGGAGCAGGAGGGGCGCGAGCCCGCCGGCACCCGGCCGGGCGAGCAGCCACGCGACGCGCGCGATCATGCGGGCACCCGCTCCCCCACGATGCGGCCGTCGCGCATGTCGACGATGCGGGAGCAGCGCCCGGCGACATCGGCGTCGTGCGTGACGACGACGAGCGTGCGCCCCTGCCCGGTCGTCGAGTCGAGCAGCGCGCGCATCACCTCGGCGCTCGTCGCGGAGTCGAGCGCGCCGGTCGGCTCGTCGGCGAACACCACGGGTGCGCCGGTCACCTGCGCCCGGGCGATGGCGACGCGTTGCGCCTGCCCGCCCGAGAGCTGTCCGATGCGGCGGTCCTCCATGCCGGCGAGCCCCAGGGCGGCGAGCCAGCCGCGGCCGTACTCCTCGGCGCGGGCGCGTGGCATCCCGTTCAGCATGAGCGCGAGCGCGACGTTCTCGACCGCGGTGAGCTCGGGGACCAGGAGCCCCTGCTGGAACACGAACCCGAACGCCTCGCGACGCAGCCGCGAGCGTTCCCGCTCGCCGAGCGCGGTCACCTCGACGCGCCCCGCGCCCGACAGGAACGACACGGTGCCCGCATCGGGCGCGACGATGCCGGCGAGGCAGTGCAGCAGCGTCGTCTTGCCCGAGCCCGAGGCTCCCATGATGGCGACGGACTCGCCGGTGCGAACGCGCAGATCGACGCCGCCGAGGGCGCGCGTCTGGCCGAAGGTCTTGACGAGGCCGGATGCCTCGAGCACGAAGGAACTCATACCCTCGAGCCTGCCGGGCGAGCCCGCACAGCACGTCGGGCGGGAGAGGTATCTCCCGCCCGACGGGGTCATCCCCCCGAATGACCCTGGATCATCAGCGAGGTGTCGCCCGCCTGATCACGACAGAGCCGCATCCCCGAATGACCCGCTTGCACCCTCGGCATCAACGGGGCGTGGCCCTGCGGATGACGAAGTAGCCGAGCACGGCCCAGAACACGGCCTTCACGAGCAGGATCGTGAACACGCCCACGAGCCCGATCGACGCGACCCACTCGAACACGGCGCCCCACGAATCGGAGAAGGTCAGCCCGGCGACGAGGGCGAGCAGGGCAGCGATGCCCACGGCGAGCAGCGTGATCATGCCGCGCATCCGCCAGCGCATGTAGATCGTCGTGATGCTCGCCCCGATGAAGAGCACGAGCAGCTGCAGCGCGAAGGTCGAGTAGAAGTCGAACCACCAGCCCTGCTGGCCGTACCAGAGCGTGTCGAACATGCCGGCGCCGATCCACCAGCCGTTCGTCGCCTTCTCGACCTGCACGAGGGTCGCGATCGCGACGGCCATCTCGAACGAGACGAAAAGGAACATCGCGCTCGTGCCGATCCAGTAGTCGCGCCGGGTCGCACCGAAGCCGAGCGCGAACGAGAAGGTGAACGCGACGGCCTGCACGCCGACGGCGATGAGGTACCACTGCGGCGAGAGCACCGCCCAGCTGTAGCGGAAGCCGTCCTCCGCGTCGGAGATGCCGGCGCCGCGGAGGATGAGCGCGATCAGGATGGTGACGACGAGTGCGCCGCCGAGGATCATCCACGGGATGCCGAAGAGCATCGAGGGGTTCACCGCCTGGAGGCGGATGATGCGCCAGATGTCGCCCGGGCGCGACCGGGCGCTGCGTTCGGTGATCGCCGTGCCGGTGGTGGCGGTTGCGGTCGTCATGCTGCGGCCTCCTTCTGGGATGCCACGGGCTCGCCCTCGTTCGAGAGGTCGGTGCCGGTGAGGTGGACGATGAGCTGCTGGAGCGAGACGGGCGCGAGCTCGAGGCCGAGTTCGGCGGCCCGCACGCGTTCGGCCTGGTCGAGCCGGCCGTCGATCGTGACCGAGGCGAGACCGCCGAGCGCGTCGCGGCCGATGACGGGCCGGTCGGCGACGAACTGCTCGACGACCGAGCGGGCGCCGGCGATCGTCGTCGCCTGGCCGCGCACCTCCTCGGCGTCGCGGTCGAGGAGGATGCGGCCCTGGTCGATGAGGATGATGTGCTCGAGCAGGTTCGCGACCTCGTCGATCAGGTGGGTCGAGAGCACGATCGTGCGGGGGTGCTCGGCGTAGTCCTCGAGGAGCCGGTCGTAGAAGATGTGGCGTGCCACCGCGTCGAGCCCGAGGTAGGGCTCGTCGAAGAAGGTGAGCGGGGCCCGGCTCGCGAGGCCGACGATGACGCCGACGGCGCTCAACTGCCCGCGCGAGAGCTTCTTGATGCGGCGCTTGACCGGCAGCCGGAAGTCGGCGATGAGGCGCTCGGCGAACTCGGCGTCCCAGTTCTCGAAGAACCACGGGGCGGCCGTGAAGACGTGCGCCGGCGTGAAGTCTTCGGGGTAGCGCTGCGACTCGGCGATGAAGCAGAGCCGGCGCAGCACGTCGGCGTGCTCGGCGGGCGTGCGGCCGAACACCTCGAGGGTGCCGTCGTCGGCGAAGATCTGCCCGGTGAGCAGCTGCATGATCGTCGTCTTGCCGGCGCCGTTGCGGCCGAGGAGGCCGTAGATGCGGTCCTTCTCGAGCGTGAAGTCGATGGCGTCGATGGCGGTGAACGAGCCGTAGCGCTTGGTGAGCCCGGACACGCGGGCCACGGTGGTGCTCATGATGCGGTCCTCTCGGATCGGAGTGCGGCGAGCATGCCCGCCAGGTCGTCGATGTCGATGCCGAGCTTCTCGGCCTCGACGAGGAGTGGTGCGAGGTACTGGGTGCTGAACTCGGCCCGCCGTCGCGCGATGAGGCGATCCCGGGCTCCGACGGTCACGAACATGCCGATCCCCCGTCGTTTCTCCACGAATCCGTCGTCGACAAGACGACTCACCCCCTTCAACGCGGTGGCCGGGTTCACCCTGAGGAACGTCGCGAACTCGTTGATCGACGGGATCTGCGAGCCCTCGGGCACTGAGCCGTCGATGATGTCGTTCTCGAGCTGTTCTGCGATCTGGATGAAGATCGGACGCGAATCGTCCATGCCGCCTCGCCATGCTTGGTTTGCTGGTTAGTTACTTCACCAACTAACCAACCACCCTCGGCGTCGCTTGTCAACCCCCCGTCGGTCGAGTGTCGAGAAGGCCGCCGGTCGAGTAGACGCGCAGCGCCGTATCGAGACCACGACTCCCCGGTGGTCTCGATACGCGCTCCGCGCTACTCGACCGACCGGCGGCGACCGAACCGCAGACGCCCCTGCGTCAGCAGGATCCCGACGAGCACGAGCGCGGCGCCGAGCGGCTCGTGCCACGAGAAGCGCTCGCCGAGCAGCAGCACCCCGAGCGCGACGCCTACGACGGGCGTGACGTAGGTGACCGTCGAGGTGCCGGTCGGGCCCCAGGCGCGCAGCACGTTGATGTTCCAGATGTAAGCGAGCCCCGTGCCGAGCACACCGAGCGCGAGGAGCGACAGTGCGATCGGCCAGTCGAGCGACACCGGGCCGATCGCGACGACCGGCGTCAGGGCGAGCATCACGACCGCCGACACCCCGATCGACAGGAACGCGAACGTCGCCGGCGCGATCGGCCGCCCGCTCAGGAACCGCCGCTGGTACCCGAAGGTGAAGCCGTAGCAGGCCGTCGCCACGAGGCAGGCGAGCTGCCCGGCCACACTGCCCGTGAGCGCGGTGATCTGCCACGGCCCGATCACGACGAGCACCCCGAGGATTCCGACCCCGACCCCCGCCCACCGGCTGAGCCCGAGCTTCTCGACGCGGAACACGAGCGTCGCCATGAGCGCCGTCATGATCGGCGTCGTCGCGTTGTAGATCGAGGCGAGGCTCGACGACACGTACTGCTCGGCCCACGCGAAGCACAGGTACGGCACGACGCAGGTCGTGAGCGACACCACGAGGAAGTGCCCCCACACCGCGGGCTCGCGCGGCAGCACCGGCCCCGGCGTGCCGTCGGGCGCCGTCACGCGAGGCCGCGTCACGAGCACGATCGCGCCCAGCGCGAGCGCGCCGAGCAGGGTGCGCGACCAGGCGATCTGCCCGAACGAGACCCCGTCGAGCGCGACCTTCATGAACAGGAAGCTCGCGCCCCACACGAGCCCCATCGCGAGGAACTGCAGCCACGTCGACAGTCGCTTGGGCGAGGTCGAGAGGGATGCTCCGGCGGGGGCTTCGATCGAGGCGGTACGCGTCACCCCACGAGGCTACGGCGGCGGCGCGCCCGCCGGAACGCCGTCGGAACTCCCTGTCCGGAATCCGCCGAAGAACGGCAGCCCCGTGGCATCCGGCCGCTCGAGAGCCGACGGGACTCGGGCATAGGCTGACGCCCATGAGCGAATTCGACGTCGTCGTCCTCGGCGCGGGCCCCGGCGGGTACGTCGCCGCGATCCGCGCCGCACAACTCGGCCTGAAGGTCGCGGTCATCGAGGAGCGGTACTGGGGCGGGGTGTGCCTCAACGTCGGCTGCATCCCCTCGAAGGCGCTGCTGCGCAACGCCGAGCTCGCGCACATCTTCCACGACCAGGCGGCCACCTTCGGCATCTCGGGCGACGTGCACTTCGACTTCGGCGTCGCGTTCGACCGCAGCCGTCAGGTCTCGGAGAAGCACGTCAAGGGCGTGCACTTCCTGATGAAGAAGAACGGCATCACCGAGTTCGACGGACGGGGCACGTTCACGGGGCCGAACACGATCGACGTGACGAAGGCCGACGGCACGGCCGTGCAGGTCTCGTTCCGCAACGCGATCATCGCGACCGGCTCGCAGGTGCGCCTGCTGCCCGGTGTGCAGCTCTCGCAGAACGTCGTGACCTACGAGACGCAGATCCTCACCCGCGAACTCCCCCGCTCGATCGCGATCGTCGGCGCGGGCGCCATCGGCATGGAGTTCGCGTACGTGCTGCGCAACTACGGCGTCGAGGTCACCGTGATCGAGTTCCTCGACCGGGCGCTGCCGAACGAGGACGCGGAGGTCTCGAAGGAGATCACGCGGCAGTACCGCAACCTCGGCGTCCCCATCCTCACCTCGACGAAGGTCGAGACGGTCGTCGACGACGGCTCGTCGGTGACCGTGACCTACACCGGCGCCGACGGGCAGCCCGGCTCGATCGTCGCCGACAAGGCCCTCATCTCGGTCGGCTTCGCACCGAACGTCGACGGCATCGGGCTCGAGACGGCAGGCGTGCAGCTCACCGAGCGCGGCGCGATCGCCATCGACGAGCGCATGCGCACGAACGTGCCGCACATCTACGCCATCGGCGACGTCACCGCGAAGCTCATGCTCGCCCACGTCGCCGAGGCGCAGGGCGTCGTCGCGGCGGAGACGATCGGCGACGCCGAGACCATGGAGCTCGGCGACTACCGGATGATGCCGCGCGCGACGTTCTGCTCGCCGCAGGTCGCGAGCTTCGGGCTCACCGAGCAGCAGGCCCGCGACGAGGGCTACGACGTGGTCGTCGCGAAGTTCCCGTTCACCGCGAACGGCAAGGCGAACGGGCTCGGCGAGCCGGTCGGCTTCGTGAAGCTCGTCGCCGACGCGAAGCACCTCGAGCTCCTCGGCGGCCACCTCATCGGCCCCGACGTCTCCGAGCTGCTGCCCGAGCTCACCCTCGCCCAGAAGTGGGACCTCGGGGCGCTCGAGCTGGCCCGCAACGTGCACACCCACCCGACCCTGTCGGAGGCGCTGCAGGAGGCGTTCCACGGGCTCGCGGGGCACATGATCAACATGTGACCGCGCCCGGCGGCTCGGCGATACCGGCCCTCGACGGCGACCCGGCCCGGGCATAGGCTGGCGCCGACGAGGGGCGGATCGCATGAACTGGGTACTCATCATCGGCGGCATCCTGTTGACGCTCGCGGGCATCGTCTGGACGTTCCAGGGGCTCGGCCTCCTCCCGGGCTCCGCCATGAGCGGTGTGACGCTCTGGGCGATCCTCGGCCCGATCACCGCGGTCGTCGGCGTCGCCCTGCTGAGCTGGGGCGTCGCGCGCCGTCGCCGCGGCGCGCGTTCGTGAACGAGCACGGGCGTCCTGCGTTCAGGCGCCCCGGAGGAAGGCTGATCCAATGAACTGGCTCATCATCATCGTCGGCGCGCTGCTGACCGTCATCGGCGGCGTCTGGCTGCTTCAGGGGATCGGGCTGCTGCCCGGCTCAGCCATGACCGGGGCGACGATGTGGATCATCATCGGCGCCCTCGTCGCGGCCGTGGGGCTCGGCCTCATCGGCTGGGCCGTCGCGCGCATGCGCCGCCGCAGCACGCGCACGTAGACCGAAGCGGGCGGATGCCACGGGGCTGACCCCGGGACATCCGCCCGATCGGTTTCGACACGGTTGGGACAGGCATTGCCACTGTGTCGAGTGACGCCCGGCCGGCGGGGCCACCCCGCCGACCGGAACTCTCAGCGCTCGCTCAGTGCTGCGTCGCCTTCTCGGCGCCGACGCCCGTGAGCGAACGCACCTCCATCTCCGACTGCTTGAGCGGGTCCTCCGTGTGCTTGTCGAGCACGGTGCCGAGCCAGCCGAGGAAGAACGCCAGCGGGATGGACACGATGCCCGGGTTCGACAGCGGGAAGAACGCGAAGTCGATCGCCTCGGTCTTCAGCATCGACGTCTCGGAGCCCGAGACGACCGGCGAGAACACGATGAGGAGGATCGCCGAGGCGAGGCCGCCGTACATGCTCCAGAGCGCGCCCTGGGTGGTGAAGCGCTTCCAGAAGAGCGAGTACACGATCGTCGGCAGGTTCGCCGAGGCGGCGACCGCGAAGGCCAGGGCCACGAGGAACGCGACGTTCTGCCCGTTCGCCCCGATGCCGCCGATGATCGCCACGATGCCGATGATGACCACGGTGCGGCGTGCGACCTTGACCTCGGCGCCCGGCTCGGGCTTGCCCTTCTTCACGACCGACGCGTAGATGTCGTGCGCGAACGACGCCGCCGCCGTGATCGTGAGGCCCGCGACCACCGCGAGGATCGTCGCGAACGCGATCGCCGAGATCAGGCCGAGCAGCAGCGGCCCGCCGAGCTCGAACGCGAGGAGCGGGGCCGCCGAGTTCGGGCCGCCGGGAGCGGCGGCGATGACGTCGGCGCCCACGAGGGCGGCGGCGCCGTAGCCGAGCACGAGCGTGAACACGTAGAAGATGCCGATGAGCCAGATCGCCCAGACGACCGACTTGCGGGCCTCCTTCGCGGTGGGCACCGTGTAGAAGCGCATGAGCACGTGCGGCAGGGCCGCCGTGCCGAGCACGAGGGCGAGGCCCAGCGAGAGGAAGTCGACCTTCGCGATGTCGGAGACGCCGTACTTCAGGCCGGGGTTCAGGATCTCGGGGTTGCCGGCGGTCGCGACCGCGTTCTCGAGCAGGGTCGAGAAGTTGAATCCGTTGAGCGCGAGCACCCACACCGTCATCACGCCGGCGCCCGCGATGAGCAGGATCGCCTTGATGATCTGCACCCAGGTGGTGCCCTTCATGCCGCCGATGAGCACGTAGAGGATCATGAGTGCGCCGACGACGGTGATCACGACCGCCTGGCCGACCTGGTCGCCGATGCCGAGCAGCAGCGAGACGAGCCCGCCGGCGCCGGCCATCTGGGCGAGCAGGTAGAAGAAGCAGACGACGAGCGTCGTCGTCGCGGCGGCGATGCGCACCGGCTTCTGCTTGAGGCGGAAGCTCAGGACGTCGGCCATGGTGAACTTGCCCGTGTTGCGCAGGAGCTCGGCGACGAGGAGCAGCGCGACGAGCCACGCCACGAGGAACCCGATCGAGTAGAGGAACCCGTCGTACCCCGTGATCGCGATCGCCCCGACGATGCCGAGGAACGACGCCGCCGAGAGGTAGTCGCCCGCGATCGCCGAGCCGTTCTGCCCGCCCGTGAACGAGCGGCCCGCGGCGTAGTAGTCGGCGGCCGTCTTGTTGTTGCGGCTCGCGCGGAACACGATGATCATCGTGATCGCGACGAAGGCGCCGAAGATCGCGATGTTGAGCCAGGGCTCGCCGGGGGCGGCGGGCGCGGCATCCGCCGCGCGGGCAATGCTGGTGAAGCTCATCGTGCCGCCTCCTCGGGTGCGAACTGCTGCTGCTCGATCTCGTCGCGGATCTCCTCGGCGAGCGGGTCGAGCCGGCGGTTCGCGTAGCTGACGTACCAGGTGGTGACCGCGAAGGTCGTGACGACCTGCGCGAGGCCGAGCAGCATCGCGATGTTCACGTTGCCCCACACGGGCGTCGACATGAAGTCGTGCGCATAGCTCGCGAGCAGCACGTAGGCGAGGTACCAGACGAGGCACGCGCCGAGCACCGGGAAGACGAACCTCCGGTGCTTCGATCGCAACTGCTGGAACTCGGGGGATTGTTGCACCGCGCGGTAGTCGACGGGCGGGGCCGTCTCCTGCTCCGCGCTCAGGGCGTCGTTGCCCATGGCGTCTCCTTCATCGGGGAATCGGGGTGGTTCGTATGCCGACTCTGGCGCGCGTCGCCGCCCGCGTGGGCGCTGCGCCGCTCGTCGTCGACGAACGGCGGCGACGGTGCGACGAACGGCTGGGCGCCGACGACGAGCGACGGTTACGCTGACGTGCATGCCCGAGTCGATGCTGCTCGCCGCCGCCCTCGGCGTCGCCGGAGGCGCGCTCGCCGTCGGACTCGTGCTGTTCCTGCGCCGCATCGTGCTCGCCTCGAAGGAGCTCGGCACCGACGCCGAGCAGGCCACCTACCAGACGCTGCACCTCGCCTCGCGGGCGGCGAAGCACCTGCGCGGAGGCCTCGACGGCCCCGACGCGCAACGCGCGGGAAAGCACCTGCGCGCGCTGCTCGGCTGCGACAGTCTCGCGATCGCCGACCGCACGGGCACGCGCTGGCTCGACGGCGACGAGGCGGTGCGCCCGCTCGCCGACCGGCTCGTCGCCGAGGTGCTCGCCGGCGGCCGCGCGCAGGTGCAGCGCCGGGTGCCGGTCGGCGCGTGGGAGACCGACGCGGTCGCCGCGCCCGTCATCGGCGGGGCGGGCACCGTCGGCGTGATCGTCGCCTTCGCCTCGCCCGTTCGGGCCGGGCTCGTGCGGGCGACGGGCGAGGTCGCCGAGTGGGTGGCCGCGCAGGTCGATCTGGGCGAGCTGGATGCCTCGCGCGCAGCCCTCGCCGAAGCGGAGGTGCGTGCGCTCCGCGCCCAGATCAGCCCGCACTTCATCTACAACTCCCTCAACGCGATCGCCTCCTTCATCAACACCGACCCGCAGAAGGCCCGTGACCTCGTGCTCGAGTTCGCCGACTTCACCCGGTACTCGTTCCGCCGTCACGGCGACTTCACGACCGTCGCCGAAGAACTGCGATCGATCGACGGGTACCTGAAGCTCGAGCGCGCCCGGTTCGGCGAGCGGCTGCGGGTGACCCTGCAGATCGCCCCCGAGGTGCTCTCGACGGTCGTGCCGTTCCTCTCGATCCAGCCGCTCGTCGAGAACGCGGTACGGCACGGCCTCGAGTCGAAGGAGGGCGGCGGACGCATCACGATCGAGGCCGCCGACGAGGGCGCGTTCGCCGAGATCACGGTCGAGGACGACGGCGTCGGCATCGACCCCGAGACCCTCGCCCGGGTGCTCGCGGGCGGCACGGCGGGCGGCGAGCACGTCGGCCTCCGCAACGTCGACGCGCGACTGCGTCAGGTCTACGGCGACGAGCACGGGCTCGTCGTCGAGACGAACCTCGGCGCGGGCACGCTCGTGCGCATGCGGGTGCCGAAGGCCGGCCCCCGCCGTGATGGGAGGATCACGCCATGATCTCCGTGCTCATCGCCGACGACGAGCAGCCCGCGATCGACGAGCTCGCGTACCTGCTCCGACAGGATCCGCGCATCGGCGTGATCCATCAGGCCTCCTCCGGATCGGAGGCGATCCGCCTCCTCACCCGCGAGCCGGTCGACGCCGCCTTCCTCGACATCCACATGCCCGGCCTCACGGGCTTCGACCTCGCCCGGGCGCTCGCCCGCTTCGAGCACCGGCCCGTGCTCGTGTTCGTCACCGCCGACGAGGAGGGCGCCCTCGAGGCCTTCGACCTCGCCGCGGTCGACTACCTGCTGAAACCCGTGCGCACCGAGCGACTGCACCGCTCGGTCGGGCGGGTCGTCGAGGCCATCGCCGCGGCGAACGCGAGCGCCGCGGGTCGGGGCGCCGCCGAGGCATCCGCACCGCCCGAGATGATCGCGGTGACGCTCGGCGGCACGACCCGCATGATCCGCCGCGACGACGTCCGCTACGTGCAGGCGCAGGGCGACTACGCACGCCTCCACACCGAGGAGGCGAGCTATCTCGTGCGGGTGCCGATGGCCGACCTCGAGCGGCAGTGGGCCGATGCGGGCTTCGTCAGGGTGCACCGCTCGTACCTCGTGTCGCTCGCCCACGTCGAGCGGGTGCGGCTCGGCGGCGAGCATCCGAGCGTCGCCGTCGGGCAGGCCGAGCTCCCGGTGAGCCGGCGACTGCTGCCGGGGCTCCGCGACCGGCTCGAACAGGCCAGGCTGCGGGCGCGGCCGTGAGCGAGGGCGTGCCCGACGGCGAGCGCGAGCGCCCCGCGCGCGTCAGGGTCACCGCGCCCAGACCGGGTGCGGGTCCCGGTGCGGGCGCGGCATCCCGGCCGCCGGGCACCCGGCCGGGCAGCCGGCCCGGCACGCGACCCGGCGAGCGCGAACCGAGCGATGTGCAGGGGCTCTACGTGCGTTCGCTGATCCGTTCGCAGCTGCGGCTCGCGCTCACGGTGGCGGCCGGGTTCGTGGTCGCGACGGTGCTGTTCGTCGTCGGGATCGCACTCCTCCCCGAACTCGACCGGACCTTCGTCGCGGGGGTGCCCGTGTCGTGGCTCCTGCTCGGCTTCGGCCTCTACCCGCTCGCGATCACCGTCGGCGCGGTCTACGTGCGCGCCGCGACCTGCAACGAGGCCCGGTATCGCGCGCTCGCCGAGGATCCCGACTCGTGAATCCCGCCATCGGCTACACCGCGATCGTCGCCGTCGCACTCGTCTCGGCGCTGATCGGCTTCTACGGTCTGCGCGTCTCGCGCACGACGAGCGACTTCTACGTCGCGAGCCGCACGGTGCGCCCGTGGTGGAACGCCTCGGCGATCGGCGGCGAGTACCTGTCGGCTGCGTCGTTCCTCGGTATCGCGGGGCTGATCCTCTTGACGGGTGCATCGGCGCTGTGGTTCCCGATCGGGTACACGGCCGGCTACCTCATGCTGCTGCTGTTCGTCGCCGCTCCCCTGCGGCGGAGCGGCGCGTACACGATCCCCGACTTCACCGAGGCGCGCCTCGAGTCGCGGTGGGCGCGGCGGGTGACGAGCCTCCTCGTGATCGTGGTCGGCTGGTTCTACATCGTGCCGCAGCTGCAGGGCGCGGCGCTGACCGTGCGCATCACGACGGGGCTGCCGTCGTGGGCGGGTTCGCTCGCGGTCGCCGTGCTCGTGGCGGTCGTGGTCGCCGCGGGCGGCATGCGGGCGATCACCTTCGTGCAGGCGTTCCAGTTCTGGTTGAAGCTGACGGCGCTCGCGGTGCCGGTGTTCGCCCTCCTCATCGTCGTCTCCGGCGGGGATGCCACGGCCGAGCTGCCGCCCGTCGAGGCCTTCCCGGCCGCCGCGGGCCCCGGCGATCTCGAGGTGTACCGCACCGTGTCGCTCATGGTGGCGCTGCTCTTCGGCACGCTCGGGCTGCCGCACGTGCTGGTGCGGTTCTACACGAACCCCGACGGAGCGGCCGCCCGCCGCACGACGGTCATCGTGCTCGTGCTGCTCAGCGTGTTCTACCTGTTCCCGACGGTGTTCGGACTGCTCGGGCGGGCGTTCGCGCCCGACCTCGCTGCGCCGGGCTCGGCCGATGCGCTCATCCTGCTGCTGCCCGACCGGCTCGTGCCGGGCATCTGGGGCGAGCTGCTGACGGCGCTCGTCATCGCGGGGGCGTTCGCCGCGTTCCTGTCGACTTCCTCGGGTCTCGTCGTCTCGCTCGCGGGCGTCATCAGCCAGGACCTCCTCGGCGGGAGCGTGCGCGGGTTCCGCATCGCGGCGGTCGTCTCGACGGCCGTGCCGCTCGCGGTCGCCCTCGCGACCGAGTCGACGGGCCTCGCCGGCAGCGTCGGACTCGTGTTCGCGTTCACCGCGTCGACCCTGTGCCCGATGCTCGTGCTCGGCATCTGGTGGCGCGGGCTCACCGCGCGCGGCGCGATCTCGGGCATGCTCACGGGCGCGGTGCTCTCGGGCGCGGCGATCCTCGGGGGCGGGGCGCTCGCTGCGGCGGTGCCCGCGCTGCGCCCCTTCCTCGAGCAGCCCGCCGCGTGGACGGTGCCGCTCGCCGTGCTCGTCACGGTCGTCGTCTCCCGCCTCGACCGCCGCGGCGCCCCGCCCGGGACCGACGCCTACCTCAGCCGGCTGCACGTGCCCGAGCCCCGCTGAGCGGGCTCGCCGCGCAAGTTGGCGGCGCGGCCTCGATTAGGCTTTCCCGGTGCTCCTCGCCATCGCCCTCTCCGTGCTCGTCGGGGCGGCGGCGCAACGCATCACCGGCATGGGCTTCGCGCTCATCGCCTCCCCCGCCCTCGTCATCCTGCTCGGGCCGTTCGACGGGGTCATCGTCGTCAACCTCTGCGCGGTGCTGTCGTCACTGCTCATCCTCCCGAGGGTGTGGCGCGCCATCGAATGGCGCCGCTTCTCGTGGCTCGTGCTCCCCGCCTTCGTCGGCACCGCTGCGGGGGCACTCGTCGCGACCCTCGTGCCCGGCCCGGTGCTGCAGCTCGGCGTCGGCGCGCTCGTCGTCGTCGCCCTCACCGTGACGCTGCTCGTCACCCGCACCGAGCACACCGCGAGCGGTCCGACTCCCGCGATCATCGCGGGCACCGCCTCGGGGTTCATGAACGCCTCGGCCGGCGTCGGCGGGCCCGCCCTCAGCGTCTACGCCGTCGCGACGAGGTGGCCGCAGGCCGCGTTCGCCGCGACCGCGCAGGCGTACTTCGTCGCGATCGGCTTCACCGCCCTCGCCGGCAAGCTCGCCGCGACCGGCTGGGCGGTGCCCGCGCTCGAGCCCGGCGCGTGGCCGCTCGTCATCGGCGCCCTGCTCGTCGGGCTCCTCATCGGCGAGCTCGCGCACCGGCACGTCTCGCACCGGGCCGCCCGTATCGCCGTCATCGTCATCGCCTACGCGGGCGGGACCGCGGCCCTCGTCGACGGCGCGCTCGACCTCGCGCGGTGAGTGTGCGACCACACCCCGGCGTCCGCTCGTGACGACGGCCGGCCGTCGCCGTCTCGATCCGCGCCGTTCGTCGCCGGGCGCACCGGGGTCGTCAGTCGTGCAGGGCGACGATCGGCGGACGCGGGTCGAGCACGGCCGCGACGATCGCCTCGATCGCGAACTCGGTGGCCTCGGCGAGGGCGACATCCTCGGGCGCGTGCAGCCACTGCACCTGAAGCCCGTCCATGACGGCGATGATGGCATTGGCCGCGTGCGCCACGGTGTCGGGCTCGGTGACGCCTCGCTCGGCGCAGACGACGCCGAACGCCTCGATCACCTCACCGCGCAGGGTGCTGTAGCGGTCGGCGAAGTACTGCTGGGCCGGGTGCGCGTCGGTCACCGACTCGCCCGAGAGCACGACGAACGCCTGGACGATCCCGGCCCGCTGGGCGTTCGCGAACGCGGTGCGGACGAGGTGGCGGAACAGCTCGATCCCGCCCGGGATGTGCTGCTCCTCGAGATCCTCGACGTCGCTCTGATCGCGGTAGGTCAGCACCTCCATCAGCAACTGGTCCTTCGACCCGAAGTGATGCAGGATGCCCGCGTGGGTCATGCCGACCTGTTCGGCGATGTCGACGAGCGTGCCGTTGGTGAAGCCCTTGCTGCCGAAGACCTCGGTCGCCGCGCGCAGGATCTCGCGCCGCTTGGCGAGCGTCTCGGGGCGCGATCGCGGGCGTTTCGCACTGGTGGTCACGGTCCCCCTCTCGTTCGCCTTCCGACCGGTAAGTCTAGGCGTGCGATCGGTGCGAACGCGCGCGGCTCGACCGGGCGGTCATCCGGCTTTGCAATTTGCTGACTTGTCAGTAAGGTAAACCGCGAGCACCACGAACTGCGACAGCGATGTCCCCCGAGCGCCTCAGAACGCCGGTCCGCGCCGAGCAGACGATCACATCCCGATCCGGCCGAGCCGGACCGAACCCTGAGGAGACAGCAGTGAGGCTGAAGCCCGCATTGGTGGCCGCGAGTATCGCGGCCGCGCTCGTGCTCACCGGATGCACGAGCGGAAACTCGAACGAAGGCGGCCCCGAGGCGGGTGCCGCCCTGACCATCGCCAAGCCCGACGGACCGATCACGACCGAGGGCAACAACCCCTGGATCAACGACTCGTCGGCGATGCGACTCGGCTACGCGAACGCGATCTTCGAGCCGCTCGGCATCGTGAACCTCGTCGACCCGAGCGCCGACGTCGTGCCGTGGCTCGCCGCAGAGATCGCATGGTCCGACGACTACACCTCGGTGCAGCTGACCGCGCGCGACGGCGTGAAGTGGAACGACGGCGAGGACTTCACCGCCGACGACATCGCCTTCACCTTCGAGCTGATCAAGGGCAACCCGGCGCTCGACACCAAGGCGCTCGGCATCTCCGACGTCGCGGTCGACGGCAACGTCGCGACGATCACCTTCGCGACGCCGATGTTCGTCAAGCAGGACAAGGTGCTGCACACGCTGATCCTCCCCGAGCACGTCTGGGCGGACGTCGAGGACCCCACCACCTTCGTCAACGAGGAGCCGGTCGGCACCGGCCCCTACGTGCTCAGCAAGTTCGACAGCCAGGCCGTCGAGCTCACCGCGCGCGACGACTACTGGGGCGGCGAGCTCGCCGTGCCGACGCTGTACTACGTCTCGTACGCCGACAACACGGCCCTCACGACCGCGCTCGCGAACGGCGACGCGGACTGGGCGCAGGCGTTCATCCCGAACGTGCAGTCGGCCTACCTCGACAAGGACCCGGAGCACAACGTCTACTGGGCGGCCGCGGGCCTCGGCACCGACTCGATGTTCGTGAACACCACCACGAAGCCGTTCGACGACGTCGCCTTCCGCAAGGCCGTCAACCTCGTGGTCGACCGCCAGATGCACCAGGAGATCGCCCGCGAAGGCGGCGTGCCCGAGCTCACGAGCGTCACGGGCCTCCCCACCCCCGCCGGTGACGCCTACATCGCCGACGAGTTCACGGGCGAGGAATACTCGGTCGACGTCGACGCAGCCAAGAAGGTGCTCTCCGACGCCGGCTACACGTGGGACGGCGAGGCGCTCGTCGATCCCGACGGCGAGCCTGTGACCTTCACGCTCACCGTGCCGCAGGGCTGGAACGACTACGTGACCGGCATCAGCCTCATCTCCGACTCCGTGAAGGCGCTCGGCGTCGAGGCCGCCGTCGACACCCCCGACGCCGACACCTGGTGGGCGGCCAAGAGCGAGGGCGACTTCCAGGCGATCCTGCACTGGACGGACTCGGGCGCCACACCGTACGACCTCTACAGCGACCAGATGGACGGCCGCTTCCTGAAGCCGATCGGCGAGGCCGCCGACTTCAACTTCGGTCGCTTCGACAGCCCCGAGGCCACGGCCGCACTCACCGAGTACGCGACCGCGACCGACGACGCCACCCGCGCCGCCGCCCTCGAGACCGTGCAGAAGATCTTCGTCGAGCAGGTTCCGACGATCCCAGTGGGCACGCGCCCCTTCATCGGCCAGTACAACACCCGCAACTACGTGGGCTGGCCCGGCGAGGACGACCCCTACGTCCCCGCCGACCCGACGCAGCCGACCTCGGTCTACATCCTGACCAAGCTGCAGCCGGCCGATTGATCCACCCCCAGCGGGAGCCGGGCCGGCGAGGGCCCGGCTCCCGCACCACGTGAGAGACACGACACATGAGCGACGACGCCCTCCTCAGCATCACCGACTTCAGCGTCACGTACGAGAGCGATCCGCCCGTCGAGGCGGTGCGCGAAGTCAGCCTCGAGCTCCGGCGGGGCGAGATCCTCGGCCTCGCCGGCGAGTCGGGCTGCGGCAAGACCACCCTCGCCTACGGCGTGCAGCGGCTGCTCAAGCCGCCCGCCGTCATCACGGGCGGCGAGGTCGTCTTCCACGACGCCTCCGGCGAGAACGTCTCGATCGGCGCGCTGACCGTCGACGAGATGCGGCGCTTCCGCTGGAACAAGGCGTCGATGGTCTTCCAGGGCGCGATGAACGCACTCAACCCGGTGCTGCCGATCGGCCGGCAGCTCGCCGACGTGTTCACGACCCACCGCCCAGGCATGAGCCGCGCCGAGCGCACCCGCGAATGCGGCGAGCTGCTCGAGATCGTGGGCGTCGGCCGCGAGCGCCTGAAGTCGTTCGCCCACGAGCTCTCGGGCGGCATGCGCCAGCGCGTGATGATCGCGATGGCGCTCGCCCTCCGTCCGCAGCTCATGATCATGGACGAGCCGACGACCGCGCTCGACGTGCTCGTGCAGCGGGACATCCTGCGCAAGATCTCGGAGCTGCGACACGAGTTCGGATTCTCGGTCGTCTTCATCACGCACGACCTGCCGCTGCTCCTCGAGATCTCCGACCGCATCGCGGTCATGCGCGAGGGCCGCATCGTCGAGCTCGACACGGCCGAGAACCTCTACCGCAACCCGCAGCACGAGTACACGCGCACGCTGCTGAGTTCCTTCCCGAGCCTGACCGGCGACCGCGGCGACTTTGTGCGCGCCGCGTCGAACGCGCCGCTCACCACCTCCACCGTCGCCCAGGAGCTCTCGGCATGACCGTCCTCGAATTCCGCAACGTCACCAAGCGCTACCGGGTGCGCGGGGCCGGCCAGATGCTCGCCCTCGACGACGTCGATTTCACGTTGCGCAGCGGCCAGACCCTCGCTCTCGTCGGGCAGTCGGGCAGCGGCAAGTCGACCATCGCGAAGATCATCACCCAGCTCGAGCGGCAGAGCGAGGGGCAGGTGCTGCTCGACGAGCGGCCCATCCCGCGCTCGGGCAGCGCACTGCGCCGGTACCGGGCGCAGGTGCGCATGGTCTTCCAGGACCCGTTCGCGTCGCTGAACCCGTACCACACCATCCGTCATCACCTCGAGCGGCCGCTCCGGCTCGACAAGGTGGTGCCGCGCGACCAGGTCGACGCCGAGGTGCACCGCCTCCTCGACCGCGTTCGGCTCGACGCCCGCGTCATCGACCGCCGCCCCCACGAGCTGTCGGGCGGCCAGCGCCAGCGCGTCGCGATCGCGCGCGCCCTCGCCTCGCGGCCGAGCCTCCTCGTCGCCGACGAGCCGGTGTCGATGCTCGACGTGTCGATCCGCCTCGGCGTGCTGAACCTGCTCGCGGAGCTGCAGCGCGAGTCGCAGCTCGGCGTGCTCTACATCACGCACGACCTCGCGACCGCCCGTCACTTCAGCGACGAGATCATGGTGCTCCACCACGGCCGGGTGGTGGAGCACGGCCCAGCCGACGATGTCATCCTGCGCCCGACGGAGGAGTACACCCGCGCCCTGCGCGACGCATCCCCCGACCCCGACCGCCATTTCGCGGCCGCCCCCGGCGCCGCCGAAGAAGGAGCCCGCTCGTGAGGTTCATCGCCCGACGCGTCGTGTTCTACCTCGTCACCCTGTGGGCGGCGATCACGATCAACTTCTTCCTGCCGCGAATGATGAAGGGCGACCCGGTGTCGGCCTTCCTCGCGAAGAACCAGGGCAAGATCAGCCCCGAGGCGGCCGACGCGCTCCGCACGCTGTTCGGCCTCGACCACGAGACCCCGCTCTGGCAGCAGTACCTCGACTACTGGCGGCTGCTGCTCTCGGGCGACCTCGGCCGATCCTTCTCGCACGGGCTCTCACCTGTCACCGACGTGATCGCGACGGCGCTGCCGTGGACCATCGGCCTCGTCGGCATCGCCACGATCATCTCCTTCCTGCTCGGCACCGCGGCCGGCGCATTCATCGGCTGGCGGCGAGGCAGCCGGGCCGACGCGGCCCTCCCGATCGCCACGTTCTTCTCGACGGTGCCGTACTTCTGGATGGGCCTCATCGCGATCGCGATCTTCTCGACGACGCTCGGCTGGTTCCCCGCCTCGCACGCCTACGACAAGGGCGTGACCCCCGGCTTCAACGCGGAGTTCATCGGCAGCGTCATCTACCACGGCACCCTGCCCGCGCTCACGATCGTGGTGGCCTCGCTCGGCGGCTGGATCCTCGGCATGCGCAACATGATGATCACGGTGCTCGACGAGGACTACATCACGGTCGCCCAGGCGAAGGGCCTGCCCGAGCGCGAGGTCGTCACCGGCTACGCCGCCCGCAACGCGATGCTGCCGCAGCTCTCGAGCTTCGCCCTCTCGCTGGGCTTCATCGTCGGCGGCACCCTCGTGATGGAGCTCGTGTTCTCGTACCCCGGCGTGGGCAAGCTGCTGCTCGACGCCACGAACGCCAAGGACTACCCGCTCATGCAGGGCCTGTTCCTGGTGATCACGCTCGCGGTGCTCGCGGCGAACATCCTCGCCGACATCGCCTACGCGATCCTCGACCCGCGCGCCCGCCAGCTGGAGGCCTGACATGACGATCCCGACGACGACCGCCCTGCGCGAGTCCGCCCCCGAGGGCTCGCGGCCCGGCCCCAACATGTGGAAGCGCATGGGCGCGTCGTTCTCCATGTTCCGCAACGGCAAGTCGCTCACCGGCCTCGCGATCCTCGGCTTCTTCACCGTGCTCGCCGTCTTCGGCGACCTGATCGCCCCGTACGGCCCGCTCGAGAAGGACTACTCGGCCCTCAAGCAGCCGCCCTCGCCCGCGCACTGGCTCGGCACGACGCACATGGGCGAGGACGTTCTGAGCCAGATCATCTACGGCACGCGCGGCGTGCTCGTCGTCGGGTTCCTGGCCGGGGTCATCGCGACACTCATCGCGATCATCGTCGGCGTGACCTCGGGCATGCTCGGCGGCTGGCGCAGCGAGTCGCTCTCGATGCTGACGAACGTGTTCCTCGTGATCCCGGGCCTGCCGCTCATGATCATCATCGCCTCGCAGTACGAGAACCCGAGCCTGCTGCTCATCTCGGCGGTGCTCGCGATCACCGGCTGGGCGTGGGGCGGGCGCGTGCTCCGCGCGCAGACGATGTCGCTGCGCAGCCGCGACTTCGTGCAGGCCGCCCGCGCCAACGGCGAGCCGCTCTGGCGCGTGATCGCGGTCGAGATGCTGCCGAACCTCATGGCGATCATCGCCTCGAGCTTCGTCGGCACGGTGACCGCCGCGGTGCTCGGCCTCACGACGCTCGCGTTCATCGGCGTCATCCCGATCACGAACCTGAACTGGGGCACGATCCTGTTCTGGGCGCAGCAGAACGGCGCCTTCCCCGACTACTGGTGGTGGTACGTGCCCGCCGGCCTCTGCATCGCCCTGCTCGGCACGGCCCTCGCACTCGTCAACTTCGGCATCGACGAGTACGTCAACCCCCGTCTGCGATCGGCGGGCGAGCGCGCCCGCGCGCTGCGCAAGCAGGGGCTGAGCGCCACGAGCGCGGTGACCGCGGTGCGCGCACCGGCCGCCACGACGACGGATGCCACGAAGGCGACCACCTCATGACCGACATCGACGCACGACCGAGGAGCACCACTGTGACCGCCCTGCCGCTCGAGGACCCCGCCCCGGCCTTCCGCGACCCCGCCCTGCCCATCGCCGAACGGGTCGCCGACCTCGTCGCCCGCATGACCGTCGAGGAGAAGGTCGGGCAGATGCTGCAGCTCGACGCCCGCGACGACCTCGACGACCTCGTACTCGGCAAGCACGTCGGCTCGATCCTGCACACCTCGCCCGAGCGGCTCGAACGTGCGCACGAGCTCGTCGCGCAGACTCGCCTGGGCATCCCGCTCCTCGTCGGCGAGGACTGCATCCACGGGCACTCGTTCTGGGAGGGCGCCACGATCTTCCCGACGCAGCTCGGCATGGCCGGCAGCTGGAACCCCGAGCTGGTCGAGCGCGCCGCCAGGGCGACGGCCGTCGAGGTCGCCGCCACCGGCATCCACTGGACCTTCTCCCCCGTGCTCTGCATCAGCCGCGACCTGCGCTGGGGCCGGGTCGACGAGACCTTCGGCGAGGACCCGCACCTCATCGGCGAGCTCGCCTCGGCGATGGTGCGCGGCTACCAGGGCGACGGGCTCGACGACCGCCGCGCGATCCTCGCGACGGCCAAGCACTTCGCCGGCTACTCCGAGACGCAGGGCGGCCGCGACGCGAGCGAGGCCGACCTGTCGCGCCGCAAGCTGCGCTCGTGGTTCCTGCCGCCGTTCGAGCGGGTGGCCCGCGAGGGCTGCCGCACCTTCATGCTCGGCTACCAGACGACCGACGGCGTGCCGATCACCCTGAACGAGTGGCTGCTCACCGACGTGCTGCGCGGCGAGTGGGGGTACACGGGCACCCTCATCACCGACTGGGACAATGTGGGCCGCATGGTGTGGGAGCAGCAGATCCAGCCCGACTACGCGCACGCCTCGGCCGCCACCGTCAGAGCCGGCAACGACATGATCATGACGACGCCCGGGTTCTACCACGGCGCGCTCGACGCGATCGAGCAGGGCCTGCTCGCCGAGTCCGAGCTCGACGCAGCGGTCGCCCGCATCCTGACCCTCAAGTTCGAGCTCGGCCTCTTCGAGGACCCGCGCCACCCCGATCGCGAGCGCATCGCGAGCGAGATCGCGACGCCCGGCCACCGCGCGCTCAACCTCGAGCTCACCCGGCGCTCGCTCGTGCTGCTCGAGAACGACGGACTGCTTCCGCTCGGCGGCGGCTTCGAGGCGGATGCCACGGGGCGGGCGCTCGGCGGCGGCTCCGCACCGCGCACCGTCGCCGTCGTCGGGCCGCTCGCCGACGACGCGCAGACGCAGCTCGGCGACTGGGCGGGCGGCTCGGGGCAGGCCGGCTGGCTCGACGGCCAGCCGCGCGACATGATCACGACGGTGCTCGACGGGTTCCGGCGGTTCGCACCGGCGGACTGGACGATCACCCACGCCCGCGGTGCCGACGTGCTCACCCTCGAGCAGGACCCGGCGGGCGCGACCTTCCCCGACGGGCAGCCCCGCCCGCAGATCGTGGTGCCGTCGTCGCCCGACGAGGCGATGATCGCCGAGGCGGTGGCGCAGGCGCGCGCGGCCGACGCGGCCGTCGTCGTCGTCGGCGACGTGATCGAGCTCGTCGGCGAGGGGCGCTCGACCGCGACGCTCGAGCTCATCGGCGGGCAGGTCGCGCTGCTCGACGCGCTCGCCGAGACCGGGACCCCGTTCGTCGTCGTGCTGCTCGCCTCGAAGCCGCTCGTGCTGCCCCCCTCGGCACACCGCGCCTCTGCCGTCGTCTGGGCGGCGTCGCCCGGCATGGAGGGCGGGCGGGCGATCGCCGAGCTCGCGCTCGGCCTCATCGAACCGAGCGGGCGACTGCCGATCTCCTTCGCACGGCACGTCGGCCAGCAGCCCACGTACTACAACCAGATCCGCGGGCAGCACGGCGATCGGTACGCCGACCTCACCCAGGCACCCGCCTGGGCCTTCGGCGAGGGGCGCTCGTACACGAGCGTCGAGTACGAGGGGCTGCGACTGGAGGCCGACGAGCTCGGCCCCGATGAGACGGTGCGTGCGAGCGTGGTGCTCCGCAACACGGGCGAGCGACCGGCCGTCGAGACGGTGCAGCTCTACGTCAGCGACACCGTCACCTCGGTGAGCTGGGCCGACAAGGAGCTCAAGGCCTTCCGCCAGGTCGAGGTCGCGCCCGGGGAATCGGTGACGGTCGATCTCGAACTGCCGGTCGCCGAGTGCTCGATCGTCGACGCGCGGGGCACGCGCCTCGTCGAGGCCGGATCGTTCGAGCTGCTCGTCGGCTCGTCGTCGCGCGACGAGGACCTGCTCCGCGCCCCGTTCACCGTGCGGGGCGCCTGATCAGGCGGTGCGACGCGGGGTGAGGCCCTCGGGCTCGACCGGCCGTCCGTCGAAGGCGGAGAGCCGAGCCTCGAGGCCCGCCCGCACGGCGGGCCACTCGTCGACGATCACCGAGTAGACGGCACTGTCGCGCCAGCTGCCGTCGGCCCGGCGCTTGTCGCGCCGCAGCACCCCTTCGAACGTCGCCCCGAGCTTCTCGATCGCGGCGCGCGAACGCGAGTTGAGCGAGTCGGCCTGCAGCTTGACCCTGCCGAAACCGTGCGAGAACGCGAGGTCGAGCAGCAGCAGCTTCGCCTCGGGGTTCACCGCGGTGCCCCACACCGACGGGGCGTAGCCCGTCCACCCGATGTGCGCCGACTCGTTCGCGAGGTCGAAATCGGCGAGCTTCGTCGCGCCCACGACTCGACCGTCGTCGGCACCGCCGACGAGACGCACCGTCCACGGCATCGCCGCAGGCCCGCCCGTGTAGTAGCCGCGCGCGAAGACCTCGAAGGCCGCGAGATCGGGCGGGAATCCGGCGGGGCCCCCGCCATAGCCGCCCGCGAACACCTCGGGCACTCCGATGGCCGCGTGGAGCGCCGGAATGTCGGCCTCTTCGAACGGCGTCAGACGGATGAAACGGCCGACGAGTTCGGCATCGGCGGGTCGCGTGGCGGTCACCCGTCCGAGTCTGCCATGCGCGAGTGACGCGGGAACGACGACGAGGTGGCGGAACGGGGCAGGCGCGATCTGCCCCCTTCCCCGGGGGACATCAGCCCCCTACGATGGCGGGAGCAAGACCGATCAGACACGGAAGGCGGGGGGCGATGGGCGCTCTGGACGACATCACGAAGAAGGCACAGGACTTCATCGAGGAGAACAAGGACAAGATCGACGAGGCGCTCAACAGCGAGCAGGCCGAGGACATCAGCGACAAGATCCTCGACGGCGTCAGCGACGCGGCGAAGAAGGTCGTCGGCGAAGAGCACCACGACAAGATCGACGGGGTTCGCGGCAACATCGACGGCGCGATCGGCACCGAGAAGTAGTACACACGAAGGGGGCGGATGCTTCGGCATCCGCCCCCTTCGTCATGCGCGGGCCCGGGACTCGAAGGTCACGGCACCACGATCTCGAAGGCGGAGTCCCCGGGGCTGAGCACTGCGAGCAACTGCTTCAGCACGCCGAGGTCGCCCTCGACGTCGAGCCCGTCGGAGTCGAGGTCGCCGGCCGCGAGCGCGATCAGCCGGGGCTTGGTCAGTGAGAGGTGCAGCGGCGCGGTGCCGCTCGGGGCCTTCTCGACGTAGACGAGCACACCGTTGCGGAGCGTGAGGCGGAAGCTTCGATCGAGGTCCGTGAGCGTGATCTCGAACGCGAGCGAGAGGTCCCACGCGCGCGGCCCGTCGACCGTGATCGCGACCGCGTCGAAGAGCTGCTCGGGCGAGAGCTGCGCCCGGATGGCCGGCGCATTCGTCACCGTCGGGGTGCCGAAGTTGCCCTCGCGCAGTTCGGTCGCGCCCGACAGGAAGAAGTTTCGCCAGGTGCCGTTCTCCGAACCGTATCCGAGTTGCTCGAGCGTGTCGGCGTACAGCGTCTTCGCCGCTGCGTTGCCGGGCTCGGCGAACACGGCGTGGTCGAGCAACGTCGCCGCCCAGCGGAAGTCGCCGCTGTCGTACGCCTGCTGCGCGAGCTCGAGCACGCGGTCGATGCCGCCGATGGCCTCGACGTAACGCGTCGCCTGCGCGGCCGGCGGGTGGGGCCAGAGCCGCGCGGGGTTGCCGTCGAACCAGCCCATGTAGCGCTGGTAGATGGCCTTCACGTTGTGGCTGACCGAGCCGTAGTAGCCGCGGGCGTGCCACGCGTTCTCGAGGGCGGGCGGCAGCTGGATCGCCTCGGCGATCTCGGCACCCTGCATGCCCTGGTTGAGCATCCGCAGCGTCTGGTCGTGCAGGTACCCGTAGAGGTCGCGCTGCAGCCCGAGGAAGTCGTGGATCTCGGTGTTGCCCCAGGTCGGCCAGTGGTGCGAGGTGAACACGACCTCGACCTCGCCGCCGAAGCGCTCGATCGCCTCGGTCAGGTACTGCGACCAGACGTGGGGATCCCGCACCACGGCGCCGCGCAGGGTCAGGAGGTTGTGCAGCGTGTGGGTGGCGTTCTCGGCCATGCACAGCGCCCGGTACTTCGGGAAGTAGAAGTGCATCTCGCTCGGCGCCTCGGTGCCCGGAGCCATCTGGAAGACGATCTCGAGGCCGTCGACGGTGTGCGCCTCGCCGGTCGTGGTGATCTCGAGCGTCGGCGCGATGAGCGTCGCCTCGCCGACCGAGGTGGTCTGGCCGAGGCCCGCGCCGACGGCGCCCCTCGGACCGCGCGGGAGTGCCGCGCCGTACATGTAGCCCGCCCGACGGCCCATCGCGGTGCCCGCGTAGACGTTCTCGGCGACGGCGTGGTCGACGAGCCCCTCGGGTGCGATGATCTGCACCTCGCCGGCGTCGACCTGGGCCTGGTCGACGATGCCCTGCACGCCGCCGAAGTGGTCGATGTGCGAGTGCGTGTAGATCACGGCCGTGATCGGCCGGTCGCCGCGGTGCTCGCGGTAGAGGGCGACCGCGGCCGCCGCCGTCTCCTTCGAGATGAGCGGGTCGATGACGACGACACCCGTGTCGCCCTCGACGAGCGACATGACCGAGAGATCCAGGCCGCGCACCTGGTAGAGGCCCGGCACGACCTCGAACAGGCCGTGCTTGGCGACGAGCTTCGACTGGCGCCAGAGGCTCGGGTTCACGGTGTCGGGCGCGTCCCCCGTCAGGAAGTCGTAGGTGCTCGCGTCCCACACGACCTCGCCCGCCTCGTTGCGGATCGCCGGCTCGGCGAGGGTGCCGATGAAGCCGCGTTCGACCGCCTCGAGGTCGCGCGTGTCCCCGAACGGCAGGGCGTCGAGCAGTGCGCGTTGCTGGGCGATGATCGTTGCGGTGGCATCGTTCTGCGTCATCCACCGATCCTTTCACGGGACGTTCGGCACTCGACGGAGGCGGGCCCGCAGGACGCTCGCTCCGTGCTGCGTGGCGACGGCGCCGACACGCGACGAGGGGGATGCCTCACGGCATCCCCCTCGTCGCGCCCGCGTCAGCGCGCGGGTTCGATCATGCGCTGCGACGTCGGCGACGGGCGATCAGGAGCACGGCCGCACCGGCGCCCACCAGCAGCAGCGCGCCGCCGATCCACAGCGCCACGCGCTCGCCGTCGACGCCCGTCGAGGCGATCGGCGGGTCGAAGCGGTTGTCGACGGTGATCGTGACGGCCTCGTCGGCCCCGACCACGGCCGGGTTCGCCTCGGTGGCGCTCACCGTCACCGCGACGGCACCTCCGGCCTCGGTCTCCTCGGCCCAGCACTCCGCGCCGACCGGCAGGTCGTCGAAGGCCTTCGTCTCGCCCGCGGTGATCGCGACGGTCTCGTCGAGCGCGATGAACTGCTCGTTCCCGCCGCGGTCGAAGACGCACGTGAGCTCGATCTCGAAGGTCTTCCCGTCGGCCTGGTCGACCGCACCCGACACCGTCTTCTCGAGCTCGAGCGAGCCCGAGTCGAAGGTGTTGGTCGCGGTCAGCGTGAGCCGCTGGGCGGTGTCCGACTCGACGACGATCGCGGCGTCGTCGTACGAGCCGAAGTCGACGCTCGAGGCGGTCGCGCCGCCGTCGTCGGTCTCGACGCCGAAGCAGTGGGTGCCGAGCGGCAGCTGCACCGGGTTGCCCTCCGCATCGACGATCTCGACCGTCTCCCCGCCCGTGATCTCGACCGGTGCGTCGTAGAGCGTCACGATCGCGCCGTCGACCTCGAGCTGGCAGGTGACCTGCACCGTGAACACCTCGTCGACGACCCACTCGGCGTCGGCGGCATCGCCGTCGACCTCCTTCGTGAGCTCGACCGTGCCGAGCGAGAACTCGTTCACGAAGCCCGCCGTCACGACGGTCTCGACGCCCTCCTCGGCCTGGTCGGGGATCGTGACCGTCACGGGCGCGGCCGGCTCGTCGGCGTTGCCCTGGTCGGTCTCGGTGACGACGCACTCGGCGTCGACCGGGATGCCGGTGATGGTCTCGCTCGTGAACGGCCCCTCGCCGCCGTCGCTCTCGATGACGAGTTCCTGGTCGACGACCGTCTCGCCCTCGTAGGTGCAGACGACCTGGAAGGTGAACTCGCCCTCCGAGAACGCAGGAGCGCCGGGGCCGGCGACGCGCTTCAGCACGTTGAGCGCACCGGTGCGGAAGTCGTTCACGATGTCGACCTCGACGGGTTCGTCCGTCTCGTCATCGCCGACGACCAGGAATCGCGGTGTCACCGTCGATTCCGTCGCCCCTCCGTCGTCGACCTCGGTCACCATGCAGGTGGCGTTCGTCGGGAGGTTCGGCACGAGCCACACATCGCCGGGGGCGTCCTTCGTGAGGGTGTGGGTGTCGTCGTAGACGACGAACTGAGTGGTCCCGGGCAGAACGCAGAGCAGCCGCACGTCGAAGTCGCCGAAGGTGCCGCCCCATGCATCTGCGCCGGTTCCGGTGACCGACTTCACGATCTCGACCGAACCGACGGTGTAGTGGTTCGTGACGGCGACGACGGTGACCTGCTGATCGTCGACGTCGGGCTCCAGCGTGAACTCCGCGCTCGTCGCCTCGCCGAGGTCGTCGTCGACGCCGTTCTGCGTGACGACGATCGAGGTCGACGCCGACCCGCGGGTCTCGGTCTCCTCGACCGTGCAGACCGCGCCGGCCGGCAGGCCCGTGAACGTCTTCACCTCGCCGTCTCGGAGCTGGAACTCCTCGTCGAGCACGGTCTCGCCCTCGAAGACGCAGCTCGCTGCGAACCGGTAGGGCACGAGCGTCTCGATCGGCTCGCCGTCCTGGTTCACAGCGCCGCCGTCGTCGACGTCCTTCGTGACCGAGAACCCCGCGTCGGGGTAGACGTTCGTCACGGTGATCGTGATGGGCGTCTCACCGCCGTCGACCGTCACCGGGTCGTCGGCCGTCGCGCTGATCCGAATCTCCCAAGCGCCCTGCCCGTCGGGCTCCTCCGCGTAGCAGTCGGACCCGATCGGAATGTCGGTGAGCGTCGCCTGCTCGCCGCCCTGCAGTTCGACGGGTTCCTGGTCGTAGCTCACGACGGGGTCGTTCCCCGGGCCGCGGTCGAGCGTGCAGGTGACGAGGATCTCGAAGGTCTTGTCCTCGGCGTACGACGCGGCGTCGCCGTCGAGCACCTTCTCGATCACGAGGTCGGCGAGGTCGAAGGTGTTCGTCGCCGTGATCGCCAACTGCTGCGGCTCGTCGCCGTCGCTTGCTTCCACGACGACCGCGTTGTCGAACGAGTCGAAGTCGACGCTCGACGAGGTCGCCCCCGCGTCGTCGGTCTCGTCGCCCCAGCAGTGCGTGCCGAGCGGCAGCAGCAGCGGGTCGCCCGTCGCCGGGTCGGTGACCGTGACCGTCTGGCCGCCGGTCACCACGACGTCGCCGTCGAAGAGCGGGGCCCCACCGTCGGTGAGCGAGCAGGTGACGTGCACCGTGTAGCTCGCGTCGACGAAGTCGGGGTCCTCGGATGCCTCGCCCGCGAGCTCCTTCGTGACCGAGACGGTCCCCGCTGAGAAGTGGTTGTCGACCTCGGCCGTCACCACCTGGGCGATGCCGTCGGCCTCGTCTGGGATCGTCACGGTGACCGGGTCGGGCAGTGCGTCGACGCCGCCGCCGTCGGTCTCGGTGACGATGCACTGGGTGCCGACCGGCAGCCCGGTGACCGTCGCGCTCGTGAGCGGGCCGGCGGTGCCGTCGCCCGTGATCGTGAGCGTGCCCTGCCCGACGATCTCGTCGGCGTAGCTGCACACGTAGGTGAACTCGAAATCGACGCCCTCGCTGAAGCCGGCACCGGCGCCCGACACCGTCTTCGCGATGTCGAAGCCGCCGAGGCGGTAGTCGTTCGTGACGGTGACCTCGATCGGGTCGCCCTCCTCGCCGGCGACGCCGATCGTCACTGGCTGGTCCGGCGAGATGATCGCCTGGGTCGCGCCGCCGTCGTCGGGCTCGCTCACGGTGCACTCGGCGCCGGTGGGCAGGTTGTCGACCGCCCAGGTCTCGCCGTCGGCAATGGTGTGCGTGGCGTCGTAGACCGGGTTGGTGGTCGCCTCCGCCCAGGTGCAGACGAGCTGCACCTCGAACGTGTCGGCAGCGCCCGCGGCGCCCGAGCCGGTCACGTCCTTCGTGACCGAGATCGAGCCCACGGTGTAGTTGTTGACCGCGGCGACGGTCGTCACGTGCTCGTTGTCGACATCGGGCTTGATCTCGAACTCGGCGGTGTCGCCCTCGACAGGCTGAGGCTCGCCGGGGGTCTCGTCGACGATCATCGTCGTGTCGGTGGCGCCGCCCGCGTCGGTCTCGACGACCGTGCACTCGGCGCCGACCGGCAGCCTGTTGAAGGTCTTCAGGTCGCCGTCCTTGAGCGTGAACGTCCGATCGGCGTCTCGGATCACCTCCTCGCCGAGGAAGATGCAGCTCGCCGTGAACTCGAACACGGGGTCGAATTCGATCGGCTCGCCGTCCTGGTCCACCGCTCCACCGCCGGTGACCTCCTTCAGGAGGTAGAAGCCGCCGAGCTCGTAGGTGTTCGTGGCGGTGACCTGCGCGAGTTCGCCGTCGGCGGGGGCGCCGTGGTGCACGTTCTCGAGCCCCGAGAGGTCGCGCTTCGCCCGGATCGAGCCCGACTTCGTCGGGTCTCCCGCGTCAGCGGGGTCGTACGTGACCGTCGAGCCCTGCGACGGCACCTCCTGCACGGTGCAGTCGGAGTAGATCGGCAGGTCCGTCCCGGTGCCGTAGTCGACGACGGTGCCGTCGGCCGGCACGGTCGCCGGCGGGGCGGGCTGGCCGCTGCCGTCCACGAGGTTCACCGACTCGCCGCCGGAGGTGCACTGCACGTCGAAGTCGTACGAGTCGGGCAGCGGGAAGGTGTCGGGCCAGTCGGCCGGGACGTCGACCTCCTTCTGCAGCGCGATCTCGCCGGTCGGCACCGCCACGCCCGAGCGCACCGGTTCGACCGGGCCCTGATAGACCTCGGCGCCGTTGTAGTCGGCGCGGGAACCGCCGGCGACCGCGTTCCAGGCGATCGGCAAGCCGCCGTCGACCGCGGCCGGGTTCGAGAGCGGCGTCCGGGTCTGGAAGGTGAGCGCACCGCTCTGGCCGGGGGCGAACGATGCCTCGCCCGGCCAGGTCACGACGACCTTGATCGCCTTCGCCTGAGCGATCTCGGCGAGCGCCGTGCCGGCGTCGAACTCGATCCAGGCGCGCGTGCTCACGTCGGCGAAGCACGGGTCGGTGGTCGGCATCGGCGTGGTCTTCGCGCTCCACTCGATGTCCTTCGCGTTGCAGGCGCGGTCGGGCACCGTCGTCATGTAGGACGTGGTCATGACCGCACCCCCGGGGTCGCCGGGGAAGACCACGTTGCCGACGAAGATCGGCGACCACTCCGAGCCGCGGGACGTACCGACGGTCACGCCGGTGTCGCCGACGGCCGGCAGCACGTCGATCCCGGCGATCGACTCGATCGGGATGTTGCCGAGGTTCTCGAACCCGACGAGCCAGGTCTCGAGTCCGCCCGGGCGCGTGATCGGCACGCAGTTGTTGCGGTAGAAGCCGGCCACCGGGCCGTTGGCCTCGGCGCAGCCGTCGGCCGTGCCGGTGTGGTTCAGCACGCCGAGGTCGTCGTAGTTCGCGTCACCGGGCTGCGCACCCGGGACCCCGGCGCCGGCACCCTTGACCGCCTTGACGATCGCGACGGGGGCGGCCGCGGTCGGGTTCACGGTCGTGTTCGAGGCGCAGTCGTCGACGACGGTCGTGGTCGGGTTCGTCACCGTGCCGAAGGAGGTCGACTCGCAGGTGTCGAAGGTGCGGTCGCTCGTCGCGCTGATCGTGTTGCCGACCGGGGTACCCGGTGCGAGGCCCGGCCTGAACTGCAGTGCGGCCGAGATGACGAGCACATCACCCGGGTTGAAGACGAAGCCGTCGGGAACCGTGATGGTGACGACGCCCGTCTGCTCGTCGAGTTCGCCCGAGAATCCGCTCGCGTCGAGCACGGTGCCGTCGGCCGCCGTCAGGGCGAACGAGAACGTCGGGTCGACGTTCGGCCGGGCGATGAGCAGCGAGCCGTTCGCATCGGTCGCGACCTGGTCGGTGAGCTCGAGGCCGGTCATCGGCCACTGTCCGGTGTTCGTGATCGTCATCTTGTACGGGATGCCCGCCGAGGGCGGGAACTGCTGTGACGCGGCGCCGCCCTGACCGTTGCCGGGGGTCTTCACGACCTTGATGCCGTTCTGCAGGTGCAGCAGCTGCGTCGTGTCGGTGGCGTCGTCGTCACCCTCCCACGGCGTGCCGCCCTGGCCCTCCCACGAGCCGTCGCCGTGCACGTCGACGGTGTCGGTGGTCGTGCCGGCGACCGTCTCACCCGGGGCGAGCGGCTGCCCGGGCCGCGTCGAGGGCACGGGCACCGTGTCGACCTCCCCGTTCGGGCCGTAGTGCAGGTTCTCGAGCTGGTTCGCCGTGAACTTCACGATCACGACCGGGTTGATCGGGTTCTCCCAGTTGGATGCCGCGTCGTCGACCCGCACCTCGAACCGGAGGCCGCGCACATCGGCCGCGGAGACGCCCGCGGGCAGCTCGGGCTGCACGTCGGTGCCGGTGGCCTGCTGCCAGTCACCGGTCGTCCAGCAGCCGTCGAGGGTCGCCGAGCCGTTGCAGGTGTAGGAGAGTTCGCCCGTGCCGGCGTCTTCGACGAACTCGACGCCGGTGAGTGCCGAGACCCGCAGCTGGTGCAGGTTCGGCGGCAGCGTCTCGAGCGGGAACCCGGCGAACTCGAAGGCGTTCCAGAACGTCGCCGAGGCGTCGGTCATCGTGAGCACGGTCGTGCGCACGTTGCCCGTCGGCTGGCCCTGCAGGGTGATCGTGTAGCCGTCGGGGCTCTCGTCCTCGACGCGCGAGTCGGAGTTCGCGGAGCCGGCGGGGCTCTCGATGCTCTTCTGCGCCTCGACGTCGTACGTGGCGTCGACGAACGTGACGACGTCGCTCGCCGTGGCGCCGGCGTGGTCGAGCTCGGGATCATCGCCGGGGCGGGTCACCTCGGAACCGGCGACGTTCGTGGCGAAGTCGGTGGTCGTCACGGCGGCGCCCGAGGTACGTTCGGTCGCCCGCAGCTGGTAGGTGAGCACGACCGAGCTCGTCTCGGTGGTGCGGATCGCGACGTCGTCGGGATCGGTGTGCAGCACCGAGACGCCGATCACGTCGGCGAGGTCGGCGGGGGTGAGCGCGAGCGCCGCGTCGATGGAGATCGGCGGGTCGATCGCGCCGCCCTCACGGGTCAGCGTCACCGTCGACTCCGTCGCGTCGGCGGGCACCGAGATCGAGTCGATGGCGACCAGGTTCAGGTACTCGTAGGCGTCGGTCGCCGAGCCCGGCGCCGGGTCGGTGATCCGGAGCGTCTGGACCGAGGCCTCCGTCTCGTTCTTCGCGGTGATCGTCGCGTTCACGAGCGGGTAGCTGCCCGCGGGGGTACCCACCGGCGGGATCGGCAGCGAGTCCTGGTCGAAGGTCTTCGTCACGGAGGTGTTGACCGTCGTGTCGATGATCGTGATGAGGTCGCTGTCGGTCTGGTCGACCGGCTCCGGGCCGTCGCCGAAGATCTCGGCGGTGTTGTTCACGACGCCGGCCTGGCCGGAGTTGAACGTCTCGTCGTGCAGCGTGCCGGTGACCGCCCCGCCGTCGCTCCGCTTGAAGTCGCGCAGCTCGAAGACGAGGTCGAGATTGCGCGAGTGGTCGTAGGAGGCCGCGACGCCGGTGCCGGCCGCGGGCCCGGTGCCGTCGCCGCGGTTCGACCCCTCGGCGTAGGTGAGCCGCACCGCACGGGTGGTCTCGCGCTCGTCCGCCGAGAGCGTGTAGCCGGGGAACGCCCCGTCGCAGGCGGCGGCATCGGCGCACGCCTCAGCGGTGACATCCACCCATTGGCCGGTGCCGGCTGCCTCGTCGAACTCGAAGAGCTCGACCTTCGAGACCCGGTCGTATTGCATCGACGGGTCGAGGCTCGCGTCGATCGGCGCGATCGCGACGAGGTCCCAGGCGTCGAACGCCGACTGCGCGATGGCGGCGTCGTCGAAGTCGGCGCCGGCCGTCGGGTCGTCGCTGAGCGCGACCGTGTCGAACGGCAGCCCTTCGGTCGACCACGAGAGTCGTACGGTGCGCTGGTCCTCGCTGAACGCGAACAGCGGGTCGGCCGGGTCGACGATCCAGTTCTTCTCGAAGAGGTCGGGCCCGTCGCCGCCGCCGTCGATCGGGCGCAGGTCGATGTCGTCGCCATCGGTCGCCGTGTTGTCCTCGGGGCTCTGGTCGTCGGGGTTCACGACCGTCGAGCTCGCCGTGTTCGCGACGTTGAGCGGATCCTCGGCCGCGGCGGCGTCGGCCACCGAGCCGGAGCCGTCGCGGAACTCGTCGCGCGTCTCGACCGTGATCGTGGGCACCACATGGAATCCGGGAGGCAGCTGCTCCCCCGCCTTCGGCGTGTACACGAAGCGGATGCCTTCGATCATCTCCCGGGTGACCGGCGCCGTTCCGGAGTCGACGGCGAGCACGAGGGTGCCCTCGCCGTCGAGCTGGCCGCCGGGCAGGGTCTGCCACGTCTGGCCGTCCCAGTACTCGATCTGCAGGTCGGCGTTGGCTGGCACGCCGACGACGATCTGGCTGAGGTCGAAGGTGTTCCAGAAGGGTTCGACCGGGTCGCCCGGCCGCGGGTCGGCCGGGTCGCTCACGATGAGCTCGTCGGCGCCGATGGTCGAGGCGTTCGCGCCCTCGTCGTTCACCTTCGCGTCGAAGCTCACGTCGGTCGTCGTGCCCGGCACGGCCCACACCTCGTCGCGAGCGATGTTCTTCGAGACCACGGTGGAGACCCGGCCGGGCTGGCGGGTGATGTCGGCGGAGTCCTCGTCGTCGCCCGACTTGCCGGTCTGGTCGGTGACGGTCGAGGTCGTCTCGTTCGTGCTGGTCACGTCGGCGTCGTCGACCGGCAGCGCGGTGACCGTGAAGGGCACCTCGGCGCGGGCGTTCGAGATGATCGGCCCGGTGAAGGTCACGATGAACCCGACGACCTCGCTCGAGTCCTGCTGGGTCGGGTCGGGCAGCGTGTTCGGCGTCGTGGTCGAGATCGTCTCGGTGGTGCCGTCGGCGTAGGTGTAGGTGACACTCGCACCGGTGGCGTTCGGGGGCCACACGACCCCGTCGGTGAATCCGGCGAACTCGAGGCCCTGATCAGCGAGGTTCGGTGCACCGGGCGTCGGTTCCTGGATCACCATCTCGGTCACCGGCCGGAAGCCGTTCGCGGCGGTGATGGTCGCGGTCGTCTGCTCGCCGGCGAGCAGGTTCGGCTTGGCGAAGGTCTTCGTCACGTCGACGAAGGGGCCGGTGTTCGAGATCACGACGTCGCCGGGAGCCGTCTTCGGCGTGCTCGGGGTGTCGTTCACGACGACGTTCGACGACGCGGTGTTCGGCACCTCGACCGACTGCTCGGGCGCGATCGTGTTCACGGTGTCGTTCGTCACCGCGCCGATGCCGATCTCGGCGGGCTGGTCGCCCGACGGCGGCAACTGCGCTCCCGTCGACGACGAGAAGGTGAACTTCATGCCCTTCACGTCCTCGAACGGCACGCCGTCGGGGATCGTCGAGGGGTCGCCGGGAATCGGCCCGGGCCCGTAGGCGACATGCCAGACGCCGTTCTCGTCGAGCCACTCGATCTGCACCTGGTCGGCGCCGGCGGGCGGCGTGATCGAGGTGATGCCCGTGTAGTCGAAGTAGCCGTCGAAGGGGCTCGCGACGCCGTCGGCCGGGTCCTGCACCACGATCTCGTCGACCGAGCGGTTCGAGGCGTTGCCGCCGCCGATCGTGTAGTCGACGGGCTGGCCCGGCAGCGCGGGAACGCCTGGTGCCGTGTCGTCCTGGTGGTCGTCGACCGACTTCGACACGGTCGAGTCGAGGATCTCGGGCACCTCGATCGTGATCGTCGACGAGGCATCCTTCGGCAGCGCGTTGTCGCCGGTGGCGTTGACCGTGTTGACGATGTCCTGATCGTTGACGTCGGCGCTGATGTCCTGCGGAACCGTGACGAACACGGTGACGGTGGCCTTCGACCCGGCCGGCTGGCCTGTACCCGCTGAACCCGTGCTCGTGAAGTCGACGGTGAGGTTCGTGCCGTCGACGGCGACCGAGCTGGTGCCGCCGCCGATCACGACGACCGGCGGGTTCACCGTCGGGTCGAAGACGAGCGGCGCCGGCAGGGTGTCGGTCAGCTCGGCGTTCACGCACGTGTCGACGAGGTTGCTGTTGCAGGTCAGCTCGATCGTGTAGCTGAACTGGTCGCCGGGCGCGTAGGGCGAGTTGTTCGGGTCCACCGTCTTCGTCAGGATGAACTCGGCATCGTCGGGCGCGGCGACCGCGGGCCCCGCGACCGGCGCGACGATCCCGACTGCGAGCACGGCGGCGACGACTCCGGCGAAGATACGACGAACGATCGACATGCAACTCCCCTTACCCCGACGACCCCCCGGTCGTCTCACGTGCGCAGAAGGGCGCGCACGTGACTTCGACCCTATCGGCGGCGGCCGTCGAGTCGGAAGAGGCCTGCGAGTCGGCGAGGCGCCGCGAGGCGCCCCGCGTCAGTCGAGGAGGTCGTGCAGCACGACGATCTCGTCGCGGCCGGGGCCGACGCCGATCGCCGAGATGCGCGCGCCGCTCATCGCCTCGAGCGCACGCACGTACGCCTGCGCGTTCGCGGGCAGGTCGTCGAACGAGCGGGCGCCCGAGATGTCCTCGGTCCAGCCGGGGAACTCCTCGTAGATCGGCGTCGCGTGGTGGAAGTCGCTCTGCGAGACCGGGATCTCGTCGAAGCGAACCCCGTCGACGTCGTATGCCACGCACACCGGGATCTTCTCGATGCCGGTGAGGACGTCGAGCTTCGTCAGCACGAAGTCGGTGACGCCGTTGATGCGAGCCGCGTAGCGGGCGATCGGGGCGTCGTACCAGCCGGTACGGCGCTTGCGACCCGTGGTGGTGCCGAACTCGTGACCCTGCTGGGTGAGGAAGTCGCCCCACTCGTCGAAGAGCTCGGTCGGGAACGGGCCGGCACCGACGCGGGTCGTGTAGGCCTTGACGACCGCGATGACCCGGTCGATCTTGTTCGGCGCGATGCCCGAACCGGTCACGGCCCCGCCGCTCGTCGCGTTCGACGAGGTGACGAAGGGGTAGGTGCCGTGGTCGACGTCGAGCATCGTCGCCTGGCCGCCCTCGAAGAGCACCGTCTCGCCACGCTCGATCGCCTCGTGCAGCAGGAGCGCCGTGTCGGTCACCATGGGGCGCAGCCGCTCGACGTAGCCGAGCAGCTCCTCGACGATCTCGTCGACGGCGATCGCCCGACGGTTGTAGACCTTCACGAGCAGGTGGTTCTTCTGGTCGAGGGCGCCCTCGACCTTCTGCCGCAGGATGTTCTCGTCGAAGAGGTCTTGCATGCGGATGCCGACGCGGTTGATCTTGTCGGCGTAGGACGGGCCGATGCCGCGCCCGGTCGTGCCGATCTGGCGCTTGCCGAGGAACCGCTCGGTCACCTTGTCGAGGGTGCGGTGGTACTGCGTGATCAGGTGCGCGTTCGCGGAGATCTTGAGCTTCGAGACATCCACCCCGCGGGCCGCGAGGCCCTCGAGCTCTTCGAACAGCACCTCGATGTCGACGACGACGCCGTTCGCGATGACGGGCGTGACGCCCGGCGTGAGGATGCCGGAGGGCAGCAGGTGCAGCGCGTACTTCTCGTCGCCGACGACCACGGTGTGACCCGCGTTGTTGCCGCCGTTGAATTTGACGACGTAGTCGAGGCGCGAGCCGAGCAGGTCGGTCGCCTTGCCCTTGCCCTCGTCGCCCCACTGTGCACCGATGAGTACGGCCGCGGGCATGTCAGTCCTCTCTTACCGCGTCTGACGCGGCGGGTTCTGCGATCGGGTCTGCGATGAACACGGCGGCCTCGGCCGGAGTGAACGAAGCTGCAGCCGACACGATGGGCATCATCTGGGTCGGCGTGAATTCGCTGGCGATGCGGGCCGGCGCCTCGGCGTCGGCGCTCGCGAGCTCGTCGGCCAGGCGGGTCGCCTGCTCGGCGAGGCCGAGCGCGGCGGCGGCGCGGCGCTGGGTGTCGAGGGCGCGCAGGTAGGCGCGGTTCGGCTCCTCGGCCCACGGCACGGATGCCCCGGCGTGCCAGCCTGCGGCGGCGAGCTGCTCACGGGCGAACTCGACGGCGACGGCCGCGTAGGCGAAGGCTTCGATGGGCCGGGCCTCGGAGTCGGCCAGATCGGCGAGCTCCGTCCAGGCGAGCGGAGACGACGGATGCTCGGTGACGACCGCCCCGACGGAGGCGCGCGAGGCCTCGGCCAGCGCCTGCCGGACCTCGGGTTCGTCGGCCAGCGACGCCTCTGCCCCGGGGGCTGATTCTTCTCGAGTCACACTCAACCTTATCGCGGGGCCCTCCGGGGGCCTCGGAAGCCCCCACGGCGGTCGGATTCCGAAGCGTCTCGAGACCACGTCATCCCGCCGAATCGCACACCCGCGGGCAAGTAGGCTGGAGGGCATGTCGAAAGTCCTCTCCAGCCTGCCCGTCGGCGAACGCGTCGGCATCGCCTTCTCCGGCGGCCTCGACACCTCGGTCGCGGTCGCGTGGATGCGTGAGAAGGGCGCCGTCCCCTGCACGTACACGGCCGACCTCGGCCAGCCCGACGAGCCCGACGTCGAGGCCGTCCCCGGCCGCGCCCTCGAGTACGGCGCCGAGCTGTCGCGACTCGTCGACTGCCGTGCGGCGCTCGTCGAGGAGGGCCTCGTCGCCCTGCAGTGCGGCGCGTTCCACATCCGCTCGGGCGGCAAGGCGTACTTCAACACCACCCCGCTCGGCCGCGCGGTCACGGGCACGCTGCTCGTGCGCGCCATGCTGGAGGACGGCGTCGACATCTGGGGCGATGGCTCGACCTACAAGGGCAACGACATCGAGCGGTTCTACCGCTACGGCCTGATGGCCAACCCGCGCCTGCGCATCTACAAGCCGTGGCTCGACGCCGACTTCGTCACCGAGCTCGGCGGCCGCGCCGAGATGAGCGAGTGGCTGCAGCAGCGCGACCTGCCCTACCGTGCCTCCGCCGAGAAGGCCTACTCGACCGACGCGAACATCTGGGGTGCGACGCACGAGGCGAAGGTGCTCGAAGAGCTCGACGCCGGCATCACCACCGTTGAGCCGATCATGGGCGTCAAGTTCTGGGACGAGTCGGTCGAGATCCCGACCGAAGACGTCACGGTCACGTTCGAGCAGGGCCGCCCCGTCGCCCTCAACGGCGTGCGCTTCGACGACGCCGTCGCCCTCGTCCTCGAGGCGAACGCCATCGGCGGCCGTCACGGGCTCGGCATGAGCGACCAGATCGAGAACCGCATCATCGAGGCGAAGTCGCGCGGCATCTACGAGGCGCCGGGCATGGCGCTGCTGCACATCGCCTACGAGCGGCTCGTCAACGCGATCCACAACGAAGACACCATCGCGAACTACCACAACGAGGGTCGCCGTCTCGGTCGCCTCATGTACGAGGGCCGCTGGCTCGACCCGCAGTCGCTCATGCTGCGCGAGTCGATCGTGCGCTGGGTCGCATCGGCCGTCACGGGCGAGGTCACGCTGCGCCTGCGCCGCGGCGACGACTACACGATCATGAACACGACGGGCCCGGCGCTCAGCTACCAGCCCGAGAAGCTCTCGATGGAGCGCGTCGGCGACCAGGCGTTCGGCCCCGAGGACCGCATCGGCCAACTGACCATGCGCAACCTCGACATCGCCGACTCGCGCGCCCGCCTCGAGCAGTACGCGCACCTCAACCTCGTGGGCGGTGCGACGGCGGCCCTCGTCGGCGACCTCGCCGCGGGCGGCGCAGCTGCCGAGATCCTCGCGGGTCCGGCCGAGACCGACCTCGAGGCGGCGACCGATGCCGCGAACGAGGCCTCGGCCTTCGACCTCGGCACCGACTGAGCAGCACCGCCTGAGCCGCACCGCGGACCGCACGACGGCCGGCCGGGTCATCCCGGCCGGCCGTCGTCGTCTCACTGCGGCGGGCGTTCGTCCTCGACGCAGCCGTTCTCGGCGAAGTCGGGATCACCCCGGCCTTCGAACCAGGTCGGCGTGCCGTGGTCGTCGTACCAGAACCCCGGGTAGACGTCCTCTTCGTCCTGATGCTTCGCGTGCGCCTTCACGACCGCGAGCTTGTCGGTCTCGATGTACACGTACGGGTTCTTCGCACTGTGCGTCGCGTGGCAGTACGGCACGCGATGGTCGCCGCCGACAGGTGCGCCGGCATGCGCCGCGACCCCCGCGCCGAGCACGCTGAGTGCGAGGAACGGCAGAGCGGCGGCACCGGCGATCAGCCGGCGGGAACGTTCGTTTGGCATGTTGAGTCTCCCCTCGGACTCGATGTTGCCGCCAAGCAAACTCCCCTCGGGCGCGAACGACAATCCCGAGAACGGGGTACAACGAGCATGTGGCATCCGCAGCACATCGATGCTCGTCGGGCGACGATCGCGTGCCGCCGGGTGACGGTCAGGCCGGGGTCTGCTGGTGCGCGGCGACGTGCCAGGCGCCGTCGTCGTAGAGGTAGGTGGTCGACATGCGGAGGTTCACGGTGTCGTCGCCGCGGCGCGCGACCGCGCGGTACACGACCATGCCGGCGCGGTCGCCGAGCCGGATGACGGCGGGCTCGTGCAGTTCGTACGCCTCCCACTTGGGCGTCGAGCGGAACGCCGCGAGGATCTCGTCACGGCCGAGCACCGCCCCCTCGACGACCATGAGCGCGTCGCGCGTCATCGCACGTTGATAGTGCTCGCCCCCGCGCCCCTCGACGATCGCACGCCACCCGGCGTGCTCCTCGTGCAGCAGACGGGCGGGCAGATCGTCGGTGATCTCGGTCATGCCCCAACGGTAACCGCGAACGGATGCCGCGGGAAGGGCCCCGTTCGCGTCGGCGTCGCCGCAGGCCGCGGGCACGCGGCATCCGGCCCGATCACAACCAGTGCTTGGCCTTGAAGATCAGGTAGAGCACGAAGCCCGAGACGAACATCAGCACGAGCGCGAACGGGTAGCCGAAGCCCCAGCCGAGCTCGGGCATGTGGCTGAAGTTCATGCCGTAGATGCCGGCGACGAGCGACGGGGCGAAGAAGATCGCCGCCCAGCTCGAGATCTTCTTCGTCTGCTCGCTCTGCGCGAGGCTCGTCTCGGTGAGCGACTGCATGACCTCGTTCTGCCGCTGCGCGACGAGGGTCGCGTGCACGCTGAGCGCGTTCTGCAGCGTCTGCCGGTACTCCTCGGCGCGCTCCGTGATGCGGATGACGTGGTCGAGCACGTCGCGGAACCCCCGCCGCAGCTCGAGCTCAGGGCCGGTGGGGTCGTCGTGGAGCTCGTCACGGACGGCCTCGATCATCTCGCGCAGCGGCTTCACGGCGCGCTGGAACTCCATGACCTCGCCCGAGAGGTCGTAGATGCGCTTCGCGACGGCGTCGTCGCCGCTGAAGAGCTGCTCCTCGATCTCGTCGATGTCGTTCTCGAGGCCCGCGACGACGGGCGCGTACTCGTCGACCACCTGGTCGACGACGGCGTAGAGCACGCCGACCGGGCCGCGGGAGAGCAGTTCGGGCTCGGCCTCGAGCCGGGCGCGCACGCGCGCGAGGTCGGGCTTCTCGGCGTGGCGGATCGCGACGACGAAGTCGCCGCCGACGAAGAGATGCACCTCGCCGAACTCGACCCGCTCCTCGGAGTCGAGGTAGCGCGCGGGCCGGAGCACCACGAAGCGGGTGTCGGCATAGCGTTCGAGCTTCGCCCGCTGGTGGCCCGCGAGCGCGTCCTCGACGGCGAGCTCGTGGAGGCCGAACTCCTCGGCGACGACGCCGAGCTCGGCGGCGTCGGGCCGGTAGAGGCCGATCCACGCGAAACCGCCGGGGTGCGCCTCGAGCGCCTCGAAGGTGTCGACGAGCGCCACCGGCGAGGCCGCGCGCTTGCCGTCGACGTAGACGGCGTTGTCGATGACGGGCATGGACTCAACCGTAGATGCGGTCGGCGTAGCTCGGGCCGTAGTAGGCGTCGAGCTCCTCGAGCGAGTCGCCCTGGCGTTCGACGGCCTTCGAGATGACGGCGCGGCGCGGGGCGGCCTCGGGGTTCCACGTCTCGGGCTGCCACGCCTGCGAGCGCAGCAGCGCCCGCGAGCAGTGGAAGAACACCTCGTCGATGTCGACGACGATCGCGAGCAGCGGGCGGTTGCCCTTCACGATGCGGTCGTCGAAGAACGGGGCGTCGCGCACGATCGTGGCACGGCCGTTGATGCGCAGCGTGTCGCCGCGGCCCGGGATGGCGAAGAGCAGGCCGACGTGCGGGTTCGCGAGGAGGTTGCGGAACCCGTCGACGCGACGGTTGCCGGCCCGTTCGGGCACGGCGACGGTGCGGTCGTCGAGCACGACGGCGAAGCCGGCCGGGTCGCCCTTCGGCGAGACGTCGAGGTTGCCGTGCTCGTCGCTCGTCGCGACGAAGGCGAGGGGCGCGGCGGCGAGCCACGCGAGGTCGACCTCGTGGAGGCGGTCGCGCGTCTTGTTCGCGGCGGTCGGCGCCGGCGGGCCGACGATCGCCTCCAGTTCGGCGATGCTGGTGACCGGGATGCCTCGTGCCTGGGGATCGATCATGGTGGCCACGCTACCCGGGGCGACCACGGGCGCCCCATTCGACTCTGTCATGTCAACTTTTGACCATTTGACGCACAACTTCTGTCGAACCTATGCTCATACTCACGCACTCGCCGCTGAATGCAGAGCAACTTCGCACACGCGGTGTTCGGCCGGGCCGCCTCATCGCGGCAAAAGCCCGTCCTCGCCGAATGCGCCGGTCGACGATGACGGAGGAGCTCATGCAGCCAGGAACGGTGACGCACGCGGGCACCGACAGCGCCGGCGCCCCTGCCGCGGCCGGCCCGCTCGCCCCCGCCACGCCCCTCCAGGCCGCCGTCGACGACTTCGCCCTCGACGCCCCCGAGTTCACCGCCGCGCAGTGGCGGCGCGTCCGCGCCCGCGCGAACGACGCGGGCCCCGCGGTCGCCGAACTCATCGACCGGGCGCAGGCCTCCGACGGGGGCAAGCACATGCGGCCCAGGCTCGTCGCGGCCGCCTACCTGGGGCTCGGCGGCGACGACCGCACGCTCCTCGCCGAGGTCGCCGCCGCGCAGCAGCTCATCCACCTCGGGCTGTGCATGCACGACGACATCATCGACGGCGACCGCGTGCGGCACGGCCGACCGAACCTCATCGGCCACTACACCGAGGCGGGGCGGGCCGACGGCGTCGGCGCATCGACCGCCGAGCGGCAGGCGACGGCCGCGGCGCTGCTCGCGGGCGACCTCGCCCTCAACACGGCGCTCGTCTCCCTGCTCGGCGCACCCGCCCCGCTCGAGGTGCGGCACGCGCTCGCGACCGAGGCGGGCGAGGCGCTCGAACGCACGATCGTCGGCGAGATGCTCGATGTGCGCAGCGAGGTGATCCCGCCGCACCGCGCGCAGCCGTTGCGCGTCGCCGAGCTCAAGACGGCCGCCTACAGCGTCGCGCTGCCGCTGCGGCTCGGCGCCATCGCGAGCGGCCGGGCGACGGCGCAGCAGCTCGCCTGCCTGCAGCACGTGGGGCTCGCCTTCGGCATCGCCTACCAGCTCGCCGACGACGATCTCGGCCTGTTCGGCTCCTCGGCCGCGACGGGCAAGTCGGTGCTCTCGGACGTGCAGCAGGGCAAGCGCACCGAGCACATCCGCATCGCGTACACACGGGCGGGCGTCGCCGACCGCGCCGCCCTCGACGCGGTGCTCGGCGACCCGGGCGCGAGCGAGGCCGACGCCGCGGTGGTACGCGAGATCGTGCTGCGCACGGGCGCCCGCGAAGAGGTCTCGCGCACGATCGACCGGCACGCCTCCCTCGGCATCCGGCTCGCCGCGGGCGCGCTGCCCGACCCCCTCGCAACCTATCTCGCCGACCTCGCCCGCCACATGCGCGGCCGGACCAGCTGACCCACACCCCACGGATACCCCACGGAGGAACGACGTGACCGTACTCGACACCCCAGCCCTGCCCACCTCGATCGATGAACGCGAGCGCCCCGGCCGCGTCGGCGTCTGGCTCATCGGCGCCCGCGGCTCGGTCGGCACCGTCGTCGCCGTGGGCCTCCACGCGATCACCACGGGAGTCGCCGCCCCGACCGGCTGCACGACCGCCGGCCCGGAGTTCGCCGGGGTTCCGCTGCCCGCCTTCGGCGAGCTCGTGCTCGGCGGGCACGACGTCAGCACGGTGCCGCTGCGGGTGAAGGCCGAGGCGCTCGCCGACGCCGGCATGATCGCGCCGCGCTACGTGGCGGCGACCGCCGCCGCCCTCGATGCGAGCGACGCCGAGATCGCGACCGGCTACGACCCGATGACGCACCGGGGTGCGCAGGCGGACGCCGTGCGGCGACTCGCCGCCGACATCTCGGCGTTCCGCGAGCGGCACGGGCTCGATCGCGTCGTCGTGGTCGACGTGTCGTCGACCGAGCCGATCCCGCGCGACGTTCCCGAGCACCACGACCCCGTGCTGCTCGCGGCGGCCCTCGCCGACCCCGAGCGGGCGGTGCTGCCCGCGAGCTCGGTGTCGGCGCTCGCGGCGATCGAGTCGGGCAGCGCGTACGCGTGCTTCACCCCGTCGGCGGGCCTCGCGCTGCCGGCGCTGCAGCAGCTCGCAGCCGAGCGCGGCATCCCCTTCGCCGGCCAGGACGGCAAGACCGGCGAGACCCTGCTGCGCACGGCCATCGCGCCGATGTTCACGGCCCGCGGCATGCGAGTGCTGTCGTGGGCGGGCTCGAACCTGCTCGGCGGCGGCGACGGGGCGACGCTCGCCGACCCCGAGGCGGTGCAGAGCAAGCTCGCCTCGAAGACGCGCGGCCTCAAGAGCCTCGTCGGCGAGCAGGTCGTGGCGCCGCTGCACATCGACAACGTGCCCGACCTCGGCGACGTGAAGACCGCGTGGGACCACATCCACGCCGAGGGGTTCCTCTCCTCGCGCATCACGATGCAGACGATCTGGACGGCGTACGACTCGATGCTCGCCGCTCCCCTCGTGCTCGACCTCGCGCGGCTGCTCTCGCTCGCGGGCGCGGCGAGCGAGCGCGGCGTGGTGCCCGAGCTCGGCTTCTTCTTCAAGGATCCGTGGGGCAGCGAGGTGCACGACTTCGCCGCGCAGACGCGGGCGCTGCACGAGTGGGCGCAGGCGACGGGCGACCGCGTCGCACTCGCCGCACGCGCTGACGCGGCCGGAGCGCACGCGTGACGACCGTCGCCGACGTCGTCGAACTCGTGCGCGCCCCCGCGGCGCTCACGGTGCTCGGGGACACCCTCGCGGGCGGGCACGCGGGCGGAGCCCGCTTCACCGGGCGGCAGTGGCTGCTGCCGCTGGCGTCGGTGTGCCTGTACAGCGGCGGCATGGCCCTCAACGACCTCGCCGATCGCGAGCTCGATGCGGTGGAGCGGCCCGAGCGGCCGATTCCCTCGGGCCGGGTCGCCCCGCGTACGGCGCGGGCGATCGTGGGCGGATGCTTCGGCGCGGGCCTCGCCCTCGCCGCCGCGGGCGGCGGTCGCCGCGGCTTCGGGGTGGCCGTGCCGCTCGTCGCGGCGATCGTGCTCTACAACACGGTGGCGAAGTCGACGCCGCTCGGGCCGGTGTCGATGGCGGCGTGCCGCGGGCTCGACGTGGTCATGGGCGCCGCCTCGCCGGGGCGGGCCCTCGTGCCGGCGACGGTGATGGCGGTGCACACCTTCGGGGTCACGGTGCAGTCGCGCGGCGAGGTGCACGGCGGCTCGCCCGCGGCGGCGGCGACCTCGCTCGCGGCGACGGCAGTGGCGACGGCGGGGGCGCTCGCGGGCAGCTCGGCGCCGTCGTCGAGCCGCGCGCAGTCGACCGGTCGCGCGATCGGCGCCGCCCTCGCGACGGCCACCGCGGCGGCCGGCTATCTCGCGTCGACGCTGCCGACGCAGCTGCGCACCCTCGACGAGCCCTCGGCGGCGAACGCGCGTGCGGCCACCAGGGCGGGCATCGGCGCGATGATCCCCCTGCAGGCGACGCTCACGGCCCGCTCGGGCGCGGTGCTGCCGACGGCGCTCCTCGCGGGCGTCGAACTCGCCCGCCGGGCGCTCGCGGCCCGCAAGCGCGGCGGAGACGTGACATGACCGGCTTCGTCATCGGCTACGGCACGAACGGTTTCACCGACCACACGCTCGAGGCCGCGATCGACGTGCTCGCAGCGAAGGGCTACGGAGCACTGGCGCTCACCCTGGGGCATCCGCACCTCGACCCCTTCGCGAGCGATGCCGACGACCGTGCCCGCGCGCTGCGCACCCGACTCGACGAGCTCGGCTGGCGGGTCGTCGTCGAGACCGGGGCTCGCTACCTGCTCGACCCGCACGTGAAGCACCGGCCGACGCTCGTCGACCGTGAGGCGGAGCCGCGCATGCGGTTCCTGCGCCGGGCCGTCGAGCTCGCCGCGGTGCTCGACGCCGACTGCGTGTCGCTCTGGTCGGGCGTCGTGCCCGACGGCCTCGACGACGAGGCGGCGTGGGCGCTCCTCGTCGAACGGATGCGCGAGCTCGTCGCATACGCGGAGGCGGCGGGCGTACGGCTCGCCGTCGAACCCGAACCGGGCATGCTCGTCGAGACCGTCGCCGATGCGCTGCGGCTGCGCGCCGATCTCGGCGACCCCGACCTGCTCGGCATCACCGTCGACCTCGGCCACTGCGTCGCGGTCGAACCCGAGGGCGTCGTGGCGGCGCTCCGCGCGGCCGGCCCGCTGCTCGCGAACGTGCAGGTCGACGACATGCTGCCCGGCGTGCACGAACACCTCGAACTCGGGCAGGGCGAGCTCGATCTCGCCGCGGCGCTCCGCACGCTCGACGAGATCGGCTACCGCGGGGTCGCCGCGATCGAACTGCCCCGCCACTCGCACGACGCGCCGGGACTCGCGGCGCGCAGCATGCAGGCCATCCGACGAGCTTTGGAGGAACGATGACGCACCCCTGGACGAGCACGGCCGTCGCCGAGGTGACCGCCGACCCCGGGCGGATCACCGCACTGTTCCCGATGGCGGGCCGCAAGGTCGGCCGCGACCCCGTCGCACCCGACGCCGATCCGCTCGGCCTCGTGCACGGCACCGCCGACGACCGGGCCCGCGAAGAGCTCGTGCTCGCCCTCGTCACCGCGCTGCCGCCGGGCGACGCCGCCCGGGCACTGGCCGAGCTGTACCACTGGGGCGACGACGCCGAGCAGCGCGGCGTGCTCGTCGGCCTCAACGCGGCGGCCGTGGCATCCGAGGCCGGCGCGACCGGCGCGGCCGACCGCCCGACCGAACTGCCCGCCCCCATCGTGAGCACCGGTCGCGAACTCGTCGCCGAGGCGCTGCGCACCAACGACCCGCGGCTCGTCGCGGCCGCGCTCGGCGCCTTCGCGGCCGCCCACCTCGACCAGCACACGTGGCGGCACGGCGTGCTCAAGGCCCTGTTCATGGGCATCCCGCTCACGGCCGTCGCCGACCTCGAGGCCCGCAGCGACGCCGAGACCTCCCGCATGGCCGCCGCCCTCATCGCCGAACGCCGCGCCGCCGGGCGCACCATCGGCGACGACATGACGATGCTCGCCGCCCTCCACCCCGAAACCGGAGCCTGACATGAGAATCTTCGACCCCCACATCCACATGGGCGCCCGCACGACGAACGACTACATCGCGATGTACGACGCCGGCGTCCGCGCCGTCGTCGAGCCCGCGTTCTGGCTCGGGCAGCCGCGCACCTCGGTCGGCAGCTTCGTCGACTACTTCGACGGACTCATCGGCTGGGAGCGGTTCCGGGCGGCGCAGTACGGGATCCGCCACCACGCCACCATCGGCCTCAATCCGAAGGAGGCGAACGACCCCCGCTGCCGCGAGGTGCTCGAAGTGCTGCCCCGCTACCTCGGCAAGGACGGCGTCGTCGCCGTCGGCGAACTCGGCTACGACTCGATGACCGACGCCGAGGAGGAGGTGTTCATCGCCCAGCTCGCCCTCGCCCGCGAGTTCGAGCTGCCCGCGCTCGTGCACACCCCGCACCGCGACAAGGCGAGCGGCACGCAGCGCACCCTCGACGTCGTGCGCGACTCGGGCATCGCCCCCGAGTTCGTCGCCGTCGACCACCTCAACGAGACCACGGTGCGCACCGTCGCCGACAGCGGCTGCTGGATGGGCTTCTCGATCTACCCCGACACCAAGATGGACGAGCACCGCATGGTCGCGATCCTCCAGGAGTACGGCACCGAGCGGATGCTCGTGAACTCGGCCGCCGACTGGGGCCACTCCGACCCGCTCAAGACGTTAAAGACCGCGCACGCCATGCTCGACGCCGGGTTCACCGTCGAGGACGTCGACGTCGTGCTCTGGCAGAACCCCGTCGCGTTCTACGGGCAGAGCGGCCGTCTCAACCTCGAGCCCGTGCCCGGCTTCAGCGCCGCCGAACCGCCCGCCGCGGGCATCACCTTCGAGGGCAACTCGGTGCTGCGCGGAGCCCGCGTCTGATGGAGCTGTCGTACTGCACCAACGTGCACCCCGCCGAAGACCTCGAAGGGGTGCTCGCGCAGCTCGTGACGTTCGCCGGGCCGGTGCGGCGTGCCGCAGGTCTGGATCGCCTCGGCGTCGGCCTGTGGCTGCCCGCCGAGCTCGCACGGCGGCTCGCGGAGCACGAACCCGACCGCGAGCGCCTCCGCGCGTGCCTCGACGCCGAGGGCCTCGAACTGCGCACGATCAACGCGTTCCCGTACCGGGCGTTCCACGCCGAGGTCGTGAAGCTCGACGTCTACCGGCCCGACTGGACCGACCCCGCGCGCGCCGCGTACACGCTCGACTGCGCCCGCGTGCTCGCCGCGCTCCTCCCGCCCGGTGCCGACGGCAGCATCTCGACCCTCCCGCTCGGCTGGCGCGAGCCGTGGACCGCCGACGACGACCGCCGTGCGTCGGAGGCCCTCGCCGAGGTCTCGCGCGGGCTGCGGGCGCTGCGCGAGGAGACCGGTCGCACCGTGCGGCTCGCGATCGAGCCCGAGCCCGGCTGCGTGCTCGACACCGTCGCCGACATCGTCGCGTGGCTCGGCCCTCGCACCGCGGGCGGCGACGCGACGCGCACCGACCTCATCGACCCCGAGTTCGTCGGCATCTGCCTCGACACCTGCCACCTCGCCGTCTCGTTCGCCGACCCCGCCGGGGCGGTGCGGTCGATCACCGACGCGGGCCTGCGCGTCGTCAAGGTGCAGGCCTCCGCCGCGCTCCACGTCGAGCACCCCGGCGAGCGCGCGAGCCGCGACGCGGTCGCCGCCTTCGTCGAGGCCCGCTACCTGCACCAGACCCGCGAACTCGCGGCCGACGGCACGGTGCTCGCCGTCGACGACCTGCCCGAGGCGCTCGCGGGGCTGCCCGCCGACGGCCCGTGGCGGGTGCACTTCCACGTGCCGCTGCACCTCGAGCCGGCTCCGCCGCTCGCCTCGACGACGGGCGTGCTGCGCGAAGCGCTCGCCGCAGTGCTCGACGGCCCCCACGGCGACGAGGCGCACCTCGACGTCGAGACCTACACCTGGAGCGTGCTGCCCGGCACCCACGACCTCGTCGACGGCATCGCCGGCGAGCTGCGCTGGGCCGCCGAGGCGCTGCACGCCGCACGCCCGCTCGCATCGGAGGCGACCCCGTGACATCCGTGCTGCTGCTCGACATCGTCGGACTGACCTCGCGCGCCCTCGCACACATGCCGCGGCTGCGCGCGATGGGCGCCGCAGGCGCCCAGACCCGGCTCGGCACGGTGCTGCCCGCCGTGACCTGCAGTGTGCAGTCGACCGTGCTCACGGGCCTCGCACCCGCGCAGCACGGCATCGTCGGCAACGGCTGGTACTTCCGCGACCTCGGCGAGGTGTTCCTGTGGCGGCAGCACAACCGGCTCGTGCAGGGCGAGAAGGTGTGGGAGACCGCGCGTCGCGCGCGCCCCGGCTTCACCGCGGCGAACGTCGGCTGGTGGTACGCGATGGGCGCGACGACCGACATCACCGTCACCCCGCGGCCGATCTACCACGCCGACGGGCGCAAGTCGCCCGACGCCTACGTGCGCCCGCCCGCGCTGCACGACGAGCTCGTGGGCGAGCTCGGCGAGTTCCCGCTGTTCCAGTACTGGGGGCCGACGGCGTCGATCACCTCGAGCAGGTGGATCATCGGCGCGACCCGCAAGCTGCTGCGCGAACGCCGCTCGGATCTCGTGATGGCGTACCTGCCGCACCTCGACTACGATCTGCAGCGTTTCGGGCCGCTCGCCCCCGAGGCCGACCGGGCCGCCGCCGAGCTCGACGCGGCGCTCGCGCCGCTCCTCGACGACGCGGCCGCCGCAGGCACCACCGTCATCGCGCTCGCCGAGTACGGCATCGAGGAGGCGCGCGAGCCCGTCGACGTGAACCGGGCGCTGCGCCGCGAGGGCCTCCTCGAGGTGTACGTGCAGGACGGTCGCGAACAGCTCGACCCGTGGACCTCGCGGGCGTTCGCCGTCGCCGACCACCAGGTCGCGCACGTCTACGTCGCCGACCCCGCCGACCACCGCCGAGTGCGGGAGATCCTCGAGGCCCTGCCGGGCGTCGACGAGGTGCTCGACCGCGAGGCGCAGGCGCGCTACGGCCTCGACCACGAGCGTTCGGGCGAGTTCGTCGTCGTCGCCCGCCCGGGCGCCTGGTTCACGTACTACTACTGGCTCGACGACGATCGTGCGCCCGAGTTCGCGCGCGGCGTCGACATCCACCGGAAGCCCGGCTACGACCCCGCCGAGCTCTTCTTCGACCCCGCAGACCCGTTCGCGAAGGTGAAGGCCGGCCTCGGGCTCGCCCGCAAGAAGGCGGGCCTGCGCTACGCGATGAACACCGTGCCGCTCGACCCGTCGTGGGTGCTCGGCACGCACGGCCGCCTGCCCGACTCGGAGGCCGACACCCCCCTGCTGCTCTGCTCGGACGCGCTGCTGCCGTTCTGGGGCGCGCGCTCGGCCGGCGAGCTCGTGCCCGCGGCCTCGGTGCGCGACCTCGTGCTGCAGGCCGCAGGGGTCGCGGTCGGCGAGGTTCGGTCGTGAGCGGGTCGGTCGTGGGCGGCGGGTCGGTCGCGACCCGGCCGGATGCCACAGCCGCCCCCGAACTCGTCGTGCTGCTCGACGGGGCGGGCGAGGAGATCGGCACGATGGAGAAGTCCCTCGTGCACGGCGCCGACACTCCCCTGCATCTCGCGTTCTCCTGCTACGCCTTCGACCCGCAGGGCCGCCTGCTCCTCACCCGTCGCGCGCTCGCAAAGCAGACCTGGCCCGCCGTGTGGACGAACACGGCCTGCGGCCACCCCGCCCCCGGCGAGGCCCCCGAGGCCGCGGTCCGGCGGCGCCTCCGCACCGAGCTCGGCCTCGAGGTCGCGCCCGAGTCGGTGCGGCTCGCGCTACCCGACTTCCGCTACCGCGCGGTGGACGCGAGCGGCATCGTCGAGCACGAGATCTGCCCGGTGTACGTGGTCGCCCTCCGGGTCGACGCGCACCCCGAGCCCGACCCGGCCGAGGTCATGGAGTGGCGCTGGGTCGACCCCGACGCGCTCGCCCGCACGGCCGAGGCCGCACCGTACCTGCTCAGCCCGTGGAGCGTGCTGCAGTTGCGCGAGCTCTTCCCGGCCCCGGCGGTCGAGTAGCGAAGCGACTCGAAACCCCGCGCGAGGGTCTCGATACGCTCGCTGCGCTCGCTACTCGACCGACGGAGGGCCGCGCTCGCTACTCGACCGACGGAGGCGCTGCGTGCGTCAGGATCCACGAGTGCATCGCGATCGCCGCCGCGGCGCTCGCGTTGAGCGAGCGGGTCGAGCCGAACTGGCTGATCTCGACGAGGGCGTCGGCCGCCGCCGCGGCCTCCTCCGAGAGGCCCGGCCCCTCCTGCCCGAAGAGCAGCACGCAGCGCTCGGGCCACGCGAACGCCTCGATCGGCACCGCGCCCTCGAGGTTGTCGAGGGCGATCACGGGCAGCGACTGCTCATGCGCCCAGCGGGCGAACTCCGCGACATCCGCGTGGTACTGCACGTGCTGGTAGCGGTCGGTGACCATCGCGCCCCGCTTGTTCCAGCGGCGGCGACCGATGATGTGCACGGTGTCGGCCGCGAAGGCGTTGGCGCTGCGCACGATCGACCCGATGTTCATGTCGTGCTGCCAGTTCTCGATCGCGACGTGGAACCCGTGCCGCCGCTCGTCGAGGTCGGCGACGATCGCCTCCATGCGCCAGTAGCGGTAGCGGTCGATGACGTTGCGGGTGTCGCCGGCGGCGAGCAGCTCGGGGTCGTAGCGGGGGTCGTCGGGCCACTCGGCCTCGCCGCCCGGCCAGGGGCCGACGCCGTGCTGCGGCAGCGTCGCCTCGGGTTCGGATGCCTCGGGGCCGACCTCGTCACTCACCCCTCAACGCTACCCGTGCACGTCGCGGGCGTGGGCGTCAGCGCCGGCGGAACGGCCAGAACCCGCGCCGGGGCGGCGTGATCGCGTCGGCAGCGCCGGTGGCGTTGACGTGCCCCGCGCTCGGTGTCGCGCGCGGCGCGTCCGTGGCCGGGTCGTCGACCGCCTCGTCGTCCATCGCGACGTCGTCGGGGTCGCCTGCGAAGCCGAGTCGCCCAGCCGGCTCGGCCTCCTCGAGCGGCGGGCGGCCGGCCTCGACCCAGCGGAGGTAGAGCGCGTAAGGATCGTCGTCCGCTCCGGGCGACGCCTCTTCGGACCGCGAGCGGGTTCGCCCGAACATTCCACGTAGCATCTTGCTCTCCCCTGCTCAACGATACGCGACTCCGACCGCTTTTCGGTGCGCCGAAATATTGCTACGGTTTCGGTATGCCGAAAACTCTCGACGACGAGGCCGCCGCCGCTCCCGCCCCGAACGCAGCCGACACCGCCGGCCGGCGATCGCGCGATGCATCCGTGCCCCGCGTCGCCTGGCTGATCGGCCCCGCGCTCGTCGCGGGCGTCGCCTACCTCGACCCCGGCAACGTCGCGAGCAACATGACGGCGGGCGCCCAATACGGGTACCTGCTCGTCTGGGTCGTCGTGCTCGGCAACGTCATGGCGTGGCTCATCCAGTACCTGTCGGCGAAGCTCGGCATCGTCACCGGCCGCAGCCTCCCCGAGGTCCTCGGCGGGCGGATCCGCAACCGCTGGGGTCGTCGCGCCTACTGGCTGCAGGCCGAGCTCGTGGCCATGGCCACCGACCTCGCCGAGGTCATCGGCGGCGCGGTCGCCCTCAACCTCCTCTTCGGCGTCCCGCTCATCTGGGGCGGGCTCATCACCGGCGCCGTCTCGATCGGGCTGCTCGTGCTGCAGTCGAAGCGCGGGCCGCGCACCTTCGAGTTCGTCATCATCGGACTCCTCGCGATCATCGCGATCGGCTTCACCGTCGGCGTCTTCGTCGCCCCGCCCGACCCCGCCGGGCTCCTCGGCGGGCTCGTGCCGCGCTTCGCCGACGCGAACTCGGTGCTGCTCGCGGCATCCATTCTCGGCGCGACGATCATGCCGCACGCGATCTACGCGCACTCCGCGCTCTCGCGCGACCGCTTCGCGACGCGGCGCGGCGAGCAGGCGAAGGCCGCCGAGCAGGCACCCGGCTCCGCAGCCGCGCCCCGCCGGGCCGCCTGGCACGGCTTCGGCATCCGCCGCGGCACCGACGCAGCGCCCGAACTCGCCCCAGGCACCGCGACCCACGTCTCGACCGACGTCCTCGTGCGTGCCACCCGGTGGGACGTCTCGATCGCGATGGCGATCGCCGGCACGGTCAACCTCTGCATCCTGCTGCTCGCCGCGGTGAACCTCGCGGGCGTCGAGGGCACCGACAGCCTCGAGGGCGCCTACGCCGCACTCGGCACCGCGCTCGGGCCCGTCATCGCCACGCTCTTCGCGGTCGGCCTGCTCGCCTCGGGGCTCGCCTCGACCTCGGTCGGGGCGTACGCCGGGGCCGAGATCATGTACGGGCTGCTGCACGTGCGCGTGCCCCTGATCCTGCGCCGGCTCGTGACGCTCGTCCCGGCACTCGTGATCCTCTGGCTCGGCTTCGACCCGACCCTCTCGCTCGTGCTCAGCCAGGTCGTGCTGTCGTTCGGCATCCCGTTCGCGCTCATCCCGCTCGTCTCGCTCACCGCGAAGGCCGGGGTGCTCGGCCGCTGGCGCAACCACTGGGCGACGACCGCCGCGGGCATCGCAGCCTCGGTGTTCCTCATCACGCTGAACGGCGTGCTGCTCTGGCTGGTGTTCACCGGCGCGTGACCGCCGGGCGCCCCGCAGAACTGCCGCAGAACTTTCCGTCGTGGAAACTCTTGCAAGAGTTTCCTCCGCGGAGCGCGTCACACGAGCCTCCCGCGGCCGGCCGTCTCCTACGCTGCTGAAACCCCACGGACGGAGAACCCCATGACCGGCTGGCGACTGCGCGAGTTCCACAACGACGACCTCGACGGCATCCTGCACCTCTGGGAGGCGCAGCGGCAGTCGTCGCACGAACCGGTCTACGACCTCAGCGAGGTCATCGCCTCGTGCCAGAAGGACCACGCGGTCGTCGCCGTGCACGCCGACGAGATCATCGGCGCCGCCGTCGCGCGGGCCGCGCACGACCAGGGCTGGGTGGTGTTCTTCGCGATCGCCGAGGACTGGCGCGGCCGCGGGATCGGCTCGGCGATGCTCGCCGCGCTCGAGAAGCGCATGGCGCCGCACGGCCTCACCAAGCTGTCGGCGCTCATCCCCGAGAACGAGAGCCGGGTCGACGCCTTCGCGAACCAGGGCTTCGAGCTCAAGCACCAGCTGCGGTACTTCGAGCGCCGCATCCCGGTGCATCGGCAGGAGCTCAGCTCGCTCGCCGAGCTCGGCGGGCGACTGCTGCCGCGCACCCTGTGGGAGTCGGTCGCGGGCATGCGCAGCGAGAAGGAGATCCTCGAGCAGCGGCTCGTGCTGCCGCTCGCCGAGCCCGACCTCGCCGAGCGCTACGGCGTGGTGCCGCCCCGCGCGGTCGTGCTGTTCGGCCCGCCCGGCACGGGCAAGACGACCTTCGCGAAGGCGATCGCCTCGCGGCTCGAGTGGTCGTTCGTCGAGGTGTTCCCGTCGCGGCTCGCCGCTGAGCCGGGCGGGCTCGCGGGGGCGCTCCGCGACACCTTCACGAAGATCGCCGAGCTCGAGCACGCCGTCGTCTTCATCGACGAGGTCGAGGAGATCGCGGCGCAGCGTTCGGGCGAGCCGCCGTCGCCGCTGCAGGGGGTCACGAACGAGCTGCTGAAGATCATCCCCGCGTTCCGCGAGCAGCCGGGGCGACTGCTCGTGTGCGCGACGAACTTCATCAGAGCCCTCGACAGCGCGTTCCTCAGGCACGGGCGGTTCGACTACGTCATCCCGATCGGCCTGCCCGACGACGACGCGCGGCTCGCGATCTGGCAGCGCTACGTGCCCGAGCAGGTGGTCGACGCCGTCGACCTCGACCTCCTCGTCGAGCGCACCGCCGGGTTCTCGCCCGCCGACATCGAGTTCGCCGCGCGCAGCGCCTCGCAACGGGCGTTCGAGACGGCGGTGCGCGACGGGGCGGTGGGCGCTTTCGGTTCGGATGCCTCGGGCGCACCCGCGAGCGACTCCGGCGCCGAGGCATCCCGCCCCGCCGGGCCGAGCACCGAGGACTACCTCGAGGCGATCGGCGCGACCCGCACGACGGTCTCCCCCGAGACGACCGCCGCGTTCCTCGAGGACATCGAGCGCCTCGCCCGCGTGTGAGGATCGCCGGAAGCGCGCGCGGCTAGGCTGGGCGCGATGCCGAGCAGCAAGAATCCCGCGATCGAGGACTACCTGAAGACGGTGTACTCCCACACCGAGTGGCAGCCCGACCCCATCACGCCGAAGGTGCTCGCCGACAAGCTCGGCGTCGCCCCGTCGAGCGTCACCGAGATGGTGAAGAAGATGGCGGCGCAGGGGCTCGTGGCGCACGTCCCGTACGGGCCGCTGCGACTCACCGACGAGGGGCGCGAGCGCGCGCTCGCGGTGGTGCGGCGGCACCGGCTCATCGAGACGTGGCTCGTGCGCGAGATGGGTTACGCATGGGACGAGGTGCACGACGAGGCCGAGGTGCTCGAGCACGCCCTGAGCGACCGCCTGCTCGAGACCATCGACGTGCGGCTCGGCCGACCGTCGCGCGATCCGCACGGCGACGCGATCCCCGCGGCCGACGGCAGCCTCGTCGTCGAGCCGTTCGTGCGGCTCGACGAGGCGCCCGCCGGGCACCGCGGCCGAGTGCTGCGCATCCGCGACCGCGACCCCGAGATGCTGCGCTCGCTCGCCGCGTCGGGCGTCGCGCCCGGTGTCGAGATCGAGGTCGAGCGGGCGGATGCCACGGGCCCGCACCTGCGCGTCTCCCCCGACCCGACTCGGACCGCGAAGGGCGGCGACGCCGCGCGCGGCGGGTCGCCCGCGGCATCCGCCCCGTCGACCGCGATCGTGCTGACGGCCGAGACCGCCGCCGAGATCTGGGTGACCGGCTGATGCGACCCGCCGGCCCGACGGCTCCCACCGCCGTCACCCTCGTCCGCTCCGAGTCGCTCTTCACCGGGGTGCCGTACGCCTACGCGGCGACCGCGCCGGCCGATGCGCGCTTCGTCTTCCTCGCGGGCGTGTGCCCGCTGAACGCCGACGGCACGACCGCCGGCGTCGGCGACATCGCCGCTCAGGCCGCGAAATGCGTCGAGAATCTGCGCACCGCACTCGCCGACGCGGGCGCTGGGCTGATCGACGTCATCAGCACACGCGTGCTCGTCGCCTCGACCGATCGGGCCGACCTCGGCATCGCGTGGGAGGTCGTGCACGACGCATTCGGCGAGCACGAGGTGCCGAGCACCCTGCTCGGCGTCACGGTGCTCGGGTGGGAACACCAACTCGTCGAGCTCGAGGCCGTCGCCGCCGTTCGCGACTGAGGGGCGACCGTCGCACGGCGATCGTCGAAGGTGCACATCGATCGACCCGTTCCGCCGTGGATTTCCCCAGTTGTTGACGGGAAACGGTTGCAGCACTGTTAGCATCCCGCGGTGCGCATTCTCCGCAGGACACTGGTCGTCCTCCTCGTCGTCGTGCTGCTCCTCGTCGCAGGGGCGGTGGCCGTGTACTGGTGGCAGCGCCCGATGCTGCTCACCGGCACGGGGTACGCCGCGCACAACGCGTGCGCCGTGACCGAGGTCGCCGGCCGCGACGACCCGGCGAGCGACCTGCCCGACAACCCGCTCGTGCCGTACCTGCAGACCGACATCGACCACGACGAGGGCGTCACGACGGGCTCGCTGTTCGGCGTGCTCGCCGCGCAGAAGGCCTGGTACACGCCCGGCTTCGGGTGCACGCTCGCGGGCGAGGCACCTGAGCTCGGCGAAGCGTCGACGGTGACGAGCGAGGGCAACCCCTTCACGGATGCCACGGCGCCCGCGCCGTCCGCCGAGCTCGACGCGGCCCTCGCCGCCGCCTTCGGCGATGAGCTCTCCGAGGCCGACCGAGCGGCGCTCGGCACCCGCGGCGTGGTGATCGTGAAGGGCGGCGAACTCGTCGCCGAACGGTACGCGCACGGCTTCGACGCCGAGACGCCGCAGCTCGGCTGGTCGATGTCGAAGAGCGCGACGAGCCTCATCACCGGCATGCTGGCGCAGCAGGGCGAGATCGCCCTCGACGACGCGGGTCTTCGCCCCGAGTGGAGCGACGAGCGCGCCGACATCACCGTCGAGCAGTTGCTGCGCATGTCGAGCGGCCTCGAGTGGGACGAGACGTACGACCTCGACACCCCGATCACGCAGATGCTCTACAACGAGCCCGACATGGCCGGCTACGTCGCGAGCCTCCCCCTCGAGTCGGCGCCGGGCACGGTGCAGGAGTACTCGAGCGGGTCGACGACGCTGCTCTGCGGGGTCCTCGCGGAGCGCACGGGCCTCGGCGCCGACCTGCCCCGGCAGACGCTGCTCGGTGCGCTGGGGCTGTCGTCGGCGGTGTTCGAGCCCGACGCCGCGGGCACCCCGGTGTGCTCGTCGTACCTGTGGGCGACGCCGCGCGACTGGGCGGCGATCGGCCAGTTCGCCCTGCAGAACGGCGAGTGGAACGGCGAGCAGCTGCTGCCCGCCGACTGGATGGCGAAGAGCCTCGAGGTGCTGCCGGTCGAGTCGACCGACGACCCCGGTTACGGCATGGGCTGGCGCGTCAACGTGCTCGCCGACGGCAGCCTGCGCTGGCCCGAACTGCCCGCGGACACGTTCTACGCGAGCGGTCACGACGGCCAGAAGGTGCTCGTCGTCCCCTCGGAGCAGCTCGTCGTGGTGCGCATGGGCTTCACCCCCGAGGTCGACGACGAGCCGAGCGAGGTGCAGCTCGTCGCCGACGCCATCGCGGCGCTCGGCGCGGGCGCGGCTGGTTAGGGGCGCGGCCTCGCCGCGGGCTCACCCGATGTAGCCGTCGCGGCGCCCCTGCTCCCTGAGCTGCTCCGCCTCCGCCCTCGCCTGGTCGCGCCAAGGCTCCGCCGGGAGTCGTCTCCCGCGCGCCCGCACGATCAGGAGCACGACGACCGAGATGACGGCGATCCCGACGATGCCGCCGAGTCCGATCCAGAACGTCCCGTCCATGGCACGCTCCCTCCTCGATAGGCGTCACGATAGTCCTCCCTCTCAGGCGCGGCCACTGCGGGCGACTCGCGACGGTCACCCCGGCGACGCGGCCCGGTCACGTGGGCGGCCTAGGCTTGACCCATGGGACGACGTGATGAAGTCGAGTGCTGGCTGACCGACATGGACGGCGTGCTCGTGCACGAGAACCACGCCCTGCCGGGCGCCGCCGAGCTGCTGCAGCAGTGGGAGGACGCGGGCACCCCGTACCTCGTGCTCACGAACAACTCCATCTTCACGGCGCGCGACCTCTCGGCGCGGCTGCGTTCGAGCGGGCTCAACGTGCCCGAAGACCGCATCTGGACCTCGGCGCTCGCGACCGCCGACTTCCTCAAGCAGCAGCTGCCGGGCGGCTCGGCGTTCGTGATCGGCGAGGCGGGCATCCTCACGGCCCTGCACGACGCCGGCTACATCATGACCGAGACGAACCCCGACTTCGTCGTCGTCGGTGAGACCCGCAACTACTCGTTCGAGGCGATCACCAAGGCGATCCGCTTGATCGACCGGGGTGCACGCTTCATCGTCACGAATCCGGATGCTACGGGCCCGAGCGCCGACGGCCCGCTGCCCGCGACCGGGGCGATCGCCGCGCTCATCACGAAGGCGACCGGCAAGGAGCCCTACGTCGTCGGCAAGCCGAACCCGATGATGTTCCGCTCGGCGCTCAACAAGATCGGCGCGCACTCCGAGAACACGGCCATGATCGGCGACCGCATGGACACCGACATCGTCGCGGGCATCGAGGCGGGCCTGCACACCGTGCTCGTGCTCACCGGCATCAGCGACCAGGCCGAGATCGAGAAGTACCCGTTCCGGCCCGACGAGATCCTGTCGGGCGTCGCCGAGCTCGTGCACAGCGTTCCCGCCGAGACCGAACTCTGACCAGGCCTTCCGAACCGCATCTCCCGAAGGGGCATCCTCATGATCGAACTGACCGACATCGACCTCGACGAGGACGGCGAGCTCAGCGCCGTCGTCGCCCTCCCCGGTGACCGCCAGGTGGCCGTGCTCTTCGCCCTCGACGACGACGAGCAACTCGAGAGCGACGTGATGCTCGTCACCGCGCAGCGCGCGCTGACGCCGCTCACGGCCGAGCAGCTCGATCGCCTCGAGCAGGAGATCGTGCGCGAGCTCGTCGACTCCGAGTTCGAGGGCGGCGAGCAGACGGCGAGCGACGACGACTACACCGAGCTGGCCGACGAGCTCGAGCTGCAGGGTGCGATCGTCTCGAGCGACGCGACCCTCGTACTCGTCTACGAGGCGCCCACGCAGTACGCAGGGCTCGTCATCTACGCCCAGCTCGACGAGGGGCTCGAGATCGAGGTGCTGAGCGTCGCCGACACCGACGAGGGCGACGACAGCGATGACGACGATGAAGAAGAGGTCGAGCAGGGCGACTGACGCCCCACCCGACCGCACCGCCGCCGACGCCGAGGCCTATGCCGCGAGCGGCGCCTCCTCGGGGTCGGCGTCGAGCCGTGCCCGCACCTCGGGGTCGAGGTCGAGCTCGGCGGCGCCGAGCACCTCCTCGAGCTGCGCGACGCTCGACGGACCGGCCACGGGGATGACGGGCACCTCGCGCCCGAGCAGCCACGCGATCGCGACCTGGTTGGGCGTCGCGCCGATCTCGCGGGCGACCTCGCGCAGGAGCGCGATGCGCGCATGCGTCGTGGGGTGGTTCACGCCGCCCCAGAGCTTCTTGTCGTTCCGCGTGAACGCCCCCTGGTGCAGCGGCGAATAGGCGGTCACCGCGAGCGGCGGGCGGCCGTCGACCCCGGTGGATGCCGCGTACGAGAGCAGCTCGGGCGTCACGAAGTTCTGCCGTCCGAGCTTCGGCGCCGGGTAGACGTAGCTGTACTGCTGCTGCACGAGGCCGTACGGTGCGATGCCCTGGCGGATCGCCTCCTCGCGCGCCTCGACGATGCGCCAGAGCGCGACGTTCGAGATGCCCGCGACGCCGACGAGCCCCTCCTCCTGCAGTGCGCCGAAGGCGCCGACGGTCTCTGCGAGCGGGGTCTCGAGGTCGTCGACGTGCCCGTAGACGACGTCGAGGTGGTCGAGCCCGAGATGCTTCGCGCTCTCGCGGGCCTCCCAGTCGATCGTCGCCGCCCCGAGCCCCTGGAAGTTCGTCGGCGGCGTGTTCGAGAGCGGCAGCGTCGGGTCGGCCTTGGCGGCGCCGAGCTTCGTGGCGATGCGCAGCCGGTCGCGCACCCCGCGACTCCGCAGCCATCGACCGAGCAGGTCTTCGCTGTCGCGGCCGTAGCCGCCGTCCCAGAAGCTGTAGTTGTTGGCGGTGTCGATGAAGGTCCCGCCGGCCTCGACGAAGCGGTCGAGGATCGCGAACGAGGTCGCCTCGTCGATCTTGGTGCCCATCTGCATCGTGCCGAGGCAGATCGTCGAGACGTCGAAGCTCGTGCGGCCGTTGCCGATCGTGCGGTATCGCATGGGATGTTCCTCCGTTGGTGTGGCTGACGTGTCGAGCGTAGGAACAGATCGGTACGGGCATACACTCCAATCAGTCACGACAAGGCCAGACCAATTGAGAGGGGATCGGATGCCTCGCTCCCGCCCCGCACCGGGCCCCTCCCTCGCGTGGGAGACCCTCCTCGACCTCGGCTCGGGGCCCGCGCCGCTGCGTGAACGACTCGAACGGGCCCTCCGCGAGGCCGTCGCCGACGGGCGGGCTCCTGCGGGGTCGGCGCTGCCGCCGAGCCGTGCCCTCGCCGAGACCCTCGGCGTCTCGCGGTGGGTGGTCACCGAGGCGTACGGGCAGCTCGTCGCCGAGGGGTTCCTCGAGGCCACCGTCGGCTCCGGCACGCGGGTTCCTCCTCCCCCCGGTGGTCGAGGAGCGAGCGACGCAGGAGCACGCGTCTCGAGACCCCACACCGACGTCTCGACCCCCGCGCTGCGCGGCGAATACCGGCGCCCGCCCTACGATCTCGGCCCGGGCGTCGCCGACCTCCGGCACGCGCCGCGATCGCGCTGGGCGGCGGCCGTGCGGCGCGCCCTCGAACTGCTGCCCGACGCCGAGCTCGCGGTCGTCGATCGGCTGGGACATCCGAGCGCCAGAACCGCCGTCGCCGACTACCTCGCGCGTTCGCGCCATGCCGTCGCCGCGCCCGACGACGTCGTGATCACGCACAGCGCGAGCGACGGCATGACCGCCGTGGTCGCGGGGCTCCGTGCGGCCGGGCACCGTGCGCTCCTCGTCGAGGACCCGAGCTGGTCGCGCCTGCGCGAGATCGCCGCCGCAGCCGGACTCACCCCGGTGCCCGTACCCGTCGACCGCGACGGCGTCGACGTCGATCGACTCCTCGCCGCCGCGGCCCGAACGGGCGCGCGCGCCGCGCTCGTCACCCCCGCGCATCAGTTCCCCCTGGGTGCCGCACTGTCACCAAGTCGGCGCGAAGCGATCGTGCGGTGGGTGCGCGAGGTCGACGGGGTGCTCATCGAAGACGACTACGACGCCGAGTTCCGCTACGACCGCCGCCCGATCGCCGCACTGCAGAGCCTCGCTCCCGAGCACGTCGTGCTCGTCGGCTCGCTGTCGAAGTCGATGGCGCAGGCGTACGGACTCGGCTGGGCGATCGCGCCCGCGGCGCTGCGCGAGCGAGCGCGGTTCGCCGGAGGGCCGCGACCGTCGACCCTCGAGCAGGCGGCGCTCGCGCAGTTCATCGAGTCGGGCGATCTCGAGCGGCACCTGCGGGCGGCGCGCGGGCGCTTCAAGCGGCGGCGCACCGCCCTGCTCGCCGCCCTCGACCGCGAGCTGCCCGGGCTCGAGGTCACGGGCATCGCGGCGGGCATGCACGCGGTGCTCGCGCTGCCCCCGGGCGTGCGGGCGAACGACGTGGTCGGGGCCGCCGCGCGACTCGGCGTCGCGGTCTCGGACCTCGCCCGATACCGGGCGACCGCCGCGGCGCCGTCGCACGAGGCACTCGTCCTCGGCTACGGCAACCTCTCCGATGCGGTCGTCGACGAGGCCGTCGCACGGCTCGCCCGCGTCATCCGCTCACTCGAGTGACCAGGACGGCGTCCGTCGGCGCCTCGGCCTCAGAACGATGACCAGGATCCGCCGCGCGCCTTGCCGCGCTCGGCGTCGATGATGCCGTCGGAGACGTCGCGGTTGCGCCCGCGCATCTTCTCGGCGCCACGCCGATACGAGAACGCCCACTGCGTCACGACCCACACCACCACGATGAGGCCGATCAGCACCCATCCGGTCCAATCCATGGCGTCACCTCCCCGTCGATGGTCGGATTCTACGCGCCGCTCAAGGCGTGAGCTCGAACTCGTTCCGCTCGTCCCACGGCTCGGCCCAGCCGAGACGGTCGAGCATCCGATCGAGCACGAGCCCGGTGAAGCCCCACACGAGGTGCCGCTGCCCCTCGATCGTCGGCACGAAGCCCGGCCCGCGCCATTCGTCGTCGCCGCGCCGGGCGACCGTCGTGTACCGGTTCGCCGGGTTCACGAGGTCGGCGACCGGCGTGCGGAACACCGCCGACGACTCGGCGACGTCGACCACCCCGACCGGCGAGGGAGCCCGCCACCAGCCGAGCACCGGCGTGACGAGGTGACCCGAGTAGGGCACCGGGATCGACGGCAGCACGCCGAGCACCTCGACACCGGCCGGGTCGAGTCCAGTCTCCTCGCGCGCCTCGCGGAGCGCCGCGTCGACAGCCCCGCCGTCACCCGGGTCGACCCGTCCGCCGGGGAACGCGACCTGCCCGGCGTGCGAGCGCAGCGTCTCCGCCCGGGCGAGGAGCAGCACATCGAGGTCCCGCGAGACCGCGCGGTCCTGCGCGGCGTGGTCGCTCGGCAGCGCATCGAGCACGCCGAACAGGATGAGCACCGCCGCGTCGCGGAAGTCGACGTCTCCGAAGCGGTCGTCGTTCGGCCAGTCGGCGAAGAGCGTCGTGTCGCGCGCGAGCGCGGCCAGTTCGTCGCGGGCGGCCCCGCCCGCGTCAGCTGCAGTCACCCTCCCGAGGCTACCCCCGCAGCGACCGTCTGCTCAGCTTTCCGATCCCCCCGCGGGCGCATGCTCCCCCGTCTTGTCGACGTCGGGCATCGAGTCGATCGGCGGCAGGGCCTCGACCGCCCGCATGATCGCGGTGCGGTCGTAGGCACCCGTCGGCAGCGTCGATCCGAGCGCGTATCGCACGAGTCCGGCGGCGTCGATCAGCAGGGTTCCCGATTGCCGCATCGCCCCGAAGACACGGCGCGTGAGCCCGACCTCCTCGTGCGCCGTGCCCGACGCGCCGGTCACGACCGCGAAGGGGATGCCTCGCCGCAGCCGCCAGGCCTCGGCCTCGTCTGGCCCCTCTGGCACGACGAGGAGCACGCTCATGCCGCGTGCGGCGAGCTCGTCGGCGTGCCGCTCGAGATCACGGACGTGCGCGTTGCAGATCGGGCAGCTCGCGGTTCGCATGAAGAAGACGAGCAGCCCGCCCGCCCCGATGCGGTCGCGGAGGCGCTGCGGCCGGCCCGAGCTGTCGAGCAGGGCGAGGTTCGGAATGGGGGTGCCGACGCTGATCATGTTCGCTCCATCCAATTAATAAGGTTGCCTGATCGACAGGCTACCTGATTAAGTTCCGCTCGACTACCGTTGAGGCATGGCCCAGGAGCACGCTCTTCCACTCGGGATGCTCGCCGCGCGCCTGGCCAAGGAGTTCGAGAACGACGTCTTCGAACAGCTGACGCTCGCCGGGTATCCCGAACTGCGGGTCCGCCACTCGGTGCTGCTGAGCGCGCTGGACGGCACGGCGCTCCGCCTCGGCCAGCTCGCCGCCCAGGCCGGGATGACGCCGCAGGCGATGGGCGAACTCGTCGACGACCTCGAAGCCGGGGGCTACCTCGCCCGGCACAACGATCCCGCCGACCGCCGCGCGCGACTCATCGTGGCGACTCCCCGGGGCGAACGCGCACTCGCCGAGTGCCTGCGAATCGTGGCGACGATCGAGGCGTCCTACGCGACGGCGCTCGGCGCCGACCGCCTCGACGACGTGAAGCAGGCCATCACCGAGCTCCTCCGCCCCTGACGGCGCAGCGGGCGCACGGCGGGGGTCCGCCGATGCACCGGCCGCTCAGGCGAGGTTCGCGACGGCCGTCTCGACGTGGCCCCAGAAGCGCTCGACGTCGAGGTCGACGGCGACGTGCGCATTGGGTTCCCGGCGGAGCATCCCGTCGAGATCGACGCTCGTCGCACCCAGCGTCTCGGTGCCGGTGAGTTCGACGTCGAGGCGGGTGCGCCGCAGCGTCACCGTCTCGGGGTCGACGAGCACGGCGACCGCGACCGGGTCGTGCAGCGGCCCGTCGGGCATGCCGAAGACCTCGTCGTTCGTGCGGCAGAAGAACTCGAACAGCTCTTCGCCGAACGCGGCCGTGCGAGTGCCGGTCGCCGCGACGCGGTCGCGGACGCCCTGCGTCACGAGCGCCCGGTGCGTGACGTTCAGGCCCACCATGGTGAAGTCGACGCCGCTGCGCAGCACGAGGTCGAGCGCGTCGGGGTCGACCCACGCGTTGAACTCGGCGTACGGCGTCGTGTTGCCGCGCTCGGTCGAACCGCCCATCCAGACGATGCGGGCGATGCGCGGCGCGAGTTCGGGCCGGTCGCGCAGCAGGATCGCGAGGTTCGTGAGCGGGCCCGTCGCGATGATCGCCACCGGTTCGGATGCCGCGAGCAACGTGTCGGCGATGAGCTCCGTCGCACCGCGGTCGTCGAGGGGCACGGTCGGATCGGGCAGTTCGGGCCCGCCGAGCCCGTTCTCCCCGTGGATCCACTCGGCGGTCTCGAGCTCGCGCACGAGCGGCCCTTCGGCGCCCGCGGCGACCGGCACGCCCGCGACGCCGGCGACGCTCAGTGCGATGCGCGCGTTGCGGCTCGTGTGGTGGAGCGCGACGTTGCCGCCGACGGTGGTCACCGCCCGCAGGTCGAGGGCCGGATGCCCCGCTGCGAGCCACAGGGCGAAGACGTCGTCGTGACCGGGGTCGCAGTCGATGATGACGGGGATGCTCATGCTGGCGTGGCTCCTTCTGCGCGGCGGGTCTCGTCGTCGAGCGCGGCGGCGAGGACCGCGGCGCGCGGGGCGTAGGAGTCGACCGTGCCGCGGGCCTGCACGGCGAGGGCACCCGCGGCGACTGCGATGCGCATCGACTCGGCGAGCGTGCGGCCCTCGGCGAGAAAGGCCGCCAGCGTGCCCGTGAACGCGTCGCCCGCGCCGGTCGTGTCGACCACGGCGACCTCGGGCGCGGGCTCGGCCCACGCTCCCACCGGCGAGGCGGCGACGGCACCGGCCGCGCCGAGCGTCACGACGACCGACCGCGCGACCCGGCCGACCGCGGCGGCCGCGTGCGACAACCAGTCCTCGAGCGGCGCCCCCTCCGGGACATCCCTGCCGATGCCGACGGCGCGCGCCTCGTGCTCGTTGACGACGAGCGGATCGCACACCGCGAGCGCGTCGGGCGAGACCACGACGGGCGGCGCGAGATTGAGGACGAACCGCACGCCGAGCGAGGCGCAGAGCTCGGCGAGACGCTCGATCGTCGCGACCGGCAGCTCGCCCTGCGTGAGCACGACCGCGGCGTCGGCGAGGCTCGCCCGCACGTCGTCGAGCACCCCGGGCGTGAGCGCGAGGTTCGCGCCGCTCGTGACGACGATCGTGTTCTCGCCCGAGTCGGCGACCGTGATCTGCGCGACGCCGGTCGGGGCGTCCGCGACGCCGACGACCCCGTCGATCGCGAGGCCGAAGCCCGCGAGCACCGAGCGCGCGAGCGTCGCGTTCGCGTCGTCGCCGACGCGCGCGACGAACTCGACGTCGGCGCCCGCGAGATGCGCCGCGACCGCCTGGTTCGCCCCCTTGCCGCCGAGCGCCGTGCCGAAGTCACGGCCGACGATCGTCTCGCCCGGGGCCGGGAACCGCTCGACGTAGCTCGTCGCGTCGACGTTCAGCGAACCGACGACGACCACTCGGCCGGAGGCCACCGACTCAGACCGCCGGGCCGGCGCCGGCGATGCTCGCCGTCAGCAGCTCGCCGCCCGAGCGGTTGGCGAAGCAGTAGTAGTCGCGCGCGCCCGCCTCCCACTGCTCGGCGGTCGCCGGGTACGAGCCCTGCACCTGCAGATCTGCCATGCCCGACACCGCGGCGACGTCGATGACGCCGGGAGCGGTGCAGAGCAGGTTCATCTGCGCGGCGAGCTCGGCCTCGCCCGGGTACGGCGCTGCGGCGTCGCCCGGGAGGGTGCCGCGGTAGACGAGCTGCGCGGCGTGCGGGGCGGCGCAGTCGACGACGGTGTACTCGTCCTGCCAGGCGTTGGTGAACGGGTCGACGCACTCGCCGCCGAACAACGTGTTCCACGCGTGCACGCCCGCGGGCTGCGGTGCGGTCGGCGCCGCAGCGGGCGTCTCGCTCGCACTCGCCGACGGCGAACCGCTCGGCGCCGCGGCGTTGCTGCTCTTCGTGAGCGTCGTGCCGAGGAAGAAGAGCCCGACGAGCACGAGGACGGCGACGAGGCCGCCCGCGACCCAGACGAGCGGTCGGATGCCACGGCCGCCGCCGCTGCCGGACGAACCCGAGCCGCCCGCGGCGCCGCCCGAACCCGAACCCGAGCCGTACGAGGGGCCTGCGGGGCCGCGGCCGCCGTTCGCGGGGGTGTTCGAGCCGCCGCCGCGGATCGGTCCGCCGGCGTAGCCGCCTGCGCCCGCGCCGCCCGCGCCCGCTGCACCGCCTGCGCCGCCCGCGCCGCTGCCTGCGGCTCCGGCGAAGAGCTGTGCCGCAGGGGCGGTCTGCAGGAGCGCCGTGGCGGGTGAGGCCGCCGCGGCGCGCGCGACCGACGGGTCGATCAGCTGGAGCGGGCCGGTCGCCGCGACGCTGCCGAACAGCGCCGACAGACCGTCGTCGTCGTGGTCGCCGGCGGGCTGCGCGTCGAAACGGTCCTCCGCGAAGGGCGATGCGGGGAACTGCTGGTCGAACCGTGCGTCGTACTGCGGATCGGCGACCTCGTCGGGCTGCTCGAACGCTGCGGTGCCCGGCGCGAAGACGTCGGAGAACTCGTCGACCGGGTCGAGCTGCGCCTCGGGCTCGGGCTGGAGCGCGGCCGGAACCCGGACGAGCGATCCGAGGCCGCTCCCCATGGTCTGCGCCTCGTCGTCGAACGCCCCGGCCGGGAGCGCCGGAGCGCTGCTCGCGAGGATCGACGCGACCGAACCCGACGAGTCGGCACGCGGGTCTTCTGCGTCGGGGTCGGGCCGGAGGTTCCAGAGGTACGCGACCTCGTCGGCCTCGTCGTCGTCGAAGGACTGCGCGTCGCCGACCGTCAGGCCGCGTCGCACCGCGGGCTCGGCCGCGGCTGCGGCGCGGGCGAAGCCGGGCTCTTCGTACGCCGGCTCGTCGACGACGGGCTGCGCAGACGCGGGCTCGGCGAACGCGGGCTCCTCGTCGTCCCCGAAGGAGAGACCGAGCTCGTCGAGGCCGTCGGCCTCGGGCCCGGCAAGGGTCGGGGCCGGGTTGACATAGACCGGTGCAGCGGCAGCAGGCGCGGCAGCGGGCGCCGCCGCCGCGGCGGCAGCACCGCCGCCCAGGGCTGCGAGGAGGTCGTCGACGGGCGGCACCGTGCCGTACCCGCTCGTGTCGGGCCGGGGGTTCGCCGCGGCGAACGCGGGGAACGGCGCGCGGGGCGCCGAGAGCATCCCGTCGACCGGCGTCTGCGCCTGCCCCTCGGGCAGCACGGGCATGACGGCGGTGGCGGGGGCGGCCGCGTCGGCGGGCTGCTCGAAGAACGCCTGGTGGGGCTCGTACGGCGCGGGCTCGGGCTGCGCCTCGGGGCCGGGTGCGGCCACCGTGCGTCGCTCGGCCCGGGGCGTCCATTCGAGCTCCTCGGCGAAGGCGTCGAAGCGGCTCGGACGGGCCACGGGCTCGACGACCTCGGGCTGCGCGAAATGATCGGGCTGCTGCGCGACCGGCTCGGGCTGCTCGAACGCCTGCGGCTGCGCCGGGAACTCGGGCTGCGCTGCAGGGGATGCCGGCTGCGCCGTCGCGAATTCGGTCCACGCACGGCCCGGCGTCCAGGCCGGCGTCTCGGCCAGGGGTGCCTCGGGGGCGGGCGGGGCGACGGGCTCGGGCGTCGCGGGAGCGGCGGCGGGTGCGGCCGAGGCGGCCGGCCACCCGGGCTCGGGCGCAGGCTCGGCCTCGTTGAGCGCGGCCCACAGTTCGTCGTCGTAGCTCGCGGCAGGCGGCGTGGGCGTCTCGGCCCACCCGGCCGGCGCCTCGGGCGGTGCGGTCGGGTGCTGGATCGGAATGCCGCCCACGGGGGTGAACGAGCTGCGCGCGACCGCGGGGGCCGAGAACCCGGCGAACGGGTCGTCGGAGTTCGGGGCGGGTTCTGCGAGCGGCGCCTGCGGTGCCGGGGTGTGCGCCGCGGGTGCCGGGGTGTGCGCCGCGGGTGCCGACGGTGCGGCCGCGGGTGCCGAGTCGTCGGAGAGCTGCGCGAAGGCGGCGCGGAGCGCGGCCTCCGACTCGATCTCGGGGTCGCCCCAGGTCAGTGCGAACGGCGCGGTCGGGGTGACCGGGCCCGGCGGGGGCGTCGGCTCGACGGGCGCCGTGGCGGGGGCGACGGGCGCCGCCGGAGCGGCGAGCGCGGCGAACGGGTCGACCATCGGGATGCCCGCGGGCGGCGCGGCGGTGTCGGCGGCGTTCCACGACGGCGGCGCCACAGGGGCTGCCGGCGGCATCGCGGTGTCGGCGGTGTTCCACGACGGCGGCGCCACGGGGGCGGCAGGCGGCATCGCGGTGTTCCACGACGGCGGCGCCGCGGGGGCGACGGGCGGCATCGGCGCGGCCGCGGGGAACGGCGCCTGCGGCGCGGCGGTCGCCGCCGGCGAGGCGCCGCCCACGGGCGGTTCCACCTCGGTCAGCCGCGACGTCGGCGCCGGGGGCGCCACGGTGAACGGCGGGGTCCAGCTCGGCAGCCCCGACGAGGCGGGCGGCATCGAGGCAGGCGGCAGCGGCGCGGGCATCCGCGGTTCGGGCACCGACGGCGAGGCGAACGGATGCCCCGGCTCGCCGACGACCGGCAGGGCTCGCGTGGCGGCGTCGTCGCGGGCGGGGGGCTCGGCGAGCGAGAACCAGTCGAGCACCTCTTCGTGCTGCGCCGGAGGCCGCGGCGCAGACGGCTGCGCCTGCGGGGCCGGGGCGGGGGGCGCTGCGAACGCCGAGGGCTGCTGCGGCGGGGTCTGCGGCGGGGACGCCTGCGGCGCGGAGCCCGTGGCTCCGCCGCCCGCGAGCTGCGCGAGCAGCCAGTCGGCTCCGTCGTCGAATCCCTGCCGCCCGCTCATCAGGCCAGACCCAGGTCTTCCAGTCCGATGGCGTAGAGGTACGGCACGCCCTCGGCCTCGATGATCTCGCGAGCACCGGTCGCCCGGTCGACGACGACCGCGACCGCGACGACCTCTGCGCCGACCTTGCGCAGCGCTTCGATGGCCTTGATCGGCGAGCCGCCGGTCGTCGAGGTGTCTTCCAGCACGATCACGCGCTTGCCGGCGAGCTCGGGGCCCTCGACCTGCTTGCCGCGGCCGTGGTCCTTCGGCTCCTTGCGCACGACGAAGGCGTCGTACGCAAGGCCCTGGGCCGCGCCCTGGTGCAGGATCGCGGAGGCGATCGGGTCGGCGCCCATGGTGAGACCGCCGACGGCGGCGACATCGGGGATGCCCGAGATGACGTCGAGCATGACCTGACCGATCAGCGGGGCGACGCGGTGGTCGAGGCTGACCTTGCGCAGGTCGACGTAATACGTCGCCTTCTTTCCGCTCGTGAGCGTGAAGTCGCCGTGGAACACGGCGTCGGCGGAGATGTGGTCGATGAGCCGACGGCGGGCGTCGGCGATGTCGAGGGGCTGTCGATCAGTCACCCGAATACTCTACGACCCACCTCCCTGAGAGGAAGGGGAGGATTCATCGGATGCCGGCGTCGGCCGCGAGGCATCCGCCTGTGGTTCTCGCTCGACTCGACCGGAGGGACGCGGCCGCCGGCCCCCCCAGATCGACCGCGGGGTGCCGGGCACGAGCCGCGCCCAGAAGGGCGGCGCCTCCTCCTCGGCGAGCGCGGCGGGCACGTCGATGTGGAAGTCGGCGAGCTCTTCGGCGCCGTGGTGCACGACCCGGTAGAGCGCGGTGCCGATCAGCACGCCGAGTGCGATCGACATGATCGAGGTGAATGCCTCGGCGAAGTCCTGCAGCCCCTGGGTGGTGCCGACCGCCTCGGTGATGCCGAGGAGCCCCGCGGCCCCCGGCACGAGCAGCCAGAAGGCCGGCAGGAAGGTCAGCTGGGTCGGTGCACCGCCGCGCAGGGTCGCGACCCACAGCACGACGGGGGTCATCGCGAGCGCCCCGATGAATCCGCTCACGGTCGCCCCGACGAACAGCCCGCCGAGCGTCTGCCCGGTGTAGGCGACCACGAGCACCAGCAGCACCCAGCCGAAGGTGCGGCGCGGCGCCGAGAAGTGCAGGTAGTTGCCGATCGCGAAGAGCAGGACGCCGAGCGGCGCGACCCACCAGGGCAGGGCGGTGGATGTCTCGAGCGGCGAGTAGCTCGAGGCGGCGACGCCGACCAGGCTCCCCGCGGCGAGAATTCCGAACGACAGCAGCGCGAGCTGCACGAGGCCGAACACGAGGCGGGAGGCCCCAGCGACCATCTGGCCGGCCGCGAGTTCACCGACCCCGGTGGTGAGGACCCCGCCCGGCAGGAAGGTCGCGAGCGGGGCGATGAGCAGCCGGATCGGGTCGCCGATCTCGACGTAGGGTGCGATGAGGAAGACGGCGAGCGCGCAGACGAATGCCGCGAAGATCGGGAAGACGAGCTGCAGCGTCGGTGAGCGCACGAGCTTCGCAACACCGATGAACGCGCCGAGCGCGAACGCGATGAGCGCACCCTGCCAGGTCGGGGCGAGCAGCAGCGCAAGGCCCGTCACGAGCAGTGCGTGCCCGAAGGTGCGGACGAACCATCCGATGCGCGGCCGCATCGCACCGATCTCGTTGAGCCGGTTGATGCCGTCGAGCGGGGTGATCTCGGCGCGCTCGGCCCGGTCGATGAGCGTGTAGAGCGCAGCGATCTGGTCGAATCGGAACGAGGCGTTCACCGCCGAACGGATCGCGACGCGCTCGTTCTCGCCCTCACCGGTCTCGACGATGATCACCGTCGGCAGCACGACGAAGCCGGCGTCGGTGTCGCCGTAGGCGCGGGCGACCCGGGTGAGCGTCTCGCTGACGCGGTCGACCGAGTCGGCCGCCGCATTCATGCCCTCCGCGAGCCCGAGGAGGAACCGGCGGAGGAGTGCGCGATCAGCGGTGTCTGCGGTCATCGACCTCTCCGGATCACATCACCACGAACGAGAGTGCGGTGCCCACGAGGATCGCCGAGATGACGTAGACGAGGTTCGGCAACTGGAAGGAGTGGTCGAACACGAACTTGCCGAGCTTGGTCGTGCCCGTCTGGTCGAAGGCGGCCGTCGCCACCTGCGAGCCGTTGGCGGGCAGCGTGTACATGCCCATCGCCGAGGGCCAGAGGCCCACGATGAGCGACGCCGGGAGGCCGATCGCGAGGCCGATCGGCACGATCGCGTTCGTCGCGCTCGACTGGCTCGTCGTGAGCATCGCGACGAGGAAGAGCGCGAGCGCGAACAGCAGCGCACCGACGAAGGCCGCCGACCCCGAGACGAGCGAACCGAGCCCGTCGACGATGAGCTGGTTGTTGTTCGCGACGAAGGTGTTCGCGAGCCAGGCGATGCCGAAGAGCGCGAACGCACCGACCATGCCGGCCGGGAAGGTCGTCTGCTTGGGCACGTCGGCCGACTTCACCTTGCAGAACACGAAGATGAGCGCCGCGATGACACCCATCGTCACCTCGATGATGATCGTCACCGACACGCGCACCGGGTCGCCGTTGTCGTCGGTGCCGATGATCGGGCGGAGACCTTCGAACAGGCCCATGAGCACGATGAATCCCACGCCGGCGAGGAAGATCGACGCCGACAGCACCGCGGTGCGCGGCAGCTTCTTCGAGGTCACATCCTCGGTGGGGGGCTTGATGAGGTGCTCGGCGAGGCGCCGCTGGTACTCGGGGTCGTCCTCGAGGTTCTTGCCGTGCCGCACCATGACGAGCGCGGCGAGGAAGAGGCCGACGATCGAGGCCGGCCACATGATGAGCAGGACCTGGCCGAGGTCGACGCCGCTCGGCGCGAGGAGCACGACGAGCGAGGCGGTCGCCGCCGAGACCGGGCTGCAGAGGATGCCCACCTGCGAGGCGACGGCGGAGACCGAGAGCGCCCGTTCGGGCCGGATCTTCTGCTGGTACGAGACGTCGTAGATGACGGGCAGCAGCGGGTAGAAGATGTTGCCCGTCCCGGCGCCCACGGTGAAGAGGAACGACATCGCCGGCGCGAGGAAGACGACGCTCTTCGGCCGGGACTTGATGGCCTTGGCCGCGACCGACACCATCCAGTCGATGCCGCCGGCGGCCTGCATGACCGAGGCCGCCGTGATGACCGTGAGCACGATGAAGACCGCATCGACCGGCGCACTGCCGGGCGCGGTCTGGAAGCCGAACACGAGCACGGCGACGCCGACGAGGCCCCAGACGCCGAGCCCGATCCCGCTCGTGCGGGTGCCCATGAAGATCGCCAGGACGACGACGATCAGCTGCGCGACGAGGATCCAGACGTTGTCGTTCACGCGCTCGGGCCCTTCACGATCGGGCCGCGAGCCTCGAGCACCTGCACGGGCAGGGGGGTCTCGACGATCTCGCCGTCGATCGCCTCGACGCGCAGCGCGAGCGCCGGGTCGACGGGGCTGATCGCGGTGACGAACTCCTGGTTCTCGAAGTGAAGCGACTGCAGGTTGCCGACGGCGTACCCCGTCGCGAGCTCGCCGCTCAGGAGCGCCTCGTGGAACAGCGGCTGCCGCTGGTCCTCCGCGTCGTAATGGGGGCAGAAGCTGCCGTGCAGGAAGCCGAGTCCCTCAGGCAGCACCTGCAGGGTCGGCCCGTAGCTGTCGGTCGTGCCGCCCTCGAACCAGCAGATGCCGCCGGCCGAGCCGCCGGTGAAGACGACGTTCGACGCAGGGTCCTCCCACATCTCGCGCATGATCTCGTCGAGGCCCTGACGCTTCCACACGTCGAGCATGTTCGCGGTGTTGCCACCGCCGACGTGGATCACGTCGAAGCCCTTCACGTAGCCCGCGAGGTCGTCGAGGTCTCGGTGGAAGAGCGTGAGGTGATGCGGGGCGCAGCGGTCGGCGTCGTAGGTCTTGTAGAAGCTCAGCGTGTACGCGGCCTCGTCCCCCGTCGCGGTGCCCACGAAGAGGACCCGCGGGCGGTCCTTTCCGGTGAGCCGCAGGATGTAGTCGTGCGTCGGATCGGCCCGCCGCTCCATCATCGCCTTGCCCGCCCCTGTTGCGACCACGTGCGCCATCGGTCCCCCGTCTTCCCGCCTGAGATGTACTCCTGGCGGTCACGCTATCGGGCGGTGGCACCGGGTGTCGAGCGACACGGCGGCGGGCATCGGAGTCCCCCCATGAACCCTCCGATGCCCGCCGTGCACACGCACCGGGCGGGTGCCGCCCGACGGCCGCACCCCCCCCACGGCGCACAGAAGAAGGGCCGCCCCGCGGGGTGTCCCTCCCCCGCGCGGCGGCCCTGCAATCCCGGAGAACGGACCTCCGGGGATTCGCGGCACTCAGACGGTGCGCGCGAACGTCTCTCGCGGCTGGCGGCGGTAGCCGTCACGAGCGGTGACGACGACGGCGCCGGCGACGGCGGCAACGGAAACGGTGCCGAGAAGCACGATGATGCTGATCACGATGGACCCTTTCGACGAAGACAATGCGGGCTGGCCGAGCGACCTTGCGCCGTTGCACGTGTTCGACATGCACTATTCTTCCGCGTCGAAACTTTCAGCACAAGCTCACAGTTCTACAACCATGATGTAGTGTTGCTTCATGGATGTGCGCCGGCTCGATCTCCTCCGCGAACTCGCCGAGCGCGGCTCCGTGACCGCGGTCGCCGAAGCGACCGGGCGCACCCCGTCGGCCGTGTCGCAGCAGCTCAAGGTGCTCGAACGCGAGGCCGGGGTCCCGCTCATCGAACGCAGCGGGCGCGGGGTCGTGCTCACGAGCGCCGGGCACGCGCTAGCCCGCAGCGCCACCGACGTCGCCATCGCCCTCGAGCGCGCCACCTCCCTGTGGGACGAGTTCCGCAACCACCCGAGCGGCGAGGTCACGCTCATGACCTTCCCGACGATCGGCGCAGCCCTGCTGCCCGCAGTGATGCTCGAGCTCTCGCAGGTCAACGGGCTCGTCGTGCACGCGACCGACCTCGACCCCGAACTCGCGGAGTTCGCCGATCTCACGAGCGACTACGACATCGTGCTCGCCCACACCATGCCCGGCGTGCTCCCCTGGGGCGGGCGCGGCCTCCGCGCGATGCCGCTCCTCACCGAACCGCTCGACATCGGCCTGCCCGCCGACCATCGTCTCGCCGGCCGCTCGCACCTCACCCCCGCCGACCTCGTCGACGAGTCGTGGCTCGGCGTACCTCCCGGCTTCCCGTTCGAGCGCATCCTGCACGCCATCGAGCAGCAGACCGGCCGCCGCGTGCGGGTCACCCAGCGCTTCAGCGACATGCGCATCATCGAGGCCTTCATCGAGGCGGGGCTCGGCATCGCGTTCGTGCCGCGGTTCACGAGCGGCGCCGTTCCCGATTCGATCGTGTTGAAGCCGCTCCGCGGCGTGGCATCCGCCCGTCAGATCGTCGCCCTCGTGCGCCCCGACGTCGCCGAACGACTCGCGGTGCGCACCGTGCTCGACGTGCTCGTCGCGCAGGCAGCGCGGCTCGAGCGGCAGCACACCGAGAGCGCCCCTGACGCGACGACGTTCGCCCGACGGACCTGAGCTGGTCGGAGCTCCTCGCTCAACAGTGCGCACCCTGATCCCGGCCGATCGTCGAACCGATACGCTCCGGTCATGCCGCGCTCCTTCGCACGCCCCGTCCTGCTGGCCTCGACCGCGCTCCTCGCCCTCGTGGCGCTCAGCGCGTGCACGCCGTCCACCGCATCTCCCACGGTGTCACCGAGCGAGACGGCGAGCGCGACCCCGGCGACGACGGAGCCGCCGGCAGCTGCATCCATCGGCATCTCCGCCGAGGCGATCACGGTCTTCGACGCTGAGGGCGCGCCGCTCGTGAGCTACGACTACTTCCAGCCGACCGACGAGGTCGTCGCGGGCCTGACCGAGGTGCTGGGCGCCGCGGTCGAGACACCGGACGACGGCGGCCTCGAGACCCCGCCCGGCATCGTCCACGAGTGGGACGGTCTGCGACTCTACGACTCCGAGACCCCCGGCACCGTGCCCGACATCCCCAACCACTGGGTGTTCGTCGACGCGCCGACGGCCGGCGGCCTGCCGATCGGCACCGACCCCGGCATCGGCTCGGCGACCGGGGTGAAGGTCAGCGACCAGCTCTCGACGGCGACGATCGGCGTCACCAGCGGGGCTCCGTACATCGAGCCGTCGACCGGAGTCAACACGATCGTCTCGCAGCTCGGCCAGGTCGCCATCCCCCCGAACCCCGCCGCGTCAGGCGACCGCCACTTCTTCGTCATCGTGCTGAGCAACGCCGACACCGGCGAGGTGACCCGGCTCATCGCGCCCTCCGGCGACTTCGGGGTCTGAGCCCGCGACCTGCTCCGCGTCATGAGCCCGTGCCGAGCTCGAGGTCGTATGCGAGCACGAGGCTTCCCCGCGGGGTGGTGTCGAATGCCGTCAACCTGAGCGGACGCGGACTCGGGAGCTCACCGAAGAGGCGCTTGCCCGAGCCGATGAGAAGCGGGTGGACGAAGAGCCGCAGCCCGTCGACGAGGTTCTGCCGCAGGAGGGCTTGCACGAGTACTCCGCTGCCGAGCACGGCGATGTCGCCGTCCCCCGCCTGCTTCAGTGCATGGATGCCGTCGACGAGATCGCCGGTCACCGGCCGCGTGTTCCTCCACCCGAACTCGGTCAGCGTGCCGGTCACGACGTGCTTCTCCGTGGCGTTCAGATGGGCGGCAATCGGGTCGTCGTCCGAGACCGACGGCCAGTAGGCGGCCATCTTCTCGTAGGTCTTCCTCCCGAAGAGGTAGGCGGTGGTGCCGCCGATCCCGCCCGAACCGCTGGAGGCGTGGATGGCATCGGCGTAGGGTGCTCCCCATCCGCCGTGCTCGAAGCCGCCCTCGCGGTCCTCGTCGGGCGACCCCAGTCCCTGCATGACTCCATCGACCGAGAGGAACTCGATCGCGATCAATCTGCGCATCAGGTACTCCTTCCGCGTCTCATGGTCATTCATGCGGGACGAGCCCGTCTTGAAGGAAATCGACCGGCGGTGACCGACGACACGAGGCACGAGGCCGCCGCACCGGGGCCGGTCCTGGTGCGGCATCGGGTGCGCCCCGAGCTCGCCGGGCTCGTCGCGGGCATCGTGGGCCACGACGAACGCGCCGCCGGGCCGGTCGTCCGACGTCAGGTGGCGGGCAGCCTGATCCCGGTCGTGCTGTCGCTCGGGCCGCCGCTCGACGTCGTCGACCTCTCCGTCGGCGAGGGCGTCGGGCGCCACACCTCGTTCATCGCCGGCATCATGCCCGGCCACGCGACCACCTCGTTCGAGTCCGAGCAGCACTGCCTGCAGATCTACCTCACCCCGCTCGGCGTCACCCGCCTCCTCGGCCTGCCGGGTCGCGAGCTCGCCGCACGCGTGGTCGAGCTCGCCGACGTGAATCCGGTGTTCGGCGACCGGCTCCTCGATCGACTGCTGCGGGCCCCGAACTGGCCCCGCCGCTTCGAGCTGATCGATCGGGTGCTGCTCGGCCTGCTCGAGCACGGTCGGCCTCTCGAGCCCTTCGTCGGCTGGATGTGGCGGCAGATCGATCGCTCCGGAGGCCGCGTGCGGATCGCCGAGCTGGTCGAGGAGACCGGCTGGAGCTCGCGGTACGCCAGCTCGCGCTTCGCGGAACATGTCGGGATCGGGCCGAAGGCGGCCGCCGGCCTCGTTCGGTTCGAGCGCGCCGCGATCGCCCTCAGAGGGCTGCCCGCCGCGGAGGTGGCGTCGCGCTTCGGCTTCGCCGACCAGAGCCACCTCGTGCGCGAAGTCCGCCGCTACTCGGGCTGGACCCCGTCCGCCCTCATCGGCACCGAGCCGACGACGGCGCACACGGCCATCGGCTGACGCGGCCGACCGCTGCGGTCTACGACCCGGTTGGCGATGGCCTACTGCGAACATGCGCGCGTCGGGGGCACCGCGTGAGGCCGCCGCCAATTCACGCGCGACGACGAGCCCGGCCCGGTAGGCTCCGGCACCATGGCCGATGACGCGATCCTGTTCGACGTGACCGACGGGCTCGCCCGCATCACCCTCAACCGCCCCGCCCGCCTCAACGCCGTCGACCCCGAGGCCATCGGCCTCTGGCAGTCGATCGCCCACGAGGTCGCGCGCCGCGAAGACATCGGCGCGGTGCTGTTCGACGCCGAGGGCCGGGCGTTCTGCGCCGGCGGCGACGTGCTCGCCATGTCGGAGCTCGCCTCCGCGGGCGGCGACGGCCTCGGCGCAGCCGGCGTCATCACCGAACTCGCCGACCGCATCCACGACGGGCACCGCACGCTCCGCGAGAGCGCGAAGCCCATCGTCGCCGCCGTGCAGGGGCCCGTCGCGGGCGGCGGGCTCGGCTTCATGCTCGTCGCCGACGTGATCGTCGCGAGCGAGCAGGCGAACTTCGCGAGCCGCTACGCCGACATGGCGCTCACGCCCGACTGCGGGGTGAGCACGCTGCTCCCCGAGGCGGTCGGCACCCGCCGCGCGCTCGAACTCTCGCTCACCTCGCGCCGGCTGAGCGCCGCGGAGGCGCTCGACTGGGGGCTCGTCACCGAAGTCGTGCCGCATGAGGAGGTCGCGGGGCGCGCGCGTGCGATCGCGCAGTCGTGGCTCGACGGCGCGACGGGCGCGTTCGGGCAGGCGAAGCGGCTCGTGCGCTCGGGCCTCGAACGACCCTTCCAGGACGCGCTCGACGACGAGGCCCGCACGATCGGCGCCGCCTTCGCGACGCCAGAGGCGCAGGCGCGCATCGCGGCGTTCGCGCGCCGCTGACCACCCCGTCGGTCGAGTAGCGACGAAGTCGCGTATCGAGACCACACCCGCGCTTCGTGGTCTCGATACGGCGCTGCGCGCCTACTCGACCGGCACGACGGCTCAGTCGTGCTGCGGGAACCCCAGGTTGAGCCCGCCGTGGCTCGGGTCGAGCCAGCGCGAGGTGATCGCCTTCTCCTGCGTGTAGAAGTCGAATCCACGCGCCCCGTACGCCTTCGCGTCGCCGAACAGCGAGTCCTTCCACCCGCCGAACGAGTGGTAGGCCACCGGCACGGGGATCGGCACGTTGATGCCGACCATGCCGACCGTGACCTCCCGCTGGAACCGCCTCGCCGCTCCCCCGTCGTTCGTGAAGATCGCGGTGCCGTTGCCGTACCGCGAGGAGTTGATGATCTCGAGCCCCTCCTCGTAGCCCGAGACCCGCACGACCGAGAGCACCGGCCCGAAGATCTCGTCGCGGTACACCGACGAGGTGGTCGGCACCCGGTCGACGAGCGTGGGGGCGAGCCAGAACCCGTTCGGGTCGCCGTCGACCTCGGCGCCGCGCCCGTCGACCACGAGCGAGGCCCCATCGGCGGTCGCGATGTCGAGGTACCCGGCGACCTTGTCGCGGTGCTCGCGCGTGATCAGCGGGCCCATGTCGGTGCCGCGGGTGCCGTCGCCGGTGGTGAGCCGTGACATCCGCTCGGCCACCTTCGCGACGAACTCGTCGGCGACCTGCTCGACCGCGAGCACCGCGCTGATCGCCATGCACCGTTCGCCCGCCGAGCCGAAGCCGGCGTTCACGGCGGCGTCGGCGGCGAGGTCGAGGTCGGCGTCGGGCAGCACGAGCATGTGGTTCTTCGCCCCGCCGAGGGCCTGCACGCGCTTGCCGTTGGCCGTCGCGGTCGCGTAGATGTACTGCGCGATGGGGGTCGAGCCGACGAACGAGATCGACCGCACCGTCGGGTGGTGCAGCAGCGCGTCGACGGCGACCTTGTCGCCGTGCACGACGTTGAGCACGCCGTCGGGCAAGCCCGCCTCCTGGAGGAGTTTCGCGAGCCAGACCGCGGCCGACGGGTCCTTCTCGGAGGGCTTCAGCACGACCGTGTTGCCCGTCGCGATCGCGAGCGGGAAGAACCACAGCGGCACCATCGCCGGGAAGTTGAACGGCGAGATGATGCCGACGACGCCCACCGGCTGCCGCAGCGTGTACACGTCGATGCCGGTCGACACGTTCTCGGAGTACTCGCCCTTCGTGTAGGCGGGCATCGCGCAGGCGAGTTCGACGACCTCGAGGCCGCGCGCGATCTCGCCCGCGGCGTCCGCCAGCACCTTGCCGTGCTCGCTCGTGAGGATCGCGGCGAGCTCGCCGGTGCGGCCCGCCAGGAGTTCGCGGAACTTGAACATCACCTGCTGACGCCTGGCGATCGAGGTGTCGCGCCACCCCGGGAACGCCTGCGCCGCCGCTTCGACGGCCGCGTCGACGTCGGCGGTCGACGCGAAGCGCACGCGTCGCTGCTCGGTGCCGAGGGCCGGGTTGTAGACGGGCCCGCTGCGTTCGGCGTCGCCGGCGACGGATGCCCCGGCGATCCAGTGCTCGATGAATTCGGTCATGGTGGTTTCTCCCCTTGTCCTATTCGGCGGAGGCGCTCGCGAGCACCTCGTCGTAGATCGCGGCCGCCTCGGCGACCTCGTCGGCGGTGACGACGCACGGCGGCACCACGTGGATGCGGTTGTCCTGGATGAACGGCAGAAGCCCGCGCTCGACGAGCGCCGCCTTGATGCGGCCCATCGCCGCCGCCTGCAGCGGCTCGCGGGTCCTCCGGTCGACGACGAGCTCGACCGCCCAGAAGACGCCCTCGCCGCGCACCTCGCCGATGAGGGCGTGCCGTTCGGCGAGGTCCTCGAGGGCGGGCGCGATCGCCTCGGCGCCGACCGCACGCGCATGCTCGACGATGCCCTCCGAGGCCATCGCGTCGAGCGTCGCGACGATCGAGGCCATCGCGAGCGGATGCCCCGAGTAGGTGAGCCCGCCCGGGAACACCCGCTCGTCGAACGTCGCCGCGATCTCGTCGGAGATGATGACGCCGCCCGCGGGCACGTAGCCCGAGTTCACCCCCTTCGCGAAGGTGATGAGGTCGGGTCGCACGGCGTAGCCGTCGAAGGCGAACCAGCGGCCGGTGCGGCCGAAGCCCGCCATCACCTCGTCGAGGATGAGCAGGATGCCGTGCCGGTCGCACAGCTCGCGCACCCCCTCGAGGTAGCCGGGCGGCGGCACGAGGATGCCGGCGGTGCCGGGGATCGACTCGAGCAGCACGGCCGCGATCGACGTCGGCCCCTCCGACTCGATCACCCGGCGCAGGTGGTGCAGCGCCCGCTCCGACTCCTCCTCGGGCGTGGTCGCCCAGAACTCGCTGCGGTAGAGGTACGGCCCGAAGAAGTGCACGTGCCCGCGCGCGAACTCGTTCGGCACGCGCCGCCAGTCGCCCGTCGCGACGATCGCCGAGCCCGTGTTGCCGTGGTACGAACGGTACGTCGACAGCACCTTGTCGCGCCCCGTGTGCAGGCGCGCCATGCGGATGGCGTTCTCGTTGGCATCCGCACCGCCGTTCGTGAAGAACACCTTCTCGAAGCCCGCCGGTGCGCGCGCGACGATGCGTTTCGCCGCCTCGCCGCGGGCGAGGTTCGCCGTCGAGGGGGCGATCGTCGTGAGCAGTTCGGCCTGCTCGCGGATCGCGGCGACGACGACCGGGTGCTGGTGGCCGATGTTGACGTTCACGAGCTGGCTCGAGAAGTCGAGGTACTCGCGTCCCGCGTGGTCCCAGACGCGGGCGCCGCGGCCGCTCGCGACCACGAGGCCGGGGCTCTGGGCCTGCGCCGACCACGAGTGGAACACGTGCGCGCGATCGAGTTCGCGGGCGAGCTCGTCGAGGTCGTCGAGGTTCTCGGTCATGGCTTCGCTGCCTTTCTGTTCCCGTCCGCGGGTTGAGGAGCGCCACGCGAAGCGCGACGCGTCTCGAAACCATCGCTTGCGGCATCCGGTTTCGAGACGGCGCTGGCGCGCCTCCTCAACCCACGAGCAGTGTTTAGTTGCCGCCCTCTTCGAGGGTGACGTCGATGGGCGACCAGTCGGCGCCCGTGAGGTCGAGGTCGTCGCCCTCGAGCTCGGCGAGGGCCTTCTCGATCCACTCGTTCGACCAGGCGGTCGCGGGCGGCTCCTCGGTGATGAGGTGGTCGCCCGCCTCGTTCACCGCGGCGAGCGCGCCGGCGACGGTCTTGTCCCACGCGGCCTCGTCGATCACGCCGATGCCGCTGTCGGAGGGCCAGATGAGCTTGTTGGTCTCGTTGACCATCCACAGCTCGTGGCTCGGACCCCAGCCCGAACCTGCGGCAATCGTGATGTCCGCGGCATCCTCGGGGTTCTGCGCGGCGAACGCCCAGCCCTTGATGACGGCCTTCAGGAACTTGACCGTCGTCTCCTGGTACTCGGTGTCGCTGTCGAGGCGTTCGGTGTCGGCCCAGATCGCGTCCTGCAGCATGGCCCCCTCGGTGTCCTCGTACGAGATCACGTTGAAGTCCTCGGGCTGATACAGCTCACCCGTGTCGGGGTTCACCGTCTCGAGCAGCTGCGCGTACTCGTTGTACGTCATCGCCTGCGCCGCGTCGATGTCGCCCTGCAGGAACGCGTTCATGTTGAAGTCCTGCGTGATGATCTCGACGGTCGTCGCGTCGAGACCCTCCGCGGCCATCGCCGCGAAGATCTCCCACTCGTTGCCGAAGCCCCACGAGCCGATCTTCTTGCCCTCGAAATCGGCGACCGACTCGATGCCCGAGTCCGCCCACGACACCTGCAGGGTGCCCGATCGCTGGAAGATCTGCGCGATGTCGGTGAGGTTCGCGCCCTGTTCGATCGAGCCGAGCACCTTCGGCACCCATGCGATCGCGTAGTCGACGTCGCCGTTGGCGAGCGCGTCCTGCGGCACGATGTCGCCGCCGGAGGGGATGATCTCGACGTCCAGGCCCTCCTCTTCGAAGTAGCCCTGGTCGACGGCGGCGAAGTAGCCGGCGAACTGCCCCTGCGGGAGCCACTGGAGCTGGAGCTTCACGGGGGTGAGCTCGCCGTCGGCGGAATCGCCGCCGTCCGAGCCGGAGTCGCCCGACGAGCAGGCGGCGAGGAGGAACGCAGCCGTGACGGCGAACGCTCCGGCCGCGAGTCCGCGGCGTGTGCTGTGCTTCATGTCAGTCCTTCCCTGTTCTGTGCTTCGAGTGCAGTGCTGTGCGGGTGCTCAGCGTGGAACGGCGGTGCTGGTCGTGCTGACGGTGCCGATGGCGGTGGTGCGGGTTCCTGGGGTTCGTGCGGCGGGCCTCCGGCCGCGCAGCACGAGCCGTTCGAGGGCGAGGGTCGCGAGGTAGAAGAGCAGGCCGAGGGCGATGGATGCCACGACGTACGCCCACGCACGGGCGTACGCGCTCGACGCGGCCGAGGTCGAGATCAAGCTGCCGAGGCCACCGCGCGGCCCGCCGAAGTACTCGGCGACGAGCGCCGAGATGACGGCGAGCGAGGAGGCGATCCTGATGCCCGTGAGGATGAAGGGCCGCGCCGTCGGCAGGGTGAGCGTGCGCAGCACCTGACCCGGGGTCGCCGCGTAGGCGCGCATGAGCTCACGGTGCACGGGCGTCGTCTGCCGGAATCCGCGCAGCGTGTTGAGGAACACCGGCACGAACGAGGCGATCGCGGCGATCGCCTGCCGCCCGAACTGGCTGTCGGCGCCGAACATCGAGTTCAGCACGGGCGCGAGGGCGACGATCGGGACGACGGCGAGGGCGGCGACGACCGGTGCGCTCATGCGATCGACGGCACGCCACCTCGCCGCGAGCGCGGCGAGGGCGATGCCGAGCACCGAGCCGACGACGAGGCCGATGAGCGCGTTCGTGCCCGTGATGATCGTCGCCTGCACGATCGAGTCCCACGAGGCGATGAGCGCCTCGACGATCGAGGCGGGGCTCGGCAGCAGGTAGTCGGAGACGCCGACGACGCTGACGAGGAACTGCCACACGCCGAGCACGATGAGCCCGACGGCGAGCGGCGCGACGATGCGCAGCGTCGTCTCGGTGCGGGGGCTCATGGGCGCGGACATCAGCGGGTCTCCACTCCGCGCGCGCCGGTCGCGACGGGGGCGCCGTGCAGCGCCTCGCGCACGGCGGTGACCATCTCGAAGAAGGAGCGGTCCTCGCGGAGTCCCTCGGTGCGCGCCGCACGGCTGCCGGGCGCAGCGACCTCTCCGGCCGCGCCGGCCGCGCCCGCCAGCCGCATCGGCACGATCTCGCGGATCCGCCCGGGCCGTGGAGACATCACCACCACCCGGTCGGAGAGGAACACCGCCTCGGGGATCGAGTGCGTGACGAACACGACGGCCGCCCCCGTCTCCCCCGCGATGCGCACCAGGTCGGCCTGCATCTTCTCGCGCGTCATCTCGTCGAGGGCGCCGAACGGTTCGTCCATGAGCAGCAGCCGGGGCTGCTCGGCGAGGGAACGGGCGATGGCGACCCGCTGCTGCATGCCGCCCGACAGCTGGTCGGGGTAGCGGTCGGCGAACTCGGCGAGCCCGACCATGTCGAGCAGTTCGTCGACCTTCGCGCGGCGCGCCGACTGGGCGACGCCGTGCAGTTCGAGCGGCAGCGCGACGTTCGCGGCGACCGTGCGCCACGGCAGCAGGCCCGCCTGCTGGAAGGCGATGCCGTACTCCTGGTCGAGCCGGGCCTGCGCAGGCGTCTTGCCGAACACCGAGATCGACCCGGCGGTCGGCGCGTCGAGATCGGCGACGAGCCGCATGAGCGTCGACTTGCCGCACCCGCTCGGTCCGATGAGCGAGACGAACTCCCCCGCGGCGATCTCGAGGTCGATGCCCTCGAGCGCGTGCACCTGCCCGCCGCGAGTGTCGAAGACCTTGTCGACGCCCCGTACGGCGACGGCGACCGCGGAGGTCTCGGGAGCGGCAGCGTTCTCGGGAGCACTCATGCGGCTTCCTCCGTTCGTCGGTAGTTCTTGAGGATCACGCCGAGCAGCGCGACCGAGCCGGCGGCCACGAGGCCGAGGACGACGGCGCCGAAGATCGGCCCCCACGCCTTGGCCGGGTCGCCCGAGGCCTGCCCGGCGAACTGGATGAGGAGGCGCCCGATGCCGCCCTGGAGTCCGGTCGACACCTCGGCGACGACCGCGCCGATGACGGCGTTCGCCGCGCCGAGCCTCAGCGCGGGCAGCAGGTACGGCACCGCCGCCGGGAACCGCAGTTTCGCGAGCGTCGCCCAGTAGCCGGCGGCGTAGCTCTGCATGAGCTCCTCGTGGATGCGGTCGGGCGACTGCAGGCCCTTGAGCGCGCCGATCGCGATCGGGAAGAACGCGAGGTAGCTCGCGATGAGCGCGACGGACATCCAGTCCTGCCACTCGAGGGGGCCGATCTCGACGCGGGAGCCCCAGCTCTTCACGATCGGGGCGAAGGCGATGAGCGGCACGGTCTGGCTGAGCACGATCCACGGAAGCAGCCCCCACTCGGCGATCCGCCAGCGCTGCATCACGAGCGCGAGCCCGATGCCCACGACGACGCCGACGAGCCATCCCGCGGCGGCGATGCCGAGCGTCGTGAGCGCGCCGAGGAGGATCACGAGCCACAGCGGCTGCGCCGAGGGCGAGCGCGTCACGGGCTCGGCGAGGCGGGCGAACATGTCCCAGACGTGGGGCATGGCGAGGTCGGTGTTGCGCGGCAGCACGCGCGTCTCGCCGATGAGCACGCCGTCGGCAGGGGCGAGCAGCTTGTAGCCCTCCCACAGCACGACGAGCAGCACGACGCCGGCGATCCCCCAGCCGACGGCGCCCATGCGACGCGCGGTGCTCGTCATGCCTTCGCCGTGAGGTGCTCGGTCATCGCGGGGATGACGGTCTCGCCGTAGACCCGGAGCGTCTCCTCCTTGTTGTCGTGCTGGAGGTACCCGGCGAACTGGTCGACGCCGAGCTCGGCGAGCTGCTTCAGCTTCTGGATGTGCTGGTCGGCCGAGCCGAGCACGCAGAACCGTTCGACGATCTCGTCGGGCACGAAGTCGACGTGGTCGTTGTCGGCCTTGCCGTGCGTGTTGTAGTCGTAGCCCTCGCGTCCGCGGATGTAGTCGGTGAGCGCGTCGGGCACGGTGCCGTGCATGCCGTACTTCGCGACGATGTCGGCGACGTGGTTGCCGACCATGCCGCCGAACCAGCGGGTCTGGTCGCGCATGTGCGCCCAGTCGTCGCCGATGTACATGGGGGCGGCGACGCAGAACTTGATCGACATGGGGTCGCGGCCGGCGGCTTCCGCGGCATCCCGAACCGTCTTGATCATCCACGCCGCGATGTCGACGTCCGCCAGCTGCAGGATGAAGCCGTCGCCGACCTCCCCCGTGAGCTTCAGCGCCATGGGGCCGTAGGCGGCGACCCACACCTCGAGCTCGGAGCCCGTCGACCACGGGAACCGCAGCTCCGAGCCCTTGTACTCGACGCTGCGCGAGTTCGCGAGTTCACGGATCACGTGGATCGACTCGCGCAGCTCGGACATCGTCACGGGCTTGCCGTTCGTGACGCGCACGGCCGAGTCGCCGCGGCCGATGCCGCAGATCGTGCGGTTGCCGTACATCTCGTTGAGGGTGGCGAAGATCGACGCCGTTACCGTCCAGTCGCGGGTCGCCGGGTTGGTGACGAAGGGCCCGACCTTGATGCGGTGGGTCTCGGCGAGGATCTTGCTGTAGATGACGTAGGGCTCCTGCCAGAGCAGGTGCGAATCGAAGGTCCACGCGGTGCTGAACCCGTACTGCTCGGCGAGCTTCGCGAGGTGCACGGTGCGCGAGGCGGGCGGGTTGGTCTGCAGGACGACGCCGAAATCCATGGGGGCTCCCTTCTGTGTCTGTGTCGGTCGAGTAGGCCGAAGGCCGTATCGAGACCGCTGTTCGGTTGTGGCATCCGCTGGTCTCGATACGCGCTTCGCGCTACTCGACCGACGGATGGTCAGATGAGGTACTGGCTGAGCCCCCGCATGAGGAACTTCCCGTCGCCCTTCGCGCCGAGGTACTCGTCGCCGTCGACGACGACCTTGCCGCGCGAGAGCACCGTGTCGACGTGCCCGTCGATCTCGTAGCCGTCCCAGGCCGAGTAGTCCATGTTCATGTGGTGGGTGCGGCCCTCGCCCATGCCGATCGAGGTGTGGCCGTTCGGGTCGTAGACGACGATGTCGGCGTCGGCACCGGGCTGGATGACGCCCTTGCGGCCGTAGAGCCCGAACATGCGCGCCGGGGTCGTCGACGTGAGCTCCACCCAGCGTTCGAGGGTGATCTCGCCGGTGACGACGCCCTGGTACATGAGGTCCATGCGGTGCTCGATCGAGCCGATGCCGTTCGGGATCTTCCGGAAGTCGCCGAGGCCGAGCTCCTTCTGGTCCTTCATGCAGAACGGGCAGTGGTCGGTCGAGACCATCTGCAGGTCGTTCGTGCGCAGCGCCTGCCACATCGAGTGCTGGTGGCCCTCTTCGCGCGAGCGCAGCGGGGTCGAGCACACCCACTTGGCGCCTTCGAAGGCGCCCCACTGCTCGCTGGATGCCCCGAGCTGATCTTCGAGCGAGAGGTAGAGGTACTGCGGGCAGGTCTCTCCGAACACGTTCTGCCCCTTGTCGCGCGCCCAGGCGAGCTGCTCGACGGCCTGCTTGGCCGACACGTGCACGACGTAGAGCGGAGCGCCGGTGAGCTTCGCGAGCATGATCGCGCGGTGCGTGGCCTCCTCCTCCATCTCCCAGGCGCGGGCGATGCCGTGGTAGTACGGGTCGGTGTTGCCTGCGTCGACGAGCTGCTGGGCGAGCACGTCGATGGCGGGGCCGTTCTCGGCGTGCATCATCGTGAGCAGCCCGGTGTCGCGCGACACCTGCATGGCCTTGAGGATCTGCGCGTCGTCGGAGTAGAAGACGCCCGGGTAGGCCATGAACATCTTGAAGCTCGTGATGCCCTCGTCGGGCAGCCGCTTCATGGCCGTGAGCGACGCCTCGTTCACGTCGCCGACGATCTGGTGGAACCCGTAGTCGATCGCGCAGTTGCCGGAGGCCTTCTCGTGCCACGCGGCCAGTCCGTCTTCGATGCGCTGCCCGTAGGTCTGCACCGCGAAGTCGATGATCGAGGTCGTGCCGCCGTGCGCGGCGGCACGGGTGCCGGTCTCGAAGGTGTCTGAGGCCTCGGTGCCGCCGAACGGCAGCTGCATGTGGGTGTGGGCGTCGATGCCGCCCGGGATCACGTACTTGCCGGTGGCGTCGATCACGCGGTCGACGCTCGCCGAGACATCCGTGCCGAGCAGTGCGGTGCCCGGTTCGATGACCGCGACGATGCGCTCGCCGTCGATGAGCACGTCGGCCGCGGCGCGGCCGGTGGCGCTGACGACGGTGCCGCCGCTGATGAGGGTGGTGGTCATGATCTCGATACGCTCCTTCGTCGCTACTCGATCGGCAGGGTCACGGCTTCGCGATCTTCGCGTACGAGTCGGGCCGGCGGTCGCGGTAGAACTGCCAGTCGTCGCGCATCTGCTGCACCATGTCGAGGTCGAGGTCGCGCACGAGCAGCTCCTCGTGCTCGCTCGAGCCGCGTTCGCCGACGAAGTTGCCGCGCGGGTCGATGACCTGGCTCGTGCCGTAGAAGTCGACGGCGAGGTCGCCGTACTCGTTGTCCTCGCGGCCGACGCGGTTGGGCTGCAGCACGAAGTAGCCGTTCGCGACGGCGGCGCAAGGCCCCTCGACCTCCCACAGGCGGTTCGAGAGCCCGGGCTTCGTCGCGTTCGGGTTGAACACCATGTGGGCGTCGTTCAGGCCGAGTTCGCGCCAGCCCTCGGGGAAGTGCCGGTCGTAGCAGATGTACATGCCCACGCGGCCGACGGCGGTCTCGAAGACGGGGTAGCCGAGGTTGCCGGGGCGGAAGTAGAACTTCTCCCAGAAGCGGTCGAGGTGCGGCAGGTGGTGCTTGCGGTACTTGCCGAGGATGGTGCCGTCGGCGTCGACGAGCACGGAGGTGTTGTAGTAGACGCCCGTCTCGGCCTCTTCGTAGATCGGCAGCACCATGACGGTGCCGAGCTCCTTCGCCACCTCGGCGAAGCGCTGCACGATGGGGCCCTCGGCCGACTCGGCGAAGCGGTAGTACTTCTGGTCCTGGGTGATGCCGAAGTACGGCCCGTAGAACAGCTCCTGGAAGCAGACGACCTCGGCGCCCTGCGCCTTCGCATCGCGGGCGAACTGCTCGTGCTTGTCGAGCATCGAGGCCTTGTCGCCGGTCCAGGTGGTCTGCGTGATGGCCGCTCTGACGATCGTCATGAATGTCTCCTGAGTCGGGCGGCGCCATTGCCGTTCACTCGAGGATCGCCTGGCGTGGTGCTCGTGTCAGGTGCTCGCCGGGTGCTGCTGCGACGCCGAGATGTACCGATTGAACTGCCGGTGGAACTGCCGAACCAGGGGCTTGTGGCCCGTTCTGTTATTGTTCGGCTTGAACATTTCTCTTCTGTTTCACTCTGTGACGCTGTGGTTACATATCTTGTCCCTTGCGCGGTTCGGAGGCAATGGTGGTGTCAGGTATTCGCATGGATGCACCGCGCTTGATCGAACTCGCCGAATTCGCCGATGCCTCACCGCGCACGATCGCGGGCGACGTGGCCCGGCTGGTGAACAACGGAGATCTCGCGGCGGGCGACCGGTTGCCGACCGTGCGCGATCTCGCCGCCGCCCTGGGCGTGAGTCCCGCGACGATCAGCCAGGCCTGGCAGGCCCTCGCCCGCGCCGGGGTCATCGAGAGTCGCGGCCGCGCCGGCAGCTTCGTGCGCGGCACCGAGTCGCTGCGGCTCGCCCCACGCATGCGCGGCATGGCCGCGCCCGACGACCCCGTGCGGCTCGACCTCTCGCGCGGCACCCCCGACCCGCTGCTGCTACCCGCCCTCGGCCCCGCGCTCTCGCGCGTCTCGGCGAAGGCCGAGACGGGCAGCTACCAGGCCGAACCCGTGATCCCCGCGCTCGCGCGGGTGCTCCGCGACTCGTGGCCGAGCGACGCCGAGCAGATCATGGTCGTCGACGGCGCCCTCGACGCCGTCTCGCGCACCCTCGAGGAGCTCGTGCGCTTCGGCGACCGGGTCGTCGTCGAGAGCCCCGGGTTCCCGCCGTTCCTCGACCTGCTCGAGGTGCTCGGCGCGGTCGCCGTGCCCGTGCGCCTCGATCGGCACGGCATGGTGCCCGAAGCGCTCGCGGTCGCGCTGCGCAAGCGCCCGGTGGCCGTGCTGCTGCAGCCTCGCGCACAGAACCCCACCGGGGCATCCATGACCGCCGAACGCGCCGAAGCGCTCGCCCGCACCATCGCGACCGCCGAACGCGTCGACGACCTCGTCGTCATCGAGGACGACCACTCGGGGCTCATCTCGATCGAGGGCGACGTCACCCTCGGCACCTGGCTGCCCGGGCGGGTGGTGCACGTGCGCAGCTTCTCGAAGTCGCACGGCCCCGACCTGCGCATCGCCGCCCTCGGCGGGCCGCGCGACCTCGTCGAGCACATCGCCGGGCGACGCATGCTCGGCCCCGGCTGGACCTCCCGCATGGTGCAGACGATCCTCCTCGATCTGCTCACCGACGGCGCCTCGATCGACGCCGTCACCGAGGCTCGCCGCCAGTACTTCACCCGCCAGCGCATGCTCGGCGACGCACTCCGCGCACGCGGCGTCGCCGCGCAGGAGGCCGATGGCATCAACCTCTGGATGCCGGTGCTCGGCGAACGCTCCGCCCTCGTGCAGCTCGCGGTCGCCGGCATCCGGGTCTCCGCCGGCTCCCCCTTCCTCGCCGCCGCGAACGGCACGGATGCCACGGGCACGGGTCGCACGCGACGCCACGGCGAGTTCGTGCGGGTGACCGTCGGCATGGTGCGGGAGGGCACCGAGGAGGTGGCCGACGCGCTCGCGACCGCGGCGCAGCACGTGGTGGCGGGCGGCTACTGAGCGTCGTCGCGAGTACTCAGCACCGCCGACAGCGCGTCAGCGGAATGCCGCAAGCAGGAATGCGAACACGATGCCGATGCCCCCGAGCACTGCCGGCGCTACGAGGATGCAGACTCCGCCGACGAGCCCGGTCAACGCGGCACGGCGCCCGATCCCGCCGAGGCGACGAGCATTGGCGAGCCCGATCGCGCCGAACACGATCGAGAGAACAGTGAGCACCAACACGGGCAACCCGCCGATCCACGACATCACGACGCCGACGGTCTGGGCAGCGGAGTCCGGAATGAGCGTCAACAGGAGAGGGACGACCCAGAAGAGGACGGCGAGCGGCCAGGCCCAGACGAAGATCGATCGCGCGCGCCGCGCGGCAGCGTTCTGTGCATCACCGACCGGTTTCGTTGCGAAGTGCTCGTCCGACCACGCGCGACCGTCCCACCAGCGGAGCAGATCGGGCGCCTCGGGATCGTCGTACCAGCCCGGAGGCGCCGCCGTGGTCGGAGGGCCGTACGTCATGCGATGTCTCCTTCGTCGTGACCGCTATTCTGCCGGTCGCTGACGTCGCCGACGAACCGCGTGTCGGCGGAGCGCCATAGGCTCCCACCATGCCCGAGCTCGACGACGTCCGCCGCATAGCCGCGGGGCTGCCCGGCAGTGAAGAGCGGGCGATGACGGGCGGCGCCGCCTGGTTCGTGCGCGGCAAGCTGTTCGCGTGGGAGTGCCACCCGTGGCCGAGCATCCCCGACGACATGCGCGCGGTGATCGCCGCCGAGCTCTGCGTCGGGGTGAAGCTCGCCGACCCGGTCGAGGCGCTCGCCCTCCGCGAGATGCAACCAGCGGTCTTCCTGCGCGCGACGACGCGGTGGGGCGAACCGAAGATCGCGTTCCGCATGGCGGGCATCGCCGACGACCACCTCGAAGAGCTCGTGACGGAGGCGTGGCGGGTGCAGGCGCCGAAGTACCTGCGGCAGGAGCTCTTCGGCGACGAGGCGTAGGCGACTGCCAGGCTTGGCCGCACATCGCACCCGATCGGCCTCCTCGCCATCCTCATCGACGCCGACAGGGAGAACGGCGCCTGAACGAACTCCCGCTCAATGCCGGGACGATCGCTCCGGAACGAAGTACTTCGGGAGCCGAAGGTGCCCCCACTCCAGGGCCTTCATCAGACCCCAGATGATCGTTCCGAGTGCCGCTGCGAGCGGAACGACATGGGGTCCGATGTCGATCCATCCGGCCGCGTGAACGATGTCGTTACCCGAGTCCATGATGCCGCTCGGTCGAAGGCCGGCTCGCACCGAGCCGCCGGGCTCGACCCAGCCGTCGAGACGGATGTCGGTCTCGGTGACGCGCCCATCGTCGGATACCCAGGTTCCGACGCTGCTGCATCCTCTGCGAGTCGATTCGCAGTACTCCTCGGTGAACGTTCCCCAGACGACCGGTTCCTGCGCGTCGAGGAGGTTGATGACGGCAAGCGTGAGGAAGACGGCCGCGAATCCGCCGATCATCAGGTAGATGGCACTCCGCTGGACCGCTCGCAGCTTGCGTGAACGGGCGCTCCCGTGGCGGCCCCGACGATCACTCGCCAACGGGTTCTCCGACGTACGTCGCTTGCGCGGTGTCCGGGTGCACGTCGCGATCCTATGCGCACACCGCCAAGCGCGGCAGACTGACCCCGTGAGCCAACGCAGCCACGGGTGGGTGCTGCACGTCGATCTCGACCAGTTCATCGCGGCGGTCGAGGTGCTGCGACGCCCCGAGCTCGCGGGCAAGCCTGTGATCGTGGGCGGTCGGGGCGATCCGACCGAGCGGGCCGTGGTGTCGACGGCGTCGTACGAGGCGCGGGAGTTCGGCGTCGGCTCGGGCATGCCGCTGCGCATCGCGGCCCGCAAGGCTCCCGAGGCGATCATCCTCCCAGTCGATCACGAGGCGTACACCGAGGCATCCGAAGCCGTGATGGCGACGCTGCGCGCGCAGCCGGGCGCGACGGTGCAGGTGCTCGGCTGGGACGAGGCGTTCGTCGGCGTCGAGACCGACGACCCCGAGGGCTACGCCCGCACCCTGCAGGGCGCGGTGCTCGAGCGCACGCGACTGCACTGCAGCGTTGGCATCGGCGACACGCTCGTGCGGGCCAAGGTCGCGACGGGGTTCGGCAAGCCGCAGGGCGTGTTCCGGCTGACGGCGGCGAACTGGCTCGAGATCATGGGCGAGCGCCCGACGATCGAGATGTGGGGCATCGGCACGAAGATCTCACGCCGGCTCGCAGGGCTCGGCATCACGACGATCAGCGAGCTGGCGGCCGCCGACCCCGAAGCCGATGGGCTCGTCGCCGAGTTCGGGCCGCGCATGGGGCCCTGGTACGCGCAGCTCGGCCGCGGCGAGGGCGCCCGCGTCGTCGACGACACCCCATGGGTGGCGCGCGGCCACAGCCGCGAGACCACCTATCAGCACGACCTCGTCGAGGCGTCGCAGATCGAGGCTGCGATCCGCGAACTGGCCGCGCAGGTGCTCGCGGATGTCGCGGCCGAGGGCCGCCCGGTCGTCGGCCTCGCACTCAAGGTCAGGTACGCGCCGTTCATCACCAAGACGTTCACCAAGAAGATCGCCGAGACGGCCGACCAGGAGGTCGTGCTCGCCCGCATGCTCGAGCTCGCGGGCCGGATCGAGCCCGATCGCCCGGTGCGCCTGCTCGGCCTGCGCGCCGAGATGCGCATGCCCGAGGAGGCGCGCGACGACCACACGCCCACCCGAAGCGGCTGGTGAGCCCACCCCGCGTGCCAGACTCGCGACATGACGGACCGCGATCGACAGACGGCCTCGGACACCATGACGCCCGCCGAGAACGGTCTCGTGCGACGCACCCTCCATCTGCTCGGGCGCCTCCCCGTCACGCTCTCGGTCCTCGTCGTCCTCGTCGTGTTCGGCATCGTGAGCGGCGGCTTCGCGAGCGCGACCGACCAGGCGCCCTGGTACGAGACCTTCGCCTACGGCGTCCCCTCCTTCGCCGACGGACGCTGGTACACGGTCGCCACCGGCACGGTGCTCGTCGCGGTGCCGCTCGGTTACCTGTTGATCCTGCCGGTCACCGCGGCGGGGCTCGGCTGGCTCGAGCTGCGGCGCGGCTCGGGGCTCACCGCCGCGACCTTCCTGGTCGGGCAGGCGGTCGCCGTCATCGGCACCGCCTTCCTCGTCGCGGGGTTCGCGACCTTCGGATCGCCCTGGGCCGAGGAGCTCGCGAAGCAGGTCGACGTCGGCCCATCGGGCGGAGTGCTCGCGGCCATCACGATGGCGGCGTTCTCGCTGCGCCCGCCGTGGGCGGGTCGTGCGCTGCTGATCGTGTTCGCGGTGGTCACGGTCGGGGTGCTCTTCGTCGGCACGCTCGCCGACATCGAGCACGCCGTCGCCGCGGTCGCCGTGATGCTCGTACAGGCCCGCGCGTTCAGCCGTCCGTCGCTGCGCGAGCAGCGCTTCATCACCTGGACGGTGCTCCTCGCGATCGGCGCGGCGCAGCTCATCCTCGTGCTCGTCCCGACCTTCGGCCCGTTCGGCGCGAGCGAGCCGGGCGGCGTGCAGTTCGTCGACGTCGCGATCGACGCGGTGATCGTGCTGCTGCTCGCCGACGGGCTCCGCCGGGGCATCCGACTCGCCTGGATCGGCGCGGTCGTGCTGGGCGCGCTGAACGTCGCCGGCGGCATCCTCTCCTTCCTCCTGCTGACCCTGCTCGACGCCATCGGCTCGGACTTCACCGCCGCCCAGCTCGCCCAGGCCCGCGACGCGCTCACGCTCGCGATCACGACCTCCGTGCTGTGGCTCGGCATGCTCGTCTGGCTCGTGATCACCCGGCACGCGTACCGCGCGCGGCTGCGCCGCCGGCTTCCGGGCGCCCGCGATGCGCAGCGGCCGGGCGCCCTCGTCGAGACCGCTCGCGAACTGGTCCGCGAGACCGGCGGCGGACCGCTGTCGTGGATGGCGACGTGGCCCGACAATCGCATCTTCCTCGGCTCCTCCCCCGACACGGCGGTGGCCTACCAGACCCACCAGGGGGTCGCGATCGTCCTCTCCGACCCGATCGCGCCCGACGACCGCGTCGGCGAGACGCTCGTCGAGTTCCTCGACACGGTCGTGCGCGCGGGCTACACGCCGTGCGTGTTCGGTGCGACCGAGCGCGCGCGGGCGGCCATCCCCGAGGGGTGGCGGGCCGTGCAGATCGCCGAGGACACGATCGTCGACCTCCCCGGGCTCGAGTTCACCGGCAAGGCGTGGTCGCCCGCGCGGCAGGCCCTGAACCGGGCCGAACGCGAGGGCGTTACCTTCCGCATGGGCGCCCTCGCCAACGAGTCGCGACGGGTGCGGGCGCAGGTCGACGAGATCTCCTCGCAGTGGGTCGGCGAGAAGGAGCTGCCCGAGATGCGCTTCACCCTCGGCACCGTCGACGAGGCCCTCGACCCCGAGGTGCGCATGGCGTTCGCCGAGCACGACGGCCAGCTCGAGGGCTTCCTCAGCTGGCTGCCCGTGTACGGGAGCGGCGGCGAGGTCACCGGGTGGACGCTCGACCTCATGCGCCGACGCGCCGACAGCGGCTTCCCCGCCGTCATGGAGTACCTGATCGCCTCGTCGGCGCTCGCGTTCCGCGACGAGGGCGCCGCGTTCCTCTCGCTCTCGGGTGCACCCCTCGCCCGCTCGACGCCCGCGTCGCCCGAGGAGCTCAGCCCGATCGACGGCTGGCTCGACCGCCTCGGGGCGATGCTCGAACCGGCCTACGGCTTCCGCTCGCTGCACCGCTTCAAGCAGAAGTTCCGGCCGCGGGCAGAGCCCCTCTACCTGCTCTTCGCCGACGAGGGCGACCTCGCGCGCATCGGCCTCGCGCTCGCGCGCGCCTACCTGCCGGATGCCTCGATGGCCGACCTCGTCCGGATGGGCACGTCGCTCACCCGCTGAGCACCCGGCTAGCGTTGAGCCGTGAGGATCACGGTGCTCGCCGGCGGGGTCGGCGGTTCGAAGTTCGTGCGGGGCGTCCGCGAGGAGGCCGCGCGGCGATGGCCTGCGAGCGAGGGCGGCGCCGGGGCATCCGAGGCCGAGATCACCGTGGTCGTGAACACGGGCGACGACATCTGGCTCTCGGGTGTGCGGCTCATGCCCGACTTCGATTCGCTGCTGTACTCGCTCGCGGGCGTCAACGACACCGAGCGCGGCTGGGGTCGCGCCGGCGAGTCCGAACGGGTCTCCGCCGAACTGCGCGAGTGGGGCGTCGGCTGGCCCTGGTTCACCCTCGGCGACCTCGACCTCGGCACGCACCTCGCCCGCACCTCGTGGCTGCGCGAGGGGCTCACGCCGTCGCAGGTCGGCGAACGCCTGCAGCGGCGCTGGCCGCTCGGGGTGCGGCTCATCCCCGCGACCGACACCGAAGTCGACACGTGGGTGCGCGTCGCAGACCCCGAGGCACCCGGCGGCGAGCGCGAGATGCACTTCCAGGAGTGGTGGACGCGCCACCGCGCCGCGCTGCCCGCGCTCGCGTTCACCCAGCGCAACCTGGCCGACGCGCGCCCGGCGCCCGGTGTCGCCGAGGCGATCGCCGACGCCGACGTGGTGCTCGTCGCACCCTCGAACCCGGTCGTCTCGATCGGCACGATCGTCGCGGTGCCCGGCATCCGCGAGGCGCTCGCGGCGACTGCGGCGCCCGTCGTCGGCGTCTCCCCGATCATCGGCGGCAAGGTCGTGCGCGGCATGGCCGACGCGTGCCTCCCGGCCATCGGCGTCGAGACGAGCGCCGAGGGCGTCGGGCGGCACTACGGCGCGCGCGGGGCGGGCGGGCTCATCGACGGCTGGCTCGTCGACGAATCGGATGCCTCCGCCCTCGCCGCGCTCGAGAGCGCGGGCCTCGTCGCGGCCGCGGCCCCCCTCTGGATGCGCGACCTCGACACCTCGGCCGCCCTCGCGGGCGCGGCGCTCGACCTCGCGACGGCTGCGCGACGAAGGTGAGCGGCGCGGCGTGCACCGCACCGCTCACCGCCGGGAGCCTCAGCGCCCGAGCGTCAGCGACACCGCCGCACCGGGCTTCGCGGTGATGCGCAGCGTCTGCTTCTTCTTGTCGTAGTGGGCCTTGCCGCCGGTGATCGTCACCTTCGGCGAGCTCGCGTACACCGACGCCGGCACCCAGACCTCGGTCGGCCCGCCGGCCGCGGTGTAGCTCAGGGTGTAGGAGCCGCCCGCCGCATCGAAGTGCTCGGCGCCGGGCGTGCCCGCGATCGCGCGGGCGTAGGGCCCGAACGCGGGCTCGTTGCCGGGTGCAGCCTTGCCCGAGGCATCCATCGCGCAGTAGCCACCCCCGTCGCTGCGGCACCAGTACCACATGGCCCAACCGCTCGCGAAGCGCTCCATCGACGCGACCTGCGCGTCGACGAGCGCCGCGTTGCCGGGCGTGCGCGAGTTCGGCACGCCCCACTCGCCGACGATGAGCGGCATGCGGTTCGCCGACGGGTACGCCGAGATCGCGGCCTCGTAGTTCACCACGAAGTCGTCGCCCTGCCAGTCGCTGCCCTCTTCGACGCCGGTGTTGTAGAAGTGCGGGGCGTAGCCGAGCTTCGGGTCGTCGAAGGTGCGCAGCTGCGTGGGGACCCCGTAGCCGACGAGGACGGTCGGTTCGAGGAAGATCCACGACTCGTCGTCGACCGAGCGGATCGCCCCGATGAGCCGCTCGTACATGTCGCTGATCTTCGTCGACTCCATCCGGGCCGAGGCGGTCACCCAGTCCTCGCCCTCGGCGAACTCGCCGAACGGCTCGTTGAAGAGGTCGTAGCCGATGAGGCTGTCGTGGTCGCCGAAGCGGTCGGCGATCTCGACCCAGAGCTGCTGCTGCGCGGCGCGGAGGTCGGCGTCGTCGTACAGGTGGGTGAAGGCGCGCATGACCGCGGGCTGGAAGTAGTTGTTGAACCAGTTGTCGGGGTCGTCGACGAATGGGAGCCCGTCGGTGCGGGTCGCCCACTCGGGCGCGCCGGAGGCGCCGAACACGGGCCCGTACACGTCCTGGTGCATGTCGAGCATGACGTGGATGCCCTCGCGGTCGGCCGCGTCGAGCACCGACTCGACGTAGTCGAAGTACGCCTCGTCGTACTCGCCCTGCTCGGGCTCGAAGTACTGCCACTGCACGACGAGACGGAGGAACGTCGAGCCCTGGTCGGCCATCGCCGCGACCTCGGCCGGCGTCAGGCGGTCGTGCACGTACTTCGCCGCGTTGAACCCGCGCAGCTGCAGCGCGCGCCCCTGCTGGTCGGTGATGAAGGTGCGCCCGTCGGGCGTGGTGATGCGATCGGACTTCACCGCCTTGGCGGCGGGCGGCGGAGCTGTCGGCGGGGCCGCCGCGGCGGCCGTCGGGATGGCGAGCGCCGCGGCTGCCGCGAGGGCGAGACCAGCGGCGGCACGGGGCAGGAATGAAGGCATCGGCGCTCCTTTGCGCGTCCTTGCGACCAGGGGTTGCGAGCGAGCCTAGGGGAAGTGGGTCATTTGTCCAAGTAGTTTCTCGGGGGCCGCCAGCAGCGTTCTTCGCCGTCCCATCGGGCCGGAAGGCTCGACATCGCGCTAGGCTGCTGAACGACCACCGGGCTGACTTGCCCGGTCGTGGTGGCCCGGGATTGGGCCGCGAGTCGCCGACCTCGTCGGAGCACGCCTGCACACCATCCCGGAGGACCCCTGCCCATGCGCACCCACGCCACCCGCCCCCTGCTCGCCGGATTCGCGCTCGCCGCCGTCGCGCTGCTCGCCGGCTGTGCGAGCCCCGCGGGCGCCGACCCCGCCGCCGAGTCCGCCTCGGACGAGACCGGCTCCGCGGCATCCGCGTACCCGCTCACGATCGACAACTGCGGCACCGAGGTGACCTTCGACGCCGCCCCCGAGCGCGTCGTCGCGATCAAGTCGTCGACCCTCGAGCTGCTGCTCGCCCTGGGCCTCGAGGACACGGTCGTCGGCACCGCGTTCAGCGACGGCCCCGTGCCCGCCGAGTTCGCCGACGCGGCCGAGGGCCTCGAGGTGCTGAGCGACAAGGTGCCCTCGCAGGAGGCGACCCTCGCGGTCGAACCCGACCTCGTCTACGCCGGCTGGGAGTCGAACCTCTCGGCCGAGGGCGCCGGCGAGCGCGACTCGCTCGCCGCGCTCGGCGTCGCGAGCTACGTCGCCCCCGCCGCCTGCAAGGGCGAGGGCTACATGCCCGACCCGCTGACCTTCGACACCGTGTTCGCGGGCTTCGAGGAGCTCGGCGCCATCTTCGACGTGCAGGACGACGCCGCCGAGCTCGTCGCGACGCAGCGCGCCGCGCTGGAGGCGATCTCGCCCTCCGAGGCCGGATTCACCGCGCTCTGGTACTCGTCGGGCAGCGACCAGCCGTTCGTCGGCGCCGGCATCGGCGCACCGCAGATGATCATGGATGCCGCGGGGCTCGACAACGTCGCGAGCGACGTCCACGACACGTGGACCTCGATGTCGTGGGAGGCCGTCGTCGACGCGAACCCCGACGTGATCGTGCTCGTCGACGCCCCGTGGAACACCGCCGAGGCGAAGATCGCAGCTCTCGCCGCGAACCCGGCGACCGCGGCGCTGCCGGCCGTCGCGGGCGAGCGCTACGTGATCGTCGACTTCCCGTCGACCGAGGCGGGCGTGCGCAACGTCGACGCGGTCGCGTCGATCGTCGAGCAGTTGGAGCAGCTCGGCCGATGAACACCACCCCCGCCGGTCGAGTCGCTCCTGCTGGTCGAGGAGCGAGCGACGAAGGAGCACGCGTCTCGAGACCCCCGCACGAGGTCTCGAGACGCTCCTCCTCCGTTCCTCGACCGGCGGGAGCCCTTCGCACCCTCGCGTGGGGCATCGGCCTCGCCGCGCTCCTCCTCGTCTCGATCGTCGTCGCCGTCACGATCGGGCCTGCCGCCCTCTCGCCCGCCGACGTGCTCGCGAGCGTCGCCGCGCACCTCGGGTTCGGCGAGCCGACGCTGTCGCCGCTCCGCGACGGCATCGTGTGGCAACTGCGGATGCCGCGGGTGCTCACCGCCGCCGCGGTCGGCGCGGGCCTCGCGCTCTGCGGCGCCGTGATGCAGGCCGTCACCCGCAACCCGCTCGCCGACCCCTACCTGCTCGGCCTCTCCTCGGGCGCCTCGGTGGGAGCGGTCGTCGTGCTCGTGCTCGGCTGGTCCCTCGTGCTGCCGCTCGCGGCCTTCGCCGGTGCGATCGTCGCCCTGCTCGCCACGCTCGGGCTGGCGCTCGGCGCGGGCCGGGCAGGCGGGGCTGCCGGGGCGGTCGGCGGCACCTCCGGCCCGCGACTCTCGCCGACGGCGACGGTGCTCGCCGGCATCGCCGTGTCGAGCGTGTTCGGCGCGATCACGAGCCTCGTCATCTTCTGGAGCGCGACGAACGACAGCTACCGCGAGATCCTGAACTGGCTGCTCGGTTCGCTCTCGGGCACCGACTGGACGTCGGTCGCGATCGCAGGCGGCGCGTTGCTGCTCGTCGGGATGCCGCTGCTCGCGAGCGCCCGCACCCTCGACGCCTTCGCGGTCGGCGAGTCGGGCGCGGCGGCGCTCGGCGTGAACGTCGCCCGCAGCCGCGTGCTGCTGCTCGGCGGCACCGCGCTCCTCACGGGCGCGCTCGTCGCGGTGAGCGGCTCGATCGGCTTCGTCGGACTCGTGCTGCCGCACGCCGTGCGGCTCGTGACGGGGCCGGGCCACCGGGCGCTGCTGCCGCTGTCGGCACTCGCCGGCGCGATCTTCCTCGTGTGGGCCGACACCGGGGCCCGCACGCTCTTCGATCCGCGCGAGCTGCCCGTCGGCATCCTCACCGCCCTCATCGGCGGCCCGGTGTTCGCCTGGCTGCTGCTGCGCCGAAGGAGCCTCGCATGAGCCTCGACCTCGCACGGGTGCGGTTCGACCGCGGTGCGCGCACGATCATCGACGGCGTCGACGTGACGATGCCGGGCGGCGCCCTCACCGCCCTCGTCGGGCCGAACGGCGCGGGCAAGTCGACGCTGCTGCACCTCATCGCCGCGATCGAACGTGCCGACGCGGGCGAGTTGCGTCTCGACGGGCGTTCACTGCCCGGGATGCCACGGCGCGAACGTGCCCGCATCGTCGCCCTCGCCGAGCAGCAGGCCGAGATCGACCCGCAGCTCAGCGTGCTCGCCTCGGTGCTCATCGGTCGCACCCCGCACCTCGGGGCATTCGGCGCGATCGGCGTGCACGATCGCGAGATCGCCGAACGATCGCTCGCCGCGGTCGGGGCGCTCGAGTTCGCCGAGCGATCGATCGGTGCGTTGTCGGGCGGTGAGCGCCAACGGGTCACCCTCGCGCGCGCCCTCACCCAGGAGCCAGGACTGCTGCTCGTCGACGAACCGACGAACCACCTCGACCTCGCCGCGCAGCTCACCGCGCTCGAGCTGCTCGCGGCGCTCTCGCGCGACGGGCTCACCGTCGTCGCCGCACTGCACGACCTCTCGCACGCGGCCGCGTACGCCGACCACGTGATCGTGCTCGCCGCCGGCCGCGTGGTCGCCGCGGGCGACCCCCGCGAGGTGCTCACGGCGCCGCTCGTCTCGGAGGTGTACGGCGTTCGCGCCGAGGTGATCGAGCACCCGCTCACGGGCCGCCCGCTCATCGCCGTCGCGGCGCCCGCGGCCTCCTCGCTCGCATCGACGGACGCCGACCGGGCCTCGACCCCCGCCTGAGCCTGAGCTTGCCAGGATCTCGGCGATCGCCACAGCTTCGGACCTGATCGCGGCCTCTCGCCCGAAGTTCTGGCGATCTCCGAGATCCTGGCGGCCTCCGGCAGCCGCCCGGGCGTAGCCTCGAGGCATGAGTCCGATCCAGCGCGGGCCGCTGCCGACGATCGAGTGGGTGGCCGAGGAGTTCCTGCACAACGCCGACCGCGGGCGGCGGCTCGTCGCCGTCGACGGGGTCGACCCCGTGGCATCCGCCCGGGTCGCCCATGGGCTCGCGGCCGCGATCGCCGCGCGCAGCGATGCGCCCGTCGTGCGCAGAAGCCTCGGCGGGATCGACGAGGCGCGCCTGCGCGCCGAGGTCGTCGATCCGGTTCGGGCCGGAGCGTTCGCCGGCGCTGAAGACCCCGACACTGTGCTCGTCGCCGACGGCGAGCAGCTGCTCGACGATGCGGTGCGCGGCGTCTGGCACTTCTCCGTGTGGACGCTCGCGGGCGACGAGCTGCCCCACTCCGGGGCATCCGTGATCATCGACGTCACCGACCCGGCCGCGCCGACTCGCTTCTTCTACGACTTCTGCGCGATCCCGCCGAGCGTGAACCGCCCCGGCCTGCGCTGATCGCGCTAACGTTGCTCGACCACACCGAGAGCGAGCAACGATGCGCCGAATCTTCGATCTCCGGATCACCCACTGGGGATGGAAGCTCGCCTACGTCGTCGCCGCCTACCTGTTGCCGATGCCCGGCCCGACGGCCACAGCGATCGGCGTGAGCGACGCCTGGTTCGCCGTCATCAGCGCAGTGTGGACGATCGCCGCGGTGCTCTACGGCGCCCGTGTCTTCCGAGGTCGGGGCGAGCCGGTCGCACCGCCTCGACCCTGGTGGCAGATGACGGCCCGGCCAACGCTGTCGCGAAACCTCGGGCTGTTGCTCGCCGTGGTGACCGCGTCGTCATTTCTGGGCATGGTGCTCGAACTCGCCGGCGTCGTCGAGCCGAGGTCGACCCCGGTCGTCAGCGCCGTGACGATGATCGAGTTCGGGGTGCTCGCCTACCTCTACCTCAACTCTGCCGCGCGCCTGCGCCGCACGGAAGGGGCGGCGACCACGCCCACGTTCCAGCCGAGCCGCGACCTGACCCGCTGATCACGCTCCTGCCGGCGCGGGCGCACCGGCAGGATGCGCCCGGGCGGTCAGCGACGACTGGCATCCGACTCGAAACGCCGCGACGAGTCTCCCCGCCACGGCATGTCGCGCCAGACGCCAGCCGATCCTGACGCAGCGGGGCCGACCGGCCCGCGCCTACGCGCGCGCCCTCAGGCGCGGCGCGAGGTCGCGCTCGAACAGCTCGAGGAACCGGCGCTGGTCGTGGCCCGGGGCGTGGAAGACGAGGTGGTTGAAGCCCCAGTCCATGTACTGGCCGATCTGCTCGGCGACGGCGTCGGGGTCGGTGCCGACGATCCAGCGCTTCGCGATCACGTCGATCGGCAGGGCGTCGGCGGCGCGCTCCATCTCGACGGGGTCGGTGATGTCGTGCTTCTGTTCCTTCGAGAGCGAGAGCGGCGACCAGAAGCGGGTGTTGTCGAGGGCGGTGTCGAGGTCCTCCTCGTACGAGAGCTTGATCTCGATCATCCGGTCGAACTCGTCGAAGGTGCGGCCGTCCTCGCGCAGCGCGAGGCCCTCGCGCACGGCGGGCATGAGCTGGTCGACGTAGAGCTCGGCGCCCTTGCCCGAGGTGCAGATGAACCCGTCGCCCGCACGACCTGCGTACTTCGCCACCTGCGGGCCGCCGGCGGCGATGTATACGGGCACGCTCCCCTCGGGCCGGTCGTAGATCGAGGCGTCGTGGGTCGAGTAGTACTCGCCGTCGAAGCTGACCTGCCCCTGCTCCTTCCAGAGCGCGCGCATGAGGCGCACCGACTCGCGCAGGCGCGCGTAGCGCTCGCGGAACTCGGGCCACTCCTGCTCACCCGCGCCGCGGAACCCGGTCGCGATCTCGTTGAGCGCCTCACCGGTGCCGACCCCGGCGATGATGCGCTCGGGGTAGAGCACGCCGAGCGTCGCGAACGCCTGCGCGAGCACGGCCGGGTTGTAGCGGAACGTCGGCGTCATCACGCTCGTGCCGATCTTCACGGTCGAGGTGCGCTCGCCGACCGCGGCCATCCACGCGAGCGAGAACGGCGCGTGCCCGCCCGTGTGCCGCCACGGCTGGAAGTGGTCGCTCGTGAACACCGATTCCATGCCGTGGCCTTCGGCGGCGACGGCGATCTCGACGAGCTCGCGCGGGGCGAACTGCTCGGCGCTGGCCTTGTATCCGAGGGTGAGGGTCATGGGGTGCTCCTTCTGTGGGGGTCGGTGAGGTGCGGCAGCGCGCCGTCGGCGAGCGCGGCGAGGGCTTCGGCGGTGTGCGCGCCGACGCCGAGGCGCAGCGCCTGTTCGAGCGCCTCGACGGTGTCGACGTCGCGGCGCAGGGTCGTGAACGGCGCGTCGCCCGAGAGGTCGGCGAAGCCGGCCGCACGGTGGCGGGCGGCGGACCGCTCGCCGAAGGCGGGGCGCATCGAGGCGCCGGCCTCGGCGGTCGCGAGGGTCGTGCCGGTTCCGTCGGCGTCGGCGATGAAGGCGAGCGGATGCCGCGACGCGGCCTCGATGGCGGACTCGAGCTCGCTCGTGCGGAGGGAGGGCAGGTCGCCGAGCAGCACCGCGACGGGCACGAGCGCGGAAGCGCGGGCGGTGGCGATGCCGTGGTCGATCGCGGCGGTGAGCGCCTCGGCGGCCGGACCGGTGCCGGGCGCCTCCCGCACGAGTTCGACCCCCGCGGGCAGCGGCGTGCCGAGGTCGACCTCACCGGTGACGACGACGACCCGCTGGACGCCGTGCGCGGCGCGGGCCGCGACGATCGTGTCGATGGCGAATGCACGGGCGAGCACGGCGCGGGCTGCGGCGGGCACCGCGGGGCCGAGCCGCGTCTTCGCCGCGGAGAACGCCTTGACCGGGATGACGAGGGTCCAGCCGTTCATGCGCGCAGCCCCGGCAGCACCTCGCGGCCGAAGACCTCGATCCACTCGGCCTGGTTGCGGCCGACGTTGTGCAGGTAGATGCGGTCGAACCCGAGATCGAGGTAGCGCTGGATGTCGGCGCGGTGCACGTCGGGGTCGGCGGAGACGACCATGCGCCCCTCGAAGTCGGACGGGCGCACGGTACGGGCGAGCTGCTCGAACTCGAACGGCGAACGGATGTCGCTGCGCCCGAACCGCATGCCGGCGATCGGCCATTCGGTGAGGGCGTTGCGCATGGCCTCCTCGTCGCTCGCCGCCCACGACAGATGGAGCTGCAGGATCTTCGGCATGCGCCGCACGTCGCGTCCGCCGTCGCGCGCCCCGTCTGCGAATCGGGCGAGCAACTGGTCGAGCCGGTCGGACGGGCCGCTCATGGTGATGAGCCCGTCGGCGACGCGACCGGCGCGGCGGGCGGTGACGGGCCCCGCGGTCGCGACGTACACCTCGGGGGCGACCTTCGGCATCGTCCACAGGCGGGTGGTCTCAAGCTTGAAGCTCGGGCCCGCGTGGCGCACGTCGCGGCCGGCGATCGAGGCGGCGAAGAGCTTCTTGATGAGCTCGACGGCCTCGAACATTCGGTTGATCCGGTCGGGCGCTTCGGGCCAGTACTGGCCGACGACGTGCTCGTTGACCGCCTCGCCCGAGCCGATGCCGAGCCAGTGCCGCCCCGGGTGCATCGACGCGAGGGTCGCACTCGCCTGCGCGACGACCGCGGGATGCGTGCGGAACGTCGGCGTCGTCACCCCAGGCCCGAAGTCGCCGCGGGTGCGTTCGGCGAGGGCACCGAGCACGCTCCACACGTGCGACGACTGACCGAGCCGCGGCGTCCACGGCTGGAAGTGGTCGGTGGCCATGGTGCCGGTGAAGCCGTGCCGTTCGGCGAGCGCGGCGAGCGCCACCGCCTCCGCGGGCGGGAACTGCTCGAGCATGGCGGCGTAGCCGATGTGCACTGACACCCCTCCATCTTCCCTGCGGAGGCTCGGGACTACCGCATCGGCCCCTCGGCCTGCGCCTCGTCGAAGCCGGCACGGTACCCCTCGTCGTACGCCTCGTCGGCGCCCCGGCGGAACAGGTCGCGCTCGCTCGGCCGCTGGATCGACCGGGCGCCGGGCAGGTCGAGGTCGCCGACGTAGCGGTCGAGCCCGCGCACGATCGCGATCGGCACCCCGGCCGACTTGCCCTTGACGAGCTCGCCGGCGCCCGCGATCTCGTCGGCCACGCACGGCATCGTCACCGCCAGGGGTTTGCCCGAGGCATCCGCCCCGCCGCGCAGGTCGTCGAAGACGTGCACGCCGGCCGCGCCGATCGCGATGTCGGTCTGCCCCTCGCGCCACGGGCGCCCGAGCGTGTCGGAGAGGATGACGCCGACGTGCGCACCGGTGAGGGCGCGCAGCCCGAGGGCGAGCGCGCGGGCCGAGGCATCGGGGTCGACGGGCAGCAGCAGCACCGTGCCCTCGGGCGCGTTCGAGGCATCCACCCCGGCGGCCGCGCCCACGATGCCCTGCCGGTTCTCGACGATGCGCGTGACCCCGCCCTCGTATTCGCGGGTCGCGATGACGCGCACCGTCTCCGCGGTGATCGCGGCCTCGCGGTCGGATGCCTCGACCACGCGCCCCTCCGCCTTCGAGACGATCTTCGAGGTGACGACGAGGATGTCGCCGTCGGCGAGCTGCGTCGCGTCGGCGATGATCGCGGCGAGGTCGTCGCCGGTCGAGATCTCGGGCAGGCCCTCGACGCCTTCGACGCTGAATGCGGCCATGATGCTCCCCCTGTTGAACACGACGGGGCTCCATTCTGGCAGCAACACCCGCCCGCGGGAGGTTGTGCAAGCCCGCGCCGCGGCCGGAAGCCCGGCGGTACGATCGCGTATGGCCACCGACGGCGAACGCGACGACGCCCGCGACGACCGTTCCGACGGTCGCGACGAGACCCGCACCGAGCGACTCGACCGCAACTGGGGCGACATCCTGCAGGAGCTGCGCGCCGTGCAGACCGGCACGCAGATCATCTCCGGATTCCTGCTCGCGGCCGCTTTCCAGCCCCGCTTCACCGAGCTCGACGGGTACCAGCTCGGGCTCTACCTCGTCCTCGTCGTGCTCGCGGGGCTCGCGACCGTGCTCGGTTTCACACCAGTGATCCTGCACCGGCAGCTGTTCGGGCGGCACCAGAAGGACCGGCTCGTGCGCATCGCGAACCGCATGCTCTTCCTGCTCCTCGCCGTCGTCTCCCTCCTCGCGGCGGGAGTGACGAGCCTCATCTTCGACGTCGCGATCGGCCGCACGGCGGGCTTCGTCGCGCTGGTCGCGGCGCTCCTCGTCGTCCTCACCGCGTGGGTCGTCGTTCCGGCGATCGCGCGGCGCAGCCCCTGACCGTTCAGGTGGACGACCGCGTCGTACCCGGCGGATACGCTGGATCCCATGCGCATCGCCACCTGGAACGTCAACTCGATCCGCACCCGCGTCGGCCGCGTCGTCGACTGGATGGTGCGCGAGGACGTCGACGTGCTGGCGATGCAGGAGATCAAGTGCAAGCCCGAGCAGTTCCCGCACGAGGCCTTCGAGGAGGCCGGGTACGAGCTCGCGATCCACGGGCTGAACCAGTGGAACGGCGTCGCGATCGCGAGCCGAGCGCCGATCACCGACGTCGCCACCGAGTTCCCCGGCATGCCCGGGTTCCTGAAGGGGCACGACGGCCCCGACCTCCCGAAGGAGGCCCGCGCGCTCGGCGCGACGGTCGACGGCGTTCGCGTGTGGAGCCTCTACGTGCCGAACGGCCGTTCGCTCGGCGACCCGCACCTGACCTACAAGCTCGACTTCTACGCGGCGCTCACCGACTACGCCCGTGACGAGACGACGGCCCATCCCGAGCGCCCCTTCGCGCTCATGGGCGACTTCAACGTCGCGCCGCTCGACATCGACAACAGCGACCCGACCGTCGTGGTCGGGCAGACGACGCACGTCTCCCCCGAGGAGCGCGCGGCGTTCTTCGCCCTCGAGAACGCCGGCGTCACCGACGTCGTGCGGGCGCGGGTGCCCGAGGGGCTGTACACCTACTGGGACTACAAGCAGCTGCGCTTCCCCCGCAACGAAGGGCTGCGCATCGACTTCATCCTCGGCTCCGCGGCGTTCGCCGAAGCGGTGACCGAGGCGTCCATCCACCGCGACGAGCGCAAGGGCGATGCCCCGAGCGACCACGTGCCGGTGCTCGTCGACCTCGCCCTGGGCGACGACGACGACGACCGGCCGATGATCTTCTGAGCCCTGCCGCAAGCCCGGGGCGCCCTCAGGCTTCACGGGCTACCCTCGAAAGCGTGACGAGCATCTCCGACCGCGCCGAACCGGCCACCGGGTCGACGCTCGGCGGCCGCTACCGCATCGACGCGCTCATCGGGCGCGGCGGCATGGCGAGCGTCTACCGTGGCTATGACACCGCCCTCGGGCGCCCCGTGGCGGTGAAGGTCTTCGCGGAGGCCGCAGGGGGCATCGACGACGGGGCGCGTCGCGCCTCCGAGATCGCCCTGCTCGCGAGCGTCGAGCACCGGGCGCTCGTGCGCCTCTACGACGCCGCCCACGACGAGGCGACGGGCCGCGAGTACCTCGTGATGGAACTCGTCGACGGGCACGACCTCCGCGGCGCGCTGCGGCAGGGCACGCTCGGCGCCGCCGACGCGGCCGCCCTGCTGGCCGACCTCGGCGAGGCGCTCCACGTCATCCACGCGCGCGGCATCGTGCACCGCGACGTGAAGCCCGCGAACGTGCTCCTCGAAGACGCCCATCTGCCGAGCCGCCGGTGGAACGCGAAGCTCGCCGACTTCGGCATCGCCCGGCTCATCGACGACGCCCGCCTCACGCACACGGGGCTCCTCGTCGGCACCCCCGGCTACCTCAGCCCCGAGCAGGTGAGCGGCGCAGCGCCCGGCAGCGCCGCCGACGTCTACTCGCTCGGCCTGCTCGTGCTCGAGGCGCGGACCGGGCAGCGCGCGTTCCCCGGCCCAGCGGCCGAATCGGCAAGTGCGCGGCTCGCGCGCGACCCCGAGATCCCTGCGGCGCTCGGCGCGGACTGGGTCGAGCTGCTCCGGCGGATGACTGCGCGGGAACCCGCGGCGCGGCCGTCGGCGCTCGAGGTCGCGGTGGCTGCGGCGGAGCTCGAGACCGGGGCGACTCCGGTCGCCCCTTCGGCCGAGGCGCAGCTCGATCCGACCGCGGTGCTGACGGCGGCCATGACCGGACCGACCCGGGTGCTTCCGGTCGCGGAGCGGTCGAACGAGACCGAAACCGGCGACGTCACCGGCACGACGCGGGTGCTCGCTGCTCCCGAGACGCTCCGCCCCGCAGAGCCCCCGAGCCGCACCGGGCGCAGTCGTCGTCGCCCGCTGCTCGTCGCACTGCTCGCCCTCGCCACCGTCGCCGTCGGCTTCGCGATCGTCACCGCCGTCAACGCGACGAACTCCGCGGGCGGTTCAGCCCCCGAGCCGCTGCCGTCGGTTCCGGCCGAGTACGATCCGCTCGGCGAGCATCTTCGCCAGCTCGACGAGGCGGTGCAGGGATGACCCGCCGCACCGCCGCAGGGCGCCCCCGCGCAGGCGCCATCGCCCTCGCGCTCGCACTCCCGCTCCTCTTCACCGGATGCGCCACCGCGAACGACGACGGTTCGACGCTGCGCGCCTCGGTCGTGCGCGTCGCCGAGCAGTCCGCCGCGTCCGACCTCACCGGTGCGCTCGCCGAACTGCTGCTGCTCGAACGCGAGGTCGACGAGCGGGTCGCCGCGGGCGAACTGCCGGCCGCGCAGGAGGCCGAGATCCGCGCGGCGATCGAGCTCGTGCGCGCCGACCTGCAGGCCGCGATCGAGCGTGCGGTCTCGCCGAGCCCGACGCCCACCGAGTCCTCCGACGACGATGACGACGACAACAGCGGCCCCGGCAACAGCGGCGACAACCGCAACGACGACAAGAAGAAGAAGGACAAGGGCGAGGACGACTGAGGCGGTGCGCGCGCGTGGCATCCGATCTGCGTAGTCTCATGGCGTGCCCTACCTCGATCTCCCCGGTGCCGAGCTGTACTACGAGACGGCCGGGCGTGCTTCGGCGCCCGCCCTGCTGCTGATCCCCGCCGGGATCGCGACGCTGCGGATGTGGGACGAGCAAGTCGATGCCCTCGCCGCCGAGCATTTCGTGGTGCGCTTCGACCCGCGCGCATTCGGCGGCACCCGGCACGAGGAAGCCGCGCCGTTCTGGAACCACCGCGACGCGATCGCACTGCTCGACCATCTCGGCGTCGCGCAGGCGACGGTGGTCGGCGCGAGCCGTGGCGGTGCCATCGCGATCGACGTCGCACTGCACGCGCCCGAGCGCGTGGCAGGGCTGGTCGCCGTCTCGGCGCGCATCGGCGGGCACCCCGACGTTCCGCTCGACGCAGCGACGCAGGCGCGCTTCGACGCGGTCGAGGCGATCGACCCCGCCGTCGATGCCGCAGGCATGCTGCGACTCGAGACCGAGCTCTTCGCGACCGGCGCCGGCCGCGAGGCGGGCTCCGTCGCGCCCGCATTCCTCGCGCGGGCCCACGAGCTCGCCCGGCCGAACATCGCGCACGCGCTCGACGACGGCGACATGCGAGCGCTCGAGCCGCCCGCAGCCGGGCGCCTCGCCGAGATCACCGTGCCGGCGCTCGTCGCCGTCGGCGAGTTCGACCTCGCCCCGTTCCTCGTGCAGTTCGAGACGCTCGCTGCGGCACTGCCCTCGGCGAGCGCGCACCGGCTCACGGGCACGGCGCACCTGCCGAGCGTCGAGCGAACCGAGGAGTTCACCCGGCTGCTGCTCGCCTGGCTCGACGAGCACGGACTCTGACATGAGTCCCGGACTCTGACGCGACGTTCAGCCTCGACCGCTACCGTCGTCGCATGACGACCGAAATCCTGCTCGCGGTGCTCTGCTTCTCGGGCATCGTCGCCCCGATCGCGCTCGGGCTCGTGGCCCAGCGGCGCCGCGCGCTGCAGCCGGTTCGCGTTCAGCGCCGCCCGGTGAACCGCTCCATCGAGCGGTAGACGCCGAACCCGTCGCCGACGACGCGATCGAACACGCGCGTCGGCAGCAGGGCGCGGAGCACCCGCGACAACCGAACGCTGCCGGGCAGTTCGAGGAGCGGCTTTCCGGCGAGCATCGCCGACCACACCCGCTCGACGACGAGGTCGGGGTCGAGCACGGGCGCGAGCAGCGGCCCGCGGGCGCCCGCGAACATGCCGGTCGCGATGTAGCTCGGCGTCACGGTCGTGACGGTCACGTTTCGGTGGCCCGCCTGCTCGAGCTCGAGTCGCAGCGAGTCGCTCCAGGCGATGAGCGCCGCCTTGGATGCCGCGTACACGGCCATGCGCGGATTGCCGACGGTGCCCGCGGCCGAGGCGAGGTTCACGATGCGAGCCTGTCGGAACGCGTTCGCGATCATGCCGGGCAGGAACTCGCGCGTCAGGTACATGGGCGCGAGCGCGTTGACCTGCATCGTCGAGCGGGTGTCCTCGCCGTTGTCGGTCTGCCAGAAGTAGCCGTTGCCGCGGACGATGCCGGCGTTGTTGATGAGCACGTCGGGGTTGCCGAGTTCGCGGCGCACGCGCTGCGCCGTCTTCGCGATGGCGCCGAGGTCGCCCACGTCGACGACGAACGACTGCACGCGGGTGCGCCCGCGGGAGACGGCACCGAGTTCGTCGACGGTGCGGCGGAGGGCCACGGGGTCGATGTCCCAGAGGATGACGGAGGCGGCGCCCTCGGCGACCGCGCGTTCGGCGAACCTCCGCCCGAGGCCGGCCGCGGCACCCGTGATGAGCACCCTCGCGCCGCGCACCGTTCTCGTCATCGTTCAATCCTCGCGCACCGGCGGGCGCGCGCTGTGCTCACCAGGGCTCGTCGGCTGCCGGAAGCAGCGTGCGCACCTGCTCGACTGCGCCGGGGAAGCAGGAGTCGAGCACCTCGGTCGCGGAGACCTCGTCGCCGTAGTCGCCGGTGAGCCGCAGGCCGACCACGGCGTTGATGAGCATGCCGGTCGCGTAGAACTCACGGGCGGCCTCGGGCGTGAACCCGGCCTCGTCTCGCAGGAAGTGCCAGATCGCGCTGAATCCGCGGCGGGCCACGCGCCCGATCTCGGGTTCGCCGCCGAGCGCCGTGGAGTGGGCGATCACGGGAAGCATGCCCCGCTCCGCGAGCAGGTCGGTGTACGCGGCGCCCATCCGGTCGATCCGAGTCTCTTCGGGGCCGGGCATCGCGCGCCGGAACTCGTCGATCACCCGGGCGTAGGCCCGCTCGATGACCGCGATGAAGAGCTTCTCCTTGGTGCCGAAGAGCCGCACGACGTAGGGCTGGCTGACCCCTGCGGCCCGCGCGACCTCGTCGGTCGTGGTGCCGACGTAGGTCTTGGCACCGAACACGGCGGTCGCGGCGGCGAGGATGAGCTCGCGGCGGTCGGCCGCCTTCATCCGGGGAGCCACGGCGACGTCGCCGGAGCGTTCTGAGATTTCTTCGGCCGACATATTGACATGTTATCAGTCAATTACTACTTTCATAAGTAATCATCCCATTACAACTTTGGAGCATCGCCATGTCGAACGCACTCGCCGCCGCCGAGGCCGCCTCGGCGACCCGGCCGCCCCGCACCGCGGCACTCCGCCGCATCCCTCCGCTCTGGCTCGTGCTCGTCGCGACCGCCCTGCCGATGTTCATGGCCACCCTCGACAACCTCGTCATGACGAACGCACTGCCCGTGCTGCACACGGAGTTCGGGGCATCCGTCGAAGAACTGCAGTGGTTCATGAACGCGTACACCCTCGCCTTCGCGAGCACCATCCTCATGGCGGTCGCCCTCGGCGACCGCTTCGGGCGCCGCACCGTCTTCCTCCTCGGCATCGCCGTGTTCACCGCGAGCTCGGCGCTCGCCGCCCTCGCGGGCGACCCCGGCCAGCTCATCGCCGCCCGTGCCGCCCAGGGCTTCGGCGCCGCCGCGATCATGCCCCTCTCGCTCACGCTGCTCGCGGGTGCGGTGCCCGTCGCACGCCGCCCGCTCGCGATCGGCATCTGGGGCGGCGTCGCCGGACTCGGCGTCGCGACCGGCCCGCTCGTCGGCGGCGCCGTGATCGAGGGCTGGGCCTGGCAGGCGATCTTCTGGCTCAACGTGCCGATCGGGCTGGCGTCGATCGCGCTCGCCCTCGCGGTGCTGCAGAACAGCTTCGGCGCGCGACTGCGCGCCGACCTCGTCGGCCTGGTGCTCTCGGGCCTCGGCCTGCTCGCCCTCGTCTACGGCATCGTGCGCGGCAACGACGCGGGCTGGTCGAGCGCCGAAGTGCTCGCCGGGCTCATCGGCGGCGGCGTGCTGCTCGTCGCCTTCATCGCCTGGGAGTGGCGCACGAGCGCACCGCTCCTGCCGCTGCGACTCTTCCGCGACCGCAGCTTCTCGGTCGCGAACCTCGTCGGCTTCGGGTTCAGCTTCGGCGCGTTCGGGTCGATCTTCATCCTCATCCAGTACCTGCAGCTGGTGCAGGGCGCGTCGCCGCTCGAGGCGGCCGTGCAGACCTCCCCGTGGACCCTCGCGCCCATGGTCGTCGCCCCGCTCGCCGGTATCTTCGCGCCGCGCGTCGGCACCCGCGCACTCATCGTCGCGGGGCTCGTCGCCCTCGGCTCGGCCCTCATCTGGCTGACCCCGCTGCTCGACGCCGACACCGAGTACTCGGCGTATCTCGCGCCGTTCATCCTCGCGGGCATCGGCATGGGCCTCGTGTTCGCCCCCTCGTCGACGGCGGTGCTCGCGCACATGGCGCCCGACGACCACGCGAAGGCGAGCGGCACGAACTCGATGCTGCGCGAGGTCGGCGTCGCGCTCGGCATCGCCGTGTCGACGGCGGTGTTCACGGGCGCGGGCGGCACGCTCACGCCGACCGGCTACATCGAGGGCGCACAGCCCGCGGTGATCGTCGGCGCCGCCGTGCTGCTCGCCTCGGCGCTCGTCGCCCTGCTGCTGCCGGCCGGCCGCGGAGTACCCGCCGCTCCCGCCGTTCCCGCCGTTCCCGCCGAGGTGCGCTGAATGGCGCGGGTGCTCGTGATCATCGGCCACCCGAACGCCGGCAGCTTCACCCACGCGCTCGCGGCGGCGTACGCCGCGGGCGCGGTGGGCGGCGCGGGCGTGGCGGGCGGCCCGAGCGCTGCCGCCGACGAGCTTCGCGTCATCGACCTCGCCGAGCGCGCCTTCGACCCCCTCCCGCCCGATCGCGCCGCACTGCGCGCCCCGGGCGGCGACACCGGGCACCTCGAGCCGCGCATCCGCGGGTTCATCGCCGACGTCGACTGGGCCGAGCATCTCGTGTTCTTCTTCCCGCAGTGGTGGGGCACCTATCCGGCGGTGCTGAAGGCCTTCCTCGATCGGGTGATGCTCTCGGGCACGGCGTTCGCGTACGGGCGCGGCCACGTCTCGACCCGCCTGCTCGGCGGCCGCACCGCCCGCCTCGTCATGACGATGGACTCCCCCGCGGCCTGGAACCGCTTCGTGTACCGCAACGCCGCAGAGACCTCGCTCAAGCAGGCGACGCTCGCGTACTGCGGGGTGCGCACCATCGGCATCACGCGGTTCACCCCCGTGCGGTTCTCGACGCCCGAGCGCCGGGCCGGGTGGCTCGAGACGGCCGGGCGACTCGGCGAGCGCGACTCCGCGCGGCTCGATTCGGCGCGACGCGACGGCGCCCGGAGGCGTCAGCGCATCGCGCGGTAGCGCGCCCGCTCGCCCGGGTCGAGGTGCTCGGTCGCGTAGCTCAGCATGGTGCGGGGCATGCGGGCGGCGTGCTCGTCGAGGAAGCCGGTGAGCTCGGCCCGGTCGACCCGCTTGCCGACCTCGCGGAGCATCCAGCCGACGGCCTTGTGCATGAGCGGTTCGCGATCGTCGAGCAGCCCGGCGGCGAGCGCGAGCGTCGGCCGCGCGTCGCCCGCCTTGATCGCCGCGAAGGTCGAGATGACCGCGACGCGTCGCAGCCACAGCGAGTCGGATGCCACGAGCTCGCCCACGATCGTCGGCACGACGTCGTCGACCGGGGCGGAGGAGAACACGACCTCGCCGAGCAGCGCCTCGGCCGTGGCGTCGACGAGGTCCCAGTTGTCGACGTGCCCGGCACGCACGGCGGCGAGGTAGCGTTCGTGCTCGGCGGTGCGCGCGGCGTCGTCGCGGGTGCGGGTGCGACCCGCGCTACGGAAGCGTTCGACCATGATGAGCAGGCCCGCGAGCCGCTCCTCGTGGACGGGGCTCGCGACGAGGGCGGCGGTCTCGTCGGGCGGCAGCGCGAGCGCGCGCCGCACGATCGCGCGCGTCTTGGGCACCGCGACCCCGATGAACCGGTCGTGCTCGGCGTAGCCGCCGCGGCCGGTCTTGAAGTACCGGGCCGCACCCGCCGCCCGCTCGGGCTCGGCCGCCGCGTCGAGCGCGTCGCGCACCTCGGCTGCCGAGTGGAGTTCGGGGTCGCCCATGGCGGCGACACTACCCGCCCGGGTGCTCATGGGCACCCCGACCGGGCCGGGCGGGACGACAGGTGCGCGGGCGCGTGACATCCGCCAACATGGAACGCATGACCGACGACACGTTGACGACCGAGACCGAGCGCGGCACCGGCGAACTCGCCTTCGTGCCCATCACGGGCGACGACCTGCGCCTGTGGCTGCCCGAGTCGATGGCGTACTACGAGGCCTCGCGGCTGCGCGCGGGCGACACGCCCGAGCAGGCCGCCGCCGCGGTCGCGGCGTCGCGCGACCGTTTCTTCACCGACGGGGTGCTGCACCCCGAGCACGTGCTGCTCGCGATCGTCGTCGACGGCGAGGACGCCGGGTGGCTGTGGATCGGCCCGTGGGCCGAGGGCGGCGACGGATGGTGGGTGTGGGACGTGCACGTGCGCGAGCCGTTCCGCCGGCGCGGGCTCGGCCGGGCGGCGATGCGGCATGCGGAGCAGGTCGCGCGCGAGCACGGCTCGCCGACGCTCGGGCTCAACGTGTTCGCGTTCAACGTTCCGGCGATCGAGCTCTACGAGAGCCTCGGGTTCGAGGCGGCGTCGCTGCACATGGCGAAGGCGCTCTGAGCCGAGCGCCCGACGCGCCTGGGCGCGCAGACCGAGAGCGGGGCCGCCCTTCGGCGCACCCCGCTCTCATGTCGCGGTCATCGGCTGTTGTACTGCTCGGCGTACTCGGCAAGTCGCTGGCCCTGCACGTCGGCGGGCGACGGCGAGACCGATTCGGACTGCTTGTTCTCACGGACGAGCTCCTGCGTCTGCGCCGCGCTGATGCGGGCGGCGCTCTGCGCGCCCTGCTCGGCCTGCTTGACGGCTCGCAGTTGCTCCTGCGTCTTCGCGGAACGTGCGGCCGACTCGACGCGCTCGGCGCGCTCGGCCTCGCGCAGGATGTCCTGCATGGTCGTGCCCTGCGGCGCGAACTCGGGCGAGTGGGCCGCGCGTCGTTGCTGCGCCGCCTCCCGGCGGGCTTGGTCCTGCTGCGACTGCAGCGAGGTGACGCTCGATGCCCCGCTCCCGTTCTCGAGCTGCGTCTGCACTCCGGCGCAGCCGCTGATCGCGACGAGGACGACGATCGCGCCGACCACTGCGGCCGACTTGTTGGTGTTCATGACCATCTCCTGTTCTTTCGGATTCACCCTCAAGTGAATAATCCTCAAGTTATGGCGACCGCGACCCGCCGTCATCGGGAGGCACCCCGGCTCTCACTCGGTGCGGGCCGCGCTCCTCACTCGTGGTGGCGTGGAGCTCCATCCGGGTGAACGCTGAGGTACTCTCGGCTTCATCGCCGTAACGGCGCGTGCGCGGCATGTGCGATCTGGAGCGCGAATTCACGCGCCGACGCAGAATTCCCGCGTCGAGATGCAATCAATCGCGAGCGGATGCCTCGTAGCCTTGAGTTGCACGGCGATTCGCGCCGCGCGGCGCTGCCGCGAAGCATCCATGACACCCCTCAATGAGGAACGGAGGTTCACACATGTCGAACACCACGCTCGACCCGATCGTCGGCGAACCCGAGGTCCTCGAGGACGTCACGCCCGAGCAGATCGCCCTCGCCGACGGCGTCGAACTCGACCCCGCGTGGCTCCGCCTCAAGGAGTCGGCGACGAAGCTGCAGTCCCTCCAGGTGAAGGACGGCTCGGTTCCCGAGGCCGCGGCGAAGCCCGAGGCATCCGCCCTCGTCGACGCCATCGTCGAGTCGGTCGCGACCCTCGCGCCGCGCTTCCCGCACGAGGCCGCGTACCTCACCGCGCTCCAGGCCGACTTCCGCAAGTGGCAGGCCGAGGGCCTCGAGGTCCCCGACTTCCTCGACTCGCTCGTCGAGTTCCAGCCGCAGCGCCACCGCATCGACGGCATCCGCCACCTCGTCGTGTTCCCCATGTACACGCAGAACGGCTCGAGCGACCGCCACGTCGAGGCGCTCGTCGTCGAGACGATCTGGCCCGAGTTCATCGCTGCCCTCGAGGCCGGCGACTACGGCAACAAGCTCTTCGTCTCGCTCCGCCTCGTCGACTTCACGCCCGGTTACGACACCAACTCGGCCGTGCTGTTCCCCGAGACGGTCGCGATGCGCGAGATCCCGACGTTCACGTGGGGCGCCATCTTCCAGGACCGCGAGGCCGCCCGCTACCGCAAGGTCGTGCGCGCGGCGTCCGAGATCACGAAGCTGCACCTGCCCGACGACGCTGCGTCGCTGCTCGACGACCAGGAGCTCGCCGAGCGCACCTTCGTCATGTGGGACATCATCCACGACCGCACCCACATGCGCGGCGACCTCCCGTTCGACCCGTTCATGATCAAGCAGCGCATGCCGTTCTTCCTCTACTCGCTGGAGGAGCTGCGCTGCGACCTCACCGCGTTCCGCGAGTCGGTGAAGATCCAGCGCGCACTCGACGCCCGCCTCGCGGCCGGCGAAGAGCTCACCGACGTCGAGGAGCAGATGCGCTCGACCGGCAAGCTCGTGCAGTACGCGGTCATCTTCGACCGCATCTTCCGCTTCGCGATCACCGGCTCGCGCGTGCGCAACTACGACGGCCTCGGCGGCCAGCTGCTCTTCGCATGGCTGCACAAGAAGCACGTGCTCGAATGGCGCGACGTCGAGCTCAGCTTCGACTGGGACAAGCTGGCCGACGCGGTCGTCGAGCTCGGCGACGCGATCGACCTGCTCTACTGGGAGTCGATCGACCGCCCGAAGACGGTGCACTGGCTCAAGGCCTACGAGCTCGTCTCCGCGGTCGTCACCCCGAACCCCGCCTCGGTGTGGGCGTCGGGCCTCGACCGCGAGGTGCTCGCCGGCCCGCCCAAGGGCTACACCGACCTCGTGATGGACGACGAGTTCCCGCTGTCGATGTTCTTCGAGGCACTCGACAAGAAGATGAAGCCCGTCATCGAGTCGACGGTCGGCATCACCGGGAACACGGCCGTCTGACCCCACGGTTTCTGGAAGACGTACGCTGCTCAGGACGGAATCTCCGATTTCGTCCTGAGCAGCTTTCGTTGTCCTGAACACCTGCCCACCCCGCACCACCCGCGCTGCCGCACGAACGTTCGAAGAGGAACCCATGACCGACCCCACCACCGCAGCCCCCTCCGCCGCCGGACGCGTCGTGCTCATCGGCGGCGCCACGAGCGTCGCCGGCCGGACCGTCGCCCGCGCCCTCCTCGACGCGGGCGCCCGCGTGGTCGCCGTCGGCAGCAACCGCGAACGTCTCGACGAGATGGCTGCAGAACTTCCCGGCCTCGTCACCGAGCAGGCCGACCTCACCGACCAGATGCAGGTGTGGCCGCTCGCGATGCGCGTGCACGGCCGGGTGGGCGACGTCGACGGCATCATCAACCTCGTCGGCGGCTGGCGCGGCGGCGGCGGGATCCCCGGGCAGACCGAAGAGGACTACCGGGTGCTCGAGCACTCCTTCGAAGCGCTGCGCCACCTCAGCCGCGCCCTCTGGGACGACCTCGTCGCCTCGCCCGCCGGACGCATCGCGATCGTCTCCTCCACCGCGGTCGAACGCCCGCTGGCCGGGGGCGCGAACTACGCCGCGGTCAAGGCCGCGAGCGAGGCCTGGATGCAGGCGCTCGCCCACGGGCTCGGCAAGGAGGGCGAGACGGGCGCTGCCGTCACCTTCCGCGTGAAGTCGCTGGCCGGCCTCGAAGCGCGCCTCGCGAGCGAGGTCGTCGCGCTGTGGTCGCAGGATGCCACGGAGCTGAACGGGCGCGTCGAGACGCTCTCGCCCGAGGCATGACCCTCACCCCGCAGCGCTCGATCAGCTAGCCCGCGTCGGGCGAACTCGGCTCGGGTGCGAGGGCATCCGGCGCGAGGGCTTCGGGCGCCGGCTCGGAATCGAGCGCCTCGGGCTCAGGCAATGGCGCGGGCGACGGAGGCACGAGCGCCGAGGGCGGCGGCGTCGCCGACTCCTCCCGATCCTGTTCGGCGGCCTGGCCGAGGCAGCCGCTGCCATCGCCGCCCGTCCCCTCGAGTGCCGCGTGCCACGCCTCGACTTCGGCCGGCGTGAGCCCGTCGGGCATCGCCGGCGCCGTCGAGTTCGGGTTGCGGGGCTCGGTCGTCCACCACTCCCACTCGCGGTACTCGTGGCCTTCGGCCGCCATGCACTCGCGCACGAGCTGCTGGAAGCCGAGCCAGGCGGCGCGCTCCGCCTCGTTCGGCACGGGGTCGGCGGGCGGCGTCGGAGCGGGCGTCTCTTCGGGGCCCGGCTCTGGCGCCCGGGTCGGCGGGGGCTGCGGCGACGACGAGGGCGGCGCCGGGTCGGTGCGCGGCGCGACCGCGTCGTCGCCGGCACCGTCGGTCGCACCCTCGGGGTCGGCGGTGGGCGAGACGCTGCCGATCGCGAACTCGTCGCTCGGGGCGGTCGGTTGCGGCGAGCGCGCGTCGTAGAAGACGGGCGCACCCGTCATCGCGGCGGCGACGCCGATCGACATCGAGCCGATGACGAGCACCGCGGTGGCGCCGCCGAGGAGGAGTGCCTTGCGCATCCGTTCCCCCTCGTTCGTTCGGGCCGGTACGGCCCCGCGGCGTCCGGCCATGCTACGTGACCCCCGAAGAGGGGGCAACCTCGATGACCGGTTTCAGCCGGTCACCAGCGGCGAAGTGGTCATGGTCGAGGGGCGGCCGCCGCACACCGTGATCGCGTAGGGCGCTTCGATGCCGCCGCCCGCCCCGTCCGAGGTGATGCGGGCCCGCAGCCCCCACGCCTCGACCTGCTCGCAGTCGTACACCCCGGCCTGCGTCGCCCGCACATGCGAGGTCGCCACCCCACCGCCGGCCGGCAGCACGACGAGCGACGACGGGTTCGAGAAGTCGGCCTGAGCCGGCCAGCCGACCTCGGTGCCGTCAGCCATGATCGCGATGAGTCCGGGCCAGCCGTCGAAGGTGCACGGCTGGGCGGCCGTGTTCGTGAAGACGAGCTCGAAGCCGAAGTGCCCCGCCCCCGACTCGTCGGGCAACGGCGTCACGGCGAGTTCGAGCTGCGAATCGAGGCATCGCGACGCGCCGACCACGTCGTCGGCGAACGGCTCCTGATCGCGCTCGGCCACCGCCCCGTCGCCGGTCGGCACCGACGTGGCCGGCACGGTCGGGGTCGCACTCGGCGGCGTCACGGTCGATCGCGGTTCGGGCGAAGCGCTCGGCACGGCCGAGCCGGCGACCGGCGCACCCGCACCCGCGCAGGCCGTGAGCAGGAGCGCCCCGGCGAACAGCAGCGCCCCGGCGAACACCGACCGCTCTACATCCTTCACCCGCATGCGCGCCTCCGCCCGTTCGCCCGGCCTCTCACGCTATGCCCCGCCACCGACTCATGACAGAGGGAGGACCCTGATCTTCGGCGACCGCGGGATGCCGCCTACTCGACGCCGGGCGTCTGCGGCGTGGCATCCGGCACCGCCTCATCACCGCCCGAGGCGACATCGGCTGGCGAATGCTGCCGCCGGCTCAACCAGATGAACGGCACCGCGAGCACCTGGAACCCGCTCGACACGACGAGCGAGCCCGGGTACCCCCAGATGTCGGCCGAACGCCCGAGCACCGGCTGGATGACGGCACCCCCGGTGCTGCCGAGCAGCGAGTCGAAGGAGAGCACCGTCGCCCGCTGCGCCGACGGGATCATGTCGTTGAGGTACGCCTGCTGCACGGGCCCGGCCGCCGCGTCGACGAGCCCCCACAGCACGAGCAGCACGAGCGCGAACCAGAAGCTGCGGTTGAATCCGAGCGCGAGGAGCACCCCGCAGCTCACCACGAGGCTCAGCAGGATCGTCGTCGTACGACGACGGAACCGGCGCCGCACCCACGGCGCGAGGAGTCCGCCGATCACCTGCGCGCCCGAGAGGATCGCGGCGGCGAGGCCCGCGACCGAGTACGCCTCGGCGTCGCCCCAGAGCTCGACGAGGTAGGGCTGCAGCGCGTAGAACACGTAGAACCCGACGCCCGAGGTGAAGAACGACGCGAACATCACGTACCTGACCGAGGCGCGCCCGAGCCCGTACTGCAGCGACGCCCGGAACACCTGCTTCGTCGCCTCGATCGGGTGCGCCCGCCCCGCGGGCGTGAACCCGAGGTCGCGCATGAGCAGCGCCGCGACGACGAACATCACGACGAGGATGCCGGCGCGCACGAGGAACGGCACCCCCAGGTCGCTGGCCTGGGCGATCACCCCGCCCGCGATCGACCCGACGAACATCGCCGCCCCCGAGAGCGCCAGCCCTCGCCCGAAGACCCGCTCGAGACTGCCCGTGTACCCGGTCGCGGTCAGCGCGTCGACGAGCCACGCCTCGGTCGCGCCCGAGAAGAAGGTGAAGCCGAGGCCGAGCAGCACCGACACGACCGCCCACCCCCAGAACGGCGCCTCGATCACCCACAGCCAGTAGTAGAGGAGCGTCGTCACCGCCAGGGTGACCGTGCCGAGCAGGTACGACACGCGTCGCCCGAGGGTGTCGGCCACGACCCCCGTCGGCACCTCGAAGAGCACCATGCCCACCGAGAAGAAGGCGTTCGCGGCGAAGGCCTCGAGATTCGAGAGCCCCGCATCGAGCAGGAACAGCGTGTTGACGCCCCAGATGAACGAGGCGGCGAGCGTGTTGCCGATGAGCAGCGTGAAGTAGACGGACTGCACCCGCCGCGCCTCGTGATTCACCGCCGTCGGCTCGCTCACCCGCCCATCATCCTCCCGACCGGCCGTGTCCGGAAGCGCTACGCTCGCGCCATGGTGCGCTTCCTCATTCGTCTCGGCGTCTCACTCGTGCTCGCCGCCCTCGCCCTCGCCGTCGCCGCGCTGGTCGTTCCGGGCATGCATCTGCACTGGTCGGGCTTCATCGTCGCGATCATCGTGTTCGCCGCCGTGCAGGCGCTCATCGAGTGGCTCGTGGAGACGCTGTTCCACCGCGGCGCCCCCGCCGTCGCGGGCGTCGCCGGCCTCATCTCGACCGCGGTCGCGCTCTTCGTCGCCTCGCTCGGCGACGGCATCACCTTCGACGGCATCGCGCCGTGGGTGCTCGCGGCCGTCATCGTCTGGATCATCACCGCCCTCGCCGCCTGGCTCTCGGGCAAGTACCTGCTGCCGCGCATCGCCCCCGAGAAGAAGGGCTGAGCACACGCGGATGCCTCGGGGCCGGCGCCGGCCACGAGGCATCCGCCTTCGATGGAAACCGAGCCGGATTCGGCGTCGGCAGGCGGCCGGGTTAGCATGCTCGCACCCCGAAACGGCGCGCGAGTCTCCCCCATCGCCGCCACCCCGCGTGCCCGAGCGAACCCGTGCCCGAGGCATCCCGAACCCGAAGGCACCAACCCATGCGCAAGCGCACCGTCGCGCTCATCGTCGTCGCCGCCGTCCTCCTCGCCGTCGTCGGCGGGCTGTACTGGGCCGGCCGTCACCTGTTCTACGAACCCACCGCGAAGGGCGTCGACTCGGTCGTCGGCGAGCTCGGCGGCACCCGGGTGCTCGGCGTGTTCGCACACCCCGACGACGAGCAGACCGTCAACGGGCTGTTCTGGCACGCGCATGAGGACGGCGCGTACACCGCGATGATCACGGCGACGCAGGGCGAGGCCGGGCACCAGACCCCGGTCGTCGCCCGCCAGGAGGACCTCGGCCAGGTCCGCAAGGCCGAGGCGCTGAAGAACAGCTTCAACCTGGGCGTCGACCGCCACGTCGTCTGGGACTACCCCGACGGCGGCGTGCCAGAGGTCGACGAGGAGGAGCTCGTCGACCGCGTCGCCGACGAGATGAAGCGCGTGAAGCCCGACGTCGTCGTCGCGTTCTGGCCCGAGTCGGGCGCCACTGGCCACGAGGACCACATGCGCATGGGCGAGGTCGCCGAGCGCGCGATCGCGAAGCTCGAGGAGGAGGGCGGCTCGTACACCGGGCCGGACCACCTCGTGTATACGATCAGCCCCTCGGGCGCGCTCGCGGCGTTCGGCGGCGAGACCGGCGCCTTCGTCGTCGCGAACCAGCCGAAGCCCGAGTTCGCGATGGATGCCGCGGTGCAGAAGAAGCACGAGGGGTGGACGATCCACGCCTCGCAGGCGAACTTCATGCAGGAGTCCTACATCCTGCCGACGTGGCTCATCTACCTGCTCTGGGACCAGGAGTTCTACCACGTGCGCGACCTCGAGGCCGAGCCCCTGGGGTAGGCCCGCCGCCCGCCGACCATTGGGCGGCCGTTGCGCGACCGCGTGTAGCCTCCCCTGATGACCACCACGATCCGCGCCGCCGCCGTCCTCCTCGACATGGACGGCACGCTCGTCGACTCCTCCGCCGTCGTCGAACGCGTGTGGACCGACTGGGCTCACGACCACGGGCTCGACCCAGCCGCGGTCATGGACGTGATCCACGGCCGGCAGGGGCAGGCGAGCATGGCGCTGCTGCTGCCCGAGCGCCCCATCGCCGAGAACCTGGCCGACAACCGCGTGATGCTCGAGCGCGAGACCGCCGAGAGCGACGGCGTCGTCGCGATCCCCGGCGCCGCCACGCTCATGCAGTCGCTCGCAGGCCTCCCGCACGCTCTCGTCACCTCGGCGAACCTGCCGCTCGCGTCCGCGCGCATGAACGCCGCCGGGCTCGCGATGCCCCCGGTCGTCATCACCGCCGAGCTCGTCACCGCGAGCAAGCCCGACCCCGAGGGGTTCCTCGGCGCGGCCGCCGCCTTCGGCGCGACCCCGGCCGACTGCGTGGTCTTCGAGGACTCGGAGGCCGGCATCACCGCGGCCCGCCGTGCCGGCATGCGGGTCGTCGGCGTCGGGCCGCTCGCCGCGGCGCACGGGCCCGACCACCTCGTGCCCGATCTCGCCGCCGTGCGGGTCACCGCCGAGGGCGGCGACATCACGATCGCGCTCGCCTAGGCTGGCTGCCGAACCGAGCGACGCAGGAGGGCCGATGACCGACGCGAGAATCCTCGAGGTGCAGGCCGAGCTCGCCGCCCTCGACGACCCGACGACCCGGGCGGCGAACGAGCGCCGCGGCGACACCCACGGCGTGAACCTCGCACAGCTGCGCGCTCTCGCGAAGCGCGTGAAGGCCGACCACGAACTCGCCCTCGAACTGTGGGCGACGGGCGACACCGCTTCGCGCCTCCTCGCGATCCTGATCTGCAGGCCGAAGGCGTTCGGCACCGACGAACTCGATGCGATGATGCGCGCCGAGCCGACGCCGAAGGGCCACGACTGGCTCGTGAACTACGTCGTCAAGAAGAGCCCGCACCTCGAGACCCTGCGGCTCGCCTGGCTCGACGACACCGACCCGCTCGTCGTGAGCGCGGCGTGGGCGCTCAACGCCGAGCAGGTCGTCAAGCACCCCGAATTGCTCGATCTGCCCGGCCTGCTCGACACGATCGAGGCCGAGATGCCGGATGCCCCGGCGCGGGTCCAGTGGGAGATGAACACCACGCTCGCGATGATCGGCATCCACCACCCCGCACTGCGGGCCCGCGCGATCGACATCGGCGAACGCCTCGAGGTGCTGAAGGACTACCCCACGCCCCCGAACTGCACCTCGCCCTTCGCCCCCATCTGGATCGGCGAGATGGTGCGCCGCCAGACCGCGAAGTAGCCCGGCGCGCGCACGGCCCCGCGCGGCGCGCCCGATCTCCGCCGCGCGGTGGATGGGCGCGCAGCGCCCACTCGCTAGCGTGAGAAGCATGCCCGAGACCGCAACGCCCGCTCCGCCCGTCGTCCCGGGCGTCGAGTGGGTACGGCCGCGCCCGGACCGGCGCGGGTACCGCAATGACGTGATCCTCGCCCTCGTGCTCGCGCTCGGCACCGTCGCGAGCGTCGTGCTCTACCGCGCGACCGGGTGGGGCGAGGGCACCGAATGGTGGGCATCGGCGCTCTGGACGGCCGGGATGACCCTGCCGCTCGCCGCGCGGCGGCGACTGCCCGAGGTCGTGGCGCTCGTGGCATCCGCCGTCTTCATCGTGGGCGGCGTGCTCGGCATCGGTGAGGCGCTCTTCTCGAACATCGCCCTCTTCGTCGCGATCTACACGGTGGGCGCGTGGGGGCGCAGCCGCCGCGTCGCGACGATCGTGCGCAGCCTGATCGTCGTCGTGATGTTCGGCTGGTTGTTCTGGGGGCTCATCTACTTCTCGGCGATGCAGGACCACCTGCCCGAACTCTCGCGCGAGGGCCTGCTGTCGCCGTACCTCGCGTACGGGTTCATCAACGTGCTCACGAACCTCCTGTACTTCGGCGGTGCCTGGTACTTCGGCGACACCGCGTACCGCTCGGCGAGGGCGAAGGCCGAGCTCGAGCAGCGCACCGCCGAGCTCGCCGCCGAACGCGAACGCACCCGGGTGCAGGCCGTCGCCCTCGAGCGGCTGCGCATCGCCCGCGAACTGCACGACGTCGTGGCCCACCACGTCTCGGTCATTGGCGTGCAGGCGGGTGCGGCCCGGCGGGTGCTCGCGAAGGACCCGGCGGCGGCGACCGCCTCGCTCTCGGCGATCGAGTCGAGCGCCCGCGAGGCGGTCGACGAACTGCACGGGCTGCTCGGCACGCTCCGCGGCGACGCCGACACCGGGCCGGTCGCGGTCGACGGGATCGGCGGCGCTCCGGCGACCACCAGCACCTCGACCCGCGGCATCGACCGCCTCGACGAACTCGTGGCCGAATCCGCCGACGGCGGCCTCCCGGTCGCCCTCGCGATCGTCGGCGAGCCGCGCGCCGTGACACCGGTCGTCGACCTCAGCGCCTACCGCATCACCCAGGAGGCGCTCACGAACGTGCGCAAGCACGCCGGCGCCGCCGCGACCGCCGAGGTCCGGGTGCGTTGGAGCGACGACGCCCTCGAGGTCGAGATCACCAACACCGGCACCACGACGGGCGCCGCGGGCACCGTCAGACGGTCGGATGCCACGGCCGGAGGCCTCGGCCAGCTCGGCATGCGCGAGCGGGTCGCCGCCGCCGGCGGCACGCTCGAACTCGGACCGCGCGCCCGCGGCGGGTACCTCGTGCGGGCGAGCTTCCCACTGCGACGGGGCGATGCTGCGGGCATCGGCACCGCCGCCGCCACGCAGTCGGAGGCCGGCGCATGAGCATCCGCGTGCTCGTCGTCGACGACCAGAGCCTCGTGCGGGCCGGGTTCCGCACCATCCTCGACTCGGAGGACGGCATCGAGGTCGTCGGCGAGGCCGCCGACGGGATGGAGGCGCTCGCACAGGTCGCCGCACTCGCACCCGACGTCGTCTGCATGGACGTGCAGATGCCCGGCATGGACGGCCTCGAGGCGACCCGCCTCATCACCGCCGACGACACGAGCCGCGCCGCGGTGCTCGTGCTCACGACCTTCAACCGCGAGGACTACCTCTTCGCCGCGCTCGACGCGGGCGCGAGCGGGTTCCTCTTGAAGAACTCGAGCCCCGAGCAGCTCATCGAGGCGGTGCAGATCGTCGCGCGCGGCGACGCGCTGCTCTCACCGGATGTCACGCGGCGGGTCATCGAGGCGGTGGCGAGCCGCACGGCGCCCGCCGCAGCGGCCGCGCCCGTGGCATCCGCGGCCGCGCTCGCGACGCCACCGCCGGCACCGCCCGCCGAACTCGCGACGCTCACCGAGCGCGAGCGCGAGGTGCTCGAACTGCTCGCGCAGGGCATCTCGAACGCCGAGATCGCCGAACGCCTCTGGGTGGGCGAGGCGACGGTGAAGACGCACGTCTCGAAGGTGCTCATGAAGCTCGGGCTGCGCGACCGGGTGCACGCCGTCGTCTACGCCTACGAGCACGGCGTGGTGCGGCCGCGCGGCTGACCGTCGGGGGTTGACGCACCCGGTCGCTGGTCTTATGGTTAAGCAATTCATTAATTAAGGAGTTGCTTAATTTGGGTGGAGCGCAGGACGAGCTCAGCGCGGTGTTCCAGGCGCTCGCCGATCCGACCCGCCGCGCGATGCTCTCGCGCCTCCGGGTCGGGCCCGCGACCGTCGGCGAACTCGCCGAGCCCTTCGCCATGAGCCGCCCCGCGATCTCGCAGCACCTCGGGGTGCTCGAGCGGGCCGGGCTGATCGAGCGCACGGCGACCGCGCAGTGGCGAACCTGCACACTGCGCACCGAACCCCTCGACGAGGCATCCGCCTGGGTCGAGCTCCACCGCCGCGAGTGGAACGAACGCTTCGACCTGCTCGCCGAGCACCTCCGCACCATGAAGGAGGGTCCGAAATGACCGAGCACCAGACGGCCTCGACGCCGGAAGCCGGGGCGACGAGCCGCGCACCGCAGTTCACCATCACCCGCATCTTCGACGCCCCGCGCGAGCTCGTCTGGCGGGCGTGGACCGAGCAGGCCGACGCCGCCGCCTGGTGGCACCCGCGCGGCGTCGAGATCAAGCCCGGCAGCGTCGACCTCGACGCCCGTGAGGGCGGGCGGTACCGCTACACGATGGTGGCCCCCGACGGCACCGAGTACCCGACGGCAGGCCTCTTCCGAGAGCTCCGCGAACCCGAGCGCCTCGTCATGACGTGGGGCTCGCCCGGCGATGACGACGACGACGCACCCGTCATCACGGTGGCCCTGCGGGAGCTCGCGGGCGGCCGCACCGAGATGCTGTTCCACGTGCTCGGCATCGCGGGCGCCCCCGGTGACGAGAACGTCTACGACGGATGGGACTCCGCCTTCGACGTGCTCGCCGAACACCTGGGTGCCGCCGACGAGGTCGGCTGATGGGCCGGCTCATCGTCGAGCAGGTGGTGACGGCCGACGGCTACGCCGCCGACCGCGAGGGCGGCCTCGACTTCTTCGACGCGCTCGTGCAGACCGGCGAGGACGGCGCCGTCCAGCTCAACGACGCCCAGCAGCTCGCCTACGTCTCGCAGGCCGACGCGATCCTCTTCGGCACCACGACGTACCGCATGTTCGCCGACTACTGGCCGGGCGTCGACCCGGCCGTCGAGCAGGTGGCCGAACTCATCGACCGGCTGCCGAAGTTCGTCGTGTCGAACACCCTCGCGGAGGCCCCGTGGGGCGAGGCCGACCGCGTCGAGATCCTCACCGGCGACGGCGCCGAGCAGACCGCCGCCCTGAAGCAGCGCTTCGACACGATCATCGTCTGGGGCAGCCTGACGCTGACCGATGCGTTGTTCGCGGCGGGGCTCGTCGACGAACTGCACCTCCGCCTGGTTCCGGTACTGCTCGGCGAGGGCCGCTCGTTCACTCCGGGCGAGCTCGCCGACCGCGGCCTCCGACTCGAGAAGGTCGCCTCGCGCCCCGGCGGGGTCGTGAGCCTGCGCTACAACTTCTCCTGACGGCCGACGACGTCGACCGGTGCGCGGGCCGCGGCGTCGTCAGCGCGCGAACGTGACGTGGATGACGCCGCTCTCGGCCGTCTCGCTCGCGACCGTGTACTGCGACTCGAGTCCGCGCAGCTCCTCCCACAGGTTCTGCCCGCGGCCCAGCAGGATCGGCGTGATCGCGACGTGGAGCCGATCGACCAAACCGGCCGCCAGGAAGGAGCGGACCGTGCGCACTCCGCCGCCGATGCGCACGTCGCCGCCATTCGCCGCCGCGGTCGCCTCGGCAAGCGCCGCCTCGGGCGAGAGGTCGCGGAAATGGAAGGTCGTGCCGCCCGCCATCTCGATCGACGGACGCGGCGCATGCGTGAGCACGAAGACGGGAACGCGGAACGGCGGCTCATCGCCCCACCACCCCCGCCAGTCGGGGTCGCCTGCGTTGAGGTGGAGCCCGAACATGCCTGCGCCCATGATCTCGGCACCGACGCCCTCGAAGTACGCCCGGGCGTAGGCGTCGTCGACGCCTGTGGTGCCGGCACCCGAGGCATCACCGAGCACCCGCTCGCGGAATGTGCGCGTGGCCGCGTAGGCACCGGTGAGCCGGAACCAGTCGTCGCCCATCGGATTCTCGGGGGTCTGATCGGTCGTCGAGGCGTAGCCGTCGAGGGAGATGTTCAGGTCGGCGCGTACGGCCACGGCGGGGTCCTTCCGGTCGTCGGTTCACGAACCGGGTGCCCGGTCGCGAGTCCCACAGTGGCGGGCAGGTCGCGCAACCCAAAGAGTTTCGATGTGGATCGAAACTTCGCGCGCTACTCGGCCACCGGAGCCCGGCCCGGCGCCGAGGCGTCGGCATCGGCGCCCGAGCCGTCGCCCGGCAGCCCCTCGCGGAACTCGGTCGACAGCATGCGGTACGAACGGGTCGTGAACGCGAGGAGCGCGAGCACGACCATGACGAGCCCCGCCACGAGGAACACGAGGGCGATGCCGCGCGCCTCGCCGTCGCCGAGCAGCCAGCCCCACGCCTCCTGCCCGGCGGGCGACTCCATGTAGGGGATGATCATGAACTCGGCGATCGGTGCGATCAGGAACGCGGTGATCGGCGCGGCCGCCGCCTCGAACGCCTGCGCGAACCCGAACACGCGCCCCTGCGTGCGGAACGGCACGACCTTCTGGATGACCGTCTGCTCGGCCGCCTCGACCACAGGGATGAGGCACATGTACGCCCAGATGCCGAGCGCGTAGAGCAGCCACCAGTCGCGGATCGTGAACAGTGCGCCGAGCAGCCCCATGCCGACGACGACGAGCAGCATCGTGCGGATGGGGTTCTCGCCGAGACCCCACTTCGCGACGGCGAGCCCGCCGATGATGAAGCCCGTCGCCGTCACCCCGAGCACGATGCCCCAGATCTCGACGGGGAAGAGCTCGAGACCGTACGGGTCCATCAGGGCCATGTAGACGCCGCCGATGAGGTTGTTGAACGTCGAGAAGATGATAAGGGCGAAGAGCCCGGGCGCGGCGCGCACCGCGGTGATGCTGCCGCGCAGGTCGATGACCGGCGGTCGGTCGTCGTCGACGACGGGTTTCGCTTCGGGGATGCGCACCGTCAGGAGGTGCAGGAGTGCGACGAGCGTGAGGGCGATCGCGATCACCAGGGTCCACCCCATGCCGACGAGCCCGATCGCGAGACCGCTGAACACGCTCGTCACCATGAACGCGAGCCCCTGCACGGTGCCGACCATGCCGTTCGCGTTCGCGTGCCGCTCTTCGGGCACGATCAGGGTGACCGTGGTCGAGAGGGCGATGTTTCGCAGGTTCTCGACGACCGCGCCGAAGAGGATGACGGCCGAGAACACCCAGAACCACGGGCTGCCGAGGTCGACGAGGGCCGACTCGGGCTGCAGCAGGTAGACGACGCCCGCGACGCTGAACGCGGCGAGCGTGACGATGCTCGACAGCACCATGACCCGGTGCTTGCGGTGACGGTCGACGAGGGTGCCGAACACCATGCCGAAGAGGGCGATGAGCAGCATGTACGCGCCGCCGATGATGCCCGTCGCGAGCACCGACCGCGTCTCGAGGTACACCCAGAACGTGAGCGCGAACCACAGGAAGCTCGTGGTCACGTTCGCGATCATGGTGTTCGCGAGCACGTGGAGGAACGTGCGCATGCCGGTCGTCTCGGTCACCCTGCGAGGGTAGGCCGGGCCGCCGACATCCGGTAGCCCCCGGCCGTCCCCGGTGGTCGAGGAGCGCCCGACGCAATCGGACGCGTCTCGAGGCCCGGCGAGGGGGTCTCGATACGCTCCTTCGTCGCTACTCGACCGCCGAGCTCGCGCCGGCGCGGACGAGTGCGGGCGGGGTCAGCGTGTGCGCCGTCGACGCCGCGACCGACGCTGCCTCGAACGAGGCCGGCTTCCGCGTGATGTTGCGGGCCACGAGCAGGGCGAGCGCGATGCCGAGCACGCACCAGATGCCCATCGAGATCGCCGACCACGAGAAGGCCTCGGCGAGCGCCTCCCCCTCGGATGCCCCGGCCGCGACGCGGGTCGCGGTGACCGAGCCGTACACCGAGGCGACGATCGCGGTCATCACGGCGGCGCCCACGTAGCGCGCCATGTTCGAGATGCCCGAGGCGGCGCCGACCTCGCCCGGCTCGACCGACGCCGTCGACAGCGAGGAGCACGGCCCGTTCTGGAGGGCCATGCCGATGGCCACGCCCGCGAGCGGCAGCACGAAGAGCGCGTACCCCCACGAGTCCTGCACGAAGGCGAGCGCCGCGAACGACACCGACATGATGACGAACCCGAGCGCGACCGTCGTGCGCGCGCCGATCCTGCCGACGATCGGGGTGATGAGCGGCGACATCACGACCATCGACGCGGCGATCGGCAGGGTCGCGAGACCGGCCTGGAACGAGTCCATCGCGAGTGCCGACGGGTCCTGGAAGTACAGGCTGACGACGTACATGATGCCGTTGATCGTGCCCGCACCGAGCAGGATCGACAGCGTCGACCCCACGAGCAGTTTGTTGCGCAGCAGGTCGAGGTCGAGCAGGGGGGCCTTCACCCGGCGCTCGACGAAGATGAAGGCGACGGTCGCCAGCACGCTGACCGCGAAGCATCCGAGCGTGGGAAGGGAGCCCCAGCCCCACGCGCTGCCGTTGGTGAGCCCGTAGATGAGCGGCGCGAGGATGAGCGCGATGAGCACGGTGCCGACGAGGTCGACCGACCGCGGCCGGCTCGGGTCGTTCGACTCGGCGACCGCGAGCAACGTCACCGGCACGCACGCTGCGGCGATGGCAGCGTCGATCCAGAAGAGCCCCTGCCAGCCGAGCGTCGTGGCCAGCAGCCCGCCGACGAGCGGTCCCGCCGCCGCGCCGACGGCCGACGCCGCGCCCCACAGCGTCACCGCGCGGAGCTGCGCCTTGCCGGTGTTCGCCGCCGAGAGCAGGCTCATGCCGCAGGCGAGGATCGTCGCACCCGCGGCTCCCTGGATGCACCGGCCGAGGATCACCCCCATCCCGCCCTCGGCGAGCGCGATGAGCACGCACGAGGCGATGAACACGAGCAGGCCGATCACGAAGATCAGTCGGCGGCCGAAGATGTCGCCGAGCACGCCCGCGGTGATGATGACGGCCGCCGCGACGAGCGAGTACCCGGTGACCGCCCACTGCAGCGTGTCCGTCGACATGCCCGTGTCTTCGGAGATCACCGGGATCAGGATCGCGACCGCCGACGTGTTCGCGTTCACCACGAGCGCCGAGACGCTGGTGGCGATGAGTGCGCCGAGCGCCGAGCGTTGCACAGTCTTCACCTTCACCGTGTCCCCCATGGTGATGGTTCTACCACCGGGCGCGCGGCCTGCACCAGAGGCAATCGGGCGGCGCCGCCACCGCGCCTCCCCCGCACGGCGGAGTCCGCGAACCCGTCGCACGGCGGATGACGGCGGCCACGCGGCATCCGTACGTTGAGAACATGCTCGAACTCAACGACGTGACCAAGCGCTACGGGGACCGCCTCGCGCTCGACTCGGTCTCATTCACGGTCGGCGACGGCCGGCTCACCGGCTTCGTCGGCGGCAACGGCGCCGGCAAGACGACGACGATGCGGATCATCCTCGGGGTGCTCGCCGCCGACGGCGGCCGGGTGTCGCTCGACGGCCACCCGCTCACCGCGGCCGACCGGCGGCGCTTCGGCTACATGCCCGAGGAGCGGGGCCTCTACCCGAAGATGAAGGTGCTCGAGCAGACGGTCTACCTCGCCCGCCTCCACGGCTGGGCGCCCGCGGCGGCCCGTGCGAACGCGAGCGAACTGCTCGAACGACTCGGGCTCGGCGAACGCTTCGACGACACCATCGAGTCGCTCTCGCTCGGCAACCAGCAGCGCGCGCAGATCGCCGCGGCACTCGTGCACCGCCCCGAGATGCTCGTGCTCGACGAACCGTTCTCGGGCCTCGACCCGATGGCCGTCGAGACCGTGCAGGCCGTCCTCGCGGACGCCGCGGCCGGCGGAGTGCCGGTGCTCTTCTCCTCGCACCAGCTCGACATCGTCGAACGCCTCTGCGACGACCTCGTCATCATCGCGGGCGGCCGGATCGCCGCGTCGGGCGCGCGCGACGCGCTCCGCGCCGAGCACGGCTCCGAGCGATGGGAACTGCTCACCACCGGCGACGCCGGCTGGTTGCGCGGGTTCGCCGGCATCGAGGTCGTCGAGTTCGACGGCGGCTGGGCCGTCTTCGAAGCCGAATCGGATGCCGCGAGGCAGGCCGTGCTCGCCGAGGCCGTCACCCGCGGCGAGGTCGTGAGCTTCACCCGCGAGCACACCACGCTCGCCCAGATCTTCAAGGAGGTCGTGCGATGAGCGCGAACCACGTCGCCACCGGTGGTCGAGGAGCGCCGACGCGAAGCGGCGACGCGTCTCGAGACCAGCCGCCCGCGCCCAGCTTCGTCGACAGCGTCTCGCTCGTCGCGGGCCGCGAGATCACGATGCGCCTGCGCAGCAAGGCGTTCCTCATCTCCACGGGCATCCTCATGCTCGCGGTGCTCGCCTCGGTCGTGCTCGGAGGGCTCTTCGGCGGGCAGTCGGAGCCGTCGAAGGTCGCCGTCGTCGGCGCCGCGGCGTCCGCCGTCGAGGGCAACCCCGCGCTCGACCCGGTGCCGGTCGCCGACCAGGCTGCCGGCGAGCAGCTGCTGCGCGACGGCGAGGTCGAAGCGGTGATCAGCCCCGAGGCATCCGACCCCCTGGGCATCACCGTGACCGGCCTCGACCAGCCGCCCGGCGGCGTGCTGCAGGCCCTCGCCGTCACCCCGAGCGTCGAACTGCTCGAACCCGCACCCGTCGACCCGACACTCGCCTATCTCATCGCGTTCGGCTTCGGCATCGTGTTCTTCATGTCGGCGATCACCTTCGGCACGACGATCGCGCAGTCCGTCGTCGAGGAGAAGCAGACGCGGGTCGTCGAGATCCTGCTGTCGACGGTGTCGGCTCGGGCGCTGCTCACCGGCAAGATCATCGGCAACAGCGTGCTCGCGTTCGGGCAGATCGTCGCCATCGCAGGGCTCGCGATCATCGGCCTCATGGTCACCGGGCAGAAGGTGCTGCTCGGGGGGCTCGGCAGCTCGGTCGTGTGGTTCGTCGTGTTCTTCGCGATCGGCTTCGTGATGCTCGCCGCGCTCTACGCCGGCACCGCCGCGATGGTGTCGCGCTCGGAGGACATCGGCTCGGTCACCTCGCCCGTGATGATGCTCGTGATGATCCCGTACATCGCCATCGTGCTCTTCTTCAGCGACCCGGCAATCCTCGCGATCATGAGCTACGTGCCGTTCTCGGCACCCGTCGCCATGCCGGTGCGGGTGTTCCTCGGCCAGGCCGAGTGGTGGGAGCCGATCCTCTCGCTCGCGATCCTCGTCGTGACGACGGTCGTCGCCGTCGTCGTCGGCGAGCGGCTCTACCGCAACTCGCTGCTGAAGACCGGCTCGCGAGTCCCCCTCCGGGAGGCGCTGCGCGGGTAGCGACCCGCGCCTGCGATGCAGACTGCGGGCGGATGCCACGGGGTGGGGGCTCCGAGGCATCCGCCCGCTTCGCGCGCCAGACGTGCGTCCATGGCGCGAATGCGCCGGATCCGTGCGCACTGCGTCACGATGCCCGCCCGCCCGCGGATGCGAGGATGGTTCGGTGAACTCACCGCTCCACGACACGACCTTCCGCGGCTTCGCCTCCGACAACTACTCGGGCGTGCACCCCGAGATCCTCGCCGCCATCGCCACCGCCAACGACGGCCACCAGGTGGCGTACGGCGAAGACGTCTACACCGAGCGCCTGCAGCAGGTGTTCGCGGGCCACTTCGGCGAGGGCATCGAGGCCTTCCCGGTGTTCAACGGCACGGGCGCGAATGTGACGGCGCTCCAGTCGATGCTGCCGCGCTGGGGTGCGGTCGTGTCGGCGAAGACGGCCCACATCAACTCCGACGAGGGCGGCGCGCCCGAGCGCGTCGGCGGCATCAAGCTGCTCACGGTCACCGCTCCCGACGGCAAGCTCACCCCCGAGCTCATCGACGAAGAGGCGTGGGGCTGGGGCGACGAGCACCGCGCGCAGCCGCTCGTCGTGTCGATCACGCAGACGAGCGAGCTCGGCACCGCGTACACCGTCGACGAGGTGCGCGCGATCGCCGAGCACGCCCACTCGCTCGGCATGAAACTCCACATGGACGGCGCGCGCCTCTCGAACGCGGGCGCCTCGCTCGGCGTGCCGCTCCGCGCGTTCACCCGCGACGCGGGCGTCGACGTGCTCAGCGTCGGCGGCACCAAGAACGGATGCCTCGGCGCCGAGGCGATCGTGGTGCTGAACCCCGAGGCATCCGAGGGGCTGAAGTACCTGCGCAAGCTCAACATGCAGCTCGCCTCGAAGATGCGCTTCGTGTCGGCGCAGCTCATCGCGCTGTACGAGGGCGACCTGTGGCTCCGCAACGCGACGCACGCGAACGCGATGGCGTCGCGCCTGCGCGGCGCGCTCGACGCGGGCATCGCGGCCGGCGAGCTGCCGGGCCTCGGCTTCTCGCAGGAGACGCAGTCGAACGGCGTCTTCGCGACCCTGCCGCAGGGCGTCGCCGACAAGCTGCGCGACCGCGGGTTCCGCTTCTACGACTGGGACGCCGCCCGCGGCGAGGTGCGCTGGATGTGCGGATTCGACACGAGCGAAGCCGACATCGACGCGTTCGTCGCGGGCATCCGCGAGGAGCTCGCGGGGGCCTGAGGCCCCGTCGGTCGCGTCTCGAGACCAGGTCACGAGGTCTCGAGACGCGTGCTCCTTCGTCGCGCGCTCCTCGACCAGCGGGAGTTCCGGTGGTTGAGGAGCGCCGACGCGCAGCGGCGGTCTCGAGACGCGTGCTCCTTCGTCGCGCGCTCCTCGACCAGCGGGAGTCCCGATGGTTGAGGAGCGCCGACGCGCAGCGGCGACGCGTCTCGAAACCCGGTGAGCGGGCCGGCTACTCGGTCAGCGATCGGAGTGGGACGGCCCGACCGAGGATGCGCTCGGCCGCGCGGTGCCCCGAGAGGAGCGCCCCGTTCACCGTCGCCGGGCAGTCGCCCCAGGTCGCCTCGCCGGCGAGGTGCAGCACGCCGCCGACCGGGGTGGCCATCACGTCGTGGTCGTCGTACGTGGCTCCGCGGGCGACGTAGGAGTACGAGCCGAGGGCGAACGGGTCGGAGCCCCAGCGGGTGATCCAGTGGCCGGTCGGCTCGGGCACCGCGTCGCCGTAGAGGCGCCGGAGCCCCTCGAGCACCGAGGCGACGATCTCCTCGTCGGCCATCTCCTCGATCCGCCGCGCCCACTCGCCGCCCGCGAAGGTCAGCAGCATCGGGGTGCCGCTCACGGCGGACACGTCGTACCACGAGTGCCAGGGCACGCCGTCGGCGCCGAGCTGCCGGATCGCGTAGGCGCCGTCCTGCCAGAAGCGCTCGGGGAACTGCAGGAACACCTTGTCGAAGGTGCCCATGCCGACGCGGTCGATGGCCCCGGCCACTGCCTCGGGCAGCGCCGGGTCGAAGTCGATCGCCCCGGCCTTGAGCACGCCGAGGGGCACGGTGACGACGACCTGGCGGGCGTCGAACGCCCCGGTCGCGGTGCTGACCCGCACCCCCGACTCCGACCACGTCAACGAGGTGACCGTGCGCCCGAGCCGGACGTCGAGGCCCTGCGCGAGCGACGTCGCGAGCACGTCGTAGCCGCCCGGGAAGACGACCTCGTCGCCGTCGATGGCGTCTTCGTCGAGCCCGTGCGCGTCGACCTCGGCGTTGTCGGCGCCGCACTGCTCCTCGGTGCGGTGCCGGTGGAACGCCCGAGCCCGAGCCGCGCGCTCACCGCTCCACCCGAGCTCGTCGAGCACCCGCTCGACGACGTCGGCATAGCTCTCACCCGCCTCCGAGGCGTCGGCCGCCGCCGCGAGGCGATCGCCGACCGCGTCGGCGTCGGCGAGCCACGCCGCGGTCGCCTCCGCGTCGAGTTCGCGCTGCGCCTCGTCGTAGTTCGCGATCGGGCGCCCGCCGGCCTGGTAGCTGCCGACGGTGAACTCCGCGGTCGCCATGCCGAAGGCCTCGACGAGCTCGGTGAGCGGGTTGCCGGTGAGCCCGTGGATCCACGAGGCGCCGCGGTCGACGCTGAACCCCGCGGTGCGGTCCGTCCAGGTGCGGCCGCCGACGCGGTCGCGTGCCTCGAGCACGACGACGCGGCGGCCGGCGTCGTGCAGCAGCCGGGCGGCGGTCAGGCCGGCGACGCCGGCTCCGACGATGACGGTGTCGAACGTGTCGGGCATCTCAGACCTCATTCCGGGGCGAGCACTTCGGTGTCGCGGTTGAGCGAACGCTTCTGGAAGTAGTCGTGCGACGCCGGGAACAGCGCCCACACGAACATGAGCACGACGCCGAGCAGCAGCGAGCCGATACCCACGATGAACGCCCCGCCGACCCCCGCGACCTGCGAGTAGCCGTACTCGGGGTTCAGCATGTCGATCGCCGACTGCACGAACGCCCACGCCATGAACACGCCGCCGAGGAGCGGGAAGACGAGACGGTAGAACACGTTCCGCCGGCTGGCGAAGAGGGTGCGGCGGAAGTACCAGACGCACGCGAAGCTGGCGATGGCGTAGAAGAACGCGATGGCGAGGCCCATCGAGAGCAGCGAGTCGGCGAGCACGTCGGTCGACACGAGATTCATGCCCGCGTAGTAGACGATCGCGATCACACCGACGAGCGTCGTCGAGAACGTCGGCGTCTTCGACGCCTCGCTCACCTTCGCGAAGCGGGCGGGCAGGGCCTGGTAGACGCCCATGGCGAAGGTGCCTCGCGCGGTCGGCAGGATCGTCGTCTGCGAGGAGGAGAGCGCCGAGATCGCCACCGCGATCACGAGGAACCAGCCCATCGGCCCCATCGCCATGCCGGCGAGCACCGAGAACACGTCGTCGGCGTTCGTCTCGTTCGCAAGTCCGGTGCCGGTGTCGCCGAGGCCGGCGAACATCATCGCGACGACGGTGATTCCGACGTAGGTGACGAGCAGGATCACGGTCGTGAGGGTGGCGGCGCGTCCAGGGGTGCGGCGCGGGTCCTTCGTCTCCTCGGTGAGGGCGAGGCAGGTGTCCCAGCCCCAGTAGATGAACAGCGCGAGGAGGATCGCCTGCACCATGCCGGTGCCGTCGGCGAGGAACGGGTTGAACCAGTCGAGCGACACCGGGGTCGCAGCGGGGGCGTTGCCCGAGAAGTAGCCGACGAGGCATCCGATCACGAACGCGGCCATCGCGAGGTACTGGATCGCGAGCAGCACCTGCTGCATGCGCTCGCCGATCTCGACGCCGCGCAGCGACACCCACGTCATGAGGGCGATGATGACGCATCCGAACGCGGTGACGATGGCGCGGTTCTCAGCCAGCGCCCCGTCGCCGAGCAGGCTGAGGAGATATACGGAGGCGATCTCGGCGAGGTTCGCCATGACGAGCACACCGGCGACGGCGATGCTCCAGCCGGCCATCCAGCCGGTGCGCGGGCCGAAGGCCTTCGCCGCCCACGTGAACACGGTGCCGCAGTCGGGCACGTCGTTGTTGAGCTCGCGGTAGGCGAACGCGGTGAACAGCATCGGCACGAACGCGAGGATGAACGCGACGGGCGCCTGCGCGCCGACCGCGATGATCACGTAGCCGAGCGTCGCGGCGAGCGAGAAGAGCGGCGCCGTCGAGGCGATGCCGATGACGGTCGAGCCCCAGAGCCCGAGCTTGCCGATGGCGAGGCCCTTGGTGGGGGTGCCGCCGGTCGGGGCGGATCGTGCGGCGGAGGGGGATCCGGCGGGGGCCGTGCTGGTGGTGCTCACTGTGCCTGCTCGTCATCGAGGGGTGGGGGGTGCGAACAGCATAACCCACCGACCGACTAGTCGGTCTGCCTCGTCGGCGAGCGAAACGGACGCAGCGAACGCTGCGTCAGCGGCCGGATGTCACGCGCTCGCGCCACCCGAACGCAGGCCCTCGAGCGTGGCGATCAGCTGCTCCACCTGGGCGGGCGCGAGCACCTCGTCGCCGCCCGGCGCGCTCATGAGCGCGTTGTGGTTCATGCCGTCGCCGACGAACAGCACCATGCGCGCGAGCGACTCGTCGCCCGTCGCCGCGACGAGCGCCTCGAGCCAGTCGTCGCGGCACGCCCGCAGCACCGAGAGCGCCGCCTCGTCACCCGTCTGCGCGATGCGGTACCCCGCCTCGATCAACCGCTCGAGCTCGCTCTCACGATCGAGCGACGAGACGAGGTAGTAGCGCACCGCCGTCTCGGGCTCGGCGCGCAACTCGTCGGCGTCGCGGCGGGCCTGCGCCCGCAGTTCGACGAACAACGCCGTGCGGAGCGCCCCCACCGAGGAGAAGTGGTGCAGCGCCCCCGACTTCGACAGCCCCGCCCTGCTCGCGACGGCCTCGAGGGTCGCCCCGCGAATGCCCCGCTCGACCAGCAGATCGGTGTACGCGGTGAGGACTCGGGCGGCCTGGCCATCGACGGTGATCACCACCACATCGTACGAGGGCGGCGCCGTGGCATCCGACCACCGCGACACGACGAAGGCACCGTCGACACGACGAAGGCGCGGCACCCGTTCCAGAAGAACGGATGCCGCGCCCTACGCCGTGCGCGCCGTCACCGGCGCCCGGCGTCGATCAGCGGCCGATGGCCGCCATCGCGTTCACGATGCCCGAGCCGTAGAAGCCGTTGGTCTTCTTCGCGCTCTCGCACGTGTGGGTCGCCGTCGAGACCGACCCGTTCGGCAGGTTGCGGGTGTAGGTGAAGTCGGCCGGGACGGGGCACGACTCGTCGACCGCCGTCTTCAGCAGCTTGCTCTCGACCGCGTTCGGGTTCATGCGGAGGCCGCCCTTCAGCGGGTCCTTCGCGCCGTACTGGCTCACGATGAGCGCCGCGACACCGGCAGCGTGGGGCGAGGCCATCGAGGTGCCCTGGATGAACTGGTAGTACCCGCAGGTGCCCTCGTCGTCGCAGCTGCGGACGATGTTCGAGACGAGCGGCTCGCCGTTCTCGTCGATCTGGCCGTTCGCGATCGCGAGCGACTCGGGGTAGGCCGCGAGGATCGTCTTCGTGACGTCGCGCGTGCCGGCCGGGGTGTCGTACGAGTCGCCGCCGGGCGCCGCCACGTCGATGTACCCGTTGCCGTAGCTCGAGTAGTACGCCTTGCGCTCCGAGATGCCCGTGCTCGAGACCGAGATCACGCCGTCGCCCTCGGCCGGCATCGACACGCACGAAGCGGGGTCGACGAGGTCGCGCACGTAGGCCGCCTCACCGGGCACGCTCGCGAAGTCGGGGCTGCCCGAGTCGGTGACGGCCTTCGTGTAGTCGATCGCCTCGTTGCCGGCCGCCGCGATGAGCGTCACGCCGTTGCCGCGCGCGTAGTCGAGCGCACGCTGCATCGCCGCGATGATCGTCTGCTGCTCCTCCTGGTCGGCAGCGGAGTCGGCCGGGTTGTCGGTGCAGTTGAAGAGCCACGGGTCGACGTAGTAGCTCATGTTGACGACGTCGATGCCGTTGTCGCCCGCGTAGGTGAGCGCGTCGATCGAGGGCTGCAGGAAGAAGTAGCCCGAGTCCTGACCGGCGCGCAGGTTCACGAGGGTCACGTTCGGCGCGACGCCCGCCATGCCGAGGCCGTTGATCGGCGAACCGATCGTCGACGCGACGTGGGTGCCGTGGCCGTTCTCGTCGACGTCGGCGGCGTCCTCGCAGGAGCCGTCGGGGTCGTCGGCGCACGCACCGTCGACCTCGTCGCCGTTCGCGTCGACCGGGATGTCGACCGTGAAGTTGCGGCTCAGCACCGCGTCGAAGTTCGGGGCGATGTCGGGGTGGCTGCCGTCGACACCGGTGTCGATGATGCCCACGCGCACGCCCTTCGAGCCCTGCTGGCGGGCGTACGAGCCGTCGACGGTCGCGTCGATCTGCTGCATGTCCCACTGGAGGTCGGCGAGCGGCTCGGCCTCGGGGGTGTTCGGGCGGTGCTTCTTGCCCTTCTCGCCCTTCGCGCCCTTCGCAGCGTTCGCCGTGCTCGGCCCGTCGGCGAGACCCGCCTCGACGGTCTCCTGCTCGACGGCGTCGGCCTTGCGCGCCTCGCCGTTCGCCGCGCGGGACTCGGGCACATCGCCGATCACGCGGTTCTCGGCCGTGCCCTCGATCGCCGCCTGCGCGTCGGCCGCGGCGGCGAAGCCGGACCCGGCGGTGACGGTGGCGACGCCGACGGCCTCGTTCTCGGCGACGACGGTGCCGCCGGCGGCCTCGACCGCGGCGCGTGCGTCGGCGCTCGAGACGCCCTCGGCGAAGAGCACGACGTATTCGCGGTCGTCGTCGGCCGTGGCTGCGCCGGCCGGAGCGGCGGCGAGCGCGGTCAACCCGAGCGCGAACACAGAGGCTGCTGCGATGGATCGCATCTTCAGCATGAAGCTTCCTTCCTCGTTGATGGAACTTGCTCGGCCATGCTGTCATACCCCGCGAACGGGGGCCAGCAACGCGGCCGTAGCCGATCCCCCCGACCGGGGCGCCCAGCGGACACTCGGGGAATGCGGCGTAGCATCCATGCGTTTGCATTCTTCGGGACGACGGAGACCCGGCTACATCACTCGATCAAGGAAGCACCACCCATGACCCTCGTCACCGACCTCACCTCGCGCAAGGCCGACACCGCAGCCCCCCTCATCGACCCGCTCGCCGACCGGTGGAGCCCCCGCGCCTTCGACCCCGACGCGGTCGTCGCCACCGAGACGCTCCGCACCGTGCTCGAGGCCGCCCGCTGGGCCCCCTCTGCGAACAACTCGCAGCCGTGGCGCTTCATCGTCGCCCGCCGCGGCACCGCCGCCTTCACCACGCTGCACGACCTCATGGCCGGCTTCAACCAGGCCTGGGCCGACTCGGCGGCGGTGCTCATCGTGAACATCGCCGAGACCGTCGACGACGAGGGCCGCCAGCGCCCGTGGGCCCGCTACGACCTCGGCCAGGCCGTCGCGCACCTCACCGTGCAGGCGCAGCACGAGGGCCTGCACACCCACCAGATGGGCGGATTCGACGCACAGGGCATCCCCGAGGCCTTCGGCCTGCCCGAGTCGCAGGAGGTCGTCTCGATCACCACGATCGGCGCGCTCGGCGACGTCGACCGCCTGCCCGAGGTGCTTCGCGAGCGCGAGGTCGCCCCGCGTCAGCGCAAGGCGCTCGACGAGTTCGTCACCGTCGGCGAGTAGTCGCCGCCGTCAGCACAGACACGGATGCCCCGGGGTTCGCCCCGGGGCATCCGTCGTCTCTGCCCGAGCTCTCTCGATCGAGTGGGCAGAGATGTACCTTCACCGCGCGCCATGGGTTCATATCTGCCCACTCGACGCGCGCAGCGCTGGCGGGCGCTAGGCGCGCACGAGGTCGACCGGGGTGGTCGGCGGCTCGTCGCGCGCGGAAGCAGCCGCCGTTTCCTCCGACGCGGCCACGGCGAGGGGCTCGCGGTCGAGCGCCTTCTTGATGCGCCACGCCGCGAACACCGCGATCGCGCTCACGACGAGGTGCATGCCGAGGAACACGTCGGTGAGCCCCGCGCCGAGCAGCACGCCCGCGACGAGCGGACCGGCCGCCGAGAACGCGGTCTGGAGCGCGGCGATCGTGCCGAGCGTCTGCCCGACCATGCCCTTCGGCGCGAGCTGCGCGGTGAGCGGGTTCAGCACGGGGCTGTAGATCGTCTCGCCGACGGCGAAGATGCCGTACGTCATGACGAACATGGCCGTCGCGATGCCGGGCGCGAACTGCGCCGCCGACAGGATGAGCCACGACACGACCCAGATCGACCCGACCGCCATGAGCAGCGCGGGCGCGCTGCGCTTCGCGGTGAGCTTCACGACGATGACCTGCAGCGCCACGATGACGAGGCAGTTGATCGCGGCGGCGAGGCCGATCGCCGAGGGGTCGACGTCGAGCACGGTGATGCCGTACGCGGGCAGGCCCGACTCGAACTGGGCGTAGAAGCCGAGCGCGAGGGTGATGGTGACGACGGCCGTCCACCGCATGGCGGGCTGGGCGAAGATCACGCGGAGGGCGCCGCGCGAGCGTGCGGCACCGTCGGCGTGCCCGTCGCCGTCGAGGTCGACGGCGGCGATCGCGCCGGTGGCGGCGTCGATGGCGCCGAGCGCTCCGGTCGCGGTCGAGACCGGGTCGGATGCCGCGCGGCCGACGCCACGCGCACCGCCGAGCTCGCCCGCGAGGTTCAGCCGACCGGCGAGCGCGATGATCCCCGAGGAGATCACGAAGCCCGCGGCCGCCATCGCGAATCCGACGTCGAGTCCGTCGGCGCGGTCGAGGTCGACGACGAGCCCCGCGAGGAACGCGCCGGCCGCCATGCCGAGCGCCTCGCCGGTGAACTTGTAGGCGAACACCTTGCGGCGGTCGTCGCTCGACGACCAGTTGAGGGCGAGCACCTGCTTCGCGGGCACCGCCGCCGAGAGACCGAGGCCGAAGACGAGCATCCCGGCGAGGAAGAGCGCGGGCACGTCGACGAACATGAGCGAGGCGACGCCCGCCGCGCCGAGCAGCTGCGCGATGACGGCGACCTTCACGGGGTCGAACCGGTCGGCGAGGCGCCCGGCGAGGGGCGCCGCGACGAGCGCGCCGATCGAGAACAGCGACGAGGCGCCCGCGGCGATGAGCGGACCCCACCCGCGGGTGTCGGCCGCGTAGGCGTACTGGTAGGGAAGCACCGCCCCCCAACCGAGCGAGCCGATGGCACTGGCCAGGATGAGCAGTTTCGCGCGCATGATGGTGTCCTCCTCCCGAGGTCTCGACGAGCAGAGGGATGCCTCGCGGCCGGCGTCGGCCGCGAGGCATCCCTCACCCTTCGAATACGAAGTCTTCGATATCGAAATATTAGCAACCGAAAGAGGCATGCGAGAATTCCCGTATGGCCAAACGCACCCCGAGCGCTCAAGAGCTCCACCGGCGCGCCGTCGCCACCTACGTCAAGGCGGGCGGCGAGGAGTCGGTGCAGCGCGTCATCACGGCGGTGCAGGGCCTCACCAAGAAGCTCGACCAGTGGTACGCCCGGCAGCTCGTCGACCTCGAGGTGACCGCCGGCGAATGGGCCGTCGTCACCTCGCTCGCGAAGGCCGGCGAAGCGCTCACCCCGAGCCAGCTCGCCGAGCTCACGAACGTCGCCCCCTCCTCGATGACCCACCGGCTCGACAAGCTCGCCGAACGCGGACTCGTCGAACGCACCCCCGACGCCCTGAACCGCACGCGCATCTACGTGAGCCTCACCGACGCGGGGTGGCAGCTGTTCAGCGTCGCGATCCGGGGCTCCGACGTGGTCGAGTCCGACGTGCTGCAGGACCTCAGCGACGACGAGCGCGGCGAACTCGCCCGACTGCTCGAGGTCGTCATCGCACGCCTCGACGACATCGACGCGTAGGCCGGGTCAGCGCGGGGTGATGACCACGTGGGATGCGCCGGGGTCGATCTCGAACGTGAGCACGCGCGTCGCGGCATCCCACTCGACGACCTCGCCGCCGGCGACCTCGCCGCCATTCGGGAACGCGCCCGACGACAGGTACGCCTCGCTGACGCGTGCCGCGCCGGAGGACCCGGCTGCGTCGGCGGCGCGGGGCACGACCTCGATCACGAGCCGGTCCTCCTCCGATTCCCAGCCGACGAGCGTCGCCGCGACGGCCCGCGGGTAGGGCCGGTCGAGCGCCCCGATGAGGTTGCGCGGCGTGCCGTCGGCCTCGTACGGCCCCCAGCTGCCCGGGTCGCGCGACCAGTACGCCACCCCCATGCCCGAGGCATCCGCCGTCTCGTAGACGAGGTCGACGTAGTCGAGCGCGCCGTCGAGGGTGGTGTCGAGCCCGAACTCGCCGAGGATCACGGGGACGCCGCCGAGCCGCTCCGCGGTGCGCATGACGTTCGAGCGCCACGCCGCGACGGTGCCCTCGACGAGGTCGCGCGAGGTGCCGCTGAAGCCGTCGCCGAGGTCCATCGGCAGCGGGTAGAGGTGGGGGCAGAACGCGACGCGCGGGTCGCCCTCACGGGGGTCGTCGATCTCGCCGAGCCCGCTCGGCAGCCCCCAGTTGAAGCCCATCGCCTGCGGTTCGAGGCAGACCCAGGTGTTCTCGTCGACCTCGCGGATCTCGTTCGTGACCTCCTGGTAGAGCGTCGTCAGCGGGCCGGCCTCGAAGACGGGCCCCTGCAGCGTGCCGCCGTAGGGCTCGTTCATGAGGTCGTAGGCGACCACGGTCGGGTCGTCGGCGAAGCGCTCGGCGACGACGCGCCAGGCGCCCGCGTAGTGCTCGGCGAGCTCGGGGTGGGCGCCCGTCGTGTTCCAGAAGTTGTCGAAGGCGCGGATCACGCCGGGCTCGAGGTAGTAGAGCTCCCACATGTCGTGCTCGCCGACGGGAAGCCCGTCCATGTACGTCGCCCACGCGGGCGCGCCGTTGCCGCTCATGCCCGACGGGGTGATCGCCGAGCCCCACAGGTCTTGGTGCATGTCGAGCATCACGTGGTAGCCGCGCTCGGCGTACCAGTCGACGCGCTCCTGCACCCCGTCGAGGTACTCCTCGGAGTACTCCCCCGGCTCGGGCTCGACCGAACGCCACGAGATGAGGAACCGCACGAAGTTCGTGCCCATGTCGGAGTACTCGACGTCGAGCTCCTCCTCGTCGAATTCGGGGAACCCGTCGGGCGTCGACTTCGCGCTCGACGCGGTCGAGAAACCGTGCTGCACGAGGGCGCGCCCGTCATCGTCGGAGATGAAGCCCACGGCCGTCGCCGGGCCCGGCGTGCGCAGCGCTGCGCCGACACCGCCGGCGATCAGAGCGAGGCCGATCGCGGCCGCGATGCCGGTGCGGGCGGTGATCCTCATGGTCCTCCTTGACTCACGTGGTCGAGAGGCTAGCATCGATCCCATGTCGACTAGGACAGTTGACCCACATTCGTTCCGACGGGTCCCGCTCACCGTGTTCGTGCTGCTCGCCGCCACCGCGGTGCTCGCCGGAATATGGCCGATCTCCGGCCTCCTGGCGACCTGGGTCCCGGTGCTCATCGTGCCCGAGGCCGCGGGCCTTCCGTCGCTCGTGCCGCCGCTGCGGCTCTGGCCCCTCGGCGAGACGACGTGGGCGTTCTGGGCCTCGGACACCGTCGGCGCGCTCGTGATGCTCGCCATCGCGGCGGTGCAGCTGCGGGCCGCCGCGCGAAAGCATCCGGCGCCCGGCCCCGGCCGCGCGTTCGGCATCGCCGTCGGCACGACGACGATCGCCCTCATCGGCGGCAACCTCGTGCGCAGCGTCTTCCTGAGCTTCGCGGTCGACGCCGACCTCGGCACCTACCTCGGTCAGGTCATCGCCGGCGTCGTGGTCTCCGCGCTCGCGGGCGCCCTGCTCGGATGCCTCTTCGGCGCCGTCGCGGCGATCGTCGCCGCCGCCCGTCGCGGGCCCGCCGTGGCCCCGGCCCTCGAGTAGCCCCAGCGCGAATCGAAGTGACACGTCTGGTCGCTCTGCCGAGTGCAGAGCGACCACTTGTGTCACCTCGGCTGCAACCCCGGTGGTCGAGGAGCGCCGACGCGCAGCGGCGACGCGTCTCGAGACCCCCGCACCGCCCTACGGCCGCAGCAGCACCTTGATGGCGCGGCGCTCGTCCATCGCGGCGTACGCCTCGGCCGCCTCGGCGAGCGGCAGCTCGAGGTCGAACACGCGCCCCGGCTCGATCGCGCCCGAGAGCACGTCGGGCAGCAGTTCCTCGATGTAGCCGCGCACGGGCGCGACGCCGCCGTTCACGCCGACGTTGGCGTTGAAGAGCGGGCGCAGCGGCAGCTCGGGTGCGACGTACGGCGCGCCGACGTAGCCGACCATGCCGCCGGGTCGGGCCGAACGGATCGCCTGGTCCATCGACTCCTTCGTGCCGACGCACTCGAGCACCCGGTCGGCGCCGATGCCGCCGGTGAGGCGGCGCACGGCCGCGATACCGTCGGCCCCGCGTTCGGCGACGACGTGGGTGGCGCCGAAGCGGCGGGCGAGGGCCTGCCGGTCGGCGTGGCGCGACATGGCGATGATCGTCGTGGCGCCGAGCCGTTTCGCGGCGATGATCGCGCAGAGCCCGACGGCGCCGTCGCCCACGACGGCGACCGTCTCACCCGGTTGCACCCCGGCCGAGACAGCGGCGTGGTGCCCGGTGCCCATGACGTCGGAGAGGGCGAGCAGGCCCGGCACGTGCTCGTCGAGAACCGGCTCGTGCTCGTGCTCGTGCCCCTGCCCCTGCCTACGCACGACGACGAGCGTGCCGTCGGCGAGCGGCACCCGCACGCGCTCACCCTGGCCGGCGTCGGCGAAGGCGCCCTTCTGATCATTGCTCCCCCACCAGCCGCCGTTCAGGCACGAGGTCGAGACGCCGTTGCGGCAGTTCGCGCAGGTGTTGTCGCACACGTAGAAGGGGGCGATGACGAAGTCGCCCACGTTGATCGAGACGACGTCGTCGCCGATCGCCTCGACGATGCCGATGAACTCGTGCCCGATGCGGTGGGGCTCGTGCGTCGGCGTGATGCCGCGATACGGCCAGAGGTCGGAGCCGCAGACGCACGCGGCGACGACCTTCACGATGGCGTCGTCGCCCGTCGTGATGACGGGGTCGGGCACGGTCTCGACGCGGATGTCGCGGGCGGCGTGGATGACGGTGGCGAGCATGACCCGAGCCTACGCTCGCCGCCGCTCGAACACGCGAGTGACGAGCGCATGCATGGGCCCGAACAGCAGGAGCAGCAGCATCGCCCAGTAGCCGATCGCGGGCACGGCGATCGACAGGATGAGCGCGATCGCGAAGAGCGCGATCGAGGTCGCATCGGCGAGGATGCCACGGCGCAGGAGCGCGGGCTCGGTGCGGTGCAGTCCGGGGTGCCTGAGCAGGTACCCGCGGATCGCCAGCGAGACGAGGCTCGTGACGATGAGGCTCCCGATGTACACGATCTTCTGCGCATCGTCCTCGCGCATCGAGCCGAGCATGGCCGTCGGCACGGGCAGCCAGACGATCGTGAACATCCACGCAACGCTCAGCCAGAGCAGGGCGGGCGTGACGCGTTCGAGCTGCGCGAACACGCGATGGTTCGTCTGCCAGAAGGTCGCGATCAGCACGAAGCTCAACGCGAAGCTCACGAGCTGCCCGTTGTGCCGGTCGAACCAGTCGGCGACGCTCCCGCCGTCGCCGCCGAGGTCGGTCACGCTCTCCATGAGCGGCAGCACGAGCACGGTCATCGCGATCGCGACGACCGCGTCGGTGAAGGCCTTCAGCCGCTCGGCCGAGGCCGGAGCGGTCGCGTACGAACCGGACATGCCTCGAACGTTAGCGAATCACCGGCTCGGCGGCCCTCAGACGTGCGGCACGAATCGCTGCCACGCGATCCGCCGCTCGCCGCGCGGATCGGCTTCGATCCGGTCCCGGCCGTCGAGGATCAGCGTGCGCCGGGCCACCTCGTCGTAGCGCGGCCAGTCGAGGCATCCGGCCGTTCGCGAAGCCGGTGCGCCCGACCCGCCCGGCGCCGTCGGGGCGCCGCTCGCCGCGAACTCGGCCCAGTACGCCTGCATGCGCCGCCCGACGGCGCGGAACCTCCGCCGCCCGCCGAGCAGGGTGAGCCCCGTGCCGGTCACCGTGTCGAACTTCTCGAACAGGGCGAAGAGCTCGAGCCCGTGCGTCGCGTCCAGGCCGAGCAGCCTCGCCATGCGCGGCGCCGCGTCGAAGCGGTACATGTAGGTGGGCGCGAACCGCGCGTGCCGTTCGGCGAGCTTCACGCTCGGGAACCAGAAGGTGAAATCGCCCGCGAAGTCGGCCGCGGGCCGCCGCTCGGGCAGCCCCGGATACTGCCGCTTGATCGCCTTGCGCGACTTCTTGCGGGTGTTCGCGAAGATCGCGCGGATGCGCGGCTTCGTCGTCGGGAGGATGTCGATGCGCCCCTCGAAGAGGGAGCCTTCGCGGTCGTTCGTGCCGATGATGAGCGGCACCCGGTGCGCCCGACCCGCCTTGAACGCGTCGAGCGGCCGCTCGGGCAGGAACTCGCCGTCGATCACCGGCGCGAGGCTGATCGTGCCCGGGTTCTCGTCGGGGGTTCTGACGGCGAGCCGGGTCGTCGCCTCGGCGAGCTGCATCGCGCCGGCGCGCCGGAGCATCGCCGAAGCATCCGGCCCCGAATCGCTGTCGAGGTCGTCATCGTCGACGACCCGGCTCAGCAGCGCCACGTACTCGTCGGCCCAGCGCTGCGCGATCTCGGCCGGGTACACGGCGTTCGCGGGCGACGACTGCGCGATCGCCCGCGCGAAGAGCCCCTCGGCCGCGGGCACGGTCATGAGGGTCGTCACCGAGTTGCCGCCCGCCGATTCGCCGAAGAGCGTCACCCGGTCGGGGTCGCCGCCGAAGGCGCGGATGTTGCGGCGCACCCACTCGAGGGCGGCCACCTGGTCGCGCAGCCCGAGATTGCCGTCGATCGGATGCTCCGCGCTCGCGTAGCGGCGCAGGTCGAGCCAGCCGAGCGCGCCCAGGCGGTAGTTGCAGCTGACGTAGACGATGCCGTGCTCGCGCACGAGCCGTTCGCCCTGCCGCGGGTACTCCCCCGAGGAGCCGACGCTGTACCCGCCCCCGTGCAGGAACAGCATCACCGGACGGCCGCGGCCCGTGGCATCCGGCGCCGCTGCATCTGCGGGGGCGATGACGTTGAGGCTCAGGCAGTCCTCGCTGCGCGGCAGCCGCGGGTGCGCGCCGATGAACTGGCCGCGCCGCAGCTGCGGCGCCACGGGCCCGAAGTGCGCGGCGTCGCGCACGCCGTCCCAGCCGGGCACGGGCCGCGGAGCGCGGAAGCGGCCGGCGCCCGCCGTCGAGTCGGCGAACGGGATGCCCCGCCAGCGGCGCACCCCGCGGCTCCGGACCCCGCGCACGGCACCGGCATCGGTCGCGACGACCAGGTCGTCGCGGAGGGCGGACGTCGCACGCAGCGTCATGCGCGCATCGTACGTCGGCCGGGTGAACGACGCAGGCGGGTCAGCCCTCGCGCGTCTCGCCGAGCATCGCCCGGAGGTGCTCGACGACGAGTTCGTGGTCGTCGAGCTGCGGGAGCCCGGAGACGCCGACCGCGCCGATCAGTGCGCCCGAGGCGAGCCTCAGCGGCACGACGCCGCCGTGCGCGGCGTACTGCTGCGGGTCGAGCCGGGCGTGGGTGTCGAAGTCCTCGCCCTTCGCGCGGAACTCCTCGCCGACCCGCAACGACGAGGTGCCGTAGCGCTCGACGACGTGATGCTTGCGCTCGAGCCAGCCGTCGTTGTCGGCGCTCGCGCCGGGCAGCGCCGCGTGGAAGACGCGCTGCCGGCCGAACCAGATCGCGATCGCGACCGGAAGCCCCCGCTCGGCCGCGGTCGCACGCAGCCGGGTGCCGAGCACCCAGGCGTCGTCGAGGGTGAACGCGGCGAACCGCAGCTCGTCGTCTTCGGCCGCGAGGCGGCCGAGCAGTTCGCTCATGGTCGCATGGTACCGCCGGGGCGGGCTCCGCGGAGCGGTTCGCCGATGTCGGCGGTGTGCGCCAAGATGTCCCAGTGACCGGCATGAGAGGGTTCTGGGCTGCGCTTCCGACCGAGGGGCGCTGGCTGCTGTCGACCGTCGCGATCCAGACGCTCGGGCGCGGTCTCACGCTGCCGTTCACGATCATCTACCTGCACGAGGTGCGCGGGTTCGAGCTCGGGCTGTCGGGCGCGCTCATGAGCCTCATCGCGATCACCGGTCTCGTCGTGACGGGCCCGGGCGGCACCCTGATCGATCGCTTCGGCGCCAGGATCGTGCTGCTCGTCGGCCTCTCGGCGATGATCGTCGGCTGCGCACTGCTCGCCTTCGCGACGACGCCCGCCGTCGCCGCCGTCGCGCTCGTGCTCATCGGCATCAACTTCGGCGTCTCATGGCCCGGCTTCAACGCGCTCATCGCCTCGATCGTCGACGGCGAGCTGCGACAGCAGTACTTCGGCATCAACTTCGCGCTCGTCAATCTCGGCATCGGGGTCGGCGGCATCGTCGGCGGCTTCTTCATCGACGTCGACGACCCGGGCACCTTCACGACCATCTTCCTGATCGACGCGGCGACGAGCGTCATCCCCATGGCGCTCCTCCTCGGCCCGCTGCGTCACGTGCGCACCCATGGCGAGCACGACGCGGACGCGCCGCCCGTCGGGGGCTACCGCGAGATCATCCGCCAGCCGGTCGTGCTGTGGCTGACGCTGCTCACCTTCATCGCGGTGTTCATCGGCTACGGCCAGATGGAGGCCGGGTTCCCGGCGTTCGCCCGCCAGGTCGCCGAGGTCTCGACGCAGGTCATCGGCTTCGCGTTCGCCGTCAACACGGCCGTCATCGTGCTGCTGCAGTTCACCGTGCTCAAGCTGATCAGCGGGCACCGCCGCACCCGGGTCATGCAGGTCATGGCGCTCGTGTGGGCGGTGTCGTGGCTGCTGCTCGGCGGCGCCGGCCTGCTGCCCGACACGCTCGCCGCCGCGATCGGCGTGCTCGCCTTCATGGGCGTCTTCGCCTTCGGCGAGACGATGCTGCAGCCGACGGTACCCGCGGTCTACAACGACCTCGCCTCCGACCGCAACCGCGGGCGCTACAACGCGATCAACTCGGCGGCCTTCCAGGGCGGCGCGATCGCAGGCCCGGTCGCCGCGGGCGTGCTGCTCGAGCACGGGCTCGACGCCTGGTACATCGCCGTGATGGTGATCGGCTGCGTCGGCATCATGCTGCTCGCCCTCGCGGTCGAACGACGGATCTCCCCTGCCGCGAACGGCGTGCCCGAGGCGCAGCCGTCCACCGCACCGTCCGAAGTCGCCGACTGAGCGGAGCGGGCGAGCGCGCTCGCCCGCTCGCGCCGTCTCAGCCCTACGCGGTCTTCGGCAACGGCGGTACGAGCACGCGGATCGACCAGCCGAACAGCAGGAAGAGCACTCCGGCGCCGGCGGCGAAGAGCGCCACGCCGAATGCGACCACCGAGGTGAACAGCGAGGCCCGCAGGAACGAGGCATCCATGACCGTGGCCCGGACCGGGTCGTCCATGTCGAGCTCGGCGTACGTCTGGCCGTCGGCCATCTCGAGGGCGTGCATGTTGATGACCTCCGCCTGCACATAGGCGTCGATCGGCCCGTCGACGACCTTGCCCGCGAAGATCGGCGCGTCGTCGGAGATCACGATGTTCTCGGCCCGCAACTGCGCCGACACCGCGAACCATGCGACGACCGCGACGACGATCAACAGGATGCCGCCGATGATGCCGGCGAGCCCCGTGAGTCGCACCACATTGACCTGGGTGCGGTTCAGCACCGCTCCACCCGTTTCGAACTGCTCCGACATGATTCCCCCTTCGAACCGTCGTTCAGGGCCAAACCTAGCGAGTCGGACGCCGCAGCGACATGGCGACGCGGCATCCGTTGTGAAAACGGATGCCGCGTCGCCGCAGCTCGCCTATTCCTCCACGAGTTCGGCGTCGATCACGTCGTCGCCCGCGGCGGAGTCACGGGCATCGCCCGGGGCGTCCGCCCGTGACACCGTGAGCGACTCCCCGTCGTCGGCGAGGCCGACCACGACCGTGTCGCCGTCGCGCACGCTGCCGTCGAGCAGCGCCCTGGCGAGCCGGTCGTCGATCTCGCGCTGCATGAGCCGGCGCAGCGGCCGCGCCCCGTACAGCGGGTCGTAGCCCCGCTCGGCGAGCCAGGCGCGCGCGTCGGGGGTGACGCCGAGCGCGAGCCGCCGCTCGTGCAGCCGCGCCGTGAGCCGGTCGATGTAGAGGTTCACGATCTCGGCGAGGTCCTGCTCGCTGAGGGCGGAGAACACGACGAGGTCGTCGAGCCGGTTCACGAACTCGGGCTTGAACGACTGCCTGACCGTCTGCATGACGGCCTCCTCCTTCTCGCTCCAGCTGAGCGAGGGGTCGATCAGGTAGTGCGAGCCGAGGTTCGAGGTGAGGATCAGGATCGTGTTGCGGAAGTCGACCGTACGACCCTGCCCGTCGGTGAGCCGGCCGTCGTCGAGGACCTGCAGCAGCACGTCGAACACCTCGGGGTGCGCCTTCTCGACCTCGTCGAAGAGGATCACCGAGTACGGGCGACGGCGTACGGCCTCGGTGAGCTGCCCGCCCTGGTCATAGCCGACGTAGCCCGGAGGGGCGCCGACGAGGCGCGAGACCGAGTGCTTCTCGCCGTACTCCGACATGTCGATGCGCACCATGGCGCGCTCGTCGTCGAAGAGGAACTCGGCGAGCGCCTTCGCGAGCTCGGTCTTGCCGACGCCGGTCGGGCCGAGGAACAGGAACGAGCCGGTCGGCCGGTTCGGGTCGTTGATGCCCGCGCGCGAGCGGCGGACCGCATCGGCGACGGCCCCGACGGCCCGCTTCTGGCCGATGAGGCGCTTGCCGAGCTCGGCCTCGAGGTGCAGCAGCTTCTCGGTCTCGCCCTGCATGAGGCGGCCGACGGGGATGCCCGTCCACGCGGCGATCACGGCGGCGATGTCCTCGTCGGTGACCTGCTCGTTGACCATGCGCGGCTCGCCGCCGGCGTTGCCCGCGGCATCGGCCTGCTCGGCGGCCTCGAGGTCGCGCTGCAGGTTCTTGATGGTCTCGTATTCGAGCTTCGACGCCTTCTGGTAGTCGCCGGCGCGCAGCGCGAGGTCGCGCTGGGTGACGGCCTCGTCGATGCGCTTCTTGAGCTCGCCGACGCGGTTGAGGCCCTGACGCTCGCGCGCCCAGCGGGCTTCGAGCCCGGCGAGTTCGCGCTCCTGGCTCACGAGCGTCTCGCGGAGCTTCGCGAGGCGCTCCTTCGAGGCGTCGTCCTTCTCCTTCTTGAGGGCGAGCTCCTCGAGCTTCATACGGTCGACCTGGCGCTTGAGCTGGTCGATCTCGACGGGCGAGGAGTCGATCTCCATCTTGAGGCGCGACATGGCCTCGTCGATGAGGTCGATGGCCTTGTCGGGCAGCTGCCGGGCGGTGATGTACCGGTTCGACAGGGATGCCGCGGCCACGAGCGCGGCGTCGGAGATCGTCACCCCGTGGTGCGCCTCGTAGCGGCCCTTGAGCCCGCGGAGGATCGCGATGGTGTCTTCGACCGACGGCTCACCCACGTAGACCTGCTGGAAGCGGCGCTCGAGCGCGGCATCCTTCTCGATGTACTCGCGGTACTCGTCGAGGGTGGTCGCACCGATGAGGTGCAGCTCGCCGCGGGCGAGCATCGGCTTCAGCATGTTGGAGGCCGCGACCGATCCTTCGCCGCCGCCCGCCCCCATGAGGAGGTGGAGCTCGTCGACGAAGGTGATGATGCCGCCCTCGGCCTCGTTGATCTCCTTCAGCACGGCCTTGAGCCGCTCCTCGAACTGGCCGCGGTACATGGCGCCGGCGACGAGGGCGGAGATGTCGAGCGAGACGAGCTGCTTGTCCTTCAGCGACTCGGCGACGTCGCCCGCGACGATGCGCTGGGCGAGCCCTTCGACGACGGCGGTCTTGCCGACGCCGGGTTCGCCGATGAGGACGGGGTTGTTCTTGGTGCGACGGGTCAGCACCTGGCTCACGCGCCGGATCTCGGAGTCGCGTCCGATGACCGGGTCGAGCTTGCCGGCCTTCGCGAGGTCGGTCAGGTTGACGCCGAACTGTTCGAGCGCCGACTTCTGCTCTTCCTGCGAGTTCGGCGCGCCCTGCATGTTTGCCACTCAATGCTCCCTTCGTTCAAAACTTGAGTCTAGTTAACTCAACTTTGCGAAGGGGGTTGGTATTCCGGATTCCGACCGGATTCGCCCCCGACTTCACGGTAGACGGATGCCACGGGGCGCGCCAGCCTCCTCGGCGCGGCGCCGTCCGCGTCGGGCTGCGCTCAGGCGCGCGATCAGCCGAGCGCGCTGATCGTCCACCCGAGGCTCGTGCTCGCCCCGGGCGCGAGGGCGATGAGGTCGCGCCCGGAGTTGAACGCGTCGGGCGGGCAGGTCGTCGGCTCGACGGCGAGCGCAGCGCGGAAGCCGTCGCCCGTCGCATGATCGGAGGTGTAGAGCTGCACCCACCTGCAGCGCCCATCCCAGGAGATCTCGGCGCCGACCCCGCACCGGTCGACCACCCGCGCACGGGTGCGCCCGTCGGGGCCGGCGGCGAATCGGGTGAAGGCGTTGTTCAGCACCGCGGCGCCGAGCCGGCGCACGCTGCGGAAGTCGTCGTCGCGCCCGCCGGACCCCACCGGCACCGAGTCGCTCGGCAGCATGCGATCGTCGCTGACGAGCAGCACCTCCTCGGCCGGCAGCTCGAGGAACCACTCGTCGATCGCCCGCGCGTCCGGCCGCCCGGCGAGCAGATACGGATGACCGCCCAGGCCGATCGGAGCGGGCGAGTCGCTCTCGTTCGTCGCCACGATCTCCTGGCCGAGCCCCTGCTCGGTGAGCGCGAACTCCGTGCGGATCGCCACACGCCACGGGTAGCCCGGCCGCGGCTCGATCCGGGCCCCGAGGACAAGCCGATCGCGAGCGACGAGCTCGGGCTCGAAGTCGCTCCAGGCCACGAGCCCGTGCACGGCCGTCCGGGTCGCGAGCTCGTCGACCGGGAGCCGATGCGATCGCCCGCCGAACTCGTACCGGCCGTCGGCGAGGCGATTCGGCCACGGGGCGAGCAGTGCACCGCGCATCATGGGACGCACCTCGTCGGCGGCGAACGGCATGACGAGGTCGCGCCCGCCCCACCGGAGCGAGCGCACGCTCGCCCCGAGGCCGACGATCTCGGCTTCGTAGCCGGAGGCCCGCAGCGAGAACCCGACCGTCGGCGCTCGCCCCGCGGTCATCGCACCCTCACTCGTCATCGGGCTGCCGGCTGAAGAGCAGCAGCTCCGGCAGGCTCGTCGCGAAGTAGTCGGTCGCGCCGTCGGCGTGCCGGGCCACCGGTGCCGTGTACTGCGCGCGAGCCTCGCCGAGCGTCGCCGGCGGGTCGGCGAGCGGGAGGCCCAAGGCTGCTCGCGCGGCATCCCAGGCGGCGACGGCTCGGCCTTCACCGCCCTCCCATGGGCGGAACGACCGGGTCGAGAGGATCTCGTGGGCACGGTCGGGCCGCCCCTCGGCGGTGAGCAGCGTCACGTACTCGATCGTGAAGTCGTCGCGCGCGAGCACGAGCGGTTCCACCGCGCCGAGTCGCGCGAGCCGATCCTTCGGCGCGTGGCCGAGCCGCATCGCGAGCTGGTCGCGTTCGTAGTGCAGCCGTGCGTCGAGCGGTGCTTCGGCGACCGCGAGCTCGAAGCACGCCCAGGCCGCCGCGTCGTCGCGCCCGACGTTGTAGGCCGCGATCCCCGCATTGCGCAGGAGCACGGGTTCCCGCGAGCCGAGCTCGACCGCGCGGGCCCAGTGGTGAGCGGCCTCGCGACGGCGTCCGTGGGCGTAGAGCAGCATGCCGAGGAGCGAGTGGGCGACGCCATCGGACTCGTCCGCGGCGAGCGCGGCTTCCAGCGCGTCGTGGGCGTCGAGCCCGTGCGGGAATGCCCAGGTCGACTCGGCCGACCGCGCCAGGCCGCGGTGCGTCGCGGCCTCCGCCGCCCGTCCCTGCTCGTCGAGCATCGCAGCGGCGAGATAGAACGCCACGGGGCGGTGGTTGCCGGCCGCGGTGATCGGCGCATCGGCGGCGCGGGCGAGCACGGCGAGCGCGGCGTCGTCGGCTCCGGCGTCGCGGAGGTCGATGGCGATGTCGAGCAGCAGCCCGCCTTCCGCGTCGACATCGGCACCGGCGAGGAACCGCAGGGTCGCGTCGAGCGGGTCGACCGCGAGCGCGGCAGCCAGCAGCTCGGCGGCCTCGCTCTCCCGACCGAGACGGCGCACGACGATCGCTCGCAGCGCGGCGCGCCGGGCGTCGTGCCCGACCACTCCGTCGAGCGTGTCGAGCACCCGCAATGCTGAGCGGTTCCGCCCGCGCCGGCCGAGCGACTGCGCCAGCGCGAATCCGGCGGCCCCGGCCCAGGTGCCGTCCCAACCGGCCTTCCCGAACGCCTGCTCGGCCTCGATGCGACGGCCGAGCCGTTCGAGCGCGAGCCCGAGGAGGTAGAAGGCCTCGGCGTCGACGGGGTTCGCGTTCCGCTTCGTCAGGCGCACCAGTGCGAGCCGGACCCGCTCGACGGCCGACTCGTAGCGACCCGCGCGGTGGTCGAGATCGGCGAGCGCGAGATTGGTGCGGACGTCGCCCGGGTCGCGCTCGAGCGCGGCGCGCCAGTAGGCGAGGGGCGAGCGGGTGGGGTGCCGGTACTGCTGGAGGTGGAGCCCCGTGAGGTAGAGCTCCTCGACCGACTCGATCGCCTCCGGCAGCGGCGGCTCCTCGGCCACCCAGGGCTCGCCCGCGTCATCGTCGACGGGCGTGGGCGTCCAGCGCACGAGCACGCGCCCGTCTCGGTCGAGCAGCTCGGCGACGAGCTCCCCGTCTGGCCGCGGGCCCGCGATGACCGCGGCGGCACCCGGCGCCAGGTCCTCCGTTCGCGTGGCGACGATGCGATCGCCGTCGAGCAGTCGCAGGGTCGCACCGGGCTGCGGCGCGGTGACGGCGAACCGGGCGGTCACGGCATCGCCGCGGTCCACGTGGACCGCGGCGTCCGGGGTCGCCTGGTGCGCCGCGCCGATGGCCGGGAGCGGATACCAGTACTGCGTGAACACCTTCGTCTCACCGGGGAGGATCCAGGTGAAGTCGGGCTGGTTGTCGGTGTAGACCCCCGCCATCAGTTCGACGTAGGGTCCGTCGCCGTCGGTGAGCTGGGCGTCCCACGCGTGGCCGAACGGGGCGTCGCCCCAGGTCCAGAGCTTCTTCCCCGGCGAGACCCGTCGCTCGGCCCAGTGCACGAAACCGGCGCCGGCCGCGTGGTCGTAGCCGCCGAAGAAGTCCTGCTCGGAGTCGACGATCATGTACGACGTCGGGACGGGGACGTTCCGGTAATAGTCGATGCGCGCGGCGCCGGGGGCGTCCTCGGCGAGCGCCGGGTAGTCGACGCCGTAGTAGGGGCGGTCCGCCTCGGGGAACGCCGTGAGCGCACGCCGGGCATGGTCGGCGACATAGCGGACGTCCTCGGGGAAGAAGGCCTGGTAGTCGCCGTCGGAGCGTGCGGCGACGTTCGCCCACCAGAGGAAGGTCTGGCGCTCCTTCGTGCGGTTGTGCAGTCGCACGACGAGTTCGACGACCGAGCTCTCGGGGCGGAGGCGCACGCCGTGCTGGGCCGACATCCGCGCGAACGGGTCGTGATCGGCGCACCACACGGTGACCGACCCGTCGACCCCCTCCTCGATCGACGTCTCGACGGGCAGGTAGGTCGCCGGGCGGTGGTGCTGCGGCCAGTTGAACTCCACACCGCCGCTGATCCAGGGGCCGGCGAGCCCGACGAGCGCCGGCTTGATGACGTTGTTGCGGTAGAAGAAGTCGTAGCCGGTGGTCTTGTCGTAGCCGACGTGGATGCGCCCCCCGAGCTCGGGCAGGATCACGAGTCGGACGTAGCTGTTCTCGAGATGCACCGCGCGCCACTCGCGCGTCGTCGGCTCCTCGGCGATCCGCTCGGTGAACGGGATCGGGTATACCTTGCCGCTCGAGCCCTGGTAGACGCGGTGGTCGAGGAACATCGGATACCGGCTCGGCTCGTCGGCCTCGTAGGTGCGGATGGCGATCGGCTCGCTCCACGCGACCGCGCCCCCCGCGTCGAGCACGCGGCCGAGCGCATCGGGCGCCTCCGGGAGCACCATTACCGCTTCGGCGGATTCCATCGTCATGCGACCTCCTTGATCGAGATCGACGCTACGGCGGCGAACAGCGCGCCGGTATGGTGAGAACGAGGGATGACATGGACGAAACGCTGCTCGCGCGAGCGAGCTTCCGCAGCGAGGGGTTCGCGAACCAGCGACTGGCGGTCGTGCCGCGCCCGCAGCTCGCCGCCGCGGCGAACACCCCGGGCGCACGACACCTCGCGGTGAGCGATGCCGGGTACTTCCCGGTCGCCACCGGGCACCGACGAGTCCGACCAGACGGGAGCCCCGAGACGATCGTCATCCTGTGCGTCGCGGGCGGCGGGCGGGTGCGCCTCGCCGGGACGGAGCACGCCCTCGCGCCCGGCGCCTACGTGACGATTCCCGCCGGCACCCCGCACGAGTACCAAGCCTCAGCGGATGCCCCATGGACGATCTGGTGGCTCCATGCGCGCGGCACCGACGTCGCCGAGCTCACGGGCCCGCTACTCGGCCGGCCCGAACCGGTGGCCCGTCTCCGATCGGTCGACCGGGTGGTCGCCCTGTTCGACGAGCTCGTGACCCTGCTCGAACGCCGGCCCTCGCCGGCGCAGCAGCTCGCGGCATCCGGAATCGCCTGGCACCTGCTCACCCGCCTGGCCGTCGACGCCGTGCAACCGGCCGACGGGTCGCCGCTCGAGCGCGCCATGCGGTACCTCGAGGCCCGCGTCGACGGCGACATCTCCGTCGCCGAGCTCGCCGCCATCGTCGGCCTCTCGCCGTCGCACCTCGGCACCCAGTTCCGCCGGGCGACCGGCGGCGGCCCCGGCGCCTTCCACACCTCGCTCAAGATGGCCAGGGCCAGGTCGCTGCTCGACACCACCTCGATGCCGGTCGCGGCCGTCGCGAGCGCGGTCGGCTACACCGATCCGCTCTACTTCTCGCGCAGCTTCCGTCGCGTGCACGGCGTCAGCCCGACGAGCTATCGCGCGCAGCACAAGGGCTGAGGCTCGGGAAGCGCTTCGAGACCGGCCCCGAAGCATCCATGCAGATTCATACATAGGAATAGACGTGCGCAGCACGGCGTTGCCGTTTCACGTGGAACGCTTCGGAACCCTCTCATTCGGCCACTACGGCCCCCTCGGCGGCGGGCGCGAGCTCTCCGCCGCCGACTCGATGCTGCAGGCGATCGACCTCGCCGAGGGCATGGACGAACTCGGCGTCAACGGCATCTACTTCCGGGTGCACCACTTCGCACGCCAGCAGGCCTCGCCGATGCCGCTGCTCTCGGCGATCGCCGCCCGCACCCGGCGCATCGAGATGGGCACCGGCGTCGTCGACATGCGCTACGAGAACCCGCTGCACCTCGCCGAGGACGCAGCGGCGGTCGACCTCATCTCGGGCGGGCGACTCGCGCTCGGCGTGAGCCGCGGGTCACCCGAGTCCGTCGTGCGCGGCTACGAGGCGTTCGGCTACACCGGCTCCGAGGACCCGCGGGGCGCCGACATCGCGCGCGAGCACTTCGCACGGTTCCTCGAGGCGATCGAGGGCAAGGGCATGGCCGAGCTGGATGCCTCGTCGCCGTTCGGCGGGCGCGGCATGGCGCGCATCGAGCCCTACTCCCCCGGCCTGCGCTCCCGCATCTGGTGGGGCGCCGGCAACCGCGATTCGGCCGAGTGGGCCGGGCGCGCGGGCGTCAACCTCATGTCGTCGACGCTGCTCACCGAAGACCGCGGCCTGCCATTCGACGAGCTCCAGGCCGAGCAGATCCGGGCCTTCCGCGAGGCGTGGCGCGAGGCGGGACATCCCGGCGAACCGCGCACCTCCGTGAGCCGCTCGATCTTCCCGATCACGACCGCCGAGGACGAGCTCTACTTCGGCGGCCGCCAGGACGGCGACGGGGTCGGCATGATCGACGGCATGCGCTCGACGTTCGGCAAGACCTATGCGGGCACGCCCGACAAGCTCGTCGAGCAGCTGCTGCGCGACGCCGCGATCCGCGAGGCCGACACGCTCATGCTCACCATCCCGAGCCAGCTCGGCGTCGAGTTCAACCTGCGCCTCGTCGAGTCGTTCGCGAAGTTCGTCGCACCGAGCCTCGGCTGGGAGCCGACGCACACCTCGCCGGTCGACTAGGGAGCAGAGCGACCACACCCGGCCGGTCGAGTAGGGAGCGGAGCGACCGTATCGAGACCCGTCACGAGGTCTCGATACGCTCCTGCGCCGCTACTCGACCGGCCGCGGTACGACCTCGATCGCGACGACCGTCGTGCGCACGACCCCCGACGGCATCGGGATCTCGTAGCGCACCGGCATGCCCGGGTGCTCGAGCGCGAACCAGAACCGTGAGGCGTTCGCGTGCTCCTCGCCGTGCTCGACCTCGAACCGCACGCACTCGACGCGACCGATCGGCAGTTCGAGCACCTCGGCCCCGCGCGTCGTGTGCTCGGCGGGGAACGCCGCGTGCTCCTGCAGCTCGAGCCACGTCACCCGCTCGCTCGTCACCGGTCCGTCAACGGCGCCGTCGCCGTCGAGGCGCCACTGCGACAGCGTGGCGCCCTCGTCGTCGAGCTCGGTGAAGCGGTTCACGCGCTCGAAGCGATCGCCGTCGGGAAGCTCGACCTCGAGACGGATGGTCTTCCCCGAGCCGCTCGCCGCGCGGATCTCCGCCGCGGTGAAGGGCGTCGGCAGCAGGCCTGGCCCGAGCAGGTGCGGGTCGTCGCTCGGGAACCCCGTCGCGGCTTCATCGTCGCTCATGGCGCCCAGTCTGGGCCATCCGGCGCCATGTTGGAACCATCTCGGGCGATTCAATGCGTTCTCATACGTTCGTACGTCATGCTCGAACTCCGACGACCCCACGCCCCGAGCAGGAGCCGCATGCAGAAGCGCACGAAGATCATCACCGCCTCGATCCTCGCCGGGGTGCTCGCCCTCGGCGCGACGGCCGCGATCGCGGGCCCCATCGTCTACCGCGACGTCATCGTCGGCGAGGCCGACGCGGCCCCCGCCGTCACGGTCGCGCCCACCGCGTCGAGCGGGTCGGATGCCACGGCCGCGACCGGCGACCTGAGCGGCGCCTGGGTCGTGGCCGGCGGCTCGTTCGCGGGGTACCGCGTCGACGAGGTGCTGAACGGCACCGACGTGACCGTGACCGGCCGCACCGACGAGGTGACCGGCGAGCTCACGGTCGACGGGCTCACGCTGACGGAAGCCGAGTTCACCGTCGACGTCGCCTCCATCGCGACCGACTCGCGCAACCGCGACGAGTACTTCCGTTCGAACGCGATGCGCGCCGACGAGTTCCCCAGGGCGACGTTCGTGCTCACTGAGCCGGTCGTGGTCGACGCCGCCCCCGCCGTCGGCGAGGTGCAGACCGTCACCGCCACCGGCGAACTCACCCTCGCGGGCGTCACGCAGACCGTCACGGTCGACCTCGAGGCGGTGCTGAACGGCTCAGGCGGCCAGGTGGCCGGCAGCATCCCGATCACCTTCGCCGACTTCGGCGTCGAGGCGCCCGACCTCGGCTTCGTCTCGGTCGAACCGCAAGGATTCGTCGAGTTCTCGCTCGAGCTCGTGCGGGGCTGAGCCTGCTTGGCGCCCCTCCCGATCGGGAGGGGCGCCCTCGGTGAAGCCCCTGCATCCGCGCCGCGAAGGCAACCACGGATGCAGGGGGCCGATGCTGCGCTCGGCTACGCGCCGCGCGTGCGCCTGCGCAGCCAGAACAGTCCGGCCGCCCCGGCGAGCAGCGCCGCCGCGAAGCCGGTCAGCGCCCAGCTCCTCGCCGCATCCCAACCGGTGCTCGCGAGCCGGTCCGATCCGGTCGAGCCGGCACTGCCGTTCCCGGGGTCGTCGCCCCCGGTCGATCCGGTGCCGCCTGCGTCTCCGCCGCCGGTACCTGGATCGCCGCCCGCGTCGACCGCAGCGAACACGACCGAGGCGATCACCCTGCTCTCGACGCCCGTGAGCACCAGCTCCTCGCCGTCGATCGCGAAGCTCTCCACCCCGGTGACGCTGATCGCCGAATCCGCGATCTGGAAGCCGCCCGCCGGGGACAGCGACAGGCGCACGACACCGCCCAGATCTGCGACGCCCTCGGCGGGCGAGACCGTGCCGTTGTCGACCTCCGTCTCGTACGTGAAGCGAACCGGCTGTCCCTCGACGGCGACGACCGCAGACCGCAGGGCGTCGAAACTCACACGCAGCTGCTCCTTGGTCGGAGCCCCGACGGCCTGCAGTTCCGCGCCCGCGCCGACGCCGAGCAGCACCTCGCTGTTGCTCGTCGCGGTCGCGAGCGCCTCACCGAGCGCCGCATCGAAGACGCGCCCGTTCGATGCTGCGACCTCGTTCGCGCTCGCCAGTTCCTTCGCGTACTCGACCGCCTGGGCGAGCGCCTCGGTCTCCGCGGTGGAGTCGTCCGCCGCGAAGAGACCGGCGATCTCGTCTGCGCTCAGCGCGCTGTCCCACATCCGCAGGTCGTCCATGTCGAGGCCGATGCCGTAGTTCTTCCCGCCGTCGACGCCGACCAGCATGTGCAGACCGCTGGTCATGCTGCCGACCCCCGCGATGCTCGTCTCGTTCGTCTCCGCACCGTCCATGTACGTGCTCGCGACGTTCCTCGAGCGGTCCACCGTGACGGTCATCAGATGCCAGCTGTTGCGGTAGTCGGTGACCGTACCGGTCGAGTAGACGCCGTTCGTGCCGTCGCCGAGGGTGAACTCGATCTTGCCCGTGTTCGTGCCCTCGGGGGCGACGTTGATGCCCGAGCGGTACCAGTTCGACCAGTTCTTGTTGCTGATGATCGAGCCGTACCCGCTCACTCCGGTGACCTTCGTCCAGAAGCTGATGGTGAGGTCCTTGTCGGTGCCGAGATCGAACTCCGGGCGAGAGCCGAGGTCGACGTAGCTGCCGGCACCGCCGCCGATGCGAACGGCCTTGCCGGATGCTCCCACGCGGTCGGTGTCGACATACGAGACCGAGCCGACCGGAGTCGCGGTCGGCGCACCGTCTGCGGCTGCACCCGTGTCACTGAGGTCGCCCTCGAACGCCAGGCTGAGGAACTCGCCGTCGGGCGCAGGAGCCGGCGCCTCGGGGAACTCGGGGAAGACGAGTTCGCCCGCGGTGCGCACCGTACCGACGAGCGGCTCGGACGTGTTCTGGAAGTCGTCGAAGGCGGTGACCCTGACCGTGTAGTTCTTGGCCGGCTTCAGGCCGTGGATGTCGAAGCCCATCGTGTTCGGTGTCATGTAGAACCGCGAGTACGCCTTGAACGTCCCGGTGAGGGCCTTGGGAGGATTGTTCCCGAAGTCGGGCACCTGGTTCACGCTGAACGGCACGGGGGTGCCTGCCTGATCGGTGATCTCGACCTCGTAGAAGTTCACGAGTTCGTCATCCTTCGCCTGGCCGAAGCTGAGGGTAAGCGAGCTCTCGGTGACATCGGTCGCGGTGATCGCGGCGGCACCCCACCACGGCGCCACGGTGCTGCGCTGCGCGTCGGTGTAGGTGAAGCCGTCCTTGCCCTTGGTCGTGTCGATCACCCACGGCATGCCCATCCAGCGCTGGCCGGTGACGTCGAAGCGGCGGATCACGGTGGTGCCGTCCGTCATCACGCTGATGAAGTTCGCGCTCTTCTGCGGCACTCCGGCCCCGGCGTCGCCCTGGTTGCCGCCGAAGTAGCCGCCTCCGACGAAGTCCGAGGGGACGTCCTGATAGATGTAGTTCATCGAGGCGTTCTCGTAGACCGTGAAGTCCTTCTGGTAGATGCTCGTCTCGGGGTTCGACGAGAAGTGCGTGTGCGCCGAACCGAGCACGGCCTGCGGGTAGGCGGCGAGGATGCGCTGCACGTCGGGACCGGCGAGGTCGTACTCGCCATGGAACGGGCCGCCGAGCGAGGTGCCCCCGTAGCCGCTGTGGATCGAGACGAAGATCGGCTTCCGCGGGTCGTAGTCGGGCTTGGCGGCGATCTTCTGGAGCGTGCTGGTGAGGAAGGCCTGGTACCCGGTTCGCTGCCCGCCGTACCCGAACGTGCTCGTGCCGTTGTAATCGAGACCGATGAAGTCGATCCCGTTGATCGTGGTGTGGAAGTTGCTGACGTACCCGGTGTCGGCGTTCGGATAGAACCATGCCGGGGCATCGGCCGGCGCTCTGTCGGCCCTGGCCGAATCGAACGTCTCGCCCATCAGGTCTGCGATGTCGTGGTTGCCCTGGGTGAACAGCGCCTGCGACTCGGGGAAGCTCTCGCGTACGACTCGTTCGACCGCTCGGTACCAGCCGGCGACCTTCTCGCTGTCGCCGGCGAGGTGTGCCGAGTACTCCGGGTCGTTCGCCCCGACGACGTCGCCGTTGTCGACGACCACCTGAGCGTCGAAGGCCTTCTCATCGGCCCAGGCGCGAATGCTCTGGAAGTGCTTCTTCACCCCTTCGTATGCCACCTCCTCCGAGGTCTTGTCGGCGGTCGCGGTGCCGCCGAGCTCGGTGTCGGACATCGTGATGAACTCGAGCGTCGTGTCGGCGCCGTTGTACGCATCGTTGGCGGCATCGATGCGCTGCTGCGTCATCGGCTGTGCGTCGCCCGTCGCGCCGCCCTGCGCGGCGGCCGCGGGCATGGCAGGCAGGAGCAGTGCGATCGCGACGGTCGCGACGATCGCGCCTGCGCTGATGCGGCGTGACATCTTCGCTGGACGGGTTCGCACCCGCGGCGGGCAGTGGGAGGGCGACATGGGGTTCCTTCGTGTGCTGGGAATCGGTGGTGGTCAGGGGAGATGAACGGACGTCAGCGGAGCGCGCCGTCCATGGCGAACAGGCCGCGCACCCACGGCGCGGTCACGGGGCGCAGGTCGGGGAGGTGGTCTGCCGAGCACCCCGCGTCACAGTGACGGTCGGGGGCGACGTGGACGAGACGGCATCCCGCGGCGGTCGCCGCCGTGGCGCCGACCGCCGAGTCCTCGAACACGATGCAGGCGCCCGGTTCCGCACCCAGCAGCTCAGCCGCGCGCAGGTAGGGCTCCGGATGCGGCTTCGTGCGCCGCACGTCATCGGCCGTGATGACGGCGTCGAAGCGCCCGAGCGGCACGCTCCGCTCCACCGCCGCGACCCACCGACGGGATGAACTCGTCACGAGGCCCAGCGGGATGCCCGCCTCACGCAGGCTCCACAGCGCCTCCGGTGCCCCGGCGATCCACGGCAAGCGCCCGCTGAACACCTCGATCGCCAACGTCTCGAGCTCCTCGGCCACGCGATCGCCGGAGGCGCTCTCGCCGGTGAGGGCGATGAGCCGACGAGCGGCGTCGCTCGTCGTGAGCCCTTCGAACTCGGCGAGGAGGGCGGGAGAGGCCGACCGTCCTGCGCCGTCGAGGCGACCTCGCACCACCTCGAGCCAGAGCCGCTCGCTGTCGACCAGGGTGCCGTCGAGATCGAAGAGCACGGCGGCAGGCCCTGCGGTCTCGGCGGCGGAGGAGAGGTGCGTTGTCGGGATCACCCGACCATTCCCGTTCCCGTCGGTGTGCAGGGGGCGACGAACCGGTGAATGAGATCTGAACAGTCCCGTCTCTTCGCCCGAGAAGGGGGGACAGCTGTGAACGGTTGTCCACCGGGAGGGCTCCGTGCCGGATCGGGTGACCTACTCTGAGACCGTGTCACCCGGATCCGCACGCTCGCATCGCGAGATCATGAGCGATCTTCTGACCCGGATCGTCGACGGGGAGTTCATCCCCGGTACGACGCTTCCGTCGGAGACGAAGCTGGCGCAGCGCTACGGTGCGACTCGCGGCACCGTTCGACGTGCGCTCGCCGGGCTCGAGACCAGGGGGCTGGTGACGCCGGTGCAGGGCTCCGGCTGGGTCGTGCGCTCAGCTCGCCAGAACCAGTCGTTCGATGAGCTGCGCTCCTTTGCGCAGTGGGCACGGAGCAAGGGGATGACGCCCGGCGGCCAGGTCCACAGTGCCGAGTTCGGCGAGGCCACCGGCGGCGAAGCGCGCCGGCTCAACGTGAGCCTGCACAGCCGGGTACTCCGGGTCGCCAGGGCGCGCAGCCTCGACGGACGCGTGGTGATGCTCGAACGCACCTGCTACCCGAGCTGGATTGCAGACCAGGTCGCCTCGATACCCGGTGACGAGGCATCCGTCGTCGACGCTCTCAGTCGCGACTTCGATGTGGTCACCGCCCATGCCGAGCATGCGATCGACGTCGTGCCCGTGTCCAGCGCCGACTCCGAGCTGCTCGGTGTGCGCCGCGCGGGTCCCCTGCTGCGAGTCCGGCGCGTCAGCTACACGTCAGGCGGTACCCCGATCGAGTACGGCGAGGATCGCTACCTCCCCGACACGGTGACGTTCGTGGTGGAGGCGTCCCGCGAGAGCAACTCCCTCACCCGATCGGAGTTCGAGCAGCTCTCGGACTGAGCCGCGCCGCAACGACAGAACCGCGCCTCCCTGATGGCCATAGAGGAGGCGCGGGGTCTGCACCGAAGCCTCGCCGCCGCGCTTGAGCGGCGGCGAGGTCCGGGTTCGGTCGGCGACCTAGCCGACGCCGTCGAGCGCGTCGGTCTCGGTGTTGCCGATGGCCGCGATGACCTCGGGGCGGTGCTTCGCGAGGTGCAGGTACCAGGCGATCGCCGCGACCATCGTGATGAGGAACAGGTACGGGATGACGTTGAGCGGCCACGCCGGCACCGGCCACACGTTCGCGAAGAACACGTACGCCATCGCCCCGACCGAGACGACCGCGCAGAGCCAGACGAGGCCGTTGCGCATCTTCTCGCGGCGCGTGTACGCGACGCAGGCGATCGCGACGAGCGCGTACGCCACCATGTAGCCGTAGGTGCCGTAGGTGTCGACCCAGACGACGATGTCCATCGGGTTCACGCCGATGCCGAGGAGCACGAGGTCGAGCGCGATGGCGGCGGGGCCGGCCACGAGCAGCACGCGGTGCGGCGTCAGGTGGCGCTCGTGGGTGCGGCCGAAGCGCTCGGCGACGACGCCCTCCTTGCCCATCACGTAGATGATGCGACCGACGACGTTGAGCGGGGCGACGACGACGGCGAAGAACGAGGCGCCGACGCCGAAGGTGAGGAGCGGCGCGAACCAGGCGGGCATGCCGATCTGCGTCGCGATCGCCTCGAGCGGACTCGCCACGGTGGCGAGGTCCTCGCCGAGGATCGCGATCTGCGTGTAGGCGGCGAAGACGTAGAGGACGCCGACGGTCACGGCGCTCCACATGATCGCGCGCGGGATCGCGACGTAGGGGTTCTTCGCCTCGCGGCCGAGCGCGTCGGCCGAGGAGAATCCGACGAAGCCGAGGATGCCGAGCACCATGCCCGCGGCGACGCCCTGGAACGGCACGCCCTCGAGCGAGAACTGCGCCGGGTCCCATGCCGCCGGGCCGGCCCACACGAGGGCGAGCACCAGCAGTACGAGGATGATCGCGACCGAGACGAGCTCGAGCACGAGCGAGACGCGCGCCGAGAGGCGGATGCCTCGGATGGTGAACAGCGTCGCGAGGCCGCCGAGCACGACGGCGAGCGCCATCGACCAGCCCATGCCCTCGGCGGGGACGCCGATGAGCACGAGGAACTGGCTCATGTACGAGACCGCGCCGCCGAGCGAGCCGGCCGCGATGCCCCAGCAGCCGACGAGGAGGGCGATGCCCGCGAGGTACGCGCCGAAGGGGCCGAGGCCCTTGGCGACGTAGGTGTAGAGCGAGCCCGCCGAGGCGTGGCGCCGAGCGAACACGACGACGCAGTAGCCGACGGCGAGGATCACGAGCGTCGCGAGGATGAACGAGTAGATGGTGCCGTTGCCCGCGCCGAGGTAGATGCCGGCGGCGGTGAACGCGATGACGGCGCTCGGGGCGATGTTGGCGATGGCCTGGGCGGCCAGCTCGGGGCCGCTCATGACGCCGCGGCGGAGGCCGGCGTCGACGGGGGCCGGCGCGGGGGCGCCGACCTGGGTGGGGGCGGTCATGTCGAACTCTCCAATGAGTCGGTGGGTCGGGTGGGTCAGCCGGGGGCGGCGGGTGCGGGCTACGGGATGAGCAGCGTGCGGAGCGCCTCGCCCGATTCGAGATCGTCGAACGCCTCGGCCGCTTCGGCGAGGGGCCGACGGGCGGAGATCAGCGGGTCGAGCTTGAGCTGGCCGTCCATGTAGCGGTCGACGAGCGCGGGGATGTCGATCGAGGGGCGCACCGAGCCGTAGTTCGAGCCGAGGATGCGCTGGTCGGCCTCGGCGAGCACGAGCGGCTCGAAGGAGGCCTTCGCGCCGGTCGGCGGCAGCCCGACGATCACGGCGGCGCCGCCGAGCCCGAGCATACGGATCGCCTGCTCGGTGGTGACGGTGCGGCCGATGGCGTCGAAGGCGTAGTCGACGCCGTCGGGGATGAGTTCGAACAGCTGCTCGACCGCGTCGCCCTGCGAGGCGTCGATGCGATCGGTGGCGCCGAACTGCAGGGCGAGCTTGGTCTTCTCGGCGAGCACGTCGATCGCGACGATGCGCTCGGCGCCCGCGAGCTTGGCGCCCTGCACGACGTTGAGGCCGACCCCGCCGCAGCCGATCACGACGACGGTCGAGCCCGGCTCGACGGCAGCGGTGTTGAGCACGGCGCCGACTCCGGTCGCGACGGCGCAGCCGACGACGGCGATGACGTCGAGCGGGGCGTCGTCGCGCACCTTGACGGCACCCGACGCGGGCACGACGACCTCCTCGGCGAACGACGAGACGCCGAGGTAGTGGTGCACCGGCTCGCCGTCCTGCTCGAGGCGCGAGGTGCCGTCGAAGAGCACGCCCTTCGGCGCGACGACCGTCGCGACCTTCTGGCAGCGTGCCTCGTGACCCGAGCGGCAGTAGCGGCACTCGCCGCACGGCGGCACCCAGCTGAGCACGACGTGGTCGCCGACGGCGAGGGAGGTGACGCCTTCGCCGAGCTCGACGACCACGCCCGAGCCCTCGTGACCCATGACGAGCGGAGCCGGGGCGTCCCATTCCCCTCGCTTCACGTGCAGGTCGGAGTGGCAGACGCCGGCCGCGGCGATCTTGACGCGCACCTCGCCGGCCTTGGGGGCGGCGAGGTCGACGTCGGCGACCTCGATCGGCGTCTCCGGCTGCCGGAAGACGATGGCTTTCATGATGCTCCCTTGGATCAGTTGCTGGGCATGCCGATGCTAGGCACGACCGCATCGCCTCGGCACTGCGAGAAAGTGTGAGCCGAGTTCGCAGCACTCGACATCTCTTACAATTCAGGGATGGCTCGTCGACTCGATTCCGTGGCCTCGACGCTCGGCGCCGAGCTGATGACGGGCCGCGTCGAGCCGTCCCGGCCGGTCGACTCGGCCGTCGCGCTCGACGACTTCTCGGTGGTCGCCCATCCCGCGTTCGCGACCCTCGTCGTCGGCGACCGCGACCAGCTGCTCGCCGCACTCGCCGTCGACGACGCCCGGGCCCGGTCGCTCGCCGAAGCGGTGCTCGTGACCGGCGGCGCCGACCCCGTGCTGCGCGGAGCCCTGAGCGACGCCGGGATCACCGCCCTCGTCGGGGCGCCCGGGCACGCCGACGCGATCCTCCCCACGATCGTCGCGCTGCTCGCGGCCGACCAGGCCGCAGAGGACCGGCTCGTGACGAACGGCACCAAGGTGCTCACCCAGGTCGCGCGCCGCGGCGGCGCCAAGGCGGTCATCGCCGAGCTCGCGCACCGCATCGACGGCTGGGCGGTGCTGCTCGACGCCTACGGTCAGGTCATCACGACGGCGGGCGCGGGCGGCCTGCACGTGCAGGATGCGGTCGCCGTCGCGTTCAATCGCCCCGTGCGCGTGCGGCACCCTGGGCTGCAGGTGCACCCGGTCGGCTCCGACGAGGACCTCACGGCCCTCCTCGTGATCGCCTCGCGCGAAAGCTCGACGAGCCGGGCGCGCGACCTCGCCTCCCAGACGGCCGCGCTCCTCGACCTCGTGCTGCGCACGCACGACCACGCCGGCACCGAACGCCTCGGGCGCGCGATCATGGTCGACACCCTGCTCGCAGGCGGCGCCGAGGCATCCGCGCTGCTGCGCCGGTGGGGCGTGCGCGAGCGCAGCCTGACCGCCTTCGCGCTCTCGAGCCGTTCGAAGGGAGTCGACCTCGAACGGCTCGTGGCGCGCTGGCTCGACGAGCTCGGCGCGGTGCACGTCATGACCGAGGCGCACGACCGCGTGCTCGGCTTCGTCCGCGACGACCAGATCGACGCCTTCGCCCGCCGGGCAGTCGAGTTCACGCTCGACGGCAGCGCGGTGCTGCGCCTTGGTCTCGGCTCCTCTGCGCCGGGCGATGCGCTCGCGCGCAGTGCGGCCGAGGCGCGCCAGGCGCACGAGACGGCCGTGGCCGATGCCCGCACCGTCGTGCGGTACCGGGCACTGCCGACGGTGGCACTCGTGCTCGAGCGGCTCGACGCCGACGCGACCACGGGCATCGCCGACCTGCTCGACCCGCTGCGCGGCGCCGACGGCACCCACGGCGAGCTCCTGCAGACCCTGCGCGTCTACCTCGTCGAGCACGGCGCCCTCGGCACGACCGCCGCAGCGCTCGGGGTGCACCGGCAGACCCTCGCGGCACGACTCCACCGCATCGAGGAGCTCAGCGGGCTGTCGATGGCGAACCCCGACGACCGCACGGCGGCGTGGCTCGCGGTGCGGGCGCTCGAGCGCTGAGCGGGCGTCAGCCCCAGACGGTGAACACGACGTGCTGCCGCTCGGCCGCCGCCGCCGCGAAGAACTCGCGCAGGCCGGGGAGCATCGCGAGCGCGTAGGCCTGCTCGTCATCGCCGAACTCGGGATTGCGCAGCTCGGGCGGCATGAGCCGGTAGGCCTCGACGAACGCCCCGTCGTCGAGCGTCGCGAGATACGCGGCGACCTCGGCGCTCTCGGAGGGATCGAGGTGCGTGACCCAGCACTCCTCGTCGTCGTCCTGCAGCGCACGCGCGCCGCCGATCACGCCGCGGGCCGGCCATTCGCCGTCGTCGCCCTCGGGCGAGAGCGCGCAGGCGATCGGGTCCCAGGCCTTGTCGGTCTCGCACGCGCGCGCCCACACCTCGCCGTCGGCCTCGAGGGCGCCGATCACCTCGTGCAGTCGCTCGTCGTCGCCGGCCGCATCGAGCACGCGCTGCGCCTCGGCGTCGTTCAGGCGGAAGTGCACTCCGAGTTCCATGTCTCCCCGATCGGTCGGCGCGCGGTGCGCGTGATCGCCAATCTAGCTGGCGCGTGCGACACGGCATGTGCGACCTGGCGCGTGCGACGCCGCGCGTGCGGCCCGGCGCGTGCGACCGACCGGCACCGGGCGGGAAGAACCCGCCGCCGCGTACCGTTGAGGTGAGGAGACCAGACGCGCGACGAGAGGAACGACATGCCCCTGGAAGGCGACTACGCACCCAGCACCTCCGCTTGGGCCCGCAAGCAGGCCGAGACGTTCGAGGCATCCGACGGTGCAGCGGCGAACACGCTTCGCGGCCGCCCGATCATCGTGCTGACGACCCGCGGCGCGAAGAGCGGCAAGCTGCGCAAGACGGCGCTGATGCGGGTCGAGCACGACGGCGAGTACGCGGTCGTCGCATCGAAGGGCGGGTCGCCCGAGCAGCCCCAGTGGTACTGGAACCTGAAGTCGCACCCCGAGGTCGAGCTGCAGGACGGCGACCAGAAGCACGACTACGTCGCGCACGAGCTCGAGGGCGCCGAGCGCGACGCCTGGTGGGCGCGTGCCAACGAGACCTGGCCCGACTACGCGAGCTACCAGACGAAGACCGATCGGCTCATCCCGGTCTTCGTGCTGCGCCGCGCCGCCTGAGCGGCCGCACCGCTCAGAGTCCGCGCATCGTGAAGGTGCGCGCGAGCACCGCGCGCACGGGCGGCACGGCGAGCATGCGCACGACGGCGTTGCGCAGGGTGAGCCGGATGCCACGTGCCGGAGCCCCCATCGCCATGTTGAAGCGCGCCCGGCGGCAGGCACGGGCGGCCGCGCGGCGGCGCGTGCGCGCGTAGTGCGCGAACGGCGCGGGGTCGCTCATCGCGAGGGCCTCGGGCAGCACCGCGGCGAGCGCGAACGCGTCGAGGAACCCGAGCGTCATGCCCTGCCCGCCGATGGGGCTGAGCTCGTGGGCGGTGTCGCCGGCGAGGGCGAGACGCCCGGCGGCGAAGCGCGACGCGAGGTGCTGTCGTGCCTCGAAGACGCTCGGCTCGATCGCGGCAGGGTCGAGCTGCACCCCGGTGCGCACGGCGATGATCTCGGCGAATGCGGCGGCATCGATGACGGCGGGTTCGACCGCGGGGTCCGCGGCGTCTGCGAGTACCGCGCCTGCGCCTCGGTCGACGACACCTCGGTCGACGGCGCCCAGGTGCGCGACCCAGCGACGCCCGCCGGGCATGGGCAACGACTCGACCACGCCGTCGGCCTCGAAGCGGAGCTGCGCGAGTTCGTCGTCGGGCGCACCCTCCGAGAACGCCACGTCCGCCATCGCGTACCGCGCGGAGCCGGCGGCCCGCCGCCACCCGACGCCGAAGCTCTCGCGCAGGCGGCTGCGCACCCCGGCGGCGACGACGAGGTAGTCGGCCCTGAGCGGCGCCCCGCCCGACTCGCCCGTGGGCGAGAGCTCGACGCCGCCGCGCACACCCCGCACCGAGCCGGCCTCGACGCCGCGGCGCAGCGCACCCGGCGCGAGCTCGGCGAGGCGTCGTTCGAGGGCGGCCTCGACGAGGTGCTGCGGCAGCGACCACACGGCTGATGCCTCGGGGAACCGCATACGACCGAGCACCCGCCCCGCGCAGCTCACCTCGCCGCCCGTGATCGTGATCGCCTGCTCGGCGAGCTCGTCGCCGACCCCCGCCTCCGCGAGCACCGCGAATCCCGGTGCGTGCACGCCGATCGCCCGCGCCCTCGTCGACACCTCGGTGCGGCGTTCGACGACGGCGACCGACACGTCGCGGGCGGCGAGCAGGCAGCCGAGCAGCAGGCCGACTGGCCCGCCGCCGACGATCGCGACGCCGACGCGTTCGACCGCGCCCGACGGGCCCGCGCCCGAGACCGCGTCGCCCGTCATCGCGGACGCCCCGCGGCATCCGCCTGCCAGACCACCTCGAGCCGCGATGGGAACGCCCGCCGCACCCGCCACCCGGCCGGCAGCACCGCCGCGAGTTCGCGTGCGGTGTGGCTGCGCCGGATCGAGGTGAGCCCGTCGGCCCTGATGTACGAGCCCCGCAGCAGGTTCGGGGCGAACGGCAGGGTGCCGAGCGCGAACCCGGCGTAGCCGAGCCGGCTGCGTTCGATGTCACCGTGCACGACGGTGCCGCCGAACTCCGCGAGCCGTTCGCTGTCGGCGAGGAGCGCGCCGAACTCCTGCCCGTCGAGGTGGTGCAGCACGTGGTTCGAGAGCACGAGGTCGTAGTGCTCGCCGGCGTCGGCGAGCACCGAGCTCGTGGTCTGCACGAGCTCGAGGCCGGGCACGGCGGGCTGCGCCCGCGCCCACGCGATCGCACGGGCGTCGGGGTCGATCGCGGTGACCTCGAGCCGCAGCCCCTCGGCGTGCGCCCAGCGCAGCAGCCGCCGCGGCAGGTCGGCGCTGCCGGTGCCGACGTCGAGCAGCCGGGTGCCCCACACGGGCGAGAGGCGCGGCCTGACCCAGTCGCGGTACACGGCCCGCTCCCCCGAGACGACGGCGTTCACGAGCGCGAACCGTTCGTAGGTCTTCGCGAGCATCACCGGGTCGGCATCGGCCGCGTCCATGAGTTCGCGCGTCTGCTCGTCACGGGTTCCGAGCCACGCGACCCCGCGCCCGGCCGTCGGCCGTCCGTCCGGCTCGGCTCCCCCGCTCACGCCCCGACCTCAGCCACTGACCGTCATGAGCGCCGACTCGACCGTGAGGCCCGGTCCGAACGCCATCGCCGCGACCCGGTCGCCGGAGGCGGCGGCATCCGATCGGAGGATCTCGCGGAGCACGAACAGCACCGTCGCGCTCGACATGTTGCCGAAGTCGCGCAGCACCGCGCGCGAGGGGACGAGCTGCGACTCGCCGAGGGCGAGCCGCGATTCGACCTTGTCGAGGATGCTTCGCCCACCCGGGTGGATCGCCCAGTGCGCCACCGCCTCGCCCGCGGTGCCGGCCTCGAGGGCCGCGGCCAGGGGCGCCTCGGCGGCGAAGAGGGGTTCGAGCGCTCCGGTGATGTACTCGTCGATGAGCGCGGGCACCGAGTTGGAGAGCACCATCTCGAAGCCGTGGTCGCCGATCTTCCACGCCATGTCGCCCTCGCCGACGGGAGTGGTGCGGCTCTCGAAGCCGTCGAGCACGAACGCCCGCTCGCCCGGCGCCGGCGGCCGGGCGGTGACGATGCCCGCGCCCGCGCCGTCGGCGAAGAGGGAGGAGGCGACGATCGTGTCGGGGTCGTTCGACGAGCGCAGGTGCAGTGTGCAGAGCTCGACGCTCACGACGAGCACGACGGCGGCCGGGTCGGCCTCGCAGAGCTGCTTCGCGAGGCGCAGGGCGGGCATCGCGGCGTAGCAGCCCATGAAGCCGAGGTGGTAGCGCTGCACCCCGGGGTCGAGCCCGAGGTCGCGGGCGATCATGAAGTCGGGGCCGGGCGCGTAGAAGCCCGTGCACGAGACGGTGACGACGTGGGTGACGTCGGCGGGATCGATCGCGGGGCAGGCGTCGATCGCGGCCCGGCCGGCCTCGACGTACAGCGCGGTCGCCTGTTCGGCGTAGATCTCGTTGCGCGCCTTCGTGCCTGGCAGCAGCAGCTCCCCGGTCGCGAGGTCGAAGAACACGGGCGGCCCGTCCTCGGCGGTTCTCGGCGTGTTGCTCAGCTCGCTCAGCGTCGTGTAGCGCGTCTCGATCGCCGAGACGTCGAAACTCGTCTGGATGATGCGCTGCGCGAGCCGGCTGAGGCCGGGCTGCGCGGCGAACACGTCGCGCACCTCGTTCTGGATGAGCACCGTCGGCGGGACCGCGGTGGCGAGACCCTGCAGGGTGACGGCCATGCGTGCAGTCTAGGCAGACGGATGCCGCGGGCGACAGTGGCCCGCGGCATCCGTGCCGACGTTCTCAGCGATCGGTCAGGCGAGCAGTTTCGCCTTCGCGGCCGCGAACTCCTCGGCCGAGAGGATGCCCTGCTGTTGCAGGGCTGCGAGCTTCTGCAGCTCGGCGACGACGTCGACGCCGCCCGCCGGGGCAGCCGGCGCGGCGGCCTGCTGCGCCGCAGCCTGCTGGGCGGCGGCCTGCTGGGCCATCGCCTGCTGCTGCTCCCACTGCTGCTGCTGCTCGTACTGCTGCGCCTCGTACTGCTGGTTGGCGCGATTCTGCTGGCGGCGCTGCACGTTGCCCGACACGGCGGTCGCGGTGCCGGCGACGACGGCCGTGCGCGCGGCCATTCCGATGAGGCCCGGTCGACCCATTCTTCCCAGCGGCATGATCAGCCCTCCTCACCGCTCGCGTCGGCGAGCAACTGGTTCACGACCGGCGCGGGGATGCGCTCGGTCGACAGCACCACTCCGCCGCCCTCGGCGAAACGCGATGCGAGCTTCTTGGCCCAGAGCAGCTCGAAGGCGGCGAGTGCCGCGGAGGTGCCCGGCGGGATGAGCTCGGCGAAGTCGTCGACGTCTTCGGCGCCGACGAGCCCCGACTGCTCGAGCTCGAGCACGCCGAAGCCGTAGGACTCGCCCTCGTCCTCGATCTCGACGATGCGCACGGCACCGTCGGGCTCGCGAGAGACGATCACGAGGTCGAGCAGGCGGACCTCGCCGCCCTCGACCAACTCCTCGAGCGCTTCGACGGTGCCCGGGTCGAGCCGGTCGCCCTCGAACCCCACCAGATACAGCTCAACCGGGCCGTATGCGAACTCGGCCATGATCCCCCTTATGGCTCGAACGATGCCGGCCGGCGGTCGCCGACCACACCCGAAGAATATCCCCGGCGGCCGGGCTGCACCAGAGTTTCACCGCCCCGATTCGGGGAGAGCCGTGCAGGGATCCGACGGAGTCCTTCCCGGGCGACGCGGCGAAGGGTAGCGTCGGCAGGGTGCGGCTCGTCCGCGATCGCACATCGACGAGGGGAAGGCGTTGCATGTCTGTGGAATTCAAGGGGAAGGTCGAGCTCGACGTCCGCGACTCGGTGGCCGACTGGGCACCGTACGCGACGCCGAGGGCCCCCGAGGGGGCGCCGAACATCCTGGTGATCCTCTACGACGACACCGGGCAGGCCTCGTGGTCGCCGTACGGCGGTCGCATCAACATGCCCACGATGGACCGCCTCGCCCAGAACGGCCTCACGTACACGCAGTGGCACACGACCGCGTTGTGCTCGCCGACGCGTTCGACGTTCCTCACCGGCCGCAACCACCACGCGAACGGCATGGGCAACATCATGGAGGGCACGAACGGGTTCCCCGGCCTGTCCGGCCACATCCCCGCCGAGTGCGCGACGATCGGGCAGGTGCTGCAGCAGAACGGCTATTCGACGTTCTGGGTCGGCAAGAACCACAACGTCCCCGAAGAGGACGTCTCGGCGGGCGGCTCGAAGGCGCAGTGGCCGCTCGCGATGGGCTTCGACCGGTTCTACGGGTTCCTCGGCGGCGAGACGAACAACTGGTACCCCGACCTCACCGAGGACAACCGCTTCATCGAGCAGCCGTACTCGCCCGAAGAGGGGTACCACCTCTCGAAGGACCTCGCCGACCAGGCGATCCGCATGATCCGGGACCAGAAGGCGTCGAACCCGTCGAAGCCCTGGTACACGTGGTTCTGCCCGGGTGCGAACCACGCGCCGCACCACGCTCCCGCGGAGTACATCGAGAAGTACCAGGGCAAGTTCGACGACGGCTACGACGCCTACCGCACCTGGGTGCTCGAGCGCATGGTCGAGCGCGGGGTGCTGCCGGCCGACACCGAGCTCACGCCGTTCAACCCGCTGCCCGAGGACCAGGCGAACGCGGCCGACTACGTCAAGCCCTGGGACTCGCTCTCCGACGACGAGAAGCGCCTGTTCAGCCGCATGGCCGAGGTCTTCGCCGGCTTCAGCGAGTACACCGACGCCCAGATCGGCCGAGTCGTCGACTACCTCGAGGCCTCGGGCCAGCTCGAGAACACACTGATCTTCTACTGCGCCGACAACGGAGCCTCGGGTGAGGGCTCGCCCGACGGCTCGGTCAACGAGAACAAGTTCTTCAACGGGTTCCCCGACGACCTCGCCGAGAACCTCGCGAAGATCGACGTGCTCGGCGGGCCCGAGACCTACAACCACTACCCCACCGGGTGGGCGGCCGCGTTCTCGACCCCGTACCAGATGTTCAAGCGCTACTCGCAGTTCGCCGGCGGCACGTGCGACCCGATGGTCATCCACTGGCCGGCGGGCATCACCGCGAAGGGCGAGATCCGCAACCAGTACCACCACTCGACCGACATCGTCGCCACCATCCTCGACGTCATCGGCATCGAGTTCCCCGAGGAGTTCCGCGGCGTGAAGCAGCGGCCCCTCGACGGCGTCTCGATGAAGTACTCCTTCGACGCCGCACCCGACGGGCAGACCGAGAAGCAGGTGCAGTACTACGCGATGCTCGGCACCCGCGGCATCTGGAAGGACGGCTGGAAGGCCGCCGCGATCCACGCCCCGTTGACCGGCCACGGCCGCTTCGACGAGGACCGCTGGGAGCTCTACCACGTCGAGGTCGACCGCTCCGAGTCGAAGGACCTCGCGGCCGAGCACCCCGAGAAGCTCAAGGAGCTCATCGACGCCTGGTTCGCCGAGGCCGAGAAGAACCACGTGCTGCCGCTCGACGACCGTTCGGCGCGCGATCAGCTCACGATCGAGCGCCCGCAGTCGGAGCCGCCGCGCACCCGCTACGTCTACTACCCCGACACCGGCGCGGTGGCCGAGTCGGTCGCCGTCAACGTGCGCGGCCGCTCGTTCAAGATCATCGCCGACGTCGTGCTCGAGGAGGGCGCGCAGGGCGTCCTGTTCGCGCACGGCTCCCGGTTCGGCGGCCACTCGCTGTTCATCAAGGACGGCAGGCTCAACTACGTGTACAACTTCCTCGGCATCCCTCCCGAGCAATCGTTCACGTCCGAGACGCTCGAGCCCGGCAAGCACGCGCTCGGCATGGAGTTCATCCGCGAGGGCGCCGGCGAGCACGGCGAGTCGGTCGGCACCTGCAAGCTCTACATCGACGACCAGGTCGTCGCCGAGGGCCCGATGCGGGCGCAGATCGGCAAGTTCACCCTGTGCGGCGACGGCCTGTGCGTCGGCTACGACAGCGGCGACGCGGTGAGCAGTCGGTACACCGACTCGTTCCCGTTCTCGGGCGGCAAGCTGCTCGGCGTCGCCGTCGACGTGAGCGAGGAGCAGTACCTCGACCTCGAGCTCGAGGCGCTCGCGGCGCTCGCGCGCGAATAGATCGGCCGCTGCGAACACGGATGCCCCGGCGAGAGCGATCTCGCCGGGGCATCCCCCGTTCCGGGGCGATGCCGGCGTCAGTCGCCGGTGGTGTCGTCGACCGCCCGGTCATCGGTGCGCGACCCAGCCGGCGCGTGCTTCTTCTCCTCGCGGCGCTGCATGCGCGCGAGCTTCGACTCGGCATCGAGCTGGGTCATCTCGCGCTTCGCGTCGTCGACCTCGCCGAGCGCCGGAAGCACCCACGCGACCGAGGGGTTGGAGTCGACGAGCAGCATGCGCACGAGCAGCGTGAGGGGTACCGCGAGGATCGCCCCCATCGGGCCGAGCACGACGGCCCAGACGAGCACCGAGACGAAGGTGAGCGACTGGCTGAGCGAGACCGCGTTGCCGACGATCCTCGGCTGGATGATCGACTGGATCACCGCGTTGATGAGGCCGTACACGACGAGGACGGCGACGACCGTCGGCCAGCCGCCGACGAGCGCACCGAACACGAGCGGCGGGATGAGGGCGATGAAGTACCCGATGTTCGGGATGAAGCTGCAGAGGAACGAGAGCATGCCCCAGAGTGCGGCGCCGGGGATGCCGAGCAGCGCGAGCGCGAACCAGTTGATGAGGCCCTGGGCGATTCCGAGCCCTGTCGTCGCCACCATGTAGCGGCGCACGCCGTCGGCGAACCGCAGGAGCCCCGTCGCGACCTCGGGGCGCTTGCGCCCGATGCCCACGACCACCGTGGGCACGTACGACGAGTCGAACGTGATCAGGATGAGCATCGTCAGGAGGATCACGGCGAACGAGATGAAGCCCGCGGCGCCGCCGAGCAGGCTCGACACCACGCTGCCGATCGCCCCGACGATCTTGCCCGGGTCGAACGAGCTCATGAGCGCGTTGACCTGCTCCTGGCCGACGCCGAGGCTCTCGAGCCACGTCGCCGCGGTCGCCGCCCACGTCTCGAACTCCGGCGCGTACTCGGGGAGGAGGGTCGCGAACTGCGCGAACGAGATGATCAGGGCGAACACGAAGCCGCCGAGCAGCAGGACGACCGTGAGCAGCACGATGAGCGTGGAGATCCCACGGGGCACGCCGCGTCGCTCGAGCCCGCGCCTGACGGGATGCACGCAGATGACGAGCACGAGCGCGAGGAACGTCGACGAGAAGACGTCGCGCATCGCCGCGATGCCGAACAACGAGACCACCAGGCCGGCGAGCCCGAGCAGCAGGAAGGCGTTGCGGTGCGGGATCACCGCGCTCACGGCCGGGCGCTCGGGCTTCGGCGGAGGCGGCGCATCGTCAGGCTTCTTCTTCCACCACATCGCGGACCTCCCCCTTTGGGCTTCCAGTATCGGGGACCGGGCGGCCCCCGTCATCCTTCTTCTCGCCTGAATCGCGAGCCGGCAGGCTGCCCTCGCTCTCGCCGGTGAGGCGCCTGAGCGCGACCGCGCCCGGGTCGGGCTCGAGCAGCAGCGCCCGGACGAGCAGCGAGAGCGGCACCGACAGGATGGCGCCGAGCGGGCCGATCACGAACGCCCAGAACACGACGGAGAAGAACGTGAGGGTGAGGCTCAGGCCGACCGCATCGCTCACGAACTTGGGCTGCACGAGCACCTGCAGCACGACGTTGATGACGCAGTAGATCGCGATCACGGCGAGCATGAGCGGCCAGCCGCCGACCACGAGCGCCAGGATCGCCGGCGGGATGAGCCCGACCACGAACCCGATGTTCGGGATGAAGTTGGTGACGAACGCGAGGATGGCCCACACGATCGGGATGGGAACGCCGACGGCCCAGAGCAGCAGGCCGTCGAGCACTGCGACGATCGCACCGAAGGTCGCGTTCACGACGTAGTAGCGCCGCACGCCGGTGAAGTACCGGCGCGCGATGCCGTCGGCCGACGGGCTGCCGAAGATCCGGGCGGATGCCCCGGCCGCGGCCGCGCGGAAGCGGGCACCGTCGACCGTCATGAAGATCACGTAGGTGAGCACGAAGAAGAAGGCGGTCGCGAAGCCGAGCACCTGGTCGGCGATGCCGAGCGCCGCCGATCCGATCGTCGCCGGGTCGAGCCATCCGGTCGCCGTCTCGGCCGACGGCGCGGTGAAGCCGAGGTCTTGCAACCAGCCGATCACCCCGTCGGCCGTCGACCCCAGCTCCTCCGCGAGTTCGGGCAGCATGGCGACGAACTGCCCGACCGCGTAGACGAGGAGGAACGCGAGCACCGCGAGGATGAGGTACGCGACCACGATCACGGCGGTCGAGGCGAGCCAGACGGGCCATCCCCGACGTTCGAGGGGGAACCGTACCGGGTACGCGATGATCACGACTACGGCAGCAAGGGCGGCCGTCGCGAGCAGGTCGCGGGCCAGCCACACGCCCCCGAAGAACACCACCGCGGCGGCGAGCGCGACGAGCATCCGGCTGCCGTGCCCGTATGCCCGCCCCGCAACGCCCGAGGCGGTCGCCGTTCCCTGTTCAGCCATTCAGAAGCTCCCGATGCCCTTGCCGACCATGACGACGCCGATCACGAGGAGCAGCACGGCCATCACGGTCGCGTTGTTGTGCACGAGCCAGCCGCGCAGCGACTCGAGCGGGCCGGCCATCCGCTTCGCGGCCAGCAGGTAGCCGATCACGGGGATCGCGACGGAGCATCCGGCGATGACCGTGAACACCACGACGGCGACGGTGGTCTCGCCGACGCTCAACCCGCCCGTGCCGATCACCACGCCCGCGCCCGCCGCCATCAGCAGGTTCTTCGGGTTCACCGCGGAGAGCAGGAAGCCGAGACCGGCCCCCTTGCCCGCGTTCAGTTGGTCGATCGCCGACATCCACTTCGGCAGCGCCGCCTCCTCGCCCGGCGCGGGCCGCGAACGCCACTGCTTCAGCGCGAGCAGCAGCAGCAGTGCGCCGAGGATGATCTTCACGGTGCCCGCGATCGGCTTGGACGCGTCGGGGTCCTCGGCGGGGATGACCGACGCGAGGAGCACGAACACGACGACCGCGACGACGATGCCGGCGAGCCAGCCGAGCAGGAAGCCGACGCTCGTGCCCTTCGCCTTCGGCGAGAGCAGCATGAGGATCGCCGCGATGATCGGGATCGGGCTGATCGCGACCCCGAGCGCGAGGGGGAGGATGTCTCCGATGACGGGACCCATGCGCGCCTACCCCTCCACCAGCTCGGGCAGCCGCCGGACGGCGGGCTCCACCCCGGCCGTTCCCGCCATCGCTTCGATCATGCGTCCTCCTTCTCGAGCGCGGTGATCGCCGCGCGGTTGGTCACGAACGTGGCATGCGCGCCGAGGAGCCCGAGTTCGACGAGCCGCTCGCGCGCATCGGGCCGCACCCGGCTGTACGAGAGGACGATCTTCTCGCGCTCGAGCCAGCCGAGCAACGCCTCGAACGCCTCGGCGCCGGTCACGTCGACGTCGGTGACCGCCTCCATGTCGATCACGACATGGCGCACCGGCCCGTTGCCGGCGTCGTTCGCCCGTCGCACGGCCTTCTTCACTGCGTCCGTGAACACCGAGCCGTTGGCGAAGAACAGCGGGGCGGCGAGACGGATGACGATGATGCCGGGCGCCGTGACCTCGCCCTTCGGAGCCCGATCCAGCAGCGAGTCGCCCGGTTCCCCGCTCTCCTCGAGCACATCGATCGCGGGGTTCGCCGCGCGCTTCGCGAGGTTGATGAGGGCGAGCACGAACGCGACGACGATGCCGGGGATCGACCCGACGAGGAGGGTCACGAGGAAGCAGACGGCGCCGACCGCGAACTCGAAGCGGTCCGTCCGCCACAGCATCGCGAAGTCCTTGATGCCGAGCAGCGGCAGGATCGCGACGCCGACGATGGCCCCGATCGCCGGCGAGGGGATGTCGGCGAGCAGCGCCGTGCCGAAGAGGAGCAGCAGCAGGGTTCCCGCCGCGAGCACGAGGGACGGCAGCTGGGTGCGGGATCCCGCCTGGTCCATGGCCGCGGTGCGCGAGGTCGACGAGCCGACGGCGAAGCTGCCCGAGGCGCCCGCCGCGATGTTGCCCAGGCCGAAGGCGAAGAGGTCGCGGTTGGGATCCGTCGGATAGCCGTGCTTCTCGCCGTACGAACGGGAGACGAGCAGGCCCTCGGCTGTGGTCACGAGGGTGAGTGCGATCGCCGAGGGGATCAGCGCGAGCCACATCCGCCAGTCGATGATCGGCCAGGTCAGCGCGGGCGGACCGGCCGGGACCTCGCCGAGCACGTCGACGCCCGCGTCGCCGAGCTGGGCCGCGACGACGAGGACGGTCGCGGCGACGAGCACGACGAGCGCCCACGGCACCTGCCCGAGGAACCGCTTGCCGAGGAGCAGCACCGCCACCGAGCCGACCGAGATCGCGATCGACCAGGCGTTCGCGGTGCCGAGGCCCGTGACGAGCCCGACGACCTTGTCGACGAACTCGCCGCCCGAGTCGATCTTGACCCCGAGCATCTTCGCGATCTGGCTGACGAGGATGTCGAGGGCGAGGCCGCCGACGAAGCCGATGAGGATCGGCTTCGAGAGGAAGTTCGCGAGGAAGCCCAGCTTGAACACCGCGAGCAGCAGGAACATGACGCCGCAGATGATCGCCTGCGCGAGCGCGAGGGTCGCGTAGTCGGCGCTGCCGGCCGCCGCGAGGCCGCCGATCGAACTCGCGACGAGGGCGGCTGCCGCCGCGTCGGGTGAGGCGACGAGCTGCCGGCTCGAGACCGCGAGCGCGTAGACGATCGTCGGCACGATGAGCGCGTACAGGCCCGCCGTCGGCGGCAGCCCGGCGATCTGCGCGTACCCGATGTTCAGCGGGATGGCGATCGCGAGCAGCGTCACGCCCGCCGTGAGCTCGCGCACGAGGTTCTTGCGGGTCAGACCGGCGAGCGGCTTCTGCATCGGCTTCCTTCGTGTCCTCGGTCGATCGCCCGGCGTCACGACCGCGCCGGTTCGGACGGGGAGGCGGGCGCGGCGGGCCCGGCGGGTTCGGGTGCGGCGATCTCGAGCGCCGGGGCTCGCGTCACCATCAGCCAGATCGGCAGGATCACGACGCACATGACGGGCAGCACGAGGGGGTCGCCGACGACGATCGCGGCGACGAAGAGGGCGATCCAGCCGTCGCGCGTGGAGACGAGCACGGTGCCGAGCACACCGCAGGCGACCGCCAGCGAGATCGGCATGCCGGGGATCACGGCGTGCCCGACGAGACCGATGGCGACGCCGATGAACACCATCGGGAAGATGCGTCCGCCTCGGAACCCGGCGCTCGCGGCGACGAGCAGGGCGATGAGCTTGATCCCGGCGAACGCCGCGAGCTGCAGCGCGGTGTACTCGTCGGGGGCGGCGAGGAGTTCGCCCGTCTCCTCCAGGCCCTTGAACATCGTGATCGGCCCGCCGATCGCGCCGAGGATGCCGAGCACCAGTCCGCCGAGCGTGGTGAAGACGAGCGGGTTCTTCATCGAGTGGAACGCGCGGTGCACGTAGGGGAACGCCCACGCGATCGCGATCGCGGCGAGGGCCGCGACCGCGGCGACGAGCGCACCGGTGAGGAGGTCGATCCCGCCGACCTCGGTCATCGGCTCGACGGAGAACGAGATCGTGGGCGCTCCGAGCAGGTGCATCGTGATCGCGCCGGCACCCGCGGAGGCGAGCGGCAGGAACATGCGGTCCCAGAGGGAGCCGCCGCCCTTGATCGCGGCGAGCGTGCCGGTGAACGCCAGGGCGGCGCCCACCGGGGTGCCGAAGAGCGCGCCGAGCGTGCCCGAGGCCGCGAGCAGCACGGCGAGGTTCGGCGGCACCGCCTTCGACATGCGGGCGAAGAGGGCGACCGTGAGCGCGCCGTTGATCGCCATGATGGGGTTCTCGGGACCGAGGCTCACACCGCCGGCGAGGCCGAGCACGACCGCGATGAGGAGGCTGGGCAGCGCGACCAGCGGCGGCGGCGGGCCCTCGAGCCCCCCGACGGCCGAGTCGTTGCCTGCGTGGCCGGGCATGAGCCAGACCACGAGACCGACGGCGGCGCCGATGACCGTCATCGTGAGGATGATCCACCACGGCGTCGAGCCGGTCGCACCGACGAGGCCGGGCAGGGTCGTCCAGAGCTGGTCCTGCAGCCACGCCGACCCGATGTCGAGCAGCCACAGCACGAGCGCGGAGCCTGCTCCGACTGCGACGGCGGGGATCGAGAGGACGATGAGCTGCTTCACGGTGGGCCCGTCGGCGGTCAGAGGCATCCTGGTTCCTTCCTCAGATTTCCAGCGACGGGGTCAGCGGTGCGGACGGCAGGTCGCTCGTGACGACGGCCGTGATCCCACGGGCGGCGAGCGCGGACGAGACCGCGTCGACGACCGCATCGGTCACGGCGATTCCGTGCAGGGGGTGGTGCCAGAACCGCACCCGGTAGACCGCGCGGTCGGCGGCGAGCGTGATCGGACGGAGTTGCACCGTCTCGCGACGGTGCACGCCCTCGGCGCCGTTCATGGCCTCGACGACGAGCGCCCGGACCTCGTCGGCACCGTCGACGGTGGCCCCGCCGACCTCGACGCGCACCTCGACCTCGCTGCGTCGGGCTCCGTGCGCCGAGTTGTTGACGAGCGGCTCGCCGAGCACCTGCGTGTTCGGCACGTGCACGATGCGCCCGTCGACGGTGAGGATCACGACGGCGCGGCCGTTGAGCTCGGTCACGGTGCCCACGAAGCCGCCGCTCTCGATCTCGTCACCGATCGCGACCGGGTGCCGGGTCTGCAGCACGACGCTCGCGGCGAAGTTGTCGGCGATGCCGCGCAGCACGAGCACGAGCACGACGCCGACGATGAGCGCGATCGCGAGCACCGGCTGCACCGAGGCCCCGAGGAAGGTCAGCGAGATGCCGATGCCGAGCAGCCAGATGCCGTAGACGACGATGCGGTCGGCGAGCCGCCGCACCCCGACGCCGAGGTTCGGGACGCGCTGCAGCGCCGCACGCACGCCCTTGCGCGCGATCGATGCCAGCAGCCAGGTCACGAGCAGCGTCGCCACGATGCCCGCGATGCTCCAGCCGTTCAGCTCGAGCGACGCCCACACTTCCCCCACGCACACCTCCCGTCGCGAGGCTATCGCGCCGGGGCGCCACTGCACGCGACCCGCGCGGCAAGAACCAGCTGCGCCACGAAACGTCACGGAGAAGATTCCGTACGTTCAGCCCCCCGGTAACGCTAATGTCATGCTCAGGACCGTCACGATCCGGGGGGATCGACGTGAGAGGCACTCAGCGCAACCCCTCCGCAAGCAGGGCGTCCGGGCATCGCCGACCGTCGGTGCCCCTGAGTATCAAGAAAGGCACTTCATGAGTTTCTGGGAGAGTTTCTGGGACCTGATCTGGTGGTTCCTCTGGGCGTTCGCGTTCATCGCCTACCTCTTCGCCCTGTTCGCGATCATCGGCGACCTGTTCCGCGACCAGAAGCTGAACGGCTGGTGGAAGGCGGTGTGGATCATCTTCCTGATCTTCGTGCCGTTCATCACCGCGCTGGTCTACCTGATCGCCCGCGGCAACGGCATGGCCGAGCGTTCGGCTCGCGACGCCAAGGCGGCGCAGGCGGCGACCGAGGCGTACATCCGCCAGACGGCCGGCGCTGCGTCGAGCCCGTCCGACGAGATCGCCAAGGCGAAGGCGCTCCTCGACTCCGGCACGATCACCGCCGGCGAGTACGAGGCGCTCAAGGCGAAGGCCCTCTCGCACAGCGCGTGATGCGCTGATCGCACAGCCGAAGGGGCCGGATGCCAGTGGCATCCGGCCCCTTCGTCGTCGTCGCGCCGCTCGGCGGCTCGCGACGCCTAGTCGGCGTGGGGCGCCGCGGCGTCCGCCTCGGCCGTCCCCGAGGCGCCGGCCGTGCGGAGGAACACGATGATCCAGCTGAAGATAAGGCACGCGGCGACGAGCTCGACCGCGGTGAGGTTGTAGTAGCCGGTCGCGAAGAAGATCGCGACCACGATGATCACCACGACGTAGAGGTAGCCGAGGCCGACGAACACCTTCGGCACGCTGCGGATGAACCAGGGCAGTCCGATCACGATCACCGCGAAGCAGACGGCCATACCGGTCGCAACGGTGTTGTGCACGGCGAAGAACTCGTCGACCGGGAAGATGCCGACGCAGGCGAGGAAGATGCCGATGAGCACGAGGCCCACCCGCACGATGTCGCGGCCGCGACGATCCGGCGGGGTGCCGACGGGCAGAGTTGCGGTGGCGTAGCGGGCGACGATCGTGACGATCGCGCCGGCGACGATGAGCGTGACGTTGAACGCCATCGCCGAGATGTCGTTCGTCATGCCGAGTGCCGAGAGGTTCTCCTTCCACCAGTGCGGGTCGCTCGCCGACAGCATGCTCGTGAGGGCGCCGACGACGAGGAAGACCGCGAGCACGAGCGAGAGCAGCATCGGGGTCATGCGCGCCGACGAGAGGAAGGCGATGTAGCCGGTGAGCGCGATCGCGACGCCCGCGAGCGCGATCGCGGGCAGGGTGAACACGACGGCGTCGCGGAAGCTCTGCTCGAGCACCGTCGACAGCGCCACCCAGCTGAGGAGAGCGATGACCGCGTGCGCGATGGCGAGCGCGGCGACGTCGAACCAGTGCAGCTGCGCGCCCGGCACGGAGAGACCCTGGCCGATCTCGCGCCGCAGCGCCGCGTTCTCGGTGCGGCGGGCGAGCACGCGCCCGAGGACGAAGGCGATCACGGCCGTCACCGCAGAGGCGATCGAGACGAACTCGCCGATCGACCCGGGGCCGGAGATGGGCAGGTCGCGCCCCCAGAAGGCGATGGCGGCGACGAGGCCGCCGAGAATGAAGAACGCCCCGCCGACGAGCAGCGCCGCTGATTCGAGCGATTCGACGTTCGCTGAAGGATGCCGCAGCGTCGCGCCGACCGTCGTGGTGTGCTGCTCCGCGGGTGCGGGAGATTGGTCCTCGGTCCGGGTCTGAGTCACGTTGGCGCTCCGATCTCTCTGTCGGGCACCACTCTAGGGGCGGGCCCCATCCTGAGGGGCGAGACTCACCCGTCGGTCGGGTCGAGCACCTCGAGCATCGAGCCCTGCACGAAACCCGCCCACTCGTACGCCGCACGCAGATAGTCGTCGCGCGTCTCGGCGTCGACGTCGGACTCGTCGTCGTCGAGCTCGTCGACCCCGACGCGCTCGGCGAGGATGAGCCGGAGATCGGTGAGGAAGGTGAGCCACCCCCATGCCTCCGACTGGTCGAGCTCGATCTCGACCACCCCGCGGTCGCCGCGCGTCGCCGTCGCGTCGCGCACGCGCTGGGCCGCCTGCCGCTTGCCGTCGACGAGGCTCTCGCGCGTGTACCGGCCGAACTCGGCCGAGGCGGCCGCATCGTCGGGGTAGGCGCTCGGCAGCAGTCGCCCGAGCGCCGGGTCGTCGGGTTCGCCGAGCAGCAGCACCGAGTCGACCTGGTCGGCGAGCTCGGACAGCAGCATCGCCTCCTCGGTCTCGAGCACGAGCCGAACGCCGTCGCCGCCGCCCCCGCGGCCCGCGACGATCACCCGTCGCTCCTCGCGACCGTGGCCTGCAAGCCGTAGCCGTGCATGGCCTGCACGTGCCGCTCCATCGCCTCCCGGTTGCCCGAGGCGACGACCGCGCGACCCTCGTTGTGCACGAGCAGCATGAGCCGCTCGGCCTCGTCGCGCGGGAACCCGAAGTAGCTGCGGAACACGTAGCTGACGTAGCTCATGAGATTGATCGGGTCGTCCCACACGATCGCGCGCCACGGCACCTCGGCGGCGCCCTGGGCGGCGAGGTCGAGGTCGAGCTCTTCGAGTGTCGCGGTCACCACTCCAGCCTGACACGATGCACGGCCGTCCGCACACCCCGCACCCGTTCCGGTCGTCGAGGATCGCCGCGCGAAGCGCGACGCGTCTCGAGACCCCGCCCGGGTCTCGATACGCGCTCCGCGCTACTCGACCGACGGCCTGCGCACCGACGCCGTCACCGTGAACTTCGGGTTCCGCGAGATCTGCCGGGTCGGGCCGACGGTGCGTTCGAGGAGCGGGCGGTAGCGCAGGTGGGAGTTCCACACGCACCAGAGTTCGCCGCCCGGCGCGAGCACGCGGGCGGCGTCGGCGAAGAGGTGCGCGGCGATGCCCGTCGAGATCGCCGCCTCGCTGTGGAACGGCGGGTTCAGCACCACGAGCCACTCGCTCGCGTCGGGGAGCAGCTCGAGGCCGTCGGCCTGCGTCACCTCGACGCGGTCGGCGACGCCGTTCGCCGCGGCGGTCGACCGGGCCGACGCGACTGCGGACGCCGAGCGGTCGGTGGCGGTCAGCCGCAGGTCCGGCCGGGCGAGGGCGAGGGCGGATGCCACGACGCCGGTCCCGCACGCGAGGTCGACGGCGCGCGTGGCATCCGGCATCGCCGCACCGAGCTGATCGAGCAGGAACCGCGTGCCGATGTCGATACCGGTGCCCGCGAAGACGCCGCCGTGCGCGACGACCGTGAGCGACAGGTCCCCGTGGTGCGCACGGCGCGGCCATTCGAGACCGGTCGTGGACGTGGTGCTCGCCGCGCGGGGCCCGCGCGCGATGAGCAGGCGCGCCTTCTGCCGCGCATGGGACACGTCGATGCGGTCGAACCGCCCGCGGAGCACCTCGTTCATCGCGAGCGACATGTGCTTGATGCGACCCCCGGCGACGACGACGACCTCGGGGTGCGCGTGCGCGGCGACGAGCTCGGCCACCTCGTCGAGCCGGTCGAGCGAGCGGGGCAGGCGCATGAGGACGAGGCGCGCGCCGGCGAACAGCTCGGGCGAGAGCTGCACGGGGGCGACCGCCTCAGAAAGACCGAGTTTCGCCGCGTTCAGGGCGAGCGCACGTTCGCCCGTCACGAGATCCTGGTGCACCCGGATGCCCCGTGCCCCGGCATCGGCCGCGGCGAGCGCGAGCGCCCCGTAGGAGTCGTCGACGACGACGAGCTCCCCCGGACCGGTCGCGTCGATGAGGGCGGCGGCTTCGTCGAGGATCAGCCGGTCCGCGGCATCCGAGGCCTCGAGCCCCGGACCCTCGACATCGGGGGTGCGCCGCAGGGCGCCGAAGTCGAAGGGCATGCCCCAAGCGTACGGCGCGGCGAAATCGATGTCGCGTCCCTCTCCCGCTCGCGGCATCCACCCGGCTAGCCTGTCGATTGTCGACACGACTTCTGGGGGTTTCCATGACCATCGAAGCTCAGCACAGCACCGACGACGTCCACGGCGTCGAATGGTGGGCCCTCGCCCCCGACGACGTGGTCGCGGAGGCGAAGACCGAGGCGTCGCGCGGTCTCACCGCGGCCGAGGCCGAACGACGACTCGCCGAGGCCGGGCCGAACGCCCTGCAGAGCGCCCCGCCGCCGAGCGTGTGGCGCATCGCGCTGAGCCAGGTGCTCGAGCTCATGACCCTGATGCTCATCGCGGTGACGATCGTGTCGCTCCTCATCGGGCAGGTCACGACCGCGATCATCGTGGCGATCCTGGTGCTCTTCAACGTCATCACGGGCACGCAGCAGGAGGTGAAGGCCCGTCGCAGCGTCGACGCGCTCGCCAAGCTGCAGACGCCGAAGGCGCGGGTGATCCGCGACGGGGCACTGATCCAGATCGAGGCGACCGGGCTCGTCCCCGGAGACATCGTCGAGCTGGAGTCGGGCGACCTCGTGCCCGCCGACGGCCGGATCCTCCGCTCGGCGAACCTCGAGACGCAGGAGTCCTCGCTCACCGGCGAGTCGCTGCCGATCCCGAAGGGGCCGGCCGAGAACACGGCCGACACGGCCCTCGCCGACCGCACGTCGATGGTGTTCCAGAACACCTCGGTCACCCGCGGCACCGCCCGCATCGCCGTCGTCGAGACCGGCATGCGCACGCAGATGGGCCGGATCGCCTCCCTGCTCACCCAGGTGGGCGACAAGAAGTCCCCGCTGCAGCTCGAGCTCGACGGGCTGACGAAGGTGCTCGGCATCATCGCCTGGAGCGCCGTGCTCGTCATCGTCATCATCGGCTTCGTGCGCGGGCAGAGCCTCGACGAGCTGCTGTTCCTCGCCACGGCCGTGGCGATCTCCGCGATCCCGACGGGCCTGCCCGTGTTCGTGCAGAGCCTCCTCGCCTGGGGCGCATCGAAGCTCGCGAAGGAGCGCGCGATCGTCGCGTCGCTGAACGACGTCGAGACCCTCGGCGCGACGAGCGCCATCTGCTCGGACAAGACGGGCACGCTCACCCTCAACAAGATGACGGTGCGCACGGCCTGGTTCGGCGGCAACAGCTACCGCGTCACCGGGGAGGGCTACTCGTTCGACGGGAAGGTGCTGGGCACCTCCGACGAGCCGCTCGACGCGCCGACGCTCGGACTCGCGGTCAGCCTGCCGAACGACGCGACCGTCTCGGCGGACGGCGAGGTCGTGGGCGACCCGACCGAGGCCGCACTCGTGGTGCTCGGCGCGCGGCTCGGCATCGACGCCGATCAAGCCCGTAAGGACTACCCCCGCCTCGCGGAGGTGCCCTTCGACTCCGACTACAAGTTCATGGCCACCCTGCAGCGGGTTCCGGTGCGCGGCGAGCAGCGGCTCGTGCTCCTCGTGAAGGGCGCGCCCGACGTCGTGCTCGGTCGGTGCACGACGATGCTCGGCGAGTCGAGGGACGTGGAGCCCCTCGCCGCCGACTCGGCGACCGCCGAGCTCGAGCGCATGTCGGCCACCGGCCTTCGCACGCTGGCGATCGCGGCCCGGTTCCTCGACGACGGCGAGGAGGGATCGGTCGCCGCCGACCCGATGTCGTGGGTCTCCGAGCTCGTGCTCATCGGCATCGTCGGGATCGTCGACCCGCTGCGTCCGGAGGCGAAGGCCGCGGTCGACATCGCCCACCGCGCCGGCATCGACGTGCGCATGATCACGGGCGACCACGCCGTCACCGCAGGGGCCATCGGCGCCGAGCTCGGGCTCGGGACGGGGGCCGTGAGCGGCGCCGACCTCAAGCGGATGAGCGACGAGGAGCTCCTGCGGGGGCTTCCCGACCTGCACGTGTTCGGCCGGGTCACCCCCGACGACAAGCTCCGACTCGTCGGGCTCCTGCAGTCGGAGGGCGCCATCGTGGCCATGACCGGCGATGCCGTCAACGATGCCGCGGCGATCAAGCAGGCGAACATCGGCGTCGCGATGGGCTCGGGCTCGGAGGTGACGAAGCAGGCGGCGAAGCTCGTGCTCACCGACGACAACTTCGCCACGCTCGTGCACGCGGTCGAGCTCGGTCGCATCGTCTACTCGAAGATCACGGCGTACCTCCGCTTCCAGATGACGCAGCTGCTCAGCCTGATCATGCTGTTCCTCGCCGCGAGCGCGTTCTCGATCGCCGAGGGCGTCGCCCTGTTCCCGGCGCAGGTGCTGTTCATCAACTTCTTCGTGGCGCTGTTCGCGGTGATCGCGATCGCCGCCGACGCGAACCCGCCCGGCATCATGAACCACCCGCCGCGCGATCCGAAGATCGGCGTCGTCAACCGCGTCTCGCTCGTCGAGTGGCTCGTCTACGGCGCGGTCATCTTCCTCATCGCCCTCGTGCCGCTCGTCTGGGGGCCCGACGAGCCGAGCCCGGTCGAGCCGACGGCCTCGATGACCATGGCGTACGTCGTGCTCGGACTCGCCACCGTGCTGAGCGCCCTGCTCATGCGCCGCACGCCCGAGTCGGGCCTGCTCCCGCCCATCGCCGCGGTCGCGAAGATCCTGGTCTGGCCGGTCGTGCTCATCGTGGCGTCGACCGAGCTGGGTCTGTTCCAGCGGATGCTCGGCACCGTGTCGCTGACGGGCTGGCAGTGGCTGCAGTGCATCGGGCTGACGCTGATCCTGCTGGTGGTCGTCGAGGGCGACAAGTGGCTGCGGCGTCGCCGCATCGCGAACCGTCCGGCTGCGGCCCAGGTGACCGCCTCCGCCGGCGTCCGCTGAGTCCCTTCCGCACGGGCCGCATCGCCGATCGAGTTCGCTGGGTGCGGCTCCCGGACGCGTTTGCTACCCTCGGTGCCGCATGCAGGACGCACGAACCGGGGGACGGCGGGCGGCGCGGCGGAAGGTCGCGACGCACGTGACGCGTCCCCGGAGCGAGGCGGGGCCACGACCGCGCATGCGGCGGCGATCGCTCGCCGCAGCCGCGGTGCTCTCGGTCTTCGGCCTCCTCGCCGGCCTCGCACTGGCACCGCTGCCGCAGCCGGGCGGCATGCTGCCGACCGCCGCAGCGCATTCGCCGCAGCGCGGCGACGTGCAGGAGGTGCGCGTCGGAACGGAGGTCGCGGCCCCGGCCGTCTCGCACGAGTCGTACGTCGCCACGACGGGCGAGAAGACGCTCGTCAGCGGCGGCACGAACGTCGATTGGGCCAAGCTCGTGCTCGTGGAGGGCGAGTGGCCGCTCACGGAGGAGAACGTGACGTTCATGATGCGCTGGATGCGTCAGGAGAACGGCGCCGACAACTGGTACAACCGCAACAACCCGCTGAACAACGGGCAGGGGTCCGGCGGCGGTTCGGGTCTCGGCAGCTACCCCACCCTTGTCGAGGCGGCGTACTACGCGGCGGAGAACCTGCAGTCCGGTCGATACCCCGAGGTCGACGCGGCACTCGCCCGCGGCGATTCGGCCGACGCCACGGCGCAGGCGATCTGGGCCTCGGCCTGGGCATCGAGCCACTACGGCTACGGCACCCACTGGAGCTCGCGACCCTACGAGGTCATCGAGGCGCCGCCCTCGGCCTGGGGCCGCTGAGCGATCGCGCGTCCGGGCGCGCTCAGCGTTCGAGCGGCCGCCACACGACGACGGCGTTCTCGCGCCGTACCCGCGTGCCGGCCTTCATGCTGATGACCTCGCCCGCCGAGCCGGCCGCGAACACGCGGCGACCCGGGCGGTTGAGCATCTCGTCGGCGAGTGCGCCCTCGAGCTCGCGGACGCGGGCGCGCAGCGTCGCGACCTCGTCCTCGAGGCCGAGCACCCGGCGGATGCCCTCGAGGCTCACGCCCTCGCTCGAGAGCTGGGCGATCTCGCGCAGCTGGACGACGTCGTGCATCGAGTAGCGCCGCGACTTGCCCGCGGTGCGGGTGGGCGAGACGAGCCCGAGCCGGTCGTACTGACGCAGCGTCTGCGGGTGCATGCCGGCGAGCTCGGCCGCGACCGAGATCACGAACAGCGGGCTCCGCTCGTGCACCTCCATCGTCTAGCCCTTCGCCTTGGCGAGCAGCTCGTCGCGGGGGTTCTCGTCGGGGAGGGCCGCTGCGAGCGCCTCGGCCGCCTCCTTCGCCTCTTTCGAGAGGTGCGAGGGCACCGCGATCTGGACGACGGCGAGGAGGTCGCCGGTCCCCTTCTTGGTCTCGACGCCGCGGCCCTTCACGCGCAGTACACGACCGCTCGGCGTCCCGGGCGCGACCCGGAGCTTCACGGGGTCGCCCCCGAGGGTCGGCACCTGGATCGTCGCGCCGAGCGCGGCCTCGGTGAAGGTGACGGGCACCGTGACGCGAAGGTTGAGTCCGTCGCGCTCGAACACCGGGTGCTTGCGCACGTTGACGGTGAGGATGAGGTCGCCCGGCGCGCCGCCGTCGGGCGACGGGTGGCCCTTGCCGCGCAGGCGGATCTTCTGCCCGTCGGAGACGCCCGCGGGAATGCGGACGGTGAGCGGCTTGCCCTCGGCCGTTTGCAGGGTGACCTGGTCGCCCTTGGTCGCGGTGATGAAGTCGAGGGTCGTCGTCGCGGTGACGTCGCGGCCGGGTGTCGGGCCGCCTGAGCCGCGGTACCCGCCGGTCGTCTGGCCGAAGCGGCCGCTGCCGAAGAGCCCGCCGAGCAGGTCGTCGTAGTCGCCGCCCTGCTGGAAGGTGTACGACTGGCTGCGCCCACCGCCCTGGCCGAACATGCCGCCGAAGACGTCTTCGAAGCCGCCGTTGCCGCCGCCGGCGCCGGGCGCCGTGAATCGGGCGCCGCCGCCCATCGCACGGACCGCGTCGTACTCCTTGCGCTGCTCGGGGTCGGAGAGCACCGAGTTCGCCTCGCTGATCTCCTTGAACTTCGTCTCGGCGGCAGCGTCGCCGGGGTTCTGGTCTGGGTGGTACTTGCGTGCGAGCCTGCGGTAGACCTTCTTGATCTCCGCGTCGCTCGCGTCCTTGGAGACGCCGAGCACCTGGTAGAAGTCCTTGTCGAACCAGTCCTGACTGGCCATCGGCACCTCCTCTCTCTGAGTCTGTCTGAATGTGGGACGCCGGTCGAGTAGCGAAGCGTATCGAGACCAGTCGACGGGTCTCGATACGCTCCTGGGTCGCTACCCGACCGGCGGAATCGCGAGTTACGCCGCCGGCGTCTTGACGACGACCTTCGCGGCGCGCAGCTGCACGCCGCCCAGCGTGTACCCGGTCTCGACGACGTCGGCGACCGTGTCGACCTCGACCTCGTCACTGGGCTGCTGGAAGATCGCCTCGTGGCGGTTCGGGTCGAACGGTTCGCCGACCTCGCCGAATGCGGCCAGCCCGAGCTTCTCGACCGATCCGCGGAGCTTCGCGGCGATCGTCGCGAAGGCGCTGTCGCCCTCGAGGTCGCCGTGCTTCTCGGCCCGGTCGAGGTCGTCGAGCACCGGCAGCAGCACGGCGACGGCCTGGCCGACCGCGCGCTCGCGCTCGAACTCGCGGTTCGCCTCGGTGCGCTTGCGGTAGTTCGCGTACTCGGCGGTGACCCGCTTGAGGTCCGCGAGGTGCTCATCGCTCGGATCCTGGACCTCGGCGTTCGCCGCGTTCAGGATGTCGTCGACCGTGAGCTCGGCCTCGTCGTCGAACGAGTCGGATGCCTCGGGGGCGCCCTCTTCGGGCGCCCCTTCGGCAGCCGGCTGCCGAACCGCACCGGTCTCGGGGTCGATGCGCCGCTTGTCGCGGATCACCGGCTCCTCGTGGTTCTGGTTCTGCTCGTCGGTCATGATTACTTCTTCTCGTCCTCGTCGTCGACGACCTCGGCGTCGACGACATCCTCGTCGGAGGAGTCGTCGGAGGCCTGGCCGGTCGCCGAGGCGTCTTCGCCGGCGGCGGAGGCATCCGCCTGGGACTGCGCGTAGATCGCCTCGCCGAGCTTGGTCTGCGACTGCGACAGCTTCTCGAACGCGGTCTTGACCGCGTCGTCGTCGTCGCCGGCGAGCGCCGTCTTCAGCGCGTCGACGTCGCCCTGGACCTCGTTCTTGACGTCGGCGGGGAGCTTGTCGTCGTTGTCCTTGATCAGCTTCTCGACCGAGTAGGCGAGCTGCTCGGCGGAGTTGCGGGTCTCGGCCGACTCGCGGCGCTTCTTGTCTTCGGCGGCGTGCTCCTCGGCCTCGCGCACCATGCGGTCGATGTCGTCCTTCGGGAGGCTCGAGCCGCCCGAGATCGTCATCGACTGCTCCTTGCCGGTGCCCTTGTCCTTCGCGGACACGTGCACGATGCCGTTGGCGTCGATGTCGAAGGTGACCTCGATCTGCGGGATGCCACGGGGCGCGGGCGCGATGCCGGTCAGCTCGAACGTGCCGAGCGCCTTGTTGTCGCGCGTGAAGTCGCGCTCACCCTGGAACACCTGGATCGCGACCGACGGCTGGTTGTCGTCGGCGGTCGTGAAGGTCTCCGAACGCTTCGTCGGGATGGCCGTGTTGCGCTCGATGAGCTTCGTCATGATGCCGCCCTTGGTCTCGATGCCGAGGCTGAGGGGGGTGACGTCGATGAGCAGCACGTCCTTGCGCTCGCCCTTGAGGACGCCCGCCTGGAGGGCCGCGCCGACGGCGACGACCTCATCGGGGTTGACGCCCTTGTTGGGCTCCTGGCCGGTCTCCTTCTTGACGAGCTCGGACACCGCGGGCATGCGGGTCGAGCCGCCGACGAGCACGACGTGGGCGATGTCGGAGAGCTTGACGCCCGCCTCGCGGATCACGTCTTCGAAGGGCTTCTTCGTGCGGTCGAGCAGGTCGCTCGTCATGTTCTCGAACTCGGCGCGCGTGAGCTTCTCGTCGAGGTTCGCCGGGCCGTTCTCGGTGAGCGAGAGGTACGGGAGCTGGATGTTCGTCGACATGCTCGACGAGAGCTCCTTCTTGGCCTGCTCTGCGGCCTCCTTCAGGCGCTGCTTCGCGATCTTGTCGTTCGTGACGTCGACGCCGGTCGAGTCCTTGAACTTCTTGATGAGCCAGTCGACGATGCGCTGGTCCCAGTCGTCGCCGCCGAGGCGGTTGTCGCCTGCGGTCGCACGGACCTGGATGGTCGAGAAGTCGTCGTCCTTGCCCACTTCGAGGAGCGAGACGTCGAAGGTGCCGCCACCGAGGTCGAAGACGAGGATGAGCTCGTCCTCCTTGCCCTTGTCGAGGCCGTAGGCGAGGGCCGCGGCGGTGGGCTCGTTGATGATGCGGAGCACGTTGAGGCCCGCGATCTCGCCGGCTTCCTTCGTGGCCTGGCGCTCGGCGTCGTTGAAGTACGCGGGCACGGTGATGACGGCGTCGGTGACGGTGTCGCCGAGGTACTGCTCGGCGTCGCGCTTGAGCTTCTGGAGGATGCGCGCCGAGATCTCCTGCGGCGTGTACTTCTTGCCGTCGATCTCGTCGGTCTTCCAGTCGGTGCCCATGTGGCGCTTGACCGAGGCGATGGTGCGGTCGACGTTGGTGACGGCCTGGCGCTTCGCGGTCTCGCCGACGAGCACCTCGCCGTCCTTGGTGAATGCCACCACCGACGGGGTGGTGCGGAAGCCTTCGGCGTTCGCGATGACGACGGGCTCGCCGCCCTCGAGCACCGAGACGACCGAGTTGGTGGTGCCGAGGTCGATTCCTACTGCACGTGACATGTGTTTCTCCTCTTCTCCCGAACGCTGGTTGAGGAGCGCGCGACGCAGTCGCACGATCTCGAAACCGAGCGGATTCGGATACCGGTCCGGCCTTCCTGGCCCGCGACCGAAGTCAGATGCGTCAAGACTTGAGCCTTGACGACTCAAGCCTCGCAGCCCCGATTCGACGTGTCAAGTCGAGGTGGCGAAACTTGAGCGTACTTGACTCAACTCACGGCGCACACTCAGTATTCCCGCGCCCTCCCGACCGTGGTGGGCGGTGACGGGTAACCTGCCGACCATGGATGCGCGCGAAGACGACGAGCAGCTCGTCGCCGCCGAGCTCGCCCGGTACGACCGGGAGCTGCGGCGGTACCGCAAGCTGCGCGGGCAGATCGAGGCCGACTTCGCACGCCGCCTCGACGCCGCGGGATTCAAGTACTTCCACGTCACCGCGCGCGTGAAGTCGCGCGAATCCTTCGAACGCAAGGTCCGCAGGGCGCCCGACCGCGAGGTGCGCGACATCCTCGGCGTGCGGATCGTCGCGAACTTCGAGGGCGACCTGCCCGCCATGGAGCAGGTCGTGCGCGAGGCGCTCGTCGTCGACGACGACTCCTGGGTCGACAAGTCGGCGCTCCTGCCGCTCGACGCCTTCGGCTACCGCTCGGTGCAGTTCGTGGGGCTGCTCCCCGACGTGGGCGAGGCGGCCGACGCCGACGCCGACCCGGCCGCGGGCACCCAGCTCGAGGTGCAGCTGCGCACGGCGCTCTCCGACACGTGGTCCGAGCTCGAGCACGACTTCCGCTACAAGTCCGCCCGCCAGCTGCCGCGCGAGGTCGACCGGCTCTTCGCCATCTCGGCGGCGCTCCTCGAGCAGGCCGACGACAACCTCGACCTCATCCGCCGCCAGGTCGAGGAGGCACGCACACCGGCCGCGGGCGACGGCGGCGGCGAGCGCGGGTACATCGGCCGGTTCATCCAGTACGACGGCGATGCCCGCTCGCTCGACCAGATCATCACCGCGGCGCTCGACGTGCCGTTCGGCGCGGTCACCGGCTCGGGTCGCGAACTCCGCAGCGTCGTGCGGGCGGCCGGGTGGCTGCAGTACGACGCCCTCGCCGAGGGCTTCGCCGAATTCTCCGAACTCGGTCGCCGGCTCGCGGTCGCGTGCGCGAGCACCGACAACGACATCCTGCTCACCGACGCGGAGCCGCAACGCCCCGCGCGCTCGTTCCGCGGCATCGGCGTCTACTGGACGGCACTGGCCGCAGCACTCCTCGGCGGCGAACCGATCCGCGAGAGCCGGGTGCCCGACGGTCGCCTCGCCGAGTACCGCGTCGTCACGGGGTACCTCTACGAGAATCCGGATGCCTCGGCGCTCGCCGTCCGCAGCCGCTACGCCGCCGTCGCTGCACCCGTCGGCACGCTCGACGACGCCGGGTTCCCGCCGATCGAGCTCGGTTGAGCGGTCGCGCACGCGCGCGACCCCGCGGGCGGCGCGTCTCAGGGGCATCCCCGATTCGGAGGACCATCGGCACCGCTAGGGTGCCGGAATGACCCTACGCATCCTGCCGCGCGCCCTGACCGCCACCGCCGGCCTCGCCCTGCTCCTGCTCAGCGGCTGCACCGCCACGACCGGTGCACCGACCACGGCCTCGCCAAGCGCGGAGTCGACTCCCGTCGCGGAGGCGACGCCGGCCCCCACGGGCGCCGCGGCCGAGCCCGGTTGCGACGCCGTCTTCACCGAGGCCGAGAACGCGGAGCTCGCCGCCGACGGCCTCGCGCTCGAGACCGAGTCCCCGTTCCCGCTCGGCCCGGTCATGGTCGACCTCATCGACGACGGCGCCCTCGACTGCCAGTGGTCGAAGCCGCAGAGCGATAGCGCGGTCTGGTTCGCGCAACTCGCCGAGGACGACGCCGCGTGGTCGGCGCGCGCGGTGGAGCTCCCCGCCGCAGGCTGGACGGTCTCCGACGACCCGATCGCCGGCACGATGCTCGCGCCGGCCGACTACGACGCGAACTACCAGCCGTCGATCGTGCACGTCGACGGCGTCACCTACTTCGTGAGCTACGCGACCCTGCTCGACTCGGTCGCCGCCCTGCAGTAGCCGGGACTCGGGCCGCCGACCTTCCCGACCTCGCTCGAAACGAGCAGAATCGAGGTATGGACGAGATCGACGAGCTCGAAGAGGGCCGCACACCGACACGATCGCTCTCCGACGCCGACTGCTGGGAGCGGCTCGCCGCCGCCCCCTTCGGGCGCATCGCCACCGCCGCAGGCGGCGAGGTCGACATCTTCCCGGTGAACCACGTCGTCGATCCGAGCGGCCCGAGCGGGCCGGTCATCGTGTTCCGCACCTCGGCGGGCACGAAGCTCCTCGAGCTCACGATCCGCGCCCGGGTCGCGTTCGAGATCGACGGGTTCAGCGACACCTCGGCGTTCAGCGTCGTCGTGAAGGGTCACGCGGAGGAGCTCGACCACGAGCGCGACGTCGAGGCCGCCGAACAGCTCGGCATCACCCCATGGGCGCCCGAGACGAAGGACCGCTGGGTGCGGATCGTGCCCACGGAGGTGCGCGGCCGCGAGTTCGACCGGGCCCCGACGGGCGCCTGATCGGATACCGCGCTCAGCCGTCGATCGCGGCGACCACGAGCGCGGTCATCGCCGCCGGGACGCGGTCGGCGTCGAGCGCTTCGACGAGCAGGGGTGCGAACTGCGCCTTGCGACCGGCGTGGGTGCCGAAGAAGCGGTGGAGCTGGGCGTCGAGCGCGCGCCCGCGCTGGAACGGCTGCCGCTGGAACGTGCGGAACCGCCCCGCCTCCCCGTGTTCGGCGAGCAGCGACTCGACGCGGCCCGGCCCGAGCGCGCGGATGAGCTCGCCCTCGAGGTCGGGTTCGCAGGCGTAGAACCCGAGCTGCTCGAGCGGCGCACCCGGGGCGCCGAGTCCCGCATCGTCGACGGCGCGGCGCACGTACCCGGTCTCGGCGGAATCGAAGAGCCCGAGCACGCGGCGCCGACGACCGCGGGTCGCGGTCGGCTCGGCGAGCGCGGCGAGGTAGTGGTGCAGGTTCGTCACGCCGCCCATCGGCAGGACGACCGCGTCGGCCGCGGCGAGGTCGGCACCGAGTCGCACCGCCACCGCCTCGAGGGCGAGCCGGTCGCTCTCGCCCTCGACGAGCACCACGGTGGAGGTCTCGGCGGTGGCCACGGCGTGCATGGTGCGACCCTACCCGCGCGGCGTCCCCCGCGCCCGGGGACTACCGGCGACGGGCGCTCGACCCTAGAGTGTGGCGAACGGTCGGACATCCATCTCGGGGGGTTGCTCATGCGTCTGCGTCGGACACGGGTTCTGGGTGGGGTGACGGCCGCGCTGATCCTGATCGGCGGCGTCGGCGCGATCGGAGCCGCAGCCGCGCCGAAGGGCCCGGGGCCCCGTTACACGGCGGGCGCCTCAGGGGCCGGCGACGCCTACTTCCCGTACGCGGGCAACGGCGGTTACGACGTGGCGCACTACGACCTCGCCCTCGACTACGCACCGCCCGCCCCCGAACCGGCGCCGCTCGTGGGCGAGCTGCGCGGCACGGCGACGATCGACCTCGTCGCGACGCAGGACCTGGACCGCTTCAACCTCGACCTGCGCGGCATGCAGGTGTCCGCGCTCTCGGTGAACGGCAAGTCCGCGACCGCGGTCGCACCGCCCGCCCCCGGCGCCACGGTCGACGGCGCCGCGTACTGGCATGTGCAGGACGACGCCGCGCGGGTGTGGGAGCTCACGGTGCAGCCGCGCCCGAAGCTCAAGGCGGGTCAGCACGCGCGGCTCGTGATCGAGTACGGCGGCGCGACCGCACGACCCACCGATATCGAGGAGGCGCTCTACGGCTGGGTGACGACCCGCGACGGCGCGATGGTCGCGAGCGAGCCCGACGGCTCGATGACCTGGTACCCGGTGAGCGACCACCAGACCGACAAGGCGAGCTACAGCTTCGCGATCACCGTGCCCGAGGGCAAGGTCGCCGTCGCGAACGGCACGCAGCCCCGGCTCCCCGAGACGGCGGGCGGGTTCACGACCTGGTACTGGGATGCCCCCGACGAGCAGGCGAGCTACCTCACGACCGCGTCGGTCGGCGATTTCGAGCTGCGCGAGACCCGGTACTCGGCGAGCGGGGTGCCGATCATCGACGCCGTCGACCGCGACCTCACGCCCGCGCGCCTCGAGACGACGAACGCCAGCCTCGCCCGTCAGGCGGCGATGATCGACTTCTTCGAGAGCCGCTTCGGCCCGTACCCCTTCGTCGCGTTCGGTTCGATCGTCGACGACGACGACCTCGGCTATGCGCTCGAGACCCAGACCCGCCCGGTCTACTCGCGATCGGCAGGAGCGGGCACCGTCGCGCACGAGCTCGCGCACCAGTGGTTCGGCAACGCGGTGAGCCCCGAGCGCTGGCAGGACATCTGGCTCAACGAGGGCTGGGCCACCTACGCCACGTGGATGTGGACCGAGCAGAACGGCGGCGCGACCGCGCAGCAGAGCTACAACGCCTGGTACGGCCCGGCCCGCACCCCCGCGTACTGGCAGCTGCAGATCGGCGACCCCGGCGCGCTCGGCCTGTTCGCCACCCAGGTCTACAACCGGGGCGCCGCGACCCTCCACGCGCTCCGCGTCGAGGTGGGCGACGACGCCTTCTTCGAAGGCACGCGACTCTGGCTCGAGCGCTTCGACGACGGCTCGGCGACCGCCGAGGACTTCCAGGCCGTCTACGAAGAGGTGTCCGGGGAAGACCTCGACGAGTTCTTCCAGATCTGGCTGTACGGCGGCGAGAAGCCGCCGGCGACATGGACCCTGCCGTAGGCGATCGGCGGCGGGGTCTGGACGCGGGGCGCGGAGCGCCCTAGACTGCCGAGGCCGCACACGTTCGTGCGGCCTCGGGCCCGGAGCATCCGGCTGAAGGAGAGGAGACGACCATGGCTGTCTTCGTCATGCACCTCGACACCCCTTCACTCTGCGAGGCCCTCAGCCGCTAGTCGGCCCGGTGGCCTCCGCAACGTTCGGAGCATCCACCTTGCATCTCCTCTCGTCTCTCGACGAAGCCACCGTCGTGCGTTCGATCAACGGCGCGCGCGAAGCATCCCCGTCCCTCACGACCCCGCGTCTCGACGCGGGCGACCTCGCCTTCCTCGACACGGAGCCCGGCGAGGGCCAACGCTGGTCGACCTGGCCGGCGACCACCCCCACCGAGCGCGGCCCGGCGCCGCGCCCCGACTGGGTCGTCACCTCGGCCGCGGCGATCGACACCGAGTTCGGCGTCGTGAAGACCGGCAAGGAGGCCGACCTCTTCCTCATCGAGCGCGCCGTGCCGGGCGCCGACCCGCTCGTCGCGGGCAACGCGGTGCTGCTCGCCGCGAAGCGATACCGCGGCACCGAGCACAGCGACTTCCACCGTTCGACGGTCTACACCGAGGGACGCGGCACCCGCCGCAGCCGCGACGCGCGCGCCCTCGCGAAGGGCACGACGTTCGGCCGCGAGGTCGCGCGCGTGCAGTGGGCGTACGCCGAGTTCGAGGCGCTCTCGCGGCTCGCGGAGCTCGGCGCGGCCGTGCCGTACCCGGTGCAGGTCTCGGGCACCGAGGTGCTCATGGAGTTCATCGGCGACGGCCGGGTCGCGGCGCCCCGCCTCGCGCAGGTCAGGGCGACGCCCGACGAGCTGCGCGGGCTGTTCCATCAGATCGTCGACTTCATGCACACGCTCGCGGCGGCCGGGCTCGCGCACGGCGACCTGTCGCCGTACAACCTGCTCGTGCACGAGGGCCGGGTGGTCGCGATCGACCTTCCGCAGGTCGTCGACCTCATCTCGAATCCCCAGGGCTTCGACCTCCTGCACCGCGACTGCGTCAACGTGTGCTCGTGGTTCACGAGGCAGCGGCTCGAGTGCGACCCCGAGGAGCTGTTCGGCGAACTCGTCGGCATGGTCGCGATGTGAGCAGAGGCGCGGTGCAGAATTCAGGATGCCCCGCGCGACGCACCGCACGGTCGCGTCGCACGTGGGGCGTTTCGGCCGGGGCATCCTGAATTCTGCTCGCCGGGGCGCTGCTGAGGCCCCGGGCGCGATACAGTGCAACACGATCGACGCGGATCGGACCCGGTGCGCGCGGACACCACCCGTTCACCGGAAGCCGGGAGACTGCCCCCATGACCGACCCGACCGACGACACGCCCGCCGGCACCGCCCCGGTGTACGGCGCCGCGACCGCCCCGCCCGCCACCGCGCACAGCGGCGCCATCCGCGCGATGGGCCTGCAGCGGCAGGAGGGCCGGAGCATCCCGCGGCGCCAGGTGTTCGCGTGGGCGCTGTGGGACTGGGCGACGCAGCCGTTCAACTCGGTCATCCTCACGTTCGTTTTCACGGCGCTGTACCTGACGAGCGACACCTTCCTCGATCCGACGGTCGCGGCGCTCGGCGAGGGCGACCCGGCCTACGAGCGCGCGCTCGCCGAGCTCGCCTCGAACCTGGGGTGGGCGATCACGATCGCCGGCATCCTCATCGCGGTGCTCGCACCGGTGCTCGGCCAGCGGGCCGACATCGTCGGCCGCCGCAAGGTCTGGCTCGGCGGCGCGACGGCGGCACTCGTGGCGTGCATGGTGGGCCTCTTCTTCGTCGAGGGCTCGCCCGCGTACTTCCTCCTCGGCGTCTCCCTCATCGCCGCGGGCACGGTGTTCAGCGAGATCGCGGGCGTCAACTACAACGCGATGCTCGTGCAGGTGTCGACGCCGAAGACGGTCGGCAAGGTGTCGGGTCTCGGCTGGGGCCTCGGCTACATCGGCGGCATCATCGCGCTCGTGATCGTCGTCGTCGCGACGACGTTCGACTGGTGGGGCATGCCCACGGACAACGGCCTCGCGTTCCGGGTGATCGCGCTCGGCTGCGCCGTGTGGACCCTGCTCTTCGCCTGGCCGGTGCTCGTCTACGTGCCCGAGGCGCCGCCCGCGCCGCGCGGCGAGCGGGTGACGTTCTGGCGCAGCTACCTCGTGCTCGCGAAGGACATCAAGGGGCTGTGGCGCGACTCGCGCCCGACGTTCTGGTTCCTGCTGGCGAGCGCGGTGTTCCGCGACGGGCTCGCGGGCGTGTTCGCCTTCGGGGCGGTGATCGCGGCGGTGGCGTTCCACTTCAGCTCGAACGAGGTCCTGATCTTCGGCATCGCGGCGAACCTGCTCGCGGGCGTCTCGACGATCGTCGCCGGCCGCTTCGACGACCGCTTCGGCCCGCGCGCCGTCATCCTCACCGCGCTCGGCGGCCTGGTCGTGGCGGGGTCGCTCGTCTTCTTCCTGCACGACTCGGGCAAGCTCGTGTTCTGGATCTTCGGCCTCGTGCTCACCCTGTTCGTCGGTCCGGCGCAGGCCGCGTCGCGCTCGTTCCTCGCCCGGGTCACCCCGGCGGGCCGCGAGAGCGAGATCTTCGGCCTGTACGCGACGACGGGCCGTGCGGCGAGCTTCCTCTCGCCGATGCTGTGGGCCCTCTTCATCGCGGTGTTCGGTGCGACCTACTGGGGCATCCTCGGCATCATCCTCGTGGTCGCCGCGGGCTTCGTGCTCATGCTCTACGTGAAGGTGCCCGAGACGCAGGAGTAGACGCGCCCCGTCACTTCTCGTCGCGCGGCCAGGCGGTGACGAAGCGCGACAGCAGTCGGGCGAACTCGGCGGCCTCGGCGGGCGTGAACCCGGCGAGCGCCTGCTCGACGGCGCCCCGGCGGGTGTCGCGCGCGCCCTCGAGCACGCGCCGTCCGGCCGCGGTGAGCACGATCGCGCTGCGGCGGGCGTCGGTCGGGTCGACCTCGCGGCGCGCGTGACCGGCCTCGACGGCGGCCTGCACGAGCCGGCTCGCGCGCGGCTGGTCGACGCCGATCGCTTCGGCGATCTGCCCCACCGAGGGCGGTTGCGGCGCCGATTCGAGGGCGTCGAGCAGGCGGAACCGCGCCGCGTGCGCGAGCCCCGCGCTGCCCCGGCCTGCGCGCGGGGGTTCGCCCGTGGCATCCGGCCCGTGGTGCTCGTGATGCTCGTGCGGGCCGCGCCCTCTGCGGTGCCCGTCGCGGGCGCCGCCGTGCGCGCCGTGCTCGGCGCGGTGCTGCAGGCGCCGCCGGCTCTGGTCGCGTCGCATCGCGACGAGCGCGGCCTCGACGAGTGCGATCGGGTCGGATGCCTCGGCGTCGCCGCCGGCCGGCCCTGAGTGTTCGCCGGGAACGGGTTGACGAGCGTCATTCATGTATGTCATTGTACATATACATGTCACAAGACATGCAATAGACCTCGACCGCTCGCCCCGACGAGCGCGTCACGGAAGGACCCACCATGGACGCCCCCATGAACACCACCACGAACTCCCCCGACCACCGCCCCATCGGCTACTGGCTCCGCGTCGTCGACCGCAAGCTCGACGACGCCATGCGCGAGCTCTTCGCCGAGGAGGGCATCACCCGCCGCGACTGGCGACGCCTCAACGTCATCGCCGGCAAGGTCGACGACCCGCGCCTCCGTGCGAAGCTCGCCGCCCACCCCGAGCGCCTCGCTCCCCTCGTCGAGCGCGGCTGGGTCACCGACGAGCCCGCACCCCGGCTCACCGAGGAGGGCGAGTCCTCCTACGCCGCACTGCTCGAGCGGGTGACGGCGCTCCGCGCACGCGTCGCCGGCAGTGTCACGCCCGACGACTTCCAGACCACGCTCGCGACCCTCGAGGCGATCGCGCGCGAGCTCGGTTGGCACGACGGCGAGCGGATGCCCCGCCCGCACCGCGAATCGCGCCCTGGGCGCCGGCACGGGTGCGAGCACGGGCACCGCGAGCACGGGCACGGCGAGCACGGGCACGGACACCGCGAGCACGGACACGGGCACCGCGAGCACGGACACGGCGGGCATCGCGGGGCCCGCGGCCACCGCGACGACCGTCACCTCCACGTCCACGTGCACCTCGACGGCGCGCCGACGCATGGGCACCCGGGCGCCTTCCCGCACTCCGGTCGCTGACCCCCGGCGCTCGTCCTCCCCGCGTGCTGGGGCATGGCGGTAGTCTGAACCCCGCCCGAACCCCAGCCGCGAGAGCGAGCGCCATGACCGAGCAGCCGGTGGCCGTCCCCGTGCGCGTCACGCTGCGCGAGAAGCAGCGGCGCCGTCGCATCCGACGCGGGCTCGCGTACACGGGGGTCGCCGTCGCCTGGGCGCTCAGCATCATCGTGAGCACCGTCGTCAGCCTGCCCGAGCCCGCGCACACGGCGGTGCTGTTCGTGCACCTCGGCTCCCTCATCGTCGGCTTCGGCGCGGTGCTCATGATCGACTGGCACGCCCTGCTCTGGGCGACCGAGTGGAGCTCGGTGCGCGAGCTGCGGCAGGCCGACCGCACGCTCGTGCTGCCGGTCTGGATCGGGCTCGCGGGCCTGCTCACGAGCGGCGCGCTGCTCGAGCCCGACCTCGAGAGCCCGATGACCCAGGTCAAGCTCGCGGCGGTGCTGGTGCTGAGCCTCAACGGCGTCGCCCTCACCCGCTGGACCTTCGAGCTCGCCCGTCTGCCCGCGCGCGCCCGGTTCCGTTCGTTGGCCCCGCGGGTGCGTGCGGCGTTCATCGCGAGCGCCATCGTCTCCCAGCTCGCGTGGTGGCTCGCGGTGCTCATCGGCATGCTCAACTCGACGAGCTGAGAAGCGAACTGCGATCTGCGATCGGCCGGAGCGACCATCGCGGCGATCCCTCGGCCCCACTCTGTCAACGCTCGCCATTGGCAGCGCGCCGGGCATTGGATACGATCGCCAGACCCCCGCCCCCACCCCCCAGGACACATCGATGCCCGAAGCTCCAGTCATGCCCGCCCCGCTCCCGACCCGGCGCAGCGCTCGAGCGAGCCTGCGCGGCGGCTCGAGCCGATCCACCGCACGAGGCCGCGCATGAGCGCGGAGGGCACGACCCGACGCGACCGATCGGGTCGTCAGCAGCGCAAGCGCCGACAGCGCCGCCTGTTGATGATCGGCGGCGGCGCACTCGCCCTGCTGCTCGTCGGCGGCGGGGTCGCGACCGCGGTCGTGCTCATGAATCAGAACGGCTCGGATGCCACGGACGCGGGCGGAGCCGAAGCATCCGCGGCCCCGGCCGAGCCCATCGTGTTCCCCTCCGACGAACCCGCCGACCCGGCGGGCACCGAGCCGTGCATCGAGCTCTCGGTGCTGTCCTCCTTCGAGAACGCCGAGATGGCGACCCGCCTCGTCGAGGGCTACAACGCGAAGCCGCGCAACGTCGACGGCCGATGCGTCGTCGCGAGCACCACGAGGGACAAGTCGGGCATCTCGGCGGCCGACGCCGCCGCAGGGTTCCCCGATCTCGCGGTCGACGATCGCCCCACCGTGTGGCTGCCCGACGCGAGCTCGTGGCTCGCGGTCGCCCAGGACTCCGGGGGCGCGGCGAACGTGCCCACCACAGGTGCGAGCGTCGGCTCCTCGGCGATCGTGCTGGCGATGCCCCAGCAGCTCGCCGACGCGATCGGCTGGTCGAGCGCCCGCCCCAGCTGGGACGAGATCTGGAACGCCGCCGCCGACGAGAACACGTGGACCGACCTGGGCCACGCCGACTGGGGCACCTTCAAGCTCGGCAAGACGAGCCCGCTCATCGCGAGCTCGGGCCAGGCCGCGATGCTCGCCGAGTTCGGCGCCGAGTCGGGCTCCGTCGCCGAGCTCACCGTGAACGAGATCCACGACGCCTCGGTCGTCAAGGCGGTGCGCGAGGACGAGCTCGCGACGAGCCACTACATGGCGACGCCCGAGCACTTCCTCTGGCATGCCCGCCAGTCCGAGGAGAAGGGCTCGGTCGCCGACTTCCTCTCGGCGGTCATCGTCGACGAGAAGTCGGTGTGGGACTACAACCGCGGCATCACGAGCCGCGACGGCGTGAACCGCATCGAGTCGACGCCGCCGCTCGAGCAGCTCGTGCCGATCTATCCGCGCGACGGCTACTACCTGGCCGACAACCCCTTCACCGTGCTGACCGGCCCGTGGGTCGACGAGGCCGAAGCGGCCGCGGCGGCCGACCTGCTGCGCTTCGCCGGCACGAAGGACGGCCAGCAGGTCGTGCGCACCGCCGGCTACCACGACCTCAACGGCGAGCTCGATCCCGTCGTCAGCGAGGTGGGGCGCCTGCCCGAGTCACCCTCGGGGGCGCTCGCCTTCCCCGGCCGCGAGGTCATCGCCGCCATCGAGAGCGCCTTCCCCGAGGTGCGCAAGCGCGCCGAGGTGCTGTTCCTCATCGACGTTTCGGGCTCGATGGACGAGAAGATCGCGACCGGCGAGACGAAGCTCGCCGCCGCGAAGGACGCGATCCAGGAGTCCCTCGGCCACTTCACGAAGGGCGACAACATCGGCCTCGCCGCGTTCAGCGCCATCGACGACGGCCCGATCACCCCGGGGCTCGTGAGCCCCGTGGCGGACGCCCTCACCGAGCGCAGCCGGTTCCTCAAGGCGCTCGGCGCCCTGCAACCGGTCGAGTTCACCCCGCTGTACGCGGCCGTCGACACCTTCGCGAAGCAGCGCGCCGAAGCCTGGGACCCCGAGCGCATCAACGCCATCGTGCTGCTCAGCGACGGCAAGAACGAGACGCTCGGCGAGTCGACGACCGAGGCGCAGATGCTCGAGACCCTGGGCCACCTGCACCACGAGACCCCGGTGCTCATCTTCACGCTCGCCTACGGCAGCGGCGCCGACGTCGCCTCGCTGCAGGCGATCTCGACCGCCACCGGCGCGCACTTCTACGACGCGACCGACCCCACCAAGGTCAGCGACGTGCTCGGCGACCTCGTCACGAGCTTCTGACGAACGGATGCCACGTGGCCGGACCCGCGAGGTCCGGCACGTGGCATCCGGCCGTGTGCGCTGCTCGACGTACCAGGCGGCGCTACCGCCGCTGCTCCTCGCCCGAGAGCCGCTGCGCGAGGTAGATCGGGATGATCGAGACGAGCACGAGCACGACCGCGATGACCGAGACGATCGGCGCCTGATTCGGGCGGAACATGTTGTTCAGGATGAAGATCGGCAGCGTCGTCACGCCCGATCCGGCGGTGAACGTCGTCACGATGATCTCGTCGAAACTCAGTGCGAAGGCGAGCAGGCCCCCCGCGAGGAGCGCGGAGCGCAACTGCGGGAAGGTGACGAGGCGGAAGGTGGTCCACACCCCGGCGCCGAGGTCGGCCGAGGCCTCCTCGAGGTTCGTGCCGAGGCGGCGCAGACGGGCGATCACGTTGTTGAAGACCGTCACGATGCAGAAGGTCGCGTGCGCGATCACGACCGTCCAGATCGAGAGCGGCACCCCCATGATCGTGCGGAAGAAGTTGTTGAGCGCGATACCGGTGATGATGCCGGGCAGCGCGATCGGGAGGATCACGAGCAGGCTGATCGCCTCCCGCCCGAAGAACTCGAATCGCTGCAGCGCGAGCGAGATGAGCGTGCCGAGCACGAGCGACACCGCCGTCGCGACGAGCGCGATCATGATGCTCGTGCCGACCGCGTCGAGCGCACCCGCGCTCTGGAACGCCTTGCCCCACCACTCGAGCGTGAACCCGGGCGGCGGCCAGGTCAGCGAGGTCGATGTCGAGAACGAGTTCACGAGCACCACGAACAGGGGGACGTAGACGATCACCAGGATCGCCGTCGTGATGACGCCGAGGGTGACGCGGAACGGTCGCGACAGTCGCATGCGAGCCCCTTAGAGGTTGTCGAGGGCGCCGGTGCGACGCACGAGGAAGAGGTAGCCGAAGATGATCACGATCGGGATCAGCGCGATCGCCGAGGCGAGCGGCAGGTTGTTCGCGGCGCCGACGTTCGTGTAGACGAGGTTTCCGAGCATCTGGCTCGCCCCGCCGACGATGTTCACCGTGATGTAGTCGCCGAGCGAGAGCGAGAAGCTGAAGATCGTGCCCGCGATGATGGCGGGCAGCGCGAGCGGGAGGACGACGTGCCGCAGCGTCGGCCAGGTGCGCCCGCCGAGGTCCGCGGATGCCTCGAGCAACGAGTCGGGCACGCGCTCGAGCCCGGCGTAGATGGGCAGGATCACGTACGGCAGCCAGAGGTACGAGAGCGTGATGATCGTCGCCGGCAGGCCGTAGCCGATGGTCTCGCCGCCGAACGGCGTGACCAGCCAGTCGAGGATGCCGTCCTGCGAGAGCACCGAACGCCACGCGTACGCCTTCACGAGGTAGCTCGCCCACAGCGGGGTCAGCACCATGATGACGAGCACCCGGCGCATGCGCGGGGAGGCGACCTTCGCCATGTAGAACGCGATCGGCAGGGCGAGCGCCACGTCGATGACGGTGACGGCGAGCGCGACGCCGATGGTGCGCAGCGTGACCGTCTGGTAGAGCGAACCGGTGAGCACCTCGATGATGTTGTCGAGGGTGAACTCGGTCGTGATCTCACCGGTGAAACTGTCGACCGACCAGAACGCCGTGACGAGCAGCAGCACGAGCGCCACGATGTAGACGACGCCGAGCCAGAACAGCGGGGCGCTGAGCAGCAGGGCGAGCCGGGTTCGCGGGTGGGTGCTGAGGAAGGCGGAGCCCGCCCGCGCCGCACTGCGACGCGGGACGGGCACCGCACGGGTGGACGTCATCAGCCCTTGATCTCCTGCCAGGCGGCGGTCCATGCGGAGTAGTCGGTGCACTGCACGTCGGTGCGACCGTCGACGCACTCCTCGATGGGCGTGGTCCAGTACCAGATGTTCTCGGCATAGGACGCGTCACCGGCGTGGTACGCCTCGCAGTCGGAGCGGAACTCGCAGGCCTCGTCGCTCGACGGGGCCTCGCCGAAGTACTCGGTCGCCTGGCCGTTCGCCTCGGGGCTCGCGATGTAGTCGAGCCACGCGTACGAGCAGTTCGGGTTCTCCGTGCTCGACGAGATCATCCACGTGTCCGACCATCCGGTCACGCCCTCCTCGGGGACGGTGACGTCGGTCGGCGCGCCCTCGGCCGCGGCCACGTTCTGGATGACCTGCCACGTCGTGCCCACGACGCTGTCGCCGGTGGTGAACGCCTGGATCTCCTTGAGGTAGTCGCTCCAGTACTCGCCGATGTTGGCGCGCTGCTGCTTCAGGAGGTCGACGGCCGCGGCCAGCTGCTCCTCATCGAGGGCGTACGGGTTCTCGATGCCGAGGTCGGGCTGCGTCGCCATGAGGTACATGGCGGCATCCGCGATGTAGATCGGCGAGTCGTAGGCCGTGACCTTGCCCGCGTACGCGTCGGACTCGTCGAACACGACGCCCCAGCTCGCGGGCGCCTCGGTGAAGACGTCCGTGCTGTACATGAGAAGGTTGGCGCCGTAGCCGTGCGGCATACCGTAGTTCTCGCCGTCGACGGTGTTCCACGCCTGGTCCTTGAGGAAGTCGTAGACGTTCTCGTAGTTCGGCGTGAGCTCCATGTTCACGGGCTGCACGTCGCCTGCGGCGACGAGGCGCAGCGAGGCGTCGCCCGACGCCGACAGCACGTCGTACTCGCCGGTCTTGAACAGGTTGACGGCCTCGTCGGAGGTGCCGAAGGTCTTGACGGTGACCTCGCAGCCGGTCTCCTCCTCGAAGGGGCTGACCCAGTCGACGGCGGGGTCGTTCGAGCCGTCCTCGGCGTAGCCGGGCCACGCGAGCACGGAGAGCTGACCCTCCATCTCGCCGAGCTCGGTCGCGGCGTCGCCGCCCGAGTCGCCGCCGCCGCCCGAGGTGCCGCAGGCGGTGAGCAGTGCGACCGAGGCGATCGCGAGGCCGACGGTCGCGCTTCGTCGCGCGTTCCGCATTCGCATCATGGTTCTCTCCTGTTTCTTCTCTTGGTGGTGCAGTTCTGGTGCTGTCCCGCCGGTCGAGGAGCGCCCGCCCCTCGTTGGTCGAGGAGCGCCCGACGGAGTCGGACGCGTCTCGAGACCCGGGTGCTCACCCGGAGATCCCCGGGTAGACCGAGCCGAACGCGGCGGTCGGGGTCGGGTTCTGGGGGCCCACGGGCGTGCCGTCGACCGCGACGACGTCGCCGTCGTGCCACGAGACGACGACCCGGTCGCCGTGCGCGTCATCGTGGACGCGGCCGCGAACGTTCTGCTCGAGCACGCTGACGCGCGGGCCGGCGTCGAGGTCGACGACGAGCCGCACCCCGCTGCCGAGGTAGATCGCCTCGACGACGGTGCCTGCGGCGTTGCGCACGCCCTCGCCGGTCTGCGCCTCGGCGCCGACCGTCATCTTCTCGGGGCGCACGGAGTGGTGCCCCTCGCGGTCGAGGAGGGTGAGCGAGTGCTCGGGCCCGAAGAGGTTCGAGGTGCCGACGAAGTCGGCGACGAAGCGCGAGACGGGCCGCTCGTAGAGCTCGGCGGGGGTGCCGAGCTGCTCGATGCGGCCGGCGTTGAAGACGGCGATGCGGTCCGAGAGGGTGAGCGCCTCCTCCTGGTCGTGGGTGACGAAGATGAAGGTGATGCCGAGCTCGCGCTGGATCTGCTTGAGCTCGACCTGCATCTGCTCGCGGAGCTTGAGGTCGAGGGCGCCGAGCGGTTCGTCGAGAAGGAGCACCTTCGGTTCGACGACGGTGGCGCGGGCGAGGGCGACGCGCTGGCGCTGGCCGCCCGAGAGCTGCGAGGGCTTGCGGCCGGCCATCTGCTCGAGCCGGACGCTCGCGAGGGCGCGCATCGCGCGTTCGTTTCGCTCCTTCTTGCCGAGGCCGCGCACGCGGAGTCCGTAGGCCACGTTGTCGAGCACGCTCATGTGCGGGAACAGCGCGTAGTCCTGGAACACGGTGTTCACGTCACGGTCGAACGGGGCGCGCTTCGTGACATCCTCGCCGAAGAGCTCGATGGCACCGCCCGTGGGCTGCTCGAACCCGGCGATCAGTCGCAGCACCGTCGTCTTGCCCGAGCCCGAAGGGCCGAGCATCGAGAAGAACTCGCCGGCGGCGATCTCGAGGTCGACGTGGTCGACGGCGGTGACGGCGCCGAACTCCTTCGTGAGCCCGGTGAGCCGGATCGCCGGCTGCGCTTCGGTCATGACATCTCCTTCGATGCTGACGACGTTCAAACATCTGGTTCCAGATGTTCGTCAGTTCCAAATCATATGACTCCAGATGTAAATGTCCAGTCCCCCGTGTTACGGTCGTGTCACAGATCAGCGACGACGCGAGCAAGGAGGGTCGGATGCCGCAGGCCACCAGCCGTGCCGACGCGACCCACGCGGTCGTGTTCTCGCCCCTCGACGGCGCCGGTCGCGCCGAACTCGTCGAGCAGCGCCTCACCGACGCGATCGTCGCGGGCGTGCTCCGCGACGGCGAACGGCTGCCGAGCGAGTCCGAGCTCGCGAAGCGGTTCGGCGTCGCCGTCGTGACCGCTCGCGAAGCGCTCGTGGCGCTGCGCGACAAGGGGCTCGTGCTCACCCGTCGCGGCCGCGACGGCGGCAGCTTCGTGACCCACGACCGCGACGCCGCCATGCGCATGCTCGACGCGCGCGTGCGCGCCCTCAGCCGCATCGAGCTCCGCGACCTCTCGCTGCACTACACGGCGATCGCCGGCATGGCCGCCGCGGTCGCGGCCGACCGGGCCAGTGACGACGACCTCGCGAGCCTCGCCGACATCGACGCCCGCGCCGACCTCACGGCACCGGGCGGCGCCCGGCGGGCGATCGGCCGGTTCCAGCTCGAGATCGCCGCGGTCAGCCAATCGCCGCGGCTCGTGCACGAAGAACTGCGGCTGCAGGCCGAAGCCGGGCCATTGCTCTGGCTGTGCATGCGCGAACAGGCGTATCGTGACCGCAGCAGGCAGGCACGGCTCGAGGTGATCCAGGCGATCCGTTCGGTCGACCCCGACGAGGCGCGCCGCGCGACGACCGCGCACATCGAATCGGCCGTCGAGTGGCTCATCGACGAGAAGGCCCGCCTCGAAACCCCGGCGCCCCTGCCGTAGCGGAGTTCCGGTGGTCGAGGAGCGCCGCGCGAAGCGCGCCGCGTCTCGAGGCCCACTCCGACACCCCCTCCCCCTCTCCGTCCCAGAGAAAGGACCGAGGCCATGACCGTCACCGTCGACGTCACCGCCTTGCAGATCGCCGCCCGCATCGCCTCCACCATCGACCCGGTCTTCGCGATGATCGACGGGTGGCGCGACCGCATCGAGACCGAGCTCCTCGCCGTCTCCACCCCGAGCGCCGCCGCCCTCGACCCGTTCGTCGCCGACCTCGTCGGCCCTGCGCTCGAAGCACCCGGCAGCCTGATCACCGGCGCCGGCTTCGTCGCCGCCCCCGGCTACCTCGCCGACGCGCCCTGGCATCTCGCGTGGTGGTTGAGCGGCGCGAACACCTTCGGCGCCGGCGCGCAGCAGGGGCTGCGCCGCCTCGAGGCGGTGAGCGACCCCGACGCCGAGCAGTTCCGCGACTACACGGCGCTCGAGTGGTGGCGGGTGCCCGCGCGCACCGGCGGCCGCCACCTCACCGGCCCCTACGTCGACTACCTCTGCACCGACGACTACACCGTCACGATCACCACGCCCGTCCGCGCGGCGGGCGAGATGGCCGGCGTCGTCGGCACCGACGTGTACGTCGCCAGCCTCGAACGGGTGCTGCTGCCGGTGGTGCGCGAGTCGGGGCATCCGTGCACCCTCGTGAACGCCTCCGGACGCATCGTCACCTCGACCGACTCGCACCGCGCGACGGGCGCGCTGCTGCGCCTCGACGGCCTCGTCGAAGCGCTCGCGCCCCTGCGCGAGCGCGAGGGCGGGGCGCAGGATGCCACGGCCCTCCCGGGCGGCGCGGCGCTCGTGCCGTGCGGCGACACCTCGCTGGCGCTCGTGCTCGAGGCGGCGCGCGACTGAGGCGGGGTCAGCCCCCGGCGACGGCCTGCTCGATGAGCCGCGCCGTCGCGGCGGCCCCGTCGGCGCCGCGGTAGGCCTCGCGCACCTCGTCGGCGGCGGTGCGGATCGCGGGATCGGCGAGCACGCGGCGCACGGCTGCGACGAACTCGGGCTTCGAGACGCGCTTCGGCGGGACGGCGATCGCGTTGCCGCGCCGTTCGCAGGCGCGAACATGCCAGGTCTGCTCGGGTTGCAGGCCCATGCCGACGAAGGGCACGCCCGTGGCGCACGCGGTCTGCACCGTGCCCTGCCCGCCGTGCAGCACGGCCGCGTCGACGAGCCCGCCGAGACGGTGCGCGGGGAGCAGCGGGGCGACGTGCACGTTCGCGGGCAGTCGCTCGAGGTCGCCCGGTTCGAGGTAGTGCCCGATCGGGGCGACGACGTTGATCGGCAGCCCGCCGAGCGCTTCGGCCGCGGCGAGCGCGAGCTTCCGATCGGCCGAGGAGCCGAGGCCGAGGTACACGAGCGGTTCAGGCGCGGCGGCCAGTTCGTCGACGATCGGGGGCATCGGGGCGTCGAGGTGCGCGAAGATCGGGCCGACGAGTTCGAAGCCGTCGGGCAGCGTGAAGCCGTCCATCTCCCACGGCATCTCGGTGATGAGGTTGCGGTCCGCGGTGAGCAACGACGAGACCGTACGCAGCGGCGGCACCCCGTTCGCCTTCGCGACGCTCGTGAACGCATTCGGGGCGAGCGGCGCGGCGTTGTAGACCCAGCGGAACGCGGCCGTCGCGACCAGGTCGGCGGTGCGTGCGACCCACCCCGAGCCCGTCACGAACCCCATGCGCTTCGTCTGCGCGACCTGCGGCCGGGTCAGCGGGAACGGCACCGGGTAGAACAACGGCACCCCCTCGGCGCGCGCCGAGATGAACGAGGTCAGGTTCGACCCCGTCACGACCGCGGCCGCACCCAGCTCGCGGATCGTGCGCCGCTCGAGCTCGACGCGGGCCGCCACGAGCTCGCGGGTGAAGGGGCTCCGGAACGACCGCCCCTGATCGAAGGCGATCGCCTGGTCGCGCTCGGCCCGCCCCCACGCGGGCTCGCCGGCGAGGTACTCGAACCCGGCGTCGCGCACCAGATCGACGAAGTCGTGCTCGTACCCCTGGAACACGACCCGGTGCGCCGGGTCGAGCGCACGAGCGACCTGGATCATGCGGGTCGTCTCGGCGAGGTTGAACGTCACCGGGCAGAACAGAACCGTCGCCATGCGATGAGGCTAGCGGTCGCACGGCGCAACACCGGGCGACACCGCCGCCGCGATTTGCGACGATGGTGCGATGACGGCGCTCCCACCCGCACTGGTCGGCATCTCGCACGGCACCTCCTCGCCCGACGGGCGAGCCGCGGTCCGCGCGCTGCACGAGGCGGTCGCGCAGGCGCTCACGACGAGGCATCCGGATGCCACGCCGAGCACCCGGCTCGGACACGTCGACGTCGAACAGCCCGACGTGCCCGCGACCCTCGCCTCGCTCGCCCCCGGCGAGCCCGCGATCGTCGTGCCGTTGCTGCTGTCGGCCGGGTACCACGTGCACGTCGACCTGACCGAGGCCGTCGACGACACCGGCGATCGCGAGGTCGTGCTCGCGGGCGCCCTCGGCCCCGACGATCGGCTCGCGACCGTGCTCGTGCGGCGCCTCGCCGAGGCCGGAGTGCGCGACGACGACACGGTCGTGCTCTCGGTCGCCGGGTCGAGCGATGCCCGCGCGGTGGCCGACTGCCGCGACATGGCAGAGCGCCTCGCCGCGGCGAGCGGGCGCGACATCCGCCTGGGCTTCCTCTCGGCGGCCGCGCCGCTGCTCGCCGACGCCGTCATCGAGGCGAGGGCGGATGCCACGGGGCGGGTCGTCGTCGCGAGCTATCTGCTCGCGCCGGGCTACTTCCAGGACCTGGCCGAGGCGGCCGGCGCCGACCTCGTCACCCCGCCGCTGCTCGTGCCGGGGGCGGAAACGCCGCCCGAGCTCGTCGAGCTCGTGCTCGACCGCTACGCGGCCGCGGTCGCTTCGCTGGTCGAGTAGCGGCTCCGCTGGTCGAGGAGCGAGCGACGAAGGAGCACGCGTCTCGAGACCTGGCGCATCGGCCTCGATACGCTCCTTCGTCGCTACTCGACCACCGGTCGTTCGGCAAGCATGTGACGCAATGCGGCGTCGTGCGACGGGCCGTGACGCAGCGTGACGAGGGCACGCGTCATGAACGTGCCGCCCGATCATCCCTCGCCTAGCGTCGGCTCATCGGCGGAGCATCCGCCCTCGATTCGACCCGCAGGAGGCCCTCGTGACGCTGAGCGAAACGGTGCGCGCAGAGCGCCCGGCCCGCGCAGAAACGCGCGGCGAGCGCCCTGCGCGCCCCGCCCGTCCGACCTCGAACCGCCCCAACGGGCAGTGGAAGGTCGACGGCACCGAACCCCTCAACGCCAACGAGCAGTGGAAGCAGGAGGACGGCGGCCTCGCGGTGCGCGAGCGCATCGAGACGATCTACGCCAAGGGCGGCTTCGCGTCGATCGACGGCACCGACCTGCACGGCCGCTTCCGCTGGTGGGGCCTCTACACGCAGCGGAAGCCCGGCATCGACGGCGGCAAGACCGCGACGCTCGAACCGCACGAGCTCGAGGACGAGTTCTTCATGCTCCGCGTGCGCATCGACGGCGGCCAGCTCTCGACCGAGCAGCTCCGCGTCATCGGGGGCATCTCGACCGAGTTCGCGCGCGACACCGCCGACCTCACCGACCGGCAGAACATCCAGCTCCACTGGATCCGCGTCGAGGACGTGCCCGAGATCTGGCGCCGTCTCGAGGCCGTCGACCTCTCGACGACCGAGGCGTGCGGCGACGTGCCCCGCGTCATCCTCGGTTCGCCCGTCGCCGGCATCGCGGCCGACGAGCTCATCGACCCGACGCCGCAGATCTTCGAGATCCAGGAGAAGTACATCGGCGACCCCGAGCTCGCCAACCTGCCGCGCAAGTTCAAGTCGGCGATCACCGGCCACCCGAGCCAGGACGTCGTGCACGAGATCAACGACGTCGCGTTCGTCGCGGTCGACCACCCCGAGCTCGGCATCGGCTACGACGTGTGGGTGGGCGGCGGCCTGTCGACGAACGCGCACCTCGCGGTGCGACTCGGCGCATGGGTCGCCCCCGAGCGGGTCGCCGACGTCTGGTACGGCGTCACCGCGATCTTCCGCGACTACGGCTACCGGCGCCTGCGCAACCGGGCGCGCCTGAAGTTCCTCGTCGCCGACTGGGGTTCCGAGAAGTTCCGTCAGGTGCTCGAGACCGAGTACCTGGATGCCCCGCTGCCCGACGGCCCCGCAGCTCCGAAGCCGCTCACGCAGGGCGACCACGTCGGCGTGCACCGCCAGCACGACGGTCGCTTCTACATCGGCGTGACGCCCTTCGTCGGGCGCATCTCGGGAACGACCCTCACCCGGCTGGCCGAGCTGCTCGAACGCGTCGGCTCGGGTCGCCTCCGCACGACGCCGCACCAGAAGCTCGTGCTGCTCGACATCGAGGAGGCGCACGTCGAGCAGGTCGTCGCAGAACTCGACGAGCTCGGCCTGCAGGCCCGCCCGAGCCTCTTCCGCCGCGGCACGATCGCCTGCACCGGCATCGAGTTCTGCAAGCTCGCGATCGTCGAGACGAAGCAGACCGCGACCGAGGCCGTCATCGCGCTGGAGGAGCGTCTCGCGGGCATCGACCTCCCGCACCCGATCAGCCTGCACGTCAACGGCTGCCCGAACTCGTGCGCCCGCATCCAGACCGCCGACATCGGCCTCAAGGGTCAGCTGCTGCCCGACGGCGACGGCGGCCAGACGCCCGGGTTCCAGGTGCATCTCGGCGGCGGGCTCGCCTCGGCCACGCGCGAGGAGGCCGGCACCGGCCGTACGGTGCGCGGGCTCAAGGTCACCGCCGACGGCCTCGCCGACTACGTCGAGACCGTCGTGCGCCGATTCCTCGAGCAGCGGGATGCCGCGGCCGACGAGACCTTCGCCGAGTGGGCCCACCGCGCCGACGAGGACGAGCTGCGATGAGCGCCCGCAACCTCGGCGCCACCACCGCTGGTCGAGGAGCGCCGGCGGAGCCGACGCGTCTCGAGACCGCTCAGGGTGTCGAGATCGTCTCGCGTGGTTTCGAGACGCGTCCGACTCCGTCGGGCGCTCCTCAACCAACGGGAAGTCCGACTTCGTCGGGCGCTCTTCGACCGGCGAAGCGGGATGCCGCCACGCTGAAGGCCCTCGCCGAGGCCGGCAACGCGGAGCTCCGGAGCCTGGCCGACGGCGAGGCATCCGCGTACGAGGTCGTCGCCTGGGTGGCGCGGAACTTCTCGGTCGATGCCGCGGCGGTCGCCTGCTCCATGGCCGACGCCGTGCTCCCCCATGTCGTCGCGCAGTCGCTGCCCGGCGTCGACGTGCTCTTCCTCGAGACGGGCTACCACTTCCAGAAGACACACGAGACGCGCGACCGCGTGGCCGCCGAACTCGACGTGCGCATCGTCGACGTGCTGCCCGAGCTCACCGTCGCCGAGCAGGATGCGAAGTACGGCAAGGACCTCTTCGCCCGCGACGCGGCCGCGTGCTGCGCGATGCGGAAGGTCGAGCCCCTGCAGCGATCGCTGTCCGGATACGAACTCTGGTTCACGGGCGTGCGCCGCGACGAGGCCCCCACACGCACGAACACGCCGCTCGTCGCGTGGGACGAGCGCAACGGCCTCGTGAAGGTCAATCCGCTCGCCGCGTGGAGCTTCGACGACCTCATCGACTACGCCGGCGCGTTCGGCGTCACCGTGAACCCGCTGCTCTCCGAGGGCTACCCCTCGATCGGCTGCGAACCGTGCACGAAGCCCGTCGCCGCGGGCGCCGACCCCCGATCCGGCCGCTGGGCCGGTCTCGACAAGACCGAATGCGGGTTGCACCTATGACCGAGACCACGACTGTCACCGCTGGTCGAGGAGCGCCGACGCAGTCGACGCGTCTCGAGACCACCGAGGGTCTCGAGACCGTCTCGCGGGGTTTCGAGACGCGTCCGACTTCGTCGGGCGCTCCTCAACCGACGACGGGGCTCGACACGCTCGACCTCCTCGAGGCCGAGGCGATCCACATCATCCGCGAGGTCGTCGCCGAGTTCGAGCGGCCCGTGCTGCTGTTCTCGGGCGGCAAGGACTCGGTCGTGGTGCTGCACCTCGCGGCGAAGGCGTTCTGGCCGGGCCGCGTGCCCTTCCCGGTGCTGCACGTCGACACGGGTCACAACTTCCCCGAGGTGCTCGCGTTCCGCGACGCGACCGTCGAGCGGCTCGGCCTGCGGCTCGAGATCGCCGAGGTGCAGCGCTACCTCGACGACGGCCGCCTGCAGGAGCGAGCCGACGGCACCCGGAACCCGCTGCAGACGCAGCCCCTGCTCGACGCGATCGCCGCAGGCCGGCACGACGCCGTCTTCGGCGGCGCCCGCCGCGACGAGGACAAGGCGCGTGCCAAGGAGCGCATCATCTCGCTGCGCGACGAGTTCGGCCAGTGGGACCCGCGCAACCAGCGCCCCGAGCTGTGGAGCCTGTACAACGGCCGCCACACGCCCGGCCAGCACGTGCGGGCGTTCCCGATCTCGAACTGGACCGAGCTCGACGTGTGGAGCTACATCGAGCGCGAGGGCATCGAACTCCCGCCGCTGTACTTCGCGCACGAGCGCGAGGTGTTCCGCCGCGACGGCATGTGGCGCGCGGTCGGCGAGGTGTCGCAGCCGCGGCCCGACGAGCACGTCGAGCTGCGCACCGTCAGGTATCGCACGGTCGGCGACATGAGCTGCACCGGCGCCGTCGAATCGGATGCCACGGAGGTGGCGGCCGTCGTGCGCGAGGTCGCGCAGTCGACCCTGACCGAGCGCGGCGCGACCCGGGCCGACGACCGCATCTCGGAGGCCGCCATGGAGGATCGCAAGAAGGACGGGTACTTCTGATGACCGAGACCACCACGACCGTCGGTCGAGTGGCGAGCGCCAGCGAGCGTATCGAGACCACTGGTTTCGATACGGCTGCTTCGCGGCATACTCAACCGGCCACGCTGTTCCGCTTCGCGACCGCGGGCTCCGTCGACGACGGCAAGTCGACGCTCGTCGGGCGCCTGCTGCACGACTCGAAGGCGATCCTCGCCGACCAGCTCGAGTCGGTCGCACGCACCTCCGCCGAGCGCGGCTTCGGCGCGGGCACGGGCTTCGACTTCGCGCTCCTGACCGACGGCCTCCGCGCGGAGCGCGAGCAGGGCATCACGATCGACGTCGCGTACCGGTACTTCTCCACGGGCGCGCGCAGCTTCATCCTCGCCGACTGCCCCGGCCACGTGCAGTACACCCGCAACATGGTCACGGGTGCGACGACCGCCGACGCCGTCGTCGTGCTCATCGACGCCCGCAAGGGCGTGCTCGAGCAGACCCGCCGCCACCTCTCGGTCGTGGCGCTGCTGCGCGTGCCGCACGTGATCGTCGCGGTCAACAAGATCGACCTCCTCGGCTACGACGAGCAGGCGTTCGCCGGGGTCGCCGCCGAGGTGCGCCGCGTCACCGGCGAGCTCGGGCTCGGCGAGGTGCACGTGCTGCCCGTCTCGGCCCTCGAGGGCGACAACATCGTCGACCGTTCGGCGAACACGCCCTGGTACGACGGCCCGGCGCTGCTCGAGCTGCTCGAACAGCTGCCCTCGCACGACGAGCTCGACACCGAGTACGACCCGTTCCGTCTGGCCGTGCAGCTCGTGCTGCGCCCGCAGGGCGGCTTCGCCCCCGACGTCGCGGCCGACCCCGAGCGTGCGGAGACGTTCCGCGACTACCGCGCGTTCGCGGGCCGCATCGGCTCCGGCCGGGTGCGTGTCGGCGACCGGGTCACCGTGTTCCCCGCCGGGATCGAGACGACCGTCACGGGCATCGACCAGGCCGGGGCATCCCTCGACGAAGCGGTCGCACCGCAGTCGGTCGCGCTGCGCCTCGCCGACGACATCGACGCCGCCCGCGGCGCGGTGATCGCGGCGACGGGCACCTTGCCCGAGGCGCGCCGCGAGATCGAGGCCGAGCTCTTCCAGCTCGACCCGCGCGCCCTCACCCCCGGAACCCGGGTCCTCGTGAAGCACGGCACGTCGACCGTGCAGGGGCTCGTGGCATCCATCGATTCGAAGCGCGACCTCGACACGCTCGAGCACGTGCCCGCCGACTCGCTCGAGGTGAACGACATCGGCAGGGCGACGCTGCGCGTCGCCGCCGACCTCCCCCTCGAGCCCTATGGCGAGAACCGGCACGCCGGCTCCTTCCTCGTCATCCATCCGTCCGACGGCCGCACTCTGGCCGCCGGCATCACCGAACAGTAAGCACCAACGATCCGTAAGGAGGCGACAACCGTGAACAGCACCACCCGCACCACCAGAAACACCCTGACGATCACCGCACTTGGAGTGGCGGCCATGATGCTGGCCGGTTGCTCCGCCGCCGCCGGTGCCGCACCGAACGACGAGCCCGAGGCGTCGACGTCGCCCGCCGCCGAGCTGCGGCTCGGTTACTTCGCGAACGTCACCCACGCGCCCGCGATCGTCGGCCTCGAGGAGGGCCTCCTCCAGGACGCGCTCGGCGACACCGAGCTCACGACCTCGGTGTTCAACGCCGGCCCCGCCGCGATCGAGGCGCTCTCGGCCGGCGCGATCGACGCGACCTACATCGGGCCGAACCCGTCGATCAACACCTTCATCCAGTCGGGCGGGCAGTCGGCGCACATCGTCGCGGGCGCCGCCACCGGCGGTGCCGCGCTCGTCGTGCGCGACGGCATCGACTCGGCCGAAGACCTCGAGGGCACCACGCTCGCGACCCCGCAGCTCGGCAACACGCAGGACGTGGCGCTGCGCTCGTGGCTCGCCGACGAGGGCTTCGAGACCGACACGCAGGGCGGCGGCGACGTGCACATCACGCCGACCGAGAACGCGCAGACGCTCACCCTGTTCCAGCAGGGAGCGCTCGACGGCGCCTGGCTGCCCGAGCCGTGGGTGTCGCGGCTCATCGTCGACGCGGGCGCGCACGTGCTCGTCGACGAGGCCGAACTGTGGGACGACGGGGCTTTCCCGACGACGGTGCTGCTCGTGCGGGCCGAGTTCCTCGCCGAGCACCCCGAGACGGTGCAGGCGCTGCTCGAGGGGCACGAGGCATCCGTCGCCTGGCTCGCCGACAACCCCGACGAGGCCGCCGGCGTGATCAACGCGGGCATCGAGGCCGAGACGGGCAAGCCGCTCGACGACGCCGTCATCGACCGCGCGCTCGAGCACGTCACCTTCTCGGTCGACCCGCACGCCGAGACCTTCGAGACGCTCGTCGCGAACGGTCTCGAGGCCGGCACCCAGAAGGACGGCTCGATCGACGGGCTGTTCGACCTCCGCATCCTGAACGCGCTGCGCGAGGAGGCCGGCGAGGAGCCGATCTCCGCGGGCGGCCTCGGCGAGGAGTAGTCGCATGAGCGGGCAGACGGCCATCCGCATCGAACACCTCGGCAAGCGCTTCGGCGCCGGGCCGGTCGTGCTCGACGACGTGAACCTCGACGTCGCAGCGGGTGAGTTCGTCTGCCTGCTCGGCGCGTCGGGCTGCGGGAAATCGACCCTGCTGAACCTCATCGCCGGGCTCGACCGCCCGACGACCGGCACCATCACGACCCCGCCCGAGGGCTCGGCCGTGATGTTCCAGGAATCGGCGCTCATGCCCTGGCTCACCGCCGTGCAGAACGTCGAGCTCGCCCTGCGTCTGCGCGGGGTCGCGCGCACCGAGCGGCGCGCCCAGGCGCTCGAGCTGCTCGACGTCGTGAACCTCGCGGATGCCTCGGCGAAGCGCCCCCACGAACTCTCGGGCGGCATGCGCCAGCGCGTCGCCCTCGCCCGCGCACTCGCGCAGGACCGACCCGTCCTCCTCATGGACGAGCCCTTCGCCGCACTCGACGCGATCACGCGCGACCTGCTGCACGAGGAGCTCGAACGGGTCTGGCGCCAGACCGGGCGCACCATCGTCTTCGTCACACACAATGTCCGCGAAGCTGCGCGGCTGGGGCAGCGCGTGATCCTCCTGTCGAGCCGCCCCGGCCGTGTCGCGGGCGAATGGCGCATCGACGACACCGAGGGGCGACGCATCGAGTCGCCCGAGGTGGCGGCCCTCTCGCTCGAGATCACCGCCGAACTGCGGAAGGAGATCCGCCGCAATGCCGCATGACACCGAGACCCTCGCGGGTCGAGAAGCGCCGACCGAGTCGACCCCCGCCGGTCGAGGAGCGCCGACGGAGTCGACCCCCGCCGGTCGAGGAGCGCCGACGGAGTCGACGCGTCTCGAGACCGCGCAACCCGCCCCTGCAACCGCTCCCGAGGCCACCGCACCGGGCCTCGAGACGCGTCCTCCTTCGTCGGGCGCTCCTCGACCAGCGGAAGAAGCCGACCTGCCCGCGGGCTCGATGCCGTTCCCCGAGCTCGTCGAACCGGCAACCGCCCCCGAACCCGAAGACCTGCAGACCCTCACCGCCGGTCTCGACCGGCTGCAGACCGACGCCGACGCGCGCCCCGGCCCGTGGAAGGTCTTCACGCGCAGCGTGCTGCCGCCCATCCTCTTCGTCATCGCGCTGCTCGTCGCCTGGCAGCTCTACGTCGTGATCGCGCAGCCGCGCCCCGACATCGTGCCCGGCCCGCTCGACGTCGCCGCGGCCCTCGGCCAGGCGTGGGAGTCGGGACGCCTCCAGCTCGCGGTCGCGACGAGCCTCGAGCGCGGCGTCCTCGGCTTCCTCATCGCCGTCGTGGTCGGCACGCCCCTCGGCCTGCTGCTCGCGGAGGTGCAGCCGCTGCGTCGCGCGGTCGGCCCGATCATCTCGGGCCTGCAGGTGCTGCCCTCGGTCGCATGGGTGCCCGCCGCCATCCTCTGGTTCGGGCTCAGCGACGCGACCGTCTACTTCGTGGTCCTGATGGGTGCCGTGCCGTCGATCGTGAACGGTCTGATCTCGGGCGTCGACCAGGTCCCGCCGCAACTGCGACGGGTGGGCACGGTGCTCGGCGCAGGACCGGGACGCCTCGCGACGCTCGTCGTGCTCCCCGCCGCGCTTCCCGGCTACGTCGCCGGCCTCAAGCAGGGGTGGGCGTTCTCGTGGCGTTCGCTGATGGCGGCCGAGATCATCGCGATGGGCGGCACGATCGGCTTCGGCCTCGGGTCGATGCTCGACCAGAGCCGCGAGCTCGCCGACATCTCCGCGGTGCTCGCGACGATCCTCGTGATCCTGGCCATCGGCATCCTCATCGAGCTCGTGTTCTTCGCGCCCCTCGAGCGCCGGATGCTCCGCCGCCGCGGCCTGCTGCAGGGAGCATCCCGATGAACGCCGGCACGGTCGCGCTCGTCGGGGCCGGCCCCGGCGACCCCGGGCTGCTGACGATCCGCGGGCTGCGCGCCCTCGAGGCCGCCGACGTGATCGTCGCCGACCGGCTCGGCGCCCGCGGCGTGCTCGACGGGCTCGCCGCGGAGGGCGTCGAGCTGCGCGCCGAGGTCGTCGACGTGGGCAAGTCCCCCGGCCACCACGCCGTGCCGCAGGACGCGATCAACGCCCTGCTCGTCACCCTCGCCCGCGAGGGCAAGCGCGTCGTCCGGCTGAAGGGCGGCGACCCGTACATCTTCGGGCGCGGCGGCGAGGAGCTCGCCTTCTGCCGCGACGCGGGCATCGCGGTCGAGGTCGTCCCGGGCATCACGAGCGCGATCTCGGTGCCGGCGATCGCGGGCATCCCGCTCACCCATCGCGGCCTCGCGACGACGTTCACGGTCGTCACCGGGCACGAGCAGATCCGCTCGCTCGGCGGCGGTCGCGACCACACGGTGGTGCTCCTCATGGGCATCGGCACCCTCGCGAACTCGGCCATCACCCTCGCCCGCGGCGAGCGCGGAGGCGAATGCCCAGTCGCGATCGTCGAAGATGGATACGGCGAGAACCAGCGCGTCACCATCGGCACGCTCGACTCGATCGCACTGCAGGCGGCACGCCGTGGCATCCGCTCGCCCGCAGTGGTCGTCGTCGGCGACGTCGTGACCCTGAGCCCGTACGCGCCCGAGGCGCTCTCCCCCAGCACAACTCGAAAGGCAACGCAGCAATGACCCGTTCCCTCCGCGTCGCGATCGTGGGCGCCGGCCCCGCCGGCATCTACGCTGGCAACATCCTCCGCCGTCAGGTCGCCGAGCAGGGCGGCGAGGTCGCGATCGACCTGTTCGAGTCGCTGCCTGCGCCGTACGGCCTGATCCGGTACGGCGTCGCCCCCGACCACCCCCGCATCAAGGGCATCGTCAACTCGCTGCACGAGATGCTCGACGCCGGCGACATCCGTCTCATCGGCAACGTCGAGATCGGCCGCGATCTCGACGTCGACGACCTCACCGAGCGCTACGACGCCGTCATCTTCGCGACCGGCGCGCTGCGCGACGCCCCGCTGGACATCCCCGGCATCGAGCTGCCCGGATCGTACGGCGCCGCCGACTTCGTCGCCTGGTACGACGGCCACCCCGACGTGCCGCGCACCTGGCCGCTCGAGGCGCAGTCGATCGCCGTCATCGGCAACGGCAACGTCGCGCTCGACGTGGCGCGCGTGCTCGCGAAGCACCCGAAGGACCTGCTCTCGACGGATGTCCCGGCGAACGTGGTCGCCGGGCTCGAGGCCTCCCCCGTCACCGACGTGCACGTCTTCGGCCGTCGCGGCCCCGGGCACGTGAAGTTCACGCCCATCGAACTGCGCGAGCTCGGCGAGGTGCCCGACGTCGACATCGTCGTCTACGACGCCGACTTCGAACGTGCAGAGGGCGACGCCCACGCCGAGGCCCTGCACGCCTCGAACAACCAGGTCAAGGTCATGACCCGCACCCTCAACGGCTGGCGCACGGGGCCCGGTTCGACGGGCGCCGGCACGGCGTCGCGCCGCCTGCACCTGCACTTCCTGCACTCCCCCGTCGAGATCACGGGCGACGGGCGTGTCGAGAGCATGCGCTTCGAGCTGACGCGTCCGGTCGGCGACGGCACGGTCGAGGGCACCGGCGAGTTCGTCGAGTACCCCGTGCAGGCCGTGTACCGCGCCGTCGGCTACGCCTCGTCGCCGATCCGCGACGTCCCGTTCGACGAGCAGGGTGCGGTCATCCCCAACGAGGGCGGTCGAGTGCTGGATGCCACGGGCTCGCCCCTTCCCGGCGTCTATGCGACCGGCTGGATCAAGCGCGGCCCCGTCGGCCTCATCGGGCACACGAAGGGCGACGCCCTCGAGACGATCACGAACCTCGTGGAGGACGCGAACAACGGCGTGCTCGCCGCGCCGGCGGTCGACGCGGCCGACGGCGAGGAGATCTTCGAACTGCTCGCAGCCCGTGGCGTCGAGTACACGACGTGGCAGGGCTGGCTCGCCCTCGACGCGCACGAGCGCGGCCTCGGCGAGTCGTTCGAGGCGCCCGAGCAGTACGCGGGCGTCGTGCGCGAGCGCGTGAAGGTCGTGCCCCGCGAGGAGCAGGTGTCGATCTCGCGCGACGGCGCGCTCGCACTGTCGTGACGTACGTCATCGCGCTGCCCTGCGTCGATGTGAAGGACCGCGCCTGCATCGACGAGTGCCCGGTCGACTGCATCTACGAGGGTGAGCGTTCGCTCTACATCCACCCCGACGAGTGCGTCGACTGCGGTGCGTGCGAGCCGGTGTGCCCGGTCGAGGCGATCTACTACGAGGACGACCTGCCCGATGAGTGGGCCGACTACTACAAGGCCAACGTCGAGTTCTTCGAGGTGACCCCGGGCGGCGTGCCGCCGCTCGGTTCGCCCGGCGGCGCGGCGAAGACGGGTGCGCTCGCGTACGATCACCCGCTCGTCGCGGCGCTCGCGCCCCAGGGCGAGTAGCCGGGCCGGCGCTGCCGGCCGCTGGTTGAGGAGCGCCGATGCGAAGCGGCGACGCGTCTCGAAACCGGGTGAGCCGCTCTCGAAACCGGCTCACCGGTCTCGATACGCGTGCTCCTCCGTCGCTCGCTCCTCGACCGACGGGCGGCTCAGGCGAGCACTCGGTCGTCGACTCCGGCGAGCGGTTCGAGCACGGCCGGGTCGGCGCCCGCCGCGGCCAGCCGGGCGACGAGTGCGCGTCGCGCGAAGACGTACGGTTCGCTCGACCCGCTCATGACCGAGCGGGTGTTGGCCGCGTCGAGCAGCGCGGTGGCCTCGAAGGCGAACTGGGCGGGGTCGCCCTCGAGCTCGCCCTGCGCGACGGCGTAACCGTACGACGCCCCGAGGTAGCCGCTCCAGCTCGCGAGGGCCCGTGCGAGCGCGTCGCGCACCGGCCCCGGCTTGGCGTCGAACTCGGCCGCCGCGGCGGCGAAGAAGCATCCACCCGGGAAGACGCGGTCGCGCGAGTAGGCGATCCAGCGATCGACCAGGGCGACGATGCGCCGCACGCCCCGCGGCTCGATGCGCGCCGGCTCGATGACGACGCGGGTGAACCGCTCGACGGCGGCATCGACCGCGGCGAGCTGGAGTCGCTCCTTGCTGCCGAACAGCGTCGCGACCCCGCTCTTCGACACCTCGGCCGCCTCGGCGAGCCGCCCGATCGAGAGCCCGTCGAGCCCTTCGACCGAGGCGAGGTCGACGGCGCGCTCGAGCACGAGGCGTCGTGAGGCGTCGCCCCGTGCGCGTCGGCCGTCAGATTGCTCCATGTCTTGTATTTTACGCACGATCGTTCGTATAGTGGCAGTACGATCGTTCGTATTGTTTGAGGAGCCGAGATGTCCGCCGTATCCGCCATCGCCGCAGGAGTCCGTCTGACCGGGTCGATCTCGCCGCGCGCCGGCGGCGCGCTGGCCTACCCGCTCTTCATGCGCGTCGGCCCGCGCACCCCCGTCGCGCCGGCCGACCGCGCCACCCACGACTCGGCTCGGCTCGGCACCGTGCGCATTCCCGGCCTGCACCGCCGGGGCGTCGACGTAGTGACCTACGAGTGGGGCACGGGCGACGACGTCGTGCTGCTCGCCCACGGCTGGCAGTCGCGCGCGAGCGTCTTCGCACCGCTCATCCGCGAGCTGCGCAGCGAGGGCTTCCGCATCGTCGCGTTCGACGGGCCGGCCAACGGCGACTCGCCGGGTCGCGGCACGTACCTCATCGACCACCTGGACGCGATGGAGCGCCTGCAGCAGCGGCACGGCCGATTCCACGCGGTCGTCGGGCACTCCTTCGGTGCGCTGGCAGCGCTCATGGCCGCGCACGACGGGCTCGACACCCATCGGGTGGTCGGCATCGCCGGTGCGGCCGACCCGCGGGCCTTCATCGAGGGATTCGGCGAGATGCTCCGCCTCGACGACCCCACCCGCGACGCGCTCGCGGAGCGGTTCTCGGCGAAGCTGTTCCCGGGCGGCGGCGACCCCTTCGAGCGCTACTCGGCCGCGAGGCATCCCCTTCGACCTGAGACCGCGCTGCTGCTCGTGCACGACCGCGGCGACCGCCGCGTGCCCTACGCCGAGTCGGAGCGGCTGCTCGCCGTGAACCCCGGCGCCCGCCTGGTGGCGCCGGAGGGGCTCGGCCACAACCGCGTGCTCCGCGCCGACGTGACGCTCGACGCGGTGGTCGACTTCCTCACCGCGTCGGACGCCGTGCTCGCAGGTCCGACGGCCGCAGGCGGCACGGTCGGTGCCGACGACGCTGAGCTCGCTGCTCGGGTCGGCCCGCCGGCCTGAGCGATGCGACCGGCATCAGCCGGATCGAGGGCCCTCAGCGTACGCGACCGTCACCCTGGCCGCTCCCGCTCGAATGCCGGCCGAGCGGCTCGCCGGCCGCTCGCTCGTCGACCCGGCGGTCGTCGCCGACCCGATCCGCGGGAGCGGGCTCGCTGCTCGCGGTCGCATCGGCGACCCGGTCGCGGTCCGTGTCGACCTCGACATCGGGGTCGACGCGATCGGCCTTCCTGAGGCGGTCGTCCGCCTCGGCGCGGAGCTCCTCAGCGGCGGACTGCCGCTCGGCGCTCTCCCGGTCGAGCCGGTCGGCTTCGAGACGGGCCTCGGCCGCTGCCGCCTGCGCCTGCTTCGCGTCGGCCGCCGCCTGGGCCGCGTCGGCGTCGCGCTGACGCGCAGCGGCATCCGTCTCAGCTGCGCTCTGCCGCAGCTCTGCGGCCTTGCGCCGACCGGCTTCGGCCTGCGCCTCCCGGCGCCGCCGGTTGGTGGCCATCACGACGATGACCAGGATCGCGATGACCACGGCGATTCCGACGACGATCCAGATGATGGTGCTGGTGTCCACGATGATCGGCCTCCTCAGCTCGATCACCCCATCGAACCTCGGGGCGACGGCATCGGCAATGCCTTGCGGATCGCGCGCAAGTGGGGGTCGAGACGCCCAGGGGCCGCCCTCGGAGGCTACTCGCCCTTCGAACCGGCGTCGGTGACGCTCACGTCGGAGCGGTGGAAGTTGTGGAAGGAACGCGACGCCGTCGGCCCACGCTGCCCCTGGTAGCGGCTCGAGTAGTCGGCCGAACCGTACGGCTTCTCGGCCGGCGACGACAGGCGGAAGAAGCACATCTGCCCGATCTTCATGCCCGGCCACAGCTTGATCGGCAGCGTCGCGACGTTCGAGAGCTCGAGGGTGACATGCCCCGTGAACCCCGGGTCGATGAAGCCCGCGGTCGAGTGCGTGAGCAGGCCGAGCCGGCCGAGCGAGCTCTTGCCCTCGAGACGCGCAGCGACGTCGTCGGGCAGGGTGACCGCCTCGAACGTCGAGGCGAGCACGAACTCGCCCGGATGCAGGATGAACGCCTCATTCGGCTGCACCTCGATGAGATGCGTCAGCTCGGGCTGGTCTTCGGCCGGGTCGATGAACGGGTACTTGTGGTTGTCGAACAGCCGGAAGTACCGGTCGAGCCGCACGTCGACCGACGACGGCTGCAGCATCGACGGATCGGACGGCTCGAGCCGGATGCGTTGCTGGTCGATTTCGGCCCTGATGTCACGATCCGAGAGAAGCACGCGCCCAGCCTACCGAGCGCTCCCGGCGGTCGAGTAGCGAAGCGTATCGAGACCACCAGCCGGTCGAGTAGCAAAGCGTATCGAGACCCTTGCTACGATGGTCATTGCTGCACCCTTTCGGATGCCGCATGCCGATGTAGTTCAATGGCAGAACTTCTGCTTCCCAAGCAGATAGCGCGGGTTCGATTCCCGTCATCGGCTCTGGAACGACTGCGAGGGGCCGGATGACGACTCCCGAGGCGCTGCCCGCGTACTGGCGCGATGTGAGTACCCGCATCCCGGCGCTGCCCGCCGAGATCCCCGAGGCCTGGGCGTTCGGCGCGACCCCCGAGCACGCCGACGACCTGCTCGAGCTCGTGCTCTCCGGCGTCAAGACCGGCACCGCCTCCTCGGTCTGGGACTACGAGGCGGCCGAGGAGCGGATGCCCGAGGCCGGCGATCTCAGCGTCATCCTCGACGGCGCAGCTGCGCCGCGAGCGGTGATCCGCACGACGAGCGTGCGGATCGTGCCGTTCGACGAGGTCGACGAGGAGCACGCCCGCTCCGAGGGCGAAGGCGACCGCACGCTCCGCGCCTGGCGTGACATCCACGAGCGCTACTGGCGCGAGCACTCCGAGAACCCGCGCGGGTTCGCGCCCGACATGCCAGTGCTCTGCGAGCGGTTCGAGCTCGTCGACCCGGCGGGCTGAGCGACCCGTCCCTCAGTCGCCCGGCACCGTGCGCGGCTCCGCCGATCGCCCGGCACTCCGCACCATCCGGATCTCGCGCACGCCGTCGTCGACCTGCACCGTCCCGTCTGCTGCGAACCCGTGCTTCCGGTAGAACGCCTGGGCGCGCGGATTCGGGTCGGCGACCCAGAGTGCCGCGGCCTCAGCCGGGTCGACGACCGCATCGAGCAGCACCGCTCCCGCGCCGGATCCGTGGTGCGCCGCGAGCACGTACATCACGAAGAGATGCACGTCCCACCCGGCCTCGGGCGACTCGGGCGGGCCCGCCATCGCGACGCCGACCACCGCGCCGTCGATCACTGCCACGGCGACGCGGTTCGCGCGATAGCGCTCGTCGACGAGCGCCGCCGTCCAGAACCGCTCGCGGAAGTCGACGAGCCCGGGGTCGTCGAGCACCCGATCAGGCATGATGCCCCGATACGTCTCCTGCCATGAGCGGACGATCACGCGCGCCATCGCCGGCACGTCGTCGAGCCGGGCCGGCCGCACCGTGAACGACGTCTCCATGACGAAACCCTAGCGACCCCGCCGCCCGGGCGCTCCCCGACAGCCGTGCGCTCGTGGGTCGGCGCTACTCGAGCTCGAGCGCGAACTCCGACTCGAAGTCGTCGAACCGCACGATGACGGTCACCGGCCGCCCGTCGACCGCGGGCGGCAGCTCGAACACGTGCGTGGTCGCCGCCATGTCGGCCGTGCACGGGTCGTTGGGCGACTCGCCGAACTCGACCTGCACCTCGTCTGCACCGAGCACCTCGAGCTCGCGCGCGACCGCCGGGCAACTGCTGCTGCCCATCGTGACCACGCCGAACTCGATGTCGCTCACCCAGCCGACGACCGGCGTCCCGTCGAGCAGGTCGGGATCCGACCCCGTCCACCCCTCGGGCATCCCTCTCACCACGCGCTCCGCCTGCGAGCCGTCTCCGAAGGGGCCTCCACCCGGTGGGACGGGCGCGCAGCCCGCGAACACGAAGAGCCCGGCGATCGCCAGACCGGCTGCCGTCGAAGTTCTCATGTCGTGATTGTGTCCCGAGGAGGGCTTCTTTCGACAGAAGAGGCGTCATGATCCATGCCCGCGTGCGTCTCCTCGACGGGAGGCAGCATGTTTACGAAGATCAGCGCCGCAGTTCAGGGGACGTTCGGGGGTCGTCGGCGCGACGACGAGGCCGACGTGCACGTTCCGAACGAGCGCGAGGAGGAGTTCTGGCGCCTCGTGCACGGCGGCCCGCCCCAGGACGGACCGCCGCGGCACGCGGACGCGTCGCTCGCGTCAGGCGCACTCGACGCCTGAGGTTGCGGCATCCTCTTGGGTGCACGGGCGTTCGCCGCCCTCCTCAGTCGAGGTGGAACACCTCGGACATCGCCGCCCAGTGCTCGCCCGGCGCCACCGACTCGATCGGCTGCTGGCACGGATCGGTGAGCTCCCACCACCGCTGCGAGACCGGATCGGCGGCGATCGCCGCCGAGTCGGCCTCGTAGTCGCCGCCGACGTACTCCAGGTAGGAGAAGAGCATTCCGTCGCGCAGGAAGATCGAGTAGTTGCGGATGTTGCTCTCAGTGAGCCGTCGCAGCACCTCGGGCCATGCGGCCGCGTGCAGGGCGAGGTACTCCGCCTGCTTCTCGGGCCGCAGCCGGATCACGGCGGCGAACCGCCGCGGCGTGCCGACGCAGTCGTCCCCTGGCACGACGGGTCAGGCCTTCCGCGCGGCGGGGTGTCCGTACGCGGAGTGCTCGAGGCCGCGGATGTAGCCGATGGCGAACAGGCGCCCCAGCGTCTCGTATCCCGGCGCGCTGTTCGACTCCCCCTCGAGCGTCGGCACGTGGTCGGGCCGCATAGCCCCGTCGAAGCCGATCGAGTGATAGGCCTCGACGCAGGCCGCCATATCGGTCTGCCCCGCATCGTGGAACGTCTCCCTGAACGACTCGGGCGTGCCCTTCACATCACGGAAGTGCACGAACGGGATCTTCGCCGTGCCGAATTCGCGGATGAGCGCCGGGATGCTCGTCTCCCCGGCGAGCACCTCGGGCATGAGGGCGAAGTTGCCCTGGCAGAACGTCGTGCCGTTGTAGTCGGAGGGCACGATGTCGAGCATCCGACGGAAGTTCGCCACCGAGCTCATGATGCGCGGCACGCCACGGTCCATGCTCTGAGGCGGGTCATCCGGGTGCATCGCGAGGCGGACGCCGGCCTTCTCCGCCTCGGGGACGACGGCCTTCAAGAAGTACTCGAGGGCCGACCACATGTCCTCGGCGGTGACCTCGCCCTCGGGCAGCAGTGCGGGGTTTGCCTGCTGCACGGCACGGTTGTACCCGGTCACCAGCGCGCCTCCGCGGTCGGGCAGCGCCGTGTCCGTGCGACCCCACGTGGTGATGGCCATCCAGTTGTAGGCCATCGTGGGCACGCCGAGCCCGCCGAGCGCGCGGACCTGCTCGATGAACTGGTCGATCTGCTCGTCGCGGCCGTCCTGACCGAGGCGGATCTTGTCCATGGGCGCGGTGTCCTCGGTCGCGATCAGCTTGAAGCCCCACTGCTCGTAGAGCTCCTTGTTGTGACGCAGTGCCGCCAGGCTCCACGGCACCTCATCGCGGTCCTCGATCTCCCAGCCGACGCTGCCGACCGAGGCGAACATCCGCTGGTCCTGCTCGCCGCCGTTGAGCACGCCGACGACGTTGTCGACCCCCACCTGCCGGATGAGCTTCCAGGAGGATTCGGGGCGGGGGGGAAGGAATTCGCTGAGCTGGATCATGGGGTGGTTCCGTTCGTTCTGAGTCGGCCGGGCGCCGTCGGGTGGAGGAAGGGGCGGGGCGGTCAGTCGCGCACAGGCAGCGACGCCGCGATGCGAGAGAGCAGTCCGCCGTCGACCCTGAGCTCGGCGCCGGTGACGAAGCTCGCCCCCGAGCTCGCGAGGAAGGAGCACACTGTGCCGACCTCTGCGGCCCGGCCGACGCGGCCGAGCGGGTGCATCCGCCCCCATTCCGCGATCACCGACTCCTCGCCGGCGTCCGTGCCGTCGGACCACTCCCGCGCCGAGGCGCGGAGCATCGGCGTGTCGATCGACCCCGGCAGGATGGCGTTGACGCGAACCCCGTGGGCCGCCTCGTCGACCGCGAGCGCACGGGTCATCGCGTTCAGCGCACCCTTCGTCGAGGTATACCCGACGACGTTGCTCTGCGTCGCCACGCCCTGCGTCGAGGAGATGAGCGTGATCGTGCCGCGGCTGCGCCGGATGTGCTCGATTGAATGGTGCACAGCGAGAAATACCCCGCGCACGTTCACGGCGAACACCCGGTCGAAATCCGCGGGTGTCGTCGTCGCGGCGTCGCCGTAGGTCTGGACGCCGGCGGAGGTGACGAGGTGGTCGATGCGCCCGAACCGCGACATCGCGGCCCCCACGATCGCGCGATGCGTCGCCTCATCGGCAACGTCGCCCGCGACGCCGATCGCCACGCCACCCTCGGCCGTGATCTCGTGCACGACCTCGTCGACGCCGTCCTGCACGAGGCCGTGGACGACGACCGACGCGCCCTCCACGGCGAACGCCTCGGCGACGCCGCGCCCGATCCCCGCGGAGCCCCCGGTGACGACGACGACGCTGCCGTCATGTCTGCGCTGCATTCCTGTCCCTCCGTGCCCTTCAGTGCGGCGAGACCTCAGAATTCCACACTTGTATACTAGTCCGCAAGATAAACTCGCGGCGGAGGCACCCATGACGAGCACACCCCCGGCGATCGCCGCACTGCAGCCGTTGACCGCGCCGAAATCGCGATACCGCATCTCCGACGCCGTGTTCACGACCCTGAGCGAGTCCATCCGGAACCTCCATCTGCCTCCCGGCTCCCCGATCTCCGAACCCGGCATCGCCGCATCGCTCCAGGTGAGCCGATCGCCCGTACGAGAGGCGATCACCCGACTCGTCGACCTCGGCCTCGTCACCGTCGTGCCGCAGGTCGGCAGCCAGATCGCCCCGATCTCGATACGCGAGGTGGAGGAGGCGGTCTTCATCCGCCGCGCGCTCGAGACGAGCGCTTTTCAGCAGGCGATCGCGAGCGGCACTCCCGACACCACCGGGATCCAGGCACACGTCGACGCGAACCTCGCCGCAGCCGAGGCCGGAGACCTCGAGGCGTTCTTCGAAACCGACGAGCTCCTGCACCAGGCGGTGTTCGAGCTCGCCGGGGTTCCCCGGCTGTGGGAGGTCGTCCGGGGCACCAAGATGCAGCTCGACCGGCTCCGCCGGCTGAGCCTCGCGGGCGCGGTCACCAACCGCGAGCTCCTCGGCGAGCACCAGCAGCTCGTCGATGCGCTGGCCGCGCGCGACTCCGCGGCCGGCACTCGAATCATCGATCGCCACGCGACGCGCGTGCTCACAGACACCACTCGGCTGCGCGCGGAGAATCCCCGCTACTTCGCCGGGTAGCACCCGCAGCCGATGACGATCACGCTCTCCTCGACGATGTTCGAGGTCACCGTCACCCCGGAACGCGGCGCCGACATCGTGCAGGTCGTCGACCGCGCGACAGGGATCGCCACGCTCAGCGTCGCGCCGACGGCGCGGACGACGACCCCCGCGCTGCCCGGGGATTCGAGGGTGCACTGGCACCACGGCTACCCCGGCGGCTGGCAGTTCCTCACGCCGAACGCCGGGCCAGAACGCGAGCACGACGGAATCACGCAGGGCTACCACGGCGAGTCGGCGCTCTCGAGGTGGAAGGTGCACACAGCCGACAAGTCGAGCGTCGAGCTCGGTGCGCATCTGGCCACCGCGCCGCTCGAGCTCCACCGTCGGATCGCCGTCGATGCCGCGGGACTCGAGGTGACCGACACCGTTCGGAATCTCTCGGAGGACGACGTCAGTGCGAGGATGCTCCAGCACCCGGCGTTCGGCGGGCCCTTCCTCGATGAGCACAGCTACCTCGTGACCGATGCACGGACGCTCATCGCCGACGCCGAAGCACCTGGCACGCTCGCGGGGGCCGATGCCGTCGGCGCACCGCGCTCGATCCTGGCCGGCGGCCCAGTGAGGTCGAGCATCGCACTCCCGGGACCGGGAACGCGACAGTCGCTGTTCGCCGCGCTGACCGACTTTCCCGGCGCGGAACCCTCCGTCGTCTTCGCGAGCCCGACGCACGGATTCGGAATGCAGCTGAGCTGGCAACGAGACCGCTGCCCGGTTGCGTGGCTCTGGATGGAGGCGAACGCCGGATCGGGCTGGCCGTGGTTCCGCCGCATGTTCGCGGTCGCCGTCGAGCCGGGCGACACACTGCCGGGCACGGGCACCACTCGCACGGGCCTCATTCGAGGCGGAGACGGCACCCTCGTTCCGGCGCTCGGCAGCGTGACGTCGACAGTGCTGCTGCGCCGGGTCGCGCTCCCCTGAGCTCTGCCGAGGTGGCCGAAGGGCCGCTGGATCCTGGACTCCCGCGGCTCGGTGAACCTCTCCATGCGCCGGGCGGAAGCCTCCGTCGACGACGTGCTCTCTGGACTCCGCCAGGACGCCCTTCGATCATCGTCTCCGGACCCCCGGGTCTCGGCTGAACGTCGCCACTTGAAACGCCGCCGGCCCGGCGCCCCGTGAGGGGCGCCGGGCCGGCTTTCCGTGCTGCGACTATCGCACCGTGATGACCGCTCGGGCCCGCACGCCACTGCCCTCGAGCGCACCCTCGACGATGAACCAGCCGGCCTCGGCCAGCTTCTCGGCCGGAACGGCGTCCCAGCTGACCGCGACGGCGCCGGTGGTGCCGTCGCTGTAGACCGCGTCGACCTCGGCGGGCAGCGCCGGCTGCTCGCCGATCGTCGTCTCCACCGATGCGTTCGACGCGTCGACGATGCTGCGCTCCTGCGCGGCCGTGTACACGCCGAGTTCGGACAGTCCGACCTCGCCGTGGACGGCCTGGTTGTCGAACACGTTGTCGGGATCGATCGTGAACTTCAGCCACGAGGTCGTGACCGGGGCGTCGAGCGTGATCATGTTGTCGGGCTGCCCCTCCCACCGGATCCCGGTGATGCGCTTGCTGCCGCCCTCCCACTCGAGCAGGCCCTCGACGATCTGGTTGACGTCGTGGCCGCGGTCGACGAGGTTGACCCGATCGACCTGCACCGGGCTGCCGAAGTCGAGCTTGATCCACGGGGTGACATCCGTCTGCTTCGACGCCCACGACGTCGCCGCGTTCCCGTCGACCGCCTTGGCGCCGAGGTAGCGATCGTCCTGGTTGTTGCCGTCGGGCACGCCGTTGCGGTCGCGCACCGACGAGACCGTGATGGTCGCGGCGCTCGCGAGGTTGTCTCCAGTCAGGGTCAGCGCGACCGGGCCAGAGCTGATCGTCTGGCCGTCGAAGGTGACCGTCGCCCGCACCGTCGCCGATACGGAACCGGCCACCGGCTCGGTCAGCACGATCGTGTTCGAGCCGCCGACCTGCGTCAGCCGGGGGTCGCTGAACTCGAGCTTCGTGGTCAGCTCGGCGGGGTTCGCCACTGCTCCGGTGTCGAGCTTCGCCTCCACGTTCGCCACCACCGGGTGCCCGACGCGCACGGTGCTGCCGCTCAGCGACAGCTGCACGTTCTCCACGAACGTCGGGAGCGACAGGCGACGATCCTCATCGACCTTCACGTCGAAGAAGTCCGACGCGCGGTAGCCGTCGACGCTCGCGGTGACCGTGATCTTCGCCCGGCCCTCGCCGACCGCCGAGATGACTCCCTTGGCGTCGACCGACACGACGCCGGGATCGTCGGCGACGACCTTGACCGCACGGGCCGGCACCGAGACGGCATCGCCCTGGAAGGAGCTCCCGGTGACCTTGACCTTCGCAGTGCGCTCATCCTTGCTGAGCTTCGGCTCGGCCTGGATGCTCGCGAGCCCGGTCATCTCGTGCGTCGCATGGATCTGCACCTCCAGCAGGTCGAGCGAGGCGCCGGCCGAGCCCTCGGGGAACGAGACCCGCACGTGCTGTGCGACTCCCGTGACCGGGTAGGAGTTCACCGTGCCCCAGTACACGGACCCGCCGGGGCCCGCCACGGACTGCGCGTCGGCCCAGGTCTCGCCGTCGACGCTCGTCTGGATGACGATCTTCCGCGGCGTATTCGCGTAGCGCTGTCCGGACTTGTTGAACTGGAGACCGATGCTCGACAGCTCGGCAGGGGCGGCGAGGTCGAACTGGGCCCACGACGCTCCGTCGGCCGAGGTGCTCCACCCGGATCCCGAGAGGTGCCCCGCATCGATGACGATGCCGTCGGTGAGCTTCGAGCCCGCCTCGGACTCATCGCTCGTCGTGACCGTCGCGGTCGCGGCGACCTCGCGGGTCGGCAGCAGGTCGAGGAACACCCGGTTGCTGGTGACGGTCTTCCCGTCCAGGGAGACCTCCGCCCACACGACGCCGCGCGTCGGCTCGGTGACCTGCGGAGTGGAGAGCTCGCCCTTCGCGAAGCCGAAGGTGTCGACCTCGGTGATGGCGACCGGCTCGGTCTTCGTGCCACCGTCGAGATCGACGATGCCGGCGTGCCAGGTGATGTCGGCGGCATCCAGGCGCACGGACTGGCCATGCCCCGAGCGCCCCTCGAGAGCGTAATCGGGATGCGCGTCCGTCGGGAGCTCCGAGTACGCCTCCTTGCCCCCGATCCGCAGCACGGCGGACGACAGATCGTCGCCGATGTAGGCCACGCCGTCCTTCACCGAGACGGTGACCTGCGCCTTCTCGGTGACCTTGCCCGACGTCACGGCGACATCCACCTTCACCGAGCCGTCCGCCCTCGGGCTGACGAGACCCTTCTTGTTGACCTTCGCGACATCGTTGGCCGGTGCGGTGAAGACCACCTTGTCGAGCTCCGCCGCCAGCGCGGGGTACGTTATGTACCCGCCGGCGACGAGCTGCAGGCGACCCCCCTTGAGCGGACTGGCGTCGATGGTGGCGTCGGTGAGCCGGTAGCTGCGCGCCGTGTCATCCGTCTCGATCTTGATGATCGTGTCGATCGGGTCGACCGGGACGGAGGACAGGTCGAGGGCGACCTCCTTCCCGTCCTGGGTGAACGAGGAGATCTCCGTCCCCGTGTTCAGGTGCGTGACGGCGGTGACCTCGTGCTCGATGCCGCCGAGTGCGAGCCGGCCGCCCTCGATGGCGCCGAAGCCCTGCTTCCCGTCGGGTCCGGCCAGGATGTGCAGGTAGATGACGTTGTCACGGCTCGTGGCATAGCCCCACTGCGGGCCGACGCCCGCACCGGGGAATGCGAACCGGTCGTAGTTGCCGAGTCCGTCGTCCTCATAGCCGTAGCCGGGGAGGAAGAACGGGACCGTGCCGGTCGTCGACTCGTGGAGGTCGGCGCCTGAGGCGGAGAACCAGTCGGCGAGACCCTCGCGGACGTCGATGTACTCCTGGACCGCACGCGGATAGCGAGTCGCGATGTCCGTGGGCGAATCCCAGTTCGGGCCGCGGCTGTTGGTCACGGTCTGGTCGTTGTTGTCGACGTACCCGCGCCCGGCGTTCATGATCATCTCCTGCGTGACGAGCCGGAAGTCGTCGCGCTGTCCGTAGTACGGCGACCGCTCGTGGTCGGTAAGGATGATCTTCCAGGGCTCCATCGGCGTGCGCTTCACCAGGTGATCGGCGCTCGTGTTGGCGAAGATGTGGGATGCCTCCGCGGTGCGGAGATCCGGATCGCCGAACTCCTCGCCCCAGGCGTTCGAGTCGATGATCACGTCGGCGCCGTGGTTGCGCACCGCGCTGTACATGACGTCGTAGTTCGCGTTGGGCATCGTCTGCGGGCCGTCGAAGTACAGGTACGCCGGCTCGTAGCGGTCGAGCAGGTCCTCGACGTTCTGCACGAACACGTCGGTCGAGTAGTGCTGCAGGCCGCCGCCCTCGGTGGCGTAGTAGAGGCCGAAGTCCATGCCGTACCGCTTGACGGCGTCGGCGAAGGGCTTCAGCCCATCGACAACCTTGCCCTCGGCGTCCTTCGGCAGGTACTGGTTGCGGTCGTGCGCCGGGTCGGCGAACTTCGAGGGCCAGTAGTAGTTCTGCTGGAGCGCCTCGATCGACACCAGCGAGTGACCCTGCTCCTTCGCGCGCTGCGCCCACTGGTCGACCGAGTAGTTCGGGTCGACGAAGTACCGGTAGACCGGGGTGGAGTGCGTGAGCGCGCCGACCCGTCCCTCTTCGAACTTGCGGTTCGGGCGGTCCTCGACGGTGAGGGTGAACTCCTTCGTCTTGGTCGCGCCCGCGGCATCCGTCACCTCGAGGGCGAACTCGTAGTCGCCGACGCGCGCGTCGGGGCTGATGATGCCCTTCGTGCTCGCGAGGTCCGGCATGCCGTCGACGAGCCCGTCGGCGATCGTGCCGTCGGCGTTCAGTTCGAGCCCCTTCGGGAGCTCGCCGTCCACGAGCCTCCACGTGTAGCCGGGCTTGCCGCCACTCGCGATGAACTGGAACGACGAAGCGGAGACGCCGTGCCGGCTGCCGGTGACCGACTTGTTCCACACGTACGGCCACTCGAGGTATCCGGTCGGGAGCACGCCGTCCGGCAGCGCCTTCCCGTCGGCTCCGGAGGCCGCGAGCGCCCTGGTGTCGATCTTCAGATTCTCGGAGGGGCCGTTCACCGAGCTTACGAGGCCCTCGATCCGGTTGCCGTTCGCATCAGCCACCCGGCCGTAGAAGCCGAGGTAGGCGACGTTCTGGTCCTTGGCGATCGGCACGCCGTTGCCGTTGAGGTCCTCCGTGTAGGTGTGCTCGATCTGGAGCAGGACCTTGTTCCACCCCTTCTTCAGGTCGACCTGCTGCTTGGTCAGATCCTTCTGCACCTCAACGGGCGTGCTCCTCCCGGTCACGCAGTCGTCGTTGACGTAGAGACGGTACGAGCCGCTCGCACCGACGTTCACGAAGCCCTTCTGCGCCTCGGGGCTGTAGACGTAGGTGTGCGCGTAGACGAACTTGTTCCTGGTGTCCTCGCCCTGCTTCACCGAGTAGTAGCCGAAGAGGTCCTGGTAGTCGTCGTAGTTGCGGTTGTACACACGGTCGTCGAAGTACTCCCACTCGTTCGACTCCGCATCGTCGCCGAGCGTTCCGCCGACGGCGGGGTCGATCGACGCGTCGCCGTCGGTCGGTGCGACGCGCTCGAAGACCTCGATCTCCGACAGGCCGGTGAACGAAGGGTACGGCGTCAGGCCCGGGTCGATGGCGACCGTCATCGACACCACATCGGCGATGGTCTCGGCGTGCGTGTACACGGTCGGTGATGACGGCGACGCGGACGTGCTCGCGACCTTCGGCGACGCGACCGTCGACCCGTCGGCGAGGGTGAACGTGAGCGCGTACTCGCCGTTCACGTGGCGGGCATCGCCCCACTGCGCCAGCCGTACCTCGTTGAGCGAGATCGGGGAGTCCCACGCGAGCGTGACCGACGGGGCGGAATCGTTCTGGGTCACCCACTGCTTGCGGGCGTCGCCGTCGATCAGCTGGGTCGGCGGGTTCGCGTCGAGCGACGACGAAGCCGAGGCCTTCGCGGCGCGGGCGAGGTTCACCGCTTCGGCGATCTCGCAGCCGTAGATCTCGTCGGCGACCGCGTTGTCGAACGGCCCGGAGACCAACCACGAGTTGATGAACGGCGCGTTGCCGCCGGTCTGCTGGGCAGTCGCAGGACCGGCGGCTGCGCCGACGGCCATCGCGGTCGCGATGAGCGCCGAGGCGCCGAGTATCGCGATCGGTTTCGTTGGCGTGTGTCTCATGATTCCTCCTGCGGATGATCGGTTCTTCGCTGAATCGAAATCGGGAAAGGCTCACGCGTCGGATGCGCGGAAGGCGTTCCTCTCAGGGCGGTGCTGGGTGGGGAGGTGCCGGGTGGGGTGGTTTCTCCCTCGGATGGTGCTGGTTCGGTGGTCCGGGTTGGGTCAGTGTTCCCCGGCGGTGGCGGCCAGGGCGACGCTGCCGTGCGAACCCGGCTGCCCGTCGTCGAAGTACCGGATCAGCTCCGGTTCGAGCGGCGGCACCGTGCGGGCTCGCCCGTCCCCGCGCATCGACTCTGCAGCGAGCACGCCGACCGCGATCGCCTGCCGAGCCGCGATCGGCGAGGTCTCCGTGGCCCCGCCCTCGCGGGCGAACCGCAGGAACTCGTCGAGCAGCACCGGGTCGGCTCCGCCGTGGGATCCGGATGCCTCGGGAATCGGGATCACCTCGTCCGGGGCGGCGAATCCGGGGTGCCGCCTCGTCCAGACGTTCACGACGCCGTCCGGCCCGTCGCCGAGGTTCTCGAGTCGCCCCTCGGTGCCGATCACGGTGTAGTTGCGCCAGTAGTCGGGGGTGTAGTGGCACTGCTGGTAGCTCGCGAACACCCCGTTGTCGAGTCGCATCGTGACCATCGAGAGATCCTCGACATCCACGTTCGGATTGACCCCCGTCTGCGCCGCCGGCGGCCAGTTGTCGACGCTGATCCAGTCGGTCATCATCTCGCCGCCGCGGTCGCCCTGCAGCGCGGGATCGCCGTAGACGGTGAGACCGCCCATCGCAGAGACGCGCTGCGTATAGCCGCCGGCGAGCCAGTGGATCACGTCGATGTCGTGGGCGCCCTTCTGCAGCAGCAGCGAGTTCACCTGCGACTGCTCGGCGTGCCAGTCCTTGAAGTAGTAGTCGCCGCCGTTGCCGACGAAGTGGCGGCACCAGACCGCCTTCACCTCGCCGATGCGACCCGACTGGATGAGCTCGCGCATCAGGCGGACGACCGGCATGTGACGCATGTTGTGGCCGAGGTACAGCCGGGCACCGGTCGATCGGGCGAGTTCGAGCATGCGATCCGCGTCCTCGACCGAGATCGCGATCGGCTTCTCGCAGAAGACGGCGACACCGGCGGCGAGACAGCGGCCGACGACCTCGGCGTGCGTGTGGTCGGGCGTCAGCACGAACACGGCTTCGACGCCGGCGGCGAGCAGCTCGTCGAGGTCGCCCGTGACGAGCGCCTCCGGGAATTGTTCGCCGGCGCGGACGCGCGCCGACTCGGACGGGTCGCAGATGGCCCGGATCTCGACGTCCGGCCTCGGGGCGAGCTCCTCGGTGAGCAGGGCTCGAACCCCGAATCCGATGACACCGACCGGCATCCGTGTGCTGTCCATGTTCTGTTGCTTATCCTTTCGATCCGGTGAAGGCGATGCCCTGGATGAACTGCCGCTGCAGCACCAGGAAGACGATGATCATGGGCAGCGAGCTCAACAGGGCCCCCGCCATGAGCAGCGCGTCGTCCTTCAGCCGCAGGTCGGTGAGCAGGCTGAGCCCGACGCTCAACGGCATCGAGTTGACGTTGCCGGCGACGACGAGGGGCCAGAGGAAGTCGTTCCACGACCACAGGGCGGTCAGCACGGTGAGCGCGATGATCCCCGGCTTCGCAAGGGGCAGCATCACGTGCCAGAAGATCTGCCATTCGTTGGCTCCGTCGAGCCGCGCGGCCTCTTCCATGTCCATCGGCAGGGACTGGAAGAACTGCCGCAGCAGGAAGGTGCCGAAGACGCTGAACAGACCGGGGATGGCGATGCCGGTGATGGTGCCGATGAGCCCGAGCCCCTGGATGATCTCGTACTGCGGCAGGATGAACAGCTGCCCGGGAACCATGAGCACCGCGAGGAACGCGACGAACAGGATGTTCTTGCCTGGGAAGGAGAACCGGGCGAATCCGTAGCCCGCCATGGTGCACAGGATCACCTGGCCGGCCGTGCGCAGCGCGGTGAGGAGGATCGAGTTGCCGAGCAGGTTCCAGAACGGAAGGGTGTCGAAGACTTTCTCGTAGGCGCGGAGCGTGACCGGGTCGGGGAGGATCTGCGGCGGCACCGAGGCGGCGCCGGAGATGGTCTTGAACGAGGTCAAGATCTCCCAGAGGAACGGGAACACCATGAAGAACGAGCCTGCGATCAGCAGCACGTACACCCAGACCAGCGACCGTCCGGCCGAGCGGCCCTGACTTTCAACCTGGAGGATTGCGGTCGTTTCACTCATAGTGGACCCACTTCCGCTGGAGCCAGAACTGCACGGCGCTCAGCCCGAGGATGATCAGGAGCAGGATGCAGGCGATCGCCGCCGCCGCCCCGAGGTCGTGCTGGATGAAGCCCTTCTCGTAGAAGAGGTAGACGAGCGTCTTCGACTGGGCGAAGGCCGGGTTCGAGATCCGGTCGATCATCAGGTACACGAGATCGAAGACCTGCATCGACGCGATGACGCTCAGCACGCACAGCAGAAAGGTCGTCGGCGAGAGCAGCGGGGCGATGATCGACCAGAAGCGGCGGATCGGTCCGGCCCCGTCGAGCTCCGCGGCCTCGAGCAGTGATTCGGGGATACCTTGGAGCCCGGCGGTGAGGATGATGATCTGCGTGCCGAGGCCCATCCAGATGCCGATCACGGCGAGGATGACGATGTTGACCCAGGGGGTGGAGAGCCACGCGAGGCCGGGGAGCCCGACCGCTCCGAAGGTGAGGTTGACGACGCCGTAGTCGACGTTCAGCAACAGCCGCCAGACGAGGGCGACGGCCACCGGCATCGTCACGACCGGGATGAAGAAGAGGACGCGGAAGAGGCCGCGGAAGCGCAGCCCACGCGTGTTGAGGAGGACGGCGACGACCATGGCGATCGGGATGCCGAGCAGGGCGATCCCGGCGTACAGCAGGGTGTTGACCAGTGCCCTGCCGAGATCGGGCTCCTGGAAGACCGTGATGAAGTTCTCGAGGCCGGCGAAGGTCTCGCCGCCGAACGGCCCCACCTTCTGGAACGAGAGGTAGATGCCGCGCAGGATGGGCCAGATGTAGAACACCAGCAGCCCGAGGCCGGCCGGGCCGATGAACAGCAGCGCCCACCAGGCCCGGTTTCGGCCGTGAGGCCGGCGCTTCGGTGCGGCGGGGCCGCCCGGGCGCTGCGCGGTGGCAGCGCCCGGGACGACCGCGTCGATGACGGTGTCGGTCATGCTCGCTCTACTCCTCCGCGAGCTTCGCGTCGATCTCCTTCGCCATGGCGGCGAGACCGGTCTCGGTGTCCGTCTGCCCGGAGAGGATCTCCTTCATGTACTTCTCCTCGATGGGCATCCAGGCCGTGGTGTTCTTCGAGATCGGCAGCGGCGTGGCGTTGGCGACCTCGTCGAGGAAGACCTGCGCGTCGATGGTCGGCAGCGCGTCGACCCATGCCTGCTGGGTGCCGTTGAACGCGGGGATGACCGTCGCGGTCTTCGCCTGGATCTCCGCACCCTCCTCACCGCTGAGGAAGACGGCGAGCTTCTTCGCCCATTCGACGTTCTTCGACTTCGCGGATGCCGCGTTCGCGAGGCCGTGGATGACCGAGGTGTCGCTGACGGGGCCGGCCGGGAGCGGCGCGACGCCGACGACGTCCTTGATCGCCTCGGCGCTGCTGTAGGTGCCTGCGGCCCAGGAGCCGTCGAAGAACATGCCCATCTTGCCCGAGCTGAAGGTGTCGCCGGGCCAGGTGTCGGCCAGCTGCTGCAGCGTCGGGGAGGCACCCTTCTCGATCAGGTCGACCCAGAGCTGCACGCCCTCCGCCGCCTCGGGCGTGTCCATGCCCGACTTCGTCGTGTCGTCCGTGAGGACTTCGCCGCCGGCCTGGAAGACCGTGTTGTAGTAGGTCATCTGGCCATAGGGCGCGGCGGCCGTGCCGTAGACGCCGGCGGCCGGGTCCGAGATCTTCTCCGCCGCGGTGACGAAGTCGTCCCACGTCCATCCGGCGGCGGGGTACTCGAGGCCGGCCTTGTCGAAGAGCGCCTTGTTGTAGTAGACGCCGATCGTGTCGAAGTCCTTGGGGGCGCCGTACAGCGCTCCGTCGTAGGAGTAGAGGTCGATGAGCGAATCCGGGTAGTCGCCTGCGTCGATCCCCGTGTCGTCGAGCGCCGCGAGCTGGTCGTTTGACGCGTAGAGCTGGAAGTTCGGCCCGTTCACCCAGAAGACGTCGGGTCCGGAGCCGGCTGAGAGCTGCGTCTGGATCTTCGTCCAGTAGTCGGCGGACGGGATAACGGTGATGTCGACCGTGACGTTCTCGTTCTGCGCCTCGAACGCGTCGGCCGCCTCGCGCAGCGCGGGCTCCTGGTTCTGGTCCCAGATCGTGTAGTTCAGGGTCACGGGCCCGTCGGCGGCGGACTCGCCGCCGCCGGAGGAGCAGCCGGTGAGGACGAGGCTCGCCGCCGCCGCCACTCCCAACACGCCCATGCCGTACCGGGAAACTCGTGAACGCATCTCGATTCCTCTCCGCCGCAACGTTGCGGCGCCAGTCGATTCCGCTGAACTGCGGAAGTCTGCTTAAACGATTACGCAGAAGCTAGCAAACATTTGACCTTTGCGTCAAGGGGTTCGTGTCAGAGTGTCGTCGAGCCGCGCGCGAACAAGGTCGGCTCCAGTTCGAGGACCCGGTTCGTCGGCGTGGTCGCATCCAGCGCACGCTCGAGCACGAACTCGATGATCCGCTCACGCATGTCCACTGCGCCGACCGAGCTGATGTCGGCGAGCTCTGACTGCCGCGAATCGCCGATGCCGACGACGGCGACGTCCTCGGGCACCCGGAGTCCCAGCTCCCGCGCGGTGTGCACCGCCGCAAAGGCAGCGAAGTCCGCCTCGGCGAAGACGGCGTCGGGGCGATCCGAGCGATCGAGCAGCGCGCGCGCCGCCCGATACGGATCGAGGAGATCCTTCTCGTACTCGACGATGTCGCCGTCGGCGACTCCGAGGCCCGCGGCGCGCAGCGCCTCGATGTACGCCTGACGACGCGCGCTCCCCCGCGGTCGTTCGGCGTCGGCCGCGACGGCCAGGGTGCCGACCCGTCGACGGCGCTCGAGCAGGTGCTCCACGGCCAGCCGCGAGGCCCGTCGATCATCGAATCGGATCACGTCGAATCCGTCGGGCTCGAGTGCCGGCGAGTAGACCGCCACCTTGCGGGCCAGCGGCCCGAGGACTGCTCGCCACTGCGCGGTCTCCGCGACCCCGGCGGCCGCCACGAACGCCGCATCGAACTCGCTGCGGGCCAACGCCGCCGCGAAATCCGAGTCCATGGCGATCAGCGTCGTCAACCCGTGCTCGGGCGCCCGCTCGGTGAACGACTCGGCGATGCTCAGGGTCCAGGGGTCCCCGAGCATGTGCAGGACGAGCTGGATGACCCCCGTGCGGCCGGTCCGCACCGACCTCGCCATGCGATTGGGCAGGTACTGGAGTTCGGTCGCGGCAACCCGGACCCGCTCGGCGGTCTCGTCGGAGTACCGCGCCCCCTCCTGCTCCGTGCCGGAGAGCACGTAGGACGCGGTCGCCACCGAAACACGGGCGCGCGCCGCGACGTCGCGCAGCGTCACTCGCGCGCGCGACTCCCCCGTTGCTCGGCTCATGATCCCAGAAGCCTAGTAGGGAAGGCGCGCACCGCGACCGCACGCCGCTCCGCCGACCTCGATGCGACGATTCGAGGTTGACTCTGATTCATTGCGCGTTGACTGCGGCGCCGCTCCCGCATCCCGGTGACGCGGCCCCGCCGCTCACGGCGCACCGCCCCGGTCGTCACCTCGCCGCGGTCAGCTCATCGATTCCGGCCAGCAACGTAAGAGGGACAGGTCGTTCGGCGGTCGAGGCGAGTTTCACGCGACGGCCGGTGGCCGCCGACTCGAGCAGCGCCGTCATGGCCTCCAGGACATGCAACGCAAGCGTCCCGTCGGCGCGGAACCTCCGCTCGGTGCCGGCTCGCAGCAGGTCGACGAGGCCAACCCCCCGGGACGCGCCGACGATGCCCGCACGCGGTGGGATCTCCCGCCAGCCGTCCTCACCGAGGAGCCGGAGCGAGCAGGTGCCGTCGAACCGGTTCGGATCGGGAACGAGCAGGCTGCCCTTCTCGCCGTGCACCTCGATGGGTGCGGCCGACGTCGCCACCGCGTCGAAGCTCATCACGAGCGTCGACATCGCGCCCGACGTGTGCTCGAGCACGCCGGTCATATGCGAATCGACCTGCACCCCGATCCGCTCTCCCGCGCGATCTCCGGTGCCGATGACCCGCTCGGCGCGCAGCCGGCTGCCTGCGCCGATGACGCTGCGCACCGGGCCGAGCAGGTGCACGAGCGCCGTGAGGTAGTACGGCCCCATGTCGAGCAGCGGTCCGCCACCCGGCAGGTAGTAGAAGTCGGGGTTCGGATGCCACCGCTCATGCCCCGGCGTCGCCATGACGGCGGTCGCCGCGATCGGGCGGCCGATGCTCCCGTCATCCACGAGGGCACGTGCGGTCTGGATCCCCACCCCGAGCACGCTGTCGGGTGCGCAGCCGACCCGCACGCCGGCCCGTTCGGCAGCCGCGATCACACGGCGGCCCGCCTCGAGGTCGGCGGCCAGCGGCTTCTCGCCGTAGACGCTCTTGCCCTGCGCGATCGCCGCCTCCGCGATCTCGGCGTGCGCCGCCGGAACGGTGAGATTGAGCACGAGGTCAACGTCGGGCGCCGCGAGGAGCTGCTCCACCGAGAGCGCCCTGGCCTCCGGCAGGGTCGCAGCGACCGCCTCGGCGCGGGACGGGTCGAGGTCTGCGACCGCAGCGACGACGATGTCGTCGACCTCGCGGAGCGTCTTCAGGTAGACCCCCGAGATGACGCCGAGTCCGATCACTCCGATTCGGTGCGTGCGGCCCACAGCATCCCCCTCTCGATGATGGTGCGGACGGTGGGGTGCGAGAGCATGTCGACGTCGTGCCCCGGGGTGACGACCAGGATCCGCCCCGCGCCCCACTCGCGCGCCCACACCGCCGGGGCGGTGACGGGGCGCTTCCAGGGAACGCCGGGATCCATGGGATGCACGGTGGTGGCGAGGACATCGTTCAGCTCGTCGGTCGCGACCCAGTACTGCTCAGTGGTGAGCTCGAAGTCCATCAGGCCTCGCGTCACCGGGTGGGCAGCGCCCTGCTCGGTGAACGTGATCGCGTGGGTCCGTGAACTCTCCGCCCCCGGTGCGCGCTCGTCGATCGGCGCCATCGGATGTGCGACGAACTGCCCTCCGACGAGCTGCAGGTAGGCCGGGCTGCCTCGGTACGAGTCGACGACGCCGCCGTGCCAGCCCACGAGCCCGGTCCCGTTCTCGACGGCGACACGGAGCCCCTCCACCTCCTCCGGCGTGATCTCCCCCATCGTCACGCACGGCACGACGAGGTCGGCCCGAGCCATGACCTCAGGGTCGGCGTACACCTCTGGAGAGGCCTCGACCCGCACCTCGAAGCCGCGCGCTCGGAGGAACGGCAGGAACAACTCAGTGGCCTCCACCGGCTGGTGGCCCTCCCAGCCGCCGCGCACGACGATCGCCTGGCGCATCCGTCACTCCGTGGTTGCGGCGGCAACGACCGGATCGGGATTGACGTAGTCGGCGAGCTCCGGCGGATACTCCAGGCCCCGCGGAAGCGAGACGCCGGGGCCGACCGGGGCGAGGAGGAAGCCGTCCTCGTCGATGCCCTCGGCGCGCTCGAACTCGGTGTGGGTGACGAGCGATTCGAAGTAGCTCGCGTTGCTGACGGCCATGCAGAGGTGGCGCTCCGGTTCGCCCATGCCGTGCGGCTCGGCCCGCACGCGGAACGCATCGGCGAGATGGGCGGTGCGCATCGCGCCTGAGATGCCGCCGCGCAGCTCCGAGGAGAGGCGCAGACCGAACGAGGCGGCTCCGGCGGCGACGAAGTCGGCGGCGTTCATGAAGGACCCGTCGGAGGTCTCGGCCGACAGCAGCGGAACCCGCACGGCACGCCCGAGCGCGGCGTACGCGTTCACCGAGAACTCGCGCATCGGCTCCTCGTACCAGAGGTAGTCGGCGTCGGAGAGCGCGTGGCCGAGGAGGATCGCATCCGGCAGGTCGAAGCCCGCCGATCCGTCGTACATCAGGGGCACGTCGGGCCCGACATGGTCGCGCAGCGCCTGGCAGAGCGCGGCGTCCTTGCGGGCGTCGCCCCAGGCGTGCAGCTTGATGGCGGGATAGCCCATCGCGAGCGCCCGGTCGGCCACCGCGAGGAACTCCTCGGTGGTGTCGAAGGTCGTCGTCGACGCATAGGCGGGGATCTTCGTGCGGGCGCCGCCGAGAAGCTGCCAGAGCGGGAGCCCGGCGTCCCGTGCGGCGAGGTCCCAGAGCGCGAGGTCGACAGTGCCGAGGTACGGAAGGGCGAACTCCTCGAGCCGGTCGAGCTCCCAGATGCGGTGGTAGAGGTGCTCCCGCTGCAGGGGATCCTGCCCCACGAGCTCGTCGCGCCAGACCCGATCGACGAGGTCGCGCAGCATCCGGGCACTGCCGGGGCGCGAGGCGAACGCCACCCCGGTCGCGCCGGTGTCGGTGCCGATCCGGAGAATGCCGCGCTCCCCTGCGGGTCCGCTGCCCGGCAACCCGGCGCGCCACTTGAACGACGGCGACGGGGCCGGCACGGTAACCGTCCAGACTTCCACGGTGGTGATCTTCATCGGGTGCATCCTCGAACGACGTTGGCCAATGCCGGATACCCGACACCCAACAAACGTTACACGTTTGACGTTTGATCGGGCAAGCTACGATTCAGGAGAGCATGGGAACCCCGAGTGGAGGAAGCAGTGGGAGCATCATCCGCCGGCCGGACGCGGCCCGAGCTGCTCGATCTGGCGCCGGGGGCGCTGGACGCGCGCAGGACTCGTCGACCGAACCGCCTGAGCACCGCCGTCTCCGAGGAGCTCCTGCGACGGATCATCTCGGGCGAGTACTCCGTGGGCTCGCTGCTCCCACCGGAACCGTCGCTGGTGGCGGAGTTCGAGGTCAGCCGGCCGGTCGCCCGCGAGGCGGTGAAGTTCCTCGAGGCCGCCGGCCTCGTGGCCATCCGGCAGGGCGAGGGCACGGTCGTGCGCGAGCCCTCGAAATGGAACTTCCTCGATCCGAGCGTGCTGCGGATCGCCCTGGCCTTGAACGTCGGCGCACGCATGCGGCGCGACGCAGTGCAGCTGCGACTCGATCTCGACCTCTCGCTCCTTGCGGAGGCCGCACCGCTACTCACCGACGAGGATTACGCCGCCATGGAGACCCACCTCCGGACCATGGATCACTCGACCGAGTTCGAACAGCTCCAGAACGCCGATCTGGCCTTCCACCAGGTGTACCAGGCCCGCGCCGGCAACCAGCTCACCGAAGGGATCGTCCACCTGCTCGTCGACGAGATGCCGCCGCCGGCTCAGGTGATCGCCGAGCCTCGCGCCTCCTACGACCGTGCGAACGAGCAGCACCGGGCGATCTATCTCGCGCTCCGCGATGGACGCGTCGACGACGCACTCGCGATCCTCCGCGAGCACATCTCGCAGATGTGGATCTGGCAATCCGAGGCCGCCGAGCGGTAGCGGTGCTCCGACGAGCCGAAGTGTCAGTCGCGCCACCGCGCCGGCAGCGACTCCGACTCGGCCTCGAGTTCCGCCCAGAACGCGTCGGGGATCTCGCACGACATCAGCTCGAGATTCTCGCGCAGCTGCGCCGGACGAGAGCCGCCGACGATGACATCGGCCACGGACGCGTCGCGCAACGGGAACTGGATCGCGGCGGCAGGCAGCCGAACGCCGTGGTTCCGGCAGACGGCGAGGATGAGCTGCAGGCGCTGCCACATCTCGTCGGGCATCGATCCGTACTCGAATCGCCCGTCCCGGGAGGGTGAGTCGGAGGCCAGCAGGCCGGAGTTGAACACCGAGGCCGCGACGACCAGCGTGCCCCGCGCCCGGCAGGCCGGCAGCACCCCGACCTTCGCCTCGTCGTCGAGGAGCGTGTAGCGACCGGCGACCATGATGAGGTCGAGATCCGCCTCGCGCACCGACCGCTCGAGCGTCGCACTGCTCATGGCGCCCACCCCGATCGCCGAGATCTCCCCCGCACTCCTGAGCGCCTCGAGTGCGGGAAACGCTTCGGCCACCGCCACGTCGAGGCTGAAGACCTCGGGGTCGTGCACGAACGCGATGTCGATCGCATCGAGGCCCAGGCGGTCGCGGGACTCGGCGAGGGAGGTCGCCACACCGTCAGCAGTGAGGTCCCACTCCCGCCTGGTCGTACTGGGGACATGGAAGCCGTTGGCGAGATCGAGGCCGCCGTCGTCATCGGGGTTGGCACGGATCAGCCGCCCCACCTTGGTCGAGACGACGAACTGATCGCGCGGCTTCGTCTGCAGGAACGCGCCGAGGCGCCGCTCGCTCAACCCCAACCCGTAGTGCGGCGCCGTGTCGAAGTAGCGTATGCCGCCGTCCCAGGCGGTCGCCAGTATCTCCCAGGCCTCCTCCTCGGTGAGAACCCGGTGGAGATTCCCCAGGTTGGCGGCCCCGTAGCCGAGCTTGCCCAGTTGCACATTCCCGATAGCCATGACACCCCTCTTACTTGAATACAAGCATCCAAGCACAAACTCGCGCCCACGGAGCGCACGTGTTCGACCCCTGCTCAGTCGCCCGCCGCACTCAGCGCCGCCTCGATGCCGGCCTGCAGGTCGTCGTACGCCTCGAGCCGCAGCATCTCGTCGTTCACGAAGAAGGTCGGCGTCGACTGCACGCCGAGTGCGATCCCGTCGGTGAGGTCGGACTCGACCCGCGCGAGCGTCGCCGGGTCGGCCACCGCGGCGTCATAGGCCGCGAGGTCGAGCCCGAGCTCGGCCGCGAACTCGCGGAACAACGGCGCCCGCGACTCGCGCTGCTCGCCCCACTGGGCCTGCGTTTCGAAGAGCTTCGCGTACATCGCCTCGAACGCGCCCTGCTGAGCGGCCGCCTCGACCGCGACGGCAGCGTGCCGCGAGTTGAAGTGCCCGTCGAGCGGGAAGTACCTGGTCACGAAGGTCACCTCGCCCGCGTACTCCTCTCGCAGCTGTTCGACGAGCGGGTAGAAGGCCCCGCACGCCTCGCACTCGAAATCGAGGAACTCGACGACGGTCACCCCGCTCGTGCCCGGCTCGCCGAGCACGTGGCTGTCGGCGCGGACCGTCGGGGCCGCGGCATCCGACGAGGACGACGAGGACGACGACGCCCTGCCGTCGGCGGGCGGCGCGGTCTGCGGCCTGAGCAGGGCGAACGCGATCGCGACGACGGCGATGAACGCGGCCACGAGAGCGATGTTCACCCACATGATCTTCTTGCGGCGGGATGCCTCGGCGGCGGCGCCGTTCGGGCGCTTCGGCTGGGACGTGGTCATCGGGTGGTTCCTCCGGTTCGGGTGGGGTAAGGGTTTCGGTGGGTGGAGTGGGTGGAGCAGGATGCGGCGCGAGGCCGGTCGGCGCTCACGGCGCGACCCGCTCGGAGAGCCAGTCGTAGGGGTCGACGGGCCTCGTGCCGCCCTCGAGGATCTCGAGGTGCAGGTGCGGGCCGGTCGACTGCCCGGTGTTGCCGACGAGCCCGACCTGGTCGCCGACGGCGACCTCGTCGCCGACCGCGAACTCGAGCGAGCCCTCGGCCATGTGCGCGTAGACACTCGACACGAGTTCGCCGCCGACCGTGTGGTCGATCACGGCGTAGACGCCGAGCCCGCCGTTGTCGACGGCCGAGGCCTCGCGCACCACGCCGGCCGCGATCGCCTGGATCGGCGAACGGTCGCCCGGGTTCATGTCGAGGCCCTTGTGGTACGTGGAGCATCCCGCGCACGGCGCGACGCGCGGTCCGAAGTCGCTCGAGATCGGCACGCCGACCCGGAACGGCCACTGGATCGGTCCCGAGTAGTTGACGAACGTCGAGGCGGTCTGCGCGTACCAGCCCGTCGTGCGGGCCCGGCCCGTCGTGTAGCTCTCGTCGGTGAGCGGCGGCGCCACCACGTCGGTGCCGGCGCTCGCGTGCTGGGCGGAGCCGGCGAGCACTTCGGCGCCCGCGGGCGTGGCTGCGGCGAACGGCGCCGCCGAGTTCGCCCGCGGATCGACGGCGAGCGCGGGCAGGCTGACGCTGACGGCGAGCGCCGCGGATGCGGCCACCGCGAGCGCGCCGCTCCCGCGCCGGCGGCGACCGGCCGCGGCAGCACGCGGAGCCAGGGTCCGGACCGCATGGGTCGATCGCCGCGCCCCGTGCCGGCGCCGCGCCGCCTCGGATTCCCGGGCGGCGCGACGCGACTGGGGCTGCGGCGTGCGGCTATCCACGCGAGGTCGCGCCGAGCAGTGCCTGCATCAGCGCGATCTCGTCGGACTGGGTGGCGACGATGCGTTCGGCCATCGCGATCGCGTCGGGGTACTCCCCCTCGGCGATCTCGACCTCGGCCATCGCGACGGCGCCCTCGTGGTGCACGATCATCTGCTCGAGGTAGAGGCGTTCGGCGTCGGCTCCGGTGGCGGACTCGAGGGCGGCGAGGTCGTCATCGCTCATCATGCCGTCGCCGTGGTCCATGCCGCCCATGTCGACCTCCTCCTGCCCCCACTCGGCGAGCCAGTCGCGCAACTGGTCGATCTCGGGCTGCTGGGCGGCCATGACGCCCTCGGCGAGCTCGCGCACCGCGACGCTCAGCTCGGGCTCGTCGAGCAGCAGTTCGCTCATCTCGACGGCCTGCTCGTGGTGCGGGATCATCATCGTCGCGAAGGTGACGTCGGCGCCGTTCGCGGCCGTCGTCGCCGGGTCGCTCGCCGAGGGCTCTGCGCCGTGGTCCATGCCGGACATGGCGGTGTCGGCGCAGCCCGCGAGGGCGAGGGCGGTGGCCGCCGCGGCGGCCGTGATCAGGATGGTTCGTGCGGTTCGCATCGGGGTTCTTCCATTCGTCGGGGTCGTTCAGTGACTGCCGACGGGCATGGCGAAGCCACGCCCGCCGGGCGGGCGCTGGGTTCGGCCTAGGTGCGACTGATGGAGAGAACGGTGAGATCGGGTCGCTGCAGGTGCAGCGGGATGCCACGTGCGAACGCCGCGACGAGCGCGCGGACCCGGTCGAGCAGGCGTCGGAACACGGCCGGCCCGCCCGCGAGCAGCACGAACGCGACGATGAGGAGCAGCATCACGCAGCCGATGACCATGAGGGCGCAGTCGACGAGCCCGCTCATGCACTGCTCGTCGCACGCGGCCGCGATGCTCTCGACGACCGGCAAGGCCGCGAACGTCTCCACGAGGGAGACCGACGCCGATGCGGCGTGCTCGCCATGCGCCGGCGCCGCGTTCGAGGTGCCCGGCGCCGCGACCGCGACGACCGGCATGCCGCTGTGCTCGGCCCCCGCCCCTGCGGTGTGCATCGCGAGCAGGCCGACGAGGACCGCGGCCACGCCGAGGAGCGCGACGAGCACCCGGCGTGCCGCACCGAAGCGCGTGCGGTCGACGCCACGGCTCGCATCCGACGCCATGACACCTCCCGGAAACCGCCGCGGACGAATACCCCCCGAGCGTACTCCACCGGCCACGCCGGGGGGCTGGGAATCCGCCGGGCGCGAGCGCGTGGCATCCGGCCCGCGACGGCGCGCTATTCGACGGTCGCGAGGAACGGCTCGTGCCGGTACTCGCCGCCCTCGAGGATCGCGACGGTGGATTCGGGCACCTCGACGAACACGCCGGGCAGGTCGGTGAGCGGCTCCGAGACGATGACGCGCGCGCTCAGGCCGAAGCCGCGCAGCCGTTCCTCATCGGGGTACATCTGCTGCAGCGACGCCATCGCGACCGAGTGGAAGAGCGTGCGCGTGCGCCCCTGCGAGGAGTAGCGGAACGCCCAAACCGTCGCCCCGTCGGAGACCGCGACGGTGCCCTGCATCGGGAACTCGACGCCGTGCGCGTGCCCGATCTCCTCGACCTTGCGGATCGCGGCGGCCATCGCCGTGACCGGGTCCTCCCGGAGTCCGAGGGTGAGTGCGAGGTAGAACAGCACCTCGGAGTCGGTGGTGCCGCGGATGAGCGGGAAGAACTCGGGAGCCACGGCGAGCGCGAGGTCGCGCCGGACGAGGGCCATGCCGGCGAGGCTGCCGTTGTGCATGAACAGCCAGTTGTCGTGTCGGAAGGGATGGCAGTTCGTCTGCTGGATGGGCGGACCCGCTGCAGCGCGCACGTGGGCGAAGAAGAGCGGGCTCTCGATCGCGTGCGTGATCTCGCTGAGGTTCTCGTCGTGCCAGGCGGGTTCGATGCTGTGGAACATCGCGGGGATGCTTCCGGCCGTGGCATCCAGTGGATACCAGCCGACGCCGAAGCCGTCGCCGTTGACGGTCTCGGCGCCGAGCGGCGAGTTCAGCGATTGGGCGACGAGCGAGTTCTGCGTGTCGAGGATGAGTTTCGAGAGCTGGATCGGCTCCCCGGCGTAGGCAAGCCAACGGCACATGATGATTCCCCCTCAGGAGGTTACGGATGCCTCGTGGTCGAGGTTACGCCGATTCAGGCAATCCCGCCCCGGCCGGCGCCGCCTCAGCCTTCGGCCGGTGCCGCGCCTTCTTCGGCGACCGGTTCCTCGGCGGCGGGCGCCGTGGGGCAGAGGGCGAGCGCCTGCATCTTCGCGATGGCCTGTTCGAGCGACCACGGCAGTTCGACGAGCGGCTGGTCGCGACCGTCGACGGCGCTCGCCTTCGACCCGATCGAGGCGAGGGCGAATGCCGTCTCGCGCACGAACCCGGCTCCCGACGTCGAGTTGTTGAGCGCGACGACCACGGTGAGTCCGGTCTTCGGATCGGTGAACGCGGCGGTCAACGAGCCGGCCGACTCGCCCGCGGTCCCCCGCAACGGCCCGAACTGCGAGCCGCCGAGCCCGAAGCCCTCCCAGACGGGCGCGTCGCCGCCGATGTGCTCGGTCGTCCAGAGTTCGCGTGCGCTGTGCTCGCCGACGAGGGCGCCGGTGGCGAAGGCCTCGCTCAGCTTGCGAGCGTCGTCGAGGTCGGACTCGGCGCCGGCCGCTGCGGCGCCCATCGAACTCGACTGCGCCGAGTCGTCGTGGATCACCGCGCAGTCCGCGCCGCCGCCGGGGGCGATACCGGCGGCGTAGGCGCCGAGCGCGCCCGTGTGATCGGTGTCGGCGGGGTCGGGCAGCACGGTGCGGTCGAGGCCGAGCGGTTCGAGCACGTACTGCTCGGCGAGTTCGTTCCAGTCTTTGCCGGTCGCCTCCTCGAGGGCGCGGGCGAGCAGCAGGATGCCGGTGCGCGAGTACGACCACGCCTCCCCCGGCGCTCCGGTGCGCTGGATCGCGAGGCCGCCCGCGAGCAGTTCGTTCGGCGACCAGACCCGCTTCGGGTTCGTGACGAAATGCTGCTCGAGGCCCGGGTAGTAGTCGGCGAGGCCCGAGGTGTGCCGGCACAGCTGCTCGAGGGTGATGCCCTCGATGCTCGGGATGCGGTCGACGTACTCGGTCACGGGGTCGTCGAGCGAGACGGTGCCCGCATCGACGAGACGGAGGAGGATCAGGCAGGTGATCTCGGAGGTGACGGTCGACAGGTGGAAGCCCGTCTCGACGGTCACGGGTCGCGAATTCTCGCGGAAGTCGACATCACCGGATGCTCCGGTCCACCCGCCGGCCCACGGCGCCCACACCCCGGCGATGCCGCCGCTCGAGCCGCTGAGCGCGATCGCCTGCTCGAGCACCTGATCGAGCTGCGCGGAGACGTCCTCCTGGTACGACGCGTCGACCGGTTCGAACCGGCTCGCCGGATCGACCGAGCCGCCGGTGCACCCCGCGAGCGCGAGCACGGTGATGATCGCCGCGAGAGCCGAAGCCGCTCGCCGCCTGCCCCCAGAACGGTCAGCCACCGTGCCCCCTCAGCCGTGTGTCCGTAGTGATTGTAACCCGCAGCGAGGGGCGTAACCGGCTCTGCCGGCGGCGACGCGCGAGCGTCACACCCCGTCGAAGGGTTATGTCCGGCACAGACCGAAAGGTTCCAGAACCCCGCACGGCGCTCAGCGCCCGGGCGTGGCGCAGCACCCGCTCGGCGCTCAGCGCCCGGGAGTGCCGATCTCGCGGGCCGCTCCGGCCATGAACCGCTCGACGTTTCGGTCGACGATGATGTCGCTCGGCCGAAGCGGCCGTTGCAGGTACAACCCCTCGAGCGAGGTCAGCCGGCTGAGCGCGACATAGCTCTGCCCCGGGCTGAACACCCGCGGCCCGAGGTCGATGATCGCCGTGTCGTAGCTCGCGCCCTGCGACTTGTGGATCGTCACCGCCCACGCCAGCCGCAGCGGGAACTGCGTGAACTCGGCGATGATCTCCTTCTCGAGCTTCTTGCGCGTCGGGTCCCACTTGTACCGGTACTTCTCCCAGGTGACCGGCTCGATCTCGTGCTCCTCGCCGTCGATCTCGACGCGCACCTCGCGCTTCAGCGAGGTGATGGTGCCGATCGTGCCGTTCACCCAGCGCTGCCCCTCGGGGCCGATCGCCGTGTCGTTGCGGAGGAACATGACCTGCGCCCCGACCTTCAGCTCGAGCCGCTCGTCGGCCGGGAACGCCCGGCCCCCGAAGTCGCCGTTCACCTCGGCCTCGTTCGCCTTCGAGGTGCCGGGCAGCCGCTTCAGCGCCGTCGCGTTGATGCGGTTCACCGTGCTGTTCGTCGTCGCGAGGGTGATCGCGCCCTGCTCGGGCAGCGGGCGGCGGGCGCCGATCGCGTTCAGCACGCCCGCCATCTCGGCCGTCACCCGCCCGTGCCGCACCGCGTTCAACAACTGCTTGAACTCGTCGTCGTGCTGCCGGTGGATCTCGCCGAGCTCGAAGATCTTGAGGTCGGCCTCGCGCCACACCTTCGCATCGAAGAACCACATCGAGTCGTACGTGTCGGCGAAGTAGGCGCGCTCGTCGGCATCGCCCGGCACGGGCGCGAGCTGGTACGGGTCGCCGAACAGCACCACCTGCGCGCCGCCGAACGGCTCGAGCGGGCGCTGCCTCGCCTGCCGCAGCGAACGGTCCATCGCGTCCATCAGGTCGGCGTTCACCATCGACACCTCGTCGACGACGAGCGTGTCCATCGCATTGAGGATCTTGCGGACCGTGTCGTTCTGATCGATGTCGTGGTCGGCGATGACCCCGATCGGCAACCGGAACAACGAGTGGATCGTCTGCCCGCCCACGTTGAGCGCCGCGACCCCCGTCGGCGCGCAGATCACGATCTGCTTCTTCGTGTTCCAGTTCAGGTGGTTCAGCAGCGTCGACTTGCCCGTGCCCGCGCGCCCGGTGACGAACACGTGCTCACGGGTCTCCTCGATCGCCTGGAACACCGCGGACTGTTCGCGGGAGAGGGTCACGTTCTGCACGGCGGTCTTTCGGTGGGCGGATGTCACGGGGCCGGCGTCGCACCGGCGGGGTGCCGCGCGGCGGCGCTCCCACTGTAACCGCGCAGCGGGGTGCACGGCGGCCGAGAGCGCCGCTCCGTGGCATCCGAGCGGTTGCGAACACCTGTGGAGATGCGGAGCGTCACGCGACCCGCGAAACATAGACTGTGCGGGTGGGGAACGCGGGTGAGGTGCAGGGGCGGGTCTCGCCGCTCGCCGTCGCCGGGTGGGCCGGGCTCGCCGTGCTGCTCGTCTCGGCATTCCTCGCCGCCCTGGGCGGCCTCAACCAGACCATCTACGGCGCGTCGAGCTTCGTGCAGGGCTACCTGCAGGCCATCGCCGACGACGACATCGGAACGGCGTCGACCACGCCGGGCGTCGCGCTCGACGACGCCGAGCTCGAAGAGCTCGGGCTGCCCGCCGACATCTCCACCGCCATGCTGCGCTCGGGCGTCGTGAGCGCAGCCCCCGAAGACATCACCATCGTGAGCGACATCACGAACCCCGACGGCGGCCACTCGGTGACGGCGAGCTACCGCCTCGGCACCGAGATCGCCCAGTCGACGTTCGAGGTGCGCCCCATCGAACCGCTGTACGGGGTGCTCTCGCGGTGGGAGTTCGCCGACAGCCCGCTCGCCGTCGTCGAGGTGACCGCCGCGCACAACCCGCTCTTCACCGTCGGCACGCTCACCCTCGACACGCGTGCGACGAAGACCGGCGACGAGCTCGCCGCGTTCACGCAGGTCGCCCCCTACCTCGCGATCGCCCCCGCCGTCTACGAGTTCGAGTACGACTCGGTGCTCCTCGCCGCCCCGCACGTGACCGTGCCGGCGAGCGCCGGCGAGCAGGTCGCCGTCACCGTCGACGCCCAGCCGACCGCCGCATTCGTCGAACGCGTGCAGACCAAGGTCGACGAGTACCTCGCCGCGTGCGCGGCACAGCCCGTGCTGCAGCCGGCCGACTGCCCCTTCGGCATCGAGATCGACGACCGGGTGACGAGCGAGCCCGTGTGGACCATCGTGACCTCGCCCGTCGTGACGCTGACGGCGGGCGAGACCGCGTTCGACATGCCGCCCACCGAGGGCGTCGCGCACATCTCGGTCGAGGTGCAGGACCTGTTCGACGGGCACTACTACACGCTCGAAGAAGACCGCCGCTTCACGCTGGCGCTCGCAGCCTCGATCCGCCCCGACGGGTCGATCGCGATCCAGCTCAAGTAGCCCGAACCGCCCGGTGGTTGAGGAGCGCCGACGCGCAGCGGCGACGCGCAGCGGCGACGCGTCTCGAAACCCGTCGCCTGGTTTCGAGACGCGTGCTCCTCCGTCGCGCGCTCCTCAACCACCGGAGTGCCCTCGCGGGTTGAGGAGCGCCGGCGCGCAGCGCCGACGCGTCTCGAAACCCCCGCTACCGGCCCCTCAGCCTGCGGTGTCGTTGTCGCGGGCCGCGATCGCAGCGAGCCGGGCGTTGTACTCCTCGAGCTCCGCGTCGCCCGTGCGGTCGGCATGACGGTCGCGACGCTTCGACTCCTTCTCGTCGCTGCGCGACCACTGGAACGCGACCGTGATCGCGAGCGCCACCGTCGGGATCTCGCCGATCGACCAGGCGATGCCGCCGCCGAGCTGCTGATCGACGAGCGCGTCGGTGCCCCAGCCCATCGCGCCGTACCAGTCCGCGAGCAGCAGCCCCGTGCCGGTCATGATCGCGAGGCCGAAGAAGGCGTGGAACGCCATCGTGCCGAGCAGGAGCAGCAGCCGGAACGGGTACGGCAGCCGGTACGGCACCGGGTCGATGCCGATGAGCGACTGCACGAAGAGATACCCCGTGATGAGGAAGTGCACGATCATCCACTCGTGGCCGATGTGGTCGAACATCGTCCAGCGGAAGAGCGGCGAGTAGTAGAACACCCAGAGCGATCCGGCGAAGAGCACCGCGGCGACGATCGGGTTCGCGATGATCCCGGCGAACTTCGAGTGCACCGCGAGCATGATCCATTCGCGGCCGCCGCGCGAGCCGTCCTTGCGGGGCTTGATCGCCCGGGCCGCGAGCGTGACCGGCGCACCCGGCACGAGCAGCACCGGGACGGCCATGGTCAGCACCATGTGCGCGAGCATGTGCGCCGAGAACAGGTACTGCTCGTAGACGTTCACGCCGCCGTTCGTGACGTAGGCGAGCAGCAGCAGGCCCGAGACCCAGAGCACGGTGCGGTAGATCGGCCACTTGTCACCGCGCTTGCGGAGGCGCCAGGCACCCGCGAGGTAGAAGAAGATGCCGAAGCCGCACGCGAGCAGCCAGATGAGGTCGGGGTTCCACTCGGTGAAGTAGCGGTACGTCTCGGGCCACGGCGGCAGCGGCACGCCCGTCAGGATCTCGGCGGGCGTGCGGGCGAGCTCTCCGGCCTCTTCGGCGACGGGGGTCGCGGTGCGCGCGAGCGCCGCAGCGACACCCGAGGCGAGGCCCATGAACGCGAGTTCGGCGACGACGAGCCACCAGAAGTACTTCGCCGGTCGAGGAGCGCCCGACGAAGTCGGACGCGTCTCGAGACCAGCACCCCGCGTCATCCGCCCGATGAGGAACCGACGCTGCGCCGCACCGAACAGCCCGAGGGCGATGAGCGCCGCGACCTTCACCACGACGAGCCCGCCGTACGGCGTCGCCAGCTGGTCCCAGGTGCCGATGCGCAGCGCCGCGCTCGCGTACCCCGAGACCGCGACGACGATGAAGCAGATGAGGGCGACCGTCGAGTAACGCGCGAGCACGACCGGCAGGCGCTTCGCCCCGAGCTCGCCCTTGAGCAGCACGATCGTGAGCAGGCCGCCGAGCCAGGCCGCCGCGAACACGAGGTGCAGGCCGAGGCTCGTCACTGCGGCCGCGTGCCCCGCAGCGCCCGCCGCGTGCCCCTGCTGCGCCATCGGCACGAGCGACGCGACCGCGAGCACCGTCACGAACACGAGCGCGGTGTGGTTGCGCACCGCGAAGCAGAGCACGGTCACCGCGGCGGCGGCGAGGGTCGTGATGAGCCACGACTGACCGAGTTCGATGGTCGTGACGAACTGCCCCAGCTTCTGGCCGAAGGCGTCGCTGAGGTCGAACGGCACCGCCGTGACGAGCAGGAAGGTGAACAGCCCCGTCGCGGCGCTCGCGACCGTCATCACCGCGGCCGATGCCGCGGCGACGTCGAGCGCGAGCCCGAACTCGCGGCGCTTCGGGCTCAACGCCCACACGGCGAGCACGAGCGCGCCGATCATGCCGGCGGCGCCGAGGTTCACGAAGAGCTTCGACACCGGGACGCCGTAGCGCGCGATCGGCCCCGGGTCCTGAATCAGCTGTTCGGCGGCGCCCCCGCCGTACGCGAGTGCGGCGAAGGTCGCCAGAAGGGCGACGGCGGTGAGCACGGCAGGGCCGAGCACTCGGACGGAGCGGGGCACCGAACCAGCCTAGACGGCCCTGGCTGGATGCCTCACGGGTGCACCCGCGGCAAACGACGGAGGGGCGCACGGCTCACGCCGTACGCCCCTCCGGGAAGACCCTGCTTACTTGGCAGCAGCCTTGAGCTTCGAACCGGCCGAGACCTTGACCGAGTAGCCGGCCGGGATCTCGATGGTCGCGCCCGTCTGCGGGTTGCGGCCGGTGCGCGCAGCGCGGTGCGTGCGCTCGACGGCGAGCCAGCCCGGGATGGAGACCTTGGTGCCCGAACCCACGGACTCGGCGAGCGCGTCGAACAGACCGCCGAGCACGGCGTCGACGGTGGCCTGGCTCTGGCCGGTCGACGCAGCGATCTTCGCGACGAGCTCGGTCTTGTTCAGCGACTTGTCAGCCATTGAATGTCCTCCTCGGACGTTCGCTGTATGTACAGCACTTTGTTGAAGATTCGGGAACGAGCTTGCGCCGCCCCCGTGGCCGTTGAGGCCGCCTCGAATGTAACAGAATTCCCCGGAAATCCGCGGATTTCCGGGGATTTCGAGCACCTTCGCCCGGCGTGTCGCACATGAGGACCGAGCGGATGCCCACCACGGGGCATCCGCTCGGCTCATTTCGAGGGGCCGTCGGCCCCGTCGATCACCCCTCGAGCGCGTCCCAGCGCTTGAGGAAGGTGGCGAGTTCCTCGCGCGTCGACACCGCAGCCGGCCGGTACGCGCCGGTCACGGTCGTGAGGCCCTCGGAGGCCACCCACTCGATCGACCGGAAGTACGTCGACCCCACCGGCACGTCGCGGAACGTGGCCGTCTTCGGCGCCGTGAACGACGGCGACGACGCCCGGAACAGGAACGCGGCGAGCTGGTCGCGCTTGAGCGCGTCACCAGGACCGAACTTCGTGCTCGCAGCCGTGCCGCCGACGCTCACGAGGTACTCGATCGCCGTGTACGCCGGGTGATCGGCGGGCACGTCGGTGAACGTGGGCGTCGCGGGCAGCGCGAACTCGGGCGAACCCGCGAGGCGGTACAGCGCGGTGGCCATGACGGCCCGCGTCGCCGGCGCCGTCGGGTCGAAGCGGACGATGCCGTCCTCGCCGCGGACCCCGTCGATGACGCCCTCGGCGCCCGCCCAGCGCACGTTGTTCGCGTGGCCGCCCGTGGTCACGTCGACGAAGCGGGCGAGCGTCGCCCCCGTCGCCGCCGAGGTCGCGGTGAGCGGCGCTGCGCCCGGGCGGGTCCCGGTGACGGCGACCGAGATCGCGGCGCCCGCGAACTCGTCGCCGGGGACGAACTCGGTGCCGGCGGCACCCTCGACCGGCGTGCCGTCGGCGAGCCACTGGACCGCGAGCTCGGCGCCCTGGCCCCAGTCGCCCGCGACCGCGGTGAGCGTCTGCCCGACCTGCGCGACCCCGTCGATCGTGGGCGTCGGGGCGGGCTCGGGCTCGGGAGCCGTGCGGGTCATGACCGCATTGATGCCGTCGAAGGAGCCGCCGTTCGGCGCGGAGAGCACCGTCGCCGTCGCCTGCGTGGCCGCGTTCTCCCAGTACTGGGTGACGTACGGCTCCGCCGAGCCGCTGCGGTCGGCGAACTCGACGATGTAGTCGCCCGGAGGCATGGCAGCGACCCGGTACGACATGTCGTCGCCCGCGCCGCTGAGGTTCTCGGGCGTCGCCCACACGCCGGGGGCACGCTCGTACAGCACTCGCGCGCCGACACCCGTCGCGGGTCCGCCGTGCTCGTCGATCACGGTGCCCGCGATCCGCACGCCCAGTGCGACCTCGACGTCGACGCCCGAGATCGTGGACCCCGCCGTCACGTCGGTCGTCGACGCCTCGTCGGAGAAGTAGACGCCACCGAGATAGGTCTTCGCCCAGATCGCGTTGCGCGAGCCGTGCGACAGCACCGTGTACTCACCGGCCGGGAGGCCCGCCACCTCGTACGCACCGGCGTCGTCGGCCTGCTCGGCGACGACGTGCTCCCACGCGCCCGTCGTGTCCTTGCGGAGCACCTCGAAGTAGGCGCCGGCCGACGGCGCACTGCCGTCGGCGGTGCGCTCGGTCAGCGCTCCGGTGAGCGTACCGCCGGCGACGAGTTCTGCGTCGACCGAACCGACCCGCTCACCCGCGGTGAGGTCGAGGCGGGTCGCAGAGGCCTTGTCGCTCGCGCCCTCCCAGTACTGGCGCGCCCACTGACCGTCGAAGTCCGAGAACTCGACGAGGTACTCGCCCTGCTCGAGGCCGCCGAGGCGGTAGCCGCCGTCGGCCGCCGTCACCGCCTTCACGGGCTCGACCCAGTGGTCGGCCTCGCCGACGAAGGTCGCGGTGACCTGGACGCCCGCAGCGGGTGCCCCGTCGCCCGAGACGGTGCCCTCGACGACGGCGCCGGGGTTGAGTTCGAAGTCGGCTGCGAACGACTCGCCCGCGACGAGCGAGACCCGCGCCGCGGCATCCGCGCTGTAGGCGTTCTGCCAGTACTCGTCGAGGAGTTCGGAGTCGCTGCCCCAGCCGGTGCCCGCCTTGAAGACGTACTCGCCCGTCGGCAGGCCGGTGATCGAGTAGCTGCCGTCGTCGGCCACCGAGGCGCCGCCCCGGGTGCCGGTGAGGTCGTCGGAGTCGAAGGCGTACACGTAGCCGCCCGCGACGGGCTGCCCCGCGTCGTCGAGCACGCGCCCCGTCACGCTCGCGCCGATCTCGAGCGTCGGTGCGATGCTCGTGGCCTGGCCCGCGGTCACCGTGATGTCGGTCGCGGTCTCGTACGAGTCGGCGCCGTCCCAGTACTCGTGGATGTACTGCGCGGTCTGGTACTGCGGAGCGATCCCGGCCCGGTAGGTGCCCGGCGCGAGGCCCTCGATCGAGAAGGACCCGTCGGCCCCGGTGCTCCCCTCCTTGCCCTCGCCCCAGAGCAGGTTCCAGCAGTCGCGCTGCATCAGCGGGTCGAATTCGGGGTCGCAGAAGAAGAGCTGCACGCGCACGCCCTCGAGCGCGGCGCCTGCCTCGCCCGTCACGACGCCCGTGATCGAGCCGGTGGTCTCGGGCTCCGCTGCCGATGCGGCGGGCGCCGTGATCCCGGCGACGCCGACGAGCCCGACGAGCACCGCCGAGGCACCGAGCGTGCCGACGAGTCGTCGCCGGCGGCGAGCCGGCGGTGTTCCTGTGGTGAAGTGCATGGTGATCCTTCCGTGGACATCGCGAACACCTGCACGCTACGAAGCCACCACCACCACCCGCCATGGGGAGGACTCCCCCACCCGCCCCGGGTATGCGAAAGGGGCGCCCCGGATCTCTCCGGAGCGCCCCTCTCGTGAAGCGTGAAGCTACTGCTTACCAGCTCGACTTGGTGATGCCGGGCAGCTCGCCACGGTGCGCCATGTCGCGGAAGCGGACACGCGAGACACCGAACTTGGTGAGGACGCCACGGGGGCGGCCGTCGATGGCGTCACGCGAACGCACGCGGATGGGCGACGCGTTGCGGGGCAGCTTCTGCAGGCCCACGCGAGCGGCCTCGCGGCTCTCGTCGGTGCCGTTCGGGTCGACGAGCGCCTTCTTCAGCTCGAGACGCTTCTCGGCGTAGCGGTCGACGATCACCTTGCGCTGCTCGTTGCGAGCGATCTTGCTCTTCTTCGCCATGATTTAGCGCTCCTCTCGGAAGTCGACGTGCTTGCGGATCACCGGGTCGTACTTCTTGAGCACGAGACGGTCGGGGTTGTTGCGACGGTTCTTGCGGGTCACGTAGGTGAACCCGGTGCCTGCCGTCGAACGGAGCTTGATGATGGGACGGACGTCCTGCTGCTTCGCCATTAGAACTTCACCCCACGAGCCTGCATGTCACGAACAACCGCCTCGATGCCGCGAGCATCGATGACCTTGATGCCCTTGGCGGACACGTTGATCGTGATGTTGCGACGGAGCGACGGAACGAAGTACGTCTTCTTCTGCACGTTCGGGTCGAAGCGGCGCTTCGTCCGGCGGTGCGAGTGCGAGATGTTGTGTCCGAAGCCGGGAACGGCTCCGGTCACCTGGCACACTGCTGCCATTGGTTTCCTCCAATACCGAGGGGCGGATGCCCCTCCCAAGGTCTCTTGTCTGCTGACGCTCCCCACGCCGAAACCCGCGATTTCTCGCGGAAGTCGAAAGGGATTGTCGCGGTCTGGGCAGTGGATGTACCCAGCCAACGAGCCAGCTTACCAGACCGGCCGGTCGCGGCCGAAATCCGGCAGTCGGATGCCCCTGCGCCGGCGTCACCCCCTGATGAGGGATTCCGGCTGCGCCGTCGCGGTGGAAGACTCCGATCGAGGCCGCCCGACTGCTCGGGGCGCCTCACCAGAGAACGGTAGCCCGATGATGCGCTCGAAGTTCCTCGCCGCCGGCACGGCTGCGGCGGTCCTGATCCTCTGCGGCGTCGGCACGGCGACCGCATTCGCGGCCACGTGGACCCCGACCACCTTTCCCGAACTCGAGACCGCGCTCGAGACGTGCGCCGACGGCGACACCATCGCGCTCGGCGCCGATATCACGGCGCCGCTTCCGCCGGCGGACTGGGAGATCGTCGTCGTCTGCGACGTCACACTCGACCTCAACGGCCACACCCTGACCGGCGAGGGCGTGGTCATCGCTCCCGACACGATCCTCACGATCGCGGCGACGGGCGGCGGATCACTCGTGTCGAACGGTCGCGCCGCGCGAGCGGGCATCATGGTCCCGACGGGCGCCGGCGTCGTCATCGACGGCGGCGAGATCCAGGCTCGCGGGGACGGCGACGTCTTCCCCTCGATCGCCGCAGCCGGAATCGGCGGCGGAGCCCTGCTCGACGACCAGGGTGATCTCGTCGAGACCGGTGTCGGCACCGTCACGATCAACGGCGGCTCGGTCACCGCCATCGGCGGCGCGGTCCTCGCCACCGGCGGCGGTGCGGCCGGGATCGGTGCGGCATCGGGGTCGACCTCCTCGGGCGGGCAGGTCATCGTCAACGGCGGCAGCGTCACCGCCATCGGCGGCACATTCCTCGGCGAAGACCCATGGGGGCCCGGCATCGGCGGCATCGCGGGGTTCGAGGTCGAGGTCACCGGAGGGACCGTCCTCGCCACCGGCGGCACGGGCAGCGCAGGGATCGGGGGGACTGACGGCGCGCCCGGCGCACAGGTCTCCGTCACAGGAGGCACGGTCACTGCGACGGGCGGCTCGACCGCGATCGGCGCCGGCTCTGGCAGTTCGGACTTCGGTTCGCTCGTGATCGGGGCGGCGGGGACCCTGCGCGTCCCCTCCGGTCCGTTCGTGATCCCCGACTCCGACCCTGATGGCCTGCCCGAGGTGTCGATCGCGGCGGGCGGGCGCCTGCTCGGCACCGAGGCCGACCCCACGGCGGGCGCCGACCTCACGGGGGCCGGGCAGATCCTGAACGACGGCGTCGTCGCGCTCGACGAGTCGCACGTCGGCGTCGAGGTGCAGCACAACGACTTCCTGGTCTCGTTCGACGCCCAGACCGGCGCCCCTGCGACATCCGTTCGCCTCTATGCACCCGACTTCTCGAGCGGATATCGCGTGCTGCCGACGCCGCCGGCGGGAGAGTGGTGGAACACTGCGGCCGACGGCTCGGCCACGTGGTTCGACGCGACGACGCCGGTGACGACGGACACGACCGCGTACGCCGTCACCGACGCCACGCTCACCCTCGTCGCACCGGACGACACCGTCGCCCAGGGCGGCTCTCTCACATTCATTGTCACCGGCGAGAATCACCTCGGCGAGCCGGTCGACACCAGTGCGGCCGTGCTCACGAGTTCTGTCGCGAGCGACGTCGTCGACGGGCTCACGGTCAGATTCCCGCACGCGAGCCCGCACGTCATCACGGCGACGCTCGGGCAGGCCACGGCGAGCGTCACCGTCGACGTGCAGCCGGGCCCCACGCCGACCCCCACGCCCACACCGACGCCCATGCCGCCGACCGAGCTCTCGGAGACCGGCGCCGACCCGACCGGCGCGCTGACGGTCGCCGCCCTCGCGGGCCTCGTCGGGATCGGGCTGCTCGTCGCGACAGCCCGGCGACGACGGCGCTCCTGAGTCTCCGGAGAGGCATCCCGTGCCGGATCAGGAGGTGGCGGCCGACTCGTGCTCCTCGCGAAGCACCGTGCGCCGAGACAGCACCGCCGCGACGAAGAAGCAGAGCGCGCCGATGACGGTGCCGAGGTTCGTCCAGAAGAGGCTCACGAGGTCGCCCGTCGTGGGGACGACGTATGCGGCGACCGCCGAGACGCCGAAGGCGATCGACCCGAGCATGTTGAGGCCGGTGCCGTGCCAGGTACGCGCGTCGCGGTCCCACAAGCGGCCCCGGTCCCTCGTCGCGACGACCGCGAGTCCGCTCGAGACGAGGAAGGCGATCGACCCGAGCGCGTCGGGCCGCCAACCGACGCCGACCGCGTCGGGATGCTGCACCGCCGCGACGAGCGCCTGCCCGGTGCTCACGTTGAAGAAGAGCGTGCCGACGAACTGGATCGCCGCAGCGAACCAGTCGGCGCGATCGGCGGCGTTCATGCCCCTGCGCGGCGGGCGCCGCCCGCTGAGGCTCAGCTGGATGAACCCCGCGGTCGTGAACAGCAGCGAACCGATGAAGAAGGTGACCGCGACACCGACGTCGCCCGCCCACGCGCCGTAGGCGGGCAGCGGGCCGACGAAGAAGCAGATCGATCCGAGCCCGAAGCCCCATGCTTCGCGGCGCAGGCGACGATCGCCCGAGGGTGTCGGGCGGGCGGGCCGTTCCGGCGAGGGCGCGTCGCTTGCCATTCCCTCATCTTGGCCCATCCCCCTCACCGGGGCGATCGTCGACCTACTTCCCATCGTCCGGAGCGCCGCCCGCCGGCGATGCCGTCTCCACGACGAGGCCGAGGTCGCGCATCTCGCGCGCGGACCTTCCGGCGAGCTTGCGGCCCAGCCCGGCCGGCCGTCACTGTGCTGGTAGACGCCTGTGGGCCCCTTCGCGAGGGGCTCCTCCCAGCCGAGGTAGAGCGCGAGCACGCGCGCGGTGAACCCGATGACGAACGGCATGACGGCCCTCTGTGCATGTTCCGGTCGGTGGGTGGCGAACGGCCCACGGGGATGCTCCCGTGGGCCGTTCGACGGGCACGCTCAGCCGCTCGTCGGGGCGTCGCCCGGCGGTGCGGACGGCGCGGGCGCGGTCGAGGCGGCCGGTGTCGCCTCGTCCTCCTCGTGGGTGCCGCGGCTCGCCTTCTCCGCATCGGACCGGAGGTCCCAGCTGGGCCTGCGGAACGCGTAGAAGAGCAGCGGCGGCAGGCCGAGGAGCAGGATGACGCCGAGCACCACGAGCGCGTACATGCCGGCTGACATCGAGTCGAAACCGTCCGGCGGGATGAACGCGAGGCAGAACGCGGCGAGGCATCCGACGAAGCCGACGCCCGCGATGAAGCCCATCGCCGGCACCCGGTAGGTGCGCTTGACGTTCGGCTCCTTGCGGCGCAGCCGGATCGCGGCGGCGAACATCATCATGTACATGACGAGGTAGAGCGCCGCGGCCATGTCGACGAGCGCGATGAAGGCCGAGTTCACGTTCGGGATGAAGATGAACATCGCCGCGAGCAGGGTGACGATCGTGCCCTGCAGCATCAGGATGCCCGACTGCACGCCCTCCTTGTTGCGCTTCTGCAGTCCCCGGGGCAGCAGGCCCGACTCGGCGGCCGCGAGCAGGCCCTTCGACGGACCGGCGATCCACGTGAGCACCGAGGCGAGCGCGCCCGCCGCGATGAGCGCCGAGATGATCGGCGTCGCCCACGACATGCCGAACGTGTCGAAGTACTGCTGGAAGGCGAGCATGATGCCATTCGTGAGCCCGAGGTCCTTGTTCGGCACGGCGATCGCGATCGCGATCGTCGGCAGGATGAAGACCGCGAGGATCAGCACCGACGCGAGCAGGATCGACCGCGGATAGCCCTTGCCCGGGTCCTTCATCTGGTTGACGTGCACCGCGTTCACCTCCATGCCCGCGTACGCGAGGATGTTGGAGACGATCAGCACGATCGACGCGATGCCCGTGAACGGCGGGATCATGTTCGCTGCGCCGAGCGGCACTTCGCTCTTCTCACCGGTGCCCAGCCAGATGAAGCCGAACACGATGAGCAGCGCCGCCGGGAACAGCGTGCCGAGGATGCCGCCCCACGACCCGAGCTTCGCGAACAGGTTGCCGCCGCGCAGGGCGATGAGCGTCGATCCCCAGTACAGCAGCAGGATGATGATCGCCGTGTAGAGACCCGAGTTCGCGAGCGACGGATCCATGAACACGAACGCGATGGCCGCCGCGATGAAGGCGATCTGCGTCGGGTACCAGACGACATTCTGGATCCACTGCAGCCAGACCGCGGTGAAGCCCCACCGGTTGCCGAAGGCCTCGCGCACCCAGACGTACACGCCGCCCTTCCACCCCGTCGCGAGCTCGGCCGCGACGAGCGCGGTCGGGATCAGGAAGAAGATCGCCGGGATGATGTAGAGCGTCACACTGCCGAGCCCGTAGACCGCCATCGCCGGCAGCGAGCGCAGGCTCGCGACGACGACGACGGTGAGCAGGGCGAGCTGGCCGGCACCGAGGTACGCCGTGTGCGCCGTCTTGGGCGCGAGCGGATGGTTCTTTCCGAGCCTGGGCGACTCGGTCGCCTGCTTGGTCATCTCACCCGCCTACTAGTGGTGGAAGCCGGGTCGCTGCCCCTCGACGGGCATCGGCGACTCGAGCGCGTCGAGATACGCGGTCTCGGTCTCGATGTCGCGGAGCAGCTCGGCGGCGAGGTCCATGCTGAGCCCGTTGCGCACGACGATGCGCTGCACCGTGCGGTCGCTGAGGTCGTCGGGCAGCGGGTAGGCCGGCACCAGCCAGCCCTTCTGCCGGAGGCGGTCCTGCAGGTGGTAGAGGTTCCAGTTGTCGGTGTGGCCGGCCTTCAACCGCCACGCGAACACCGGGATGTCACTGCCGTCGCTGATGAGCTCGAACGCGCCGATCTTGGCGATCCCCTTCGAGAGGTACAGCGCCACGTCCTGCGAGGCCTGCTGCACCGCCGTGTAGCCCGTGACGCCGAGACGGAGGAAGAGGAAGTACTGCAGCAGCACCTGCGCCCCGGGTCGCGAGAAGTTGAGCGCGAGCGTCGGCATCTCGCCGCCGAGGTAGCTGACCCGGAAGATGAGGTCGTCGGGCAGCACATCGGCGGTGCGCCAGACGACCCAGCCGAGACCCGGATAGACGAGGCCGTACTTGTGCCCCGAGGTGTTGATCGAGTGCACCCGGGGCAGCCGGAAGTCCCACTCGAGGTCGTGCTGCAGGAACGGGGCGATCATCGCCCCCGAGGCTCCGTCGACGTGGATCGGCACGTCGAGCCCGGTCTTGGCCTGCAGCGCGTCGAGCGCCTCGGAGATCTCCTTGACCGGCTCGTACGCGCCCGTGTAGGTGACGCCCATGATCACCACGACGCCGATCGTGTTCTCGTCGATGTACGGTTCGAGCTGCGAACCGTCGAGCATCGGATGCTCGTCGCTCACCGGTACGTAGCGCGGCTCGATGTCGAAGTAGTTGCAGAACTTCTCCCAGCAGACCTGGACGGCGCTCGACATCACCATGTTGGGTTTCGAGGCGTCCTTGCCTGCGGCGCGGCGCGCCTGCTGCCACCGGCGCTTCATCGCGAGGCCGCCGAGCATGGCCGCCTCCGACGAGCCGATCGTCGAGGTGCCGATCGTGGTCTCGGGGTCGGGCGAGTTCCAGAGGGCGGCCAGCATGCGCCAGCACTTCTCCTCGATCGCCGCGGTCTGCGGGTACTCGTCCTTGTCGATCATGTTCTTGTCGAAGGCCTCGGTGTAGAGCGCCTTGGCCTCGTCGTCCATCCATGTGGTGACGAAGGTCGCGAGGTTCAGGCGGGCGTTGCCGTCGAGCATGACCTCGTCGCGGATGATCTGGTAGGCGGTCTGGGGCAGCGACTCCCCCGGCGGAATGCGGTGGCGGTCGACGATCGTCGCCTCACCGGGTCGTGCGAACCTCGGCGTGTACTCGTTGTCGGCTTGCGATTCGGTCATCATTTCCCCCGATGCCTGACGGTGCGCGACCGCGCGAATGCGCCAGCCGCGAATGCGGCGCGCGGAGCAGATGCTCCCCACGTGCATCCGCTACCGACCCTATTGGGGGCGGCATCCGCTGTCTACGGCGGCATCGCAGACCCCCCTGATGAGGGATTTCCACCGCACCCGGGCGGTGGAAGACTCCGATCGGGTGGGCGAAGTCGCCCGCTCGTGAGGGGTCGACCCCATGCAGCGCTCCATTTCCGTCATCGTCGGCGCCGTCCTCGGCGTGGTCGCCTCCGCCGTCGTGGTCGCCCCCGCGGCGTTCGCGGCAGCAGTGCCCGTCACCGACATGGATGAACTGTTCGCCGCCGTCAACGGCTGCGCCGACGGCACCGTCGTGCAGATCGACGCCGACATCGACGGCAACGGGTCGAGCAGCGTCGCCGTGAGCTGCGACCTCGTGCTCGACCTGCACGGCCACCTGCTGCAGACTGCGTGGCTGGTGGGAGGCGCATCGACGTTGACCATCGACGACTCGGCGGGCGGCGGAGAGCTGCGGGCCGAGTCGAGTTCGGTCTACGAACCCGGGATCTACGTGGACCCGACCGCCGGGCTCGTGATCGACGGCGGCACCGTGGCGGCGAACGGCGACGCCGCGGGCATCGGCGCGGGCAGCGTCGGCCCGGGAAGCCCCGGCGCGGCGCACGGAGCCGTGACGATCAACGGCGGCGACGTCACCGCCGAAGGCGGCGGGCTCTGCGCGGGCATCGGCGCGTGCGATGTGAACTCCGTCTCGGGACCGATCATGATCACGGGCGGCACGGTCACCGCGATCGGCGGCAGTGGCGCTGCCGCGATCGGCGGAGGGCAGACGCCGTCGGTCACGATCACGGGCGGCGAGGTCGACGCGACCGCGGCGGTCGGCGCAGCGTCACCGGAGGTCGGGATCGGCGGCGGGCACTTCGGCGACGGAGGCGCGGTCGTGATCACGGGCGGAGTCGTCACAGCGGCCGGCCAGTTCACCGCGATCGGCGGCGGCGCGGCCGGCGAGAAGTACGGCGACGAGACCGGCACCGGCCGATTCGGCTCGCTCACGATCGGCGGCACCGCGACGGTGCACCTCCCGAGCGGCCGGCTCCTGATCCCCGACTCGGATCCGAGCGCGGCCGAGGTCGTGATCGAGGACGGCGGCCGCCTCCTCGGCACCGAGGCCGACCCGACCGCCGGTGCGAAGATCGAGGGAGACGTCGAGCTCGCCGGAGTCGGGCAGATCGACAACCACGGCGTCATCGGCCTCGCCGGCGAACTCGTGCTGGTGCCGGTGGCCGACCGCGATTTCGACGTCGCCTTCGACCCGCAGAACGGTGCACCCGCGTCATCCGTCAGAGTGTTCGCCGCGAGCCTCGCCGAGGGATTCCGCACTCTGCCTACGCCACCCGCTGGCAGCGTCTGGAACACCCTGCCCGACGGCACGGGCGACGCGTTCAACGCCGACTCCCCCATCGAGGCCGATCTCACCGTCTACGCCGTCGACGCCGCCTACCGCGAGCTCTCCGAGCTCCTCGAGAACTGCACCGACGGCGACACCGTGACGCTGACCGCCGATGCCGCGGGTGCCGCGGTCGTGATCGGCTGCATCCTCACCCTCGACCTCGCCGGGCACCTGTTCCAGCCCGCCAGCGTCGACGTGCGCGCCCACCTCACCATCGACGACACGGTCGGCGGCGGCCGGCTCCTCGCCACCCTCCCCGGCGCCTTCGGCGGCGCCGGGATCCACGTGCCGCCGGGGGCCGCGCTCACTGTGCGCGCCGGCGAGGTCACGGCACAGGGCGATGGCGGCGCCGCCATCGGCGGCGGCGGTGAGATCGGCGAGTCGGCGGGCGCGATCACGATCACCGGCGGCACGGTGACCGCCACGGCCACGTATGGAGGCGCCGGCATCGGCGGCGGGCAGGGGTTCTCGGGCGGCGGCGACGGAGGGGTGCTGAGCATCGAGGGGGGCACGGTCACGGCGACGAGCGACTTCGGCGGCGCAGGCATCGGCGGCGGGTCCGCCTGGTCGAGCGGCGGCGGCGGCGTTCCGGCCGGCGACGGCGGCACGACCATGATCACCGGCGGCACCGTCACGGCGACGGGCGTCGGAGCGGGCATCGGCGGCGGGTCCGGCTCGGGGGCACCCGGAGGCGTGGGCGGCGCCGGCGGGGCCACTTCGATCCTCGGAGGCGAGGTGACGGCCATCGGTGCGAACAGTTCGGCGATCGGCGGCGGCGACGCAGCGGCCGCATTCGGATCGCTCACCCTGGCGGGGACGCTTCGGATGCCCACGGGTGCACTCATCGTGCCCGACTCGAATCCCGCAGGCAGCGAGGTCGTGATCGAGGCGGGCGGACTGCTCGCGGGGCCCGGCGGCGCACCGACCCAGGGTGCGACCGTCACCGGTGACGGGCAGATCGACAACCACGGTGTCATCGCGCTCGATGGCGCGCTCGTGGCCACGACGGTGACCGTGCACGACCACGACTACGCCGTCGACTTCGACGGGCGAGATGTGGCCCCCGACGCATCCGTTCGGCTGTTCGCCCCCGACTTCGCGAGCGGCTACCGGACCGTCCCGCCGCTCGACGCGCCCGATGCCTGGAACACCGCGGCCGACGGCAGCGGGGCCTGGTTCGACGCGACGACGCCGGTCACGGCGGACACGACCCTCTACGCCGCGACCGACGCGGTGCTCACCCTCGTCGCGTCGGCCGACACCGTCGCCCAGGGCGGATCGCTCAGCTTCACGGTCGCCGGCGAGGACCGCCACGGCGCACCGGTCGACACACGCGCGGTCGTGCTGACGAGCTCCGTGACGAGCGACGTCGTCGACGGCCTGACCGTGACGTTCCCGCACGCCAGCCCTCATCTGATCACCGCGACCCTCGGCACCGCGAGCGCCACCGTCGAGATCGAGGTCGACGCAGCGGCCCCGCCGAAGCCGACGCCGTCCGCGAGCGGTGAGCTCTCAACGACCGGGGCGGTGGTCCTGGCGCCGGCCGCGACGGCGCTCCTCGCCCTCGCCGCCGGCCTCGGGTTGCTGGCGATCGCGCGGCGCGGACGACGCGCCTGACTCCCCCCGAGCCGGCTCCGCGCTACTCCCCCGGGGCCGACGCCTCGCGCTCGCGCGCCGCGAGCTCGGTGCAGTTCGCGCACAGCCCGAACACGTCGACGACGTGCGCCGCCTGGGTGAACCCGTGCTCGGCCGCGACCCCCTTCGCCCACGCCTCGACCTCGTCGGCGGCGATCTCGACCGTCAGTCCGCAGTTGCGGCAGATGAGGTGGTGGTGATGACCGGTCGTCGAGCACGCACGGTAGAGCGCCTCGCCGTCGGGCGACTGCAGCGAGTCGGCCTCGCCGCTCGTCGCGAGGTCGCCGAGCGCGCGGTACACCGTGGCGAGGCCGATCGGCGAACCGCTGGCGTGCAGCGCGGAGTGCAGCGCCTGTGCGCTGATGAAGCCCTCGGTCGAGTCGAGCGCCTCTCGAACGGCTTCACGCTGCCAGGTGTTGCGTTTCATGCGAGTCGTGCGCCCTCCGCGGTCTCGACGGGAATGTCGGTGCGCTTCAACGGTAGCGCGCGCACCTTGGAGATCCCGAGTGCGAGCAGGAAGAACGCCGTCGCCGCGAGGGCGATCGACGGACCCGCGGCGATGGCGAATGCGCGCGAGGCGAGCACGCCGACGACGCCCGAAGCCGCACCGATGACGGGGGCCGCGAACAGCACGCCCCGGAACGAGCCGACGACGAGACGCGCCGCCGCCGCGGGCGCCGCGATCAGGGCGATCGCGAGGATCGCGCCGACCGCGGGCAGCGAGCTCACGACCGACGCGGCGGTGAGCCCGAGCACGAGCACCTCGATCGGCCACTCGCGATACCCCATCGCCTTGAATCCGGCGGGGTCGAAGGTCGATAGCGCGATCTCCTTGCCGAAGAGCGCCACGGCGGCCATCGCGATGACGGCGACGCATGCCGCAAGCAGAATGTCTTGGTCGCTCACCGTGAGGATCGAGCCGACGAGCAGGCTCTCGGCGCGCACCGGAAGCCCGGGGATGAGCGCCTGCAGCAGCGCTCCGGCGGCGAAACCGCCGGTCAGCACGATGCCGGCCGCGACCTGCGCACCCTGCCGTCGCACCCGCGAGATTCCGGCCATGATCACGACGAGCACGACGGATGCCACGGCCGCACCGGCGGGGATGCTCACCCCGAGCGCCGCCGCGGCGACCGCCCCCGGGTAGGTGCCGTGCGTGAGCGCCTGGGCGAAGAAGGTGCGCTTGCGCAGCACCACGAGCGCGCCGACGAAGCCAGCGCCGACGCCGATCACGATGGCGGCGAGAAGGGCTCGCTCGAAGTACCCCATCAGCGCCCCTCCCCCACGGTTCCGGCCGGTCGAGGAGCGCCCGACGCAGGAGGACTCCCCGCCGGTCGAGGAGCGCCCGACGCAGGAGGACGCGTCTCGAGACCCCGCACCCACCGCCCGATCCCGAACCCGGCGAGCACCACGACGTACCCGACGACGAACACCGCCACGATCGTCGCACCTGCCGGCAGATCGACCCCCGCCCCGACCGACACGGCGAACCCGGCCGCGAGCCCGAGCCACGCCCCGGCCGCCGCGAACACGGCCGCCACCGGGAACAGCCACCACATCCGCCGCGTGATGAGCCGCGCAACCGCCCCCGGCACGATGAGCAGCGCGAGCACGAGCAGCGTGCCGACCGTGCTCGCCGCCGCGACGACGACCAGCGCGATCGCGCAGTTCAGCACGAGGTCGAGCACGAGCCCCGAGTCGCCCGCGGCGCGACTGCCGCGCGCATCGAAGGCCCGGAAGAGCTGCTGCTTGAGCGTCAGCCCGACTGCGATGAGCGCAACGAGGCTCACCACGACGAGCGGCAGCACCTGCTCGGGCGGAATCGTCAGCACCCGCCCGAACAACAGCGCCTCGAGCTCACCGGCGTAGTCGTCGCTCTTCGAGACGACGATCACGCCGATGCTGAAGGTCGCCGTGAGCACGATCGCGATCGCCGCGTCGGAGGTGATCCCGGCCCGGTCGAGCCAGGTGAGTGCGAGCGCACCGGCGAGCGCCGCGACCGCAGCGCCCGGCAGGAGACCGCTCGTGCCGCCCACTGCGAGCCCGATCGCGAGCCCCGGGAACACCGCGTGGGTGAGCCCGTCGCTGATGAACTCGAGTCCGCGCAGATTCACGAGCACCCCGACGACTCCGGCGACGACCGCGAGCACAAGCATGACGAGCAGGGCCCGGCTCATGAAGGGCAGCGCGAACGCGCCGAACAGGGCGTCGCTCAGTGACATCCGTCGCCCCTCCCCCGCCGAAGCAACTCATATGCGTGAAACTGCATTCAATGGCCCTCGTGGCCCGGCACGACGACGGTGTGCTCGTCGATCTCGACCTCGACGCCCTCGAAGCACTCCTGCACGTTGCCGAGCGTGAGCACTTCGTCGACCGGCCCGAACGCGAGCTGAACCCCGTTGACGAAGAGCACCGAATCGCAGACCTGGCGGGCGAGTTCGAGGTCGTGCGTCGAGACGAGCACCGCGACGCCGCGGCCCTTCAGCTCGCGAACGGTCTCGATGAGCGCGTCGCGGTTGACCTGGTCGAGCCCGTTGAACGGCTCGTCGAGCAGCAGCAGCGCGGGGTCGGAGGCGAGCGCGCGCGCGAGCAGTCCGCGCTGGCGCTGCCCGCCCGACAGCTCGCCGAACGGTCGCTTCGCGAGCGCCGCGAGCCCCACCGTCTCGAGCGCCTGCGCCACGGCCGACCGATCGCTGCGCCCCGGCCAGCGGAAGAGCCCCAGTCCGCGGTACCGGCCCTGCATGACGACCTGCTCGAGGCTGATCGGGAAGTCGGGGTCGAGGTCGGCCGACTGGGGGAGGAATGAGACCATGCCGCTCGCGGTAAGCGATGCCCGTCCGATGCCGAGTTCGACGCCGCCGAGCTCCACCATGCCCGCGGTCCGCGGTACGAGCCCGAGGATTCCCTTGAGCAACGTCGACTTGCCGGCGCCATTCGGCCCGATGAGCGCGACCGCCTCGCCCGGCGCGATCTCGAGGTCGAGCCCCGAGACGCCCGAGCCGCCCGGGTGGGTGAAGGCGGCCCCGCGAAGCCGCAGCACGGGGGAGTGGGTCATGCGAGTCATCCTTGCAGCAGCGCGGGAAGCGCGGTAGGCGTGACGCCCCACGATTCGAGGATCAGCCGCGCGTTGTGGATCTGGCTGCCGAGGTACGTCTCGCCCCCGCTGCCGGCCGCGCCAAGCGAGTCGCCGTAGAGCGCGTCAGGACCCGAGTAGACCGCGACGCCCGACTCCGCGGCGATCGTCTCGGCTGCCTTCGCCGAGATCGACGCCTCCGAGAACACCGCCTGCACGCCGGTCGCCTCGATCTTCGCGACGAGCGCGTCGATCTCGGCGGCGCTCGGCTCGGCGTTGTCGTCGAAGCTCGGGATGATGCTGCCGACGAAGGTCACGTCGTAGGCATCGACGAAGTAGGTGAACGCGTCGTGGTTCGTGACGAGCAGGCGGTCGGCGGCCGGAACCTGCTCGACGTTCTCCTCGATCCACGCGTCGAGCGCGTCGAGCTTCGCGAGGTACGCGGTCTCGTTCGCCTCGAGCTGCACCGTGTCGATGCCGTCGACCGTCTCGAGTCCGTCGGCGATGTTCTCGACCATGTCCTCGGCGAGCTCGGGGTCCGTCCAGATATGGGGGTTGCCGTCGCCGTGGTCGTGACCAGCATGGTCGGTGTCGTCGGCTTCGGCCTCGTCGTGCGCGTGCTCGTGCTCGTCGTCGGCCGCGTCATCGCTCGCCTCGTCGGCGTGCTCGTGCTCCGTGGCCTCCGCCTCGTCGTGATCGTGGTCGTCGGTGCCGAACATCTCGATGCCGGTGCTCGCGTCGATGAGCACGCCGTCGAAGCCCGAGGCGTCGATCGCGTCGTCGAGCCAGCTCTCGAGGCCGCCGCCGTTGACGACGAGTGCGTCGGCGTTGCTGAGCGCGAGGAGCTGCGCGGCCGACGGGTCGAAGCTGTGTGCGCTCTGGCCGGGTGAGAGGAGCTGCGTGAGCTCGGCGTCGCCGCCGAGGAGTTCGCGGGTGAAGTCGCCGACCTGGGTCGTCGTCGCGACGATCTGCGGCCCGGTGCTCTCACTGGATGCCGCAGGGCCCGCACAGCCCGCGAGGGCGAGCACGCCGACCGTCGCGGCGGCACCGGCGCCGATCAGGGTTCGCGTGCGGCGGGTCGGTCGAGTGCTGGCGTCCATGCTTCGAACCTACGCTTATTGATAATGATTGTCAAAACCATGTGGGGTGCTGCCGCCTCTTCCAACCAGAACCGTTCACCCGCCATTCCCCGTCATGCTGCGCTCAGCACTTGGCGGTGTCGGCGCCGCATGGGAGAGTGAAGTACGTGGATACGACGACGGCCCCGATCACGCTGCACCCATTCACCGTCGCCGACGCCGAGCGCGTGCTCTCCGGCACGGTCGATCCCCACGACGGTTGGGAGGGGGCGTACGCCTTCACCGACGAACCCGAGCTCCTCGCCGAGTACGTGCGCGCGGTCGCGCAGAACGGCGACCCCCGGCCCTTCGGCCCCTATCTCGTGCGCCGCGGCGAAGACGGCCCCGCCATCGGGGGAGTGAACCTCTTCGGCCCGCCCGACGCCGACGGCGCCGTCGAGTTCGACTTCGGCCTCGTGCCCGCCGTGCGCGGCCAGGGCCTCGCGCTGCACACCGTGATCGCCGCCGTCGACCTCGCCCGATCGACCGGGCTCGCCCGGATCGTGCGCGCCTCCGCCGAGGTGTCGAACCTGCCGGCGCGCCGAACCCTCGAGCGCACCGGCTTCGTCGAGGCGAGCCGCACCCCCGACTCGATCACGTACGAGTACCGCCTCTGACGACCGCCGCTCGGCGGTGGGCGCTACTCGAGCAGCAGCGCCGGCTCCTCGATGATCGAGGCGACGTCGGCGACGAAGCGCGAGACGACGTCGCCGTCGACGACGCGGTGGTCGAACGAGCCGCCGATGGTCGTCACGAAGCGCGGACGCACCTCGCCGTCGACGACCCACGGCTTCTGCTTGATCGTTCCGAGCGCGACGATGCCGACCTCGCCCGGGTTGAGGATCGGGGTGCCGGTGTCCATGCCGAACACGCCGATGTTCGTGATCGTGATGGTGCCGTTCTGCATCTCGGCGGGCTGCGTCTTGCCCTCGCGCGCCGTGAGGGTGAGCTGCTCGAGCGCGGTCGCGAGCTCGACCATCGACATGTCCTGCGCGTTCTTCACGTTCGGCACGATGAGTCCGCGGGGCGTCGCCGCGGCGATGCCGAGGTTCACGTAGTGCTTCACGATGATCTCGTCATCGGTCCACTGCGCGTTGACGGTGGGGTTGCGGCGCACCGCCCACAGCATCGCCTTCGCCATGATGAGCAGCGGCGAGATCTTGATGCCGGCGTAGTCGGGGGAGGCCTTGAGGCGCTTGAGGTACTCCATCGTGCGGGTCGCGTCGACGTCGACGAACACCGATACATGCGGCGCCGAGTATGCGCTCTGCACCATCGCGTTCGCGATCGCCTTGCGCACGCCCTTCACGGGAATGCGGGTCTCGCGGTCGGCGGGCGCCTCGGGCGTCTGGATGTTGCGGAACACGCTCGCCTGGCTCGCCTCGCGGATCACGTCGTCGCGCGTGATGTCGCCGATCGGCCCGGTGGGCGCGACCCGGGAGAGGTCGACGCCGAGGTCCTTCGCGAGCTTTCGGATCGGCGGCTTCGCGATCACGGGCACGCGCGATTCGGCGCGCTGCGCACCTGCGAGACCGGCGGATGCCACGGGCGCGCCGCTGACCGCGGGCGCTGCGACCGGCGCGGCGGGCGCCGGGGGAGCGACGACCGGGGGAGCGGGCGGGGTCGCGAGCTTCTCGTGCGCGCCGCCGGGGGCGGGGTGCCGACGGCGGCGGGTCGCCGCGGGGCCGGATGCGCCGTGGCCGACGAGCACGGCACCGCCGCCCTCCTCAGCCGCCGGGGCAGCCGCAGCCGCAGGAGCCGGAGCGACGGCGGCAGCGACCCCGCCGCCACCCGCGCCGGCCGCAGGCGCGGCCCCCGCGGCATCCGTCTGGATCACCAGGATGGGCGTGCCGACGTCGACGGTCCTGCCCTCTTCGACGAGCAGCTCGGAGACGACGCCCTCGAACGCGCTCGGCAGCTCGACGAGCGACTTCGCGGTTTCGATCTCGACGAACACCTGGTCGAGCACGATGCGATCGCCGGGCGCGACACGCCACTGCACGATCTCGGCCTCGGTGAGGCCCTCGCCGACATCGGGAAGGGGGAATCGGATCTCGCTCATCAGTCTTACCCTCGCAGTCGAGTCATGCCGTCAGCTGCATGTCTGAATCGTGTGGTGTCAGTACGCCAGTGCCCGGTCGACGGCCTCGAGCACCCGGTCGGGGCTCGGAAGGTATTCGGTCTCGAGCGCTGCCGGCGGGAACGGGGTGTCGAAGGCCGACACCCTGAGCACCGGCGCCTCGAGCGAGTAGAACGCCCGCTCGGCGACGGTCGCGGCGATCTCGGAGCCGACCGAGACGTTGCCGTACGCCTCCTGGGCGACGACGAGCCGGCCGGTGCGGTGCACCGAGTCGAGCAGGGGGCCGTAGTCGATGGGGGAGAGGGAGCGGAGGTCGACGACCTCGATGCTCGTGCCCTCCTCCGCGGCGACGTCGGCGGCCTGCAGCAGCGTCGACACCATCGCGCCGTGCCCGACGACCGTGATGTCGGTGCCCTGGCGCACGACGCGGCTCGCGTGCAGCGGAAGGCCGGCGTGGTCGAGGTCGACGGGGCCCTTCGGCCAGTAGCGGCTCTTCGGTTCGAAGAACAGCACCGGGTCGCGCGACTCGATGGCCTCGCGGATCATCCAGTACGCGTCGTGCGGGTTCGACGGGCTGACAACGCGCAGCCCGGGGGTGTGCGCGAAGTAGGCCTCGGGGCTCTCCTGGTGGTGCTCGATCGACCCGATGTGCCCGCCGTAGGGCACGCGGATCACGATCGGCATCGACAGCGAACCGTCGTGGCGCAGGGTCTGCCGCGCGAGCTGCGTCGTGATCTGGTCGAACGCGGGGAAGATGAAGCCGTCGAACTGGATCTCGCACACCGGCCGGTAGCCGCGCATCGCGAGCCCGATCGCCGTGCCGACGATGCCCGACTCGGCGAGCGGGGTGTCGAGCACCCGCTTCGCGCCGAATTCGGCCGAGAGCCCCTCGGTGACGCGGAACACGCCGCCGAGCGGGCCGATGTCCTCGCCCATGAGCAGCACCTTCTCGTCGGCGCGCATCGCGTCGCGGAGGCCCGCGGTGATGGCCTTCGCCATCGACAGGGTCTGCACGCCGCGCACGGCGTCGTCGGGCTGCGCCGCTGCAGGGGCGGATGCCTCGGGCGCGTCGTGTGCGTCGCTCACGCGAACCTCCTCGTCGATCCGGCCGGTCATGCGGCGTCTCCGTCGAACGAGTTCTCGAACTCGTCGAGCCATGCGTGCTGCGCGGTCATGAGCGGGTGCGGCTCGCTGTACACGTGCTCGAAGATCGTCTCGCGCGTCGGGCCCGTGATGTCGAGTGCGCGGCGGCGCACATCGGCGGCGACGTCGGATGCCTCCTGGTCGACCTCGTCGAAGAACGCGGCCGAAGCGCCACGGCTCTCGAGCCAGGTGCGGTACCGGGCGATCGGATCGCGCTCGGCCCAGTACGCCACCTCGTCGTCGGTGCGGTACTTCGTGGGGTCGTCGGCCGTGGTGTGGGCGCCCATGCGGTAGGTGAGCGCCTCGATGAGGCTCGGCCCCTCGCCCGCGCGAGCCTCTTCGAGGGCCTTGCGGGTGGCGGCGTAGCTCACGAGCACGTCATTGCCGTCGATGCGGATTCCGGGCATCCCGAACCCGCCGCCGCGCAGCGACAGCGGGCTGCGCGACTGGCGCGAGACCGGCACCGAGATGGCCCACTGGTTGTTCTGCACGAAGAAGACCTGCGGGGCCGCGTAGCTCGAGGCGAAGACGAGCGCTTCGCTCGCGTCGCCCTGCGAGGTCGAGCCGTCGCCGTAGTAGACGAGCACCGCGGCATCCGTCTCAGGGTCGCCCGTCGCCGTCGCGCCGTCGAACTGCAGGCCCATCGCGTAGCCGGTGGCATGCAGCGTCTGCGAGGCGAGCACGAGCGTGTAGAGGTGGAAGTTGCCGTTCTCCTCGGGGTTCCACCCGCCGAGGGTGACGCCGCGCAGCAGCGCGAGGATGCGCACCGGGTCGAGCCCGCGGATCATGCCGACGATGTGCTCGCGGTACGAGGGGAACAGGTGGTCCTGCGGGCGGGCGGCGTGCGCCGACCCGACCTGCGCGGCCTCCTGGCCCGAGCTCGGCACCCAGAGCGCCAACTGGCCCTGGCGCTGCAGGTTCGCACCGGCGGTGTCGAGCCTCCGCGAGACCGTCATGTCGCGGTAGAACCGCTGCAGCATCGCGTCGTCGAGTGCTTCGACGATCGGCAGATACTCCTCGGCCTCGGGGCTCGGGCGCAACTCGCCCTCAGGGGTCAGGAGCTGAACCGTCGGCGCGGTGAAGTCTCTCTCGCGGGCTGCCACCGTTCCACGCTACCCGCTAGACGGGACGCCCTTCTTGTGAAGCCGGTACAAGCTCGCCGAGAATCCGGAGGAGGGTATCGACAGACTCCTCCTCACCGATGGACACCCGGATGCCGGCCGGCGGGAACGCCCGCGTCACGAGACCGGCGTCGAAGAGCCGGTCGGCGACCTCGGTCGTCGCCTCGCCCGAGGGCAGCCAGATGAAGTTGCCCTGCGCCACCGGGATCGGCCAGCCCTGCGCGATGAGCGCCGCCCGCACGCGGTCGCGGCGCTCGGCGATCACCTGCACGCGCGACTGCAGCTCGGCCTCGGCGACCGGCTCGAGCGAGGCGATCGCCGCCGCGGTCGAGGCGGCCGTCACGCTCAACGGGGTGATCGTCGCGCGCGCGGCATCGAGGATCGCCTCGGGCCCGATCGCGTAGCCGACGCGCAGGCCCGCGAGCCCGTACGCCTTCGAGAAGGTGCGCAGCACCACCAGGTTCGGGTAGCGGCCGAGCAGGGTCGCGCCGTCGACGGACGCCCCATCGCGGACGAATTCGATGTACGCCTCGTCGAGCAGCACGAGGAGGTCGGCCGGCACCTTCGCCATGAACGCCTCGAACTCGGCGGCCGTCACGACGGTGCCGGTCGGGTTGTTCGGCGAGCAGACGATCACGACGCGGGTCCGGTCGGTGATCGCCGCGGCCATCGCATCGAGGTCGTGCCCGTGGTCGGCGCGGTTCGGCACCTGCACGCTCGACGCACCCGACACGGTCACGAGGCCCGGGTAGGCCTCGAACGAACGCCACGAGTAGACGACCTCGTCGCCCGGTGCGGCGGCCGCCTGGATGAGCGCGGCGAGCAGCGCCACCGAGCCTGCCCCGACGAGCACCTCGTCGGCGGTGACCCCGTAGCGGGCGGCGAGCGTTTCGCGCAGGGCCAGCGCCGTGGCATCGGGGTAGCGGTTGATGCTCGTCGCCGAGGCGGCGACGGCAGCGGCGACCGAGGGCAGCGGGTCGAAGGGGTTCTCGTTGCTCGAGAGCTTGAACCCGTCGGCGGGCGCCGGGCGGCCCTGTCGATACGGCGGGAGGGCGGCGATCTCGGGGCGCAGACGAACGGCTGCGCGGGGCGACTCCGGTGCGTTCACGCGATCCACCGTACCCCTTCGCCTTCGTGGGCCCGTCTGACAGAGTGGGTGCATGCGATTCATCGTGAAGGTCATCGTCATCGCGTTCGCACTCTGGCTGACGACGCTCATCGTGTCGGGCGTCAGTGTGGTGCCGTATGAGGACACCGACGTCGCGACCGTGCTCACCTACCTCCTGGTCGCTCTCATCTTCGGGCTCGTGAACGCGATCGTCGGCACCTTCATCAGGGTCGTCGCGTTCCCGATCTACGTCATCACGCTCGGTCTCATCTCGTTCATCGTCAACGGCCTGCTGCTGCTGCTCGTCGACTGGATCAGCGGGCTCATGGGCTTCGGCCTCGTGGTCGAGAGCTTCTGGTGGGGCGTGCTCGGCGCACTCGTGCTCGGGCTCATCAGCTGGCTCATCGGGCTCGTCGTCCGGCCCTCGCGCGACTGATCAGAACCCGCCCGACTCTTCGCGCTCGCGCTCCTCGGGCGCACGTTCCGCGATCCACTCGCTGACGGCGCCCTGCCCGCCGCCCGTGAACGCGAGCAGCTCGCGGAGTCGCACGAGTTCGGCCGCCTCGGCCTCGTCGATGAGCGCCGCCGTCTCGCGGTAGCTCTCGAGGGTATGCGCAGGCAACGCACCGCCATAGCGGTGCAGCTCGTCGGCGACGCTGCGCGTGACGGTCGTGCGCTCGGGGGAGGCGTGACCCGAGCCGCCGACGGCGGGGATCACGTCTTCGTCGTGGGCGACGTCGAGCACCGGACGCCCCGGATGCGTCGGGGCCGAGTCGCCCGGTCCGCCGAAGTTCGCCCCGCCGACCGCGTTGACCGCCGGGTCGCGCACGATCTCGTGCACGATGATGCCGCCGCCCGAGTGGCCTGCGGCGTACACCGGGTCGCCCGGGGCGATGCCCGCCGCCGCCATGGCCGCGCGCACCGCGCGCTCGCCGGCGCCCGACTCGGCGCCGGCGGTGCGGAGGGCGTCGAGCACCGAGTCGTCGGCGATGCCGGTGGTGTTCGAGGTCATGTCGAACGGTTCGCGGTCGGCGACGATCGCGGGGTCGACGGTGCCGCTGATGTAGACGATCCACCGCGGGTCGTCGCCCTCGCCGTAGCGCTCGATTCGGATCTGCGGCCCCTCGCCGCCCGGGATGCGCGACGCGAGCTCGGCGAAGCTCGCCGGTGCCTGCACGGTGCGTTCGGGGCCCTCACTCGGGTGGCCCGCGGGCGCACTCCCGTCGCCGTCGCGATCGGCGCCCTCGGCGCGCCGCACCGTGACCGGCGTCTCGACGAGCGCCCTCGAGCCGACGATCGCTGCGAGGGCGAGCAGGATCGACGCGTTCTCGGGCGCCTTGGCCGACTGCCCGAGCGTCGCCGCGAGCGCGCCCGCACCGGGGACGTGCGACGCGCCGAGCGCGAACTCGTCGGCCGAGTCGACAGCTACGCGCACCGCACGCACGAAATTCGGATCGGAGAGCAGATGCCGGTTGGCGGCGATCCAGTCGTTCAGCGGGGTCGAACCCCAGAGCTTCGCCAGCCCCGCGTTGGCGCCGAGCCCGAGCGCCGCGGTGCCGGCGACCACCAGCCCGGTCGGAGAGGTGAGAAAGGAGCCGAGCAGGAACGCCGCGAGCCCGCCGCCGGCCTGCCAGAGCCCGTCGATCGACCGCTCCGTCGCCCCGTACCGTTCGGCGCTCGCGACGAGCGCGGCCCGCAGCTCGTCGCCGTCGGATTCGCAGCGCTGCAGGTGCCGGTCGAGTTCGTGCAGCATCGCGGCAGGTCTGGGTTCGGCCCACCCGCCGCCGCGGTCGGCGCCGATCGCATCGAGTTCGGCGGCGAGCGCACCCACCTGGCCGCGCACTGCAACGAGGGCGCTCGCTGCTCCGCCGAGGCGGATCGCGTCGCCGAGGAGTTCGTCGGTGGCGACGGCGGTCGAGCCACCGCCCGAGATCGTGATGGTGTCGCTCACGAGCGGCCTCCCGCGACGCTGCGGACGCCCACCGTCGCACGCTCTGCGGCACGGCTCACGAGCCTCGCCTCCTCGGCGAGGGCCGCCTCGCGGTCGGCGCGCGCCCGTTCCTCCGCGTCGCGCGCGGCCTGCTCGAACGCCGCGAGCTCCGTCTGCATGCGACGGATCCGCTCATCGAGTTCGGCGGACGCCGCGTCGAGCCGTTCGACCCCGGCGAGCACCAGCGCGCGAAGGTCGTGCAAGCTCTCGGCGTAGCGGTCGGCCGCCTCCGACCGCCACGTGCCCCCGTCGGACGGCAGCAGCGCCGCCGTCTGCCCGATGTCCGTGCGCAGCGCGGAGAGGCGCACGCGCACCGCGGTGGCGGAGTCGATCCGTTCGGTGGTGGCGGCGCGACCGGTGAGGGCCGCGACGACCGCGTCTGAGGCATCCATCCGGCCAGCCTGCCGAACCCGACGGGGCCTTCCGCCATCGAGCAGCCGCGCGTGGGGCGAACGCCGCGCATCCCCGTTTGTGGAGGAGAAGTGAGAGGAGAAGTGAGGAGAAACTGGGAAGGAAGCGGCGGAGACCACCGCCTCAACCCGCGAGCACCTGCTCGAGCGCGAACCGGCCCAGCCGGGCGATCGGACCGTCGCCCTCGACCGTGTCGACGACCGAGCTGCCCCAGACGAGCGCCCAGCCGCGGGCGCGCCGCCACGTCGCCGCGTCGATCGCGCGGCGCGCCTCGATCTCGCGCACGAACTCGGCGCGCCCCTCGGCCTCGAACGTCAGCCAGGCGGTCGCGAGGTCGGTCGCCGGGTCGCCCGCAGTGAGGTCGCCGAAGTCGATCACCGCGCTGAGGGCGCCGGATGCCTCGAGCACGAGGTTGCCCGAATGCAGGTCGCCGTGCAGCCACACCGGGGCGTCCGCCCAGGCCGGGGCGGCGAGCGCGTCGTCCCAGATCTCGCGGAGACGCACGCCCGCAGGGGTGCCGAGTGCCGCATCGAGTCGCCCGCGCGCGAAACGCTCGCGCACCGAGTCGTCGCGGGCGGCGAGCGGCACCCCGCGGTACGGATTGCGCGGGGCGCCGGCGGCCGCCGGCGCGTGGAGGGCGTCGACGAAACCGGCGAGCGCGGGCGCGAGACCCGCCCGTTCGACCGGAGCGCGAGTGGCCGCGTTCGCCCCGTCGAACCAGGGCACGATGCTCCACGGGGCGTCGAAGCCGAGCTCGGGCGCCTGACGGCCGATGCGCACCGGTGCGGGCACCGCGACGGGAAGCCGGGCGGCGAGCGCGGGCAGCCAGCGCTGTTCGTGCTCGATGAGCGGCACGGCGATTCGGCGACGCGGAAGACGCACGGCGTACGCGGCGCCGAGCCGGTAGATCGCGTTGTCCCACCCGTTCGCGACGAACTCGACGGGTCCGGCGAGGTCGGGGTGCTGGCTCGCGAGCAACCGCGCCACCAGTTCGGCGTCGACGTGCAACTCGGCCGCCGGAGCATCCGCCATCGTTCTCGAACCTTTCGTGTTTCTGGTCGCCGTACCCATTCCTGAAAGAGGCATTCTCCTCCACAATGGAAGCCATGACGCGAGCGGAACCCGCGGGGGACGCTGCGCAGCCCTTCAGAGTCTCGTTCGTGTGCACCGGCAACATCTGCCGGTCGCCGATGGCCGAGGTCGTGCTGCGCTCCCTCGCTGAAGAGGCGGGGCTGTCGAGCGCGCTCTCGATCGAATCGGCGGCGACCGGAGACTGGCACGTCGGCGAACCCGCCGACCAGCGCACGGTCGAAGCGCTCGCCCGGGCGGGGTACGACGGCAGCCACCACCGCGCGCGCCAGTTCGACGCCGGCGACTTCCCCGAGCTCGACCTCGTCGTCGCGTTCGACCGGGGTCAGGCGCGGATCCTGCGCAACTGGGCGGCGGCCGGTGCCGAGCAGCACAAGGTGCGCATGCTGCTCGATTTCGAGCCCTCCCTCATGGAGCAGCAGGACGTCCCCGACCCCTACTACTCCGACGATGCGATGTTCGATCGAGTACTTGAGATGATTGAGAGGTCGACCCAGGCGCTCTTCCGCCAACTCGCACCCGCTCTCAGACAAGGAATCCGATGACTTCGCTGCCTCCCCAGCCGCTCAGCCCCCTCGACGGCCGGTACCGTTCGGCGGTCGGCGAGCTCGGCGAGCACCTCTCCGAGGCGGGCCTCAACCGGGCGCGCGTCCACGTCGAGGTCGAGTGGCTCATCGCCCAGACCGACCGCGGATTCTTCGGCTCGACCCCGCTGAGCGACCACCAGAAGTCGGCGCTGCGCCAGGTCGTCACCGACTTCGGCCAGGCCGACATCGACGAGCTCGCGACCCTCGAGGCGACGACCCGCCACGACGTGAAGGCCGTCGAGTACTACGTGCGCCGCCGACTCTCCGACCTCGGCCTCGACGCGATCGCCGAGCTCACCCACTTCGCGTGCACCTCGGAGGACATCAACAACCTCTCGTACGCGGTCACCGTGCGCGACGCCGTGCAGCAGGTGTGGCTGCCGAAGTACCGCTCGGTCATCGCGACCCTGCAGGCGCTCGCGGTCGAGCACCGCGATGCCGCGATGCTCAGCCGCACGCACGGCCAGCCCGCGACCCCCTCGACCATGGGCAAGGAGCTCGCGGTCTTCGTCTACCGGCTCGGCCGCATCGCCGCGCAGGTCGAGGCGACCGAGTACCTCGGCAAGTTCTCGGGCGCGACGGGCACGTTCTCGGCGCACCTCGTCGCCGCGCCGGATGTCTCGTGGCCGACCGTGTCGCAGGAATTCGTGGAGTCGCTCGGCCTCACCTGGAACCCGCTCACCACGCAGATCGAGTCGCACGACTGGCAGGCCGAGCTCTACGGCAAGATCTCGCACGCGAACCGCGTCCTGCACAACCTCGCGACCGACATCTGGACCTACATCTCGCTCGGCTACTTCCGGCAGATCCCCGCGGCCGGGGCGACGGGCTCGTCGACGATGCCGCACAAGGTCAACCCGATCCGCTTCGAGAACGCCGAGGCGAACCTCGAACTCTCGAGCGCGCTGCTCGACTCGCTCGCCGCGACGCTCGTCACCTCGCGCCTCCAGCGCGACCTGACCGACTCCTCGGCGCAGCGCAACATCGGCGTCGGCTTCGGCCACTCGATGCTCGCGCTCGACAACATCCAGCGCGGCCTCGGCGAGATCGACCTCGACCGTGCGCTCCTCCTCGACGACCTCGACCACAACTGGGAGGTGCTCGGCGAGGCGATCCAGACGGTGATCCGCGCCGAGGTCGTCGCCGGGCGTTCGACGATCGCCGACCCGTACGCACTCCTCAAGGAGCTCACGCGCGGCAAGCGCGTCGGCGCTGAAGACCTCGCCTCGTTCGTCGAGGCGCTCGAGATCGGCGACGAGGCGAAGGCCCGACTGCTGGCCCTCACCCCGGCCACGTACGTCGGCATCGCCGACGAGCTCGTCGACCGGCTGCCGTAAGGCGGCCGGCGCAACGCTCGCACCGGGCCCGCACCGTTCGCGGTGCGGGCCTTCGCTGTCTGCGCGGCGCGCCCGCGCTCAGTGCCGGGTCGGGCCCTGGGGCGCGTCGGGCTCGGAGCCGTCGGGGCCGCCCTCGCCGAGCTCGGCCTGCTCCTCGGCGTTCGGCTTGATCGCCATCTGCAGCAGGGCGAGCACGACGAGCACGATGATGAAGACGCCGCCGGTGCCGATGAGGGTGATGGTCCAGTCGCGGGTGGCGACGAGGCAGATCACGCCGACGAAGATCGCGGCGATCGCGGCGCCGCCGACGTACTCGGCCGGCCGGAGCCTGTCTTGCCGGCTCGGCTGGTACTCACCGGAAGGCTGGGTCACGACTGCTGCTCCGCTCCTGCCGCGGCGGTGCCGTCGGCGGTCTGGTTCGCGGCCCACTTGAGCGAGAGGCCGCCGATCACGAGGAACACCCCGAGGATCACGAGATAGCCGCCGAGGAGGCCGACGGCGGTGACGGCATCGGGCGGAAGGAGCAGGAACACGATCGCGAGCACGGCCGTGAAGGCGCCGACGGCGATCCAGTCGCGGGCCGCGGCGGTGCGGCCGCGCGAGCGCAGGCCGGCGTAGAGCTCGACGAAGCCGGTGACGGCGGCCCACACGCTCACGAGGTAGAGCAGGAAGGGCAGGCCGCCCGGCACCGAGAGGGCGAGGAGGCCGGCCGCGACCGTGACGACGGCGTTGATCGCGAAGAGCGATCGGATGCCACGGCCGCCGAGGAGACGCAGGCCGAGCGCCCCGACGACGAGGCCGGAGACGACGGCCCAGATGCCGAACACGAGCAGCCCGAGCTCGGGCGAGTGGTTCGGCGAGAAGGTGATGACGACCGCCGGGGCGATCGCGAGGAGACCGCGGACGACCGGGACGACCCAGTACTGCGGGCGCTCCGGGGATGCATCGCGGGCGGTGGCCACGGCGACCTCTTTCACATCGGAGGGGGTTACCGATCCATCCTACGCGGGAGCGGGCTGAGCGGATGCCGCACCGGTGGTCGAGGAGCGGAGCGTCTCGAGACCCGTCCCAAGGTCTCGAGACGCGTGCTCCTTCGTCGCTCGCTCCTCGACCACCGGTCGCACTACAGCACCCGCAGCAGGTCCTCCACGCGCTGCTTCGCGTCGCCGAACAGCATCTGCGCGTTGTCGCGGGTGAACAGCGGGTTGGCGACACCCGCGTAGCCCGAGGCCATGGAGCGCTTGAACACGATGACGTTCTGCGCCTCCCACACCTTGAGCACGGGCATGCCGGCGATGGGGCTGCCGGGGTCTTCGGCGGCGGCCGGGTTGACGGTGTCGTTCGCGCCGATGACGAGGACGACGGTGGTCGAGCCGAAGTCGTCGTTGATCTCGTCCATCTCCTCGACGATGTCGTACGGCACCTTCGCCTCGGCGAGCAGCACGTTCATGTGGCCCGGCAAGCGGCCCGCGACGGGGTGGATGCCGAAGCGCACCTCGACGCCGCGCTCGCGCAGCTTCGCCGTGAGCTCGGCGACCGGGTACTGCGCCTGCGCCACCGCCATGCCGTAGCCGGGCGTGATGATGACCGACGATGCGCCCCGCAGCAGCTCCGCGGCATCCTCGACGGTGACCTCGCGCGTCTCGCCCTCGACCTCGCCCGAGGAGGTGGGCGCTGCGATGCCGAAGCCGCCCGCGATCACCGAGATGAACGAGCGGTTCATCGCCTTGCACATGATGTACGAGAGGTACGCACCCGAGGAGCCGACGAGCGCGCCGGTGACGATGAGCAGGTCGTTGTTCAGGAGGAAGCCCGCTGCCGCGGCCGCCCAGCCCGAGTAACTGTTGAGCATCGAGATGACGACCGGCATGTCGCCGCCGCCGATGGATGCCACGAGGTGCCAGCCGAGCGCGAGCGCGAGCGCCGTCACCACGACGAGGAGCCACAGCTCGGGGGTGATCACGTACCAGACGGTGAGCACCACGAACGCGACCAGGGCGCCGAGGTTCAGCGCGTTCTTGCCCGGCAGCATGAGCGGAGCCGACTTCATGCGCGCAGAGAGCTTCAGGAACGCGACGATCGAGCCCGTGAAGGTGACGGCGCCGATGAACACGCCGATGAAGACCTCGGCGTGGTGGATGTCGAGGAGGGCACCGGTCATGCCGGTCTCCTCGAGGGCGCCGTTCCAGCCGACGAGCACGGCGGCGAGGCCGACGAAGCTGTGCAGCAGCGCGATGAGCTCGGGCATGCCGGTCATCGCGACGCGGCGGGCCCGCCAGAGGCCGATCGCGGCGCCGATGGCGACGGCCGCGACGAGCAGGATGAGCCCCGTCGTCGTGGCGGGTTCGCCCCAGGTGCTCGCGAAGGTGGCGTAGACGGTCGCGATGAGCGCGATCGTCATGCCGGCGATGCCGTAGCTGACACCGGACTTGGCGGTCTCGTGCTTGCTGAGCCCCGCGAGGCTCATGATGAACAGCAGCGCCGCGACGATGTACGCGGCACCCGCGATCGACGCGGGGGTGAGCAGCGAGGTCGTTTCAGCCACGGTCGGCTCCAGTCTTGGCGGCGGGCGCACCCTTCGCGAACATCGCGAGCATGCGTCGGGTCACGGCGAAACCGCCGAAGATGTTGATGCTGGCGAGCAGCACGGCGACGGCCGCGAGGATCTGCACCACGAGCACGTCGCTCGTGATCTGCACCATCGCGCCGACGATGATGATGCCCGAGATCGCGTTCGTCACGCTCATGAGCGGAGTGTGCAGCGCGTGCGCCACCTTGCCGATCACGTAGAAGCCGACGACGACCGAGAGCACGAGCACCGTGAAGTGCTGCGGCAGCGGCGCGGGAGCGATCGCGTTCACCGCGAACAGCGCAGCGATGCCGACGGCGACGAGCGCCGCCTTCTTCGCGGCCGACATGGGCCGTTTCGGTTCGGGGGCGGGCGCGGCATCCGATGCGGCGTTCGCGGATGCCGCGGGCGCGGCGGAGACCTGGACCGGCGGCGGCGGCCAGGTGACCGCGCCGTCGCGCGTCACCGTCACCGAGCGCTGCACGATGTCGTCGAAGTCGAGGGTGAGCTCGCCGTCCTTGCCGGGCGTGAGCAGCTTGACGAGGTTCACGACGTTCGTGCCGTACAGCTGCGAGGCCTGCGTCGGCAGGCGCGAGGCGAGATCGGTGTAGCCGAGGATCGTGACGCCGTTCGGCGTGACGATCTTCTCGCCCGCGACCGAGCCCTCGACGTTGCCGCCCATGCCGGCCGCCATGTCGACGATGACGCTGCCCGACTTCATGCTCGCGACGTCGGCCGCCGTGATGAGCTTCGGCGCCGGGCGGCCCGGGATGAGCGCCGTCGTGATGATGAGGTCGACGTCGGCGGCCTGCTCGGAGTAGATCTCGGCGGCCCGGCGGTCGTACGCCTCGCTCGTCGCCTTCGCGTAGCCGTCGGTCGACTGCTCGACCTCCACCTCGACCGCGAGGTACTCGCCGCCGATGGACTTCACCTGGTCCGCGACCTCGGGGCGCGGGTCGGTGGCGCGCACGATGGCGCCGAGGCTGGATGCCGCGCCGATCGCGGCGAGACCGGCGACGCCGGCGCCCGCGACGAGCACCTTCGCGGGCGGCACCTTGCCCGCCGCCGTGACCTGCCCGGTGAAGAAGCGGCCGAACTCGTGCGCCGCCTCGACCACCGCGCGGTAGCCGGCGATGTTCGCCATCGAGCTCAGCACGTCCATCGACTGGGCCCGGGAGATGCGCGGAACCGCGTCCATCGCGAGCGCCGTCACGCCGCGCGCGGCGAGCGCTTCGAGCAGTTCGGGCTTGAAGGCCGGGGCGAGCAGGCCCACGATCGTCGTGCCGGGCGCGAGCCCGGCGATCTCGGCCTCGGTGGGGGCGTTCACCTTGAGCACGAGGCCGCTTGCGAGCGCGTCGGCGCCGTCGACGATCGTGGCCCCCGCCTCGCGGTACGCGTCATCGGCGAACGACGATGCGCGACCCGCACCGGCCTCGACCACGACTTCGTACCCCAGGGCGATCAACTGCTTCACCGTCGCGGGTGTCGCAGCGACCCTGGTCTCGGGCGGCTGCTCGGTGACGACACCGATGCGCGTCATGCGGCTCTCCTTCTTCGTCGAAGCGGCCGCCGTGCGCGGCGCTCTCAGCGTGCGGCACCTTCGTCGCGGAGCCGGCGAGCCGGTTGCGGCGACGGTGCTGCATGTCGGCACCACTGTAGGGGCACAGAACTTCCTTCATGCGAAAGTTACGTTCCGTTATGCGGAATCGTTGCGGGTCTGTGATCCGAGGTGGTGCTGGCCTCAGCGTAGGGCGCGAACGAGAAGGTCAGGGCGGAAATGTCGACGAATCGCCGCGAAGGATTCGCGGTTCTTTCGCGAGGCGGAACTTCGGGACCGGCGCCGGGGCCTCGCATGGCGCGCCCCCGGCCGCCCAGTCGGCGCACTGGGGTGGAGCGGGGCGCCGGCGCAGCATCCGAAAGTCGAGCAGGGCGTTCTAGTATCGGACGCATGGCGGCAGACTCCACGGCGGCGAACGCCGGCTCGCAGACGCTGAGCCGTGGCATCCGCATTCTCGAAGTGCTCGCCGATGCCGACCGGGCGCTCTCGATCGACGAGGTCGCGGCCGAGCTCGGCGTGCACCGCTCGGTCGCGTATCGGCTGCTGCGCACCCTCGAGCACCACGGACTCGCCGCGCGCGACGCCGCCGGCCGCATCTCGCTCGGCGCGGGGCTCGCAGCCCTCGCCGCCGGGGTGCAGCGCGACCTGCAGCAGCTCGCACTGCCCGAGCTCGCCGAGGTCGCCGACGAACTCGGGATGACCTGCCTCCTCGCCGTGCTGCTCGACGGCGACGAGGCCGTCACCCTCGTGAGCGCCTCTCCGCGCCGCACCGCGGCCGTGTCGTACCGCCCCGGCCACCGGCACCCGATCACCCGCGGCGGGCCGGGCAAGGCGATCCTGCTGGGGCTGCCCGAGTCGCGCTGGCCCGCCGACATCCCCGAGTCGCTGCGCGCCGAGATCGACGCGAGCCGCACCCGCGGGTACACGGTGAGCCACGACGAGGTCGTGGAGTCGCTGCGTTCGGTCGCGGTGCCGCTCACGCTGCCCGGGCAGCCGCCGGCGGCGATCGCGGTGATCCACGTCTCGTTCCCCCGGCCCGAGGCCGAGCTCGCCGAGCGGTTGCAGGCCGCTGCCGCGAACCTGCAGCGCGCCTCGGGCGGGTGAATCCCTGCCGCCTCGACGCAGTCGATCAGTCGATCAGTCGATCAGTCGATCAGTCGATCGATCAGGATTCGAGAAGCGCACCGACGGCCCGCACCCGTAGCGTGGGACCCAGATCTCAACACCACGGAACGCACCGAAGGAGCAACGACATGGCTGTCACGACGAACGATGGACTCTCCGCCGACGAGCGCGCCGCCGTCAAGCAGCGCGCCGCCGAACTCCGGGCGCAGGCGAAGGCCGGCAAGACCCGCGAGGCGGGCGAGAAGGCGCTGCGTGCGGCGATCGCGGAGATGCCGGATGACGACCGCGAACTCGCCGAGGGCATCGACCGCATCGTGAAGGACGTCGCCCCGCACCTGTTCCCGAAGACCTGGTACGGGTTCCCGGCGTACACCGACGACGACGGCAAGATCGTGCTGTTCTTCAAGGCCGCGTCGAAGTTCACGACCCGTTACGCGACGCTCGGGTTCGAAGAGGCGGCGCAGCTCGACGACGGCGACCTGTGGGTCACCTCGTTCGCGCTGCTGAAGCTGACGCCCGAGACCGAGGCGCGGATCACCGCGCACATCCGCAAGGCCGCAGGGGTCTGAGGTCCGCCGGGGTGCCGAGCGTGCAGCTCGGCACCCGGCGCCCGCGGCTCAGCGCTCGAGCATCTGCCCCGCGAAGAACTCGCCGAGCTCGGCGGTCGCGCGAAGCGGCAGCACGTGCGCGACGTACCCGTCGGGGCGCACCACGACGACCGCGCCGTCGCGCGAGATGCCGCGCTCCTCGAAGATGTCGCTCGGGCACCAGTAGCTCGGGCCTGCGGCGAACACCTTCTCCCAGTCCATGAGGCCGAGCGGCCCGGTCTGCGGGCGGAACAGCTCGGGCGCGCGGGTCACGTCGACCTCGTCGTGCGGCTGCTGGTAGATCGCCTTCACGTCGAACACCGCATCGAGATCGGCGCCGTCGGGCGTGAAGCGCACGATGGGCGAGTTGGGCGAGCTCGCGATCCACGCGGCCCAGTCGCTCAGGGCGGATGCCTCGCCCGCACCCGGTGCGTCGGCGAAGGCGTAGATGCGCCAGCGGCCGTCGGCCTTGGCGTGGTGGCCGAGGTGCACGACGTTGCCGTCGCAGACGAACGAGACCTGCGCCGACTTGAAGCGCTTGCCGATCGGGAACCCCGTTGCGAGCGCCTGATGCGCGGCCTGCCCGACGATCATCGACGGTTCGTAGGTCGTCATGAACCCCGACGGGAACTCGGCGGTGCCGAGGTAGAAGGTCGCGAGCTCCTGCGGGTCGCTGATCTCCTCGGGCTTTCGCGCCATGAGGCTCGACCATTCGCGGTCGAAGTCGATGAGCTGCTGCGCGACGGGCTGCCGTTCGGCCGAGTACGTCGACAGCAGCGACGCCGGGGCCTGCCCCGAGACGACCGAGCCGAGCTTCCAGCCGAGGTTGAAGCCGTCCTGCATCGAGACGTTCATGCCCTGACCCGCTTTCGCGCTGTGCGTGTGGCACGCGTCACCGGTGAGGAACACCCGCGGCGTGGCATCCGCCCCATCGCTCGAACGGTCGTCGAAGTGATCGGTGACCCGGTGCCCGACCTCGTAGACGCTGAACCAGGCCACGTCGCGCACGTCGAGCGTGTACGGGTGGAGGATGTCGTTCGCCTTCGCGATGATCGCCTCGATGGGGGTCTTGCGAACCTCGTGGTCGTCGTCCTCGGCCACCGCCCCCAGGTCGATGTACATGCGCGAGAGGTAGCCGCCCTCGCGCGGGATGTGCAGGATGTTGCCCGCCGCCGAGTTGATCGCGCACTTGGTGCGCCAGTCGGGGAAGTCGGTGTTGACGACCACGTCCATGACGCCCCAGGCGTGCGCCGAGATGCCGCCGAGGTGCTTGCGGCCGATGGCCTCGCGCACGGCGCTGCGGGCGCCGTCGCAGCCGGCCACGTACTTGGCGTGCACGGTGCGCTCCTCGCCGGTGCGCTCGCCCGCGGTGTGGCGGAGGCGCACTTCGACGGGGTAGCCCGACGCTGCCGCCTCGCTGCCGTCTTCGTGCACGGTGAGCCCGAGGAACTCGATGCCGTAGTCGGGCGCGATGCGCCCCGGCCCGTGCGCTGCGGCCTCGGCGAAGTAGTCGAGCACGCGCGCCTGGTTCACGATGAGGTGCGGGAACTCGCTGATCTTGTACCCGTAGTCCTCGGTGCGCGAGGTCCGGATGATGTTCTGCGGCGCCTCGGGGTCGGGCCCCCAGAAGTTCATGTAGCCGATGTTGTACGCCTCGGCCGTGATGCGCTCGGCGAAGCCGAACATCTGGAAGGTCTCGACGCTGCGCGGCTGGATGCCGTCGGCCTGCCCGAGCACGAGCCGCCCGTCGCGGCGTTCGACGATGCGGGTGACGACGTCGGGGTACTGCGAGAGCTGTGCGGCGAGCAGCATGCCGGCGGGGCCCGAGCCGACGATGAGTACGTCGACCTCGTCGGGCAGCTCCTCGGGGCGGTCGAGGCCGATACCCGCTGCGGGCTGCACCCGGGGATCGCCGGACACGTAGCCGTGGTGGTGGAACTGCACGGTTGGGCTCCTCACATCGTCGTGGAGAGTTCGATAATCGAACGCGCTATTCGGTTATCGCGCGAGGCAATGGTAGGCCGGGCGCGCCGGACGCACAAGTCACCGACCGGATGCCACGTGGCGGGCGCTATTCGGCGGGGGACCCGAGCGGTCGGCGCCGACCAGCGAGGAGGAGCCTCACGGCGATCGCGAGCTGCACGAGCCCGGCGACCACCGCGACGATCGGGACCACCTCGATCGCCGGTGAGTGCGCGGCTGCGATGTCGTACACCCCGCCCGCCTCGGCCAGTTCGAGCTCTCGCAGCTGTTCGGGATCGGCCACGAAGAACGCGAGCGCGAACCAGGTGATCACGGGAAGCGCGAGCGAGGTGAGCCAGCGATCGACCGGCGCCCATCGGGGCGATCGCTGCACGAGCACCGCTACGGTGAGCCACACCGCCAGCCCGGCGAAGGCGAACGCCGTGCCCGTCAGGCTCCCGCCGCTCATCAGAATCACCGCCGGTGCGGCGACCGCACCCACGAGCGAACGGGCGGCCGCGTTGAGGGGCGCCCGTCGAGCGTTCGGCGTGGATGCCTTCGCGTTCACACCGCCCGGCGCAACGAATCTCGCCGCGGCCCAGCCGGCAGAGAACAGCGCGATCGGCAGCACCCATCGGGCGACCGGGTCGAGGAGCGTCGCAGGGTCGTGCAGTTCGGCCGGAAGCGTCCGGCAGACGTCGCCGGCGCAACGGGTGAGCAGCGGAACCGCGCGCGTGACGTCGATCACGACGAACGCGAGGACGACGCCGAACAGCACGAGCGCGACGGCGCCGATCGCGCGTTCGGCGATGCTCCAACTCGTCGAGGCGATGAAGACGACGAGCGCGAGTGCGAGCACCGCACCTGCGACCCCCGCCGTGACCGGGAGGGCGCGCCAGTCGCCGGCGACGAGCGTCGGCACCGTCACGACGAGCAGCGCGACGGGCGTCGCCACGGTCGCGACGACACCCGCGAACCGCCCGTCGAACGAACCGAGTGCGCCGCTGCGCGGCGGGCGTCCTACGTCGGCGCGTGGCACCCGCATCCGTCGCTGCCCGTCGGGTCGCCGAAGGCGGAGCAGCAGATAGCCCGCGACCACGGGCGCCGCGAAGAACACGAGCGACCAGTTGCCGAACGCACCGAGCCGCCCGAGGCTCAGCATCGGCAGCGCGAAGACGATGAACAGCGGATTGGCGAGAGTGGCGACGATCTTGTCGCCGAGACCCCAGCGCGGGCTGCACCAGACCAGTACGAGAGCGATGACGACCACGATCGGCGAGATGAAGAGGCCGAGCGCGGTCGCCAGGAGCGTGATGACGACGACCGGCCGCGACGAGAGCACCCGCACCCACGGCGATGCGGCCGAGGTCTCGATCGACGGCGCGACCGGCAGCGCGTCGGGTGCCTCGTCGACCGGCTCCACGGCCGCGGCGATCACCGCGGGGTCGCCGAGTTCGCTGATCGCGCGCTCGACATCGAATGCCTCGCCGCGCTCGGCGGCATCGGCGTCGGCGTCGTCGAGGTGCTCGGCGATCTCCGCGGTGATGTCGGCTGCGCGGGCAGGGTCGACGGCCGCGACGGCGATGCGGACCGCCTCGAGGTACGCCTCCACACGGACATCGGTGGGCCTGGTGCTCATCGCGGGTTCCTCTCATCGCGCTCATCGTCGAGCGCCTCGTCGGATGCCTCGTCGGTCGTCGTGTGCGGCGGCGCGAGCGCCTGGCCCACCGAGACGGCGAGCGCCTGCCACCCCGCCTCGAAGACGCCGACGGCCTCCGTGCCCGCCGGTGTCAGGCGGTAGTACCGGCGCGGCGGGCCGACGGCCGACTCGCGCCACTGCGTTTCGACCAGCCCGGCTTCGCGCAGGCGCGCGAGCATCGGATACAGCGAGCCCTCGCTCGCGAGCAGGCCGAGTTCGAAGAGCCGCTTCGCGAGGTCGCGCCCGTAGATGTCCCCGTGGCCGATGACGGCGAGGGCGCACCCCTCGAGCACCCCCTTCCGGAGGTTCGCCTGCGTCCTCGCATCAGCTTGCATGCGATGCATGGTAGCAGTCGACGCAAGGTACCGAACAGTCGAATGTCCCGGCACGACGTGCCGGCCCCGGCCACCCGTCGCGTCAGGTCGAGCTGCCGCTCAGCGGGCGCGGGTGAATCGGCTTGCGCCGATGATCATCGCCAGGCCGGCGCCGATCGCCGACACGAGCGGCACCGCGGCCACCGCGAGCGCGATCGTGTTGGGGCGGAACCTCAGTCCGTCGGGTCCGGCGATGTACGCCCCGATCGGCACGGCGTAGCCACCGCCACCGCCACCACTGCCTTCACCCCGACCGCCCGGGGTCTTCTCGGTCTCCGGCATGTCACCGGAGCCCTCACCCCCGCCGAAGCCGAAGGCCACGAGCGCGACCGGGACGAACTCGCGCCCGTCGATCGTCGTCTTCTCGCCGTACGCCACCTTGGCGCCCCACCTGGGCACCGAATCCGCCAGGTTCTCGATGAGCTTGGTCATGCGCTCGACGGTACGCTCGTTGCCCGCTCGCGGCTATCCCCACCACGGGGCGCTGTGCGGCAGCGCGCCGCGATCCGCCCGTCAGCCGCCCGTCAGCCCCGCTCGACGCTCGGCGTGAGGTCGGGGTCCTGGTCGTCTTCGATCGACAGGGCCGCCGCATCGGGCCGCTGCACCGGCACCGATCCCGTCACGACCGCATCGACCGTCATCGAGCCGTCGACCGGCCCGATCACCGCGATCGGAGTGGTCGGCGTCGGCGCGAGCGGCTCGACCGGCAGCCGCCCGAGGCGCCGGTGCTCGCGGATGTAGGCGGGCACGAGCAGTGCGACCGACCCCAGCCAGGCGAGCGGGTTGCTCAGCACGACCCCCACGAAGCCGAACATCGTGCCCAGCACGACGGCGGCCACGACCCGCATCACGAGCTCGATGACCCCCGTCACCGTCGGCACGACGGTGTAGCCGAGGCCTTGCAGCACCCCACGCAGGATGAACAGCACGCCGAGCAGCGAGTAGGTGAAGCCGTCGATGGAGAGCATGAGGGTCGCGGCTTCGACCACGGCATCCGACCCCTCCCCGACGAAGAGGCGCACGAGCTGCTCGCCGAACAGGATGAGCAGGGCGCCGACCGCCACGGCGGCGCCGATCGCCATCCAGGTCGCCTGCACGACGCCGCGACGGACCCGGTCGGGCCGCTTGCCGCCGAGGTTCTGCGCGGCGAACATCGAGGCGGCCAGGCCCAGCGAGGAGAGCAGGGCGACCGCGATCGACTCGACCCGCGAGCCCAGCGTGAAGGCGGCGACCGCGTCGGCGCCGAGCTCGTTCAGCGCCACCTGGACGGTGAGGGTGCCGATCGCGATGATCGAGGTCTGCACGCCCATCGCCATGCCGATGCGCAGGTGCTCGCGCACCTCGCCGCCCGAAACCCGCCAGTCGGTGCGGCGAAGGCGCAGCACGGGCAGGCGCCGACGCACGTACACCAGGCAGAGCACGACCGAGACGCCCTGGGCGACGACCGTCGCCCAGGCGGCGCCGGCCACGCCCCAGCCGAGCGGACCCACCATGAGCACGACGAGCCCGACGTTCAGCCCGCACGCGACGGTGAGGAAGACGAGGGGGGTGCGCGAGTCGCCGAGCGCCCGGATCACCGCAGAGAGGTAGTTGAAGAACATCACGGCGGATGCCCCGAGGAAGCTGACCTGCGTGAACACGGTCGCCTCGGCGACGAGCTCTTCAGGGGTCTGCAGGAGCCGCAGCGTCGGCTCGGCCAGGAACGGCGCGCCGACGGTGAGCGCTGCGCTCATGACCGCGGTGATCATCGTGCCCGTCGCCACCGAACGGCGCACGGCGTCATGGTCGCCCGCGCCGAACGCCTGTGCCGTGGGGATGGCGAATCCGGAGGTCACACCCCATGCGAACCCGAGCAGCAGGAACAGCAGCGAGCCGGTCGCGCCCACAGCGGCCAGCGAGTCGATGCCGAGGTATCGCCCGACGACGACCGCGTCGGCGACCTGGTAGAGCTGCTGCACGATGTTCCCGATGAGCAGCGGGGTCGCGAAGACGAGGATGACACGCCAAGGGGCGCCGGTCGTGAGGGAGGTGGTCATGTGAACTCTCGGCGGGTCTCTGCGGGGGCTTCAGATGTTTGCGTTGCCAAAGAGTGTATCGAACCGATTCGATGCATGACGCCCGAATCGGGAGCGCACCGCACGCGAATCGCACCGCCCCGTGCACCTGTCACAGGATCCACCCCCACTGCGACGAGCACGTCAGGCGCGGGGCGTCCCGAGCCTGCCGGCCCCCGCGAACCTCGGCACCCAGCACCGCACCGCCGCGCGATACCGGCGGAACTCGTCGCCGAATCGGGCCTCCAACTCGAATTCCTCGAGTGGGCGCACCACGAAGTTCCAGAACAGGCCGCCCGCGACCGCGTACACGACGACCAGCCACGAACCGAGCATGAGCCCGACCGCGACGCCTTGAGTGATGCCCGCCACCGCCATCGGATTGCGCACGAGTCGATACGGCCCCGCGATCACCAGGAGGTTCGCGGTCGCCGCGGGCAGGGGGGTGCCGGCGCCGCGGGTCGACATCGCGACCGCCGACCAGATGCCGAGGGCGCTCGCGAGCCCGAACATGACGGCGCCGAACGGCAGCAGCCAGTCGGGTACGGGCACGGCGAGACCCCATCGCCGTTCCAACCAGGCGATCGCCACCGGCACCACCCCGAGGAGGAGTCCCCAGAAGATGACGAGCTGCAGGGCGGTCGCGGCGAGGTGCGCGCCCGGCTTCGCCGTCGCGTCCGCGCGGTGGAATCGGAATGGCCCGACGAGCATCCACTCGGTCGGCACCCGCCCCAGCGCCATCAGGCAGAGCGCCACCACGGATGCCACGGACGCCGCCGCCATGAGCAACACGCCCCAACCGGCCTCGCCTGCGACGGTCGCATGCACCGCCAAACCCCCGGTGACGATCAACGTCCACCCCGTCGCGACGAACGCCGCCGCACGCACGCCGCACGCGGCGATCGCAGAGGCGCCGACGAAGAGCGGCAGGTCGAGCACGGCGACGACCACCGGGTCGAGCCCGCCCAGGGTGGCCTCCCGCACGAAGGGCACCGTGAACACTGCGATCCACCACGCCAGACCGGCGACGGCCTGCACGCCGAAGTACGCCCGGCCGAGCCGTTCAGTCATCGAAGACGTGCCAGCAGATCGGACTCCGACGCAGCTGGTCCTCGAGCACGAGTTCGCGGATCTCGGTCGGCAGCTGGGCGCGCTGCCAGTCGCGCTCCGCGAGCCGCGCGGGCCCCGCGGCATCCGCCCCGCCCTGCTCGGTCGCCGCCGCGGCCGCCGCCCTGATCGCGTACGCCGCGGCACCGAGCTCGTGCTCGGCCACATGCGCAACTGCGACGGCCTGCCCGACCGACAGGGCGGCGAATTTCACCGGGGCCGGCTGGTCGCGCCCGGCGGCGTTCGCGTGGAACGCCGCGCGGTGCGCCTCGCGCATGGGCACCTCGCCCCGCACCCACGCGCGGGCGACCTCGAGCACCTCCCGCGGACGCGGGTCGTCGCGCCGGGCGCGCTCGAAGAGCGGCAGCACGTGCTCGGCGCAGGCGATCGCCCACTCGGCGAGCCGCCGGTGGTCGTCGTCGCTCAGGGTTCCGCCACGACGGATCGTGACAAGCCGCGGATCGCGTTCTTTCGGAAGGATCGGCACCCTGCCATTCCTACCACCGCGCGGATCTCGGCATCAGGCGCCTCGCAGCTCGGCGAGCAGCTTCTCGACGCGCCGCACGCGGGTGTCGGCGCCCTTCGCCTGCTCGATCACGCGCACGTGCTGGCGTCGCTGACTCGGAGTGAGCCGGTCGAACGCGGCGCGCGCGGCCCGGTCGGCCTCGAGGGCCTCGCTGAGCTCGGGCGGTTCGTCGACGGTGATCGGCGCGGTGTCGAGCTCGAGGTCGATCACGACCTCGTCGCCGACCTGCGCGCCGGTCGCGGCGCGGTTCGCGTTGCTGAACCCGATGAGGTCGCGCCCGCGCATGATCGCGATGCGGGTGTGCCACGAATGATCGCCGATCGTGACCACGACCCTCGGGCGCGCCCCGCCGCCGAGCGCCTCGACGACCTCGGGCGGCACCTCGAGGCCGCGCATCTTCTCGTGCGGTTCGACGATCGCGGTGAACTGCTCTGCCATGGGCCCATCCTGCCCGGAGGGCGACCCCTCGCGGCATCCGACCCGCCCTCGTAGGCTCGACCCCGTGAGCGAAGACGTGCGCAATCTCAAGACGGCCCTCGACTCGATCGCCGAGCCCTGGCAGCCGCACCGGCTGGCGAGCGTCGACGAGACCGAGGTCAAGGTGGTCAAGCTCCTCGGCGAGTTCGTCTGGCACACCCACCCCGACGCCGACGAGCTGTTCCTGGTGCTGAGCGGCGAGCTCACAATCCAACTGCGCGACCGCGATGTCGTGCTCGGCCCCGACGACGTCTTCGTGGTGCCGAAGGGCGTCGAGCACTGCCCGCGCGCCGACGCCGAGGTGCACGCCGTGCTCATCGAGCGCCGCGGCACCGTCAACACCGGCGACGCCGGGGGTGAGCGGACCTCGCCGCTGCGCGAGCTCGACTGACCGGTTTCACCAGGTGGAACGACGACGCCGCCCGCACCCGGTGAGAGGCCGGGCGGATGCCACCCGGCGGGTGCGGATCGGACGCCCCGGGCCTCAGCCGTGGGCCGGGTGCACCGTCTTCCGCATCACCGTCTTGCTCTTGCCGATGTGACGCTCGAAGGTGAACCCGGCCTTCTCGAACATGGCCCTCGTGCCGTTGTGGAGAAATGAGGACGACGTCTTCCTGCCGGGCGCGAGCTCGTTCGGGAACGAGACCACCTCACCCCCGCCGGCCTCCGCGATCAGCTCGAGCGCGCCATCCAGTGCCTCGCGGGCGACCCCCGTTCGTCGGTGGTCGCGGTCGACGAAGAAGCAGGTGATGCGCCACGGTGCCGGCTTCATCTCGCCCGCGTCGTATTGCTTGCGGTGGTAGATGTTCGGCAGCTCGAGCGGACTGCCGAACTCGCACCACGCGATCGCGTCATCGCCGTCGAAGACGAGCGCGGCGTGCGCGACCCCCTCCGCCACAAGACGCTGCTTGAACGTCGGCCGATCGTGCTCGTCCTTCACGGTCTGCTCGGTGTCGTCGTGGAAGTACGAGCAGTAGCACCCGCCCCAGACTCCGTTGTGCTTCTGCGCGAGCGCCAGCCACGCCGGGAAGGTCTCGGGCGTGAGCGGCCTGATCACGTGCGAGGTCGTCACGGGGATCGCGTCGCAGGGGGTTGGGCGACGCAGAGGACGCCGGTGTTGCCGTCGGGGTCGGCGATCACGGTGAGCGACGGCGCGTCGCTGTTGTCGAGGATGGTCCCGCCCGCAGCCACGGCAGCGGCGATCCTCTGCTCGGCCACCTCGGGTGCAACGTAGACCTCGATGTGGAGGCGCTGACGCGGGGTCTCGTGCTCATCGGCCTCCCCGAACCACAGGTTCGGCACGCGCCCCGTGGCATCCCGGATCTCATCGCTGGGCGAACCGTGCCCCTGGGAGTCGGCGTGCCCCGTCAGCAGGGCGGCCCACACCGGGGCGATGGTCGCAGATCGCCCCGTGTCGAGGCCGAGCTCGACGACGCTGACCGAAGCCGGGTCGGCCTCGATCTCGTGGTCGGCAGCGATCTCCGTGATCCGCCGCGCGAGGTCGACATCCTGCCGGGTCACCCATTCGACGACGTGTTCGGTGCCCTCGTCGTCGCGGTAGACGGCGTCGGGGCTGACCAGCTTGAGATCGACGTATCCGCTGCCGATCGACACGCTCGGGTGGTGACCGAGCGCATCGCCCGCTTCGCCGACCGCCACGACGAACCTTGCGCCGGTGCCGAAGTCGGTGACCAGGTAGCGGGCATGCAGCCCCTGGGCCAGCTTCCGCCAATCGGCCAGCTGCGCCGCAGCGATCTCCTCGCCCTTCAGCATGTCCATGCTCGGAGACCCTATCTGGGATTCAGGCGTGCCGCTCGATTGATTTTCACGACCTCATCAGGCCCGCCGGCGTCGACCTGGACACCCCGCAACGACGACACCGCCCGTACCCCTGAGGGGCCGGGCGGTGTTCGAGGTGTTTCGCTCGAGGAGCCGTCAGCTCATCTTGCGCTTGTAGATCGCGATCGCCCAGACGTAGGCGACGACGAGGATGCCGACGAGCCAGGCCAGCGCGACCCAGATGTCACTGCCGACGGGCTGGCCCGCGAACAGTGCCCGGATCGAGTTCACGATCGAGGTCACGGGCTGGTTCTCGGCGAACCAGGCGACCGGGGCGGGCATCGAGTCGGTCGGCACGAAGGCCGAGCTGATGAACGGGAGGAAGATCAGCGGGTAGCTGAAGGCGCTCGCGCCGTCGACGGTCTTCGCCGAGAGGCCGGCGATCACGGCGAGCCAGGTCAGGGCGAGGGTGAAGAGCACGAGGATGCCCGCCACCGCCAGCCACACCGCCACGGATGCCCCGGTGCGGAAGCCCATGAGCAGCGCGACGCCGATGACGATCGCGACCGAGATCAGGTTCGAGACGAGCGAGGTGAGCACGTGCGCCCAGAGCACGCTCGACCGGGCGATCGGCATCGACTGGAACCGCTCGAAGATGCCGCCCTGCATGTCGAGGAACAGCCGGTACGCGGTGTAGGCGATACCCGACGCGATCGTGATGAGCAGGATGCCGGGGAGCATGTAGTCGATGTACGACTCGTCGGACCCCGTGTTGATCGCCCCGCCCAGCACGTAGGTGAAGAGCAGCATCAGCGCGATCGGGGTGACCGCGGTGGTGATGATCGTGTCGGGGCTGCGGAGGATGTGGGTGAGCGAGCGGCCGGTGAGAACCCGGGTGTCGCTCAGGACGTGGGTGGTCATCATGAATCCTTTCCGTTGTCGGGCCCTGCGCCGACGAGCGTGAGGAAGACCTCTTCGAGCGTCGGCTGCTTCTCGACGTACTCGACCGTGGCGGCCGGGAGGAGCTGCTTGAGTTCGGCGAGGGTGCCGTTCTGGATGATCGTGCCCTCGTGGAGGATGGCGATGCGGTCGGCGAGCTGCTCGGCCTCGTCGAGGTACTGCGTCGTGAGCAGCACGGTCGTGCCGCGGTCGGCGAGCTCCTTGACGGTCTGCCACACCTCGATGCGCGCCTGCGGGTCGAGCCCGGTCGTCGGCTCGTCGAGGAAGATGATCGGCGGGTTGCCGATCAGGCTCATCGCGATGTCGAGCCGGCGGCGCATGCCACCCGAGTACGTGCCGGCCTTGCGGCCGCCGGCCTCCGTGAGCGAGAAGCGCTCGAGCAGGTCATCGGCGATCGCGCCCGGGTTCTTGAGGTGCCGCAGCTTCGCGATGAGCACGAGGTTCTCGCGACCGCTGAGCACCTCGTCGACCGCGGCGAACTGCCCGGTCAGGCTGATCGACTCGCGGACGTCGCCGGGCGCACCGGCGACGTCGAAGCCGTGCACGGTCGCGGTGCCGGCGTCGGACTTCAGCAGCGTCGACAGGATGCGGACGAGGGTGGTCTTGCCGGCGCCGTTCGAGCCGAGCAGGGCGAAGATGCTGCCCCGCGCGACGTCGAAGTCGACGCCCTTCAGCACCTGGAGGTCTTTGAACGACTTCTCGATGCCCTGAACCCGGATGGCGGGCTCGGTGACGGTGGTCATGACTGCTCCTTCTTCGCCTCGTCGATCGCCGTGTTCAGGCGAGCGCGCTCCTTGTCGATCCACTGCTTGCCGCCGTACGCCTGCGTGAACTCCTCGGCGAAGGCGACGGGGTCGTCGCCGACGATCTCGCTGACGGGCGTGCCGTCGATCGCCGCGCGCTCCCACAGGTCGGCGAAGTCCTCGAGCATCTTCACCATGGTCTCGCCGTCGGTGATACCGCCGGCGTACATGAAGTACCGGTCGAGCGCCTTGGCGCTGCCGCGGTAGGGCTCGGGGAGGGCCTCGATGCGGGCCTTGTACTGCTTGTACTGCTTCTTCTGCTCGAGCGAGCCGGTCAGCGTTTCGATCCACTTTGCAGCCATGATCAGTTCTCCAGTTCGTTGGTGTGGTGGAGCTGTTCGATACGTTCTGCGAGGAAGCTCCATGTCCTCCAGAACTCTGCGAGTTCGCCTCGGCCCTGCTCGTTGAGCGTGAAGACCTTGCGCGGCGGGCCCTTCTCGGAAGGCACCTTCTCGACGTCGACGAGACCGCGCTGTTCGACCCGCACCAGGAGGGCGTAGATCGTGCCCTCGGCGATGTCGGTGAAGCCGCGCTCTCGCAGCCGCGCCGTGATGTCGTAGCCGTAGGCCGGCTGCTCGGCGAGGATCGCGAGGACGATGCCCTCGAGCGTGCCCTTGAGCATCTCGGTCATCTGCTTGCCCATGGAACGCTCCCTTCTGCTTGCTATTCAGTGTTACTGGTAATCAGTGTTGCTGACTACCACTACAAAGTAACACTGACTACCGGTACTTAGCAACACCGAATACCAAAATTCTTCGAAGTCGTTGCGAAGGGTGAGCAGCCGGTGTTCGCGCGCGCGAAACGGATGCCGCTGAGCGCGTGCCGCGAGATTGGTAGTTTCGGGTCATGAAAGCTCTCGCTGCTGTCCGTGTCGATCTCGGGGAGGGTGCTCTCGCGTTCCCGAAGCCGCCGACGGTCTGCCTCCGCGCCGATGGTTCAGCGCTCTGCGTCGCCACTCTGCGAACGAGTGCCGGCTGGGAGACGGCGCTGGTCCACGTGAGTGCGTCCGGTGAACAGGTACGGATGCCGCTCCTCGAAGGCTCGTTCGGTGCGCAGCCGGTGATCATCGACCGTGGCGACTCGGGGATCGTGGTGCTCATCGACGACCGAACGGCAGTGATGTTCGACGAGGCGTTCACGTCGTCCCAGACAGTCGAGATCCTCGACCGCGTCAATGTGGCGGGTCGCGACCGCCAGCTCACCGCGGGCGGTATCGCTCGCCGGGCGGAGAACGGGAACTGGCTGGTCGTTCTGACCGATCCGGGGACCTTCCAGAACGCGCGCACGATCGCTGAACTCCGCATCGACGACGCGGTTCCGGCTTGGGAAGCGGTCGATCTGCTCACCGGCAGCGAATACCCGATGGCGGGCGGGCGTATGACGACTGCGCCGGGCGGTACGAAAGCCCCGATCATCGGCGATGTGATCGACGTCGCCGGAACCCGTTTCGTCGCCGCCCAGGGGAGTGACACGGCGAGCCTGCTCAAGTACGGATCCGACTTCTTCACCCTCGCGGAACTCGACGCCGAGGGGCGCGTCGCGCGACGCCTCTACGAGGAGCGCGGCTGGAAGAAGCAGCCCGGCAAGCATGGCGTCCGGGCGCGATTCACCTCGGATGGGACCTCGGCGATCTTGACGCCCGTGTTCCGCACCGGGGACTGGGGCGGACGGCAACGCCTCATCGGACTCGCAGATGGATCGCTCGAGGAGATCGCACCGGTCCGGGGCGGCTCGAAGTTCGCCCTCGTCGATGTGCGCGGCGATCGTTCCGTGCTCGTTTCAGACGACGAGCTGCTGTTCGCCGACGCGTCCGATTGAACAAGAACATCCGGTCTCGAGCGAGCACCGAGCCTGACTCGACGGCGACGGATGACGACATCGGCGCCAATGCCGGCTGCGGATGCCTCGGCGAACGCTTGGAGACGGGTGGCAAACGGCGACGGCGCAGTATGTCGGCGGCCCATGCGACGATCCTCCCGTTGATCGAGGCCGCGATCGGGGCGCGATCGCGGCCCGGCTCACAGTGATCGGTCGACGTCCGAACGGCGGATCGAGCGACGGGAGACGCCATGCGAGGCGAGGCGACCGTGCTGCACGCCGACCTCGACGCGTTCTACGCCTCGGTCGAACAACGCGACGCGCCTGCCCTGCGCGGCCGCCCCGTCATCGTCGGCGGTGGCGTCGTACTGGCCGCGAGCTACGAGGCGAAGGCACGGGGGGTGCGTACCGCGATGGGCGGGCGGCAGGCGCGCGAGCTCTGCCCCGACGCCATCGTGGTGCCGCCCCGCATGGACGCGTACTCGGCGGCGAGCAAGGAGGTCTTCGCGATCTTCCGCGACACGACCCCGCTCGTCGAAGGCATCTCGATCGACGAGGCCTTCCTCGAGGTCGGCGGACTGCGCCGGCTCTCGGGGACGCCCGAGGAGATCGCCATGCGGCTCCGGGCCCGCGTCCGCGCTGAGGCAGGGCTCGCTATCTCGGTCGGCGTCGCGCGAACCAAGTTCCTCGCGAAGGTCGCGAGCGCCGTGAGCAAGCCCGACGGGCTGCTCATCGTCGAGCCCGAGCGCGAGCAGGAGTTCCTGCTCCCCCTCCCGGTCGAACGTCTCTGGGGCGTGGGTGCCGTCACGGCCGAGAAGCTTCACCGGCTCGGCATCCGAACCGTCGGCGAACTCGCCGAGCTCGAGGCCGCGACGGCCGAACGGCTGCTGGGTCGCGCGGTCGGCGCGCACCTCCACGCACTCGCCCGCTTGCGCGACCCCCGACCCGTCGACACGACCCGGCGCCGCGGATCCATCGGGTCGCAGCGAGCCCTCGGCTCGCATCCGAGGTCGCCCGAGGAGCTCGACCTCATCCTCACGCAGATCATCGACCGGCTCGCGCGCCGGTTGCGTGACCGCGACCGCGCTTGCCGGTCGGTCGTCCTCCGCCTCCGCTTCGGCGACTTCACGAGGGCGACGCGCTCGCGCAGCCTGCGCACGCCGACCGACCGCACCTCGGTGCTGCTGGGCCTCGCCCGGGGTCTCCTCGACGCTGCGCAGCCGCAGATCGACGCCCGCGGCATCACCCTGATCGGCGTGTCCTTCTCGCAGCTGTCCCGCGTCGACGAGATGCCCCCTGAACTCCCGATCGACTGGGGCGACGGGCACCGCCTCGACACCGTACTCGACAGCGTGCGCGACCGCTTCGGTGCGACATCGGTCTCCCGCGCCGCCCAGCTCGGCCGCAACCCCGGGATCGAGGCGCCGCTGCTGCCCGAGCACGAGTAGCGAGCCTTTCATCTCGGGTGGCGGGGCACTCGACCCAGGGCCGACACGGCGACGCTCGAGGGGCGGATCTGCATCGGCGCCATGTCGGCGGACTTAGAGAGAAGGGGTTCGGAGGCGAGCCGTTCAGCCACGCGCAGCGGCGGATGCCTGGGCGTGCACTCGGAGACGGGAGCGCTCGAGGGGCGGACCGCACTCGACCGTGCAGCGGCCTCGCGGTGAATCCGAGCGCGTGTTCAGCGGCGGGGTGGCGGGCTGCCCCGACGGGAATGCCTCGCGGCGGCCGTGCGGGGCTGCGAATTCTCGCAGCCCCGCACGAGCGGGTCACTCGGCGACGGCCGCGAGGCGGTCGGTGAGCAGCTGCGCCGTCTCGGCGGGGATCTGGCCGGCCGCCATCGTGAGCACGGTCGCGAGCGGCATCGCCTTGATCATCCCGAGCATCGGGTGGGTGGCGAGGTCGGGCACGGTCTGCTCGATCACGGTCCGGGTCACGGGGTGGTCGAGCAGATCGCCGAGCGTGCTCGCCGCGGTCGGCACCGGGCAGGCCGCGGCATCCCGCACCGCGCCGGCCGGGACCGCCGCGTCCGCTGGGACGACCGTGCGCGGCACGAAGTCGCTGCGGATCCCGAAGGCGACGTCGTCGGGCCCGGCGACGCGCAGCCCCGTCGCCGAGCTCGTGATCTCGAGCGGCAGGGCATCGCCGAGGGCGTCGACGCCGCTGCCGAGCCGCACGGCGTAGCCTCCGGGTTCGACGGCCCAGGCGTGCGACTCGACCGACCAGTGCGCGAACGCCCGCGGCTCGAGGTCGATGGAGATCTCCGTCACCGTTCCCGGTTCGGCGCGGACGACGGCGTAGCCGGCGAGCCAGATCTCGGGCCGGTCGACCGCCGTGGCGCCCGTCCGCGAGAGGTAGGCCTGCACGACCTGCTTGCCTGCGCGCGTCCCGGTGTTCTCGACCTCTGCGGTGACGCGTGCGCCGCCCTCGGCGAGCGTCTCCGCGCCCGCGTTCGTGGTCGTCCACGTCGTGTAGCCCAGGCCGGAGCCGAAGGCGAGCAGCGGCGCCGGATGCCCGGGGCGAGTCCAGGCCCGGTAGCCGATGTCGCCGCGCTCGGCGTACTCGAGCACGCCCTCGTCGGGCTCGACCGTCCACACCGGGACGTCGGCCTCGGCGCGCGGCCAGGTGGTCGGCATCCGACCGCCGGGCTCGCGGTCGCCTCGGATGACGTCGGCGAGGGCGTTGCCGAACTCCTGCCCGGGGAACCACGTCAGCACCACCGCGGCGACCTCGTCGAACCACGGCATGAGCACGGGGGCGCCGGCATTGACGACCACGATCGTGCGGTCGTTGACGGCGGCGACCCGGCGGACGAGCTCGTCGTGGCCCTCGGGCAGGGCGAGCGTGGCGCGGTCGTAGCCCTCCGACTCGATCACCTCGGTGGTGCCGACGACGACGACCGCGACGTCGGCCTCCCGTGCGGCGGCCACGGCGCGCTCCAGCTCGAGCTCGGGCGCGTCGAAGATCTGCTCCTCGCCCAGGGTGAGCGCGGCGAACGGGATTCCATTCGGGAGGTAGGGGGTCAGCAGCACCTCGAGCTGCACGTGCTGGCCTTCGGCGAACTCGAACTCGGCGCGCTGCACCGGCGGGTGCAGCACCGCCTCGACCACGTCGGCGCCGTCGACCGGGTCGACTCTTCCGGAGAAGACGACGTTCCCGTCGACCTTCCACTCGAGGTCGCCGAGACCTGAGACGCCCATACGCCGCGGGCCACCGCCCGGGGCGATGTAGGTGGTCCGCAAGCGGATCTGCGCGGCCATGGCGAGGTTCGCGTCGCCGAACCAGGCGAACCGCCCGCTCGGGAACACCTCCGAGGCGAAGACCGTCCCGTCGGCGTCGAGGTACGAGACGTCGACGCCGGGCTCACCGGCGTGGCTCAGCGATGCGCCCGGCAGGCGCGTGAGGTCGCTCGCGGGCGGCACGCCGACGGTGGACGTCACGTTCGCGTACGCCGCCCGGATGCCATCGAGCGGACTGACCTGGTACGGCGGGAACACGCTCGCGGACCCGCCGCCCTGGCCCCGCCCGGCGAGTGCGTGGTGCCCGATGACGGCGATGCGCTGCCCCTCGTCGGCGAGCGGGAGGAGGCCGGTGTTGCGCGCGAGGACCATGCCGTCGGCAGCCGCTTCGCGCAGGATCTCTGCGACGTCCTCGTCGACCCACGGCTGCGGGGACTCGGTGTGCGGTGCCGCGTCGAGGGCTCCGACGCGCTCGGCGAGCCGGAGCAGACGGACCACCTTGTCGTCGATGGTTCGCTCATCGACCTCGCCGGCGCGGACCGCGGCGAGCAGGGCGTCGCCCCACGGCCCGTCTGGGCCCGGCATCACGAGGTCCTGAGCCGACGCCGCCGACCGGACCGTATCGGTGACAGCGCCCCAGTCGGAGATCACGACCCCGTCGAAGCCCCACTCGTCCTTCAGGGGCGAGGCGAGCAGCTCGTTCGCCGTGGCGGGGTTCCCGTTGACCCGGTTGTAGGAGGACATGATCATCCAGGCGCCCGATGCCACGGCGCGCTCGAACGGGGCGAGGTAGAGCTCGCGAAGGGTGCGCTCGTCGACGCGGACGTCGACGGTGTGCCGGTCGGTCTCGCTGTCGTTCGCGACGTAGTGCTTCGGCGTCGCGCCGACGCCCTCGGCCTGGACTGCCTCCACGTACGCCGACGCGAGGGTGCCGGTCAGCCACGGGTCCTCGCTGAACGCCTCGAAGTGGCGGCCGCCGCGCGGGCTGCGGTGCAGGTTGATCGTCGGCCCGAGCACCACGTCGACGCCCTTCGAGCGCGCCTCGGCGGCGATGAGCCGGCCGAGGGTGCGCAGCCGGTCGAGGTCCCAGCTCGCTGCGATGCAACTCGCCGAAGGCAGGCTCGCCGAAGGGTCGCGGTCGTCGAGGGCCTGCCCGCGCACGCCCGTCGGCCCGTCGGAGACCACGATGCTCCGCAGTCCTACGGCCGGTTCTTCGTGCAGCGACCAGGCGGAGGCGCCGGTCAGCAGTCGCACCTTCTGCTCCAGGGTGAGGCGGGCGGCGGCGCCCGTGTGACGGGAGGCCGTGCCGTCGACGGTCGACCCCGGCGCGAATGACGCGGTGCCTGCCGGGATCTCCGCGGCGTTCGAGCGGGCGACCTCGCCGAGCCAGGCGAGGCTGGGCTTCGGCCGGCGCTCGAACGTCTCGCGGTCGACGGCGATGAGCCCGAATGTGGGCGCCCAGTGCCCCCACTCGTAGTTGTCGAGGGCCGACCAGTGCAGGTATCCGAGCACCTCGATCCCATCCTCGACTGCCGCGGTGAGGTGGCGCAGGGCCTCGCGGGTGTACTCGATGCGGCGGGCGTCGTCGGCGGTCGCGATGCCGTTCTCAGTGACGAGCAGCGGCTTGCCGGTCACCTCGTGGGCGTGACGCAGGGCGAGGCCGAGTGCGTCAGGGCGGTACGCCCAACCCGTGATCGTGTTGTCGGGGTGCGGCGGGTGCGGCACCGGGCCATCAGCCCCCACCGGCTGCGTCGTGTACGACTGCACGCCGACGAAGTCGTCGTCGCGGGATGCCTCGAGGAAGAGGTCCTCCCAGGCCCAGTTGACCTTCTGGAACATCGCCTCGTTGCCCTCGGTGGGGGTGAAGGCCTGCTGCGCGATCGTCCAGCCGACCTTCGCGGAGGTGCGCTCGCGGAGGATCCGGGTCGCGACGCGGTGCGCCTCGACGAGTCGCTCGCCGAGCTCAGTATCAGGCATGAGCGGGCCGTCCTGGGCGAAGGTGATGCCGCCCGTCAGCGCATCGGCTTCGGCGCCGAGGAACATCTGCATGAGCGCGACCATGTTCGGCTCGTTGATCGTGCAGACCCACTCCACGTCGCCGAGGATCGCCGACACCTTCTCGATGTAGAGGCCCCAGCGCTCGAGCGCGTCGTCGCCCATCCAGCCGCCGGCCTCGGCGAACCAATACGGCGAGGTGAAGTGGTGCAGCGTCACGACCGGCTCGAGTCCGAGGCTCCGCGCGGTGTCGATCATGCGGCGGTAGTGCGCGAGCTGCGCGTTCGACCAGCGGCCCTTCTCGGGCTCGATGCGCGCCCATTCGATCCCGAAGCGGTAGGCGTTCAGGCCCGCGTCGGCGAGCAGCCGCATGTCCTCGGGGTAGCGGTGGTAGCTGTCGTCCGCATCGCCCGAGTACTCGGCCATGATCGGCCCGCTTCCCTCCATCCGCCAGATGTCGCTCGAGACGTTGTTGCCCTCGACCTGATGGGCGGAGGTCGAGGCTCCCCAGAGGAAGCCGTCGGGGACGCGTGACATGGAGGTCTCCTTCTGCGCGGGCTCGCCGCGCCAGTCGATGGACGAGGTGTGGTGGAACGTGAGGCCCTCGCGCCGCCAGGCGGGCGCCTGCGCGCCCAGGCGCTCGCGGAGGTCCGACCAGTCGCGCGCGGGCCCGTGCGCCCAGGCCCGTTGCGCGAGCCCCGGGAGTCGTGGGAGGAGCAGGAAGCTCAGGTCGTCGAAGTCCTGCACCGTCTCGCACCAGACGGCCGCTTCGAAGCCGACGACGTCGAGCTCGGAGGGCGCGTCGATGCCCGGGATCGGGGCAGTGGCCGAGCCCTCGATCGTGACCGCCGGATACCCGGGCATGCCGACGCGGGCGCGCCGGGCCTCACCCTCCTCGTCGGTCGAGGGCTCGGCGTACGGGGCATCCAGGTACGCGAGTCCGGTGCGCGACATGATCACGCGTGCGCGCTTCTCGACGACCCGCTCGGGATCGGCGGCGGAGTCGGCGAAGGCGGCGGCGATGAGTTCCGCGATCTGGGGCGGAAGTGCGGCGAGGAACGGGCTCTCGCCGTCGATGGCGCCGTCGCCGTCGATCCAGAGCTGGATGAGCTCGCCGGGCGCCGAGTCGGCCCGGATCGCCTCCTGCCAGCCGACGGGCTCCTTCCCGTGCCGCCGGACGACCTCGCGGGCGCGCTGTACGAAGGCGACCTGCTCCTCGTGCGGCATCCCGAATGCCTCGTCGCCGCCGAGATGCAGGAAGCGGCCGGGGGTCAGCGCGGCGACGGCGGAGACGACCTCGTCGACGAAGGCCCACACCTCCTCCTTCTCGGGGTCGAGGTACTGCGGTTGGTGCTCTCCCGACGCGAGCAGGGCGATGGCCTCCAGGGGGTCGCTCGGGAATGCCCACGCCGTTCCCGACCGTGTCAGCTCGGGGTACGCCATGAGCGCCGCCGACGAGTGCCCGGGCAGGTCGATCTCGGGGACGACGGTGATGAACCGCTCCTGCGCGAACTCGACGATCTCGCGGAACTCCGCCTGCGTGAAGTGCGCGCTGCCGGGCGGGGTCAGCTCGGGCCGCGACGGAATCTCGATCCGCCAGCCCTGGTCGTCGGTGAGGTGCAGGTGCAGCACGTTCATGCGATACCGGTCGAGCAGTTCGACGACGCGGAGCACCTCCTGTTTCGTGAAGGTCGCGCGCACGACGTCGAACGAGAGGCCGCGCCAAGCCAGGTTCGGGCCGTCGGCGATCACGGCCGCGGGCAGCGCCAGCCCCGCGGCATCCCGTTCGCTCTGCTCGGCGAGCGCCGCAAGCGTGGTCGCCGCGCGATGAACGCCCGCGGGCGCCGCGCCGACGACCAGGATGCCGTCGGCCGCGAGCGTGAGAGAGGAGCGCTCGTCGCCGAGGTCGGCGCCGTCGGCCGCGACGCCGGTCGCCGGCGGCACGGCCACGAGCAGTTCGTCGTGCGGGTCGACGAGGAGGTGGATGCCGTCGCGGGCAGCCTCGCCGACGACGGGGGCGGCCACGGCGATGCCCGACCAGGCCGCCAGCCGGTCGGCGAGCAGTCGCGCCGACGGGAGCAGTTCGGCGCAGGCGACGGTCAGCGGAGCGCCGGGCCGGATACGGGCGAGGCCCGGTCGCTCTTCGATGGTGCGGGGCACGGGGAGGATGCGCTGGAGCGCGGTGGTGGAGGTCATCTCGTCCTTTCGATGGGTGCGACGGCTGGATCGCCGGGTGCGACGGTGAGGCGGGCAGGTGCGCGGATGCCTCCGCGTCAGCGCACGGAACGGATCGGCAGCACGGCGAGGGCGCCGAGGACGGCGATGCCGCCGACGAGCAGGAACAGCGGCGCGTAGCCGACGGCGAGCACGACGGCGCCTGCGGCGACCGGTGCGACGGTCGTGGGCAGCGTCGCCGCGAGGTTCAGCACGCCGAGGTCCTTGCCGAAGTCCTCCGGGTCGGGCAGCACAGAGGCCATGAGCGCCTGGTCGACGGCGGCGAAGGCGCCGAATCCGATCGTCACGACGATCGTCTGCAGGGCGAGGCCGAGCACCGAGGGCATGAGGAAGGGGATGACCGCGCCGGCGGCGATGATCAGGCCCGAGATGAGGACGAGGGGCTTGCGCCGCCCGAGCCGGTCGGAGAGCGGCCCTGCCACGGCGGTCGCGATGATGAGGCCCGGAAGTCCGGCGAGGCCGAGCAGCGGCACGATCGACGTGGCCTCGGCGAGGCTGAGGCCGACGTAGTCCTGCGCGATGTAGAGGCTGTAGGCGCTGATCATCGTGTAGCCGCCGAACAGCAGGAACCGCCCGGTGAATCCCCAGAAGAAGTCGGGGTAGCGGATCGGGTTCACCCAGAACGCGGAGAGGAAGGCCGTGATGGAGAACGGCTTGCGAGACTCGCTGCGGTTGTCGGCGCCGGGCACGAGCGCGATGAACAGCAGGATGAGCAGGATCGCGACCCCGGCGAGCGACGCGTATCCGACGGGGATGCTCTCGGCGAAGGGCGACGCGAGGATCGGGCCGAGGACGGCGCCCAGCAGCACGCCGAGCCCGACGCCGGTCGAGTAGCGCCCGCGGAACCGCTCGGGGACGCGATCGGGGAGCAGGGCGGAGAACGGACCCTGCCAGGCGTTGTAGCCGAACTGGACGAGCATGACGCAGACCGTGAGCATCGCCACGTTCGTCGCGAATCCGGCCGAGACGAGGGCGACCGTGCCGATCGCGGCGCCGACGAGCATCCACGGGTGGCGGGCGCCCCAGCGGGTGCGGGTGCGATCGGAGAGCACGCCGAAGATCGGCTGCGCGAGCATCGCGGCGACGGCCGAGAGCGTGTTGATCAGGGCGAGGTTCTCGACCTTGGTCTCGGCGTCGAACAGTTGCACCTGGATCGCCATGAAGAAGGCGGTGACGCCGTAGGCGAGCGGTGCGGCCGCGGCGGCGAGGGGTGCGACGCGGAACAGTCGTCGCAGCGAGGGCGGGAGCTTCGTCCCGGCTTGATCGGGTTGCACGAGGGTGTCGGCGGCGTGGTCAGACATCGGTGTCTCCAAGCGGTGGGGGCTGTAGACTGACCACCATAGCGGTAACACTTCGCGTGACCAAGCGATTCGAGATACTGGTGGGCATGACGAGCAAGCGCGGGACGTATCGGACGGGACGGGATCGGATCGAGTCGATCCTCGACGCCGCGCACATGCTGTTCGTCCGCAACGGTTACCGCGCGACGTCATTGCGCGACATCGCCGCGGAGGCCGGGATCTCGCACCCGGCGGTGCTGCGCTACTTCGCGACCCGCGGCGAGATCCTCACCGCGCTGATCACCCGACTCGACGCGCAGTCGGAGCGCATCTGGGGTCAGGGCGAATGGTCCGATCGGGTCGTCCCGAGCGCGGCTGCGGTCGCCCGAGGCAGCGAGGCCGTCCCGGGCTGGATCGAGCTGTTCACCGCGCTGCTCGGCGAGGCGACGAGCCCTGGCCACCCGGGCCACCCGATGATGCTGGAGCGCCGTCAGGAGGCGCAGCGTCGGGGCCGCGCCTTCTTCGAGGCGCACGGGCTCTCGGCCGTCGAGGCCGCCCTGGCCATGACGGAGGTCGTGGCGGGCTGGGAGGGGCTGCAGATCCTCGCGCTGTACTTCCCCGGCCGGATCGACATCCCGGCGCAGCTCGAGGCGTTCGAACGGCGGGTCCCGCACCTCGTGGCGGCATCCTCGCGTCCGCGAACGGCTGCTGCGCAGTCCGAGCCGGTCCTCCCGCCCTCACTCGCCGGTGACGACGCTCGAGCGCGGATCGTCGCGGCGGCCGCGCAGCTCTACGCCGCGCACGGCTACTACGAGACGTCGATGCAGGCGGTCGCCGACGAGGCGGGCATGACCCGCGCGGCGGTGATCCACGTCGCACCCACGAAGCAGGCACTGCTCGAGCTGGTCGTGGCCGCGCTCTACAGTCGCGTCGTCGACGACCCCTGGGTGCTGCGCCTCGACCGCCTGCCTCGTTGGGTGACCGCCGCCGAGATCGTGCTGCTCTGCGAGGCGACGGTGCCGGCCCATCCGTTGCACGACCGGTCCGCCGAGCAACTGGAGTCCACTCGCCGGGAGCTTGCGGCGCTGCTCGAGTCGCAGGGAGTCACCGGAGCCGACGCTGCGGCCGGTGCCGACTGGCAGGTCGCGGTCGGCCTGGGCTGCATGATCGCGTGGCTGTACGAGCCCGACCGCATCGACCCCGACGCAGTGCTCGACGCCGTCAAGGCGCGCATCCTGGGCGAAGCGGCCTCGTCGGATCGGGTTGTCACGTCGACGCGGAACCTGCCGACGTGACCTACATCGGCGCCATGTCGGCGAACTTGGAGAAGTGGCCCTGGAACGCGACCGTGATCGTACGGGTCGGACCGTTACGGTGCTTCGCCACGATGAGGTCGGCCTCGCCGGCACGGGGGCTGTCGCGCTCGTAGGCGGCTTCGCGGTGGAGCAGGATCACCATGTCGGCGTCCTGCTCGATCGAGCCCGACTCGCGCAGGTCGCTGATCGCGGGCATCTTGTCGGCGCGCTGCTCGGGGCCACGGTTCAGCTGCGAGAGGGCGATGACGGGCACCTGCAGCTCTTTGGCGAGCAGCTTGAGCGCACGCGAGAACTCCGACACCTCTTGCTGGCGGCTCTCGACGCGCTTGCCGCTCGTCATGAGCTGCAGGTAGTCGATGACGACCATCTTCAGCCCGACCTTCTGCTTGAGGCGTCGGCACTTCGCACGGATCTCGACGAGGGTCATGTTGGGGGAGTCGTCGATGTAGAGCGGGGAGTTGTCGATGCGGCCGCGGGTCGAGGCGATCGTCGTCCAGTCGCGGGAGTCGACAGTGCCCTTGCGCATGTTCTGCAGGGGCACGTTCGACTCGGCGGAGAGCAGACGCATGGCGATCTCGCTCTTGCCCATTTCGAGCGAGAAGAACACCGAGGGCAGCCCGTTGGTGATCGATGCGGCGCGAGCGAAGTCGAGCGCGAGCGTCGACTTGCCCATCGCGGGTCGGGCGGCGACGATGATCATCTGGCCGGGGTGGAACCCGTTGGTCAGGTCGTCGAGGTCGGCGAAGCCGGTCGGCACACCCGTGAACTTGCCGTCGGTGTGCTTGGCCGCCTCGATCTCGTCGATCGCGACGGTGACGGCCTCCGAGAGCGGCACGTAGTCTTCGGTCTCGACCGAACCGGTGACCGAGTAGATCTCGGCCTGGGCGTTGTTGACGAGGTCGACGACCTCGCCCTCACCGGCGTAGCCCATCTGCACGATGCGGGTGCCGGCCTCGACAAGGCGGCGCAGCAGGGCGCGCTCGGCGACGATCGAGGAGTAGAAGCCGGCGTTCGCGGCGGTCGGCACGAGGCTCGTGAGCGTGTGGAGGTACTCGACGCCGCCGGCGCGCTGCAGGTCGCCGGTCTTGGTGAGCTCGTCGGTGACGGCGATGACGTCGGTCGGCTCGCCGTGCGAGTAGAGGGTGAGCACGGCGTTGAAGATGACCTCGTGCTTCGGCACGTAGAAGTCGATGCCGCGGACGGTCTCGATGACGTCGGCGACGGCGTCCTTCGAGAGCATCATGCCGCCGAGGGCGCTCTGCTCCGCGAGGAGGTCGTGCGGGGGAACGCGTTCGCCCCGTCGGGTCTCTTCACCGTCGACCGGTTCTGCGAGCCCGATGTGCGCGATCGACAACTCCATGACCTCCGATTTTCAGCTCGTGCGGGCGAGCGACCCGCGCCCGCACTCCAGTGTCGTCGGAGCCTCTGACACGGGCTCATCGACGCCAGGAAATCCACTGTTCGAGGGACGCTGCTTCACGATATGGAAGCCTCGTCCACAGCACAAGCCAGCCTGTGGATAACTCTGGGGAGAATCTGGGCGAAACACCGTTCAACATGTGTATTCAACCTGTGGAGAACTGTGGAAATCGTGTGAATTACACGAATTGAATTCTGTAATGATCAGGTGTTTTATCTATACACACCTGTGGGGAAAAACTTCTTCGGCACCTTTCCCCACCGAGTTCTCCACCTGTGTACAACACCCACAGGAAACCCGGATGTGGGGTTGCGCGGCCACGCCGCACGGGTGTACAGCGCATGCCCTGCGAAGCATCGCGCCGAGCGACGCCCGAGAGACGCCGACGGACGCCGAAACGCCCACGCCGCGGCATCCGAACCGGACCCGCCGGTACCCGGACAGACGAAAGCGGCGGCCGGGAGCTGAACGCTCCCGACCGCCGCTTCGCGATCTCTCGGGCGATTACTTCGCCGCGACCACCTGAAGGGTGATCGTCGCGGTGAGCTCGTCGTGCAGACGAACCGTCGCCTCGTGGTCGCCGATCGACTTGATCGGCGTGGGGATCTGGACCTTGCGCTTGTCGACCGAGCCGAGGCCGGCAGCCTCGACCGCAGCCGCGACATCCGCCGTCTTGACCGAGCCGAACAGGCGGCCGCCGAGGCCGGCCTTGACGGCCAGCTTGACCTTGCCCGCTTCGAGCTTGGCCTTGAGGGCCTGTGCGTCCTCGAGCGAGTGCAGGGCGCGAGCCGCACGAGCGGCCTTGATCTGCTCGACCTGCTTCTCGCCACCGCGGGTCCACGGCGTCGCGAAGCCCTGGGGAACCAGGTAGTTGCGCGCGTAGCCGTTCTTGACCTCGACGACGTCGCCGGCCGTGCCGAGGCCGGTGACCTCGTGCGTGAGAATAACCTTTGCCATTGTCGTGCTCCTTAGCGGCCGGAGCCCGAGTAGGGCAGGAGGGCCATCTCGCGCGCGTTCTTCACTGCGCGGGCGATGAGGCGCTGCTCCTGCACGGAGACACCGGTGATGCGACGGGCGCGGATCTTTCCACGCTCCGAGATGAACTTGCGAAGGGTCGCAACGTCCTTGTAGTCGATGATGCCGACCTTGATCGACTTCGCCGGGGCGGCGTTCTTCGCGCCCTTCCCGCGGCTCGGCTTGCGGCGATCGCCGCTGCTCTTTCCAGCCATTGGTTTTCCTGTCTTGAAGATGCGGGCCGCGAGGCCCGCCGAATATTAGAAGGGAGTCTCGTCGCCGTAACCGGTGCCGGGGGTGTTCCAGACATCCCCGCCGCCCTGCTGGGCTGCGGGAGCGCTGGGCGCCCACGCGTCGTCGGACTGGCCGCCCCCGAAGGAGCCGCCGCCGCCGACCGCACCGCGGTTCGACTGCGCTCGAGTGACCTGGGCGGTCGCGTACCGGAGCGAGGGACCGATCTCGTCGATCTCGAGCTCCATGGTGGTGCGCTTCTCGCCTTCCTTCGTCTCGTAGGAACGCTGCTTGAGACGCCCGGAAGCGATGACCCGTGAACCCTTGGTAAGCGATCCGGCGACGTGCTCGGCGAATTCACGCCAGCAGCTCGCGCGCAGGAACAGCGCTTCACCGTCCTTCCACTCGTTCGCCTGACGGTCGAACGTACGAGGAGTGGAGGCGATGGTGAAGTTGGCAACCGCCAGACCGTTCTGCGTGTAACGCAGCTCGGGATCTGCAGTGAGGTTGCCCACCACGGTGATGATGGTCTCGCCGGCCATCGGGACTAAGCGTCCTTCTTGGCGGCAGCGGCAGCCTTCTTGGCAGCCTTGGCCTCCTGGGCCTTGGCGTGCGCGGCCACCTGGGCGATCGCCTCTTCTGCGCGGAGCACCTTCGTGCGCATGACGGCCTCGCTGAGGTTCAGCTGGCGGTCGAGCTCGTTGGTGGTCGCGGACTCGGCGGTGAAGTCGACGACGGCGTAGATGCCCTCGTTCTTCTTGTTGATCTCGTAAGCCAGGCGACGCTTACCCCAGATGTCGACCTTGTCGACGGTGCCGCCATCGTTACGGATGACGTTGAGGAACTTGTCAAGGCTGGGAGCAACGGTGCGCTCGTCGATCTCGGGATCGAGGATGACCATCAGCTCGTACTGGTGCATGACTAACCCACCTCCTTCGGACTCAGCGGCTACAGGATCTCTGTAACAGGAGGGTTGTGCATACGTCGCGCCGAGGAGGCCTCGCAATCGAGGCGCACGGGCAACCTGTCGAGTCTAACGGATGCCACGCGCCAGCGCCATTCGTCAGCGAGGAACCCTCGACGTCGGGCTCACGCGTCCCGGGCGGCCCACCAGGTGCGCAGGCGCTCCGCCGCGGCATCCTCACCGATGGGGCCTTCGTCGAGGCGCACTTCGAGCAGGTACTTGTACGCCTCGCCGACGACGGGGCCGGGCTTGATGTCGAGCAGTCGCATGATCTGCTGCCCGTCGAGCTCGGGGCGCACCGCGGCGAGCTCCTCCTCCTCGGCGAGCACGGTGATGCGCTCCTCCAGGTCGTCGTAGGCGAACGAGAGTTGGTCGGCCTTGCGGCGATTGCGGGTCGTGACGTCGGCCCGCGAGATGATGTGCAGCCGCTCGAGCTGGAGGGCGTCGCCCGCGTCGCGCACGTAGCGGCGCACGGCCGAGTCGGTCCAGGCGCCCTCGGTGTAGCCGAAGAACCGCAGGTGCAGTTCGATGAGGCGCGAGACCGCCGCGACGGTGTCGTTGTCGAAGCGCAGCGCGCGCAGGCGCTTGCGGGCGAGCTTCGCCCCGACCACGTCGTGGTGGTAGAAGCTCACGGCCCCGCCCGGCTCGAACCGGCGGGTTGCCGGCTTGCCGATGTCGTGCAGCAGCGCCGCGAGCCGGAGCACGAGGTCGGGCGCCTCGAGCACGCCCCGCGACCGCTCGTAGTCGATGGCCTGGTCGAGCACGGTGAGACTGTGCTCGTAGACGTCCTTGTGGCGGTGGTGCTCGTCGCGTTCGAGGCACAGTGCGGGCAGCTCGGGCAGCACCCGGGCGGCGAGACCCGAGTCGACGAGCAGCCGCAGGCCCGCACGCGGTTCGGCGGTGAGCAGCAGCTTCGTGAGCTCGTCGCGCACCCGTTCCGCGGAGATGCGGTCGATCTCGGGGGAGAGGTCGGTCATCGCCTGCCGCGTGCCCTCCTCGACCTCGAAGCCCAGCTGCGAGGCGAAGCGGGCGGCCCGCAGCATGCGCAGCGGGTCGTCGCCGAACGACTGCTCGGGCGTCGAGGGCGTGCGCAGCACCTTCGCGACGAGGTCTTCGACGCCGCCCGAGGGGTCGACGAGCTCGAGCTTCGGCAACCGCAGCGCGAGCGCGTTCACCGTGAAGTCGCGACGGGTGAGGTCGGCTTCGAGCGAGTCGCCGAACACCACCTCGGGCTTGCGTGAATCGCCGTCGTAGGAGTCGGCGCGGTACGTCGTGATCTCGACCGTCTCGCCGGCGATCTTCGCGCCGATCGTGCCGAAGGCACGGCCGATGTCCCAGTGGGCCTCGGCGATCGGCTTGACGATCGCGAGGATCTCGTCGGGCGTGGCATCCGTCGTGAAATCGAGGTCGTTCATCGGCCGGCCGAGGAACGCGTCGCGCACCGGACCGCCGACGAGGGCGAGTTCGTGACCGGCCGACTCGAACGCCGCGGCGAGCTTCGCGACGGTCGGCGAAGCCGCCGCCTCGGACAGACGACCGAGGGCTGCCGCGACACTCTGCATGCCTCCCATGTTAAGCGGCGCCCGACTCGGAGCAGCAGCGCAGGGCATCGCGGCCGGCCCCGCTCGCTCGCATCGATCGGATGCTCGGCCCGCTCACCGTAGAATCGCCTGCATGGCAGCCGACCCGACTCCTGCGCGCGCGCGCGGCGATCGGCTTCCGGCGACGGCTTCGGCGGCGTCTGCTGCGTCGCTCGCTGCGTCATCGGGCGGTGCGGATGCCACGGGGCGCGGCCCTGCGGCAGATGCGTCCCGCCGCGACCGTCGTCGCCGCGGAGTCGCGCTCGGCATCGCCGCGGCCGCGGTGTGCAGCGTCGTCGCCGCCCCGTTCGGTGCACTGGCCGTGGGCGGCGCTCCCGCCGTCGACCCCCGTGCGGCGACCACCGCGGTGCAGTCGAGCGCCGGCGCAGCCGAGGGCGATGGCGTCGAACTGCATCTCGCCCCCGTCGACGCCACCACGATCATCGCGGGTCAACCCCTGACGATCGAGGTCGCCGTCGAGAACGCGACCGCGGAGGCCCTCGCAGCGGGCACGCTGCGGCTCACGAGGGCCGACGGCGCGATCGACGAGACCGCCGAGCTCGACGCGTGGCTCGCGAGCTCCGGCTCGGTCGACGCCCGCACCGCGCCCGAGGGCGTCGTGCTCGGCGAGGCCGAGACCCGTCCCGTGGCCGCGGGCTCCGAGCTCGTGGTCTCGTTCTCGGTGCCGGCCTCGGTCGTCGCCGACGCCGGCGACACCCCCGTGCTCGGCCTCGGCGCCGAGCTCGTCGTCGACGACATGCTCGTCGCCTCGGGCGCCGACGCCTTTTCGACCTCGCTGGCTCCCGCGACGGGCACCACCTCGCTGACGCTCGTCTACCCGCTCACCGCGCCCGCCGCCTCGACCGGCCTGTTCGACGCCGCGACGCTCGAGACGTGGACGGCGCCGCTCGGCCTCCTCGACCGCCAGCTCGACGCCGTCGCCGGTCGCCCCGTCGCGATCGGCATCGACCCGCGCATCATCGCGTCCATCCGGGTGCTCGGCAGCTCGGCTCCGGCCTCGACGCTCGACTGGCTCGGCCGGCTCGCGGGCTCGGGCAACGAGATATTCCCGCTCGCGTATGCAGATGCGGATGTCGCGCTGCAGGCGCAGCTCGGCCTCACCGAGCTGCTCGCGCCGAGCGGCTTCGACGACAAGCTCGACCCAGCCAACTTCACCGCAGCGGCCGCTCCCGTCGATGAGCCCACCGCAGCCCCCGGCGAGACCGCGTCGCCCGCACCCACCGCTCCGACGCCCGGCGAGGTGCCGAGCACCGAGATGCTGCTCGACTGGCCCTACACCCGCACCGACATCGCGTGGCCCGCCGACGACACCGTGACCGCGGGCAACCTCGCGGTCTTCGACGGCTCAGGGCTCACGACCGCCATCCTCTCGCCGGGCAACGTCGCCCCGCTCGACGAGCGCGCGGGCGCGGCGGCCTCGGTCGACGGCTCGACCGCCGTCGTCGCCGACGAGCGCCTCACGACCCCGCTGCGCGAGGCGTCCCTCGCCGATTCGGAGACCGAGTGGCGCTCGGCCACGGGCCGGCTGCTCGCCGAACTCTCCCTCGATGCGGGCGGCACTCCTGCGGCCCTGCTCGCGACCTTCGGCCGTGACGCCGGCGTGCACTCGGCACGGGTGTCGACCACCCTCGACGAACTCGCCTCCTCGGCGTCGGTGGCCGCCGCCGGCCTCGCCGACGCGATCGGTGCGCCGCCGACGGCCCGCACGCTCGTCGACCTCCCCGAGGACGCCGCCCGCGTCGACTCCGCCCGACGGATGCTCGTGGCCGAGAACTCCGTCTCCTCGTTCGCGAGCGTCATCGACGACCCGACGCTGCTCACCGACCCCGTGCGCCGCGACCTGCTCGCGATGCTCGACGTCTCCTGGCTCGCCGACCGTGCCGCGTGGGAGACCGCGGTCGCCGAATGGCTCGCCGCGCGCCAGGCGACGACCGACTCGGTCTCGGTGGTGCCGTCGTCGAGCGTCAACATCTTCGCCCGTGAGACCCCGCTGCCCGTGACGGTGCTCAACGCCCTGCCCTACCCCGTGACGGTGGTCGTCTCGGCCAACCCGTCGAACGGTCGCCTCGTCGTCGACGACAGCGTCACCGCGCAGATCCCCGCCGAGTCCCGCAGCACGGTGCAGGTGCCGATCACCGCCGGCGTCGGCCGCGGCGAGGTCACGATCGCGATCTCGCTCGCCTCGACGACGGGCGTCGCCATCGGCCGTACCGTCTTCGTCACGGGCAACGTGCAGGCCGACTGGGAGGGACTCGGCGCCGGCATCCTCGCGACCGCGTTGGTCCTCTTCTTCGGCTTCGGCATCTGGCGCAACATCCGCCGGCGCAGCAAGCAGCGACTTGCCGACGAGACGGCTGCGGACGCAGCGTCTCCCGCCTCGAATGAGCAGACGGATGCCGCGGAGCAGCCGGTCGACGCCGACGAGACCCCTGACGCCGACCCCGAGGAACCGACACGTGACTGACGACCGTATCGGCCGGGCAAGCCTGTTCCTCGCGTCGGGCACGATCGTGTCACGGGTGCTCGGCTTCGTGAAGGCCGCGGTGCTCGTGAGCGCGATCGGTCTCACGAAGTCGCCGAGCGCCGACGCGTTCGCGGTCGCGAACCAGCTGCCGAACACGGTGTACGTCGTCGTCGCGGGCGGCGTGCTGAGCGCGGTGCTCGTACCGCAGATCGTCCGGGCGGGACTGCACGCCGACGGCGGCAAGGCCTACATCAACCGCCTGCTCACGCTCGCGCTCGTCGTGCTCGCAGGCATCACGATCCTCGCGACGCTCGCGGCGCCGCTGCTCACGATGCTCTACGGCCTCAAGCTCGACGAGTCGACGCGCAACCTCGCGACGCTCTTCGCCTATTGGTGCCTGCCGCAGATCTTCTTCTACGGCCTCTACACGCTCCTCGGCGAGGTGCTCAACGCCCGACGCAGCTTCGGCCCGTTCACCTGGGTGCCCGTGCTCAACAACGTGGTCGCGATCGCCGGCCTCCTCGTCTTCATGGCGATCTGGGGCAGCGACCCCAACGGGCTCCGCGCTCCCGAGGCCTGGGATCCGGCGATGATCGCCGTGCTGGCCGGTTCGGCCACGTTCGGCATCGCGGTGCAGGCGCTCGTGCTGTTCTGGTTCTGGCGTCGGATCGGCCTCAGCTACCGCCCCGACTTCCGCTGGCGCGGCGTCGGGCTGGGCGATGCGGGCCGCATGGCGAGCTGGACCTTCGGCATGCTCTTGCTCACGACCTTCGCCGGGCTCATCGAGACGATCGTGGTCGGTACCGCGTCGGGTCAGGGCGCCTCCGTTGCGGCGCTCGGCAACGCCTGGCTCATCTTCATGCTGCCCCACTCGGTCATCACGGTCTCGATCGCGACCGCCTACTTCACAAGGATGAGCGAGCACGCCTCCAACGGCGACCTCAACCGAGTGCGCGCCGATCTCTCGAGCGCGGCCCGCGGTGTCGGCCTCATCATCGTGCTCGCCGCCAGCGTGCTCGTCATGTGCAGCTACCCCTTCGCGACCGCATTCGCGAGCACCGCCTCCTTCGAGACGCACATCGAGTTCGGCAACGTGGTCGTCGCCTACATGATCGGACTGCTTCCGTTCAGCCTGCTGTTCATCGTGCAGCGCACCTTCTACGCCCTCGGCGACACGAAGACCCCGTTCTTCTTCACGCTCTTCCAGGTGGTGCTCTTCAGCGCGGGCGCGCTCCTCCTCCTCAACGTGCTGCCCGAGTTCGTCGCGATCGGCATCGCCCTGCTCACCTCGCTCGCGTGCTGCGCACAGCTCGTCCTCGCGGCCGTCCTGCTTCGGCGTCGCCTCGGCACGATCGACGGCTGGCACATCGCATCGAGCTTCGTGCGCTACACGCTCGGCGCCATCCCGGCCCTCATCGTCGGCTTCGTCGCCCTCGTGCTGCTCGGCGGCATCTCGCCCGACGGCTTCGCGATGTCGGGGCTCATCCCGTCGCTCATCTCGATGACCGTCATCGGCGTCGCCATGTCGGCCGTCTACTTCGGCGTGCTCTGGCTCATCCGCACCCCCGAGCTGCGCGGCTTCGCCGAGCCGCTGCTGCGTCGCCTGCGCCGGAGCTGAGTCGGGCGGCGACCAGCCCCGGCTCGAGGGCATCCCGTCACACACTGCGCGCGCTCAGCCGGCCGGAATACCGTCCGCCTAGACTGTGTTGACCATGGCGTGACCTCCGGAATCTCCGGGGGCCGCATCACTGACGCACCGCTGAGAGCATCAAGGAGCATCGTTGCGCGACATCATCATCATCGGTTCGGGCCCGGCCGGCTTCACCGCCGCGATCTACGCCGCCCGCGCGCAGCTGAACCCCCTGCTCATCGCGAGCTCGGTCGAGATCGGCGGCGAGCTCATGAACACGACCGAGGTCGAGAACTACCCGGGCTTCCCCGAGGGCATCATGGGCCCCGACCTCATGACGAACTTCCAGCAGCAGGCCGAGCGCTTCGGCACCGAGGTCGTCTACGACGACGTCGTCGAGCTCGAGCTCGACGGCCCGGTGAAGCGCGTGAAGCTCGGCAACGGCGGCGTCGAAGAGGCGCGCACCGTCATCTACGCGACGGGTTCCGCGTACCGCAAGCTCGGTCTCCCCGAAGAAGAGACGCTGTCGGGTCACGGCCTCTCGTGGTGCGCGACGTGCGACGGCTTCTTTTTCCGTCAGAAGACGATCGCGGTCGTCGGCGGCGGCGACTCGGCGATGGAGGAGGCGACGTTCCTCACCCGCTTCGCCGACAAGGTCTACGTGATCCACCGCCGCGACTCGCTCAAGGCGTCGAAGATCATGCAGCAGCGGGCCTTCGACAACGAGAAGATCGAGTTCATCTGGAACGCGGAGGTCGCCCGACTCCTCGGCGAAACCGCCGTGACCGGTGTCACCCTGCGCGACACGGTCACCGGTGACGAGCGCGACCTCGCGCTCGACGGCCTGTTCGTGGCGATCGGCAACGACCCGCGCACGCACCTCGTGCACGGCAAGCTCGACCTCACCAGCGAGGGCACGGTCGCCGTCGAGGGCCGCAGCTCGCGCACCTCGCTCGAGGGCGTCTTCGCCGCCGGCGACGTCATCGACCCGAACTACCGCCAGGCGATCACCGCCGCCGGCTCGGGTGCGGCCGCCGCACTCGACGCCGAGCACTACCTCGCCGCGCTCGAGGCGGGCGACGACGACCAGGAGGCGGCGCCAGCCGCTGAGCCCGAGCTCGCCGGCGTCGCGGCCGAGTAGCGTCCGCCACGCGGCATCCGACCCGACACCACCTCATCTGGTTTCACCCCGACTTCCCCTAAGGAGAACGCAATGTCCGCACGCGCAGTGACCGAGGCCACCTTCGAGCAGGAGGTCCTCAACAACGACAAGCCCGTCATCGTCGACTTCTGGGCCGAATGGTGCGGCCCGTGCCGCGCCGTCAGCCCGATCCTCGACCAGATCGCGACCGAGCACGCCGACAAGATCGACATCGTCAAGCTCAACGTCGACGAGCACCCCAACCTCGCCATGAAGTACCAGATCACCGCGATCCCCGCGTTCAAGGTGTTCAAGGGCGGCGAAGTCGTGCAGAGCTTCGTCGGCGCGAAGCCCAAGCCGGCCCTCGAGGCCGACCTCGCCGCCTACATCGCGTAGTCGGCGGTCGAATCGTACGAAGACCCGTCCGGCGCAAGCCGGGCGGGTCTTCTGCATCCCGGCGGGCGACACGCGGGCTTCGAACGGCGGGTGCCACGGGGCATCGGTCATTTCACCGCCGAAGCGGCAACTAGCATTGAGAAACTGAGCAGAACGGATATCGCAGTGACTTCTGACGGCGTCCCCCAGCGGACCGGCAACAATCTCGACCCCTGGTACGCGAACTACGCCGAGCGAGCCTCCGGCCTCGCCGCCTCCGAAGTCCGAGCCCTCTTCGCCGTCGCCTCCCGCCCCGAGGTCGTCTCCCTCGCCGGCGGCATGCCGTTCGTCTCCGCGCTTCCACAGGACCTGATCGTGTCCTCGATGGACAAGGTCATGCGCGAACAGGGCCCGACAGCACTGCAATACGGCTCTGGTCAGGGAGTTCCCGCTCTGCGTGAGCAGATCCTCGACGTGATGGCGATCGAGGGAATCCGCGGCAACGTCGACGACGTCGTCACCGCGACCGGCTCGCAGCAGGCACTCGACCTCGTCGCCAAGCTCTTCCTCGACCCGGGCGATGTCGTACTTGCCGAGGCGCCGTCGTACGTCGGGGCCATGGGTGTGTTTCGCTCGTACCAGGCGAACGTCGTGCACGTCGCCATGGACGAGCACGGCCTCGTGCCCGAGGCGCTCCGTCAGACGATCGCCCACCTGCGCGGCCAGGGTCGACGCATCAAGTTCCTCTACACGATCCCCAACTTCCACAACCCGGCCGGCGTGACCCTCTCGGCCGAGCGGCGGCCCGAGATCCTCGAGATCTGCCGGTCGAACGAGATCCTCATCCTCGAGGACAACCCCTACGGGCTGCTGCACTTCGACGAGCCTGCGCCCAACGCGTTGCGCTCGCTCGACCCCGAGGGCGTCATCTACCTCGGTTCGTTCTCGAAGACGCTCGCCCCCGGGTTCCGCGTCGGGTGGGCGCTCGCGCCGCACGCCATCCGCGAGAAGCTCATCCTCGCCGCCGAATCGGCGATTCTCTCGCCGTCGTCGTTCAGCCAGCTCGTGGTGTCCGAGTATCTCGCGACCGCCGACTGGCGCGCACAGATCGACACCTTCCGCGGGGTCTACCGCGAACGCAAGGACGCGATGATCGAGGCACTGGGGGAGTACCTTCCCCAGCTCTCGTGGACCAACCCGAACGGCGGCTTCTACGTCTGGGTGACCCTGCCCGACATGCTCGACTCGAAGCAGATGCTGCCACGAGCGGTGAAGGAGCTGGTCGCGTACACGCCCGGCACCGCGTTCTTCGCCGACGGCCGCGGCCGCCACGCGATGCGCCTGTCGTTCTGCTACCCGACCCCCGAGGCGATCCGACTCGGAATCCGCCGACTCGCGACGGTCGTCAACGGCGAGCTCGACCTGCTCGACACCTTCGCCGGCACGGGCACGCTGCAGCTGCCCGCGAGCGACAACGGGTTCGACTCGGCCCCGCCCTCCGATCTCAAGTGAACGCCGCGATCGTGGCAATCGCTTCGCACGATACGACTCGACGAGTGGAGAATCCCTGATCATGAGCGAATCCGAAGGTCTGTACGTCGTCGTTCTCGCCGGCGGCATCTCCCACGAACGAGATGTCTCGCTCCGCTCGGGTCGCCGCGTGGCCGATGCCCTGACCGCGGCCGGACACCGGGTGGTACTGCGCGACCCCGATGCCGCGCTGCTGCCGTTCCTCGCGAGCGAGCGACCCGACGTCGTGTTTCCCGCACTGCACGGCTCGAGCGGGGAGGACGGATCCCTGCTCGATCTGCTCGCCGCACTCGGCGTTCCGACCGTCGGGTCCTCGGGTGCCGCCGCACGCCGCGCCTGGTCGAAGCCGGTGGCGAGTTCGCTGCTCGCCGAAGCCGGCGTCGCCGTGCCCGAGTCGATCGTGCTGTCGCACGAGGCGTTCCGCGAGCTCGGCGCAGCGAGTGTGCTGCAGGTCGTGCGCGAGAAGCTCGACGGCGAAGTCGTCGTGAAGCCCGCCTCGGGCGGATCGGCGCAGGGCGTCACCGTCGTCACGCAGATCGAAGACCTCCCGCGCGCGATGGTCGAGGCCTTCACCTACGCCGACGTCGCCGTGGTCGAGCGTCGCATCGTCGGCACCGAACTCGCGATCACCGTCGTCGACACCGGCGACGGCCCGACCGCGCTGCCCGCCGTCGAGATCGAACCGACCGCCGGCACCTACGGGTTCCAGGCGCGGTACAACGCGGGGGAGACCACCTTCTACGCACCGTCGCGCCTCGGCGCTGCCGAGCTCGCGGCCGCGTCCGACGCGGCGATCGTCGCGCACCAGACGCTCGGCCTCCGCGATCTCTCGCGCGTCGACTTCATCGTGGATGCCACGGGCACCCCCTGGTTCCTCGAAGCCAACGTCATTCCGGGGCTGACCGAGACCTCGCTCGTCCCGCTCGCGATCGAGGCCGCCGGCTCCGACGCCGCGACGGTCTACGGGTCGCTCGTCCGGTCGACTCACGCTCGGGCGACCGCCGACTGATCGCGCGAACGTGAACGGGGAGTGGCGTCTGCCACTCCCCGTTTTCGTCTTCAGCCTGCGCTGAAACGGTCGATTTCGGTTCGTCAGGAGCCATTCTCCGACGAAATCCGAATCACACGCCGTCGAGTTCCTCACCCAGCTCCGTCAGAATCCGACGAAGATCCTGGACGGTGGCGAAATCAATGCTGATCTGGCCTTTTCGCGCGCCGAGCGCGATCTTGACCCGCGTGTTGAGCCGGTCGCCCAGCCGGGTCGCCAAATCATCGAGGAAATCCTGCCGCTTGCCCGCCGACGGCTTCACCCGTGCCGCAGACTTCGGTTCGTTCGTCGCAATCGACTCGGCGGCACGCACCGAGAGCTCCTCGTTCACGATCTTGTCGGCGAAGCGCTGCATCGAATCGTGATCGCCACCGACCGACAGGATCGCCCGGGCGTGGCCCGCGCTGAGCACACCCGAGGCGACGCGCAGCTGCACCGGCTCGGGGAGCTTCAGCAGACGGAGCGTGTTCGAGATCTGCGGACGCGAACGGCCGATGCGGCTCGCGAGCTCCTCCTGCGTGATGCCGAAGTCGGCGAGCAACTGCTGGTAGGCGGAGGCCTCTTCGAGCGGGTTGAGCTGCGAGCGATGGAGGTTCTCGAGCAGCGCGTCGCGGAGCATGTCCTCGTTGGCGGTGTCCTTCACGACCGCCGGAATGGTGTCGAGGCCGGCCGCCTTCGTCGCTCGGAGTCGACGCTCACCCATGACGAGTTCGTACTTGCCGACCTGATCGGGGTGCGGGCGCACGACGATCGGCTGCAGCACGCCGAACTCGCGCACACTGTGGACGAGTTCAGCGAGGTCGTCGGGGTCGAAGACGCTTCGTGGCTGCACCGCGTTCGGCACGATGTCGTTCGGGTCGAGTCGCGCGAGACGCGCACCCGGCACCGTGATGAGCGCCTCCGCCTCGGCGGCCTGCTCGACGACCGCGACGGCAGTGGTCGTGGGGGAGGAGGCTGCATCGGCTTCGGGGAAGAACACATCGACCGGGCGGCTCGCCGATCGCGTGGCGTCGTCGCCGCTCGGGATCAGTGCGCCGATGCCACGGCCCAGTCCGGTTCGCTTGCTTGCCATTTACTTCGACTCCTCAGGGGTTGCCGCACCACGACGGGCGATCTCAGCGGCGGCTTCTCGATACGACAACGACCCGCTCGACGCGTAGTCGTAGCTGATGACGCTCTGGCCGTAGCTCGGGGCTTCGGAGACGCGCACCGAGCGCGGAATGATCGTCGAGAGCGTCTGCACGGGGAAGTGGTCGCGCACCTCCTGCGCGACCTGCTGCGCGAGGTTCGTACGCGAGTCGTACATCGTCAGCAGGATCGTCGAGAGGCGGAGCTCGGGGTTGAGGTGCTTCTCGATCAGTTCGATGTTGCTGAGCAGCTGCGAGAGGCCCTCGAGGGCGTAGTACTCGCACTGGATCGGGATGAGCACCTCGCGAGCGGCGACGAAGGCGTTGATCGTCAGCAGGCCGAGCGACGGCGGGCAGTCGATGAACACGTAGTCGTAGGGGCGCTCCATCGATGCGAGGTGCGTATCGAGCGCTCGACGCAGCCGCTGTTCGCGAGCGACCAGCGAGACGAGCTCGATCTCGGCGCCGGCGAGGTGGATGGTGGCCGGCACGCAGTCGAGCTGTTCGTGCTCGGTCGACGGGCGGATGACCCCTGAAAGGGGAAGATCGGCGACGAGCACCTCGTAGACGCTCTGCTGCTCGGAGCGGTGGTCGACACCGAGAGCGGTAGAGGCATTGCCCTGGGGGTCGAGGTCGATGACGAGGACCTTCGCGCCCGAGCGTGCGAGCGCCGCCGCGAGGTTCACCGCGGTGGTCGTCTTGCCGACGCCGCCCTTCTGGTTCGAGATGGTGAGCACGCGCGTTGCGGGAGGGAGCGGGAGCACCGACTCCTCGAGCGCGATGCGCCGACGCGTCTCGTCGGCAAGTTCGTAGGCCAGGGGAGTTCCTCCGTGATCGATCGATGTTTCACGTGAAACATCTGGTGCTGCGGTCGGCGCACTCGTTCGCATTGCGGCCGACTCGATGGATGTCGATTCCGGCGAAGCCGGAGAAATTTCTGTGGATGCGTCGACGGTGTCGCTCAAGCCGTCCGCGGGAAGCGCGAAGTTCACTGCACCCGGTGCCGGAGGGGTGAATGGTGCCGCGAGGGCCGGCTCGGGCGCAGCCGCCGACGACGCCGGCACTGTCGACGCCGCCGACGCGAGAGTGGCTCCGGGCGCAGGAGCGGGCGCGGGAGCGGGAGCGAGCTCGGGCGCGAGCTGAGCTGCATCGGCATGCGGTTGCGGATCCACCACCGCGGGGATCGAGGCCGGCGTCTCCTCGGGCAGGGCTACGACCACTGGAGGAACTCCCGCGGGCGCCTCGGTAGGCGAGGGTGCGTCGTTGGAGCCGGACGCGGGGGCCACTGCGACTGGGGCGGTCTGCAACGCGGTCGCCGTATCGACGGCGGCGTCGCCGACGATTTCGCGGATCAGATCTTCGAGCAAGCGATCGGGGCCGACGTTGCCGACATGGTGAGGCCGCTCTGGCGCCTCGATGGCGGGCTCGTCCGAAAGCGCCGCGGCGGTCTCCGCGTCCCAGTCGATCCCGGGGGAGGGGCGTGCCGGCACCTGAGGTGCAGCCGGGATGGCCGGGCTCGCGCTCTGCTCGGCGTGCACGACGGCACCACCCTCGTCTCCGACGGCCTGGCCCGCAGCGATGGAATCCATGGCTTGAGCCTGCCTCGCGGCCGCGAGCGCGTCTCCTGGGTCGACCTGGGGAGCGGCATTGTCAGCGGCGGGCGCAGCCTCACTCTGCTGGGGACGCTTGCGATGGAACCATCCACGTCCCCCGCCAGGTGTCATGCCCGTTGCTCCAAATCGCTGATGCGTCGGCCCCCGATTCGGGGAGCGACCCGAGAGATAAGCCTAACTGCCACGGCTGTCTTCCACCGTGTGAAATGACCGTTCTCAGCGCGCGGAGTTCTGTTGATGCCCGCATTCTGCGAGTCGCGGGCTGTCCCGCCGGGTGCGTCGCCAGAACGCGCGCGGATCGGCTGCGTTTCACGTGAAACATTGCGAACGCATCCGCCGGCGATCAGATGATGGATACGGGCCGCTGGCGTTTCACGTGAAACATCGTTGGACAGCGACGCCCACGGCTCGCGGTTCGGCGGGTGCCGATACAGGCCACCGCGGTGCTCACGTGATCAGGACTCGGCACGGGTGATCACGGGCGCAGTTTCCGCCGACCGATCGCCGCGAAGTCGATGGAGCGTGATGACCGCGGAGATCACCACCACCGCGATCATGGCCCACAGCAGGAGGCTGTCGATCAGGAAGAAGCCCCAGTCGGTCTCAGTCGGCGGCACCTCCACCGCCGAGCCGCGCCCGTCTCCCACGTACCGAATCTCAGTCGGATAGCTCGCGGGCGAGGTGGCGGTGGTGTGATCCTGAACCGTCCACACAAGTGGCCAGCCGAATCCAACCAGCGCGAGCTCCTCAGGAGAGCGGACCGAACTCGGGATGAACTGGCGCGCGGCGAGCGTGAAGCCCAGCGCAACCGGAAGGAAGCCCAGAAGCATCCACAGCCAGCTGCGCCAGCCACTGCCCGGCGCGCCGGCGTGGTGAGCGTGCGCGTCGAGAGTCACGCGACGCCCACCCGTGAGAGAAGTGGGTCGGCAACGAGAGTCTTGGTTAGACGGCGCATCTCCTCAGACTAGGAGGTGCCCAAGCCGAGGTGGGCAGCGAGAGGACGGCGGCGTGGGGGCTCCGCGCGATCACCGGCGTGACCTCGGCTGCGGGCCCCAGCAGCCTCAGCGATCGCCTCCGCCACCCTGCCCGTCGGGAACTCCGCGGCAGCGAAGAATGCGCGGCGCGGGCTCGCGGTGTTTCACGTGAAACATTGCGGTGGCGGGGAGGGGTCCGCTGAGTCGTGGTCTCACGCACACGGGCACCACGCCGCGGACCTTCCCGAGTGCCCTCGCCATCCGCACGGCGATAGCGACGTCGTACATCGAGGGAACATGGCGTCTCGCGGCGACCGCGGGGCGGGCGGTTTCCAGGGCGTGAGAAGTCGGACATCCAACGTGGTCGAGTACGGCGACGGAACCCGACAGCTCGCCCGGCCGGACCGAGGACCGTGCACCACGCCGGCGCGACCTGGCCTCCTCCTCACGATGCTTCACTCGCCGGCCGGCGGCTGCCGCGACTCGTCCGAGAACTGTTGCTCCGGCGCAGTGAGGCGAATCAGGACGCGCGGTCCGTCGGCAGTCGGATCGGATGCATCCCATCCGTCGTAGTCCCGCGTGAAGGAGGCCAGGACGCCCGGCTCGGAGTCGATGGATTGGATGCTCGCCGTCATCGTCCGTGCGCCGTGACGGCCCTCGACCGCGAATGTCGATCGGGGATCGCGGCGGATATCGGCGACCTTGCGATTCGCCTCAGCTGTCGCGATCCACACGCTGCCACCGCTCTCGACGAACCAGACGCGTGAGGCGCGCGGGCTGCCGTCGAGGCGGAGGGTCGTGATCCATCCATGCCGCATTCGAGCGATGCTACTGCCGCGAGCTGACACCTGGTCACCACCAGGTGCTCCTCGCCGAGAGTCTGGAGAACCGACGTCGCCACGACACCCCGACACAGAAACGCAAGAGGGGCACCGTTTCACGTGAAACAGTGCCCCTCGAGCAACTCACCGGCGACGGCTCGACTCAGTCGACCTTCGCCCTGAACACACGGGTCACTTCACTGTCGGGCACGACGCCCTCACCGAGCACGAGCACTTCGACGTCGCTCAGCCTGAACTTGCGGATCGCCTTCTGCGCTGCGCCGATCTCGCCGTCCACGCCCGCGCCCTTCATGAGCACGAGCTCTCCACCAGCACGGACCAGGGGAGCGGTGACGGGGATCAGTGTGCGGAGCGCGCTGACCGCGCGAGCCGTGACCTGGTCGAGTGAGTCACCGAGCTTCGACTCCTCAGCGCGTGCACGCACGACCGTCACGTTCGACAGTTCGAGTTCGTCTGCCTGCCGCTCGAGCCACGCGACCCGGCGCTCCATCGGCTCGATCAGCACGAACTCCGCGTCGGGTCGCATGATGGCGAGGACGATGCCGGGGAGGCCTGCGCCCGAACCGACGTCACCGATGCGACCGCCCGAGCGGAGCAGCGGTGCGACGAGCGCACTGTTGAGGATGTGGCGCGTCCACAGCCGGGGGAGTTCGAGCGGTCCGATGAGGCCGAGCTCTTCGCCGTGACGAGCGAGCGCCTCGGTGAACGCGCGACCCTTGGCGAGGTGCTCGCCGAACAGCGCGGCCGCGGCCGCGGGTTCGACTTCGAGTGCGTCGGTCATCGTTTCACGTGAAACGTCGCGCTCAGGCGCCACGGGTGATCACGGTGTGCCGGTCGGCACCTTCACCGCGCGACTCCGAGTGGAAGCCCTGCTCGGCGACGAGGTCGTGCACGAGCTTGCGCTCGTAGGAGGACATCGGGGGGAGGGAGGCCTCGGCCGCTCCACCTTCGATGCGCTCGACCGCGCGGGTCACGAGCGTGGCGAGCTCGTCACGACGCGCATCGCGCGAGCCGCCGATGTCGAGGATGAGCCGCGAGAACACGCCGGTCTTCGTCTGCACTGCGAGACGGGTGAGCTCCTGCAGCGCGCTCACCGTGTCGGGCTTCGAGAGCAGGTTGAGGTTGGCGCCGTCGCCGGCGTTCACCGAGATGTACGCGCGGCCGTTGCGCGCGTCGATGTCGATGTCGCCGTCGAGGTCGGTGATGTCGAGGAGTTCCTCGATGTAATCGGCGGCGATGTCGCCCTCTTCTTCGAGCTGCGAGGTCGAACGCTCGGCGTCATTCTGCACGTCGGTCATGTCTACTTTCCCTGCTTCTTGGCGCGCGACTTGCCCATCGGCTGCTGGCGCTGAGTCTTCTTGGGCTCTTCGATCGCGATGGCGCCTTCGGCCGCCTTGTCCTCGACGACGAGCTTGCCCTTCTTCGCGAGGCGGGCCTCGCGCGCCTTCGCCGCGTCACTTCCGGGCGTGGGCATGTTGCGGATGACCACGAACTGCTGGCCCATGGTCCAGAAGTTCGAGACGAGCCAGTAGAACATGACGCCGAGCGGGAACGCGACGCCCGAGAACGCGAAGACGAGGGGGAGCAGGTAGAGGAGGATCCGCTGCTGACGGAACATGGGGCTCGCCTTGGTCTCAGGCGACATGTTCTTCGAGACGATCTGCAGCTGTGTGATGAACTGCGATGCCGTCATGAGCACGATCATCGTGAGCGCGATGATCATCACGTTGATGCTGAACTCCTGGCCCGCGATCATGAGGTTCCACTCGCCGATGAAGGTCGCCTTCAGCGGTGCGCCGAAGATCTCGGCGTTGGCGAACGAGTTCGCGAGTTCCTGAGTGAACACGCCGACGCCGGCCTTGTCGTGCTGCGCATCGTTGAGCACCGAGAACAGGCCGAAGAAGATCGGCATCTGCAGCAGCAACGGCAGGCACGAGGAGAGGGGATTGGTCCCAGTCTTCTTGTAGAGGTCCATCGTCTCGCGCGACATGGCCTCGCGGGAGTACTGGTCCTTCTTGCCCTTGTACTTATCCTGGATCTTCTTGAGCTGCGGCGCGACCTCGAGCATCCGCCGCTGGCTCTTGATCTGGCGGACGAAGATCGGGATGAGCGCGGCGCGCACGACGAGCACGAGTCCGACGATCGAGAGCACCCAGGTGGTGCCCGCGTTCGGGTCCATGCCGAAGAACGTCCACATGGAGTGGAACGCAACGAGGATCAGCTCGATGACCCATTTGATGGGCCAGAGAATCAGGCTGATGATGTCCATTTGGCGGTGTCAGTCCTTCCGGGACATGGTGGGGGAGGCGGTACCGACGGCCGCGTCGTCGCGGGTCGAAGACTGATCCGGTTCGAGACCGGTGGATGCCACGTGGTGGACGTGATCGTGATGCGCTGCGTGCGGCGCGGGGCCCGTGGCATCCGCATTGCCGAAGCCTGCGGGGACGACCCAACCGAACGGGGTGACGCGGTAGCGCTGGTGGCGGGCGGCGCGCACGTCATCGATGCCGCCGGGCGACCAGGGATTGCAGCGCAGGATGCGCCACGCGGTGAGCACGGAGCCCACCAGGAGGCCTCGTTGCTGCACGGAGCCGAGTCCGTAGGCGGAGCACGAGGGGTAGTAGCGACAGACGTCGCCGTAGAGGGGGGAGATCAGCTTGCGGTAGCCGCGGATGAGCAGCACACCGGCATTGCGCGGGATGAGCGCGACGAACAACAACGCGTCGCGCATGTCATCCGCCCTTCACCCGGTCTCGGACGCGGCGATCCGAGCAGGCGCCGATGACTTCGGAGCGGAGTGCCTCCCAGTCGGCGGCGGCCGCGGAGGGCAGCGCACGCACGACGATGTCGACTCCGCCGAAGCCGTCGCCGAGCACCTCGTGGCACGCGGCCTTCAGCCTGCGGCGCACGAGGTTGCGGCGAACGGCGCCGCCGACTTTCTTCGAAACGATGAAGCCGAAGCGCGCGTCGGTGCCCGACTCCCGTGAGCGCACATAGCTCACGGTGTGGGCACCGGCGACCTTCGCTCCACGGCGCACGATGACTCGGTAGTCGTCGGCGCTCGTGATGCGATTGGCTTTGGCGAGCACCGAGGAGTTACGCGGAGAGCTCGGTGCGGCCCTTGGCGCGACGTGCCGACAGGATGGCACGGCCCGCGCGGGTGCGCATGCGAAGGCGGAAGCCGTGCTTCTTGGCACGACGACGGTTGTTCGGCTGGAACGTACGCTTGCTCATTCTTCTTCTCCGGCTGGTCGAATCTCCTCGCCGGGAAATGGCTGCGACAGGTGCTGCAGCTCGGCGGCGGGAAAACTGGGTGCCCGAAAGGGCTGGGTCAACTGATTAAAACTACGGCCTCGCGCGCGTCCGGTCAAACCGAGACGCGTGGAGTCGAGGCGCAGTGCGAACCCGACAGTATCCCGTGAACCTCGACATCACCTGTGGAACGACACGCCGCCGGCAACGAATCCTCGAATCGGCATTTGTCGGCGGGGCCTTCCTCGGATAGCGTTTGACACCAGTTATCCCCAGCTTCGTGCGCGGAATCACGGGCGAGTCCCCGAATCTCCCCACAGGCCGTGGATAACACTGTGAACACTCGCCTCGCGCCGCTTGCTTCGTCGATAGGGGATCGATGAGCGGCACACGAGACCACCGAACTTGATTGCGGGGAACGATGACAGAACAGCCCATTTCCGACACGTGGGCGACGATCCTCGATCGACTGTCAGACGACGATGCGATCACCCCGATGCTCCAGGGCTTCCTGAACCTGGTCGAACCCAAGGGCATCGCGGCCGGCACCTTCTATCTCGAGGTGCCCAACGACTTCACCGCGAGCATGCTCAATCAGCGCATGCGCGTCTCGCTGCTGTCGGCGATGAGCGCCGTCGAGGCGCCGTCGCCGGTGACCTCGTTCTACGTGGTCGTGAACCCCGAGCTCGAGGAGGCCGCGCGGCCCACCGAACCGCAGCCCGGCGGGCACGGCGCGTACGGCAACGAACTCGATCCCGTCGAGCTGCCGGCCTCGCCCCAGTCGGTGTTCGAGAACACGAGCCCCGTCTCGTCGCGCGATACCCGGCTGAACCCGAAGTACGGCTTCGAGAGCTTCGTCATCGGTCAGTCGAACCGCTTCGCGCATGCGGCGGCGGTCGCCGTGGCCGAGGCGCCGGCGAAGGCGTACAACCCGCTCTTCATCTACGGCGACTCGGGCCTCGGCAAGACCCACCTCCTCCACGCCATCGGGCACTACGCGATGAGCCTGTACCCGGGCATCCGGGTGCGCTACGTGTCGAGCGAGGAGTTCACGAACGACTTCATCAACTCGATCGCGAACAACCGCGGTTCGCTGTTCCAGCAGCGGTACCGCAACATCGACATCCTGCTCATCGACGACATCCAGTTCCTGCAGGGCAAGGCGGAGACGCAGGAGGCGTTCTTCCACACCTTCAACACGCTCCACGACCACAACAAGCAGGTCGTGATCACGAGCGATGTGCCGCCGAAGCACCTGACGGGCTTCGAAGACCGCATGCGCAGCCGCTTCGAGTGGGGCCTCATCACCGACGTGCAGGCGCCCGACCTCGAGACCCGCATCGCGATCCTCCGCAAGAAGGCGCAGTCCGAACGTCTTCAGGTGCCCGACGACATCCTCGAGTACATGGCGTCGAAGGTCTCGTCGAACATCCGCGAGCTCGAGGGCACGCTCATCCGCGTGACGGCGTTCGCGAGCCTGAACCGCACGCCCGTCGACATGCCGCTCGTGCAGACGGTGTTGAAGGACCTCATCACCGACGACTCGGACAATGTGGTGGCGCCGGTCGACATCATCACGGCGACGGCCGACTACTTCAAGCTCACCGTCGACGACCTCTACGGTTCGAGCCGTTCGCAGGCCGTGGCGACGGCCCGCCAGATCGCGATGTACCTCTGCCGCGAGCTCACGAACCTGTCGCTGCCGAAGATCGGCCAGCTGTTCGGCAACCGCGACCACACGACGGTGATGTACGCGAACAAGAAGATCTCGGAGCTCATGAAGGAGCGCCGCTCGATCTACAACCAGGTCACCGAGCTGACCGCGCGCATCAAGCAGACGACCCGCTACCGCTGAGCGGCGCCGCCCTCGGTGGTTGAGGAGCGCCCGACGAAGTCGGCCCCCGGTGGTTGAGGAGCGCCCGACGAAGTCGGACCCCGGTGGGTGAGGAGCGCCCGACGAAGTCGGACGCGTCTCGAAACCCCGCGACCCTGCCTTCGAGATCTGCTCACCCGGTTTCGAGACGCGTCGCCGCTTCGCGTCGGCACTCCTCAACCACCGAAAGAAGCCCTCCGACGCGCCCGAAATCCGCATCTGCACAGCCGCTGCAGACCGATCTCAGCACGCTTCCCACAGATGTGGAGAACCTGTGGATTGTTAACGAGTAACCGCGCCACGGCTGTTGAGGCGCGACGCCGGCCTGTGCAGAACGGTGTGCTGCGTTCGATTCGGCCGAGAGGGGTTCGCGGTCGAATCCACACACCGTGCACAGATCGGATGCCTCGCGATCGGCGTCGTTCCGCGGGTCTCCGAACACCATCCACAGTTTCCACAACGGTTAACACCGTTAAGAGAGATATGGATTAAGGGGCGAATCCACAACCTCGTCGTCGGCTCGCGTCGAACGCGGGTCGCTCGAGCGTGGAATCGGCGTCGGACGAGCGCCTGCGGCGCGGATTCTCCCGCGCCGCGAACGGCGGTGCGGCTAGCATGGGAGCCACCAAGCGACATCCACGACGGGAGAACCGTGAAGTTCCAGGTCAACCGCGACGTCTTCAGTGAGGCCGTGTCCTTCGCCGTGAAGCTGCTGCCGCAGCGCACGACGCTGCCGATCCTCTCCGGCGTCCTCATCAAGGCGACCGACGACGGACTCGTGCTGTCCTCCTTCGACTACGAGGTGTCCTCGCAGACCGAGATCCAGGCCGATGTCGAAGAGCCGGGCACCGTGCTCGTCTCCGGTCGGCTCCTCGCCGAGATCGCCGGTCGCCTGCCGAACGCTCCCGTGCGCATCGCGACCGAAGAGAGCCGCATCTCGGTGAGCTGCGGTTCGGCGAGCTTCACCCTGCTCTCCATGCCGGTCGAGGAGTACCCGTCGATCCCCGAGATCGGCGAGCAGTCTGGTCTCGTCCCCGCCGAGGAGTTCGCCTCCGCCGTCGCTCAGGTCGCCGTCGCCGCATCGCGCGACGACGTGACCCCCGTCATCACCGGTGTGCAGCTCGAGGTGCGCGAGAACAGCCTCGGCCTCGTCGCGACCGACCGCTACCGCGTCGCCGTGCGCGAGATCGACTGGGACGGCGGCAACGTCGCGGCCGGCGACGAAGCCGTCACCGCCCTGGTTCCCGCCCGCACCCTGCAGGAGGTCGGCAAGACCCTCGGCAACGCCGGCAACATCTCGGTGTCGATCACGAGCCGCGACGACCGCGAGCTCATCGCGTTCAGCGCCGACAAGAAGACCGTCACCTCGCTCCTCATCAAGGGCAACTTCCCGCCCGTACGGCGGCTCTTCCCCGACACGGTCGACAACTACGCCGTCATGAACACCGCCGACCTCATCGAGGCGACCCGTCGTGTCGCCCTCGTCCTCGAGCGCGAGGCGGCGCTGCGTTACAGCTTCACGGCCGACGGACTCACCCTCGAGGCGATCGGTTCTGAGCAGGCGCAGGCCTCCGAGTCGATCGACGCGATCCTCACGGGCGACGACACCGTGGTTTCGCTGAAGCCGCAGTTCCTTCTCGACGGCCTCGGCGCGGTGCACTCCGAGTTCGTGCGCATCTCGTTCACGAAGACCGAGAACCCGAACAAGCCGGGCCCCGTGCTCATCACGAGCCAGACCTCGCGCGAGCAGGCCGGCGCCGACAGCTACCGCTACCTGCTGCAGCCGAACCTGCTGCTGCGCTGAGCCGTCCCTCGGTGGTTGAGGAGCGGGCGACGAAGGAGCACGCGTCTCGAAACCCCGGTGGTCACCTCTGACGACCGGCCCATATGGTTTCGAGACGCGTCGCTGCTTCGCGTCGGCGCTCCTCAACCCGCGGAACTTCGTGTCAGCCGCCGCCGGTAGCGTTGTCGTGGTCGAACGAGAGGAGTGGTGCCCGTGCACGTCGCCCGCCTCTCCCTCACCGACTACCGCAACTACGAGCGGGCCGAACTCGAGCTCGGCCCGGGCGCGACGGTGCTCGTCGGTCGCAACGGCCAGGGCAAGACGAACCTCGTCGAGTCGATCGGCTACCTCGCCACACTCGGCTCGCACCGGGTCTCGAGCGACCAGGCGCTCATCCGCGCCGGCGCCGACGCGGCGATCGTGCGTGCGCTCCTCGCGCACGGCGACCGCGAACTCCTCGTCGAGCTGCAGCTCAACCGACAGGGTGCGAATCGGGCGCAGCTCAACCGCTCGCCGGTGAAGACGCGCGAGCTCCCGCGCTACGCGCACACGGTGCTGTTCGCCCCCGAAGACCTCGCGATCGTCCGCGGCGAACCCGGCGTGCGGCGTCGAATGCTCGACGAGCTGCTCGTGCAGCGCACGCCGCGCCTCGGCGGCGTCATGGCCGACTACGAGCGAGTGCTGCGGCAGCGCAACACCCTCCTGAAGAGTGCGCGGGCGCGCGGTCTCGCGGCCGACAGGCTCACGACGCTCGACATCTGGGACGAACGTCTCATCGCCCTCGGCTCCGAACTCATCGACCAGCGGGTTGCACTCGTCGCCGAACTCGCGTCGCCCGTGGCCGATGCGTACCGGGCGATCGTCGACGCCGATCACGGGCCCGAGCTGCGTGCGGTGCTCTCGATCGACGGTGCCGATGTGGACGGGGAGGGTGGTGGTTTCGAGACGCGTCCGACTTCGTCGGACGCTCCTCGACCAGCGGAGACGACGACCGCCGAGCGTTTCGCAGCCGCGCTGCGCGACTTGCGCGGCAAAGAGCTCGAGCGGGGGGTGACGCTCGTCGGCCCGCACCGCGACGACGTGCTCCTGCTCCTCAACGGGCTCCCGGCGAAGGGGTACGCGAGCCACGGCGAGTCGTGGTCGTTCGCGCTCGCATTGCGGCTCGCCTCGGCCGAGCTGCTGCGGCGCGACTCGTACACCGGCGACCCGGTGCTCGTGCTCGACGACGTGTTCGCCGAGCTCGACCGCCTGCGGCGCGAACGGCTCGCGGTTGCGATCGCCGGGTTCGAGCAGGTCCTCGTCACCGCCGCGGTGCTCGAAGACGTCCCGGCGCCGCTCGTCGCGCGGATCGTGCACATCGACTCGGGGCGCATCGTCGAGCCCGAGGCATCCGTCGAGCTCGAGGCATCCGGTGATGCAGGCGGGGCGGCCGATGTCTGAGCAGTCGGAGGCCTCCCGCGTCTACCGCCACTTCCGTGAGATCTTCGGCGGCGAACCGCGGTTGCGCAGCGGCCGCGCGTCGCGGGTGCGCACCCGCGACGACGGCGAGAACCAACCGTTCACCCCCGGGCGCGACCCGAAGGCGCTCGGCGCGACGCTCGATGGGCTGAGTGCGCAGCTCGGCTGGACGGGCCCGCTCTCGCAGCACGACGTGCTCGCCTCCTGGGCCGAGATCGTCGGCGAGGACACGGCTCGCCACTCCGAGGCGATCGCGATCGAGGGCGGTGTCCTGCAGGTCCGTTGCGAGTCGACCGCGTGGGCGACGCAGCTTCGGCTGATGCGCACGCAGCTCGTCACGGAGATCATGTCGAGGTACCCGGGCGCGGGGGTCGAGACCATCCGCTTCCAAGGGCCAGACGCCCCCACCTGGAAAAAGGGCCCCAGATCGGTTCCAGGGCGCGGTCCGCGCGATACCTACGGCTGAGAAGACCAAAACGGTCACTGAACCCGATTCGTTGCGCGAGAGCGGCCGTTCACGGCGTTGCGGCACCGCCCGTTTGATAGGATCGAGCGTCGCCAGTGCGACGGTTTGGAGCCTGATTCACCAATGACAGCGGAACCGACGAAGCCCGAGAGCGCGCCCGAATACGGTGCAGACGCGATCCAGGTTCTCGAGGGCCTCGAAGCGGTACGCAAGCGGCCCGGCATGTACATCGGCTCGACCGGGCCACGAGGCCTCCATCACCTCGTCTACGAGATCGTCGACAACTCCGTCGACGAGGCGCTCGCCGGCTTCGCCACCGACATCGACGTGACGATCCTGCCCGACGGCGCAGTCCGGGTCATCGACAACGGTCGAGGCATCCCGGTCGGCATCCACAAGACCGAGGGTCGCTCGACCGTCGAGGTCGTGCTCACCGTGCTGCACGCCGGCGGCAAGTTCGGCGGCGGCGGGTACGCGGTCTCGGGCGGCCTGCACGGCGTCGGCTCCTCGGTCGTGAACGCGCTGTCGACGCGCCTCGAGGTCGAGGTCAAGCGCGAGGGCCACGCCTGGCGTCAGGCGTTCAACATCGGTGTGCCCGAGGCGCCGCTCTCGCAGGACGAGGCGAGCGACGAGACCGGCACGACGATCACGTTCTGGCCGAGCCCCGAGATCTTCGAGACCGTCGAGTTCGAGTACGAGACGCTCCGCACCCGCTTCCAGCAGATGGCGTTCCTCAACAAGGGGCTGCGCATCACCCTGACCGACGAACGTGCGGGGCACGATGTCGTCGACCCCGACGACACCGCGGCCGCCGCAGCAGCCGACGCCGAAGGTGCCGTGAGCGGGCCCCGTACCGACACGTTCATGTACGAGCGCGGTATCACCGACTACGTCGAGTACCTCAACAAGTCGAAGCGCGCCGACCTCGTGAACGACGAGATCATCTCCTTCGAGGCGGAGGACACCGAGCGGCGGATCTCGCTCGAGGTCGCGATGCAGTGGACGACGGCGTACAACGAGTCGGTGCACACCTACGCGAACACCATCAACACGCACGAGGGCGGCACCCACGAAGAGGGCTTCCGTGCCGCGCTGACGACACTCGTCAACCGCTACGCGCGCGAGAAGAACATCATCAAGGAGAAGGACGACAACCTCTCCGGCGACGATGTGCGCGAGGGGCTCACCGCCGTCATCTCGGTGAAGCTCGGCGAACCGCAGTTCGAGGGCCAGACCAAGACGAAGCTCGGCAACACCGAGGCGAAGTCGTTCGTGCAGAAGGTCACGGGCGAGCAGCTCGGCGACTGGTTCGAGCGCAACCCGACGCAGGCCCGCGAGATCATCCGCAAGGCGATCCAGGCGGCGACCGCCCGCATCGCGGCGCGCAAGGCGCGAGAGGCGACCCGTCGCAAGGGGCTCCTCGAGTCGGGCGGCATGCCGGGCAAGCTGAAGGACTGCTCCTCGAAGGATCCGTCGGTCTCCGAGATCTTCATCGTCGAGGGCGACTCGGCCGGCGGCTCCGCCGTGCAGGGTCGCAACCCCGAGACGCAGGCGATCCTGCCGCTGCGCGGCAAGATCCTCAACGTCGAGAAGGCCCGACTCGACCGTGCCCTCGCGAACAACGAGGTGCAGGCGATGATCACGGCGTTCGGCGCCGGCATCGGCGAGGACTTCAACACCGAGAAGGCCAGGTACCACAAGATCGTGCTCATGGCCGACGCCGACGTCGACGGCCAGCACATCACGACGCTGCTGCTCACGCTGCTGTTCCGCTACATGCGGCCGCTCATCGAGCTCGGCTACGTGTACCTCGCCCAGCCGCCGCTGTACCGCCTGAAGTGGACCAACTCCGACCACGAGTACGTCTACTCCGACAAGGAGCGCGACGCGCTGCTCGCCGCCGGCCTCGCCGCCGGCAAGCGGATCCCGAAGGACAACGGCGTGCAGCGCTACAAGGGTCTCGGCGAGATGAACCACCAGGAGCTGTGGGAGACCACGATGAACCCCGAGACCCGCACGCTGCTGCAGGTCACCATGGACGACGCGGCCGCCGCCGACGAGATCTTCTCGACCCTGATGGGCGAAGACGTCGAGAGCCGCCGCAACTTCATCCAGAAGAACGCGAAGGACGTGCGTTTCCTTGACATCTGATGTGATCGAGCCCGGCGCGAACGCCGAGAACGCGGCGAACGGCGCCGACGAGAACGGCCCCGGCATCCACGGCAAGATCGACCAGGTCGACCTGCAGCTCGAGATGCAGCGCTCGTACCTCGACTACGCGATGAGCGTGATCGTGGGTCGTGCCCTGCCCGAGGTGCGCGACGGCCTGAAGCCGGTGCACCGTCGCGTGATCTACGCGATGTACGACGGCGGCTACCGCCCCGACAAGGCGTTCTCGAAGTGCGCCCGTGTCGTCGGCGACGTCATGGGTCAGTTCCACCCGCACGGCGACACGGCGATCTACGACGCGCTCGTACGTCTCGTGCAGCCGTGGAGCCTCCGCTACCCGCTCGCGCTCGGCCAGGGCAACTTCGGTTCGCCGGGCAACGACGGCGCGGCCGCCCCTCGATACACCGAGACGAAGATGGCTCCGCTCGCGCTCGAGATGGTGCGCGACATCGACGAGGAGACCGTCGACTTCCAGGACAACTACGACGGTCGCACGCAGGAGCCGGCGATCCTGCCGGCGCGCTTCCCGAACCTGCTCGTCAACGGCTCGGTCGGCATCGCGGTCGGCATGGCGACGAACATCCCGCCGCACAACCTCCGCGAGGTCGCCTCGGGCGCCCAGTGGTACCTCGAGAACCCCGAGGCATCCCGTGAAGAACTGCAGGAGGCCCTCCTGCAGCGCATCAAGGGCCCCGACTTCCCGACCGGCGCGCAGATCCTGGGCGTCAAGGGCATCACCGACGCGTACCGCACGGGCCGCGGCTCGATCACGATGCGCGCCGTCGTGAGTGTCGAAGAGCTGCAGGGTCGCACCTGCCTCGTCGTCACCGAACTGCCGTACCAGGTGAACCCCGACAACCTCGCGATCAAGATCGCCGACCTCGTGAAGGACGGCAAGATCGGCGGCATCGCCGACATCCGCGACGAGACCTCGGGCCGCACCGGTCAGCGCCTCGTGATCGTGCTGAAGCGCGACGCGGTCGCGAAGGTCGTGCTGAACAACCTGTACAAGCACACGCAGCTGCAGGAGAACTTCGGCGCGAACATGCTCGCGATCGTCGACGGCGTGCCCCGCACGCTCTCGATCGACGGCTTCATCGCGCACTGGGTCGACCACCAGATCGACGTCATCGTGCGGCGCACGCAGTACCGTCTCCGCAAGGCGGAGGAGCGCATGCACATCCTGCGCGGCTACCTCAAGGCGCTCGACGCGCTCGACGAGGTCATCGCGCTCATCCGCGCCTCGGCGACGGTCGACGACGCACGCGCGGGCCTGAAGGACCTGCTCGACATCGACGACCTCCAGTCCGACGCGATCCTCGCGATGCAGCTGCGTCGTCTCGCCGCCCTCGAGCGCCAGAAGATCATGGACGAGGCGGAGGCGCTCGAAGCCGAGATCACGGACTTCAAGGACATCCTCGCCCGGCCCGAGCGCCAGCGCACGATCGTCTCGGAGGAGCTCGCCGAGATCGTCGACAAGTACGGCGACGATCGTCGCACCCACATCATGCCCGGCTTCGACGGCGACATGTCGGTCGAGGACCTCATCCCCGAAGAGGAGATGGTGGTCACCGTCACGCGCGGCGGCTACGTGAAGCGCACGCGCAGCGACAACTACCGCTCGCAGCACCGCGGCGGCAAGGGCGTGAAGGGCGCGCAGCTGCGCGCCGACGACGTGGTCGAGCACTTCTTCGTCACGACGACCCACCACTGGCTGCTGTTCTTCACGAACATGGGCCGGGTGTACCGGGCGAAGGCGTACGAGATCCAGGAGGCCGGCCGCGACGCGAAGGGCCAGCACGTCGCGAACCTGCTCGAGATGCAGCCCGACGAGGAGATCGCCGAGATCCTCGACATCCGCGACTACGAGGTCGCGAAGTACCTCGTGCTCGCGACCCGCGACGGCCTCGTGAAGAAGACCGCGCTCGACGAGTACGACACCAACCGCTCGCGCGGCGTGATCGCGATCAAGCTCCGCGAGGGCGACGAGCTCGTCTCGGCGATGCTCGCCGACGAGCACGACGAGATCCTGCTCGTGTCGAAGAAGGGCATGTCGCTGCGCTTCGAGGCGACCGACGAGGCGCTGCGTCCCATGGGCCGTTCGACCTCGGGTGTGAAGGGCATGAGCTTCCGCTCGGGCGACGCGCTCCTCGAGGCCTCGGTCGTGCCCGGTTCGGGTGTCGCCGGTGAGATCGCTGAGAATGAGCAGGATGCCGCGGCCGACGTCGAGGGCGCGCAGTACGTGTTCGTCGTCACCGAGGGCGGCTACGCGAAGCGCACCTCGGTCGACCAATACCGCCTGCAGAACCGCGGCGGTCTGGGCATCAAGGTGGCCAAGCTGAGCGAGGATCGCGGCGACCTCGCGGGCGCACTCATCGTCGGATCCGACGACGAGGTGCTGGTGGTTCTTGCCAGCGGCAAGGTGGTACGCTCCGATGTCGCCGAGGTTCCTGCCAAGGGCAGGGATACGATGGGCGTCGTCTTCGCGAAGTTCGCCGAGGACGACCGCATCATCGCCATCGCGAAGAATTCCGAACGGAATCTCGTGGAGGAGGCCGCCGAGTCCGAGGCGGCCGAGCCCGCGGGAGAGGGAGTAATCGTCAATGAGTAGCGTCGCCGAGAAGCTGGCCCGCAAGTCGAGCAAGCGCGCCCCGGCCAAGCAGGTGCGCCTGCGGCTCGTCTACGTCGACTTCTGGTCGGCGGTGAAGCTGTCGTTCCTCGTGGCCGTCTGCCTCGCCGTCGTCTCGGTCGTGGCCACCTTCCTCATCTGGACGGTGCTCAACTCGACCGGCGTGTTCTCGAAGCTCAACGAGCTCGTGCGCGACGTCGCCGGCACCGGCGGAGACCTGTCGTCGATCCTCTCGCTCGGCAACGTCATGGGCTTCGCGATCGTCGCAGCCCTCCTCAACCTGGTCGTGACGACCGCGCTCGGCGCGATCGTGGCGGTGCTCTACAACCTCAGCGTGAAGATCACCGGCGGCATCCTGGTCGGTTTCACCAACAACTAGGCGCCGAGTTCGGCTCGATTGGGAGAATCCTGAAGTCTCAGGTAGTCTTCTTCTCGGCCGAAATTCGGGGATATAGCTCAGGCGGTTAGAGCGCTTCGCTGATAACGAAGAGGTCCGAGGTTCAAGTCCTCGTATCCCCACTCTGAAAATTCCACAACACATCGGGTGCCCGCCACCCGGCTCGGGGCCTTAGCTCAGTTGGTAGAGCGCCTGCTTTGCAAGCAGGATGTCAGGAGTTCGAATCTCCTAGGCTCCACAACCCAGAACCCTCAGCTTCGGCTGGGGGTTCTTTCGTTTCCCGAGGTGCGGCCTTGCCCGAGCACGGGGTGCCCGATGCCCGTCACGCCGGAACGTCGACGATCCGCTCGATGCCGGTCAGGGGCACGACGCCGCCGCCGGAGGCAGCGGCGAGGTCCGCGGTGAGGGAGTGGAGCTCGGCCGCCGGCACCCACATCTCGAGGGTCGCCACCGCGCCGTAGTGCGGGTCGCCGAGGGTGGCGCCGTGGTGGATCGCCCAGTCGCGGAGGAGGTGGTCGAATCGGCCCGCCTCGGCGTGCGGCACCTCGATCGTCGCCTGGGTGAGCGCCACCCGCCGAACGAGCGCGGCGCGGTCGAGCGCCTCGGACGTCGCCGAGGAGTACGCGCGCACGAGTCCGCCGGCCCCGAGCTTCACACCGCCGAAGTATCGGGTGACGACGGCGACGACGTCGGTGAGCTCGCGACGGCGCAGCACCTCGAGCATCGGAACGCCGGCGGTGCCCGATGGCTCGCCGTCGTCGGAGGAGCGGGCCTGGTCGCCGAGCAGTCCGGTGACCATCGCGCTGCAGTGGTGTCGGGCGTCCCAGTGCCGCTTGCGGGCGTCGGCGATGACCGACTCGGCGTCCGGCACAGAGGCGACCGGCTCGACACGGGCGATGAATCGCGACTTCTTGATGACGAGCTCATGCTCCACGGCCGCCGCGATCGTGGCGGGGTAGGCGCGGGTCATGCTCGCAACGATACCGATCGGCCTCGGCGCGCAGGGATCATGAAAGCTCGTGCTCCCCGGAGATTCCTCTCCCGCCGGGTGGCCTGATTCCGATACTGTGGGCTCATCCCGGTGATCTCACCGCGGAGTCGCCTTTCAGGGGGAGCGGCAATGGCTTTCGATACCAACTTCTGGGATGTCTTCAGCGGTCTGTTCGGTTTCTTCGTCTTCATCGCATATCTGGTGGCGCTCTTCTCGGTGATCGCCGATCTCTTCCGCGACACGACGCTCGCGGGGTGGGCGAAGGCGGTCTGGCTGCTCTTCCTCATCTTCGTGCCGTTCATCACGGTGCTCGTCTACCTCATCGCGCGCGGCCATGGCTTCGCGCAGCGCGAGAACGCGCGACGCGGCGTCTACCACGAGTACGTCGACGACCACGGCGACGTCTCCGACTACAACCCGAACGACGAGGTCGCGCGGGCGCAGGGACTCGGCGGCGACCCGACGATCAGCGGTGCACAGTACGACGCGGTGCAGCGCGACTCGATGCGCGAGGGCTGAGCTTCACCGCACGCCGTGCGCCCATCCCGTGCCCGTCGCGACGGCGTGCGCGGGTAGGGTGACGGAATGGACATCCGCATCGCCGCGTATGGCGTCATCATCCGTGACGAGCAGATCCTCCTCGCCCACTGGAACGAACACGGCCGCTCCGGCTGGACGCTGCCGGGCGGCGGGATCGAGGGCAGCGAGCACCCGATCGAGGCGGCCCGCCGCGAGATCGCGGAGGAGACCGGCTACCAGGCATCCGTCGATCGTCTGCTCGGCATCGACACGATGGTGATCCCGGCGGCGAAGCGCCGCACCGGGAGCGAGCCGCTCTATGCGATGCGCGTGATCTACCGGGCGAGCGTCATCGGCGGCGAACTGCGCGACGAGGTCGGGGGCTCGAGCGACGAGGCGCGCTGGGTGCCGCTCGACGAGGTGTCGAGCCTGCACCGCGTGAGCCTGCTCGACATCGGCCTGCGCCTGAACGCGGCCGAGCCTGCCGACGGGGTGCCCCCGAAGGCGTAGGCGGCGCGAGCCCGCACCCGCGCACCCGCCCCCGACGTCGGCGTTGCGACCGCGAGGGCGGTCGAACCGTCGGCGACGAGGGCGGGGGCGGGGGAGACGCAGGGCCGCGCGAACGGCGTCGCCGCGAAGGCGACGACGCCGTTCGGTGCTGGGGTGGTCGTGATGGCGTTCATGCGATCACGCTCAGAGGCTGGACCCGAAGAGGGCGACCTGCTGCAGGTCGCCGGCACGGACCCGGTGCGCGAGTGCGGTGTTCTGCTGGCGCAGCATCACGTTCTCGTGCGAGAGGCGCTCGCTCTGCTTGCGGCTCCACGCGATGAGGGCGAGGCCGGCGCGCAGTGCGACGCGTTCGTGCAGTCGGCGTGCCTGGGCACGCATGGCGATGGTCTGACCGGAGGTGGACTGACCGAGGGCGAGAGAACTGGTGTTCACTGTGTTTCCTTCATTGGAGGGTGCACCGTTCGGTGCGGGCGTCGCCGGCGGGCGCCGACGACGTCGTCTGCGGAGTGGTGGTGACGATCCGGTGCGCGCACGTGGCGTGCGAGGCACCGGGGGAGCGCGGCGGAGCCGCGGGCCGGGGCGAGCAGAAGCGGCATCCGAAGCGCCCGAAGCGCCTGAATCGATCAGGCGAGAACGGATGCCACGGGGGAGCCGTGTGCTCGGACCACGAGGGCCGGATGGCGGTCGCGCAGCACGCGCGTCACGCCGGGGCGGAGAACTAGCAGGCCGGAGCGGCGAGGAGGATCACCGTGCGGCCGGCGGTAAATGCCGGGGTGAAGATGTGCTTCATCATTGGGATCAACTCCTCTCTTGGGCTCTGGCGCATTCGCACCGGAAACAGACACTATCGGCGAACTCGCACCGACCGCAAGCACTTTTCTCAGATTGGTTCGAAGATCAGTGGAGGCACTGAGTGCCGGGGATGGTTCAGTCGCCGGCGGCGGTGCGCTCGACGGCTTGGATGATCGACTCCACTCCGAGCGTGAACAGCTCGCGGTCCTCGAGCTCGACGAGACGCGTGTTGATCGAGGTGATCAACGGATACTTGCGGGGGTCGGCGAGGATGGGGCCGTCGAACCAGGGGCTCGTCGGCTCATCGGCGAAGCCCTGGCTGCGGCGTTCGCCGCGCGCGCGAGCGATGCCGGCCGAGCTCGAGAGCACGTGGGCGGCGAAGAGCGCGTAGTGGCGCACGAGGTCGTCGCCGTCGAGTCCGGCGCGGGTGAGGGCGTCGAGCATGAGTTCGACGGCGTCGAGCTCGCCCGTGCCGTGCGTGGTCAGCACCGTCGCCTCGACGCCGACCGCCGGGTGCGCTGCGAACACGTCGAGCGTGGCGGTCGCGAGCTGACGCAGACGCGCGCGCCAATCGTCGGGTTCCGCGGTGACGGCGTCGACGCTGCGACGGATGAGGGCGTCGAGGAGCGCCTCCATCAGCTGCTCCTTGTTGCGGAAGTGCCGGTAGATCGCGGTCGGGTCGGCGCCGAGGCGGGTGCCGAGTTCGCGTACGGAGAGCGTGGCCGAGGCCGAGTCGGCTGCGAGCTCGAGCCCCGTGGCGATGATCGTGTCGCGGTCGAGGCGCGCCTTGCCGCCGGTGCGGGAGGCGTCGCGACGGCGTGGAGTGCTCGTCGTCGACATCGTCGTCCTCTCGTCGGTGGTGCGTCTCTTCATGCTGCCACGCCCACGACCCCTGTGTCGCGATGACCTCGCAGGCGTGGCATCCCGGTCAGCATAACGACCTCATCACCAATGATGTCAACACCGTTGACAACATGCCGCCGATCGGGCTACCTTCGCCTCGTCCGACCCATTCGACGAAGAAATGAGGGTGACGTGTCAGTCGCCGACGTGCTGTTCACCGGGGGAGCCGTGTTCACCGGCAGCGGCCTGCCGCTCGAGGGCCATTCGGTCGCCGTCACGGGCGGCCGGATCTCGGCGGTCGTGCCCGACCCCGAGGCATCCGCCCTCATCGGCGAGCAGACCCGGGTCATCGACCTCGACGGGGCGCTGCTCAGCCCCGGATTCCAGGACGCGCACATCCACCCGGTCGGCGGCGGCGTCGAGCTGCTGCAGTGCAACCTCACCGAGGCCGTCGACGCCGACGACGCGGTGGCGAAGATCGCCGCCTACGCAGCCGCGAACCCCGACGAGCCGTGGATCCTCGGAGGCGGCTGGTCGATGGACCACTTCCCGGGCGGCGCGCCCGCGCGGGCGCTGCTCGACGCCGTCGTGCCCGAGCGGCCGGTGCTGCTCGCGAGCCGCGACCACCACAGCGCCTGGGCGAACACCGCCGCGATGCGCGCGGCCGGTCTCGACGCCGACACCCCCGATCCCGACGACGGCCGCATCGAACGCGAAGCGGACGGGCACCCTGCCGGCACCTTCCACGAAGGCGCCGCCGAACTCTTCGCAGAGGTGCGGCCGTCGAGCGATCCCGAACTCGTCTACCGCGGGCTCCTCCGTGCGCAGGACGAGCTCATCGCCCTCGGCGTCACCGGCTGGCAGGACGCCCTCATCGGCGCGATGGCGGGCGTGCCCGACGCCACCGAGGCGTATCTCCGCGCACTCGAAGAGGGCACCCTCAAGGTGCACGTCGTCGGCGCGCAGTGGTGGGAGCGCGCGGGAGGCCTCGAGCAGGTCGACGAGATGGTGCGGCGGCGCGACGAGCTCCTCGCACGCGGCCACGGCGACCGCTTCACGCTCGGCACCACGAAGATCATGGTCGACGGCGTCGCCGAGAACCAGACCGCGGCGATGCTGACCCCCTACCGCGACGCGCACGGCCACGACACCCACAATCACGGGCTCTCCTTCATCGACCCGGCACTCCTCGGCGCGGCCGTGACCGCGCTCGACGCCGCCGGGCAGCAGGTGCACATGCACGCGCTCGGCGACCGCGCCGTGCGCGAAGGGCTCGACGCCATCGCCGCGGCACGCGCCGCGAACGGCCCGAGCGACGGCCGACACCACCTCGCACATCTCCAGATCGTCGCCGAGGCCGACACCGCTCGCTTCGCCGAGGTCGACGCCGTCGCCAACCTGCAGATGCTGTGGGCGACGCACGAGGACCAGATCGACGAGCTCACGCTCCCGTTCCTCCAGGACGGCCAGGAGGCCCGCCAGTACCCGTTCGGCGAGCTCGCCGAACGCGGCGCCCGCCTCGCCGCAGGCAGCGACTGGCCGGTGTCGACCGCCGACCCGCTCGCCGCAATCCACATCGCGGTGACCCGCGTCGCCCCCGGCATCGAGGCCGACCCGCTCGCCGGGGCGCAGCAGCGACTCGACCTCGCGACCGCGATGGCCGCGTACACCTCGGGCACCGCCTACGTGAATCACCGCGACCACGACACCGGCTCGATCCGCGAGGGCTACCTCGCCAACCTGGTCGTGCTCGATCCCGACCCCTTCACCGTTCCCGCCGACGAGATCCACCGCACCACGGTGGTCTCGACCTGGATCGAGGGCGAGGCGGTCTACCGCCGCGGCGCCCTGCCCGACGCTCCCGCATCCGGCGCCGACGCGGTCACCGCCGACACCGCCGGCACCGTCACCACCACTGCCTGATCCCACCGCCCGACCCCCGAGGAGAACCCCGCATGTCCACGCTCCGCACCCCCGCCGGCCGACGCACCGTCGCGTTCGTCGCCGGCGGCGCCGTCGCGCTGCTCGCGCTGACCGGCTGCACCTCCGACCCCGCCGAGGAGAAGCCCACCGCCGAATGGGAGCTCTCGGCCGAGACCCCCGCGCCGTCGGGGGACATCGACTCGTACAGCTGGGTGAGCTACGCCGAGCCGTATTCCCTCGACTACGCCTACGCATTCGACTACGCCGACAACCAGGTGCTCGCGAACGTCTGCGAATCGCTCCTGCGACTCAACGCCGACTACTCGCTGAGCCCCGGTCTCGCCGAGTCGTACGAGCAGACGAGCCCCACCACGTGGGTGTACCGGCTGCGCGAGGGCGTCACCTTCCACGACGGGACGCCCCTCACCGCCGCCGACGCGGTCGCGTCGATGAGCCGCCACCTCGACCCCGAGGTGGGCTCCTCCTGGTACTCGGTGTACCAGAACGTCGTCTCCATCGAAGCGACCGGCGACCTCGAGGTCACGGTCACCACCGGCATCCCCGACTCGCAGTTCAGCCAGGGCATGGCGGGCTCGGCCGGGGTCATCGAGTCGGCCGCGACCCTCGCGGAGAAGGGCCTCGACTACGGCAACTCGACCGGGCTCGTCAACTGCACCGGCCCGTTCGAGCTCGCCGAATGGCAGTCGGGCGAGTCGGTCACGCTCACCCGCTACGACGGCTACTGGGACGACTCGCTCGCCGCGAAGTCGGGCGAGGTGAAGTTCGTCTTCATGGGCGACGCGACCGCGCGCGTCAACGCGCTGAAGTCGGGCGACGTCGACGGCGGCTGGATGCTGCCGGTCGACGGCATCGCACAGCTCCAGCAGACGAGCGGTGACGTCTACTTCGGCCTCAACACGGCCGTGTCGAGCCTCATCGTGTCGAACCTCGACGGTCCGCTCGGTGACGTGAACGTGCGCAAGGCGCTGCTCATGGCGCTCGATCGCGAGGGCATCCTCGAGGCAGCGGGCAAGGGCTACGGCGAGGTCACGAGCGCCCTCACGACCGAGTCGGTCTGGGGCGGGGCGAGCGACGCGACGCGCGAGGATGCGTTCGGCGGGCTCGAGGAGTACCCGTACGACCTCGAGGCGGCGAAGCAGCTCGTCGAGGAGGCCGGCGTCGCCGGCGAGAAGATCGTCATCAAGACCGCACCGCTCGGCAACGACTTCGCGGTGATCTCGCAGGCGACGGTCGCCGCGGCCCAGTCGATCGGCCTCGAGGCCGAGATCGAGACGGTCACGCCGAGCGCCTACACGGCGCTCTTCAGCGACCCGAGCGCTCGCGAGGGCATCGACCTGTTCTACACGGTCTGGTACCTCTCCACGCCCGACCCGCTCGAGATGTACGGGGTGCTGCGCACCGGCGAGTTCAGCAACTACGGCGAATGGTCGAACCCCGAGTTCGATGCGCTCGCGAACGAGGCGGTCGGGACCTTCGACGGCGAGGAGCGTGCGCAGAAGTCGGCCGAGCTGCAGAAGATCGCGAACGCCGAGCTGCCGTGGCTGCCGTTGTTCGCCGGCCCGACGACCCTCTACCTCGGTGAGCGCATCACCGGCGTCGCACCCTCGGTCAACTACCTCTACTTCCCGTGGGCGGCCACCATTGGCGCTCGATAGTTCGACCGTCGCGGTCGCCGCTCAGGACGCGGCGGCCGCGAACCCCGGGGGAGGCGGCCGGTTCACGGCCGCCGGTCTCCGGCGGGTCGCCGGCAAGCTCGGCAGTCTGGTCCTCACGCTCTTCCTCGCGTCGTTGCTCGTGTTCTTCTCCCGGTTCCTCGTTCCGGGCGACCCGGTGAGCTTCCTCCTCCGCGGCCGCAAGCCGAGCCCCGAGGCGGTCGCCCAGGTGACCGAGCAGTACGGCCTCGACCTGCCGCCGTGGCAGCAGTACCTGAACTGGCTGTTCGGTGCGCTGCAGGGCGACTTCGGGCGTTCGCTGCAATACAGGCAGGATGTCTCGACGGTGCTCGGCGACCGGCTGCCGGTCACGCTCATGCTCGTCGTGATGGCCGCGATCCTCATCGCGATCGTCGGGCTCTCGGCCGGCGTCCTCGCCGCGCTCAACCGGGGCAAGGCGCTCGACCGCTTCACGCTCATCGGCCTGACGATGCTCAGCGCCATTCCGTCGTTCGTCGGCTCGATCGTGCTCATCGCGATCTTCGCGGTGCAGCTCGGCTGGTTCCCGACGTTCGGTTCGGGTGAGGGCTTCGGCGACATGGTCTACCACCTCGTGCTGCCGTCGATCGCGCTCGCGATCGTGTTCGTCGTGCTCGTCGGCAAGGTCACCCGGTCGTCGATGGTCGAGCAGCTCGACCGCGAGCACGTCGAGGTCGCGATGAGTCGCGGGCTGAAGCGCGGCACCGTGATCCGCCGCCACGTGTTCCGGAACGCCCTCGGTCCGATCCTCACCGTGAGCGGCATCCTCGTGGCCGGCCTCCTCGTCGCGTCGACCATCGTCGAGGCCGCGTTCGGTCTCGCGGGCATGGGGTCGCTCCTCGTGCAGTCGGTCGACCGCCTCGACTTCCCGGTGGTGCAGGCGATCGTCATGTTCGTCGTCACCGCCTTCGTCGTCGTCAACGCGATCATCGACATCGCCGAACCCTGGATCGACCCCCGGTCCGCCGCAGGAGCTGGTGCCCGATGACCACCCCGACCCCCACCCTCGTCGAGGTCATGCGGGCGCCGCGCCTGCGGCCCGCCGGCGTGACGTTCGGCATCGCGATCGGCATCGTCTCGGCGATGACGCTCGCCGCCATCTTCGCGCCGCTCATCGCGCCCTACCCGCCCGACCAGCTCGACTTCGCCGCGGTGAACGCCGGGCCGAGCGCCACCCACTGGCTCGGCACCGACAGCCTCGGCCGCGACCTCCTGTCGCGACTCATCTACGGCGCCCGCACGGCCCTCCTCGGCCCGCTGCTCGTCGTCATCGGCTCGACCGTCATCGGCATGCTGCTCGGTCTCCTCGCCGGATGGCGCGGCGGCTGGATCGACGCGGTGCTCGGCCGCGTGTTCGACGTGCTCTTCGCCTTCCCGTCGCTGCTGCTCGCGATCATGGCCGTCGCGCTCTTCGGCAAGGGGCTCGTCGCCCCGGTCATCGCGATGAGCATCGCCTACGCGCCCTTCGTGGCCCGCCTCACCCGGCAGCTCGTGAAGGCCGAACGCACCCGTCCGTACGTCTCGGCGTACCGGGTGCAGGGATTCAGCGGGCCGTGGATCGCGCTGCGCCGGGTGCTCCCGAACGTCACGCCGATCGTCGGCGCCCAGTCGACGCTGAACTTCGGCTACGTGCTCGCCGAGCTCGCCGGCCTCTCGTTCCTCGGCCTCGGCGTGCAACCGCCGACGCCCGACTGGGGAGCCATGATCAACGAGGCTCAGCCCGGTATCGTCGGCGGATTCTTCCTGCCGGCGATCGTGCCCGCCGTCGCGGTCGTGCTCGTGGTCGTCGCCGTCAACATCATCGGAGAAGAACTCTCCGACCGCATCGGAGGGGCCCCCGCATGAGCCTGCTCGACATCTCCGAGCTCACGCTCGACCTGCCGAACGGAACCCGCCTGCTCGACGGCATCTCGCTCTCGGTCGACGCCGGCGAGACCGTCGGACTCGTCGGGGAGTCGGGCTCGGGCAAGTCGCTCACCGCGCGCACCGTGCTCGGGCTCACCCCCGACGGCGCCCGCCTCGGCGGACGGGTCGAGCTCGACGGGCACGAGGTGATCGGCGCCGATCGAGGGCGGATCCTCGACCTGCGGCGGCACGCGGCATCCATGATCTTCCAGGACCCGAGGGCAGGCATCAACCCGATGCGCACCATCGGCGACCACATGACCGAGACCCTGCGCCTCTGCGAGGGGAAGTCGGCCGCCGAGGCGACGACGCGCGCGCTCGAACTGCTCGCCTCGGTGCAGCTGCCCCGCCCCGAGGAGCACCTGAAGCAGTACCCCCACGAGTTCTCGGGCGGCATGCTGCAGCGGGTGATGATCGCCGGAGCCCTGACGAGTTCGCCGAAGCTGCTGATCTGCGACGAGCCGACCACCGCGCTCGACGTGACGACGCAGGCCGAGATCATCCGCCTGCTCATCGAGCAGCGCTCGAACCGCGGCATGGGCATGCTCTTCATCACCCACGACCTCAACCTCGCGGCATCCATCTGCGACCGGGTGGTCGTGATGAGCGCCGGACGCGTCGAGGAGACGGGGGACGCCCGACGGGTCTTCAGCGCGCCGAAGGCCGACTACACGAAGCGCCTCGTCGCGGCGACGCCGACGATCGCGGTCGAGCCGGTCGGTTCGGATGCGTCGGTCGCGTCGGTTGCGTCGGTCGCCTCGCTTCCCTCCACGGATGCCACGACCGACGCCGCACCGATGCTGCAGGCGACCGGCATCTCGAAGACCTACCACCTGCGCGGCAAGCGGACCGTGGACGCCGTCGTCGACGCCTCCATCTCGATCGCCCGCGGCGACGCGCTCGGCGTCGTCGGCGAGTCGGGGTCGGGCAAGTCGACGCTCGCGCGCATGATCGTCGGTCTCGAGCAGGCCGATGCCGGTGACATCCGCATCGCGGGTCGCGAGCGCACCGCGGTGCCGAACGGCAGGGCGGCCCGTCTCGCGCACGCCCGCAGCGTGCAGATGGTCTTCCAGGACCCGTACCTCTCGCTCGACCCCCGCATCACCGCGGGCCGCTCGATCGAAGACGCGCTGCGGCTGCACGCGAAGCTCTCCACGAGCGACGCCCGCGCGCGGGTGCTCGCGCTGCTCGAGCAGGTCGGCCTCGGCGAGAAGCACGCGCAGGCCCGCCCGCGCACCCTCTCGGGCGGGCAACGACAGCGCGTCGCGATCGCCCGTGCGCTCGCGATCGACCCCGACGTGCTCGTGATGGACGAGGCGACGAGCGCGCTCGACGTCTCGGTGCAGGCGCAGGTGCTCGACGTGCTCGCCGAGATCCGTCGCGAGCGGGGCCTCACCGTGCTGTTCATCAGCCACGACCTCGCCGTCGTTCGACGGGTCTGCGAGGAGACGGTCGTGATGCGACGCGGCCGGATCGTCGAGCAGGGCCGCACGGCCGAGCTGCTCGCCGCCCCGAAGCATCCCTACACGCAGCTGCTCATCGACTCGGTGCCGCGAGCGGAGTGGGGAGACGAGCGCGACGACGAGCGCGCGAGCGCCTGAGCGCGCCGCCCCGATCGACAGAGAACGGCCCCGCGGAAGCGGGGCCGTTCTCCGTGCGCGTTGCGCTGAAGTGCGTGCGCGGGCTCAGACGCCCGTGGTGCCGTTCGGCTCGTCGTCGGCGACCCACAGCTCGTCGTCGGCGCGGAACGTCTGCCAGACGGCGTACGCAACGCCCGCGGCCGCCACGATGCCGGCGCCGATCGCGAGGTAGGTGCCCACGCCGCGGCCCTTCTTCTGCTCGACGACCGCGACCGCACGCGGCGAGACCCGCTCGACGGCGCGACGAACCCGGGCGTCGTTGGCGATGTCGCCGATCGACAGGATCGAGCCGAGCACGTTGCCGAGCCCCTGCTCGACGCCGTCGCCCGCGACCTTCGCGGCCTGGCCGACGCGTGCGACGTTCGGCCGGACATAGCTGTCGTAGCCCGAGCGCACTCGCGGCACGACCTCTTCACGCGTGAGGTGACCCAGCTGACGGCTGGCCTCCCGTGCGACGGCATTCGCGTGCTCGAGCACGATCTGCTGGTTCCCCCACAGGTCCTCCGCGCTGCTCTGCAGTCGCTTCAGTTCCTTCCGGCGCTTGCGTGACAGGCTCATCTCGACCCTCCATCGATGTGCAGCGAACCCCTCCATCTTGCCACCGAACCGGCTGGAAGCGAGGTGAGAGTCTGATTCCGGCATGCCGCCTTGCGAATCCGTGCATGACAGAATATGAAAATGCCGATTCACACCGCAGTCGCGACGCTCAACACCAACTACGGCCCCATCAAGGTCGACCTCTACGGCGACCACGCGCCGAAGACGGTCAAGAACTTCGTCGGTCTCGCCACGGGCGAGATCGAGTGGACGCACCCGGCCACCGGTCAGAAGACCAACGACCCGCTCTACGACGGCGTCATCTTCCACCGCATCATCCCCGGCTTCATGATCCAGGGCGGCGACCCGCTCGGTCAGGGCGTCGGCGGCCCCGGCTACCAGTTCGACGACGAGATCAACCCCGAGCTCGACTTCACCGAGCCCTACGTGCTCGCCATGGCGAACGCCGGCATCCAGATGGGCCGCGGCACCAACGGTTCGCAGTTCTTCATCACCGTCGGCCCGACCACGTGGCTTCAGGGCAAGCACTCGATCTTCGGCAAGGTGACCGACCCGGCCAGCCAGGCCGTCGTCGACAAGCTCGCCTCGGTGGCCACCGACGGTCGCGACAAGCCCCTCGAGGACGTCGTGATCGAGAGCATCACCGTCGAGCAGGTCTGACCCTCCGGTGAGCACAGCTGCATCTGCCGGCGGGGCCGCCGATCGCTCGAACTACTGTTATCGGCACCCCGACCGGCAGAGCTTCGTGCTGTGCCAGCGCTGCGGGCGCACCATCTGCCCCGAGTGCATGACCCAGGCGCCCGTCGGCGTCATCTGCCCCGAGTGCATGCGCGAGCAGCGCGCGAGCATGCCCCGCACGAAGCCGGCGGTGCTCACCCGGGCGCGCGCGGCCGCGGGTCGCGGCGCACCGGTCGTTACGTATTCCCTCATCGGCATCACGCTCGCGGTGTTCGTGCTGCAGCTGATCCCGGGGCTCGCGATCACCGACCGCCTGCTCTATGCGGGTGTCTACTCGCTTCCCGGCAACTTCGAGCCGTGGCGCATGCTGACGTCGGTGTTCGTGCACTCGACCGGGCTCATCTTCCACGTCGCGCTCAACATGTACACGCTGTGGATCTTCGGGCAACTGCTCGAAGGCCTCCTCGGCCGCTGGCGGTTCCTCGCGCTGTACCTGATCTCGGGGCTCGGCGGTTCGATCGGTGTGCTCTGGCTCTCCGATCCGCGCGTGGGCGTCGTCGGGGCATCCGGCGCGATCTTCGGCCTCATGGGTGCGTTCCTCGTCATCCAGCGGCGCCTCGGCGGGCAGACGACGCAGTTGTTCATCCTCGTCGGCATCAACCTCGTGATCGGCTTCGTACCCGGCTTCAACGTCGCGTGGCAGGCCCACCTCGGCGGACTCGTCGTCGGCGCGCTCATCGGCTTCATCTTCGTCGAGACGCGCAAGCGTTCGCAGCAGGCGCTGCAGGTCTGGCTGCTCGTGGGCGTCGTTGCGGTGCTGCTCGTGCTGAGCCTGCGGTACTTCTTCTTCCCGATCTTCTGAGCCGGGTCGAACTTATCCACAACACTGTCCACAGTTGTTAAGAACTACAGGGGTGTGATTCCCGAGATCCCTGTGATCATGCGGGATTCCACTTGTGCACAACTGTGGAGAACTGTGGAGAACCCTGTGGAATCGCGGCGCTGACCGATGGCCGGCGGTGAACATGCAGAAAGGGCGGATGCCGCAGCATCCGCCCTTTCGCGTGTTCGAGTGCCGGCGTCAGCGCCAGCGGGTGGTCATGAGGAAGCCGATGAAGGCGATGCCGAAGCCGATGAGGATGTTCCACGAGCCGAGGTCGGCGATCGGGAAGCGACCCTGACTGATGTAGAACACCAGGATCCACGCAAGGCCGAGCAGCATGAAGCCGAACATGACGGGCTTGAACCACACCGGGTTCGGGGCCTCCTCGCCGCTCGCTGCGACTTCAGCGCGCGCCGGCTTCGATGATTTCGTACGTGCCATGCCCGTGATTCTAGCCGAGGCGGCCGAGCACTCACAGCGAGAAGTCGCTCAGGCGGAATAGAATCGCCCCTATGTCCGAGTCGCTGCCCGACGGTCGGCGCGCGCGACGCGCGGCCGAGGCCGCCCCGAGCCCGCGGCAGCGGCCGCGCGTGAGCTTCGTCGGCATCATCGGCGAGCTGCTCCTGACCGCGGGCGTGCTCATCCTGCTGTTCCTCGGCTGGCAGCTCTGGTGGAACGACGCGATCATGGCCGGCCAGCAGTCGCAGGCCGCCTCAGAGCTCAGCGGCGAGTGGGCCGAGCATGACCGCGCCGCGCGCGGCGACACCCTGCCGCCGGCCCCGGCCGAGGTGGGCGACCCCGTCGTCGACACCACCGAGTACGCCAACGCGGAGCCCTTCGCCGTCATGTACGTGCCCCGATTCGACACTCCGGGGACCCACGACTCGGCCCGCAACATCGCCGAGGGCTACGGGCTCGACGTGCTCAACAGCTTCGACCTCGGCGTCGGTCACTACCCGGGCACCCAGATGCCCGGCGAGGTCGGCAACTTCGCGATCGCGGCGCACCGCAGCGCCTACGGCGGCGGCATGCACGAGATCGAGCAGCTCCAGCTCGGCGACGCGATCTACATCCAGACGAAGGACGGCTGGTACACGTACCGCTTCCGCGACTTCGAGTACGTGACGCCGGCGACGACCGGAGTGCTCTCGCCCGTGCCGCACCACCCCGAACTCCAGCCGACCGATCGCATCATCACGCTCACGAGCTGCAACCCGCTCTACTCGACCGCCGAGCGCATCATCGCCTACGGCGTGCTCGAGTCGTGGCAGCCCGGAGCCGCGAACCCGCCGGCCGAGATCGCCTCGGTCGTCGCAGAATGGGGTGCTTGAGATGTACGGCGCACTCTGGCGCATCCTCCCGGGCCCGGTGTGGCTCCGCATCATCCTGCTGCTGATCCTCATCGCAGCGGCCGTCTTCGCGCTCTTCACCTGGGTGTTCCCCTGGGTCGACCTGCAGCTCAACCCGATCAACGTCACGGTGGAAGAATGACCCGAATCCTCGTCATCGACAATTACGACAGCTTCGTCTACACGCTGAACGGCTACCTGCGGGAGCTCGGCGCGGAGACCGACGTCATCCGCAACGACGACATCCCCGTCGCCGAGGTCGCCGACCGCATCGCGAAGTACGACGCCGTGCTGATCTCGCCCGGCCCGGGGAAGCCCTCCGACGCGGGCGTCTCCATCCCCGTCGTCGAGGCGGCCCTCGCGAGCGGGCAGCCGATCCTCGGCGTGTGCCTCGGGCACCAGGCGATCGCCGAGGCCTTCGGCGCCGTCGTCACGAATGCCGAGGAGCTCATGCACGGCAAGACCTCGAGCATCGAGCACGACGGCAGCGACTTCTACGAGGGTGTGCCCCAGCCCTTCACGGCGACCCGGTACCACTCGCTCGCAGTGGTGGATGACACGGTGCCGTCGTCGCTCGTCGTGACGAGCCGGACTCAGGGCGGCGTCATCATGGGCCTGCGCCACGAGAGTGCGCCGATCTTCGGTGTGCAGTTCCACCCCGAATCGGTGTTGACCGAGGGCGGCTACCGCATGCTCGGCAACTGGCTCGCCGTCGCAGGCCTCCCCGAGGCGCGCGAGCGCGCCCGACACCTCAGCCCGCTGGTTCGCGCGAACGCCTGAAGTCGGCGCGAACGCCCGAGGTCGCCGCGCGCTCCCGCTGCGCCCGCCGGTCTGCACGGCGGCTGCCGGCGATCAGCCTGCGCAGTAGGTCAGCTCGACGTCCGAACCCTGCGGCACGCTGCCCGGCGGCAGCGACTGGCGCGTGACCGGCGACCCCGGTGCCGTGGGGCATTGATTGTCGGGCTTCGGGATCGGGTTCAGCTGCAGCTCGTCGGAGGTCAGGAAGTCGGAGGCCGCCTTGATGGTCTGACCGGTGACGTCGGGCAGGGTGACCTGCCCGTTGGAGAGCACGAACTCGACCGTCGAGCCCGCCTGGACGGAAGCGCCGCCCTCGGGAGTGGTCCGCAGAACGATGTCGGCGGCGATCGTGGGGGAGTTCTGCCGCGTCTCCGCTCCGGCAACGAGTCCGGCTGCCTCGAGCGCCGCCTTCGCATCCGTGAGCGACATGTTGACCGTGTCGGGGACGGTGACCGCCTCGCGGCCCGTCGAGATGTAGACGGTAACGGCGGTGCCGGCGTTGACGATCTCGCCGGAGCCCGGGTCGGTGCGGATGACCTGATCGGCCGGAACCGTCTCGTTCGTCTCCTCCACCGGTGTCGCGGGCAGGCCGAGGGCCTGCAGCTCTTCGACCGCCTGCTCGTAGGTCATGCCCGTGAGCACGGGGACTTCGCGGGCGTTCGAGGGCAGATCGTCCTTCGGCTGGAGGTTGAAAGCCCAGTACATGACCGCGATCACGATGACGACGATGGCGATGATGCCCGACCAGATCCAGATCGCCGGCGGGCGGCGCTGGGTGCGGGTCATCGTCTCGTCCTCGGTGAGCTGGCGGAGCGCGAGCTCGGAACTCGACAGCGAGGCGGTGGGGGCGCCGAAGAGCATCGTCGCATGGTCGGGCTCCCGGTGCACCGGCACCCGACCGGCTGCGGCCGTATCGACGTCGGCGCGGAACTCGACGGCCGTCTGATACCGCTGGTCGCGGTTCTTCGCGAGTGCGTGGAGCACGACCGCGTCGAGCGCGGGGGAGACCTTCGGGTTGATGACGCTCGGCTTGACCGGGCGCTCGCTGACGTGCTGATACGCGACCGCGACGGGGGTGTCGCCGCGGAACGGCGGACGGCCCGTCAGCATCTCGAAGAGCACCACGCCCGTGGAGTAGAGGTCGGTGCGTGCGTCGACCGTCTCGCCCTTCGCCTGCTCAGGCGAGAAGTACGAGGCCGTGCCGAGGATCGCGGTCGTCTGCGCGACCGTGGTCGAGGACTCGGAGACCGCACGCGCGATGCCGAAGTCCATCACCTTCACCTGGCCGGTGGTGGTGATCATGATGTTGCCCGGCTTGATGTCGCGGTGCACGACACCCGCGCGGTGCGAGTACTCGAGCGCGGTCAGCACGCCGTCGATGACCCGAACGGCCGCCGCGGGCTCGAGCGGGCCGTCGTGGATGATGTCCTTGAGCAGGCGCCCCTCGACGAACTCCATCACGATGAAGGGCAGCTGCACCTCCTGGCCCGCCGCGTCGACCACCGTCTCCTCGCCGGCGTCGAAGACGCGGACGATGGTCGGGTGGGCCATGCGCGCGGCCGACTGCGCCTCCTGGCGGAAGCGCATGCGGAAGGCCGGGTCGGTCGCGAGCTGCGGCTTCAGGAGCTTGATCGCGACCTGACGGCCGAGCCGGGTGTCGGTGCCGACGTGCACGTCGGACATTCCGCCACGACCGATGAGGGCGCCCACGCGGTAGCGTCCGGCGAGCACGCGTCCTTCATCGCTCACGGTGGGCGGATCCTTTCATTCGGCTGGAGGTCGAGATTCGGTGCGGTGCTTGCGCGAAGCTCAGGGGGCGACGGTGACGGTCGCGGTCGGCGACGCCGGCGAGCTCAGCTGGCCGCAGAAGTACAGGTAGCTGACGTTCACCGTGTCACCGTCCGCGGCGTCGGCGTTCACCGTGATGGTGACGTTCGTCGCACCGGCGCCGAGCGGCGGTGCCGCGGCCGCCGGGCCGTCGACGTTCACCTGGTAGCCCGACAGGGTCTGACCGGCGGGGCACTGGGCGGCGGGCCACTTGACGACGAAGGACGCACCGGGCTTGACCTCGGCGGGAGTCACGGTCGGCGCGGAACCCGGAGCCGCCGGCGTCTCGGGCGAGGCGTAGTACGTGATCGTCACCTCACTGCCGATCTTGACCGGTCCGGTGGGGTTCACCTCGTAGACGGCGCCGGCCTGCGACGGGTCGGTCGCGGCGCTGCCTTCGACCGCGTTCGCGACCATTCCGAGGCCCTCGAGCTTCGCCCGCGCCTCGTCGACCGAGAGGCCGATGAAGTCGCCGCCGTTGATCTGCGCGGTCGTCGGCGCCTCGGTCGTCGGCGGAGGCGGCGGCGTGGTGGGAGTCTTCGAGGGCGTCGTCGCGGAGGTCGAGGGCGTGGACGCCTTCGGCTCGTCGCCGCCCGAGTTCACCGCGAGCGCGATGATCGTGCCGATGAGCACGAGCGCGAGCAGCGCGATGAGCACGATGAGCGGCCAGGTCCAGGGGCTGCGCTTCTTCTTGCCCTCTTCGTCGAGCTCGCCCTCGGCGAGTTCACCGGCGCCGGCGGCCGCGCCGGCCGTCGGCAGCACCGTCGTCGCGGCGGTCGCGTTCGCGCCGGCCTGCGGCATGAGCATCGTCGCGGCCGTGAGGCCGGCTGCGCCGAGCACGGCGGGGACTGCCGCCGACGCGGCCTGGACGTCGCCGCGGCGGAGCGCGGTCGCCGCACGGGCGAGGTGCGCCGCCGTCTGCGGGCGGTCGGCCGGGTTCTTCGCGATGCACGAGTACACGAGGTTGCGCACCGGCTCGGAGACCGTGACCGGCAGGTCGGGCGGCGTCTCGTTGATCTGCGCCATGGCGATCGCGACCTGCGACTCGCCCGTGAACGGGCGGCGGCCGGCGAGGGCCTCGTACGCGACGATGCCGAGGGAGTAGATGTCGGTCGTCGGCGACGCCGGGTGACCCGAGGCCTGCTCGGGCGAGAGGTACTGCACCGTGCCCATGACCTGGCCGGTGGCGGTGAGCGGCACCTGGTCGGCGATCCGGGCGATGCCGAAGTCGGTGATCTTGACGCGCCCGTCGGGCGTGATCAGCAGGTTGCCGGGCTTGATGTCGCGATGCACCAGGCCGGCGGCGTGCGCGGCCTGCAGCGCTGACGCGGTCTGCGCGACGATGTCGAGCACCTTGTCGGTCGACAGCACGTGCTCGCGCTCGAGGATGGTCGAGAGCGCCTCGCCGGGCACGAGCTCCATGACGAGGTAGGCGCTGCCCTCTTCCTCGCCGTAGTCGAAGACGTTCGCGATGCCCTCGTGGTTGACGAGTGCCGCGTGGCGGGCTTCGGCGCGGAAGCGCTCGAGGAAGCCCGGATCGCCGAGGTACTCGTCTTTCAGGATCTTGATCGCGACCTGTCGGCCGATGACGAGGTCGGTGGCCTGCCACACTTCGCCCATCCCGCCGATCGCGATGCGGGATTGCAGCTCGTAGCGCCCTCCGAAGGTGAGCCCTGCGCTCGGTCTCATTTGTTCAGCACCGCCTCTAGTACCTGCTTTGCGATGGGTGCGGCTATGAGATTGCCGTACCCCTCCTGACCAAGTCCCCCGCCATCCTCCACGAGCACCGTGATTGCATACTGAGGGTCGTCCGCGGGGGCGAATCCGGTGAACCACAAGGTATACGGGTCATCCTCGCCGTTCTCCGCTGTTCCGGTCTTCCCGGCCACGCTGACGCCGTCTATTCTTGCATTACTCGCGGCCCCGTTCTCGACGCCGTTGACCATCATCTGCACCATGGTGTCGGCCGTCTGCTCGCTGATCGCGCGGCCGAACTCGCTCGGCTCGAACTCCTCGAGCGGTCGCAGGTCGGGCGCAGTGATCTGGTCGACCAGGTTGGGGTTCATCACGATGCCCTTGTTGGCGATCGCCGCAGAGACCAAGGCCATCTGCAGCGGGGTGGCCCGGACCGAGCCCTGGCCGAACGCCGACAGCGCGGTCTGCGCGTCGTCGAGGCCCCGCGGGTAGGTGCTCGGCTCGGTTCCGGTGGGGATCAGGAACTCGTGGTCGAAGCCGAACTTCTCGGCCTGATCGCGGATCGCATTGTCGCCCAGCTCGATGCCGAGCTCGGCGAAGGGGATGTTGCACGAGAGGCGCAGCGCATCGGCGAGGGTCACGGTCGAGCCGCCGCCGCAGGTGCCTCCGCCCGAGTTCCGCACGACCGAGGTCGAACCCGGCAGGGTGAACTCGGCGGGGTTCGGGAAGGTCGAGTCGGGCGTGTAGCGGCCCGACTCGAGCGCGGCCGCGGTGACGACGAGCTTGAACACCGAGCCGGGCGGGTTCATGTCGCCGCCTGTCGCACGGTTGAACAGGGGGTCGCCCGGGTCGGCGAGCAGGCCCTCGTACGTCGCCTGCACCTGCTCCCCGTCGTGCACGGCCATCACGTTCGGGTCGAACGTCGGCTTCGTGACCATCGCGAGGATGCGCCCGGTGGCCGGTTCGGTCACGATCACGGCGCCGCTGTAGTCGCCGAGGGCGTCCCAGGCAGCCTGCTGCGCGACGGGGTCGATCGCGACCTCGACCGAGGCGCCGACCGGGTCCTGGCCGGAGATCAGCCGGTTGAGCTGGTCGAAGAACTGGCTCGACGACTGGCCGCTCAGGTACTCGTTGAGCGAGCTCTCGAGCCCCGTGGCCTCGCCGTTGACGGGGATGTACCCGGTCACGGGGGCGTAGAGGGGGCCGTTGGCGTAGGTGCGCTGGAAGCGGTAGAAGTCGTCGCTCGCGGTCGAGTACGCGATGGGGGTGCCGTCGACGAGGATGGGGCCGCGCTCGACCGAATAGCTCTCGTAGAGCGTGCGCGAGTTGCGCGGGTCGGCCGAGAGCTCGTCGGCCTGCACGAACTGGATGATCGTCGACGACACGAGGAGCGTGACGAACATGAGGAGGGCGACGATCGAGACGCGCTTGAGTTCGCGGTTCATCCGTCGATCACCAGCCTCGGATGGTTGCGGACGGTGTCGGAGAGCCGGAGCAGCAGTGCGACGATGATCCAGTTCGCGACGAGCGATGAACCACCCGCTGCGAGGAACGGCGTCGTGAGGCCGGTGAGCGGGATGACCCGGGTCACACCGCCGACGACGATGAACACCTGCAGCGCGACGACGAAGGCGAGGCCCACGCCGAGGAGCTTCCCGAAGTCGTCCTGGCCGGCGAAGCCGATGCGGAACCCGCGGGCGACGAAGAGCACGTAGAGCGCGAGGATCGCGAAGATGCCGGCGAGACCGAGCTCCTCGCCGAGGCTCGCGATGATGTAGTCGCTCTGCGGCACCGGCGTGAGGTCGGGTCGGCCCTGGCCCCAGCCGGTGCCGATGAGTCCGCCGTTCGCGAGCCCGAACAGGCCCTGCACGAGCTGGTAGCTGCCGCCCGGGTCGGCGTTGTAGCGGCCGTCGCTGAACGGGTCGAGCCAGTTCTGGAAGCGGTTGTTCACGTAGTCGAGGGTCTGGCTCGCGATGAGCGCGCCCGCGAGGAACAGCGAGAGCCCGAGCACGACCCAGGAGAGCCGGCTCGTCGCGACGTAGAGCATCACGAGGAACAGGCCGAAGTAGAGGAGCGCGGTGCCGAGGTCGCGCTGGAAGACGATGACGCCCATCGACAGCGCCCAGACCACGAGGAGCGGGCCGAGGTCGCGTGCGCGCGGGAACTTCATGCCGAGGAAGTTCTTGCCCACCATCGACAGCGAGTCGCGGTTGCGCACGAGGTAGCCCGCGAAGAACACCGCGAGGGCGATCTTCGCGATCTCACCGGGCTGGAAGGTGGCGATGTCGCCGATGCCGATCCAGACCTGGGCGCCGCCGCGGGACTGCCCGATGCCCGGCACCAACGGCAGGATGAGCAGGATGATCGCCAGGAGGCCGGCGAGGTACGTGTAGCGGAACAGCACTCGGTGGTTGCGGATCACGATGATCGTCGCGATGGCGCAGATGATCGCGATCGCGCTCCACACGATCTGACGGACCGCCGCGCTCTCCCAGCCGGCGTCGCCCTCGGCGATGTCGATGCGGTAGATCATCGCGATGCCGAGGCCGTTGAGCACGGTCGCGATGGGCAGCAGGAACGGGTCGGCGTCGCGTGCGACGAAGCGCATCGCGATGTGGAGGCCGAAGACGAGCAGCGACAGCCCGGCGCCGAGCAGCACGAGCTGCGTGTCGATGCGCCCGAGCGCGCCGAGCTGCACGAGGACGATCGAGGACGCGTTGATGAAGCACGCGACGATGAGCAGCCAGAACTCGAGGTTGCGGAGCTTCTGCGGCATCCGGATGCGCCGGATCCCGCTCGGGGGCGTCGCCGGGCGCGCCTGGGCCCCGCCGTCGCCGGCGGTGGTCACGCGACCGGTCGCGGCGTGGTCATTCAAGGGACTCCTCCAAGCGCTGCACGATCTGGGAGGCCTCGGTCAGGGAACCCGCGCTGATCGTCTGCTCCACGCGCTGCTGGTCGTAGGTGCGGAGGTCGGCGACGTCGATGTCGGTCTCGGTGTAGAGCTCGTGCAGCGAGATCGGCCCGAGGTTCTGCTGGATGCCCTGGTAGATCGCGACCCGGCCGTTCGACTCGCCCACGTAGTAGCGGGTCTGGGTCCACTGGTAGCTGAGCACCACGGCCGCGACGATCGCGGCGACGAACAGCACGATCCAGAAGCCCCACACCCAGCGGCGTCGGCGACGACGACGGGCGTCCTCTTCGATGAGCTCGTCGAAGTAGTCGGCCGAGTCGGGTTCGAAGTGCGTCTCTTGGACGGGGTGGGGTCTGAACGGCGCCAGACGGATGCCACGGGGCCGGGCCGGTTCGGTGGGAACGCCGAACGCGAGCGGTGCCGCGGCCGAACCGACGATCAGCGGCGGCGTCGCGGGCGCTGCGGGCTCGCCGATGTCGACGAGCACGACCGTCACGTTGTCGGGCGCGCCGCCGTCGAGCGAGGCCTTCACCAGCCGGTCTGCGACCTGCTTCGCACCGACGTCGGCCGACATGAGTTCGTGGATGTCGTCGAAGGAGACGACACCCGAGAGGCCGTCGGAGCAGAGCATCCACCGGTCGCCGTCACGGGTGTCGAGCACCATCTGGTCGATCTCGGGGGAGGCCTCGACGTCGCCGAGCACGCGCATGAGCACCGAGCGGCGCGGGTGCACCATGGCCTCTTCGGCGGTGATGCGGCCGGCGTCGACGAGGCGCTGCACGAAGGTGTGGTCGGTCGAGATCTGGCTGAGCTCGCCCGAACGCAGGAGGTAGATGCGCGAGTCGCCGATGTGCGAGATGACGACCCGGTCGCCGAGGTGGACCATCGAGCTGACGGTCGTGCCCATGCCGGTGAGTTCGGAGTGCTCGGCGACCGTTTCGGCGAGGCGCCGGTTCGCGGCGATGAGGGCGCCCTCGAGCGCGGCCGCCGCTTCGGGGGCGCTGTCGTAGTCGACGTCGGCCTCGGCGATGCGCCGGGTCGCGATCGCGCTCGCGACGTCACCGCCCGCGTGCCCGCCCATGCCGTCGGCGACGAGGAACAGCCGGCGTCCGGCATAACCGGAGTCCTGATTGTTCGAGCGGACCCGCCCGACGTGCGAGACCGCTGCGCTCGCCTTGACCGTGGGCATGGGCTACCCGCGCAGCTCGAACGTCGTCGCTCCGACCTTGACGGTGGCTCCGAGCGGGATGGGCGTCGGCACGGTCACTCGGGAGCCGTTGAGGAAGGTGCCGTTCGTCGAGTCGAGATCCTGGATCATCCAGCGGTCGTTCCAGAGCATCAGCCGGGCATGGTGGGTCGAGGTGAAGTCGTCGCGGATGATGATCGCCGAGTCGCTCGAACGGCCGATCGTGATCTCGTCGCGCCCGAGCGGGAACTCGACGCCCGACTTGGCTCCGTTCGTGATGACCAGCCGCGAGGCGTTGCTGCTCGAGGCGAGGCCGCCCGGGATGCCGCCGCCGGGTGTGGAGACGGGCGCCGTCGGCGCCGCGGACGGCACGGGGGAGCTCGGGAACGCGGATGCGGTGGCGGGCGCCGCAGCGGCCGCCTCGGGCTGCAGTTTGCGCACCCGCTGGCCGAACAGGTCGCTGCGCAGCGCGTAGACGATCGAGAAGATGAACACCCACAGCAGGATGAGGAAGCCGAGCTGCAGGACGACGAGGGTCAGTTCGCTCATTCGGCCGCCCCCCAGAATCCGCCCATGTCGTGGCGCTGCGTGGCCGGTGCGGCGCGGCGGGGTTCGCCCGCACCGCCCGCGGCCTGCGCGAGCACCCGGAACACGATACGCGAGCGCCCGATCGTGATGACCGAGTCGGGTTCGAGGATCGCCTCTTTCACGGCCGCGCCGTTCAGCTGGGTGCCGTTCGTCGAACCGAGGTCGCGCACTCGGGCGCGCGAGCCGTCCCACTGCACTTCGGCGTGGCGGCGCGAAGCGCCGGAGTCGTCGAGCGTCACATCGGCTTCGCTGCCGCGGCCGATCACCGTGCGCCCCTTGATGATCGGGTAGCGCTTGCCGTCGACGTCGAGCACCGGGGTCCAGGCGACCTGGCCCTTCACGTTCTGCGAGTCGACCTGCACCATGCCCAGGCTGAGGCTCTCGTCGGGGCGCAGCGTGATCGTGATGCCGCCCGCGAACTGGAAGTGCTGGCTCGCCGCATGCCGCTGCACGAGGTCGACGAGTTCGTCGACGAGCGCCGGGCCGAGGCCCGCCATGCGGGCGTGGTCGTCGGGCGACATGCGCACCGTGAAGTTGTTCGGCACGAGCACGCGGTCGCGCGACACGACCGCAGCCTTGGTGTCGATCTCGCGCTTCAGCGCCGAGGTGATCTCGACCGGCTGCAGCCCCGAGCGGAAGGTCTTCGCGAACGCGCCGTTGACGGCGCGCTCGAGACCTTTCTCGAAGTTGTCCAGTAGGCCCACAGGTCTCCCGATTCCGGTGTCTGACTTCGCGTCATGTTAGCGCGAGCGGCTGGTAACACCCCGGATCAGTCGATCGGGATGACCGTTTCGATGTCGTCGGCGTCGAGCGACAGTGTCGGGATCGACGCCGTGAGCAGGGTACCGTCCGCCCGTCGGGTGCCCGTGACATCCCGCATCGTCGGCGAGCCGTGGAGCCGCGGCCCCTGCCCGTCGAGCGGCACCGTCACCGGGGCATCCGCCGTGATGTCGACCTCGGTGCCGCGCACCCGGACCCGGGCTTCCGAGCCCTCCTCGATCGTGAACGTGATCGCGGCCGGCTCGAGCACGACGCGCACGCGCGTGCCGCGCAGCGTCAGTCGGAACGTCAGGGCCGACCAGTCGTCGGGCAGGCGCGGGTCGAAGGTGAAGCGGCCGCCGTGGTCGCGGAAGCCGCCGAAACCCGACACCAGCGCGGCCCAGACGCCACCGGTGGATGCCACGTGCACGCCGTCGGCCGCATTCTGATGCAGGTCGGCGAGATCGACGAACAGGGCCGACCGGAAGTACCGCATCGCGAGCTCGTGGTACCCGACCTCGGCCGCGATGATCGACTGCACGACCGCCGACAGCGTCGAGTCGCCCGTCGTCAGCGGGTCGTAGTACTCGAAGTTCGCCCGCTTCTGCTCGGCCGTGAAGCGGTCGCCCTGGAGGTAGAGGGCGAGCACCACGTCGGCCTGCTTCAGCACCTGGAAGCGGTAGATCACGAGCGGGTGGTAGTGCAGCAGCAGGGGCCGGCGGTCGTCGGGCGTGTGCTCGAGGTCCCAGAGCTCCTTCTCGAGGAACGCCGAATCCTGCGGGTGAACCCCCAACTGGGCGTCGTACGGGATGTGCATGTGCGCGGCCGCGCGACGCCAGCTCGCGACCTCGCCCGGCGTCACCCCGAGGCGCTCGACGAGCCGGTGGTAGGCGGGCGCGTCGTGCACCTGGAGGGTGTCGATCGCGGCGGCCGCCGACGCCAGGTTCGCGCGCGCCATCACGTTCGTGTACAGGTTGTCGTTCACGACGGTCGTGTACTCGTCGGGCCCGGTCACGCCGTGGATGTGGAAGACGTCGTCGGCGTTCGACCGCCAGAACCCCAAGTCCTCCCACATGCGCGCCGTCTCGACGAGGATGTCGATCGCGCCGCGCGCCAGGAACTCCTCGTCGCCCGTCGCCGCCACGTACTGGCACAGCGCATAGGAGACGTCGGCGTCGATGTGGTACTGCGCCGTGCCCGCCGCGTAGTAGGCGCTCGACTCGAGGCCGTTGATCGTGCGCCACGGGAACAGGGCGCCGCGCTGGTTCAGCTCGAGTGCGCGGGCCCGCGCCGCGTCGAGCATGCGCTGCCGGAACCGCAGTACGTTCCGTGCGACGATCGGCGCCGTGTAGCTGAGGAACGGGAGGACGTAGACCTCGCTGTCCCAGAAGTAGTGGCCGCCGTACCCCGACCCGCTCACGCCCTTCGCAGCGACGCCGCCGCCGTCGGTGCGGGCCGTCGCCTGGGCGAGCTCGAACAGGTTCCACCTGGTCGCCTGCTGCAGCGCCGGCTGCCCGGCGATCTCGACGTCGGAGCGGGTCCAGTAGTCGTCGAGCCACGCCCGCTGCTGCGCGAACAGCTCGCCGGTGCCGAGCTCGGCGGCCCGGTCGAGGGTGCGGTCGCAGCGGTCGACGAGCTCGCGCGCCGGCACCTTGCGGGCCGTGTGATAGCTCACCGTCTTCGTGATGCGGATCGGCATGCCCTGCTTCGCCTGCACGCGGTACACGTGCTTCGCGAGGTCGTCGGCGATCGTGCCGGTCTCGGTGAACGGGTTGTCGGTCGTGATGTGATGCTCGGCGCCCACCGCGAGCGTCATGCCCGAGTTCGTGGTCTGGTAGCCGAGCACGTACCGGCCGCCCTCGGCGCGGTTCAGGCGCGGCTGCAGCACGCGCTCGGTGAACTGCTCGGCCTTGCGGGGGTCGAACGCGCCCGGCGTCTGCGCCTCCTGCATCACCCCGCTGCGGTACTCGTCGCGGCCGTCCTGACGGTTGAGGATCTGGCTCGAGATCGTCACCGCCGCGTCGGCGTCGAGCAGCTCGACCTCGTAGTCGATGACCGCGAGGTGCCTGTCGGTGAAACTCGTCATGCGCCGGCTCGTGATGAGCACTCGCTTGCCCGCAGGGGTGCGCCACTCGATCGAGCGGCTGAGCGCCCCCAGCCGGAAGTCGAGGCGGCGCTCGTACGACACCAGCTCGGCCTCGGTGAGCACGAGCGGCTCGTCGTCGACGTAGAGACGGATGATCTTGGCATCCGGTGCGTTCACGATCGTCTGCCCGACCCTCGCGAACCCGAACGCCTCCTCGGCGTGACGGATCGGCCACGTCTCGTGGAACCCGTTCACGAAGGTGCCGTGCATGTGGCCGTCGCGGCCCTCCTCCACGTTGCCGCGCAGGCCCAGGTAGCCGTTGCCGACGCCGAACAGCGTCTCGGTGCGACCCATGTCGTCGGTGCCGAACTCGGTCTCGACGAGCGCCCACTCGTCGATCGGGAACCGGCTGCGGTTCAGCGGGTCGCTGTCGGCGAACCTCATGCGTCGCTCCCTTCGTTCGTCTCTCGACCCCCCGCCCCGAGGAGCGGAATCAACTCGTCCAACTCGTCCACCACGACATCGGCGCCCAGCCGTTCGAGGACCGCCCGCCCGACCCCGCGATCGACTCCGACGACGAGGCCGAAGTCGCCCGCCGCGCCCGCCTGCACGCCCGACTCCGCGTCCTCCACGACGGCGCACGCGGTCGTCGGCAGGCCCAGCAGTTCGGCGGCGCGCTCGAAGGTCTCGGGCGACGGCTTGCCGGGCAGCCCCTCGGCTGCGGCGTACCCGCCGTCGACGACGACCTCGAATCGATCGGCGAGCCCCGCGGCCGCGAGCACGGCCGGCGCGTTCTTCGAGCTCGAGACGACCGCCACGTGGCATCCGGCCGCCTGCACCGCGTCGAGGAACGCGACGCTCGCCGGGTAGGCGGCCACGCCCTCCTCGGCGAGGGTCTCGTTGAAGGCGGCGTTCTTGCGGTTGCCGAGGCCGTGCACGGTCTCGAAGTCGGGCGCATCGGTCACGTCGCCCTCGTCGATGCGGATGCCGCGGCTCGCGAGGAGGCTGCGGACGCCGTCGTACCGTGGCTTGCCGTCGATGTGGGCGAAGTAGTCGGCCTCGGTGTAGGGGGCCGCGCCGTGCTGCTCGAGGTACGGGGTGAACAGCCGCGCCCAGGCGTGCATGTGCACGGTGGCGGTGGGCGTGATCACGCCGTCGAGGTCGAAGAGCCAGCCGCGGATGTCACGGGGCGGGGTTGCGCGATCGTGCCGCGGGTCGGGGGAATGGGTCACGTGGGCGCTCCTTTCGTCGCGTCGGTCGTGGGCGCCGGTACCCGGGTCTCGATGCTATTCCCGGGGGGCGGGCCGGCGCGAGATGTCGGAGCGACTCTGAGGGGATGCGGAGGGTTTGCGGCGTGGCGAGGGGTCTCGATACGCTCCGCTCCTCGACCATCGAGGGCTCGAATGGAGTTGTGGGCTGCGAGATGTTAGGCTCTCCGGGCTGGACGCACTTCGGTGCGGCCACACACGCGCGAGTGGCGGAATTGGCAGACGCGCTGGCTTCAGGTGCCAGTACTCGCAAGGGTGTGGGGGTTCAAGTCCCCCCTCGCGCACAACACGGCAAGGCCCCCGATTCGTCGGGGGCCTTTCGCGTTTCCCGGAACGGGCGGTCACGATTCGGAATCGACCTCGGCCCGCCGATCCTCGAGGTGCTTGGATGAATCACCCGACCGTCCCCGGTGCCCCCCCGAAGGCGCGCCGACCCTACCCGAGGTGATGAGTGACCGACCCTGCACCCCCGCAATACGGCGTCCGTGTCCCGAGCGTCGAGCCCGGCGTCGATGCCGCGGCACCCGAGCCGATGCCGACTCCCGGGTGGGGACCCGCGCCCGACGCGCCCGAGCCCGAGCGACGCAGGCCCCGGGGCGCGATCGTCGCGATCTCGCTGCTCGTCGTCGCGCTCCTCGCGGCCGCCGCGGGAGGGGTGTGGCTCTTTCTGCAGCTCTCCGCCGTGCAGGCGCACGTCGTCGACCAGCAGGAGCAGCTCGAGGAGCAGCAGCACCAGATCGACGAGCAGCAGGAGCTCATCGACGAGAAGGAGGTCTTCGGGGCGGCGATGACCGGCCTGCTCGACTCGGCCGCGAGGTTCGACGGCGTGCTCACCGGAGACGTCGTGCCCTGGGAGGACTACCTCACGCTCGCCGACCAGGCCTGGATGAGTCGTTGGAATGCCGACGAACTCGCCGCGCAGACCCTCGCCGTCGATGTCGCCGCGACGCAGCTCGACGAGCGGTGGAACGCCGCGCAGCAGCACGCCGCCTCGAACTCGACCGGGACGACGTACGAATCGGTGATCGACCGCCTGTCGGGCGGATTCGTGGCATCCGTCATCGACGACGCCGACCTGCTGTGCGACCAGGGCGACGTCGACGTGCTCGCGTGCGTCATCTCGGACGACCCCTATCTCGTGCACTTCGACGCGGCCGCGAACGGGGCACCGTACATGACGGACGAGATCCGCACCGGCATCGCGTACCACGAGTTCGCCCACGTGCTGCAGCTCACGAACCCGACGCAGACGAGCGATGCGCTGGCCGGGTTCGGCGGGGACGTCGAGGTGATGGCCGACTGCTTCGCGCTCACCTTCCTCGACGGCTGGAAGCTCGACCACCGGGTCTGGACGAGCGGCACCCAGTACTGGGACGTCAACGTCGGCTACGGCGTCGAGTGCTCGGCCGAGCAGCGGCAGGCGGTGCGCGACTGGCACGCCTCGCTCGGCGTCGAACTCCGCCCGATCACGGCGTCGATGCCCTGACGTCGACCCCGTGACATCCAGTACCCGGGAATGATTGCGCGGGCAGACACGGGCCGACATCCTTGACGGAGCCCTACCCGAATCCCCGCCCGAGAGGACCCCCGTGTTCGAGTTGCTCGCCGCTGCCCCGATCATCGGCATCATCGCCCTGATCATCGTCGTCGCCATCATCCTGTGGATCTGGGCGAAGGTGCTCTACCGCAACGTCTCGCCCGACGAGGCGATCGTCGTCACCGGCAAGCGTTCGCGCCGCCGCGTGGTCGACGGCGTCGACACCGAGGAGTCGGGCCAGCGCGTCGTGCACGGCCAGGGCGTGTGGATCATGCCCTTCTTCCAGAAGGCGCACAAGATCTCGCTGCGCTCGCGCGCGATCGAGATCCGCGCAGAGGCGCAGACCAACAACGGCATCACCGTGCACGTCGACGCCGTCGCGATCGTGAAGGTCGGCGACTCCGCCGCGTCGATCCGTGCCGCCGCGCAGCGGTTCCTCGGCCAGGACAAGAACATCGACATGTTCGCGCAGGAGGTGCTGTCGGGTTCGCTGCGCGCCTCGATCGGTGCGACCGACGTGCTCACGATCATCAACCGCCGCGACGAGCTCTCGGCCGCGGTGCTCGGCGTCGCGCGCGAGTCGCTCGTCAACCAGGGCCTCGACGTCGACTCGTTCGAGATCAAGGGCATCTCCGACACCAACGGCTACATCGACGACCTCGGCCGCGCCGAGCAGGCGAAGGTGCGCAAGCAGGCCGAGATCGCCGAGGCCGTCGCCCAGCGCGAGGCCCGCGAGGCCGTGATCGCCGCCGAGCAGACCGTCGCCGAGCGCGAGGCGGAGCTCGCCCAGCGCAAGGCCGCCCTGCAGCGCGAGACCGACAAGGCGATGGCCGAGGCCGCCGCCGCCCGCCCGCTCGCCGAGGCGCTCTCGCAGCAGGAGGTCGTCGCCCAGCAGGAGATCACCGCGCAGAAGAAGGCCGCGCTCCGCGCCGCCGAGCTCGACTCCGAGGTCAAGGCCGTCGCCGACGCGCAGGCGTACAAGGTGAAGGTCGAGGCCGAGGCCTCCGCCGAGGCAGTGCGCATCGCCGCCGACGCCGACCGCATCGCCCGCACCGCCTCCGCCGAGGCGCTCAAGGCCGAGGGTCTCGCCGAGGCCGACGCGATCCACGCGAAGGGCGCCGCCGAGGCCGCAGCGACGAAGGCCGCCGCCGAGGCCGTCGCCCAGCAGTCCGAGGCGCTGCTGCAGATGCGGGTCATCGACGCGCTGCCGCTCATCGCCCGCGAGCTCGCCGCGCCGATGTCGAACATCGACCAGCTCACCGTCGTCTCGACCGACGGCGCCTCGCAGCTCGCGAAGAACGCCGTCTCGGGCATCACCGAGGTCGACGCGATGCTGAGCTCGACGATGGGCGTGGGACTGCGCGAACTCCTCGGTTCGATCATCGGCGGCGCTGCGGCCGGCGGTGCGGCCGCCCGCGCCTCCGAGCGCGATGGGGCGGATGTCTCCGGCATCGCCGCCGGTCTCGGTGCGAGCGTCGGCGTCGGCGTCTCCGAGGCGATCTCGCCGGTCGCCGACCGGCTCGAGGGGCTGCAGTCGCAGCTCGACGGTGCGGGCGAGCCGACGCAGTCCTGACCGGTCGCGGTCCCGTCCGCACGAACGATGCCGAGCGCCCCGTCGGGCGCTCGGCATCGTGCTAGCGTCGATCGCGATAGCGCCTAGGGTTCCGGGGCAGCGCGCCCGACTGGTCCGAGCGGCGCCACGGCCGTCGCCAACGACGACCGTCATCTGACAGGACAAAAGCCCGGAGGACCGTGTTCGTCGCGCCCGCGGCGGACGGAAGGTCCTCAGCATGTCGTCCACGGCACTCGTCCTCGTCCTCGCAGCTGCGGTCTGCCACGCCGCCTGGAACATCGTCGCCCACGGCGTCAGCCGGATCGGCATGCCCTTCCTCTGGTGGGGCGCGGTCGCATCGACGGTCATCTGGCTGCCGGCCGTGCCCCTGGCCGGCGGCCTCGGCGGAGCCTCGGTCGCCGAGTTCGCGCTCGCGGCCGCGGTCTCGGCGGTGCTGCACTGCGCCTACATGCTGGTGCTGCAGCGCGGCTACGCGACCGGCCGCCTCTCGACCGTCTACGCGGTCGCACGCGGCACCGGGCCGACGATCACCGTGCTCGTGGCGGTGACCCTGCTCGGGGAGCGCCCGTCACCGTCGGCACTGGTCGGCATCGCGGCGATCATCGCGGCGGTCGTCGCGATCGGCCTCGTCGATCGACCGAACGGCTCGGATGCCACGGGCTCGCGCGCTCCGGCTCGCAGGCGGCTCGACCCGGGCATCGCCTGGGGCCTCGTCACCGGGGTCGCGATCGCGGCGTACACCCGTGTGGGACGCGCACGCCGTGCGGGAGTGGGAGGTCGCGCCCGTCGCGTTCATGGTGGGGTGCACCGTCGGCGAGATCGTGCTGTTCAGCATCGGGCTCGGCGGTCGGTGGCGCGAGATCGGGGCGGTGGGCCGGGCTCACTGGGGGAGGATCGCGGCATTCGGCGTGCTGTCCCCGCTCGCGTACATCCTGGTGCTCGCGGCGATCACGATGGCACCGGTCGCGCTCGTCGCACCCCTGCGGGAGATCAGCGTGGTCCTCGTGAGCGTGTTCGGTGCACTCGTGCTGCGCGAGGGCCGAGCGGGCGCGCGCATCGCGGCGTCGGCGGTCGTGCTGGCGGGCATCCTGCTGATGACGGCCTAGGCGAGCGCGTCGCGCGGTTCAATCCTTCGATCGATGCCGAGCGCGTGGCATCCGGGCGATGCTGGAAGGAAGATCGAAGGGAACTCGATGTTCAAGCTGTTCTACGCGTCGTTCGCGTACATGGTCGTCGGCGTGCTGTCAGGCCTCTACTACCGCGAGCTCACGAAGTCGCAGGGATTCCCCGAGGGCGACTTCACGCAGCTCGGGCTCGCGCACACGCACCTGCTGACCCTCGGGTTCATCGTGCTGCTCATCGTGCTCGTGCTCGAGAAGGTGTTCGCGCTGTCGGAGAGCCGCCTGTTCGGCTGGTTCTTCTGGGTCTACAACGCGGGCGTGGTGCTGACCTCGGCCATGCTGATCTGGCACGGCACGCTCACCGTGCTCGGCCAGGAGTCGAACGCCGCGATCTCCGGCATCGCCGGGCTCGGGCACATCGCGTTGACGGCGGGCATGGTGCTGTTGTTCCTCGCACTGCGGAACCGGCTCGTCGCCGCGAAGGGTGCGAAGACGGTCGCCGCCTCAGCCGCGTAGGCCTCAGCGGCGGAGTCTCAGCTGCGGAGCGCGATCGGGAGCACCTCGGCGCCGGGCAGCCCGGCGAGCAGCGCACCGCTGACGAGGAGCTTGGCGCCGCGGGTGCCGCTGCCGATGATCAGGCGCTCACCCGCGGCGACGGCCTCGTCGACGAGGATCGGCCAGCCCTCGGGCAGGCCGATCGGGGTGATGCCGCCGACCTGCATGCCGGTCAGATCGACCGCCTGATCCATGGGCGCGAACGAGAGCTTGCGGGCATCGAGGTGCCGTCGCACGGCGCCGTTGACGTCGAGGCGGTCGGCGCCGCGCACGAGACACGCGGCGAACCAGGTGCGCTCGCCGCGGCGCGCCTGCACGACGACGCAGTTCGCGCCGTCGGCCGGCGAGATCTCGTAGTGCGCGCAGAACTCGGCGGTGTCGGCGAGCCCGGGGTCGATCGCCGCGACGAGTGCGCCGCTCGGGTCGCTCGATGCCGTCAGGGCCGAGGCGGTCGGTGCCGCAAGGAGGTCGGGATGGTCGACGGCCGGGCTGAATTCGAGGGTTCCGAAATGCATGGTGCTCAGGCTACGGGGATGCCCGCCGAGGACTACGTCACTGAGATGCGCCTGGTATCGGGGCGGTGGAGGTCGGCGCGCGCGTCGGCCCCCGCGGGTCACGCGTCGATCGGGCGCCACATCGTCGTGATCGGGGCATCGTCGAGGGGCGAGACGAATCCGCCGATCGGGCGGAAGCCCGCGCGCTCGTACCGGCGGTCGTTCGCCGGATTCGTCGATTCGAGATAGGCCGGAAGACCCGCTGCGGCGAACGTCCGAAGATTCTCGGCGAGCATGCGCTGCCCGAGCCCCTCACCGCGTCGCGCCGGGTTCGACGCGAGCAGGCTCAGGTACCGGTGCGGTTCGTCGTGCGGGTGGTTGGCGTCGAACGCCGCCATGAGCCCGTCGAATGCCCGGCGCTGCGTCGGATCGAGCCGTTCGGCGACGATCGCCTCGACGGCGGCGAATTGCTCGTCGGTCATCTCGGGCGCTCCTGAATCCAGCCACACCGCGACGGCGTCGCCGTCGTCGACGAGGTACACCATCCCGTAGGGCAGCGCACCTTCGACGAACCGTCGCCAGAACGGCTCGAGATGGCTCGTGTCCCGGTCGGGGCGGCGCAGAACCGGACCCCAGACGGGGTCGTCGGCGAAAGCGAGGGCGAGGGTTGCGGCGAGAGCGGGGACGTCGGCGTCGTCGGCGAGTCTGAGGTGCACGCGATCATCGTCGCACGGCGGCGTGCTGCCGCCGGCCCCGTCCGCTCGGGTCGCGGCGCTGTCAGCCGGGTGGGGCACACTGGGGGCGTGAACGCCGACCATGCCCTCGAGTGGCGGCCGAGGCATCCGACCGATCTCAGGCAGACCGTCGGCAGCCTGCGGCGCGGATTCGGCGACCCCGCCTTCCATGCCGAGCCCGGCGGCGCCGTCTGGCGCACCGTACGCACCGTCGAGGGCGACGCGACGATCCGTCTGACGCAGCTGCCCGACGGTGTGCTGCGCTGCCAGGGGTGGGGGCCCGGTGCCGGAGCGGCGGTGGCGCAGGCCCCCGAACTGCTCGGCGAACGCGACGACCCGAGCGGCTTCGTGCCGTTGCTGCCCCTGCTCGACGACGCGCACCGGCGCAATCCGGGGCTGCGGGTGCCGCGCACGGCGCAGGTGTTCGAGGCGCTCGCGGCGTCCATCCTCGAGCAGAAGGTCATCACCCAGCAGGCGCACGACTCGTGGAGACGGCTCGTCACGCGCTTCGGCGCGGTGGCGCCCGGCCCGACGCCGCGGCCGATGCGGATCGTGCCGCCCGCCGAGGTGTGGCGCGCCATCCCGACGTGGGAGTGGCACAAGGCCGGCGTCGACCCGCGGCGCGCGGCGACGGTGCAGAACGCGGCCCGTCACGCGCGTCGCCTCGAAGAGGCGGTCGGCATGAGCTCGGCGGATGCCGCGGCGCGCCTCACCCTCATGCCCGGCGTCGGCCCGTGGACGGCCGCTGAGGTCGCGCAGCGCGCCCTCGGCGACGCCGACGCCGTCTCGGTCGGCGACTACCACCTCGCGAACTACATCGGGCATGCGCTCGCCGGGCGCGACATGAGTGATGAGGAGATGCTCGAGGCGCTCGCCCCCTGGGCGGGGCACCGCTACCGGGTGGTGCGGCTGCTCGGTGCGGCGGGGGTGCGCGGGCGGCCGCGGCGCGGGCCGCGGATGCCCTTCGTCGACTATCGGGCGATCTGAGCGGGCGCAGGGTCAGCGCACGCGGGGGTCAGCGCGAGCGGTGGGTCGCGAGACGGGCGGCGGCCTCGCGGGTGAACTCGGCGATGATCTCGGCGACCGGGCGCACCTCCCGCAGGAGGCCGACGCCCTGACCGGCATCGACCGGCACGAGGGCGTGGTCGCCGTCGCGGTTCGCCGTTACGATCGCGGCGCGAAGCGCCTCGAGGTCGGTGCCGCCGGCCGTGACCGAGGCCGAACGCAGTTCGTCGACGCGGCCCGCCCATTCGTCGACGAAGGCATTGCGGATCACCCGCTCGGGGAACCGTTCGGGCCACGGCAGTCCGAGCGCGGCATCCAGTGCGCTCGTGTTCACCGTGTCGTCGCCGGTCGCGGCGATCAGCACCTCGATCGCCGCGGGCGGCGTGAGCGTCTCGGTCGCGGCCGAGAGGGCGGTGCCGATCCAGGCGCCGGCCGCTCCGGCGGCGAGCACCGCGGCGAGGGTTCGGCCCGAGCCGATGCCACCGGCGGCGAGCACGACCGGCCCCGCGCCGCCGCCCGCGGGATCGCCGCCGCGCGCTGCGACGACCTCGAGCACCGCGTCGAGGAGGGCGAGGGTGCCGATGCGCGGGTCGCCGTGGCCGCCGCCGTCTGCACCGCGGGCGACGATCACATCGACACCGCCGTCGGCCGCACGCGCCGCCTCGGCGGCCGTGTACACCTGCGTCGCCGTGAGCACCCCGGCCTCGTGCACCCGCTCGACCCAGTCGAAGCGATCGGCGAAGCTCACCGACACGAGCGACGGGAACGCCGCGAGTGCGACGTCGAGCATCGCGGGGTCGCGCTCGAGCCCCCACTGCACCATGCCGATGCCGAACGGGGCGTCGCCGCGGTCGAGCTCTGCGAGCTGCAGGGCGAGCTTCGCGGCCGATCCGGCACTGCCCATGCCGATCATGCCGAGCGCTCCGGCGCGCGACACGGCGCTCGCGAAGCGTCCGCCCGAGACCCCGCCCATGGGCGCGGCGACGATCGGGGTCGCGAGCCCGAGCGAGGCCGACCACGGGGTCGAGAGCGTCGGGGTCGGCGTGGTCATGGCTGCAGCTCCTGTCGGGCGGCCCACTCGAGGAGGGCGGGATCGGCCGATTCGATGCGCGAGACCTCTTCGCCGCCGTCGCAGCGGCAGAGGCTCACCACGGCGCCGTCGACGTCGAGCCGGCGCAGCGCCCACGTCCCGCCGAAGCCCTCCCACCGGTCGATCTCGTCGAGCGGCGAGGAGAGGCACGAGGCCGTCTCGCCCGTGTCGGGCGGACCCGGCGCGATCGCCGACTTCCGGGTCCACCCGACCTCGGCTCCGCGGTCGAAGTAGTGCCGGAAGCTGTAGACGAGCGGGTGCCACGCGCGCGGGTCGATGTGGTTCGAGCCGGGCACCACGAGTTCGGGCAGTGCGTGCACCCGCACCACCTCGACCTCGACCATGTAGTAGCCGGGGTCGACGCCGGGCGTCATGCGCCGCACCTCGCCCTCGAACTGCAGCGGCGCTTCGCGCACCCGCGGGGGTGACACCAGTTCGGAGGGTTTCGGGGAGAAGCCCGCGAGTTCGAACTTCCGGGGCTCGAAGCGGTACTGCCCGGTCTTCGCCTTCGGCACCGGGTCGCGACCGGTCACCGCCGAGAGGCGCTCGACGCGGCGCCACTGCGACGCGGCGGGGAAGTTCACGGTCAGCTGCGGCCGCTCGGCGAGGTTCGTCGCGGTCTGACCGTCGGCTTCGAGCCCGAGCACGAGCATGCGGCCGAGCGCCCAGTGCGACGACGCCGGCGCGAGATTGGGGGAGCCGTCGGCGTTCTCGGTCACCACGAGGTAGACCGGCGTGCCGACGTAGAGCACGCTCGGCTCGATGACCAGGTGATCGTCGGTCGTGGCATCCATGCGCCTCACGCTACGCCCGCCCCGACGGGTGCGCGCCTCTGTGACACCGTTCACGGCCGAGGCATAGCCAACTCATACCTTCGTCCCCTACGGTCATCAGGGCGGCGACCCCGCGCCGCACCCCGATCGAAGGAAGACATGACCTCGAACACCCCGACCCGAGCCCTCCCGAACCTGCCGCTCATCGGCACCGGGGTCGCCGCCCTCGCACTGCTCGGCGTCGGCCTCTGGCTGCTGAACTCGTCGAACGCGACCCAGGTCGAGCTCTACACGGCGCAGTCGCAGGACTACGCGGCCTACCTCGGCGCGCAGACGGGCACGACGGTCGGCGGCCTGCTCATCGCCGTCGGCGCGCTCGCGATCGTCGTCGCAGCCGCTGCATGGGCCGTCGCGTTCGCGATCGGTCGCCACACGGCACCCGCGGATGCCGCGGTGCCGGCCGGGTTCGACGGTGACGACGAGTTCGCCGACGAGCCCGAGGTCGTCGAGACGGTCGAGGTCGTCGAGGCCCCCGCGCCCGACGAGGCCGCAGTGGCTGCGGAGTCCGCCCCGGCCTCCGAGTCGAAGCCCGACACGACCGACGCGAAGTAACCCCCGAAGCAGGGATTCAGCCGGCCGGGCGCTCGAGAGAGCGCTCGGCCGCTGTCGTTCCCGCTCCGAGTACGCGACGCCGTGCGGAATGTTCGAGCACCTCGAGTCGGTTACTACGAGTAAGTGACTCGCCCATGGCATCCGTCTTGCAGCCCGGGGGAGACGTGGAAAGGGACGCGCACGATGCACTACGGCCATGAACTCGAGTTCGGCACCTTCATCACCCCGACGAACGACCCGCCGCAGGCGCCCGTGCGTCTCGCCGAGCTCAGCGAGGCCGCGGGCTACGAGCTCGTCACCTTCCAGGACCACCCGTACCAGCCTCGGTTCCACGACACGCAGACCCTCATGACCTGGGTCGCGGCCCGCACCGAACGCATCCGCATCGCCGCGAACGTGACGAACGTGCCGCTGCGCCCGCCCGCCGTGCTCGCCCGCTCGGCGGCGAGCCTCGACCTGCTCTCGGGCGGCCGCTTCGAGCTCGCGCTCGGCGCCGGCGGATTCTGGGACGCGATCGAGGCGATGGGCGGACGCCGCCTCACGCCCGGTCAGGCGGTCGACGCGCTCTCCGAGGCGATCGACGTGATCCGCGGCGTGTGGGACCAGGGCGAACGAGCCCGATTCCAGCTCGACGGCGAGTACTACCGTGTCGACGGCGCCAAGCGCGGGCCCGCGCCCGCGCACAACATCCCCATCTGGATCGGCGCGCTGAAGCCGCGCATGCTGCGCCTCATCGGCCGCAAGGGCGACGGCTGGCTGCCCTCGCTCGCCTACCTGCAGCCCGGCGATCTGCAGCGCGCGAACGCGACGATCGACGAGGCGGCGACCGCCGCGGGGCGCGACCCGCGTGAGATCCGCCGAATGCTGAACATCGGCGGCCGCTTCTCGGCGGGCGCCGCCGGCGGTGCGGGCCGCATGCTCGACGGCCCCGCCGGGCAGTGGGTCGAGCAGCTGCTGCCCTTCGTCGTCGACGACGGCATCTCGACGTTCATCCTCGCGAGCGACGACCCAGGCACGATCCAGCACTTCGCCGCAGAGGTCGCGCCCGCGCTCCGCGACGCGGCGGCGCGAGAACTCGGCGGGCTCGGCGGGCGAAGCGATGCGGGCGACGTCGACGGCGCGGATGCCACGGGCTCGGCCCCGACCCGCAGCACCGCGGTGCGCGCGAAGCGGCGCGACGGCATCCGCTACGACGGGTTGCCGCCCGCGCTCGCCGCACACGCGATCGAGCCCGGCGACGCCGGTTACGCGCGCGTGAAGTCGACGTACCTGCGCGGCGGCGCCCCTGGCCTCGTGCTGCAGCCGGGCGACGCCGACGAGGTGGCCGAGGCCGTGCGCTTCGCGAGCCGCCACCCCGAGGTGCCGTTCGGCGTGCGCAGCGGCGGGCACGGCATCAGCGGGCGTTCGACGAACGACGGCGGCATCGTGATCGACCTCTCGCGCATGCACGGCATGGCCGTGCTCGACGAGGCGTCACGGCTCGTGCGCATCGAGGCGGGCGCCCGCTGGAAGGACGTCGCCGCGTTCCTCGCCCCGCACGGGTGGGCGCTGAGCTCGGGCGACTACGGCGGTGTCGGCGTCGGCGGGCTCGCGACGGCGGGCGGCATCGGCTGGCTCGCGCGCGAGCACGGGCTCACGATCGACCACCTGCGCGCCGTCGAGCTCGTGCTGGCCGACGGTTCGATCGTGCGGGCCGACGCCGCGAAGCATCCCGACCTCTTCTGGGCCGTGCGCGGCGCCGGAGCCAACTTCGGCGTCGCGACCGCCTTCGAGTTCGAGGTCGACGAGGTCGGCGTCGTCGGATTCGCGCAGCTCGCCTTCGATGCGAGCGACCGCGCGGGGTTCCTCGAGGCGTGGGGTCGCTGGGTCGTCGAGTCGCCGCGCGATGTGACGAGCTTCCTCATCATGGGCGGTGCGCGGCCCGGTCAACCGCCGATCGCGAGCGTCATGGCGATGGTCGACTCCGACGACCCCGACACGGTGCTCGCCAGGTTGCAGCCGCTCGCCGACGTCGCCCCGCTCCTCGGGCAGGACGTGCGCCTCACCACCTACGACGCCGTGCTGGCGAACGCCTCCGACGAGAGCCACGCGGCCGAGGGCGAACCGACCTCGCGCTCGGGGATCGTCGGCCGCATCACACCCGAGTTCGCCCGCGACGCCGCCCGGTTCCTCGACGAGGGCTCCTCCTACTTCTTCCAGCTGCGAGCCATGGGCGGTGCCGTGCACGACGTGCCCGCCGACGCGACGGCGTTCGCGCACCGCGACGGCGAGTTCTCGGTCGTCGCATTCGGCACCGCGGCGATGCGCACGAGCGAGCGGTGGGACGAGCTCGTCGCCCCGCACGCCGAGGGCGCGTACCTCAGCTTCGAGACGGTGCAGGGCGCTGCGACGCTGCGGGCGGCGTTCCCGCCGGCGACGCTCGAACGGCTGCGGGCGATCAAGGCCGAGGTCGACCCGGGCAACCTGTTCCGCGACAACGCGAACATCGAGCCCGCGACCGTGTCGGTCGAGTAGCGCGAAGCGCGTCTCGAGACCTCGCCCCGGGTCTCGCGACGCTTCGCTCCTCGACCGACGCGAGGGCTTCGCTACGCGCCGAGCAGCGCGTCGAGGCTCGGGTGCAGGTGCCGGGTGACGAGCACGGATGCCGCGTGGCTGGCGCCCGCCTCGAGCGCCGCGGGCAGCTCGGCGCCCGACAGGGTCGCATCGAGCACGCCCACCATGAACGCGTCGCCGGCGCCGTTCGTGTCGCGCACGTCGACCGCGACCGCGTCGACCTCGTGGCGGGTCATGCTCGCATCGACCGCGACGGCGCCTGCGGCGCCGAGCGTGCAGACGACGAGGGAGGCGCCGCGGTCGATGCACGAGCGCATGAACGGCAGCGGGTCGGGGCCGATGCGGTCGGCGTTCATGAAGATCGCGTCGGCCGCCTCGATGAAGGGACGGTGGAACTCGCTCCGGCCGTCGTAATCGTGGATGTCGGTCCAGATGGGCCGACCGCTCGCGACCGCCGTCGGGAGGAGTCGTCGTGAGAGCTCCGAGAGGTCGAGCACCAGCGCCGAGGCATCCGCCATCGCCTGCGCGACCTCGGCGTCGAGTTCGGCGTCGGCGCCCTCGCCCGGGTCGCTCGGCGTCGAGAGGAACAGCGACACCCGCTCGCCCGCACGGGTCATGAGGTTGACGTGGCGTTCGGTGACTCCGCCGTCGCCGGCGATGAGCGCGACCCCCGCCTGCATGAGGAGGCGCTTGACCCGCGCGCCGTCGGCGTCGGCGCCGAAGAGCGCGTGCAGGCGCACCCGCCGCCCGAGCCCCACGAGGCCGAGCGCCTTGCCGGCCGACGTCGCGCCGACCGTCTCGTACTCCTCGAGCGCGAACTGCATGTGCGGCACCGGTTCGGGCAGATGATCGAGCACGACGATGCGGTTCCACGAGGCGGGCCCTGAGATGAAGACGTGTTCGCTCACCCGCCCATTCTGGCGGGTCAGGCCGAGATCGGCTCGCGGTGCTCGCGTCGGACGAACTCCCGCACGAAGGCCTCGTCGACGGTCACACCCAGGCCGGGCCCCGTCGGCACCACGAAGTCGCCGTTGGGCCTCACCTCGAGGGGTGTCGTGAGGATCCGGTTCGCGACGGGCAGGGTGAGGGGCTGGTACTCGAAGGCGAGGAGCGACGGCGAGCTCGCGGCGACGTGCACGCCTGCGGCCATCGCGATGCCGAACGCGGCGGAGTGGTGCGGTGCCACCTGGGCGTGGAAGGCGTCGGCGATGCCCGCGATCGCGAGCCCCTCGGTGATGCCGGTACGTCCGATGTCGGGCTGGGTGAGTCCGACGGCTCGCCGGGTCAGCCAGTCGGTGAACTCGAACCGGCTGCGCATCGCCTCGCCGACCGCGACGGGGGTCTCGATGGAAGCCGCGAGATCGCGATGCCCTTCGACGTCCTCGGGAGCGAGGGGCGCCTCGAAGAACCACGCGTGGCGTTCGTCGAGTTCGCGCCCGAGCGCCTTCGCCTCGCCGAGGCGGTAGCTCCAGTGCGCGTCGAGCGCGACCTGGAGATCGGGGTGGACGTCGCGCACGGCGTCGTAGGTCGCGAGGTCGGTACGGAGATCGGTGCCGAGGTGCATCTTGAACCGGCGCACTCCGGCTTCCACGAGCACGGCGGTCTTCTCGGCGATCTCCGCGTCGTCGACGCCGCGGACCCCCGACACGTACGTCGGGAGCACCTCGGCGAACCGCCCGCCCGCGAGCTCGGAGACCGAGAGACCGGTCGCCTTGCCCCAGAGGTCCCACAAGGCGATGTCGACGGCGGCCATCGCATCCGCCTGGTGGCCGGTGAGGTGTCCGCGTTCGCGCATCGACTCCGACATGCGGTGCCAGAGCGTGCGCACTGACCGGGGGTCCTCGCCGAGGATGAGGGGGGTGAGCAGGTGGTCGACGATCGCCGCCGCGACCTCGGGGGCGACGGGTGCGAGCCCTTCGCCCCAGCCCACGAGCCCGTCGTCGGTCTCGATCTTCACGATGAGCGTCTCGTAGCCGGGGGAGTAGAGGCTCCGCCACGGCGGCCGGATCATGTAGCCGCGGTGCTCGACCGCGGCCTCGCCGGCGTAGGAGTCCTCGGCATCCTCCTTCGAGATGAAGAGCGGGAAGGTCTGGACGCGCGCGATTCTCACAGGGTCTCCGGTGACTTGAGTGATCGGGAAGGCCGTCGACGGATGCCGCGGCGTGTGCTCAGAGGGCCGCGAACGCCGTCGCGGAATGGGAGGGGCTGTAACCGAGGGCGACGGAGATCTCGTCGGCGGCCTCGATCACCTGCAGCGCGAGCTCCTGGTGGGGGGCCTGCAGGTCGAGGACCGACAGCGGCCCGCTCGCCGAGAGGCCGGCGACGATCTCGCCCGCGCGGTCGCGGATGGGCGCGGCGATGCAGGCCCGCCCGAATGCGAGCTCCTCGATCTCGGTCGCGTAGCCGCGGCTGCGGGTCTCCTCGAGGGCCGCCTCCATGACGTCGCGATCGACGATCGTGTGCGGGGTGTACCGCTGGGGGGTCTTCGCGAAGTACTCGTCGACGCGGTCGGAGCTCATGCCCGACAGCAGTGCCTTGCCGAGGCCGGTGGCGTGCAGGGGTGCCGTGCGACCCGCCATCGCGAACGACTTGGGGGCGAGCGCGCCCTCGAAGTTGCAGAGGTAGGTGAAGGTGAAGCCGCTGAGCTCGGCGACGTTGACGCCGATGCCGAGTCGATGTGCGAGGTTCTGGGCGATCTGGCGCGAGGCGCGGAAGATCGGTGAGCCGTTGATGGCGATCGTGCCGAGCGCGACGGCGGCGGGGCCGAGGCGGTAGAGGCCCGTCCGGTCGTCCTGGACGACGAACTTCATGCGGTCGAGCGCCGACATCATGCGCGAAACCGTCGACTGGCCGAGCCCGGTGAGCGCGCAGAGCTCGGACACACGGAGCTCGCCGGCCTCTTCTGTGAAGCACGCGAGCAGGGACATAGCCCGTTCGACGGTCTGTGTGCCGCCCACCGATTCCGCTGCCATCGGGACTCCTTCTCCATGCAGTGCCGCGTCGCGAGTGCCCACTCGGGCTGCGCCGTTGCCGTCAGTGTAGTGAGCGGAATCAGCAGAGGCAATCCAAATATGGGTGAGTCATGCATTTTATGGATTTCACATCCGCATTGTGGTTTACTGGCCGCACGTCAGCGTTGACGACTGTGACGACGACGCACAGGGGCCCTGAGACAGGGTCGCCACCTCTCGGGAAGTGAACGCAATGCAGCAAGCCATCCTCGACCGGCCCGCGACACGCGAGACGACCGAGCCGCGATCCGGGCGGCGCTCGACACTCGGTGCGAAAGATCGCACGTTCGGATTCATGATCGCACTCCCCGCGGTCCTGCTCTTCCTCGTGATCGCGATCTACCCGCTCGTCTCGAGCATCGGCACGAGCCTCTACGACCAGTCGCTGCTGCGCCCCGAGCGCACCTTCGTCGGATTCGACAACTACACGGCGATCTTCGGCGAGTTCGTCGCCCGCCTCGGCACGACGCTCACCTTCGCCACGCTCGCGACGATCTTCCCCGTGCTCCTCGGCGTGGCGCTCGCCGTGCTCCTCAACGCGCGCATCCGCGGCCGCAACATCCTGCGGGGCACCCTCATGCTGCCGTGGCTCCTGCCCGGCGTCGTCGTCTCGTTCCTCTGGGCGTGGATCTTCAACGACAGCTACGGCGTGCTGAACCACCTGCTGACCATGGTGGGACTCCCCGAGGTGAGCATGCTCGGCAATCCCACGGGGGCCATGGCCGCCGTGGTCATCGCGAAGACGTGGCACTCGTTCCCCTGGATCATGGTCGTCGCGCTCTCGGTGCTGCAGACCCTGCCGAGCGAGCAGCTCGAGGCCGCGACCATCGACGGCGCCACGCGCTCGCAGCGCTTCCGCTACATCTCGCTGCCGCACATCGTCGGCCCGGTCGCCCTCGTCGCGACGCTCGAGTTCATCTACAACTTCGGCAACTTCGACACGATCTTCGTGATGACGGGCGGCGGACCCGGGGATTCGACCACGACGCTCGCCGTCAGCCTCTATCAACTCGCGTTCGGCAGCTACGAGCTCGGCAAGGCCTCCGCAATGGGCGTGCTCTGGCTGATCCTGCTCGCGATCATCTCGAGCGCGTACCTGCTGCTCAACCGACGTCTGGAGAAGCGATGAGTCACGGCCGCGACATCGGAGAGGCGATCGTTCGCCCGAGGCTGTCGATCCCGGGGCGCGTCGGGCTGATCCTCCTCGCCCTCTTCGGACTGCTGCCGGTGTACTGGCTGACGTCCACGGCGTTCATGAAGAAGGAGGCCGTCTTCGCACTCGACCGGCCGCTCTTCCCGGTCGACCCGACCCTCGAGAACTTCATCGGGTTCTTCCAGAACGACGCCCTGCTGCAGAACCTCAGGAACAGCTTCATCGTCTCGACGGGCACCGCGGTGCTCGCCGTGATCGTCGGCGCCTTCATGGCCTACTCGCTCTCGAAGTTCCGTTACTCCGGGCGCAACGCGATCATGTTCATGTTCCTCATCGGGCAGCTCATCCCCGGGGCGCTGCTGCTCATCTCGCTCTACCTGATGCTGAGCTCGGTCAACCTGCTCTACACCTACACGGCGCTGATCATCTCGTTCACGACGTTCACGCTGCCGCTGACGGTGTTCCTCCTGAAGGGCATCATCGACGGCCTGCCCGACGACATCCTCGAGGCTGCGAAGGTCGACGGCCTCTCGCGCGTCGCGACGATGTTCAAGATCGTCGCGCCGCTCATCGTGCCGGGCCTCATCACGGCGGCGATGTTCGCCTTCATGCGCGGCTGGAGCGACCTGCTCTTCGCGCTCACGCTCGCGGGCCCCGACAAGCAGACGCTGCCGGCCGGCCTCACCCAGGCGTTCATCCGCGACGGCACGGCCGATTGGCCCGCGCTCATGGCGGCATCCCTCATCACCTCGCTGCCGCTCGCGATCATCTTCATCCTGCTCCAGCGCTACTTCGTCTCCGGCCTCGCGTCGGGGGCGGTCAAGGGCTAGCGAAGATCCACCGAACCGATTCGACCCACACCACGACGAAGGAGCATCCCCAATGAACCTCTCGACCACGCAGCTCAGCCGCCGCGCCTTCCTCGGCGGCGGCACGGCACTCGCCGCGTTCGGCGCGCTCGCCCTCGCCGGCTGCGCCACACCGGCCGCGCCCGGAGCCACCGCCGGCGCGAACGCCGCGACGAAGGCCAAGACCATCAACTTCTACGGCAACTCGCTCGGCGAAGAGGCGCTGAAGCCCGCGTGGGAGGCGGTGCTCAAGGACTTCTCCGCTGCTGAGGGCGTCACGGTCTCGCCCGTCACCTACCCCTACGACCAGGCGGCGACCCAGCTCGCCCTCACCGGTCGCTCGGGCAAGCTGCTGGGCGTCGGCCAGTCGGGCGGATGGCAGGTGCTCACGCCGATGAACGTGCTCGCCGACCTCACCGACCTCGCGAAGGGGCTCGGCATCCCGCAGGGCGTGCTCGACGCGTACACGATGGACGGCAAGCTCCTCGTGATGCCGCTCACGGCCGCCGGCATCGGCATCATCACGAACGGTGAGATCGCCAAGAGCGTCGGCATCAAGTCGGGCATGACGATCGAGCAGTTCGCGACCGCGCTCGAGAAGATCAAGTCGCAGGACTCCTCGCTGATCCCGTACGCGGCGGTCACGAAGAACCCCGACCTGAAGGACGCCACCCACTGGATGTGGGGCTTCGGTAGCCCGGTCGTCACCGACGACTTCGAGTGCACGATCGGCGACAAGGAGAGCGTGAAGGCGATCACCTGGTACAAGTCGCTGCAGGACGAGGGCCTGACCCAGGCCAACGTCGCCCGCAGCGACGCGCGCATCCTCTTCGCGAGCGGGCGCGCCGCCCTCTACGACGACGCCCCGCTCGCCTCGACGTTCGTGAAGACGAACGGTGCCGCGCAGAACATCATCGACAACATCGGCGCGATCTCACGGCCCACCGCCGGCGGCAAGGAGTCGTACAACCGCGCCTGGGGCAGCGGCCTCTTCGCGAGCGCCGGCGAAGGCGAGCTCACGAGCCGCGACTTCATCACCTACGCGGCGACGAACGTCGAGGCCGCGACGGCCTTCTACAAGCAGTCGGCCGTCGCGCCGGCCGCCAAGTCGGTCGCCGACCAGATCCCCGAGCTCGCCGCAGACAAGTTCCAGACCGCGTTCCGCACCGAGGTCTCCGAGCACGCGCGCGGTGCCGCGTGGGACCGCGTGCCCGTGACCGCGCAGATCGACACCGCGATCGGCGCCGGCGTCGCGAACATCCTCGCGGGCCAGGTCGACGTGCAGTCCGGCCTCAACTCCCTGAAGAAGGAAGTGCAGGACCTGCTCGACGCGAACACGTGATGCCGTGAGAGCCGGCGGCCTGCGGAGGGACCCGCAGGTCGCCGGCATTCGGCGCGCCCCGAGGCATCCGCTTCGAGACGGATGCCTCGGCGACCGCCGTTCGCTCAGGCCAGTCGGTCGTCCGGGAGGGCGAAGAAGTCGGCGGCATCGAGCCGCGCCGCTCGCTCGGAGGCTGCGGCGACGGGCCCGTCGAGGTGCCCGTTCGCCCGGACGGTGAGTCGCTTCTCGCCCGCGAGCGAGTGGTAGACGGCGAACTGTCCGCGCGGGTCGACGGCGGGGTCGAGCACCGCAGCCGCCACATGCGCCGGGATGCGGATGCGCCGCGCCGCCACCGCCGCATCGAAGTAGCCGAGCACCGCGCGCGCCTCGGGGTGCCCGTGCAGGTGCCGGCGCACCGCCTCGCCGCTGCCCGTGCAACGGCGGGTGAGGCGGATCGCGTGGTGCCCGAAGCTCGGCACGTCGAACGAGGCGCGTCGGAAGCGTGCGTCCCACGGCAGGGCCATCGCCCCGATGCCGCCGCCGAAGCTCCCGCCGCTGAAGTCGAGGGCACCGGAGGCCGCGGGCGCGGCGTCGAGCAGCACGGTCGCGGCGCGCCAGACGTCGGCCGCGGCGAAGCGGTGCGAATAGGTGTCGCGGTGCGCGATGCCCGCGAGCACGTGCTCGTCGGGGAGCGCCGGGAAGCGGCTGGAGGTGTTCGGCGGCGTGCCCGGCGCCGCCGGGAAGATCGCGGCCGTGTCGGCGGGGACCTGGTCGAGGTCGGGGGCGCTGCGGCCCCCGTAGCCGTGTCCGATCACGAGGCCGCGCCGCACGAGGCCTCCGTCGCGCGGCACCACCAGGAACGCCACCGCCCGCTCGGCCGCGGACGAGTCGAACCGGATCTCCGTCACGTCATGCGTCGCGGTGCCGGCAAGCTGCCGCTCGGGCTCCCACGCGACGGGCCCGGCGCCGAACTCGTCGAACGTGCTCCGCCAGAACCGGTCGAAGTCCGCCGGTTCCTCGGGCGGTTCGGGCGCGGTCATCAGGGCGGTGAGCGAATACTCGGTCAGTTCTTCTGGTCGGTTCTGGGTCACCGCGTGTTCCTCTCAGGGCGAGTGCATGCTCGACGCTAGCGCCACCGCTGACAGCATGGCCATTGACACTCTCGCATAACGCATGCATCATTTGCATCATGGATTCAAGGATGAGCCCAGCGGCCGACGACGACGCAACAGCCGAGGAGGAATCACGGGTCCACGACGACTCGGGTCTGTGGAGCCGGCGCTCCGCGCTCCGGTTGCTGCTGGTCGCTGGCGTGCTGCCCGCGGTCTTCGGCGGCCATCCCGAGGCGGCCGCAGCGGATCCCGGGTTCAGCAGCGCGAACGGGGCGTACGCCGACGCATTGCGCCGACTGGACAAGCCGAACCTCTCGCTCACCCGAGTCGGGCGCCTGACCGGGCCTCGCCATCGGATGACCTTCTTCCAGGCGAAGTGGGACGGTGGAGAGACCATCGTCCGCGATCTCGAGATCAAGCACGACGGCCGGTGGCTGTCGCTGACCGACCCCGAGCACCGCTTCGACGAGCAGTGGGTCGTGCTGGCCGGGACGCTGCCCTCGGGCAGCGCGCCCGAGCTGTACGGGCCGTTGCAGCCGAGCTGGCTGGGCTTCACCTCGTTCCGAAGCCTCGGCCCGAAGGCGATCGAGCTTCGGACCAGCACCGACGACGTGGAGCTCGTCGTCAACTGGCGGCTCGACGGCGACCAGCCCGAGGCGCACTACGTGCTGACGGCGAAGACGGCCGGCGACTACCTCGTCGGCTACCAGAGCCAGGATGCACGGGGTCTCGACGATCTCGACGAGGTGCTCTGCGGGTCGTACCAGCACGCGCTCTCGGTGCTCGACGGCTCGGCTCCGCTCGGCGCATGGGAGCTGTTCGCGCCCATGGCGCTGACCCAGTACGACGTCGCCGACGTCGCCGTCACCTCGGGGATCTACCTTCCGGCAGAGGTGGCGGAGTTCGTGCACGAACGACAGCTGATGTCCGATCGGCAGCCCTACGGGATGAGCCTGCGCAACGACAGCCTCGACGTCGTGCCGAGCATCTACGCGCCGCAGCCGGGCCTGCGGACGGCGATGGCGGCGGGCGAGAAACGGGGCTTTGCGTTCGGCCTCGCAGCACGCGCCGGCACCCTGTACGAGACGTACACCGCCTTGTGCCGGGGCGAGTACGGCCTGACGGCGTACCGGCAGAACGTCTACGAGCGATCGTTGACCGATGCCGTGCACGCGATCACGGAACTGATCGCCATCGAGCCCGACGGCGACGACTCGGTCGACTACATCCCGTCCTACTCCGGGTGGTGGAACCGGGCAAAGGGGTTCGCGGATGTCGAGAACGAGGACGCCGTCCGGGCTGCGGCCAGCGGCGTGCTGCTCTCCGCCCACTACCTGACCGGCACCTCGGAGGGGACGCTCTACGAGCGTCGCGCCCGACCGGCGCTCGAGTTCCAGCTGTCGCGCAAGGGGATCGGGCACTCGCCCGTCATCGGCGGCTCCGTGTACAACGACAAGACGCAGTACCGGATCGGGAGGATCCCGACCGATGCGGTGAACCTGGCTGCGCTCTCGCAACTGACCCACGGCCGCAACGCGGGCATCCAACGACTGGCCGTGCAAGCCACCAAGGCGGGGGTCGTCGGGCAGAGCCGGGCACCCTTCGCCACCGCGTTGGCCACCTATCAGGTGACCGGAGACCCGGCCTACCTGGCCGAGGCGACGCTGATCGGCAAGCGATACGTGCAGGAGGAGATCCTCACGCCGTATCGCGGCAACGGGCAGCCGCCCGGCGGCTTCGCCTACAGCTTCTCCAAGTACTGGGTGGACCTGCTGGTGCTGTTCGAGCTCACGGGGGAGGCCGAGTTCCTCGACGGGGCGTATCGGGAGGCCCAGCGATTCATCACCCAGACCGCCGTCCGGCCGGTGCCGGACCAGACCGTCACCGTGCCCGAGGGCCACGTGGTCGTGCAGCAGTACGACTGGGAGACGCGATCGTCGTTGCCGTCCTATCCGACCACCGGAGTCGCCACCGAGACCGTGCCCGCGTGGTACGTCTCCCCGACCGGGCTGACCTTCGAGGCGCTGTCGTCGTTCAAGCTCGGCGTGAGCTCGTTGACCGATCCCGGCGGCGGATACGTCTTCAACCCGTGCTGGGCCGGAGCGCTGCTGCGCCTGGCGCATCACACCGGCGACCCGCTGCTGGCCGACGTCGCGCACAACATGGTGATCGGCCGCTTCACCACCTATCCCGGCTATTACAGCCGGCAGTTCCAGGTGGCGCAGATGAAGCCCGACTTCGCCACGAGCGGCCCCGTCGGCATCACCGGCTACTACTTCCACCACGCGCCCGCGCAGCTCGGCCTCGCGATGGACTACCTGATCAGCGAGAGCTTCTACCGGAGCTCGGGGCAGATCGACTTCCCGCACGCCTTCGAGGCCGACTTCGCCTACTTCAAGTACTTCGCCTACGGGCACGCCCCCGGCAGCTTCTTCGGCGAGGAGGGCGTCTGGCCGTACTTCCCGGCGGGCCTGATCTCCCTCGACAACCCCCTGATCAACTGGATGGCGGGGGTGGGCGACGACGCCCTGTACGTCAGCCTCACCAACTCCTCGGCCGACGCGCAATTCGTCGTCGTCGACCTCACCGGTGACCTCACCGGGCTCTCGGCGGGCGATGCCCCGGCCGTCGAGGTGGTGGCCGCCGACGGCACCCGCTCGTCCACGACCGCCGCGGGCGGGCGCATCAAGGTCCGCGTGCCCGGACACGGGCTCGTCGCACTGGTCGTGAGGGGCGTGACGGTCGAGCGCCCGGCGCTGCCGTTCGACGACATCGTCGACCACGGCTCAGACAGCTTCCACGAGGTCGACACCGACCCGGGGACCGACTACGGCCTCGCCCGCGGCGTGCTGCTCGTGCGACCCGGGCGCCCCGGCTACGACGCCTACGTGCAGATCGACACCGAGCAGCCGGCCACTCTCCGCTACCGGATCGGCGACGGGGCGGTGCAGCAGGCGGCGCCGAAGGGCTACCCGTACGAGTGGACGATTCCCGTCGACTCGTCGGCCGACGCGTTCAGCTACGCGATCACGGTCGGATCGGTCACCACCGATGAGGTCACGCTGCGTGTGCCGGGCCGCATCAGCGGCGCCGATTCCGGCGTGACCGGCGACGTGGTCGCCCAGGCCACGAGCACGGCCGGCGACCGCGTGCCGCTCGTCATCGAGGTGCGGAATGCCACCGACGAGCCGTTCGCCGGGGAGGTCGCCCTGGCCCTGCCCGACGGCTGGCAGCTCGACGGCGGCGCGCCGACCGTCTCGGTCCCCGAGCACGGAATCGCCAGGGTGGAGGCCGCAGCGATCGTCGCGGCGGGCGCCGCGCCCGGCGAGGTCCGCATCGAGGCGGCCGTGTCGCCCGCCGACGGCGAACCGGTGGAGCTGAGGCCGGCTGCGATCGACGTGATCGACAGTCGCCGGCTCGTGTCGCTGACCAGCGACACCGCGATCGTCAGCGGCCCGGGGGCGACGGCACGACTGACCGCCCTGGTGATCAACACCGGCGTCACGCCGCTGCGGGCCAAGTTGGCCCTCTTCGGCGTGACCGGGTGGAGCGTCGGCCAGAAGGAGGTGGTGATCGAGGTGCCCCCGCGCTCCGATCTGACCCACACGTGGACGGCCACGGCCGGAGCGGCCGTGGTGCCGGGGTCGACGAGCCGGTTCGAGGCGCGGCTCGACGGCACCCTCCGCCGGGGCGTGCTGGTGCGGGTCGCCGACGAGGGCGTCATCGCCCACACCCAGTCGCCGTGGCCCGGGTACCTCGAGACCGGGTTGTGGTTCCCGAGTGGACTGACGGGTTGGAACGGCACCCGGACGCGCTACAGCGACACCGGGTCGGTCGGCAGCACCGTGACCTGGCAGGTCGACCTGCCGGAGGCGGGCGAGTACCGGGTCTCCGTCTGGTACCCCACGAATCCGGCGACCACGACCTCGGCCGCCTACGTCGTCGAGCATCAGGCGGGCAGCACCGAGGTCGTCGTGAACCAGCAGGAGGGGGCCGCGGCCTGGCGCCCGCTCGGCACCTTCCGGTATGCCGCGGGCGCGGTCGGGGTCGTGCGCCTCGAAGTGCGCAGCACCGCGATCCACCGCGTCAGCGCGGCGCAGTTCGTCCGCGTCGGGAACTGACGGCGATGCCTGCCGGTCGGGTGCCTCGAGCACTCGGCCGGCAGGCGGTCGCGGAGGCTCAGATCCAGCGGTCCCGCAGCGCCGGTTTCAGCCAGGCGGCGGGGGACGAGATCGACAGGCCCCCGTCGACCGGGATCGTCGTCCCCGTGACGAACGAGGCAGCCGGCGAGCCGAGGAAGGCCACGACGGCGGCGACCTCCTCGGGCCGGCCGATCCGGCCGAGCGGGTAGCCCTCGCTCTCGCCGGTGTCGGTCGCCGAGATGCTCCCGGGCGCGACGGCGTTGACGCGGATGCCACGCGGGCCGTACTCGAGCGCGAGCTGCCGGACGAGGCCCTCGACGCCGGCCTTCGCCGCCGCGTAGGCCGGTACTCCCGGAGCCGCGAGCGACGCGTTCACGGAGGTGACCGCGACGATCGAGGAGCCGTGCGCGAGCCGCGGCAACGCGGCGCGGGACACGAAGAACGCCGAGTCGAGCGTCGCCCCGAGGGCGCCGTGCCAGTCCTCGTCGCTCGTGGCGTCGGCGCGGTCGATCGGCATCCGGGCGGCGGCGAGCACGACGATGTCGAGCCGGCCGAGCACCTCGGCGGCGTCGGCGACGGCCTGGTCCGCGGCGTCAGCGCGGCTGCAGTCGGCGATGACGTACCGCTCGAAGGCCGGGTCGGCGGATGCCTCGAGCCCCACTCCGACGACGGCGTCGCCCTGTTCGGCGAAGGCGCTGGCGATCGCGAGCCCGATCTCGGAGGTGCCGCCGATCAGCAGCACGCCGCGACGGGTCACACGCGCACCGCGGTCGGCAGCCGCGGGAGCTCGAGCTCGTCGATGACCAGATCGACGGCGGCCCTGCTGCCGGCGTCGAGCCGGGCGGCCGGGTAGCGCACGGTGGCGTGGTCGATGATGCCGCGCGCCACGAGCACCTCCTTGTGCACCGCCCACGCGATGCCGCCCTGCAGACCCACCAGCACGAGGGGGAGCATACGGCGGAACCCGGCGCGCGCCTCGTCGACGCGCCCGGTGATGAACTGCTCGAGGACCGGGGCCAGCAGGTCGGCGAACTCGCACGCCGGCATCGTGCCGACGGCACCGCGCGCGTACTCCTCGAGGCAGAACTGCGCGTTCTGCCCGCCGAGCACCGCGAAGTCCGCGTCGCCGATCGCGTCGACGACGGCGCCCACCTTGGGCGCGGTCGGCGGCGCCTCGATCTTCACCGAGTCGACCCCGTCGAGGCGGGCGAGCTCGGCGATGAGCGCGGGCGGCATCGCGACCCCGGTGACGCCCGGGGCATCCTGCACCATCACGGAGAGGGTCGTTGCGGCGGCCACCTCGCCGTAGAAGTCGATGAGGCTGGCAGCCGGCGGCTTCACCATGAACGGCGGCAGCACCATGAGTGCGTCTGCGCCGCCCTCCTGGGCCATGTGCGACTGCTCGATCGACGTCGCGGTCGAGGTGCCGTTGACGCCGGCGATGACGGGCACGCGGCCGGCGACCAGTTCGACGACGTCGGCGAGGATGATCCGTCGCTCGTCGGCCGTGAGCGCGAAGCCCTCGCTCGCCATGCCGAAGACGGCCACGCCGTCGACGCCGGACGCGAGCTGGAATTCGACCAGTCGTCGCAGGCTGGCGCGGTCGAGTGCGCCTGATTCGTCGAACGGGGTGGCAAGAATCGGCATCAAGCCATGCAGCGTCGGGGCCATCGGCCAGTTCCTCACTTCAGCGTCGTTGCTTCCGTCAGTCTCGCAACTGACATTCATATTGTGAGATAGCCTGCCACATATCGGGTACAGCCACCACCGAAGGATGACACGGATGTCGAGTTCCACGCCCTCACGAACCGTCGAGATCATCTCTCACGAGCGATACGTCCAGGCCGAGTCGCCCCGGTGGGACGGACGCGACGGCAGCCTCGCCTGGATCGACATGTCGACGGGGTGCTTCCACCGCGGTCGCCTCGAGGCGGGCAGGGTGGTGCCCGGGCCCGTCGTGCACGTCGGCGCCCGGATCGGGGCTCCCGTGCCGCTCGCCGCGCCGGGAGCGGGGTGGGCGGTCGCCGTCGACCGTGGTGTCGTGCACGTGGCCGACGACGGGGCCGTCACCCCGATCGCCGTCGACATCGCGTCGGGCGACGACTACATGAACGACGGCGGCGGCGACCCAGCCGGCCGCTTCTGGGTGGGCAGCCAGTCGATGCCCCGCCGGCCGCACTGCTCGCTGTGGAGCATCGACGCCGAGGGAGTGGCCACCGAGCGGCTCGACGGCGTGACGGTCTCGAACGGGCTCGCCTTCGATCGCACCGGCGAGACGCTGTTCTACATCGACACCCTTCCGAACCGGAGCATCGAGGCCTTCGACGTCGCGCCCGACGGCCGCCTCGGCAATCGGCGCACGGTGTGCCGGGTCGAGGGCGGCAACCCCGACGGCCTCGCGATCGACCTCGAGGGCATGCTCTGGGTGGCGGTCTGGGATGCCGCCGAGGTGCGCCGCTACTCGCCGAGCGGCGAGCTGCTCGAGACGATCGCGCTTCCCGCGAAGCGGCCCACGGCCGTCGCGCTCGTCGGCCGGCTGCTGGTGATCACGACGGCGAGCGTGGGCCTCGATCGGCCGACCGCGGCGGACGGGGCGCTGCTCGGCGTCGAGGTCGAGGTCGGCGGGGCGCCGGCGCTCCCGTGGCGAGGTGCGCCGCCGACGATCGATGCCCGATCGTCGCGCGACGCGGCTTCGATACGCTGAACTCTCCGCCGAGCGAAGGATGCCCCGTGCCACGACTTGACGCGCCGATCGACGAGCTGCGCGACTCCCGCCCCGCGATCGCCGAGCCGGCCGACTTCGACGCGTTCTGGGCGGCGACGATCGCCGAGTCGCGCGCACTGGCCCGCCCGCCGCGGCTCGAGCGGGTGGCATCGCCGCTCACCGCGGTCGAGGTGTACGACTTCGAGTTCAGCGGATTCGCGGGCGACCCCGTGCACGGGTGGTTCCTGGTGCCGGCGGGCACCGAGGGTCCGTTGCCCGCGGTCGTCGAGTACCTCGGGTACGGCGGCGGGCGGGGCCTGCCGCACGAGCGGCTCGGGTGGGCGGCATCCGGCTATGCCTACCTGCTCATGGACACACGCGGGCAGGGGTCGGTGTGGGGCACCGGCGGTGCGACGCCCGATCCCCACGGCACCGGCTCGTCGGCGCCCGGGTTCATGACGCGGGGCATCCACGACCCCGCCGCGTACTACTACCGGCGCGTGTTCACCGACGCGGTGCTCGCGATCGACGCCGTGCGCAGCCTCGATCGTGTCGACGCCGCGCGGGTCGCCGTCACGGGCGCCAGCCAGGGTGGCGGCATCTCGATCGCCGCGGCCGCGCTCGCCGAGGGGCTCGTCGGGGCGATGCCCGACGTCCCGTTCCTCTGCCACTTCGAGCGGGCGGTCGGCCTCACCGATCGTGACCCGTACCAGGAGATCGTGCGGTACCTCGCCGTGCACCGAGGGGCATCCGCGCGGGTGTTCGAGACGCTCTCGTACTTCGACGGCGCGAACTTCGCGAAGCGCGCCCGGGTGCCGGCGCTGTTCTCGGTCGCCCTCATGGACCCGGTGTGCCCGCCGTCGACGGTGTACGCCGCGCGCAACCACTGGGGCGCCGCCGACGAGGCGACCGTCGCCGTCGCCGAGATCGTCGAGTACCCGTTCAACGAGCACGAGGGCGGTCAGGGCGTGCAGTGGCAGCGTCAAGCGGCCTGGCTCGCGGCGAGGCTCGCGGGCTGAGCGCCGCCTTCGAGGGATCCGGGGCATCCCTGATCCGGTGCGCCGAGGCGAGGAGTACACCGGAAGCTGAGTGAACCTCAGTGAAGGGGGTGCGTCATGCCTCTGCGCATCGGCGGCATCGAGTTGTTCATGGGGCCCAGCTCGGTCGGCGGTCCCGACGATCTCGACCTCGCGATCCGCGAGTTCATCGCGGGTGCGAAGCACAGCCTCGCCATCGCGGTGCAGGAGATCGACTCCAGGCCCATCGCCCAGGCCATCCTCGACGCGAAGCAACGGGGCGTGCGTGTTCGCGTCATCCTCGAGGGCGACTACCTCACCGAGGAGACGGCGCTCGCCGACCCGTGGAACAGCCTCGGCGCACACGAGGAGAACCGCACCATCCACGGCGCGCTCCTGAAGGCGAAGGTCGACGTCATCAGCGACCTGAATCCGAAGATCTTCCACCAGAAGTTCATCGTGCGCGACTCCGGCAAGACCAAGGCCGCCGTGCTCACCGGCTCGACGAACTTCACGCACACCGACACCGGCACGAACGCGACCTCGGGCCGGGGGAGCGGCCAGAACCTCAACCACATCGTCGTGCTGCACGGGCAGCGCGCCGCGACCGAGTACCTGCGCGAGTTCGAGCGGATGCGCTCGGGCACCTTCGGCGAGCTCCACGAGCGCGTCGAGCCCAGGCCGAAGGAGTTCGGCCTGCCGGCGGTGCGCGTGAAGCCGCTTTTCGCACCGCGCCACGGGCCCGAGATGGAGATCATGAAGCAGATGCTGAAGGCGCGGGAGTCGATCGACTTCGCGATGTTCACCTTCGCGCAGTCGTCGGGGATCGACGACACCATGATCCGACTGCGGCCGCTCGTGCAGCGGATCCGCGGCGTGCTCGACCGCGACCAGGGCGCGGCGAAGTGGGCGGCGACGAGCGACCTCGGTCACGGCGACGTCGAGCTGTTCGCCAACAAGCGCGGCACGGGCGTGCGCAAGCTCCACCACAAGCTCATGGTCATCGACGAGCGGCTGCTCATCGTCGGCAGCTTCAACTACACCGAGCCCGCGAACACGCTGAACGACGAGAACATCATCGTCATCGGCGACCTCGAGGAGCAGGATGCCGCGGCGGAGGCCGCGCAGCGCCAGCTCGCCGCGTACGCGCTCACCGAGATCGAGCGAATCGTCGACGAGCTCGCGACGCCGGTCGTCGTGCCCTGATCCGCCGGGCGGGATCCCGATCGCCTGACCCGGGAGCGCGCCGCCGGGTGGCGAGCGGTCGCGTGTGGTGGGATGGCCACGTGGACCCCACGACGGCGACGAACACCGGACTCACGGCGGCCGAGGTCGCCGCGCGTGCGGCCCGGGGCGAGACGAACGCGTTCGAGAGTCCCACGAGCCGGAGCGTGTGGAGTATCGTGCGCGCGAACGTGTTCACGCTTTTCAACGGCATCATCCTCGCCTGCTTCCTCGTGCTGCTGCTGATCGGCCGCTGGCAGGATGCGCTGTTCGGGTTCAGCGCCCTCGCGAACACGATCATCGGCTCCGTGCAGGAGTTCCGCGCGAAGCGCGCGCTCGACCGGCTCGCACTCATGCACGCGCCGCACGCGCGGGTCGTGCGCGACGGCGCCGAGCAGGAGATCGCCCTCGCCGAGGTGGTGCTCGGCGACCTGCTCGTGCTCCGGGCCGGAGACCAGGTCCCCGCGGACGCCCGGGTGGAGGCATCCGAGCGCCTCCAGCTCGATGAGTCGATGCTCACGGGGGAGTCCGATCCCGTCGACAAGGGCGTCGACGACGCCGTGCTCTCGGGGTCGATCGTGATCGGCGGCGGCGGCACCGCGGTCGTCGACAAGGTCGGCGCCGACTCGTTCGCCAACACCCTCTCGAGCGAGGCCAAGCAGTTCTCGCTCGTCGCCTCCGAGCTGCGCAGCTCGATCAACCGGGTGCTCGGCTGGGTCGCGTGGATCATCGGGCCGGTGAGCCTCCTCGTGCTGAACGCGCAGATGGTGTCGCGCGGCGGGTGGGCCGAGGCGATCGAGAGCGGGGCGTGGCAGGATGCGGCGGTCGCGGCCATCGCGGCGATCGTCGCGATGATCCCGCTCGGCCTCGTGCTCATGACGAGCATCGCCTTCGCCGTCGGCGCGGTGAAGCTCGCGAACCGCAAGGTGCTGGTGCAGGAGCTCGCGGCCGTCGAAGGGCTCGCCAGGGTCGACCTCGTCTGCCTCGACAAGACCGGCACGCTGACCGAGGGCGACATCGTCTTCGACGCGGCGCACCCGCTCGGCGTCGCCCCGCCCTCGGCGTGGGAGGACGTGCTCGCCTGGTACGGCGCCGAGCCCGAGGCGAACGCCACGGCGCGGTGCCTCGTCGAGCCCTATCCCGTGCAACGGGTGCTCGAACCCGAGGCGCGCATCGCGTTCTCCTCGGGGCGCAAGTGGAGCGCGGTCGGGTTCCCGGGCGCCGGCACCTGGGTGCTGGGCGGACCCGAGATGGTCTTCGCGGCGCCCGACGACGCGCGATCGGCGTCGGCGCCCTCCGCGAGTGCCACGACGGCGGATGCCACGACGGCGGATGCCACGACGGCGGATGCCACGACGGCGGATGCCGCACCGCACGCCGAGCTCCGCCGGCGGGCCGCCGAGCTGGCCGCCACCGGTCGCCGCACCCTCGTGCTCGCGCACAGCCCCGAGGAGCTCACGCCCGAGCGGGCGGAGGCGGAGCGGCTGCCGGGCGCGCTCACGCCGGTGACCCTCCTGACCTTCCGCGAGAGCGTGCGATCCGACGCCGCCGAGACGCTCGAGTACTTCGCCGAGCAGGGGGTCGCGGTGCGCATCATCTCGGGCGACAACCCGCAGACCGTCGCCGCGATCGCTCGCGAGGTCGGCGTCGACGCGGCGCAGGGGTTCGACGCCCGCGAGCTCCCGACCGACCCCGACGAGCTCGGCGAGGTGCTCGAGGAACACCTCGTGTTCGGCCGGGTCACCCCGTCGCAGAAGAAGGACATCGTCACCGCGCTGCAGAAGCGCGGCCACACCGTCGCCATGACCGGCGACGGCGTGAACGACGCGCTCGCCATCAAGCAGGCCGACATCGGCATCGCGATGGACTCGGGTTCGGCCGCGACGAAGGCCGTGGCGCGCATCATCCTGCTCGACGGGCGGTTCTCGCGACTGCCCGGAGTCGTCGCCGAAGGCCGCCAGGTCATCGCGAACATCGAGCGCGTCTCGATGCTGTTCCTCACGAAGACGGCATACGCGACGGGGCTCGCGGTGATCTTCGGGGTGATGCTCCTCGAGTTCCCGTTCCTGCCCCGCCAGCTCTCGGTCACCGACGGGCTCACGATCGGGATCCCCGCGTTCTTCCTCGCCCTGATGCCGAACCGGCAGCGCTACCGTCCGGGGTTCCTGCGCCGGTCGTTGAGCTTCGCGATCCCTGCGGGCATCGTGATCGCGCTCGTGCTCGCGCTCTACAGCCGGATGGCCCTCGATGCGGGCATCTCGCAGGCCGAGCTGCGCTCGGGCTCGACCCTCATCCTCGGCATCGTCGGGCTGTGGGTGCTCATCGTGCTCTCGCGTCCGATCGACGGCCTGAAGATCGTCATCATCGGCGCGATGATGGTCGGCCTCGTACTGATCTACGCGATCCCGGTCGTGGCCGACTTCCTCGAGTTCGTCGACCTGTCGCTGACCACCGCGCTGCTCGTGATCGGGGCCTCCGTGCTCGCGATCGCCGGCATCGAGGTGGTGCGGTTCGTGCATCGCCGCACGGCGGCGTGACGCGCAGACTCGGGCGCGCGGCGAGCCGTCGTCAGGCGGGCGGCGGTGACGCGCGCCGCGCGTGACGGAAGAACGCCGCGCCGCGTCCGGCCCACATCGCGAGGACGACGAGGGCGGCGACGACGCCGCCGACGACGAGCGTCCACATCGACGAGGCATCCGTCGGATGGAGCGCGAAGTCGACCGCGGAGACGACCACCGAGAGCGACACGAGCGCCGTCACGAAGATCCGGGCCGAGTTGCGGCCGCGCGTGAGACCCGAGCCCATCGCGATCGTCAGGAGCCCGATGAGGATCATCAGCGTGCCCCAGAGCGTGATGGCGAAGGCGTCGCCCGAGCGGTGGATCTCGTCGTCGTACCGCAGCAGGATCAGCACGAGCCCGGCCAGGATGTCGAGGATGCCCGAGATGTAGGCGAGCACCACGATGGCGATCATCCGCTTCGGCATGCGCGGTCGTCGAGCCTGCTCGCTCATCTCGCCTCCCCCCGCGCCGGCGACGGCGCTCGGATACAGCCTATGAGCGCGGACCGCGATCAGCGCATGCTGTCGAGGATCCCCACCAACTGCTCGAACGTGGTCATCGGGTTGATGATCGCGAATCGCGTGTTCGGGCGCCCCGCGTGCGAGCTCGGGGTGACGAAGGCGCGCTGCTCGTCGAGGAGCTTCGCCGACCAGCGCTCGTAGTCGTCCATCGTCCAGCCCTCGCGCTCGAACACGACGATCGAGAGCTGCGGGTCGCGCACGAGCTTCAGCTCGGGGCGGGTGCGGATCTCGGCCGCGATGCGCTGCGTGAGCTCGAGGGCGTTCGTGATCGCGGCGCGGTACGCGGCGGCGCCGTAGGTCGCGAGCGAGAACCAGAACGGCAGGCCGCGGGGGCGACGGGTGAGCTGCACGGCGTAGTCCGACGGGCTCCAGTCGGGCTTGCCGGTGAGGGTGTCGAGGTACTCGGCGTGCTGGGTGTGCGCGCGACGGCCGATCTCGGGGTCGCGGTAGATGAGCGCGCACGCGTCGAACGGGGCGAAGAGCCACTTGTGCGGGTCGACGATGACCGAGTCGGCTCGTTCGACGCCCGCGTACCGGGCGCGGGCGACCGGCGAGAGCATGCCGGTGAGGCCGTAGGCGCCGTCGATGTGCAGCCAGAAGTCGAACTCGTCCTTCAGTGCGGCGATCGAGGCGACGTCGTCGACGATGCCGAAGTTCGTCGAGCCGGTGGTCGCGATGACGGCGAACACGTCGTCGCCGTGCTCCTCGAGGGCGGCGCGCACGGCGTCACCGCGGAGCATCCCGTCGTCGCCTGCGGGGACGAGCACGACGTCGACGTCCATGACCTTCGCGGCCGACTTGTTCGAGGAGTGCGCCTCGCTCGAGCAGACGAGCTTCCATCGGGCGGGCATCTCGCGCCCGGCAGCGGTGCGCTTGTCGCGCGCGGCCTCGCGTGCGGCGACGAGGGCGGAGAGGTTGCCGATCGTGCCGCCCTGCACGAACACGCCGCCGGCGCCGGCGGGCAGCCCGAACTCGTTGGCGAGCCAGGTGAGCACCTCGTTCTCGGCGTGCACGGCGCCCGAGCCCTCCATCCAGCTGCCGCCGTAGAGGCTCGACGCCGACACGACGAGGTCGAACGCCATGGCCGCCTTCGTCGGCGCCGCGGGAATGAACGAGAGGTACTGCGGGTGGTCGATCGTGATGCAGGCGGGCGCGAGCACGTGCTCGAAGATCGAGAGCGCCCGGGTGGCACCGATGCCCTGCTCGTCGATGGTGCGGCCGGCGAGGCGCGTGAGCTCGGCCTCGGTCTCGGGCTTGTCGAGCGGGGTGTCGGTCGAGAGGAGCCGGCGCCGTGAGTAGTCGAGCACGAGGTCGACGATCGCCTCGGTCTCGCCGGTGACGGCGTGCATGCGGGTGGGGTCGAGAGTCATGGCGGTCTCCGGCGGTACGGCCTGCGGTGGACGGCCGGCGTTCACCGGCGAATCAAGTGTGAACACCGATGCGCGACTTCGCAAACTTTCGGCAGGCTGTCACGGATTCTCGCGCGATTCGTGCGCCTGAGGCATCCTTGCGCATGAAACATGCGCTCAGCGCGCGATGCACGCAAGCAGGGGAGTGGGGCTGCTTGCGAGATGCCATCCACCGATCTAAACTGACTGGTCAGTACAAAACGAAGGATGCAACGTGCCGATCATCGTGCGGGCGCATGAACTCGCCCTCCACTCCAAGCGCGGCCCCGTCTACGGGCCCGTCTCGCTCGTCGCCGACTCCGGCCTCACCGTCGTCGCCGGCCCCGCCGGCAGCGGTCGCACGAGCCTCCTGCTCACCCTCGCCGGGCGCATGAAGCCCTCGAGCGGCCACCTCGAGACCCTCGGCTACGATCTGCCCCGCCGGGCACGGCCGGTCCAGCGCGCCACCGCGATCGCCGGCTTCCAGGGCATCGACACCCTCGAGGAGTCGGTCACCGTGGGCGCCGCGATCCGCGAGCGCGCCGCGTGGCTCTCGCCGTGGTGGGCGTTCATCCGCCGCACCGACGAGGCCGAGCTGCGCCGCGTCCTCGGCCCCGTCTTCGGGGAGGTGCCCCTGCCCGACGTCGACACCCTCATCTGGGACCTCGACGAGGTGCAGACCGTCCTCCTCCGCATCGCCCTCGCGATGATGAGCGAACCCGAGGCCCTCTTCTTCGACCAGATCGAACAGCTGCAGTCGCCCGAAGCGCGCCGCACGCTCTGGCACCGGCTCGACGCCATCACCCGCGCGGGCACCGCCGTCGTCGCCTCGGCGGCCGCCCCCGACCTCGAGCTCTGGGCCGAACTCGGCCTCGCCCCGCACATCGTCGACCTCACTGCGGCGCCGGGCGAGGCATCCGATTCCTCATCGCAGGGCGACACGCTCGCCACCGACCTCATCCTGGAGCACGCCTGATGTTCGCCTTCCTCTCCTCCGGCACCGAGCTGCGCCGATTCCGCAAGGGCGTGCTGCCCAAGATCGCGCTCGTCGTGCTGCTCTTCATCCCGCTCATCTACGGCGCCCTCTACCTCTGGGCGTTCTGGGCACCCGACCAGGAGCTCAAGAACCTGCCCGTCGCACTCGTGAACGAGGACGCGGGCACCTCGATCTCGGGCGAGCGGCTCAACGCCGGCGACGACCTCGTCGAGGAACTCACCGACCGCGGCGACCTCGGCTGGCAGCTCACCGACGCGGCGGATGCCTCGACCGGCGTGCAGGACGGCGACTACTACTTCTCCGTCACCATCCCGAAGGACTTCTCCGCGAATGCCGTCTCGGTCGCCGACGACGAGCCGACGCCCGCGACCGTCGAGGTCGAGTACAACGACGCGAACAGCTTCCTCGCCTCGACCATGGGCAAGCAGGCCATGGTGCAGCTGCGCGACACCGTCGCCGAACAGGTGAGCAAGCAGACCGCCGACACCATGCTCGTCGCGATCGGCGAAGCCGGTGACGGCGTCCGCCAGGCCGCCGACGGCGCGGGCACCCTCGCCGACGGCGTCGCGACCGCGAACGACGGAGCGGGCAAGCTCGTCGTCGGGCTCGGCGACCTCACCACCGGTGCGGGCGCACTCGACGCCGGGGCGATCCGCCTCGCCGACGGCTCCGGCACCCTCGCCGACGGGCTCGACCAGCTCGCCGCAGGTGCAGGCACGCTCTCGAACGGCACCGCGACCCTCGCGAACGGCCTCGGCCAGCTCAGCGCCGGAGCCGGCGACCTCTCGAGCGGCGCGAGCCGCGTCGCCGCAGGAGCGGGCGAACTCTCGGGCAGCATCCGCGGCGCGGCATCCGGCTCGACGCAGCTCGCCCAGGGTTCGCACCTGCTCGCCACCGGAGCCGATCAGCTCGCCGCCGAGACCGCGACCCTCGCGGGCGGCAGCGCCGAGCTCTCCGACTCGCTCGCGAAGCTCGTCGCCGCGATGGAGGCCCACCCCGAGGTGCCCGCGAGCGCCTACCTGGCCTCGCTGCAGCAGATCGAGAGCGGCGCCGTGGCGCTGAACGACGGCGCCCAGGCCGCGCTGCCGAAGGTGCAGGGCTACGCCGCGAACTCGACCGCGTTCGCCGGCAAGGTCGACGAGCTCGCCGCCGGTCTCAACGCCGGCGCCCCCAAGGCCGCCGAACTCGCCGCGGGCGCAGCCCAGGTGAGCGGCGGCGCGACCACCCTCGCCCAGAAGTCGGGGGATGCGGCATCCGGCGCATCGACCCTCGCGGCCGGTGCCGCGACCCTCGCCGGAAAGTCGGGCGACGCGGCAGCAGGCGCTTCGACCCTTGCGGCCGGCGCCGCCCAGCTCAGCAGCGGCACCGGCGACCTCGTCGACGGCACCTCGCAGCTCGCCGCGGGCGGCACCGCCCTCGCCGACGGCACCGGCAAGCTCACCGACGGCAGCCGCACCCTGGCCGACAAGCTCGACGAGGGCGCCGAACTGGCGCCCTCGATGAGCGACGCCGACATCGACGCGAAGGCCGAGGTCATGTCGGCCCCGGTGCAGCTCGACGAGAGCGCGAAGAACGAGGCGACGAGCTTCGGCGAGGGCTTCGCCCCCTTCTTCATCGCCCTCGCGACCTTCGTCGGCGGGCTCATCATGTGGCTCATCCTCCGCGCCCTGCCCACCCGGGCGCTCGCCGCCTCGGCGACGGGCCTCCGCGCCGTGATGACCGGGTTCCTCCCGGCCATGGCGATCGGCCTCGGCCAGGTCGTGATCATGGTGCTCGTGCTCGTCTACGGCATCGGCCTCGAACCCGAGTACTGGCTCGCGACGAGTGCGTTCATCTACCTGGTGACGCTCGCGTTCCTCGCGCTGCAGCAGATGTTCATCATCGTGCTCGGCACGGCCGCGGGCCGCGTCGTCAGCCTCGTGCTGCTCATGCTGCAGCTGAGCTCGTCGGGCGGCACCTACCCCGTCGAGACGACGCCCGAGTTCTTCCAGGCGCTGCACCCGTTCATGCCCGCCTCCTACGTGGTCAGCGGTCTGCGCGAGCTCATCACCGGGGGCGTGGACTCTAGACTGTGGCTTTCGGTGCTCGTGATGGTCGGCATCCTCGTCGGCTCGCTCGCCATCAGCGCGTGGAGCGCCGGCAAGCAGCGGATGTGGAGCGTCAGCCGCCTGCACCCCGAGCTCGCCATCTGAGCGAGCGACTGTCCGACCTTCCGACCTTCCGACCCGAGGAGTGATCATGGCCCGCGCGAACACCACGAAGCGCGCCATCCTCGACGCCGCGCTCGAGCTGGCGGCGACGAAGGGCATCACCGGCACGACGATGGACGAGGTCGCCGAGCTCGCCGGGGTCGCGAAGGGCAGCCTCTACTACAACTTCAGCTCGAAGGACCAGCTGTTCGAAGCCATGCTGCAGGAGGGGGTCGGCGCGCTCGCCGACTCCCTCCGGGCGGCGAAGGGCGAACTGCGCGGCTGGCCCGCGATCGAGGCGCTCGTGCGGGTGCTGCTCGACCGCATCGCGGCGAACGCCTCGCTCGCGAAGCTCATGGCGTCCGAGATCTTCCGCACCGACCGGGCCTGGCAGGAGACGCTGTTCGCGCTCCGGCACGAGGCGCTCGCGGTGTTCGAGTCCGCGATCGACGAGACGGATGTCCCGGAGGGCCGCGCAGGCATCATGGCGTCGAGCGTGTTCGGGGCGGTGCTCCTCGCCGGGCTCGAATGGCTCGTCTTCGAGCCCGAGCGTTCGCGCGACGAGGTGACGGCGGGCATCCTCGCGACGCTGCACGGCCCTTCGGCGGTCGAGTAGCGAAGCGGGTCGAGACCCCTGCCAGACTTCTTCCCATGGCCTGGCTCTTCCTCTCGCTCGCGATCGCCTTCGAGGTCGCGGCGACCAGCTTCATCGGCAAGACCGAGGGCTTCACGAAGCTCTGGTGGACGATCGGGGTGCTCGGCGCCTACGCCGTCTCCTTCGCGTTCCTGGCGCAGGCCGTGCGCGAGCTCGAGATCGGCATCGTCTACGCGATCTGGTCGGGCGTCGGCACTGCGGCGATCGTCGCGATCGGCGTGCTGTTCTTCGGCGAGAGCCTGACCGTGGCGAAGCTCTTCGGCATCGGGCTCATCGTCGCCGGCGTGATCGTCCTCAACGTCTTCGCCGCGCCGGCGCACGGCTGAGCGAGCCGGGCGCCTCCGGCGCCCGGGCGTCTGCAGTGCCTACTCGTCGTCGTTCCGGCTGCCGAAGCGGGGCGGGTTGTCGACCGCGGGGCGTTCGGCCACCACGGGGAACGCGCCCGTGTGCCCCTCGCGTTCCTTCGCGGCCGCGGCGATGCGCCCGCGGAACGCGAACCAGCCGATGACGAGCAACGGCGGCAGCGCCAGGCTGCAGAGCAGCACCCAGCGGCCCGTCTCCGAGAACGCCATGGTGACGAGCACGAACGCGAGGAACACGAGCGTGAGGTATCCCGTGTAGGGAGCACCCCACAGCCTGAACGAGGGCCGCTCGATCCGACCCTGTTTCGCCCACCGGGCGAGCTGCATCTGACAGAGGATGATCGTCGCCCAACCGCCGATGATGCCGATCGCCGCGACCTCGAGCACGATCTCGAACGCCTGCGACGGCACGATCGCGTTGAGCCCGACGCCGAGGAGGGTGATGACCGCGGTGAGCAGGATCCCGCCGTAGGGCACACCGGAGCCGCTCATCCGTTCGGTGAAGCGCGGCGCAGAACCGTTCACCGCCATCGAGCGGAGGATGCGACCCGTCGAGTACAGGCCGGCGTTGAGCGACGAGAGCGCGGCCGTCAGCACCACGAAGTTCATGACCGAGGCCGAGACCGCGGCCGCCTCCTCCGAGCCGAGGTGCGAGAAGAACGTCACGAACGGCGACTCGCCCGCCTCGTACACCGTGTACGGCAGCAGCAGCGAGAGCAGCAGGATCGAGCCGAGGTAGAAGACGGCGATGCGGAGGACCACCGTGTTGACCGCCTTCGGCATGACCTTGCGAGGCTCGGCCGTCTCACCGGCCGCCGTGCCGACGAGCTCGATCGCCGCGTACGCGAACACGACGCCCGAGATCGCGAGGATCGGCGCGACCGCGCCCATCGGGAACCAGCCGCCGTTGTCCGCGATCACCGAGAACCCGGTCGGGCCGACGTCGGTCTGCCCGCCGAACACGATGAACACGATGCCGAAGACGAGGAACAGCACGAGGGCGGCGACCTTGATGAGGGCGAACCAGAACTCCATCTCGCCGAACATCTTCACCGAGACGAGGTTCAGCGACAGCACCACGACGAGGGCGATGAGGGCGATCACCCACTGCGGGACGGCCTGCAGCGGCGGCCAGTACTGGGCCCAGAACTTCACGTACAGGGCCGCAGCCGTGACATCCACGATGGAGGTGAACGCCCAGTTCAGGAAGTACAGCCAACCCGCGGTGTACGCCATCTTCTCGCCGTAGAACTCGCGGGCGTACGAGACGAACGAACCCGAACTCGGGCGGTGCAGCACCAGTTCGCCGAGCGCCCGCAGGATGAGGAACGCGAAGAACCCGCACACGGCGTAGACGATCAGCAGCGAAGGACCCGAACTGTTCAGACGCCCGCCCGCGCCCATGAACAGGCCCGTGCCGATCGCGCCGCCGATCGCGATCATCTGGATCTGCCGAGCCTTGAGCGTCTTGTGGTAGCCGTGCTCCTCGTTCGAGAAGTCCTGCACGGCGAGCATCTCGTCGCCGACACGCTCCCGATAGTTCTCGAAGTCGTCGGCCGGGTCGTGCTCCGGGATGTGGTCGGGCGTGTGCTGCGTCGTCATCGTGCTCCCCCTCCACCAGGGCGGTCACGGTGACGGACTCGTCACGTCTGCGACCTCCGGCTTGGTCACACGATACGCTCGCGACGGTTTCGTGCGCGAGAGTTTCGCGCGGGTTCCCTCGAGCCGTCAGGCGGCGCGACGCGCGCGTGCCGGCTGGGCGAACGTGGCGCGCATGCGGTCGTGCGTGCGATCCGCAGCGCGGTGCTGGGCGCGGCTGCGGGCGCGCACCCGCTCGGACCGGGGCGGCAGCGCGGTGACGACCGGCGCCTCGAACTCGTCGGCGATGCGGCGGCTCGTCGAGTTCGGGCGCAGGTGGTTCGACTCGCGCGGGCAGACGCACGCCAGGCGGGTCTCCTCGCCGAGCGGGCCGAACACGAATTCGAGATGGCGGGCCATGGCGCTTCCCCTTCCTGACGCAGAACAGATGGCTCTGCATGAGAGATGCGCGCCGGGGCCGATCATGACGCGGGTCGGCGGGATCCGTTCAGGCGCCGTCGCGGCCCTTGAGTTCGACGCTGATCTGCTCGGCGTCGAGGTCTTCGAGGGCGGCACCCAGGGCGGCTGCGCTGAAGCGCCCCTCGTCGCGCGCGTCGAGGAGGGCGGCGCGCTCGGCCTCGATCATGCGCAGCCGCAGGCGGCGCACCGTCTCGGGGTCGACTCGGCGCTCGGATGCCTCGGGGCGGCTGCTCCGCGTCTCGCCGTCGACGCCCGCGGCGACGGCGTCGGACTCGTCCGTGGCATCCGTCTCACCGGCGCCCTCGTCGTTTGAGATCTGCCAGGCGGCGCGCATGCGCTCCGCGATCAGGCGCGACTGGGCATCGCCCGACTCGGCGAGCTCGTGCATCGCGGCCGCCCGCAGGAGCTCGCGGAGCTCGCGCCGTTCGGCGGCGCCCGCGCCCGGGTCGCGCGCGGGGATCAGCCAGCGCACGAGCCAGGGGAGGGTGCTGCCCTGCACGAGGAGCGACGTGACCGCGACGAGGAACGCGATGAAGACGAGCATCGACCGGTTCGGGGTGTCGGCGGGCAGGGTCTGCGCGGCGACGAGGGTGACGACGCCGCGCATGCCCGCCCACACGATGATCGTGCCGTCGCGCCAGTCGAGCGACTCGTCGACGAAGTAGTCGATGTCGGCGACGCGGCGGCGGAGCATCGTGCGGAACCGTGCCGACCTGGCGTGGTCGGGCGCGCGCCCGGCGCGGAGGGCGAGCGCGGCGGTGTCGGTGGGCAGCGACTGCAGCCGCTCCTTCACCTGCGCACCGCGCTGCGCGCGCCGCCCGAGCGTGCGGATGAGCGGCGCCACGTACGCCGCCCGGATGAGGGTGACCGCGACGAGCGCGATCGCCGCGATGCCGACCGCGCTCCAGGTGCCGGAGTGCCCCCGCTCGACGTCGTCGATGAGCGCCGTGAGCTCGAGGCCCATCACGAGGAACACGGCCCCCTCGAGCACGAGCTCGACCGTGCGCCAGTTCGCCACGTCGGAGAGCCGGTGGCGCGGGCTCAGGAACTTCGCCGCACCGCGCCCCGTGATGAGCCCGGCGACGACGGCGGCGACGAGCCCCGAGGCGCCGAGCAGTTCGGCAGGGATCGAGGCGAGGAACGGCATCGTGAACGAGACCACGGTCGCCACCGTCGGGTTCGAGATGCGGGCGCGCACCCGCAGGCTCACCCAGCCGACGACCGCGCCGATCGCGCCCGCCACGGCGACCGAGTAGATGAAGGTGGCGGTCACGCCCCAGATCGTGACGGATGCCGCGACGCCGGCGATCGCGGAGCGCAGCAGCACGAGCGCGGTCGCGTCGTTGAGCAGGCTCTCGCCCTCGAGCATCGCGACGACCCGCGGCGAGACGCCGAGCCGCTTCACGATCGAGGTCGCGACGGCGTCGGTCGGGCTGACGATCGCGCCGAGGGCGATGCCGAGCGCGAGGTCGACCCCGGGGATGATCCAGTGGAACAGCAGCCCGAGCAGCACCGAGCTCAGCACGACGAGCACGACCGAGAGGCCGCCGATGGCGCCGAAGTCGCGGCGGAACTCCATGGCCGGCATCGACACCGCCGCCGAGTACAGCAACGGCGGGAGGACGCCGGCGATGATCCACTCGGGGTCGATCTCGATGGGCGGCACCGACGGCAGCAGGCTCACGAGCAGGCCCGCGACGACGAGCAGCAGCGGGGCCGCGACCCCGAGCTTCGGGCCGATCGCGGTCGCGGCGGCGATGGCGAGGAGCGCGAGCACGCCGGCCAGCAGCAGGTCCATTCGCCCATTCTGGCCCTCTCCCGGCCGATGCGGGGCATCCGCGTCGGTGGGGTGTGGTGTGCTGTGCGCATGGCATTCGACGCGCAGTTCCTCGGAGTGACGGCGGCGATGCCGCGAGTGAGGGCCGACGCCGGGGCATCCGAGTGCGTCGACCTCGCGTACGTGCACTTCTCGGTGCTGCTCGACCCGGTGCGCCGATTCGCCCGGGTGACCGGGGTGAACGTCGACGGCGCATACCTCATCGACCTCGCGCGCGGCGGCGACGAGTGGCGGCTCGACGAACGCGTGCCCGCCGACTGGCAGGCCGGGCCCGAGGTGTACGCCCGCAACGACCTCGACCGCGGGCACCTCGTGCGCCGCCGCGACCCGGTGTGGGGCGCGCCGGCCGTCGCCGCGCGGGCGAACGCCGACACCTTCCACTACACGAACGCGGCCCCCCAGGCTGCGGGGTTCAACCAGTCGAAAGCGCTGTGGCTCGGCCTCGAAGACCACGTGCTCGCCTACGCCGAGACGACGGCGCAACGGCTCAGCGTGTTCACCGCACCCGTGCTGGGTGACGCCGACCCCGAGTACCGCGGCATCCGCGTGCCGCTCCGCTTCTGGAAGGTCGTCGCGTGGAACGCGGGCGCCGCGCTCGCCACGACCGCGTTCGTGCTCGACCAGTCGCCGCTCGTCGACACGAGCGAGCTGCGCGGGGCCGGCGCCGGCTCGGGCGGGGCGGCGGTGCCGCCGCTCGGGCCGTTCCGCACCTTCCAGGTGCCCGTCGGCGAGGTCGCGCTCGCAACCGGCCTCGACATGCCCGAGCTCGTCGCCGCCGACGTGCTGCCCCCGACGGCGATCGCCGCGGGGCCGCGACTCCTCGGCTCGCTCGAGGACGTGCTGCTGTCGCCGAGTCGCTGACCCCTCGAAGTGCGGCCGCTGCCGCGCGTATGGTGTGAGCGAGTGCTTCACGTCGACGAGGTCGGAGGTCACAGCATGGCGAGCATCGCCTGGATCGGTTTGGGGCACATGGGCGCCCCCATGGCGGCGCGACTCGTGGCCGCCGGCCACACGGTTCGCGGGGTCGACCCCGTGCCCGAGGCCCGGGCGGCCGCAGCGGAACGCGGCATCGAGGTGGTCGGCTCGATCGCCGAGGCGGTCGCCGGCGCCGACGCCGTGATCACGAGCCTGCCCCGCAACGAGCACGTGCGCGAGGTGTACGGCGGAGACGGCGGCGTGTGGGCGACGGCCCCGACGACGGCGCTCCTGCTCGACACGTCGACCGTGGATGTCGAGACCTCGACGTTCTGCCACGAGGCATCCGCCGATCGCGGTTTCGCGTTCGTCGACTCGCCCGTCTCGGGCGGGATCGCGGGCGCCGAAGCGGGCAGCCTGACGTTCATGCTCGGCGGCGCCCCTGCCGACGTCGAGCGGGCGCGCGCGATCGTCGAACCCATGGCCGGCCACGTGTTCGATCTCGGCGGCCCGACGATGGGGATCGCGGCGAAGCTCGCGAACAACCTCATGCTGTTTGTCTCGCTCCTCGGCGTCTCGGAGGGGGCGCAGCTCGCCGCCTCGCTCGGGCTCGACGCGAAGAAGTTCTTCGACGTGGCATCCGTTTCGTCGGGGGAGTCGTGGCCGCTGCGCACCTGGTACCCGGTGCCCGGGGTCGTGCCGACGAGCCCCGCGAACCGCAATTTCGACGCGACCTTCAGCGTCGCGCTCGCCCAGAAGGACCTGGGGTTCGCGCTCGCCGCCTCCGAACCGGCGGGACTCGACATGCCCGCCGCGCGCATCGCGCTCGAGCAGTTCGAACGGCTCATGGCGGAGGGCTACGCCGGCAAGGACTGCAGTCTCGTCGTGAAGTACGTGCACCCCGACGCCGAGCTCGAGGGATTCACCCCGCCCGCGGAGGGGTGAGCGCGTTCAGCCGTTGTGCTGCACCGCCGAGATGACCTCGGTGAGGCGGTCGCGCAGCGAGCCGAGCTCGTCGAGGCTCATGCCGAGCCGGTCGACGACCTGCGGCGGGATCGACAGCGCCTGCTCGCGCAGTGCGACGCCCGCGGGGGTCAGCGCGATGTCGAGGGCGCGTTCGTCGCGTTCGTTGCGCTCGCGCGTGAGGTAGCCCTGCGCCTCGAGCCGCTTGAGCAGCGGTGACAGCGTCGCGGGTTCGAGCTGGAGGGCCTCGCCGAGGTCGCGCACCGTGCGCGGGCTGCGCTGCCAGAGCGCGAGCATCACGAGGTACTGCGGGTGGGTGAGGCCGAGCGGTTCGAGGATGGGCCGGTAGAGGCCGATGACTCCGCGGGCCGCGACGGCGAGGGCGAAGCAGACCTGGTTCTCGAGGGCGAGGACGTCGACGGCGTCGCCTTCGAGTTCGTCGCTCAGCACCGTCATGGGTCCGCCGTCTCCGAGTGGGCTATTGGTTCGTACCCTAACTATCTTGCCACGTCGGAGGGGGCCGCGTCGAGGGCCTCGGGGGAGCCGGCGGCCTCGGATGCCGCGGCTCGCGCCGCGCGATCGCGCATGATCCGGCGGACGCGGACGATGAGGAACCAGCCCACCGCGACGGCGCCCACGACGATGACGACCCACTTGAACACGTCGGCGTACTGCTCGACGATGTGCCAGTTCTCGCCGAGGAGGTAGCCCGCGACGACGAAGATCGTGTTCCAGATCGCGCTGCCGGCGGCCGTCAGCAGGGTGAACCGCAGGAGCGGCACCCGCTCGATGCCCGCAGGGACCGAGATGAGACTGCGGAACAGCGGGATCATGCGGCCGAAGAAGATCGCCTTGTCGCCGTGCTTCGCGAACCACGCCTCTGCGCGTTCGACATCGGCCACGTTGACGAGCGGCATGCGGTCCACGATGCGGATCAGTCGCGCGCGCCCGAGCCACGCGCCGAGTCCGTACAGCGCGAGCGCGCCGACGATCGAGCCGAGCGTCGTCCAGATCAGCACCTCGACGAGGCCGAAGCTGCCCTGGCTCGCCGTGAAGCCCGCCATCGGCAGGATGATCTCGCTCGGCAACGGCGGGAACAGGTTCTCGGCGGCGATGGCGAGGCCTGCGCCTGGGGCGCCGAGCCACTCCATCAGGGAGACGGCCCACTGGGCGATCGAGTCGAGGTTCGCGGTTTCCACCCTGAAACGCTACTGACGCGAGGCTGGGAACGACGTGCAGAGCCTCAGCGCGACCCGGGCCCGGCCAGCCGCCGGCTCACCCAGCGGGCGTACTGCGACCACGGGTCATCCACCCCCTCGGCCAGGCGCGCGATGTGCTCGAGCAGCGCGTCGTGCACCTCGAACCACTCGGTGCCCGCGCCGCGGAACGCGGCGAACTGCTCGTGCCGGGCGCGTTCGAGCAGGCGACCGCCCTGCTCGAACGCGAGCACCTCGTCGTGCGGCAGGCTCGCGATGCGGCGCCGCGGATTCGCCGAGGTGCCAATCTTCACCTGCTCGCGGTAGCGCAGGTAGTAGACGACCTCGACCGGGTCGTCGTCGAGCGAGCGATCGGGCAGCTCGCCGTAGCGCCACTCGCACGCGGCGCACAACCACCCGCTCGGGTAGCGCACGCCCACCCGCGAGCCGCAGGCCGGGCACGGCCCGGGCAGCAGGTCGGTCTGCCCGACCTCGCGCTCGACCCAGTCGTGGGCGAGCAGCAGGTGCCCCGCGCAGAGCGCCAGCGGTGCGCCCGGCTGGGCTGGCTTCGCGCAGGCGCGCCCGTCGGAGTCGACGAGCCCGCAGCGCGGTGCGGCGTGCGGCGGGTCTGCAGGCATGTCCGGATGCTACGCCCGACCGGCGACACGGTCGGAACGGGCCGCGCGTCAGCCGCCCGCGATAGGCTTTTTCTCCGACGCCGAACGGCGTCGGACATCGACGTTCACGGGGTGGGAGCATGCCGTTCTGGCGCAAGAAGCGAGCGAAGCGGTTCAAGCCGTTCGACCGCAGCGCCCTGCCCGAGGTCACCCCGCCGACCTTCGACGAGATGCTCGCCGAAGGCCTCCTCGTCGCTGAGGCCGCCGGCCGTATGGCGCTCCGCAACCGCTTCGTCATGCACGCCCTCCGGAGCGACGAGCCCTTCGACGCCGAGCGCGCCGCGGCCGCCGCGCGCGAGGTCCTCTACGAACTCGTGCAGGAGGCCGACGAGGTCGCCGAACGCACCGCGGAAGACCGCGCGACCGCCGCCAAGCGCGAGGGTCGCGCCTCGAACGAGCACGACTACCGGCGCGCCGACGCCGCGAACCTCCGCCGTCGCGAACAGGTCTACGCCGCGGTCGCGAAAGAGTTGTGGACCCGCCGCAGCGACCCCGAGTACCTCGCCGCCTTCGCCGAGCGCGCCCGCACCGAGGCGTGGGACGACGTGGCCGGCGCGATCGACGCGCGCCTCGCCCGCGAGTGGGGCGGCGGCTGGCCCGAGATCGAGGTCGACGAGACCTATGAGGCCGAGCGCGAGACCCGGCTCGCAGGTCTCCTGCTCGACCTCGATGCAGACCTGCGGGCCGCCGAGCGCGAACGCGAGCGGCGGGCCGAGGCGAACGACCCGTTCCGGGGGTTCGTGGGCTGACGGCGGGGGGCCGAGTGATGTCCGTGGGGTTCACCGAGCGGGGGCGGATCCGCCCCCTCACCGAGCGCGACCGCTTCGGTCGCGCGATCGAGCGGCGCGACGGCGTCGACTTCCCGTTCTACGACGGCGTCCCGCTCGAGATCTCGCCGTGGCGCTGGGTCGCGGTCTGGGCGTCGTGTCTCGTGGGGCTCGTCGTGCTGACCTGGTTCCCGCAGCCCGACAACCTCATCGCCGTCGTGCCCCGCACCCTGTTCATCGCGATCCCGCTGATCGCGCTCGCGCTCGTCGCCGGCCGCCACTGGGCGGCGGTCTTCCGCCGCGTCGGGGTGCGCGACGTGCTCGCCATGGTGCTGTTCGCCCTGCTGAACATCGCGGTCACGTTCACGGTGGGCGCGATCGTGGCACTGCTCTTCCCGGTGAGCGCGAACACCACGGTCGCGGCGGCCGGTGACGGTGGGCTGCTCGATACGGTCGCCCTCTACCTCGGCAGCGGCATCCAGCTCGTCGGCGAGGAGGTGTTCACGCTGCTGCCCTTCCTCGCGGTGCTGTACCTCCTCTTCGCGAAGGCGGGGCTCTCCCGCCGGGCCGCGGTGCTGCTCGCCTGGCTCGCGTCGGCGCTGTGGTTCGGGGCAGCGCACCTGCCGACCTACGACTGGAACTTCGCGCAGTCGTTCCTCATCATCGGCTCGGCGCGCATCGCGTTCACGCTCGCGTACATCCGCACGAAGAACCTCTGGGTCGCGGCGGGCGCGCACATCATCAACGACTGGGTGTTCATCACGGCGGCGGTCGTCGGGGTTGCGGTGGGCGCTCCCGCGCTGCCGCGCTAGCGTGAGGCCATGACTGCACGCGCACTGGAGTGGAACGCTGGCCGCTGGACGCGGGAGCCCGCGGCGATCGTGGGCGACGGCGACGCGATCGTCGTCACCGCGGCCGAGGGCAGCGACTACTGGCGCACCACCCACTACGGCTTCGTGCACGACGACGGCCACGGCCTGCTCGCCGACTGGGCCGCCGGCACCGCCGTCGAGGTGACCTTCGACGCCTCCTCGCTGACCGGCCTGTACGACCAGGCCGGAATCCTGCTCTTCGCGGGCGGGGAGCAGTGGGTGAAGGCGGGTCTCGAGGTCTCCGACGGGGTGCTGCACCTCGGCGCCGTCGTCACGAACGGCGTCAGCGACTGGTCGATGGCACCGGTGCCCGAGTGGGCCGGCGAGCTCGTCACGATCCGTGCGAGCCGCGGCGGTGAGGCGGGCGACGCCGTCACCCTGCGCGCCCGCACCGCATCGAGCGGCTGGCGCACCCTGCGGGTCGCGCCGTTCACCGCGGGCCCGGCGCAGGCGGGGCCGATGATCTGCGCGCCGTTGCGGGTCGACCTCGCGGTGCGGTTCACGCGGTGGGCCGTGACCGAGGCCGACGCCGATCTGCACGAGGATCCGCCGCTCGACTGAGGGCGCTCTCACGCCCCCAGCCGGCGGAGCGTCAAGCGGGCGTGATGTTGTGGTTGCGCCGGAACGAGTTGCCGGGATCGACCTCGGCCTTCACGCGACGCAGCCGTTCGAGCGTCGCCGGCGGGTACATCGACGCCGTGATCTCTGGGCTGCGGTTCGCCTCGAAGCCGCCGTAGGGGCCGGTCGTGAACGCGAGCGCCACGTCGCTGCCGGCCTTCACGGCCGCGACGAGTTCGGGCTCGGCGTCGGTCGGCAGCACGCCGTTGACGAGGACCAGGGCTTCGGCATCTCGGTGGGCGATCGCCGTCGCATCGGCCTCGACCCGCGAGAACGCGCCGCCGAGCGCACGCAGCAGCACCATGGTCGGCACGTCGCGCGCGTACGCCGCCGAGACCGCTTCGAGCAGCTCGTCGGTGACCTCGGGTGCGAAGCCGTTGCCGCCGACGAACTGGAACGGCGGCCGGCCGGGCGGGGCGTCCTCGAGCAGGTCGCCGTAGGCGATCGGCGCGAGGTCGACCTCGGTGACCGACGGGAGGGCGAGCAGCGGTGCGAGCAGCTCGCGCAGTTCGCCCTCGGTGCCGTGGAGGGCGACGCCGACCTGCGGGCCGCCGGGCATCTCGGGCCCCATCGGGGGCATGAGCATGATCGACGAGTTCAGCTCGTCGCCACCCGCGCGCATGACCTCGCGCCACGCGCGCAGCACGGTCGCCACGTCGCTGCGGTCGAAGTGGATCGACCCGCCGGCGAGCCCGTCGACGGGGCTCGCCTGCACGGTGAAGCGCGTGACGACGCCGAAGTTGCCGCCGCCGCCGCGCAGAGCCCAGAACAGCTCGGGGTGCGACTCGGCGTTCACGGTGAGGACCTCGCCGGCCGCGTTGACGAGCTCGACCTCGCGCAGCGCGTCGATGGTGAGGCCGTGGGTGCGCACGAGCCAGCCGATGCCGCCGCCGAGCAGCAGGCCGCCGACGCCGACCTGGCGGGTGTCGCCTGAGCTGATGCCGAGGCCGCGCGGCGCGAGTGCGGCCGCGACGTCGCCCCAGTGGGCGGCGGGCCCGAGGGTGACGAGGCCGGCGTCGTCGACCTCGATCGTGTCGAACTCGGCCAGGTCGATGACGAGCCCGTCGTCGACGGGGAGGAGGCCGTGACCGCCGCTGCGGACCGCGATCGAGAGACCGTCGGCTGCGGCCCGCGCCACCGCGGTCGCGACCTCGTCGACGGTGTGCGGCCGCACGACGGCCTCGGGCTCGCCGGCGCCCGCGAAGACGGTGCGGCCGGTGTCGTATTCGGATGCGCCGGGACCGAAGGCCCGGCCTGGGAGTTGCTCGCTCAGTTCGGTGAGAAGAGACATTTCGTCAGTCTCGCAGCGGCCCGTGACATCCGGAACAGTGCTCGCTCAGCGCGGAATCGATGCGCGCGCATGGGGCGCTGCGAACCGTGGCGAGTGTCGGCGCCGCGGCGTAGGGTGCACCGCATGACGTTCGACGACGGCCTCGTCACGGCCAACCTCTCCCTCTCGCTCGACGGCTTCGTCGCGGGCCCGAACCAGACGCTCGACGACCCGCTCGGCGAGGGCGGCATGGCGGTGCACCGGTGGATGTTCGAGCAGCCTGACCGGGCGCAGCCGATCGTGGAGCAGATCCTCGCGCCGCGCGCCTACATCATGGGCCGCAACATGTTCGGACCGATCCGCGGCGAGTGGCCCGACGACGACTGGAAGGGCTGGTGGGGCGACGAGCCGCCGTACCACGGCCCCGTCTTCGTGCTCACGCACCATGCCCGCGAGCCCATCGAGATGGAGGGCGGCACGACGTTCCACTTCGTGACGACCGGCATCCACGACGCCCTGGCGCAGGCGCGCGCCGCCGTCGGCGAGACGAGCCGCATCTCGGTCGCGGGCGGCGCGAGCACCGTGCGGCAGTACCTCGCAGCCGGCCTCATCGACCGCATCATCGTGAGCGTCTCGCCGATCAGCCTCGGCTCGGGCGAGCGCCTGTTCGAGGGCCTCGACCTCGAGCTCACGCCGATCGACGTGCTGCAGACCGACCTCGTGACGCACATCACCTACGACGTACCGCGCTGAGCCCGCTGCCGCTGCCGCTGCCGCTCGGCTCGGCGCGGCTCGGCCGCCGCTACTCCCCGCTCGGGTGCGCCCGTGCCGCGTCGATGATCCACGCGTACGCGAATGCGCGCTCGCGCCAGGCCGCGTACCGGCCCGAGACGCCGCCGTGCCCGGCCGCCATCTCGATCTTCAGCAGCGCGTCGGCTCCGACCTCGCGCAGGCGCGCGACCCATTTCGCGGGCTCGACGTAGAGCACGCGGGTGTCGTTGAGCGAGGTGACCGCGAGGATCGGCGGGTAGTGCCGGCCGCCGTGGGCGCCGTCGTGCACGTTCTCGAGAGGGGAGTACGACTTCATGTAGGCGTACACCTCCTCGTCGTCGAGGGGGTTGCCCCACTCGTCCCACTCGATGACGGTGAGGGGCAGCGAGGGGTCGAGGATCGAGGTCAGCGGGTCGACGAACGGCACCTCGGCGAGGAACCCGGAGAAGTACCGCGGGGCGAGGTTCGCCACGGCGCCGATGAGGAGGCCGCCGGCGCTGCCGCCCTGCGCGACGAGCCGGTCGGGTGCCGTGATGTCCTGATCGATGAGGTGCCGGGCCGCGGCCGCGAAATCGGTGAAGGTGTTGCGCTTCTCGAGCTTCTTGCCGTGCTCGTACCAGAGGCGGCCCATCTCGCCGCCGCCGCGCACATGGGCGACGGCGAACACCATGCCCCGGTCGAGCAGCGACAGCCGGGGGATCCCGAAGCCGGGATCGATCGAGTGCTCGTACGCGCCGTAGCCGTAGAGCAGGGTCGGTGCGGGTACCCCGAGGTCGACGAGGTCGTGCCGGTAGACGAGCGAGATCGGGATGCGGGTGCCGTCGTCGGCGACCGCCCACTCGCGTCGCTGCGCGTAGCGGGTCGAGTCGTAGTCGCCGAGGACGGCCTGGCGCTTGCGCAGCTTGCGTTCGCCGGTCGCGACGACGAGGTCGAGCACGGTCGAAGGGGTGACGAAGCTCGTGTAGCCGAGCCGCAGCGTCGGCTGCTCCCAGTCGGGATTGCCGCCGAGCCCGACCGAGAAGAGCTCTTCGTCGAAGGCGAGCTCGTGCAGGGTGTCGTCGACGGTCGCGCCGGCCGGCAGCCCGGCGGCGGGCACCTTCGCGACCGCGACCCGCGGCAGCCCGTCGCGGCGGTACTCGAGCGCGACGAAGTCGCGGAACGCGTCGACGCCCTCGATGCGCACGGCGGGGTTGTGCGCGAGCAGCATGCGTCGCGGTCCCTGCGGGTCGTCGGCCGCGACCGACACGAGCTCGAAGTTCACGGCGCCGTCGTTGTGGGTGATGAGCAGGCGGTCCTTGCCGCCTGCCACGACGTGCTCGACGTCGTACTCGACGCCGTCCTTGCGGGGCCACACGATCTCGAACGTGCCGGTCGGGTCCGTGGCATCCAGCAGGCGCGTCTCGCTCGTGATGTTCGAGCCCGCCTCGATGACGAGGTACTTGCGGCTGCGCGTGAGCCCGACGCCGAGCCAGAAGCGTTCGTCGGGTTCGGTGAAGACCTCGACATCGGCGGATGCCTCGGTGCCGATCTCGTGCCGCCAGATGGTGTCGGGGCGCCACGCGTCGTCGACCGTCGCATAGAAGAGGTAGCGGCCGCTCGGGTCGAAGATCGCGCCCGCGGCGGTGCCCTCGATCACGTCGGTGAGCTCGCGGCCCGAGTCGTCCAGCGACCGGAGGCGGATCGTGTACCGCTCGTCGCCCTCGGTGTCGACGGCGTAGAGCAGCGTGCGCCCGTCGGCGGTGAGGTCGAAGCTGCCGAGCGCGTAGAACTCGTGCCCCTCGGCCTCGACGTTGTCGTCGAGGAGGATCTGCTCGCCTGAAAGCGGCGCGCCGGATTCGTCGGTGACGGGCGGCTCCCAGTCGTCGGCGCCGTTCGCGGGAACCCGGCAGTGGATGCCGTACTGCTGCCCCTCGACGGTGCGGCTGTAGTACCACCAGTCGCCCTCGCGGGCGGGCACCGAGAGGTCGGTCTCCTTCGTGCGGTGCTTGATCTCCTCGAAGATCTGCTCCTGCAGGATGGCGAGGTGCTCGGTGCGCGCCTTCGTGAAGGCGTTCTCCTCGTGGAGGTGCGCGAGCACCTCGGGGTCGTCCTTGTCGCGCAGCCACTCGTAGTCGTCGACCACGACGTCGCCGTGGTGCTCGCGTTCGATCGGTCGCTTCTTCGGCATGGGAGGAGTCAGCACCTTCTCAACGCTACGTGGTCGTGCGCGTTTCGGGAACGGTCCGGCGGTTGGAACGGTTCGAGGGTCGGGAGCGATCGTGAGGAAGGAAACTGAAGTATGCTCCGCGCCGCGGTTAGGTTAGCCTTAGCTCAACCCCACCTCATTTCCACCCCTGGAGACGCGTGCTCGCCAACTACCTGATCGGCCTCCGCGAGGGCCTCGAAGCAGGTCTCATCGTCGGCATCCTGATCGCGTACCTCGGCAAGATCGGTCGCCGCGACCTGTACGGCCGGCTCTGGGCCGGCATCGCGCTCGCCGTGGCCGTCTCGCTCGGCGTCGGCGCCCTCCTCACCTGGGGGCCGTACGCCCTCACCTTCCAGGCGCAGGAGCTCCTCGGGGGAGTGCTCTCGCTCATCGCGGTCGCGATGGTCACCTGGATGATCTTCTGGATGGGCACCCACGGCGCCGGTCTCTCGAAGGAGCTGCGCAGCCAGGTCGACGCCGCCGTCGACCGCTCGTGGTTCGCGATCGTGCTGCTCGGCGCCCTCAGCGTCGGCCGCGAGGGCATCGAGACCGCACTCTTCGTCTGGGCGAACGTCTCGGGCGGCAGCGACCCCGTGCTCGGCACGCTCGGCGCGGTCCTCGGCATCCTCACCGCCGTCGCCATCTCGTGGGGCATCTCGAAGGGCCTCGTGCGCATCAACCTCTCGGTGTTCTTCACGTGGACGGGCCTCTTCCTCATCCTCGTCGCCGCCGGCGTGCTCTCGTACGGCATCGGCGACCTGCAGGAGGCCTCGGTCATCCCCGGCTGGGGCGTCCACGCGTACAGCCTGACGGGCCTCGTGCCGCCCGGCAGCCCGATCGACACCGTGCTCGGCGGCATGTTCAACTTCACCCCCGAGCCCACCTGGGCGCAGGTGGTCGGCTGGGTCCTCTACGTCGCCGTCACCACGACGCTGTACCTGCGGATGCTCCGGCGCCGCTCCCGCCCGTCCGCCGCCCCCGCCGCGGCGCCGGGCACCGCGACCCCCGCGTCCGCCCCCGCCCACTGACCACCACCCCACCCCTCACGACCCAGGAGTCCACATGACCCGTCGTGCCCTCGCGGCCTCCGCTGCCGCGACCGCACTCGCGCTCGCCCTCACCGGCTGCGTGGCCAAGTCCGACCTCGCCTCGGCGATCGGCGTCGACATCACCGACGACGGCTGCGCCGTCGCCGTCGACACCGCGACCGCCGGCGCCGTGACCTTCGCCCTCGCGAACAACGGCAGCGACGTGAACGAGTTCGAGATCCTCGCGGAGGACCAGCTGCGCATCGTCGGCGAGAAGGAGAACGTCACCCCGGGCCAGAATGTCGACTTCACCGCGCAGCTCGAACCGGGCACGTACTACACGGCGTGCAAGTTCCAGCAGGTCGGGGCGCCGGTCGGGCTCGCCGAGTTCACGGTCACCGGCGAGGCATCCGGCGTCTCGGCCGGCGAGCAGGAGCTCGCCGACCAGGCCGTCACCGAGTACCTCGCCTACGTGCGCTCGCAGGCCTCCGAGCTGCTGCCGCTCGTCGAGGCGTTCGCCGCGGCCTACGCCGCGGGCGACGACGAGACCGCCCGTTCGCTCTTCGCCGCGACCCGCGTGCCCTACGAGCGCATCGAGCCGACCGCCGAGGCCTTCGGCGACCTCGACCCGAAGATCGACTTCCGCGAGGTCGACGCCGTCGCCGACGGCCTCGAGTGGACCGGCTTCCACCGCATCGAGAAGGACCTCTGGCCGCCGGCCGCGGGCGCCCTGAACTCCGACGGCCAGGACGCGCTGGCGGACTGGGCGCCGTCGACGCCGGCCGAGCGGCAGGCGTACGCCGACGGCCTCGTCGCGGATGTCACCGAGCTCCACGGGCTCGTGACGGCCGACGACGTCGCGGTCACCCTCGACGCGATCTCCAATGGCGCGATCGCCCTCCTCGACGAGGTCGCCGCGGGCAAGATCACGGGCGAGGAGGACTGGTGGTCGGGCACCGACCTCTCCGACTTCGCCGCGAACGTGCAGGGCGCCGGCGTCGCGTTCGGCGCGGTGCGCGCGCTCGCCGAGTCGAAGGGCGACGAGGGCGCCGAGCTCGCGTCGACCATCGACGAGGAGTTCGCCGCCCTCGAGGCCGAGCTCGCGAAGTACGGCTCGCTCGACGCTGGCTTCGTGAACTACGCCGAGCTCACCGATGCCGACAAGAAGGCGCTGAGCGACCGGGTGAACGCCCTCGCCGAGCCGCTCTCGCAGCTCACTGCCACGGTGCTCGGGGTCTGACATGAGTGACACGTCCGGGGGTCGAGGAGCGCCGACGCGAAGCGGCGACGCGTCTCGAGACCCCGACGAACGGTCGGAGGGTTTCGAGACGCGTCCTCCTTCGTCGGGCGCTCCTCAACCCGCGGAGGTGTCCCGTCGCGGGCTCCTCGGCCTTCTCGGCGCCGGCGCGGCCGGCGCAGCGGTCGGCTTCGCGGGCGGGGCGGCGGCCGTGGGCGTCGCGGTGTCGACCGGCCAGGCGCACGCCGCGGGCTCCGGCTCCGGGGCATCCTCGTACCCGTTCTTCGGCGCGCACCAGGCGGGCATCGTGACGCCCGCGCAGGACCGACTGCACTTCGCCGCCTTCGATGTGAGCGACACGCTCGACCGCGAGGGCCTCATCGCCCTGCTCACCGAGTGGACCGATGCGGCCGCACGCCTCACGCAGGGGCTCGACGTCGTCGAAGGCGGCGCGGTCGGAGGCTCGGACTACGCGCCGCCCGCCGACACCGGCGAGGCGCTCGGTCTCCCCGCCGCCGGGCTGACGATCACCTTCGGCTTCGGGCCCGGCCTCTTCGAGAACGCCGACGGCGCCGACCGCTTCGGGCTCGCCGCGCGCCGCCCCACGGCACTCGAGCAGCTCCCGCGATTCCAGGGCGACGCCCTCGTGCCCGAACGCAGTGGCGGCGACCTCTGCATCCAGGCGTGCGCCGATGACCCGCAGGTCGCGGTGCACGCGATCCGCAACCTCAGTCGCATCGCCTTCGGGCGGGCGACCCTGCGCTGGTCGCAGCTCGGATTCGGCCGCACCTCCTCGACCTCGACCGCGCAGGCGACGCCGCGCAACCTCTTCGGCTTCAAGGACGGCACGGCGAACGTGAAGGCCGAGGAGACGAGCGAGGTCGACGAGCAGGTCTGGGTCGCCGACGGCGACGACCCGGCGTGGCTCGCGGGGGGCTCCTATCTCGTCGCCCGACGCATCCGCATGATCATCGAGAACTGGGACCGCGTGCAGCTCGGCGAGCAGGAGATGCTCGTCGGTCGCTCGAAGGGCGAGGGCGCTCCGCTCTCCGGCGGCACGGAGTTCACCGAGCCCGACTTCGCGGCCGAGGGGGCGACGGGTGCGCCGCTCATCGACACGAACGCGCACGTGCGCCTCGCGCACTCCTCGAACAACGGGGGCGCGCGGATGCTGCGCCGCGGCTACAACTTCGTCGACGGCAACGACGAGCTCGGCCGGCTCGACGCGGGACTGTTCTTCCTGTCGTTCCAGCGGTCGCCGCAGCAGTTCATCGACGTGCAGACCTCGCTCGCGACCGATGGGCTCAACGAATACCTCAAGCACGTGGGCTCGGCGATCTTCGCGGTGCCGGGCGGCATCGCGGAGGGCGAATACGTGGGTCAGCGACTCTTCGACGGCGACTGACAGCACGCGGGGTTCGCCCGTGGCATCCGGTCACTCGTCGTGCTCGACCTCGGCGATCCGCCACTCGGCGCCGCCCTGGTGCCGGAGCACCCCGCGCACGCGCTCGCCGTCGCGTTCGGCCTGGAACCCGACCACCGCGGGCTCACCCGGGCCGACGACCTGCTCGGCCGAGAACGTCGGCGAGTCGTAGCCGGCCGCGAGGAGCGCCTCCGCGCGCACGCTCTGGTCCCACGAGCCCGGCATCACGCCGAACATCGCCGCGAGCGCGATGAGCGAGAGCAGGAACAGCCCGGTGCCGAGTTCGCGGACCGGCCGGGAGTGCCGCCGGGTGCCGCGGCTCGAGACGACGACGCCGATCACGGCGATCACGATGGGAATCGCGAGCGGCCACGGGTTCCACGGTTCGATGGTGACGATCTCATTCACGAGATGCCTCGTCAGCCGGTCTTCGTCCAATCGAGGTTGATGACGTCCCCGATGTACACGGCCTCACCAAAATCATGCACCTGCGGGTTCATGCGAAGCAACTGCTGCTGCGGCAGATCGAAGCGCTGGGCGATGTCGAAGAAGCTGTCGCCGACGACGACCACGTAGCTGACGGGCATGCCGCTGCCGTCGACGACGGGCGTCCCGGTCGCACCGTCGCGCGAGCCGAGGTCGACGGCGGGGCCGGGTTCCACGACGGGGGCGGCGGCGTTCGGCACGGGGTCTGGGGCCGGCGCGGGCGCGGGTGCGGCCGCCGGCGGCGGTGTCGTCGCGGGCGTCGGGGTGGGCGTCGGCGTCGCGGTGACCGTCGCCATGACGGTCACGGTCGGGGGAGCGCTCGGTTCGGCGGGCGCGCAGGCGCTGAGGAGCACGACGACGAGGGCGGTGCCGCATGCGGCGACCAGGGGAACACGACGCAACGGCGGCTCCGATCGTAGGGTGGCGCGCTCGCGCCGATCGGCCCCACCCTAGTCCGCGTCACCGCGCAGGTCGAGGGTTTCGACGAGTGCGGCGCGGATGCGGGCGAGCCCCTCGCCGAGCAGCGCATCGCCCACGCCCGCGTACCCGAACACGAGGCCGCCGGGCCGGACGCCCGCGACCGCCGAGTAGTCGGCGAGCGGTGCGACGGCCACGCCGTCGTCGGCGAGTCGGGCGACGATCCTCGCGGAGGTCTCGGCGTCGGCCAGTCCGACGACCGCGTGCAGTCCGCCGTCGAGCCCGCTGAGCGGTGCGCCGGGCAGTCCGTCGAGGGCGTCCTGCACCATGCGCCGTCGGTGCGCGTAGTCCCGCCGGGTCGCCGCGATGTGCCGGCGCAGGGCGCCCGAGGCGAGGAACGCCCGCATCGCCTCCTGCGCGACGCCCGGTACGGGGCAGGTCTCGTCGGCGCGGATCCGGTCGATCGCCGCCCGCAGCGCCGGGTCGCCGGGGAGCACGAGGTAGCCGATCCGCAGCCACGGCGTGAGCACCTTCGAGAAGCTGCCGACGAGCACGGTGCGGGCGGCGGCGCGCGGCCCGTCGTCGGGGTTCGCCGGGTTCGCCGCGCCGAGCCGGTCGAGCGAGGCGAGCGCGGGCAGCGGCGCCCCGAGGTGGCGGAACTCGCTGTCGTAGTCGTCCTCGATGATGAGCGCGCCGGCACCGCGAGCCCAGTCGATGAGTTCGAGGCGGGATGCAACGGGCAACCGCCCGCCGAGGGGGTACTGGTGGCTCGGGGTGATCATGACCGCCTGCGGCGGCCGGGGGAGACGCTGCAGCGCGGCCAGGTCGAGGCCGTCGGCGTCGACGGGGAGCGGGGCGATCTCGAGGCCGCGCCGTTCGAGGAGGCGCCGCGCCGACGGGTAGCCGGGGTGCTCGACGGCGACGACCGGCGGGCCGCTGGCCGTGCCGTGCCGCGCGTCGCGGTCGCGGCCGAGCTCGAGGAGCGCCGCGCCGAGGAGCGCGACGGCGTCGCTCGTCCCCGCGGTGACGACGACGTCGTCGCTCGTGCAGGCGACGCCGCGGGCCCGCCGCAGGTGGTCGGCGATCTCCTCGCGCAATCCCGTGAGCCCGGCCCGCGGGGGCGACAGCCGCGGGATCGGCGCCGCGGCGGCCTGCCGCCATGCGGAGCGCCAGGCCCGTTCGTCGATGCGCGCGGTCGAGGGGCTGCCGGGCAGCAGGTCGATGCGGTGCACGGGGTGTTCGCCGAGCGCCGCCCGACCGCTCGGGTTCGCGGGCATCCGGTCGGGCGGCGGCGCGGATGCCTCGTGCTCGACGACGAGGCGGGCCACCCGGGTCGGGGCGCCCTGGCGCAGCTCGAGGTACCCCTCGCCGGCGAGCTGCTCGTACGCCGCGACGACCGAGCTGCGGGAGACGCCGAGCTCGGCCGCGAGGGCCCGCGTGGAGGGAACCGCATCGCCGGGGGCGAGGAGCCCGCCGAGGATGCCCCGCCGGACGCCGTCCACGAGCTGCGCCCCGAGCGGCACCCCGTCGCGGCGGTCGAGCACGAGCAGCGGGCCGTCCATCGGGCTCCTCACTGGACTGGTCGGAACTGCAGCAACTGGACTGCAGGCGAGGCCAGTGTACGTCCGAAACTCGAACCATGACCACCCTCGACGCCCCCGCCGAAAGCCCCGCCCGACGCATCCGCCGCCTCGCGGAGCGCCAGACCACCGACCGCGACGCGCTCTTCGAACTGCTCGACGGCGAACTCGTCGGCCACCTCGCCGCCGTCGCCGACGGCGTCCCCGTCGTCGTGCCGATGGGCTACGCCCGCATCGGCGACGCGATCTTCGTGCACGGCTCGACCGGCGGCGGCTTCGCCCTCCGCGCGGCCGCCGAGCGCGCGACCGTCGCGTTCTCGGTCACCGCGCTCGACGGGCTCGTCTACGCGCGCTCCCTCTTCGACAGCTCCATGAACTACCGCAGCGCGGTCGCGTACGGCGTGCTCGACGAGGTCGAGCGAGACGAGGCGGATGCCGCGTTGCTCGCCCTCTCCGAACGGCTCATGCCCGGCCGCTCCGCCGAGGTGCGCCCGATGCGCCGCAAGGAGGTGGCCGCCACCCGCGTGCTCCGGCTCGCCCTGGACGACGTCGTCATGAAGACACGTGCGCACGGGGCATCCGAATCGCCCGACGACGGCGAGGACCACACGCGGTGGGCCGGGGTCGTGCCGCTCGAACGCGTGTGGGGCGAGCCGCAGCCCTCCGGGCTGACCCCGGCGGGCACGCCCCTGCCCGATTCCGTGCTCGCGCTGACGACGCGCGCCCCGCGCAACGGAAGCATCATCTGACGGAAAGGGGGTTCGCCATGTTCGCCACCATGCTCATGCTGGGGCTCATCGGCGCCGCGGCCGTCGCCGCCGCGCTCGTGCAGTTCCGCCGCGACGGCCTGCACCGTACGCCGACGCTGCCCAACTGAGGCGGTGCGCAGGCGCCCTTCCGAGGCACCCGCAGCAGAAATAGGGCGATCACCCGATGAGCCTCAGGTGCCTTAGCGAGCACCATCGAGACATCCGATCGCACCAGATCGAACCCCGACCGAAGGAAAGACCATGCAGTTCTCAGCAGAACTCCTCACCGTGCACACGCTTCGTGCGAACGTGCTGCAGGCCGAGCGGCGGATCGCCCGTCGACTCGCCGCCGAGGTGCGCCGGAGCTCGGGCGACCGCACCGCGGCGCCCGAGCCGGCCGCCCGGCACCGCCGGCACCTCTGGCACCGTGCCGCGCTCGCCGGCTGAGGCGCCGCCTGCGGCTGTCGGCGGTGCGTGGCACGATGAGTTCGTGACCACGTCAGCAACGGCCATGATCGGCCGAGGCGCAGACCTCTCCCGCCTCGACGAGCGCCTCGCCGAGGTGCGGGCCGGCGCGCCGTTCACCGTCATCGTCGGCGGTGAGGCGGGCATCGGCAAGACCCGGCTGCTGCGCGAGTTCCAGCAGCATCTGCCCGCCGACGTGCTGCTGCTCGCCGGCCAGTGCGTCGACCTCGGCAGCGTCGCGGCGCCCTACGCCCCCGTCAAGACGGCGCTGCGGGCGCTCGTCGCCGAGGTCGGCGCGGCGCCCGTGCTCGACGCCGTCGGCCCAGGGCGCGCCGCGCTCGTGGCGCTGCTGCCCGAGCTCGCCGCCGAGTCGGGCGAGGTGGGCTCTCCGGGGGCCGGCATCGCCGCAGGGCAGCTGCACGAGGGCATCGCGGTGCTCCTCGAGACCTTCTCGCGCGAGCGCCCGATCGTGCTCGCGATCGAAGACCTCCACTGGATCGACGCGGCCAGCCTCGCGCTGCTGCGCTTCCTGCTCCGCGCGCTCGGCTCGAGCCGCGTGCTCACCGTGCTCAGCTACCGCACCGAAGACGTCACCCGCGGGCACCCGCTCCGCCCCTTCCTCTCCGAGGCCGAACGCGATCGATGGGTCGAACGCCTCGAGCTCGGCCGGCTCTCGAAGCCGCAGGTCAAGCGCCTCGTGAAGTCGCTCATCGTCGACGAGGCGCCGAGCGAACGCGTGCTCGAGACGGTGTTCCGGCGCAGCGACGGCATCCCCTTCTTCGTCGAAGAGCTCGTCGGCATCGACGGCTGCCGCGACGACGGCTTCGTGCCCGACACCCTGCGCGATCTGCTGCTCGCCCGCTACGAGCGGCTGCCCGAGCCGGCGCAAGAGCTGCTGCGACTCATCTCGACGGGGGGCGTGCGGGTCTCGCACGCGCTGCTCGCGCAGGTCTACCGCGGCGACGAGGCCGAGCTCGACGCCGCCGCCCGCCAGTCGGTGTACTACGGCGTCATCTCGATCGACGGCGACGACTACGCGTTCCGGCACGCGCTCGTGCGCGAGGCGATCCTCGACGACCTGCTGCCCGGTGAGCGTGCGCGGTTCCACGCGCGGTACGCCGAGGCCTACGAGGCGGCGGCCGCAGCGGGCTCGCGACGCCTCGCCGCCGAGATCTCCTTCCACTGGCTCGGCGCGCACGACGCCGTGCGTGCGTTTCCCGCGACCATGCAGGCCATGCGCGAGGCGCGCGCCGCCGCCGCGTACGCGACCGCCGCACAGCTCGGCGAACGCGCCCTCGAACTGTGGGACGTGGTGCCCGACCCCGAGGCCGCCGCCGGCATGGGCAAGCTCGAGCTCATGGGCCGTACCGCCTCGCACCTGCGCAACGCGGGCGAGATCGAACGCGGGCTCGCCCTGGTGAAGGCCGCGCTCGCCGAGTGCCCGCGAGACGAGCCGCAGTACCCCCGGTTCCTCCGCGACAAGGCCCTCTATCTCGCCGCGATCGGCAAGCCCGGCTCCATCCCGCTCCTCGAAGAGGGGCTCGAGGTGCTCGGCGACGACGGCGACCCCGAGATCAGGGCCGGGTCGCTCGCAACCCTCGCCGGACGATTCCTGATCGAGGGGCGCACGGGCGAGGCGGTGGAGACGGCCGAGCAGGGCCTGGCCGTCGCCCTGGAGCACGACCTGCCGCGCTCGGCCTCGATCTCGATGAACATCGCGGCCGCCGGCCGCGCCGTCGGCGGCGAAGTCGAGCGCGGGCTCGAGATGCTCGCCGAGGCCCGCGAGCTGGCCGAGGGCGACGGTGCGGCCCTCCTGCGCTACTGGGTCAACTCCTCGGACCTCGCCTATCTGATCGGCGACTACACCGAGGCCGTGCGCCTCGCCGAAGACGGGCTGGGGCGCGCTCGGGCCCAAGGCGTCGAGCGGAGCACCGGCGTCATCCTCGCCTCCAACGCCGTCGACCCGCTCTTCGCGCTCGGCGAGTGGGAGCGCGGAGAGGAGATCATCGAACGAGCGCTGTCGCTCGACCCGCCGGTGCCGTTCACCGTCTACCTCCACCGCGCCCGAATCTCCTCGAAGCTGTGGCGCGGCGACCCCGTCGGGGCCGCCGAGGCGCTGCGCCGGGTGCGGCCGATGATGGCCGGGGTGCAGGCGGTCGAGATGCAGACCCGGCTCGCGGTCGGCCAGATGGCCGCCGAGGTCGCACTCGCGAACGACGACCTCGCCGGCGCCTGGGTCGAGATCCGGGGCATCTTCCACGAAGAGCGCGCGCTGCACCCCGGTTACGCGCACCCGGGCTTCTGGGTCGCCGCACGCGTGGCCGCTGCGATCGCTGTACGGCCGCACGCGGTGCCAGAGGCCGTCGTCGCCGAGGTCGCCGCATCGGTCGCCGAAATCGACCGGCTCCTCGAGGCGGGGTCGTTCTGGCCGCATCACGAGACCTGGGTCGCGCTGATCGAGGCCGAACTCGCAGAGGCGGCTGAAGGCGCCGGCGCCCAGGTTCCGGGGACCGATCCCGAGGCCTGGAGGCGGGCGGTCGACGCCATCGAACGCGGGGGCGTCCCCGGTTACCTCCACCCGTACTCCCTGCTGCGGCTCGCCGAGGCCGAGCTGGCTGCGGCGAACCGCACGGCCGCCCGAGCGACCCTGCAACTCGCCCTCGATCGCGCCGAGGCCGGCGGCGTCATCGCGGTACGCGAGCGCGTCGAACGTGTCGCGGCGACGGCGGCGCTCGCCCTCGACGGCTCGCGCCGCCCGGTCGGCGGCGAGGTCGCGGGCATCGCCGGCGCCGCGGCATCCGACGCCGACGCCGCAGCGATGGCCGAGCTCACCGCGCGCGAACGACAGGTGCTCGACCTCATCGCCGAAGGCCTCAGCAACCGGCAGATCGGCGAACGCCTCTTCATCAGCGGCAAGACGGCGAGCGTGCACGTCTCGGCGATCCTTCGCAAGCTCGGTGCGGCGACCCGCACCGAGGCGGCGTACCGCGCCGGGGCGATGCGCTGAGCGCTGTGGCGCAACCAGGCCGTGCCCTCCGGTAGCGTCATCGCATGACGCGTCGAATGAGCTGGGCCGGGCTGCCGAACACGTGGGATCTCGGCGGGCTCAGCGGCTCGCTCGGCACGACCGCGCACGGTCGGGTCTACCGCTCGGCGCAGCTCGACGGGCTCGATGCCGACGGCCGCGCCGAACTGCACGCGGCCGGGGTGCGGACCGTCATCGACCTGCGCAACGCCGACGAGGTCGCGTCGGCGGTCGACGCGCCCTTCGTCCGGCTGCATCGCCCCGTCGAAGACCAGTCGGACGCCGAGTTCATGTCGCGCTGGGAGACGCTGGATTCGCCGGGGTACTACCCCGAGGTGCTCGAGCGGTGGCCCGAGCTCGTCGCTGCGGTGTTCCGCGATCTCGCCGCCGACCCGGCTCCGACCGGTGCCGTGCTCGTCCATTGCGCGCACGGCCGAGACCGCACCGGCATGATCACCGCGATGCTGTTGCAGCTCTGCGAGGTCGAACGGGGCGCGATCGTCGCCGACTACCTCGCCGCCGTCGAGGCGATCACCGAACACCTCGCCGCTGGAGGCGAGGAGGCCGCGCCCGCCGAGTCCGGCGACCTCGACCGGCGTCGTGTGCGCGAACTCGAGGAGTTCCTCGACGGCGTCGACGTCGCCGGATTCCTCCTCGACAACGGGCTCACCGCGTCCGACCTCGACCGCGTGCGTGCTCGCCTGCTCGACCGAGGCGCAACCCCGTGACGACGAACTCCGACGAGCGCTCCGCTCCCCGCACCGCACCGATCATCCGCGCGGCGCAGGTCGACGATGCGCCGAACATCGCCCGCATGCACTGGGAGAGCCACCAGACGACGTACATCGACGCCGGGTTCGTGGCGCGCGAGCGCATCGAGGCGTGGACCCTCGAGCAACGTCTGGAGGGGTGGCGGCAGGTGCTCGAGACCACCGGCCCCGAGCGCACGGTCGTCGTCGCCGTCGACGGCGACCGGATCATCGGCTTCGCCGACGCGGGCGTGGTCGACCCCGCCCGCGAGCCCGACGCGCCGCGTACGCTCGAGCTGAAGGGCCTCTACCTCCTCGACGAGTATCAGGGCGGCGGCCTCGGCCAGTCGCTGCTCGACGCCGCCATCGGTACCCGGCCCGCCTTCCTGTGGGCGATGGCGGGCGAGACGCGGGCGCGGGCGTTCTACCGTCGCAACGGCTTCGAGCCCGACGGCGCCGAGGCGCCGTTCGAACCCTGGGCGATCATGACGGTGCGACTCGTTCGGTGAGCACGGTGCGACTCGTTCGGTGAGCACGGTGCGACTCGTTCGGTGAGCACGGTCGCTCGTGCGCGGAGCTCGACTCGCATGGACTACGTCACTGAGACGCGCTTGGTATCACGTGCGCGTCGTGCCCGTGATGCCGGTGGCATATCAGTGACGTAGTGCCCGTCGAGACGGCACCGGCCGGCCGTCGGCGCCGTCGAACAGGCCGGCGCCGCTTCTACTCGGCGGAACGCGCCCGGCGGCCCGACTGCGTGGCCTCCGCAGCGCCCTCGCCGATGCCGCGGCCGAGGGCCTGGCCCTGGATGATCGCGGCGAGGTCGAGCCCGGTCGCGGCGTTCACGCTGTCGAAGACCGACTTCATGGCCTTGGCGCTGTCGGCACCGACGACCTCCGAGGCGCCGTCGCCCGAACCGCCGACGATCGAGACGCTCCCGATCGCCGCGTAGCCCTTCGAGAACTCCGCCATGATCGACGGCAGCACCTCGAGCACACGCTGCGAGAGGAAGGCGTCCTGGTTCGACGCGATGGCCTTGGCCTCGGCCTCGACGGCCGCGGCGCGCGCCTCGCCCTCGGCGCGAATGGCTTCCGCCTCGGCGTTCGCGAGCAGCCGACGCGTCTCGGCCTCGGCTTCGGCCTGCGCGCGCAGCGCGTTCGCCTCACCGGTGGCCTTCGCCTCGATGGCGGCGGCCTCACCCGCGGCGCGCGCCCTGTCGGCCTGCGCCTGCTGCTCTGCGATGCGGGTGCGGGCCTCGGCCTGCTTGACCTGCTCGATCGCGGCGGCCTCGGCGGCGCGCTCGCGGGTGTAGAGCTCGGCCTGCGCGCGCGTCTCGGCCTCGTAGCGCTGCGCGTCGGCGACGCGCTTGACGTCGGCGTCGAGCTGCGCCTGCTTGTTCTCGGCCTGCTGCTGGAGCACGGCCTGCTCGGCCTGCGCGCGGGCGAGCTGCTCGGCCTGCTCGGCCTCGGCGCGGGCGCGACCGATGCCGGCGTCGGCGTTGGCGGTGTTGGTGTCGAGCGCGGTCTGCTCGATGAGGTTCGCCTCTTTGTTGGCGATGTTCTTCTGGTTGATGGCGCGGTCGGCATTGGTCTGCGCGATCTCGGCGGACTGACGCTTCGCCTGGATCTCGGGGGCGCCGAGCGACTGGATGTACCCGACCTTGTCGGTGATGCCCTTGATCTGGAACGAGTCGAGGATGAGGCCCTGCTCGGCGAGCTCCTGCGAGACGTCGGCCGCGATCTGGTCGGAGAACTTCTTGCGTTCCCGCATGAGCTCTACGACCGACAGGGTCGCCACGATGCCGCGGAGGGCACCCTCGAGCTGCTCGGTCGTGAACTGCTCGATCGCGGCGTCCTGCGAGGCGAAGCGCTCGGCGGCGCGGCGCACGTACAGCGGGTCCGAGCCGATCTTGACGATCGCGACGCCGTCGACGTTGAGTGTGACGTTGTCGAGCGACTGCGCCTCGGCGTTCAACGAGACCTGACGCGACCGCAGCGAGATGATCTCGTGGCGCTGCGTGATGGGGTTGACGATCGACTTGCCGTTGACGATGACCGTGACCGGCGACTCCTCGAGCTGCGAGCTGCTCGTGCCGTCGGCGGCGATGACGGCGCGCTGCACCTTCTGCTTGCGACCCGAGATGACGAGTGCCTCGTCGGCGCGGGCGACCTTGATCCAGCTGCGGGCGAACAGCGCCAGGATGAGCAGCAGCACGATGGCGATGACCACCGCGAGGCCGATGATGACCAGAATGCCGACGGCTCCGGCGAACTCCATTGAACGACCTCCCATGATCGCCGTGCGGCGCGGTCTCGCGCCTGCACGATCGCCTCCCACCCTGCCAGACATCGGGGGCGCTCATGGTCACGGTCGAGTACCGTTGATCGTCGACCCAGAGGAGCAGCACCGCACATGAAGCCCGGCCCCAGGCGCAGCGTCAGCCAGTCCGACATCGTCGACGCCGCCTTCGAGATCCTCGAGGAGAAGGGCGTCGCCGCCGTCTCGGTGCGCGGCGTCGCCGGTGCGCTCGGGCTCACCCCGACCGCGATGTACACCTACTTCGCGTCGAAGAACGCACTGCTCCAGGCGATGGTCGAACACCTGCTCACGGGCGTCGCGGATGCCACGGAGCCCGACTGGCGCGACCGGGTCGTGTCCATCGCGCTCGCACTGCGAGCGAAGCTCGCCGAGCACTCCGGCGCGATGGTGCTCGTCACGAGCGGCCCGCTCGACGGCCCGAACGCGCTCTCGCTCGCCGAACGCCTTATCGAGAGCTTCGTCGAGGCCGGGCTCGCGGTCGACGATGCCGCACGCGCCGCGCATGTCGTGCGGGCGTTCGTCGTCGGTCAGTCGGCGCTCGAGGCGGCCCGTCGTGCGGCGCCGGTCGAGGCATCCGCACCGCAGCCCCTCTGGTCGGACTCGCGCCATCCGCTCGTCGAGCAGACCGAGCATCTCGCGCTCGACGGCGGTGACGACGCCGAGTTCGCCGCTGCCCTCGGTCGTGTGATCGACGGCTTCGCGCCCGCCGTCGTCTCCTGACCCGGCGCGCGTCGCCCCGCTGCGACGTGGTGTCTCGGTCACACTGAGTGGGTGCTGCATTTCAGGATGATCGTCCCGATCGAGCTGGCCGCGAGGGTCGATGCGGTGCTGGCCGAACACGGCGACGACATCTCGAACATCATCCGCTTCCCGGGGGTGGCGAGTCACCCGGACGGCGACCTGCTCCTGTGCGACGTCGCGCGGGGCACCGCGAGCGACGTGCTCGCCGAACTGCACGCCGTCGGACTGGATCGTCGAGGATCGATCGCGGTCGAGTCGGTCGACCTGGCGCTCTCGCGCACGGAGACGCGCTCGGCCACGGGGGCGTTCGGCGGGGACGACGACGCCGTGGTCTGGCAGGAGGTCGAAGCCCGAGCGGGCGACGAGGTCCGCCTCTCCGCGACCTTCCTCGTCTTCATGGCGGTCGCCACGATGATCGCGGCAGTCGGAGTCGTGACCGACCAGCCCATCCTCATCGTCGGTGCCATGGTCGTGGGCCCCGACTTCGGTCCCCTCGCGGCGATGGCCGTCGGCATCGTCCGCAGGCGGTGGCTCGTCGTCGGCCGCTCGGCGGTCGCGATCGTCATCGGGTACGTGTCGGCCATCCTTGTGACCGTCGCGTTCTCGTTGCTGATGATGGCGGTCGGGTGGTTTCCGCCCGACGCGCTCGACGCCGAACATCCGAACACCGGATTCATCTGGCAGCCGAACGTGCTCAGCTATGTGGTCGGCCTCCTCGCCGGCATCGCCGGGGTCCTCTCGCTGACGTCCGCCAAGTCGGGTGCGCTCGTCGGCGTGCTCATCTCGGTGACCACGGTGCCGGCGGCGGGGGCCGCGGCCGTGGCGTTCGCCTCCGGCGAGTGGGCGACGGCCGGAACCTCGCTCGTGCAGCTCGGGGTGAACCTCGTCGCGATCGTCACGGGCGGGGCAGTCACGCTCGCGGTGCAGATCGCGATCGTCCGCCGCAACGACCGTCGGCGTCGTGCGGCTCGTCGCACAGCGGCCTGACCGAATCGTCGAGCCGCTGAGGTACCCCGAACGCGGCGAGGCGCCGACCCCCGGAAGGGCCGACGCCTCGTCGATGTTGCGTTGGTGCGTTGCCGATCAGCCTGCCGTGGGGGGCATGATGCTGATGAGCGCGGCGGTGTTGCCCTTGAAGGCCTTCTTCACCGAGATGACGGTGCCGTAGCCCACGCCGGCGTCGGCGGGGTTGCCCGAGCCGAACGGCCCGACTCCGATGTCGAGACCGTCGTAGGCGGGCAGGCGGTTGCCGGCGAGGTCGTACAGCGGGGTGCTGTACAGGCCGTTGTCGACCGAGGGCACGACGGTCGAGGCGTCGCGGTCGCGGTAGAAGAGCGCACCGTCGGACTCGCGCAGGGCGAAGCCGGGCACCCAGCCGCGGTCGTCGGTGAAGGTGCTCACCGCGTCCTGGGCCGCGACGTCGGTGCAGTACTCGTCACCGGTGCCACCGATGAAGCACTCCGTGAACGGGTACGTCTTGGTGAGACCGAACGACGCGTTCGACGACTGGGCACGCGACGGCATGATGTTCAGCGTCGACGGGTCGGCGTCGGCCGCGGCACCGGTGCGCTGCAGCGGGTTGAAGTGGCTGTCAACGAGCAGGAGCCCGCCCTTCGCACCGTAGCTCGGCAGCGCCGCCTCGTTCGAGAGGATCTGGTTCGAGTTGCCGTACGTGGTGTCGCGGTACCAGATCAGGGCACCCGGCGCGTTGTACGCGAGCTTCTCGACCTTCCAGGCGCCGTCGCTGTAGACGGAGTTGTAGCCGTACTTCAGGCCTTCGTCGAAGCCGTCGAAGTTGCGCCACTCGACCAGGTAGTACTGGGCCTTCACCGACGAGCCGGTGTCGATGCGCCAGCCCGGGCCCGTGGTGTCGGCGAAGCTGCCGACCTTCGGGGTCCAGCCGTTCTCGCCCGACTCGACGTCGTCGCTCCACGTGGTGGTGGCGCCGCTCGTCAGCGAGAAGTCGTCGGCGAACCAGCCGCGCTCCTGGAAGGCGGCGTCGGTCGCCATGCGCAGGCGCACGCCGATCGTCTGGCCCGCGTAGGCCGAGAGGTCGACGTACTGGTGCTGCCAGCCGTCCGAGTCACCGGTGAGGCCGTACTTACGGTCGCCGAAGCCGTGCAGGTTGCCGTTCGGGTCGGCGTAGCCGTCGGGGGTGGTCGCCTCCGTGCCGTTCTCGTTGAACACCTTCTGGTCGGTCCAGGTGGTGCCGCCGTCGGTCGAGATCTCGACGAAGCCGAAGTCCCAGTCGGACTCGATCACGAAGTTGTTCCACATCCAGAACTTCGCGTCGGCGCCCACGTCGAGCGTGCGCTCGATGCGGATGTCGCCCCAGTCCTGGTCCGAGCCCGTGAACCACATGTTCTCGCCGCCGTGCGGTTCGGCGAGGGTGATGTGCTTGTCGGGGAGGTTGACCTTGACGCCGTCCTCGCTGCCCTTGAGGGGGCGCGAGTTCTGGCCGACCTTGACGGTCGTCTCGTCGTCACCGGGGTTCACGACGACGGGGTCGGCCCAGCCGAGCACCCACTTGTCCCAGAGGCCCATGTGCGACGGCATCGACTGGAAGATGGGGCCCGCGTGCGAGCCCGAGCTCATGAGGTCCCAGAAGTCGATGTCGCTGCTGCCGGCGTTCGAGGTGTCGTAGAGGTCGGGCAGACCGAGGTCGTGGCCGTACTCGTGAGCGAACACGCCGACGCCCGAGTCCTCGGGCTGCACGATGTAGTTCGACAGCTGGAGGTCGGTGCCGGGGATCGTCGCGCCGCCGAGGACGGCCGAGGAGTGCGCCCAGAGGGCGTAGGTGCCCTGAGCGCCGCCGCCGCCGGACTTGTCCTCACCGGCGTGCACGAGCACGACGTGGTCGATCACGCCGTCGGGCTCGTTGACGTTGCCGTCACCGTCGCGGTCGCCCTGGTCCTCGATGTCGTAGTCGGCCCAGGGGAAGTCGGGCTGTGCCGCGGCGAGGGCTGCGACCGCGTCGATCGGCAGCTGGCCGGGGCCCTTGGGGTTGTCGGGGTGGCCCTGCTGGTCCTGCATGGGACCGGCCACGTAGACGCCCTGGTCGTTCTGGTGGCACACCGTCGCGCCGTAGTACGCCTCGGAGTGGGGCACCGTGATCCACGGAGTCGCCTCACCGGTGACGGTGTAGGCGCCGTGCGACATCTCTTCGTACATCGACTTCATCGTGTAGCCCGAGATGTCGAAGCCGGGCTTGCCGTCGGGGCCGGTGAGGTCGGTGCGGACGCGCTCGGTGATGCCTTCGTCGGTGAAGAGCATCTTGTTGAAGTGCTCCGACGAGAAGTCGGGCACCCACATCGAGTTGTTGTCCTCGAGGTCGTAGTCGGCGGGGTTCGGGATGCCGTTGTGCAGGGGCCCGTTCTGGACGTTGCCGGGCTTGCAGGTGGTGGCGCCGAACTCGGTCGGCACATAGCTGCCGGTGAAGTCGTCGTTCGCCTCGTCGTTGAACTCGACGAGGATCGTGAGGAGCTTGGCCTCCTGGGTGACGTCGGCCTGCTTGTAGTTGGGGGCCTTCTTCGGCTTCTTCGCCTTCTTGTCGGCCTTGAGCTGCTCCTGCTTGAGCTGCTTCGGGCTCTTGCCGGTCTCGTTCGACTTGTTCTCGAGCTTCGCCAGACCGCTCGCGGCGATCGGGTTGCCGGCGGCGAACTTCGCGTCGACCTCCATCGCGGTCTCGAGGGCGGTCTCGGCGCTCGGGGCCACGACCTTGTTGCCGTGGATGTCGAAGACGGCTTCGTCATCGGCGCCCACCACGGCCTCGGCACGCGGGGCGACGTAGTTCATGTAGTACTCCGAGTCGCTGATCACCGGCGGCGATACCGGTGATTCAGCTGCGGCAGCGGTGCTCACGCCGAACGACACCATTCCGGTGGCGGCGAGTGCGAGCACCGGGACGACCGCGACCGCACGCTTGCGCGCGCGGCTGGTGAATCCAGACATGCTTCTCCCTTCGAGTGACTCGGTGGAGTGTGACCACCGAACCACGCACGGCGCCCGTCGGTAGACGGACGTAAACGGCATACTGCCGTGGGGTTGCCGTCCTATGGAAGAGCTGTGACGAAACTGTGGAGAAGGCCGCACGAGCGTTGCGTGAAACGGCGCGGATCTCCGGGGATGCCACCCGAAAGGGTGTCGTATTCACGCCAGATGGCGCGATTACGACAGCGGGAGTCAGCCGAGCAGGAGCCCGCGCAGCTGATCGGCCGAGTGCACCACGGCCATCGCGTCGCCGGCCTCGGCCGGCGAGCCGTAGCCCCACTCGACGAGGATGGTGGGCACGCCGTTCGCAAGGGCACCGAGGGTGTCGTAGCCGCGGTCGCCGACCATGACGGAGTGCGAGGTGTCGACGCCCTGCGCCTGGAGTCGGCGGAGCGCCTCGGCGACGACGTCGGCCTTCGTGCTGCGCGCTTCGTCGTCGCTGGCACCGGTGATCACGTCGAAGTACTCGGTGAGACCGGCGTGGTCGAGCACCTTGCGCGCCATGGTCTCGGGCTTGGAGGTCGCGAGGGCGACGGGCACGCCCGCGGAGTGCAGGCGTTCGAGCACGCCGGCGACCCCCGGGAACACGGGCGAGCGCAATACGTGCTCGCCGTAGTGGTCGCGGTAGACGTGCAGTGCCTCCCACGCCTCGGCGTCGTTGAAGCCCGCGGTCATGCGCAGGCTGTCGAGCAGCGGCGGGCCGACGTAGGCGCGCAGTTCCTCGTCGGAGGGCACGGGGGCGCCCATCTCGGCGAACATGTGGGCGAGCGAGCCGGTGATGTCGGTGGCGGAGTCGATGATGGTGCCGTCGAGGTCGAAGAGCACGGCCGACCACGTACGAGTGGGGGAGAGGGTCGGGGAAGTCACCGTGACATCCTAGGATGCGCAAATGCGAGCGATGCTCGAACTTCAGGGTCGCTCAGTGAATGCGCAGTGCGCGTTCAGCGATCAGAAGAGCCGGGAGTCGGCGTCGTCGACGCCGCGCATCGCGTCGTAGTCGAGCACGAGGCAGCGGATGCCCCGGTCCTCGGCGAGCGTGCGCGCCTGCGGCTTGATCTCCTGCGCGGCGAACACCCCCGTGACGGGCGCGAGCAGCGGGTCGCGGTTCATCAGCTCGAGGTAGCGGGTCAGCTGCTCGACGCCGTCGATGTCGCCGCGCCGCTTCAGCTCGACGGCGACGCTCGCGCCCGAGGCATCCGTCGCGAGGATGTCGACCGGGCCGATCGCCGTCATGTACTCGCGACGCACCAGCCGGTGCCCGTCGCCGAGCAGCTCGATCTGCTCGGCGAGCAGCTTCTGCAGGTGCGCCTCCACGCCGTCCTTCTGGAGGCCGGGGTCGATGCCCAGATCGTGCGCCGAATCGTGCAGCACCTCGTGGATCGAGACGATCAGCCGGTCGGCCGTCTTCTTGTGCGTGACCGTCCACAGCTCGACGACGCCGGCTTCGCGCTGCTCGTCGTCGGGCTCGCCCGTCGCGAGCGTGCAGGGCGGGCTCATCCAGTTGAGGGGCTTGTAGCTGCCGCCGTCGGAGTGCACGAGGAGGCTGCCGTCGCCCTTCACCATGAGCAGGCGGGTCGCGAGCGGAAGATGGGCTTGGAGCCGCCCCGCGTAGTCGACGGAGCAGCGGGCGATGACGAGACGCACCCGACGAGTCTACGTGCGGTCGGATGCCACGTGGCCGGCCTCGGCCCGGTCGCGCTCGCGCGCGGCGGGCGCCGCGATGGCCGAGAGCACGAGCAGCGCCAGGATGACGAGCAGGGCGTTGAGGATGCCGAAGTGCTCGCCGATGAAGCCGAGCAGCGGCGGGCCGGTGAGGAACGCGCAGTATCCGATGATCGCCACCGCGCTCACGCGCGCCGCCGAATCGGTCGGGTGGTCGGCGGCGGCCGACATGCCGACCGGGAACCCGAGCGAGGAGCCGACGCCCCAGAGCACCGTGCCGACGATCAGCATCCACGGCTCGGTGCCGAAGATGAACAGGCTGAGCCCCGCGATGCCGACGACCGCGAGGGTGCGCAGCACCGGCACCCGCCCGAAGCGGTCGAGCACCGGCCCGCCGAGCACGCGGCCGGCCGTGATCGCCACGGTGAACACGCCGAACATGAGCGCACCGGTCGTCTCGTCGTAGCCGTGGCCGTCGACGACCGCGAGGGCGAGCCAGTCGTTGGCGGAGCCCTCGGCGAACGACATGCCGAGCATGATCACGCCGATGAGGAGGAGGCGCACGTCGCCCCAGACGGCGAGGTTCGCCTTCAGCCGCTCGCGCCACGGCGGGCGCGGGGCGCCGCTGTGCGTGTCGTCGCCGACCTCGGCGCGGAGCGGCACGAAGCGCACGGCGACGACGATGCCGACGGCGATGAGCGCGGCGACCACGCCGAGGTGCACCGACACGGGCACGTCGAGGGCGGAGGCCCCCGCCGCGATCCCGGCACCGGTCACCGTGCCGAAGGAGAAGAAGGCGTGCATCATCGGCATGACGGTCTTGCGGAGTTCGCGCTCGGCCTCGGCGCCCTCGACGTTCATCATCACGTCGACCGCGCCGTTGCCGAAGCCGAACAGGGCGAGGCCGATCACGACGAGCGGCACCGACGGCACCAGCGAACCGCCGATACCGACGAAGACGAGCCCGGCCGAGACCGTGACGAGTGCGCCGATCATGCCGCGGCGGGCGCCGAGGCGGGCGAGCGCCCACGGCGCCGAGACGAGGCCGACGATCGACCCCGCCGAGCCGGCGAGGATCACGAGGCCGACGCCCTGCGTCGAGAGCCCGGTGTCGTCGCGGATGGCGGGGATGCGCGCCACCCAGCTCGCCATGCTGAGGCCGCTGAGGAAGAAGATGGCGAAGACGGCGTTGCGCCAGGCGATGAGTTCGCGTGCGGGGCGGGCGGCGGTCGGTTGTGCCATGGGGTCCTCGTCGGTGTCACGGTGGAGTCGAATCGATTCGATCACTGTACCCGAGCCGTCGAGGCGACGCACCCCCGAGACCGCTCGTGCGGCCCGGAGGTCCGGGCCGCACGAGGGTCTCATGGGATGCGACTCAGAAGCTCGCCGTGACGCTCACCCCCGAGAAGTCGGTCACGCCGGTGAGCCCGACGTAGTTCCAGCCCGCCTGCGGCCACTCGACGACGACCCGCTCCGCGGTGCTGCCCGGCACGGTCGATCGCGCGACGTGCGCGTTCCGGTCGGCCCACCCGTAGCAGTTGTAGTAGAGGTCGAGGTCGCCGGTGCCGCCCGAGGTCTCGACCGTCACGCGCGGGGTTCCGGCCGGCACCCAGATGAAGAGGTGGTCGGTCTGGCCCGCCGAGCCCGCACGCGCCGAGCGGACGCAGCCGTTGTCGAGCGTGCGCGGGTCGGCCGCATCGCATTCGGGCAGCCCGCCGGTGCCGCCGCCGCCGAGGTCCGCGCTGCAGTCGCCGGCGGCGCAGCGCTCGAGGTACGCCGCGAACTCGGCGTCGTAGCGCGTGCCGATCGTCTGGGTGAGGGTGGTGCGCGCCTCGTCCCACTGGCCGGCCCGATACGAGCCGAGCACCGTCTGCAGCTCGGCCGGGTGCTCGTTCAGCATGAACGCAACCGCGAGGTAGCCCCAGCGGTACACCCGCTCCTGGTCGCCGTAGACGGTGTCGAAGAGCTCGCTCAGCTTGTACGTGCCGCGCGCCGCCGCCTCCTGGGCGCCCGTGTACGCCTCGCCCCGGTAGTGGTACGAGATGTACTCCGCGAAGCCCTCGACCCACCAGATGGTGGGGGTGCGCATGCCGTCCTCGAAGTTGCCGTGCATGTTGAACCGGCCGTCGAGGAAGTGGGTGTACTCGTGGTTGAGGTTCCACACGGCGAAGCTCGGGCGCATCCACTCGGCCTCGTACGCGATGAAGCGCGCGACGTTGTCGGCCGCAGAGGGGTCGTCGCCCTCGAGGTACATGCCGCCGTTGTTCGTGTCGATGTCGAAGATGATCCCGGCGTAGCCCTGGTAGTCGCTGCTCGAGTCGAAGACGACCACCTCGATCTCGGAGTTGATGTCGTCGGGCACCGGACCCGGGTCCTTGGCGACAGCGTGGAAGAAGCGGTCCTGGCCGAGCAGGCTCGTGCAGCTCGACTCGAGCTCCGCCGCGGTCATCTGCTGGGCGCGGATCGTGATCGTGGGGGAGCACACGTGGTTCACCGTGAGCACCTTGGCCGCCACGCGTTCGGCGATGTCGCAGATGCCGTACTCGGCGCAGGAGTCGGGCTCGTAGTACTTCACCATGCCGGCGAGTGCGACGTAGAGCGGCGCGGTCGGGGCGTCGAGCGAGGTGCGGCTCATCAGGTCCTTGACGAGCCGCCGGGCCGTGTCGCGGATCGCGTCGTCGCCGAGGAAGCGCGCGAGTTCGCGGCCGGCGTTGGTCGGCAGGAAGCCGGAGTCGCCGCCGACGAGGTCGAGGTGCGCCACGGCGAAGTCGCGCAGGGTGGTGAGCACGCCGGGGTCGGCGGCGATGGTCGAGACGAAGGCCGGCACCTGGTGCCCGCGGAACATCACGGTGAAGGTGTTGTTCACGGCGTTGCGCATCCACCAGGATGCCTCGTACTCGGCGTCGTAGCCGGTGAGCAGCCGCTCGACGACGTCGAGGTAGCGCGCGTTGAGTTCGGCGCTGTCGATCAGGATGACCGCTTCACCCAGGATCTCGCCGTTCGCGTCGGTGACGTCGCGCGAGCGGGCGTTGCCGAAGTAGGCGTCGAGCGCCCCGGCCGTCGCGTCCGAGAGCGCGCTGCCGTAGTCGCCGACGTTCGCCGCGTCGTAGTACTGCACGTAGTAGCCGGCGCGGAGGAACAGCACCAGCTGCGCCGCCGAGGTCGAGTTGTCGCCGGGGTAGCTCTGCGCGACGGTGCGCAGTGCGTTCGCGACCGTGATCATCTGCGACTCCGCGAAGATCGCCTTCGCCTCGGCGCCCTTCACCGTGAACAGCTGGTTCACGCAGTCGGTCGCGCTGGCGCGGAGCAGGTCGACGAGCGCCTGGCCCTGCACCGCGGCGAATGCGGCGGCCGAGCACTCGGCCGCTGCGGCGCGTGCCGTCGACCGGCTCGCCGTCGCCGCGGAGGGGCGCTCGGGCAGTTCGACCGCCTGGCCGACCTCGGTGCGGTGCACGGCCTCGTTGGCCGTCAGCGGTGCGGTCGCCTCGAGGGCGTCGGTGCCCGTCGAGTCGGTTGCGCCAACGGAGTCGGCGGCGCCGATCTCGGACTCCGGCCCGGAGTTGGTCGTGGTCGCGGTCGCGGGGGGTGCGGCGTTCGCCGCGAGCGGGGTGCAGAGACTGAACATGAGCGTGAGCGACAGTGCGACTGCCGCCCCCGCCCCGCCTCGTCGTCGGAACGTCGTGGTCATCGTTGACCTCCATCGGTTGTCTGCCTGACGGTCGGAGAACCGGCACTGCGGGTTCCCGACCCTGTGCGGACTCCGGCGAGAGCCGGAGACGGCGCGTCTTCCTCGGTGCGCCGCGGACATACTGTCATGTATTACACATCACGCGCTACATATTGAACACAAAAATGTCCCCCGAATGGGTGGCGTCGAACTCGCCCTTCCGTATCGGCACCCCTGCCTGGCCCGCATTCGCAGGGTTCGCGACGAGCCCTCCGGCGCGCGATGTACCCCGTCGGCCGACGCCGCGAACGCGCGTTTGCGTCGGATGCGATCCGCCGCTACAGTCTCGTGTTAATCGTTTAGCTAAACGATTAACACTTGGCGGCCCCCACACCGCCCACCCCACACCAAGTGACAGATCCAAAGGAGGATCGGATGCTTCGAAGCGCACTCACCCGTCGCGGTGCCGCCGCTGTGGCACTGGCCGCAACGGCCGCCCTCGCGCTCAGCGCCTGCAGCGGAACGGGCTCGGAAGGCGAGGACGGCGAGACCGTCACCCTCGAGTACGGCTACTGGGACCAGACCCAGGACGACACGATGGAGAAGCTCGCCGAGGCGTTCACCGCCGAGCACCCCAACGTCACCGTCAAGCCCGTCATCGCTCCGTACAAGGAGTACTTCACGAAGCTGCAGACCTCGGTCTCGGGCGGTTCGGCCCCCGACGTCTTCTGGATGAACGGTCCGAACTTCCAGCTCTACGCATCCAACGGCATGCTCGCGCCGATCGACGAGACGCTCGTCGACCCGGCCGACTACTCGCAGGGCCTCATCGACCTGTACAGCTACGAGGGCGAGCTCTACGGCGCCCCGAAGGACTTCGACACCATCGCGCTCTGGTACAACAAGGAGCTCTTCGACGCCGCGGGCGTCGCGTACCCCGAGGCCGGATGGACCTGGGACGACCTCAAGGCGACCGCCGCGAAGCTCACCGACCCCGCGAAGGGCCAGTACGGCATCGCTGCCGCCCAGGCCGGCCAAGAGAACTACTACAACTCCATCGCGCAGGCCGGCGGCGAGGTCATCGACGCCGACGGCACCGAGTCGGGCTACGGCACCCCCGAGGCCCTCGCCGGCATCGAACTCTGGACGGACCTGATCGCGGCCGGCTCCTCGCCGACCGCGCAGCAGATGACCGACACGAGCGCCCAGGACCTCTTCTTCTCGGGCAAGGTCGCGATGTTCCAGAACGGCTCGTGGGCGGCCGGCGCGTACGCCGAGAACCCCGACATCGCCGACAAGGTGGACGTGGCGCCGCTCGCGGCGGGCCCCGAGGGCAACCAGAGCGTCATCCACGGCCTCGCCAACGTCGTCAACGCGAAGAGCGAGCACCCCGAGCTCGCGCAGGAGTTCGCCGCCTTCCTGAGCGGTGAAGAGGCTGCCGACATCATGGCCGAGTCGGGCGCCGTCATCCCGGCGTTCAACGGCAAGCAGCAGGCGTGGGTCGACGCCCTGCCGCAGTACGACCTGCAGGTCTACATCGACGCCCTCGAGACCGCCGTGCCGTACCCGGTCTCGAAGAACACGGCCGCATGGACCTCGATCGAGAGCGAGATCCTCTCGCAGGTCTGGGCGGGCACGGTCTCGCCGAAGGACGGACTGCAGCAGCTCGCCGAGCAGATGCAGGCAGCACTCGACGCGGAGTCGGAGTAAGCACATGACCGACCTGATCGCGCAGCGCGCCGCCGCGCCGATCTCCGAGCTCGACCGGGGGCGGCCCAGCGCCGCCCCCGGGCGGGCCCGCCGTCGCCGCGGCCCCGGGCAGTCGTCCTGGTGGGCGCTGCTCTTCATCGGCCCCACGGCCGTGGGCATCCTGGCCTTCTACCTCTGGCCGACGGTGCGCACCTTCTTCATGTCGTTCACCGAGTCGGGCCCCTTCGGCGGCTCCGAGTTCGTCGGGCTCGACAACTACGTGCGCCTCGCGCAGGACCCCGAGCTCCTCGGCGCACTCCGCAACACGGCGATCTACACGGTGGTCGCGCTCATCGGCATCCCCCTCGCCGTGGGGATCGCCGCCCTGCTCAACACCGCCGGTCTCCGCGGCCGCGGTGTGTACCGCACCCTCTACTTCATCCCGGTCGTGACCATGCCGGCCGCCATCGCGCTCGTCTGGCGCATGATCTACAACGGCGACTACGGCGTGCTCAACGAGGTGCTCGGCGTCTTCGGCATCGAGGGCAAGAGCTGGCTCACCGACCCGAACACCGCCCTCATCGCGATCGCCGTGGTGGGAATCTGGGCCGGCCTCGGCAGCAACATCGTGATCTTCCTCGCGGGGCTCCAGGGCATCCCCGACACGGTCATGGAGGCCGCCGACCTCGACGGCGCCGGCCCGGTGCGCAAGTTCTTCTCGATCACCATCCCGCTGCTCTCGCCGTCGATCTTCTTCGTCAGCGTCATCAGCGTGATCGGTGCGCTGCAGGTGTTCGACCTCATCTACATGATGCTCGGCACGGCCAACCCGGCGATGCCGAACACCCGCACCATCGTGTACCTCTTCTACGAGGCGGGCTTCATCGACAACGAGAAGGGCTACGCGGCCGCGATCGCGTTCCTCCTGCTCATCATCATCCTCGTGCTGACCGTCGTGCAGTTCCGGCTGCAGAAGAAGTGGGTGCACTATGAGTGACGTCTCCCTCGACACCCGGGCGATGACCGGGGCTCCGGCCGAGGCATCCGCCCCTCGCCCGGCGCGCCGCCCCGGCCGCCGCAACCGCGGCCACTGGCTCGTGCACCTGCTGCTCGCCGGCGGCGCCGTGCTCATGATCTTCCCGTTCGTGTGGCAGACACTCACCGCGTTCAAGACCTTCCAGGACTCGGTGCAGGTGCCGCCGATCGTGTTCCCCGACCCGTGGGTGTTCACGAACTTCACCGAGGTCTTCGAGACGATGCCGTTCGGGCAGATGTTCCTGAACTCGGTGCTCCTCACCGTCGGCCGCACGCTCGGCCAGGTCGTGCTCTGCACGATGGCGGGCTACGCGTTCGCACGCATCCCCTTCCGGGGGCGCAACGCCCTGTTCGTGGTGTTCCTCTCGGTGCTCATGGTGCCCTCGCAGCTCTACCTGCTGCCGCAGTACGAGATCATCCAGTCGCTCGGTTGGCTGAACACGCTGCAGGCGCTCATCGTGCCCGGCATCTTCAGCGCGTTCGGCACCTTCCTCATGCGGCAGTTCTTCATGTCGATGCCGGCCGAGCTCGAGGAGGCGGCGCGCATCGACGGGGCGAACCCGTGGCAGACGTTCTGGCGCGTCATGGTGCCGCTCGCGAAGCCGGGCATCATCGCCCTCACGGTGTTCACGGTCCTCTGGTCGTGGAACGACCTGCTGTGGCCCCTCGTCGTCACGACCGATCCCGAGAAGATGCCGCTCTCGGTCGGCCTGTCGCAGCTCGTCGGCATGCACGGCACTGACTACCCTGTGCTGATGGCGGGCGCACTGCTGGCGACGCTGCCCATGCTGGTCACGTTCATGATCCTGCAGAAGCAGTTCATCCAGGGCATCGCATTCTCGGGATCGAAGGGGTGACGGATGCCACGCACAGCTGATGCCAACGGCGACGCCGGCGGGAACGGCGGGGCGACCCGCGCCGGGCGCCGTCGGCCGACCCTGCGAATGGTCGCCGAGCTCGCCGGGGTCTCGACCGCGACGGTCTCGTACGTCTTCTCGGGGCGCGGCGGCGGCGAGTCGGGTTCCGGGGTCGCCGAGCCCACCGCCCGCCGCGTGCTCGACGCGGCCGAGCAGCTGAACTACCGGCCGAACCGCGCCGCGCGCACCATGCGGACCGGCCGCAGCGATACCGTCCAGCTCGCGCTGCACATGCTGAGCGACCCGTGGTCGCTCGCGGTGGCCGACGCGGTGAACGTCGAGGCGAACCGGCACGGGCTGACCACGCTCATCCTCGCCGACGGCGACTGGCACACGGCGCTCGACCGGGTCGAGAGCGACGTGGCGTACCTCGACCTCGTCGGCGACTCGCCCGAATCGCGTGCGAGGCTCGCGAGCCTCGTGGACCGGGGCCAGCGACTCGTCGTCTTCTCCGAGACGCTCGACGCCGAGGGCTACGACGTGATCCGTTCCGACGCGATCCCGGGTTGCGAGCTCGCGATGGAGCACCTGCTCGAACGGCACACGGTCATCGGATGCCTCGCCTCCGAGGCGTCCTTCGCGGGGAGCACGACGGGGGTCACCCGCTACACCCCGTACCTCGAACGGCTGCGTGCGCACGGCATCGAGCCCGACCCCGCGCTCACCGAGACCTTCGCCGACACGCAGGCGAGCGCGTTCACGGCGGCGGTGGCCTTGCTCTCGGGCGAGCGCCGCCCGACCGCGATCTACGCGACGACCGACTTCGCGGCGATCGCGGCGATCAACGCGGCGCACATGCTGGGCCTGCGGGTGCCGCACGACGTCGCGATCATGGGCGTCGGCAACACCCCCGATGCGCAGCTCGTCGCGCCGTCGCTCACGACGGTGGGCCCGACCGACTTCTACGAGCGGCAGGCCGAGATCATCGTGGGGCGCGCCCTCGAGCAGTCGCCGGCGGAGCCGAGCGTCCACGAGTTCCCGTGGTCGCTCGTTCCCGGCGGGTCGACCGATCTCGACGCGCCGCCGCGTGGGCTGCAGGGGTCGACGGCATGACGCTCTCGATCTCCGCCGGCGGGTTCTCCCTCGACGGCGAGCCGTTCCGCGTCCTCTCGGGCGCCGCGCACTACTTCCGTTCGCAGCCCGAGCAGTGGCCCGCGATCATGCAGTCGCTCCGGGCGATGGGCCTCAACACCGTCGAGACCTACCTCGCGTGGAACTTCCACGAGCCCGAGGAAGGCGTCTGGCGGAACCTCGATCGGATCGACCGCTTCCTCGACGCCGCGGGGGAGGCCGGGCTCCGCACCATCGTGCGCCCCGGCCCGTACATCTGCGCGGAGTGGGACAACGGCGGGTTCCCGTCGTGGCTGACCGGCCGGGTCGGCCGCGCGCTCCGCACGAGCGACGAGTCCTTCCTCGCGCCGGTCCGGCGGTACCTCGACCGGGTGGTGCCCCGGTTCGCCGCTCACCCGAGCCTCCTCATGGTGCAGATCGAGAACGAGTACGGCTCGTACGGTGCCGACGCCGAGTACCTCGACGCGCTCGCCGCAGCACTCGTCGACCGCGGCGTCGACGTGCCGCTGTTCACGAGCGACGGGCCGAGCGACGTCGCCCTCACCGGCGGTTCGCGCCCGCAGCACCTCGCGACCGTGAACTTCGGTTCGAACGCCGCCGGCGCCTTCGACACCCTCCACGCGATCCGCCCCGACAGCCCGCCGTTCTGCATGGAGTTCTGGTGCGGATGGTTCGACCACTGGGGCGGCGGTCACGTCACGCGCGACCCCGAGGATGCCGCCGCGTCGCTGCGCGAGATCCTCGAACGCGGTGGCTCCGTGAACCTGTACATGGCGCACGGCGGCACGAACTTCGGCACCTGGGCGGGGGCGAACCACGTGCCCGCGCCCGGTGGCGGGGAGCGCCTCCAGCCGACGGTGACGAGCTACGACTACGACGCCCCGCTCGACGAGCGGGGGGCGCCGACCGAGAAGTTCTTCGCGTTCCGCCGCGAGTTCGCCGCCGTCGCCGCGCTCGCCGCGGGCGACGGGGCACGGCAGACGGGCCGGCCGGGGGAGCTGCCCTCACTGCCCGAGCTGCCGCCGCTCGTCGAGCGCGCCGAGGTCGCGATGACGTCGCGCGCACCGCTCGAGTTCACCCTCGACGGGGGCTCGTGGGCCTACCCGCCGAGCTTCGAACAGCTCGGCCTCGACCACGGGCTCGTGCGGTACCGCACGACCATCCCCGGCCCGCGGGCGCCGCGACCGCTCACCCTCGAGGGCCTGCGCGATCGTGCGCACGTCTTCGTCGACGGCGAGCTCCGGGCGATCGTCGACGGCGACGCCCCGGTCGTCGACGGGGTCGCCGGGCCCGCCGAGCTCGAGATCGTCGTCGAGTCGATGGGGCGGGTGAACTACGGCCCGCGTCTCGGCGAGACGAAGGGCCTCGGCGCCGTGCGGCACCGGGAGCAGCAGCTCGGCGGATTCGTCGTCGACGCGCTGCCCCTCCCCGAGCTCCCGGCGATCGACTGGGGCGCACACGCCGGCTCCGCGTCGGCGAGCCCGTCGCGGCCCGGCCCCGCCTTCCACCGGGGCACCCTCGAGCTCACCGCCGCCGGCGACGGCCACCTCGACCTCTCGGGCTGGTCGAAGGGCTACGCCTGGGTCAACGGCTTCTGCCTCGGCCGCTACTGGGAGCGCGGGCCGCAGCTCTCGCTGTACGTCCCGTGGACGGTGCTCCGCGAGGGCGTCAACGAGATCGTGCTGCTCGACCTCGACGGGGCGGGTCCCGGAAGCACCCCGGGCACCGTCGTGCTCACCCCGAACCCCGTCCTCGCACCCGAACCGGCCCCCGAAGCCGGTCGCTGACCCTCACCCATCCTGCCGCCGCACCCGCCGGCCCCGTCACTCACCCGGCCGGCAGGCTGCGCCGCGAACGAACATTCTCACCATCTGCAAGGAGTCACCCGTGGATCTCAACATCGGCATCGTCGGTTACGGCGCCCGCGCGACGCTCGCGAAGGAGGCCCACCGTCCGGGTCGCGGTTCCCGCGTCACGGCCGTCTGCGACCTCTCCGAGCGTTCGCGGGCCGAAGCCCGCGAGGCGCTGCCCGAGGCATCCGTCACCGACTCGCTCGACGAGCTGCTCGCGAGCGGAATCGACGCGGTCATGGTGCTCACCCCCGACCACCAGCACGCGCCCGTCGCGATCGCGGCGCTCGAGGCGGGGGTGCCCGTCTTCTGCGAGAAGCCGCTCGCCGTGACGGTCGAGGACGCCGACGCGATCCTCGAGACCGCCCGCCGCACCGGCACGCGCCTGTACGTCGGCCACAACATGCGTCACATGTCGGTGGTGCTGCTCATGCGCCGGCTCATCCTCGAGGGGCGCATCGGCGAGGTGAAGGCGGTCTGGTGCCGCCACTTCGTCGGCAACGGCGGCGACTACTACTTCAAGGACTGGCACGCCGAGCGCGAGAAGACGACGGGCCTGCTGCTGCAGAAGGGCGCGCACGACCTCGACGTCATCCACTGGCTGGCGGGCGCCTACACGACCGAAGTCCAGGCGATGGGCTCGCTCAGCGTCTACGGCGACATCGACGACCGCCGCGACCGCTCGGGCGAGCGCATGCGCGACTGGTTCAGTCTCGACAACTGGCCGCCGACGGCGCAGACCGGCCTCAACCCGGTCATCGACGTCGAGGACATCTCGATGGTGAACATGCGGCTCGGCAACGGAGTGCTCGCGAGCTACCAGCAGTGCCACTTCACGCCCGACTACTGGCGCAACTACACGGTCATCGGCACCGAGGGCCGCATCGAGAACTTCGGGGATGTCTCGGGGTCGGAGGTGCGGCTCTGGAACCGCCGGCACCAGGGCGCGGCGCCCGCCGACGAGACCTTCATCGTCCCCGAATCGCCCGAGGACGTCGGGCACGACGGCGCCGACGCGCTGCTCGTGGCCGAGTTCTTCCGCTTCGTGCGCGACGGCGGGCTGACCGAGACGTCGCCGGTCGCCGCACGCGAGGCCGTCGCCGTCGGCATCCGCGCGACCGAGTCGCTGCGCGGCGAGGCCGGCACCCTCGAGGTGCCGCAGCTCGACCCCGAGCTCGTCGCGTACTTCGACGCGGGGCAGGTCGAGCCCGCCGCGGCGCGAGCCTGAGTCATCCGAGGCGATCCACCGCCTCGCGCCGATACGATGTTCGAGTCATCCGGCGCACCCACCGGACCAACCGCATGAACCGCCGCACCCAGCGGTTCGTGCGCCGAAACAACGGAGTTCTCCAGCGATGAAGGCCCTCTACAAAGCCGCCCCCGGCGCCGGTTTCGAGTTCGTCGAACGGCCCGAACCGACCCCCGGTCCCGCCGACGTGAAGATCCGGGTGCTGCGCACCGGCATCTGCGGTACCGACCTGCACATCGAGAAGTGGGACGACTGGGCCGCGTCGAACATCGCGACGCCGCTCATCGCCGGGCACGAGTTCTACGGCGAGGTCGTCGAGGTCGGCCCCCTGGTGCACGACGTCGCCGTCGGCGACCGGGTCTCCGGCGAGGGCCACGTGGTGTGCGGCATGTGCCGCAACTGCCGCGCCGGCCGCCGGCAGATGTGCATCCGCACCCTCGGCGTCGGCCTGCACCGCGACGGCGCCTTCGCCGAGTACATCGTCATCCCGGGCCAGAACGTGTGGGTGCACCACTCGCCGGTCGACCCCGAGGTCGGCGCGATCTTCGACCCCTTCGGCAACGCCGTGCACACGGCGCTCGCGTTCTCGGTCGTCGGCGAGGACGTGCTCGTCACCGGCTGCGGCCCCATCGGCCTCATGTCGATCGCGGTCGCCCGTCACGTGGGCGCTCGCTTCATCGTCGCCTCCGACGTCTCGCCCGCGCGCCTCGAGCTCGCCCGGCAGTTGGGCGCCGACGACGTCGTGGACGTCTCGACGGAGCGCGTGCGCGAGGCGCAGACCCGGCTCGGGATGCGCGAGGGCTTCGACGTCGGCTTCGAGATGAGCGGGGCGCCGAAGGCGCTGCCCGAGATGATCGAGAACATGAACCACGGCGGCCGCATCGCGATGCTGGGCCTGCCGAGCGAGCCCTACGCGATCGACTGGGGCAAGGTCGTCACGCACATGCTGACGCTCAAGGGCATCTACGGACGCGAGATGTTCGAGACGTGGAACTCGATGAGCGCGATGCTGCAGACGAGCGAGGTGCTGCGCGAGCGCGTGGCATCCATCATCAGCGATCGCTTCGCCGCGCGCGACTGGCGCGAAGCGTTCGACGTGGCCGCCTCCGGCGGCGTGGGCAAGGTCATCCTCGACTGGACGGAGGTCTGAGCATGTACGGAACGGTGAGAGATCAGCTGCGCGCCGAGCTCGACGAGATCGAGGCCGCCGGCCTCACGAAGCGCGAGCGCGGCATCCAGGGTCCGCAGTCCTCCGAGATCGCGGTCGCCGGCCGTGAGGTGCTGAACTTCTGCGCCAACAACTACCTCGGGCTCGCGAACGACCCGCGCATCATCGCGGCGGCGCACGACGGGCTCGACGAGTGGGGGTACGGGCTCGCGAGCGTGCGCTTCATCTGTGGCACGCAGGAGCTCCACCTCGAGCTCGAGCAGCGCGTCTCCGAGTTCCTCGGCTACGACGACACGATCCTCTTCTCCTCCTGCTTCGACGCGAACGGCGGGGTCTTCGAGACCCTGTTCGGGCCCGACGACGCGATCATCTCCGACGAGCTGAACCACGCCTCGATCATCGACGGCATCCGCCTGTCGAAGGCTCGCCGGTTCCGTTACAAGAACCGCGACCTCGCCGACCTCGAGGCGCAGCTCGTCGCCGCGGCCGATGCGCGCCGCCGCGTGATCGTCACCGACGGCGTCTTCTCGATGGACGGCTACATCGCCCCCCTCGCCGAGATCTGCGACCTCGCCGACCGCTACGACGCGCTCGTCTTCGTCGACGACTCGCACGCGGTCGGCTTCGTCGGCGCGAACGGCCGCGGCACCCCCGAGCTCTGCGGCGTCGAGGGGCGGGTCGACATCACGACCGGCACCTTCGGCAAGGCGCTCGGCGGGGCATCCGGCGGCTATGTGGCCGCGAGGCAGGAGATCGTCGACCTGCTGCGCCAGCGCGCGCGCCCGTACCTCTTCTCGAACACGCTCGCGCCCGCGATCGTCGCGGGCACGATCGAGGCGCTGTCGCTGCTCTCGTCGTCGGGCGAGCTGCGCACGCGGCTGAACGCGAACGCGGCGCTGTTCCGCGAGCTGATGGATGCCGCGGGCTTCGAGCTGCTGCCCGGCCGGCACCCGATCGTGCCGGTCATGTTCGGCGACGCCGCCCTCACCGCGCGCATCGCAGCCGAGCTGCAGACCCGCGGCGTGTTCGTCACCGCGTTCTCGTACCCCGTCGTGCCGAAGGGGGCCGCCCGCATCCGCGTGCAGCTCTCGGCGGCCCACACGGAGGACGAGATCCGGCGTTGCGTCGCGGCCTTCGTCGAGGCGCGCGACGCGGTCGTCCCCGTCGCCTGAGGAGCGTTCCCGTTGGTCGAGGAGCGAGCGACGCAGGAGCACGCGTCTCGAAACCCGGCGCCCGTTCCCGTTGGTTGAGGAGCGAGCGACGCAGGAGCGCGCGTCTCGAAACCCCCGCACCCCATTCGAATCGATTCGGCCTAGAATCGGGCGCATGCAGCCCGAACCTGCCGAGCCAGCCTCCGCACCGGTCACCGCGCCGGCGCAGCCCCCGTCGCGTCCGACGCTCGCCGACGTCGCCGCGCACGCCGGCGTCTCCGCGTCGACGGCCTCGCTCGCCTTCAGCGGTTCGGGTCCCGTGTCGGATGCCACGAAGCAGCGCGTCTTCGACGCCGCCGCCGCACTCGGCTACGGCGGCCCCGACCCGCGCGCCCGCTCACTGCGGCGCGGTCGTTCGGGCATCGTCGGGGTGGTGCTGGAAGAGCGGGTGCGCACGGCGTTCCTCGACCCGGTGAAGATCCAGATGCTCGACGGCATCGCCGAGGGCATCGCCCCGCTCAGCGCGGGGCTGCTGCTGCTCACCGATTCGGGCGGGGCAGGCGGCGCCGGTGAGCATGCGGTGAGCATCGAGAGCGCGCCCGTCGACGCGGTCGTGCTCGTCGGGTGCAGCCCGCGGCTGGCCGAGTCGGTCGAGGTGCTCCGGCGGCGTGGCATCCCGGCCGTCGCCATCGAGGGAGCCGCCGACGACGGGGTTCCCGAGATCTCGATCGACAACCTGCCGGCGACGCGGCGCGGCGCCGAGTACCTCCGGGAGCTCGGGCATACCCGCGTCGCGATCGTGACCCTCCCCGTCGATGCGGCGCGCACGCGCGGCCCGCTCACGCCCGAGCTCGAGCGCGACTGCGCCGTGGGTGTGACGAGCGAACGGCTGGCGGGCGCCCGGACGGTGTTCCCCGAGGCTCCCGCACAGGTCGCAGGGGCGAGCTCGATCGAGGAGGGGCGCGACGCGGCGCTCGCCCTGCTCGCCGACCCGTCGGCACGGCCGACCGCGATCATCGCGCAGAGCGACCTCCTCGCGGCCGGCGTGATCCTCGCCGCCGAGGAGCTCGGCATCGCCGTGCCCGCCGAGCTCAGCGTGGTCGGTTTCGACGGCATCCGCGTCGACGGGCTCCAGCACGACCTGACGACGCTCGTGCAGCCCTCGGTCGCGAAGGGTCGCGCTGCGGGCGAGGCCGTGGTGAGCCTCCTCGCGGGCGAGCAGCCCGACTCGGTGTGCTTCACGAGCACGCTCCACGTCGGCGACACGACGGCCGCGCCCCCGCGCTGAGCACTCGGCCGCCGGGGCGGCTCAGGCCGGGGCGCCGGTGACCAGCCAGCGGTCGCCGCGGGCGCGCAGCGAGAGCGTCACGGCGCGGGCCGCGAGGTACCCGATCGCGAACGCCGCCATGAGCCACGCCGGGCCGGCCGCGCCGGGCGGAGCGACGGCGACGACGCCGAGCGCGAGCGGCACGAACACGGCGAGGTTCACGAGGCCCGTCCACGCGAGGTAGCGGGCGTCGCCCGCGCCGATCAGCACGCCGTCGAGCACGAACACGAGCCCGCCGAGCGGGGCCGAGAGCCCGAGCACGACGAGCGCGGGCGGCAGCAGCGCGGCGACCTCGGCCGAGCTCGTGAACAGCCCGGGCAGCACCCAGGCGCTCGCGACGAGCACGGCGCCGAGCACGGCGCCCGAGCCGATTCCCCATTCGATGCAGCGCCGCAGGATCTGCCGCACCACGATGACGTCGCCGGCTCCGAGCGCCCGCCCGATGAGTGCCTGCGCGGCGATCGCGAGGGCGTCGAGGGCGAAGCCGAGGGTGAAGTAGATCGTCATCGCGACCTGGAACGCCGCCAGCTCGTTCGAACCGAGCGCGGTCGCCGCCCACGTGGCGAGCAGCAGGGCGACGCGCAGGCTCGCGGTGCGCAGCAGCAGCCACCCGCCCGACGCGGCGCCGCGCAGCACGCCGGCGTGGTGCGGCCAGGGGCTCGCCCCGGCGCGCGCCGCGTGCCGCTGGACGACGACGAGGTAGACGAGCACCATGCCCCACTGCGCGACGACGGTGCCGACGGCCGAGCCCGCGATGCCCCACCCGGCGACGTAGATGAACAGGTAGTTGAGCACGATGTTGACGGCGAAGCCGATGCCCGCGACCCAGAGCGGGGTGCGGGTGTCCTGCAGACCGCGCAGCAGGCCGGTCGCGGCGAACACGATGAGCATGGCCGGCAGCCCGAGCATCGAGATCGAGAGATAGACGGATGCCTCGGCCGCGACCTCGCTCGTCGCCCCGAACGCGTCGACGAGCCAGGGCGCCGCGAACCAGCCCGCGACGGCGAGCACGACGCCGATGCCGAGCGCGAGCCAGAGTCCGTCGATGCCGGCCGCGACGGCGCCGCGCAGATCGCCCGTGCCGACCCGTCGGGCGACCGCGGGCGTGGTCGCGTAGGCGAGGAACACCATGAGCCCGATGATCGTCTGCAGCACCGCGCTCGCGAGCCCGAGCCCGGCGAGCGAGGTCGCCCCGAGGTGGCCGACCATCGCGGTGTCGGCGAGCAGGAAGAGCGGTTCTGCGATGAGCGCGCCGAGCGCGGGCACGGCGAGCCGCAGGATGTCGCGGTCGACGGTGCGGTTCGCGGACGTCGGCGCGGCGGCGGGTGCGGCGGGCGCGGGCTCGGACTCGGGTGCGGTGGGCTCGGTGCTCATGTCCCTTCGAGCGTAGGCCTCGCCGCCGACGCGACGGCGCCCGTTCAGGCCGCCGTCGTGACCCTCCGCTCCTCGCCCCGCTCGAGCCGGTCGATGCCGCTGACGCCGCCGTCCACGAACGCGGCGACCGCGTCGAGGGTGCGATCGGCGGCGAGCAGCCGCGAGTGCCCCGAGCCGGTCGACACGATCAGCCGTGAACGTTCGCCGTGCGCGGCGTGCAGCAGTTCGCTCTGGGCGGCGTCGATCTCTCGGTCGTCGCGGTCGTGGAGGAGGAGCAGCCCGACGTCGCGCGGCAGCGGCGCGGCGATCGAGTCGAACCGCCGCCACGGGTCGACGGCGTGCGGGAACACGCGTCGCGTGTACTGCTCCCGCTGCGCGGCCGCGGCGGCGGCGCTGAGCCCCATGCCGTCGGCGAAGGCGTCGAAGAGGTAACGCCCGGAGGCCATCGGCGCGATTCCGACGATGCCTCGGACGGAGACGCCGTCGCGCACGGCGGCCATCGCCGCGAGCGAGCCGAGCGAGTGCCCGACGATCGCCTCGAAGCGGCCGAACTCGAGGTGCAGGCGGTTGATCGCCTCCACCCACGAGCGGATGTCGGTGCGGTGCCCGGGGGCGTCGCCGTGGGCGGGCGCGTCGAAGGCGACGAGGTGGCATCCGGATGCGCGCAGCTCGCGGACGATGGGTGCGAACTGCGAGGCGCGTCCCCGCCACCCGTGCACGAGCAGCACGGTGCGGGGGCCGGCGCCCCACTCGTAGAGCACGCCGTCGCCGTGCGGCAGCTGCAGCCGGCTGCGGGAGGCCGCGAGGTGCACGGGCTGTTCACCCGGCCGGACCTCGCGGGGCGGGCGGGCACGTTCGAAGACGGGGGCGGAGAGGGCCGCGGCGAGGGCCGGGGAGAGGCGATCGGCGGCGTGCACCGCACCGACCGTGGTGCGGCGCAGGGTGACGGAGGTCGACAGAGCCATGGGTGATCCTTCCGGTGTGGGCCCGGTCAGGGGCATCCTCACTCTGGCCGCGCCTGGCGGGCGCCGACATGGACCCATGTCGCCCTTCGCGCGCTCGCCGGGTCCCAGAACGGGGGTCAGTCGGCCGCGCCGTCGAGGTAGCGGATCACCGCGAGCACCCGACGGTGGTCGTCGGGTGTGACGGGCAGGCCGAGCGCGTCGTAGATGCCCGAGGTGTGCTGCACGATCGCCTTCTCGGTGAGCACGAGCCGCTGGCCGATCCAGGCGTTGCTGCGGCCCTCGGCCATGAAGGCGAGCACCTCCTGCTGGCGGCGGGTGAGCCCGCGCACGACGCCGTCGCCGCGACCCGCCCGCGAGATGAGCACCGCGACGACCTCGGGGTCGAGCGCGGTGCCGCCGCCCGCGACCCGGCGCAGGTCGCCGCGGAACGCCCCGACATCGGCGATGCGCTGCTTGAGGAGGTAGCCGACGCTCGCGGCGCGGCCGCCGATGAGTTCGATCGCGTAGCGCCGCTGCACGTACTGCGAGAGCACCACGATCGCGATGTCGGGGTGCTCGTGCCGGATTCGGAGGGCCGCGTGCAGCCCTTCGTCGCGATGGTCGGGCGGCATGCGGATGTCGGTGATGACGAGATCGGGCCGGTGCTCGCCGACCGCCGCGAGCAGGAGCTCGGCGTCGGGCACGGCGGCGACGACCTCGAACCCGCCCTCTTCGAGCAGGAGTCGCAGACCCTGCCTCAGCAGGGTCTCGTCCTCCGCGATCACGACCCGCACGGCAGCTCCGCGCTGAGTCGGGTGCCGCCGCTCGGCGTGCTGTCCAGGGACATCCGCCCGCCGACGGCATCGATGCGATCGGCGAGGCCCGAGAGCCCCCGGCCGTTGCGGGGTGAGATGCCCCCGACGCCGTCGTCGGCGATCTCGATCGTGAGCACGTCGCCGGTGCGCGCGAGCCGGACCGAGGCCGAGACGGCGCCGGCGTGCTTCACGGTGTTCGCGAGCCCCTCGGCGACGACGAAGTACGCGACGTTCGCGATCGTCGGGGCGAGCTCGGCCTCGAGCCCGTCGGCGGTGAAGGTCGTGGGGATCGGCATCCGGTCGACGAGGTCCTCGGCGGCGAGCACGAGCCCGCGTTCGACGAGCGCCGACGGCATGACCTCGTGCACGAGCCGGCGAAGTTCGTCGGCAGCCTCCTCGATGCCCCGGCGAAGCCGCATCGCGCGCTCGCGTTCGGCGTCGGAGCCGGCGTCCTCCTCGATGCGGCCCGCCTCGAGGGCGAGGAGGACGAGCTGCACCTGCAGGCCGTCGTGCAGGTCTTTCGCGATCCGGGTACGCTCCCGGTCGGCGGCCTCGACGAGCCGCACGCGCGAGTGCCGTAGTGCTGTCTGGCTCGTCCGCAGCTCGGTCGTGAGCCGCTCGCGGGCGAGGGCGATGGCCGCGACCCGGCCGACGGCCCGCACCCGCCACGGGTCGGCGACGAGTCTCGCGTCGTAGACGATCGCCCCGATCGGGGCGCCCTCCGACTCGATCACCTCGAAGCCACGCTCGCCGGGGTCGGGCGGGTCGACGCCGACGCCGCGCTCGTCGACGAAGCCGTCGCGCACCGGCAGCCAGTAGACGAGTTCGACGCTCGGGTCGCCGAGGGCTCGCGCGATGGCCGAGCGCAGCGGTTCGCGACCCGACTCGGTGCCGAGCCAGGCGGCGAGCTCTTCGAGCTCGGCGGTGCGTTCGAAGCCGCCGAGGAGCACACCCACGGTGAAGGCGATCGCGACCCCTGCGATGAGCGAGAGCTGCACGGCGACGATCACCGTGATCGGCGCGGATCGGAGCAGGGTCGGGATCAACGGGATGAGCACGACCGAGGCCATGCCGTAGCCGTAGAGCGGGGCGAGGACCCGCCGTCGCGCGGGGGAGGCGGCCCGCAGCCGGAGGCCGAGGAGCACGGCCGTGGCGAAGACGACGGCGTAGCCCGTCCAACGCTGCACCTCCGAGCCGACGGCGGCGAGCCCGGGGTTCGCCGGGATCGTCGGCGCGAACAGCCCCGACCCGAAGACGTAGCGCGGGGCCTGCAGCACCAGGGCGACGAGATAGGCGGCGACGACGATCACGCGCGAACGCGTGTCGGGGAGGCGCCCGCTCGGGAACCCGAGGAGCAGGTGCACGGTGACCGCGACCATCGCGGTCGAGAAGACGTAGCCGATGACGACGCCGAACGGGAGTTCGGTGTTGATGAGGCCCGCGGCGAGGATCGCGACCCCGCCGACCCAGATCAGGAGGCCCGTGCGACTGCTCGGTCGGCGACGCCACGCGATCGTGCCGGCGATGAACCACACGAGGGCGACGGCGGGGAACATGCCGATGACCCAGAACTCGGGCGGGATCGGCAGGAGCAGCGCGAACTCGAGCGCGGCGAGGAGGGTGCCGATGACGAACATGACGGAGAGCGCCGCGCCGAGCGAGCGCGCGAGCGGCGGTGCCGACCACCCATGTGCCATGCCGCCTCGCTCACGCGCGCCGGTGCCACCGACCCCCGGTGACGCGGCTCAGGCCCATTCTGGCCGAGTCGCGGCCCGAGCGATATGGACCCAGGTCGGGTGTCGCCCGGCGGTCTGTCGCCACGTCGGCGGCGATCTAGGCGTCGACGATCTCCTTCCCGAGCGGCGCGAGCGATACGGGCACGAGCTTGAAGTTCGCGATGCCGAGGGGGATGCCGATGATCGTGATGCAGAGCAGCACCCCGGCGACGAGGTGCTCGAGCGCGAGCCACCAGCCCGCGAGGATCACCCAGATGACGTTGCCGATGAACGACCAGGCGCCCGAGGTCGGCTTCTGCACGACGGTGCGCCCGAACGGCCAGAGCGCGTACCCGGCGATGCGGAACGAGGCGATGCCCCAGGGGATCGTCACGATCAGGACGCACATGATGACGCCGGCGAGGACGTAGCCGAGGAACAGCCAGATGCCGGAGAGCACCAACCAGATGATGTTGAGCAGCGTGTTCATGTCGGGAACATCCAAGCACGTCCGCCCCGGCTTAGGCTGGGGGGATGACCGACGTCGCGCTCCCCTCCGGAATCAAGCAGGACGAACTCGATGCGGCGGTGCGGCCGCAGGACGACCTCTTCCGTCACGTCAACGGCAAGTGGATCGCACGCACCGAGATCCCGGCCGACAAGGCGCGTTACGGCTCCTTCATCGAGCTGCACGAGGAGGCCGAGCGGGCGGTCCGCGACATCATCCACGAGTCGCAGGAGGCCGAGGAGGGCACCGAGGCCCGCAAGGTCGGCGACCTGTTCTCGAGCTTCATGAACGAGGAGCGCGCCGAGATGCTCGGCGTCACCCCGATCGCCGCCCAGCTCGCCGAGGTCTCCTTCGTCGACTCGGTGCCGAGCCTCCTCGACACGCTCGGCCGGCTCGAGCGCCAGGGCGTCGCGGGCTTCGCCCAGCTCTACGTCGACAACGACCCGGGCGACCCCGAGCGCTACCTCGTGTTCGTCGAGCAGGGCGGCATCGGCCTGCCCGATGAGAGCTACTTCCGCGAAGAGCGCTTCGCGAGCGTTCGCGAGGCGTACGCCTCGCACCTCGAGCGGATGCTGCGGCTCGCGCAGCTCGACGAGCCGGCCGAGCGCGCGGCCCGCGTGTTCGAGCTCGAGACGGCGATCGCCGCCGTCCACTGGAACAACGTGGAGTCCCGCGACAGCGAGAAGACCTACAACCTGAAGCCCTGGCAGGGCGTCGTCGACGAGGCATCCGTCGATCTCGCGATCTGGCGCGACGCGATGGGCGTGCCCGCCTACGCCTTCGACGAGCTCGTCGTGCGTCAGCCCTCGTTCCTCGCCGGTCTCGGCGCGCTCCTGACCGACGAGCACCTCCCCGCGTGGAAGGACTGGCTGGCCTGGCAGGTCGTGCGTTCGAGCGCCGCGTACCTCTCGAGCGACCTCGTCGAGGCGAACTTCGACTTCTACGGCCGTACGCTCACCGGCACCCCGCAGATGCGCGAGCGGTGGAAGCGCGGCGTCTCGCTCGTCGAGGGCGCCATGGGCGAGGCCGTCGGCCGCATCTACGTCGAACGGCACTTCCCGCCCGCCGCGAAGGAGGCGATGGACGAGCTCGTCGCGAACCTCGTGCTCGCGTACCGCGAGTCGATCGAGGCGCTCGAGTGGATGGGCGAGGAGACCCGTGCCAAGGCGCTCGACAAGCTCGAGAAGTTCACGCCGAAGATCGGCTACCCGGTGAAGTGGCGCGACTACTCGGTGCTCGAGATCGACGCCGCCGACCTCGTCGCCAACGTGCGTGCGACGGCCGAGTTCGAGTTCAACCGCGAGCTCGGCAAGATCGGCAAGCCGATCGACCGCGACGAGTGGTTCATGACGCCGCAGACGATCAACGCGTACTACAACCCGGGGTTCAACGAGATCGTGTTCCCCGCGGCGATCCTGCAGTACCCGTTCTTCGACGAGGGCCGCGACTCGGCCGCGAACTACGGCGCGATCGGCGCCGTCATCGGGCACGAGATCGGCCATGGCTTCGACGACCAGGGTTCGAAGTACGACGGCGACGGCCGGCTCACCGACTGGTGGACGGCCGACGACCGCGCCGCGTTCGAGGCGCGCACCAAGGCGCTCATCGAGCAGTACGACGCGCTCGTCCCGGCCCAGCTCGGCGGCGCGGATGCTACGGGCGACGAGCCGCACGTGAACGGCGCCCTCACGATCGGCGAGAACATCGGCGACCTCGGCGGGCTCGCCATCGCGTGGAAGGCGTACGTCATCTCGCAGGGCGGCAGCGTCGACGACGCGCCCGTCATCGACGGGCTGACCGCGGCGCAGCGCTTCTTCCTCTCCTGGGCGCAGGCGTGGCAGATGAAGGGCCGCGACGAAGAGGTGGTGCGCCTGCTCGCGATCGACCCGCACTCGCCGAACGAGTTCCGCTGCAACCAGATCGTCCGCAACATCGATGAGTTCTACACTGGGTTCGGAGTGACTGCCGACGATGCCCTCTGGCTCGACCCTGCCGAGCGCGTGACCATCTGGTAATCACAGATCCGAAGTCCGAGTATCCGAACAAACTCGTGCGCGCCGCGATCCGCGGTGGGGGAGCGCCGACCGTCCGAGGAAGAGCGTGCAAGCACCGTGGTGACGTCGTCGCAAGGGTCAGAGCGACGCGCACGTCATGCCGACCTCCGCAAGGGCAAGCACCGCACGGAGGAGCCCAACGAGAACTTCGCCCGCGGCTTCGCATCGCTCGGCGAGCTCGCGCTCGCCGGGGTGCAGGTCTCGGCGCGGGCCACCGATCTCGCGACCGGCAAGGTCCTGTTCTCGGTCGATGACCACGTCGTCATGCCGACGGCGTCGATCGGCAAGGTCCTCCTGCTCGTCGAGGTCGCCTCGCGGCTCGTCGGGGCGAGCGCCGAGTCGTTCACCGTACTCGACCGGGCACCTCGCGACGCCGTCGGCGACTCGGGCATCTGGCAGCACCTGCAGTCGCCGTCGCTGCCGATCGCCGATCTCGCGGCCCTCATCGGTGCGACGAGCGACAACCTCGCGACGAACGTGCTGCTGCGCCACATCGGCCTCGAGGCGGTGCGTGCCCGCACCGAGGCCCTCGGCCTGACCCGCACGGCGCTGCTCGACCTCGTGCGCGACCACCGCGGCCCCGACGACGCCCCGCAGCTCTCGATCGGCTCGGCGAAAGAGCTGACGTGGCTGTTCGCCTCGCTCGCGCGCGGCGAGATCGTGTCGCCCGAGGTGTCGCAGCGCGTCGTCGCGTGGCTCTCGCTCAACGCCGACCTGTCGATGGTGGCGTCGGCGTTCGGGCTCGACCCGCTCGCGCACCGCACGCCCGACCACGGCATCCTGCTCATGAACAAGACGGGCACCGACGGCGGGGTGCGCAGCGAGGTGGGCGTGCTGCGCGGCCCGCGCGCGAGCGTCGCGTACGCGGTGTCGATGTACTACGCCGACACGGCGCTCTCGTCGCGTCTCGCGGTGCTCGACGGCATGCGCCAGGTCGGGATGGACCTGTTGGAGTTCGTGCATTGAACCTCCGGGCGAGATGCTGATCCGAGCGTTCCGCGAAGCCGATCGCGAGGTCGTCGACCGGCTGCTCGCCGAGGCGTTCTCGGGGCCGCAGCCCGACGGGTCGCCGGCGGCGTCGCCGCCGATCGAGGTCGGACTCAACTCGGCGCTGTGCGCATCGGCCGAGTTCATCCCCGAGCTCGCGCTCGTCGCCCTGGCCGATGAGGCGGTCGCGGGCTACTGCATCACGACGCGCGCGTGGGTGGGCGACGCCCCGGCGCTCGGACTCGGGCCGATCGGGGTCGACCCGTCGGTGCAGGGCGGCGGCATCGGGTCGGCGCTCGTGCGCGAGACCCTGCGGCTCGCCGCCGGGCGCGGCGAACGGGTCGTCGCGCTGCTCGGCGACCCGGTGTACTACGGCCGGTTCGGCTTCGTGCCGAGCACCGAGCTCGGCATCGTGGCGCCCGAGCCGGCCTGGGGTGCGTACTTCCAGGCCGTGCGGCTCGATGAGGCCGAGGCGCCGGTCGGCGCGTTCCGCTACGCCACGCCGTTCACCGAGCTCTGAGCCGTCGGCGCGAAGCTCAGGGCCTGCCCCCTGTCGGCCGGCGGCGGCCCGCCGTACGCTGAACCCGAATCGAACCGAGTATTGCTCGCGTTCTTCGGCGTGAGCGGAAACAGGGGGCACCATGTCCATCTCCGCAGAGCACGGAACGGCGGCGGGCGCCGATGACGGCAAGCCGATCGGGCCGCTCACCTTCTCGCCGCCGCCCGGTGTCGCGGCCCTCCACGACCGACTCGAGCTGGCCGTCATGGACGAGCAGATCCCGCTCGACCAGCTCGCCGAGCTTCGCGACCTGATCTTCCGCGACTACTTCACCGACCGGCCGGTCTTCACGCTCGCCTGGCCCGACGGCCTCTACATCCCGTCGGAGGCCGACTCGAGGAAGTACTGGTTCACCGAGGCCCCGGCCGACCGCCGCTACCGCTACAGCTGGGCGAACACGATCGGAGGGCAGCCCGCCGGCAGCCACGCCTCCGAGAAGGACGGCCGCCTCTTCGCCTGGGTCAACGTCTCGGGGCTCGCTCCCGGGTACACGGGCTACGCCGGCACCGGGGTCCGTTTCGCGCCGACCTCGAGCCTGTCGTACGTGCGGATCGGGGCCGACATCGATCTCGTCGCCGAGCGGCGATGGTGGTACCTGCCGGGCACCGACGCGGGTTACTCGAATGTCGACTACCGCGGCACGGCGTACCTCGCGGTGTGGGAGATCGACCTCGTCACCGGGCGCTGGGAGCTCGTGCGCCCGTTCGGCGTGCGCACCCTCTTCGCGCTCAGCCAGCAGGGCCAGGGCGGCAGTGCGATCGTGAGCACGAAGCACGCCTTCGCCGACCTCGGCGCCACCGTGCAGCTGCAGGGCGGCCACGTCTACGCCGTCGGGGTGAGCTTCGAGGTGCAGATGGGGCACACCCTGCTCGACCGGCGCGGCGCGCCGTACGTCAAGCAGCCGGGCGACGACATCAAGCTCTGGTCGTCGCTGCTCGGCACGGTGCACAGCATCAGCGTGTCGACGACGAAGGTGCTGATCCCGTAGCCCCGCGGGCGTCGTCGGTGAGCCGGGCGATGCCGGCGAGCACCGCCGCAGCGGTCTCGGGAGCCCCGAGCACCCGGAAGTGGCCCGCGACGGGCACCTGCACGTTCATCGCGCCCTCGAGCGCGCTGCCGTCGGGCACGTGCGGGTCGAAGGTGCCGAAGACCGACACGATGCGCGCGTTCACGGATGCCGCGTCCTCGAGCCGCACGATCGTCGCATCGCTCGGGAGGAGCGCGCGGATGCTCGGGTCGCCGAAGAGCCGTGCGCGGCGCGCGCCGGCGAACGGCGTGCAGATCGCGACGAGTCCGCGCACGCCGAGCTGCTCGCCTTCGTCGTCGATGAGGAGGTGCTTGCCGATGAGCCCGCCCTTGCTGTGCGCGACGATGACGCGCCCCGCGGCGGGCGGTGCCGAGCGCGCGAGGGCCTTCGCGACGCGGGCCGCGGTTTCGGCGATCGGTCGGCGGTTCAGACGCAGACCGTGCACGACGGTCACGCGGTGGCCGGCTGCGCTGAGGGCGTCGCCGATGGGGCGCATGAACGACCAGTGCTCGTAGACGCCGGGCAGCAGCACGACCTGCGCGGCACCGGGCTCGCCGTTCCGCCAGGCGTGCGGCGTTCGACGGGTGGTGAGGAGCGCCAACTGATGCAGGCCCGCATACGCGTAGTCGCGCGCCATGGTGCCGAGTGCGGAGACGGGCCCGAGCGGAAGCCCGGTCGGTTGAGGGTCGACGAGCGAGACCGGTCGGCCAGCAGGCAGCCCCTTGGCATGGCGCACGATGAGCTCTCCGACGCGGCGACCCGCTCGGATCATCGTCTCGTGCCCGCGACCCGGCACTTCGGCGTAGCGGCCGTCGGGCACGAGGCGGGCCACCTCCTCCGCCCAGTCGCGGGGCACGATGCGGTCGTGCTCGCCGCGGATGACGAGCGTGGGCGCGGTGATCTCGGGGAGGACCAGTTCGATGCGGTGGTCGAGCATCGGGACCAGGTTCGCCGCGTACCAGCGCGGGCCGGCCTTCGCGTAGAGCGCGATGCCGTAGCCCAGGGCCTTCGGATGCACCAGGGCGAGGTCCTGCATGAACCGCATGGTCTGCTTCGCGAGGGTGCGCTCCCGCGGGTTGACGGTCGGGGCGATGAGCACGAGGCGGTCGACGAGCTCCGGATGCCGCGCCACGGTCTCTGCGACGACCTGCGCCCCCGTCGAGTGGCCGACGAGCACCGCCCGGTCGATCCGCTCGGCGACGAGGAGCTCGGCGAGGAGCTCGCCGGCCGCGGGCATGCTCAGCGGTGCGCGTGGTTCGGGCGCATCTCCGAATCCCGGCAGGTCCAGGGCGAGGACGGTGCCGGTGGGCTCGAGCACGGCGGCGAGATCCGACCAGTAGTCGTGCGCCATGCCGAGCCCGTGCACGAGCACGTAGTCGGGACCGTCGGGACGGCCCGACTCGTGGATCACGACCACGTTCTCGCCGCGGCGGAATTCGCGGGTCGGCGACATGACCGAAGTCTAAGCGCGGCTCAGTCGATGAGGCCGGATGCCGCGAGGCGGCGCAGCACTTCGGCGCCCGCGGGTGGGCAGCGGTCGAGGTCGGCGGTGGTCACCCAGTGCAGGCTGCCCACCTCCGCGGAGGGTGCCGGCGAGGCATCCGTGAAGGCTTGGAAGACCGTCATGCGGACCAGCCGGCCGTCGGGTTCGCCGTGCGCCTGAGTGACGACCTCGAAGAGCTCGTCGAGCGCATCGGGGTCGAGCCGGAGCGCGACCTCCTCGTGCGCTTCGCGGGCGGCGGCCTGTGCGGCGGTCTCGCCAGGGTCGATCTTGCCGCCCGGCATGTAGTAGACCTCGCGGTCGCGCGCGGTCACCATGAGCACCCGCCGATCGCGCACGAGCGCGACGGCCGAGACGAGGAGATCTGGGAGCAGCATCGGTTCCACCCTAGGCGCCGCCGCCGCTACGCTGACTCGCACGTGCAGGGCGTCGACGATCGCGAAGGAGCGAACCGATGGCAGACGACGATCGCGGGTACGGGCGCGCGCGGCAGTCCGAGGTGTACCGGGCGGGTCTCTCGGGCATCCGGCCCGCGGTGCCGGTCGACGCCGAGGCGCTCGAGCGTGCCGCACGCAAGGCCCTCTCGGCCGAGGCCTTCGCGTACCTCGCCGGCGGCGCCGGCGCCGAGTCCACCATGACCGCGAACCGTGCCGCATTCGCCCGCAGGCAGATCTGGCCGCGCGTGCTCCGCGACGTGTCGACCCGCGACCTGTCGATCGAGCTCCTCGGGCGGCGCCGCGCGACCCCGTTCGTCCTCTCGCCGATCGGGGTCGCCGAACTCGCCCACGCGGAGGCCGACGTCGCGGTCGGCCGCGCGGCGGCCTCCCTCGACGTGCCGTACGTGCTCTCGAACCAGGCGTCCCGCCCGATGGAGGAGGTCGCTGCGGCGATGGGTTCGCGCTCGCGATGGTTCCAGCTGTACTGGAGCGCCTCCGACGAGCTGAACGCATCGTTCGTGCGGCGCGCGGAGGCGGCCGGCTGCGAGGCGATCGTCGTCACCCTCGACACCCACCTGCTCGGGTGGCGCACGCGCGACCTCGACGCCGCGTTCCTCCCGTTCACGCGCGGGCAGGGCATCGCGCAATACACGAGCGACCCGGTCTTCGCCGAGCTCGTGCGCGAGCGGGTCGCCCGAGCGGGCTCGGGAGGCGGATCGGCCAGGCCGAAGGTCACCCCGACCCTGCTCGCCTCGGCGTTCGCGATCGCGCGTTCGGGCGCGCACACGCGGCTCGTCGACGGCGGCGTCCGGGAGGCGCTGCGCTCGCCGCTGCCGCGCGCAGCGGTCGAGACCTTCCTCGACGTCTTCAGCGATCCGTCGCTCACCTGGGAGTCGCTCGCGAAGCTGCGCGAGTGGACCTCGCTGCCGGTGCTCCTCAAGGGCGTCATGCATCCCGATGACGCGGCGAAGGCCCTCGACCACGGCGTCGGCGGTCTCGTGGTGTCGAACCACGGCGGTCGCCAGATCGACGGATCGGTCGCGACGCTCGATGCGCTGCCCGGCGTCGTCGAGCGGGTGGGCGGGCGGGTGCCCGTGATCCTCGACAGCGGGGTGCGCGGCGGGGCCGACGCCTTCACGGCGCTCGCGCTCGGAGCGACCGCGGTGGGCATCGGCCGCCCCTACGCGTACGGGCTCGCGGTCGCGGGAGCCAAGGGAGTCCGCGAGGTCGTGCGCAATCACATCGCCGAGTTCGACCTCACGATGGGACTGGCGGGCCACCGCTCGGTCGCGGAGATCGGGCCGGACTCGCTGCGCGAGGCCGCCTGACGGCTGCGGCATCCGTTCGAGCCGATGCGCGACCGCCCGTAGGATGGTGGCACCGCCGGGCTGTCCGCCCGAGATCTCCACACCCCCGACCATTGGAGCCACCGTGGCCGCACCCAGCCGTCTCGAATCCGTCATCGCCCTCGCCCAGCACCGGGGCTTCGTCTTCCAGGCCGGGGAGATCTACGGCGGATCCCGTTCGGCGTGGGACTACGGCCCCCTCGGCGTGGAGCTCAAGGAGAACATCAAGCGCCAGTGGTGGCGCTACATGGTCACCCGCCGCGACGACGTCGTCGGCCTCGACTCGAGCGTCATCCTGCCCAAGCAGGTCTGGGTCGCCTCGGGCCACGTCGGCGTCTTCACCGACCCGCTCGTCGAGTGCCTGCACTGCCACAAGCGCTTCCGCGAGGACCACCTGCTCGAGGCCTTCGAGGAGAAGAAGGGCCGCGCCCCCGAGAACGGCATGGGCGACATCGCCTGCCCGAACTGCGGCACGCGCGGCCAGTGGACCCCGCCCCGCGACTTCAACATGATGCTGCAGACCTACCTCGGCCCCGTGCAGGACGAGAGCGGCATGCACTACCTCCGCCCCGAGACGGCGCAGGGCATCTTCACGAACTTCGCGAACGTGCTGCAGGCCGCCCGCATGAAGCCGCCGTTCGGCATCGGCCAGATCGGCAAGTCGTTCCGCAACGAGATCACGCCGGGCAACTTCATCTTCCGCACGCGCGAGTTCGAGCAGATGGAGCTCGAGTTCTTCGTCGAGCCCGGTACCGACGACCACTGGTTCGAGTACTGGCTCGACTACCGCTGGAACTGGTACGTCGACCTCGGCGTCGACCCCGAGAACCTGCGCCGCTTCGAGCACCCGCAGGAGAAGCTCTCCCACTACTCGAAGCGCACCGTCGACATCGAGTACCGCTTCGGGTTCACCGGCGGCGAGTGGGGCGAGCTCGAGGGCGTCGCGAACCGCACCGACTTCGACCTCTCGACGCACTCCGAGCACTCCGGCAAGGAGCTGAGCTACTTCGACCAGTCGAAGAACGAGCGCTGGATCCCGTACGTCATCGAGCCCGCGGCGGGCCTCACCCGCTCGCTCATGGCGTTCCTCGTCGACGCGTACCACGTCGAGGAGGTGCCGAACGCGAAGGGCGGCGTCGACACCCGCACCGTGCTGAAGCTCGACCCGCGCCTGGCGCCGGTCAAGGCCGCGGTGCTGCCGCTCAGCCGCAACGAGAAGCTCTCGCCGCTCGCCCGCGAGGTCGCCGCGTCGCTGCGCCAGCACTGGAACGTCGACTTCGACGACGCCGGCGCGATCGGGCGCCGCTACCGCCGTCAGGACGAGATCGGCACCCCGTTCTGCATCACGGTCGACTTCGACTCGCTCGACGACAACGCCGTGACAGTGCGCGACCGCGACACCATGGAGCAGCAGCGGGTGCCGCTCGCCGAGCTCGAGGGCTTCCTCGCGGCGCGCCTCCTCGGCGCGTAGTCCACGCATCCCCGCTGGTCGAGGAGCGAGCGAAGCACGCGACCCCACCGCTGGTCGAGGAGCGAGCGAAGCACGCGTCTCGAGACCTGGTGACCGGGTCTCGAGACGCTCCGCTCCTCGACCGCCGGGCTCTACTTCCCGGCGAGCACCTTCGTGATCCGCTGCAGCGAGACGCTCTCGGCGGCGCGCAGCTCCTGTGCGAAGAGGCTGATCCGCAGTTCCTCGATGAGCCAGCGCGCCCGCACGAGGTGGGCCGGGGCATCCGGTGCGAGGGGGATCGTGCCGCCCGCGTCGGCGAAGCGTCCGAGCGCGGCCTGCACCTCGTTCATCCAGACGCGGTCGCGGCCGGGGTTCTGCTCGAGCTTCGCGACGCGCATGGTGACGCCCTCGAGATAGCGGGGCACGTGCCGCAGCCGTTCGAGCCCGGTGCGCGAGACGAAGCCCGTGAAGACGAGCCCGTCGAGCTGCGCCCGGGCGTCGCCCAGCGCGGGCAGCAGGGCGAGGCTCGTCGCCGACTTCACGGCCTTCTCGGCGTTGCGCAGCGCCACGAGGGCGCTCGCGACGAGCGAGACGGTCTCGAACATGGTGTTCATGACGACGCCCGAGACCCGGTCGCGCACGGTGTCGAACTCGAGCTTCGTGAAGAGCATGCCGTCGGGCTTCACCCGGTAGAGCACGTCGTCGACGCACGCGACGAGGCAGTCGGCGAAGAGCGCCGCCGTGTTCGGGTACGGGCTGGTGGCGAGCACGAGCTTCTCGTTGCCGGTCAGGTGCTGCTGCACGTAGTTCACGGGTGACGGGGTCGCGAGCATGAGCAGCCTGCGGATGCCGCCGGGCATCGCCCGCGCCTGGTCCTCGGGCGTCGCGAGCAGCCGGATGCTCACCGTCTCGCCATCGTCGACGAGCGCCGGGTAGGCGCGCACGCGGTTGCCGCCGACGTCGGTGTCGACGTGCCGCGGCAGCTCGGGGAAGTCCCATTTCGTGAGCCCGCTGCGCTCGAGGCCGCCGCCGGTCGTGCCGGCTCCGACGCCGAGTGCGGAGGGGGAGATCGGCCCCTGTCCACCTGCCACGTCGACCTGGCGCGGGCCGCGGCGGCGACCGCCCGGGCCGTCGGCGCCGCCCGCGAAGGTGCCGGCGACCGCGTCGCGCGCCTTCTCCGAGAACTGCGCCTGCAGCGCCCGCAGGTCCTTGCCGACGCCGAGCTGCCTGCCGCGGCCCTCGACCACCCGGAACGACATCTGCAGGTGCGGCGGGATCCGGTCCATCGCGAAGTCGGCGCCCGTGACCGGCGTGTGGGTCAGTCGCTTGATGACGCCGGCGACCTCGTCGGCGAACGAGGCCTGCGCCGTGGCATCCTGCCCGTCGAGCTCGCCGACGATCTTCGCCGCCCAGTCGGCCGCGGGCACGACGTTGCGCCGGATCACCTTCGGCAGCGCCTTGATCATCGCGGTCACGAGCTCGGCGCGGAGCCCCGGCACCTGCCGGTCGAAGCCCTCGGGCCGGAGGCGCGCGAGCAGCACGAGCGGCACCTGCACGGTCACGCCGTCGTCGGATGCCCCGGGCTCGAAGCGGTAGCGGAGGGTCAGCGTCTGGTCGTCCTGCTGCCAGGTCGGCGGGAACGCCTCGTCGTCGATCGCGGGCGCGTCGTCGGGCGCGAGCGTCTCGGCCGTCATCGTGAGCAGGCCCTGGTCGACCTTCTTCGCGTCACGCCACCACGTCTCGAAGAGCCGCGTCGAGGTGACGTCGGCCGGGATGCGAGCGTCGTAGAAGTCGAAGACCGCCTCGTCGTCGAAGAGGATGTCGCGCCGACGGCTGCGCTCCTCGACCGCCTCGAGCTCGGCGCGCAGTCGGCGGTTGCGCCGGTCGAACTCGAACAGCGGGTCGCGCCGGGTCTCGTTCGGCCAGTCGCCCTCGACGAGCGCGTGGCGGATGAACAGCTCGCGTGCGTAGGGCGCGTCGATGCGGGCGAGCTGGATGCGTCGGCGCTCGACGATCGGCACCCCGTAGAGCGTGACCTTCTCGTACGCGACGGCCGAACCCTGGCGCTTCTCCCAGTGCGGTTCGCTGTGGCTGCGCTTCACCAGGGCGCCTGCGAGCGGCTCGGCCCAGGCGAGGTCGATCGCCGCGTTGGTGCGGGCGAACAGGCGGCTGGTCTCGACGAGCTCGGCGCTCATGAGCGCGGCCGGCGGCTTCTTCGCGAGCGCCGACCCGGGGAACACGACGAAGCGCGCGTTGCGGGCGCCGAGGTACTCGGCCTGCGGGCGGCGCCCTCGGCGCTCGGCGTCGCGGGCGGCCCCTGCGCCGCCGCGCCCGCTGCTCGTCTTCGAGTCGTCGCGGAGCCCGAGCTGCGAGAGGAGGCCCGAGAGCAGCGCCTTGTGAATGCCGTCGGGGTTCGGTTCGGATGCCTCGCGCGCGACCTGCAGGCCGAGCGGCTTCGCGAGCCGCACGAGCTGGCGGTACAGGTCCTGCCACTCGCGGACGCGCAGGTAGTTCAGGAACTCCGACTTGCACATGCGGCGGAACGCGCTGCCCGACAGCTCGCGCTGCTTCTCCTCGAGGTGGTTCCAGAGGTTCAGCAGGGTGAGGAAGTCGCTCGTCGGGTCGACGAACCGGGCGTGGAAGCCGTCGGCCTGCTCGCGCCGGTCGAGCGGACGCTCGCGCGGGTCCTGCACGGTGAGACCGGCGACGATCGCGAGTACTTCGCGCGACACGTTCTGCGCCTTCGACTCGAGCACCATGCGCGCGAAGCGCGGCTCGATCGGCAGCCTCGAGAGCTGGCGCCCCACCTTCGTGAGCCGCGGCCCCCCATCCGCCGGTCGAGGAGCGCCCGACGAAGGAGGACGCGTCTCGAGACCCTCCAGCGCCCCCAGCTCGCGCAGCAGCTCGAGCCCGTCGCGGATGCCGCGGCTGTCGGGCGGCGTGAGGAACGGGAACTCCTCGATCGGCCCCAGCCCGAGCGAGGCCATCTGCAGGATGACCGCCGCGAGGTTCGTGCGCAGGATCTCGGGGTCGGTGAACTCGGGCCGGCGCTCGAAGTCCTCCTCGGAGTAGAGGCGGATCGCGATGCCGTCGCTGGTTCGGCCCGAGCGGCCCGAGCGCTGGTTCGCCGAGGCCTGCGAGATCGCCTCGATCGGGAGGCGCTGCACTTTCGAACGCACCGAGTAGCGGCTGATTCGCGCGGTACCCGCGTCGACGACGTAGCGGATGCCCGGCACCGTGAGGCTGGTCTCGGCGACGTTCGTGGCGAGCACGACCCGGCGGCGGAGCCCCGCGACCTTCGACGGCTCGAACACCTTGTGCTGGTCGGCCGAGGAGAGCCGGCCGTAGAGCGGCAGCACCTCGGTCTCGCCGCCGCCTCTGCCGGTGCTCGAGTAGTGCCCGCGCACCGCCTGCTCGGCGTCGCGGATCTCGCCCTCTCCCGAGAGGAAGACGAGTACGTCGCCGCGCGACTCGCGGTCGAGTTCGTCGAGGGCGTCGAGGATGCCCCGTTGCACGTCCTTGTCCTCGGCGGCGGCCCCTTCGTCGTCGGCGTCCTCGCCGGTCGCACCCGACGCCTCGGCGACGAGGGGGCGGTAGCGCACCTCGACGGGGTAGGTGCGCCCCGAGACCTCGATGACGGGAGCGGGCGTGCCCGTGCCACCCTCAGCCGGCACAGTCGCGAAGTGCTTCGCGAAGCTCTCAGGGTCGATCGTCGCGCTCGTGACAATCACCTTGAGGTCGGGGCGGCGGGGGAGGAGCCGCTTCAGGTAGCCGAGCAGGAAGTCGATGTTGAGGCTGCGCTCGTGCGCCTCGTCGATGATGATCGTGTCGTAGCGGCGCAGTTCGCGGTCGCGGTGGATCTCGTTCAGCAGGATGCCGTCGGTCATCACCTTGATGCGGGTCGCCTCGCTCACCTGGTCGGTGAAGCGGACCTGGTAGCCGACGAGCCCGCCGAGCTCGACGTCGAGCTCCTCCGAGATGCGCTCGGCGATCGTGCGCGCCGCGATGCGGCGGGGCTGCGTGTGCGCGATGGAGGTGCGGCCGAGTTCGAGGCAGATCTTCGGCAGCTGCGTGGTCTTGCCCGAGCCCGTGGCGCCCGCGACGATCACGACCTGGTGCGACTCGAGCGCGCGCGCGATCTCCTCGCGCTGCGCGGAGACGGGCAGTTCGGCGGGGTACGTGATCACGGGGATCGGAAGCGGCGAAGTCATCAGCCCTTCATCGTATTGCGGCACGGCACCCGATTCGCGGGGAGCGAACGGGTGCCGTGCCGCGGGTGCGTCGTGATGGGATGGCGGGATGACGGTTCCCCGCATCCAGCTCAACGACGGCCACTCGATCCCTCAGCTCGGGTTCGGGGTCTTCAAGGTCGACCCCGCCGAGACCGAGCGCATCGTGAGCGAGGCGCTCGAGGTCGGCTACCGGCATCTCGACACCGCGCGGATCTACGGCAACGAGGAGGGCGTGGGCCGTGCGATCGCCGCGTCGGGCATCCCGCGCGAGGAGCTCTTCATCACGACGAAGCTCTGGAACGACGACCAGGGTGCGCAGCGGACGCGCGACGCCTTCGACGCCAGCCTCGAGCGACTGGGCCTCGAGTACGTCGACCTCTACCTGATCCACTGGCCGAGCCCCGCACGCGACCTCTACGTCGAGAGCTGGCGCGAGTTCGCCGAGCTGCGCAGCTCGGGTCGAGTGCGCTCGATCGGGGTCTCCAACTTCCTCGTGCCGCACCTCGAGCGGCTGCTCGAGGAGACCGAGGTCGTGCCGGCGGTCGACCAGATCGAGCTGCATCCCGCCCATCAGCAGCCGGCCACCGCCGCATTCGCGGAGGAGCACGGGATCGCCATCGAGGCGTGGGGTCCGCTCGGGCAGGGCAAGTACCCGCTCTTCGAGCTGCCCGAGGTGGCCGAGGCCGCCGCCGCGCACGGCAGGACGCCGGCTCAGGTCGTCATCCGCTGGCATCTGCAGCGGGGGCACATCCTCTTCCCGAAGTCGTCGAGCCGCGCGCGGATGGTCGAGAACTTCGAGGTCTTCGACTTCGAGCTCTCCGAGGGCGAGATGCAGGCGATCACCGCACTGGAGCGCGAGGGGCGTGTGAGCGCGCACCCCGATGAGGTCAACTGATCAGGGGTTTCATCGCCTCGTGACTCGCGACACGCCCGGGTTGTGGGTTGGATTTGTGTGGTGGTGTGTGGTGGCGTAGATTCTTCTCTTGTCGCCACGGCGGCCGGGAAGCGCGAGAGAGCGGGTCTGGTCGGGTGGTGGTGGTTCTAGCCAAATAACCTCGAAGGCGCAGCAATTTGCGACTCGGTGATTTCAAGTCTAGGATGAGAAGCCCCTTCCAGTTTTCGTCGGTTTTCGGCGCTGGTGGTGGCGTGTTTTGGTTGCCCTGAGGGCGGGCCCGGCGTTTGGTTCGGGTGTCTGACTCGGGTGCGTCCGTTCCTTGAGAACTCAACAGCGTGCACTATGTTCAATGCCAATTTATTGAACCCCAACTGGTCCTTTTGGTCCGGTGGGATTCC
>NZ_JBHVUA010000002.1:0-712541 GCF_042884375.1 Agromyces sp. NPDC058136 | reverse complement strand
GGTCACTCCCCGCCGAGCCGCCGCGGCTCAATCGCCGGCGGCCGCCTCCCGTCGCCGGCGGGTGATGGTCCAGACCACGGCCAGTCCGCCGAGGGCGATGAGCCCCGCGGCCCCCCAGATCCACGGACCGCCCGCGAAGCCGGTCACGGCCGTCCCTCCGAGCACGGTCACGGTGACGGTGTCGTCGGCGCACTCCGTCGCCGGCTCCGCGTCATCGGCAGTCTGCCAGCAGACCTCACCGGTGTTGTCGATGCTCGAGGGCTTCGTGCCCTCCTTCACGTGCACCGCCAGCTCGATCACCGGGGCGGACGTGAAGTTCGGACCGAGCTGCCCGAGCAGCGTGCAGTGCAGCGTTCCGCCGTAGCCGCTCGAGTCGGTTCCGGTGACCTCGCAGTCCTCCCAACGCGGGAACTCGGGCGCCGGCGCCGTCGTGATCTCGTCGACCCGGAGGTTCGCCGGGATCTCGTCGAACACCTCGGTCGGATCCGTCGCACCGGTGCCGACCGACGTCACCTGCAGCGAGTAGCTGAAGTCGCCGCCCGCCTTCGTGGTCGTGACGCTCGCGGTCTTCTCGATCTGGAGCTCGGCCGGTCGGTCGATCTCGCAGCTCGGGAGTGCCTGCGGATACACGGCCAGGACGCTCTGGCTCGGGTTCACCGAGAAGGTGATCGTCGCCGGGTTGTCCATGTCGCGCCACGGGTACGTCTCGACCGTCTCGTCGAGGATCAGGTCGAGGAACCTGGTGCCGGGCACCACCGAGCCGGGATCCGCGAGGTCCGCTTCGGTGATCGGGCGCCAGCCCGGGAACGCGTACGGGATGCCGTCCGCGTCGACCGCGGCGCCCGGCCAGAGGAGCCGGCCCTGGCGCTCGTCCCACGGAATCGTCTGCACCTCGGTGAGCGTGCCGTCGGCCGAGGTCCAGGTGACCGTGATGTCACCGGGGGTGACGTTCTCGGTCGTCGCGACGTCGTAGTACAGCCACGGGACATCCGCGATGCATCGCACGTAGGCGGCCGGCTGGATCTTCTTGACCGGCACCTCGGCGTCGGCGCAGTCGTTGTCGGGGTTCAGATCGTCGAGGTCGCGGACCTCGCCGCCCGGCCCCGCGGCCGCACGATCGATCTCGGAACCGACGATGGCGACGCACGCCTCGTTCGGGATCGTGTCCGCCCCGAGCACCGGCGTCGGGGGCACCGGGTCGTCAGGACCCACCGCATCACCCGTGTCGATGGGCGGCGGCGCAGGCAGCTTCACCGGGATGCGGATCTGCGTGACCTGTCCGGCCTCGTAGACGCCCGCGTAGGTGGCGCTGAACGCGTTGCCCGTCGTGCTCTCGGTCCAGTTGTCGGCCGGCTCGAAGGTCGCCGGACCGGTGATCTCGAGCTGGTCGTCGATGAGGTCGGTCACCTCGAGGTTCGCGACCGGACGGCCGTGGTTCGTGACCGTGAGCACCCACTCGAAGGTGTTGTCGCCCGTGTCGTCGACCGCGGTCACGCCCTCGGGCAGCTCGGCCGTCTTCTCGATGCCGACGTCGACCGGGACCAGCGTGTTCGTGATCTCGCACGTCACGTCGTCGCCGATCGCGAGCGCGAGGGTCGTCGGCGTGTCGCCGCCGCCCTCGGCCCCGACCGGCTCGCAGGTCCAGTCGGATGCGTCGTAGTAGTCGGGAACGAGCGGGCTCGAGGGATCCGCAATCGCCGCCTCGGAGAGGGTGAACTCACCGATCGGGACGATCGTGGAGACGCCGTCCTCGTTGCCGACGACGCCGACCTGGGTCGACTCGCCGTCGGCGTAGAGATTCCAGTCGCTCGCGACACCGCCCGTGAGGGACGGCAGATCCTCGATGGCCGAGTTGTCGACGTGCTTCACGAGGGTGAGCTTCGCGACGGGGATGTCGACGCAGGCTTCCAGATCGGTCTCGATCTTGCCCGACGAGAAGACGCCGCCGTTGAAGAAGCCCTTGCCCTCGGTGGTCGCGACGCACTGCACGTCGTCGATCTCGGTGATCGCGTCGACGTCGGCCACGGCCGTGATCAACCACGTCTCGACCGTCGGCCCGCCGTCGGTCGCGGCCGGGATGAGCCGGTCATCGGCGAGCGTCGTTGCGGGATCGACGCCCGTCCAACCTGCAACGGGGTTGCCCTCGGGGTCGAGGGCCGACGCTGTGAACGTCGTGCCGGCGGGGAACGCCGGGGTGTCGCTCAGGTCGTAGTAGACGTCCTTCCCGCTGGCGTTCGTCACGTCGATCCGGTACTCGACCGTGAACGTGCCGTCGCCGTTGAGCGTCGGCTGCTCGTCGTCGAGGAGCGCCTTCGCCGCGGTCGCCCGGCCGGGCTCGTCGCAGATCGTGCGCACCGTCGGGAGCCCGTCGATCGTGACGGTCGCCACGTTGCGGAAGCCGCCCTGCTCGGTCGTGCCGGGCTCCGAGCAGATCGTGGTCTCGTCGGTCCACGCCTCCTCGCTCACGGTCGCCGTCACCGTCACCTCATAGGTGTCGGTCGTGCCCGCCGCGAGCGGCTGCTCGGTCGCCAGCGTCTCCTGGAGCACCGGCGGGTCCTCATCGAGCCCGTCCCATTCGCCGCCCGGCAGACCGTTGTCGGCCGTCCACTCGGCCTGTTCGATCGTGATGCCGGCCCCGAACTTCGAGAGGTCGTCGGTGAGGTCGTACTCGAGCGGCGAGACACCGCTCGTGTTCTGCACCGTGATCTCGTAGTCGATGCTCCAGGTGCCGTCGGGCTGCTGCTCCGCACTCGTGACCGTCTTCTTCACGTCGTACGTGGCGGGCTTCGCCGTGTTCGTGATCTCGCAGTGCACGACCTGACCGGGCAGGAGCGTGACCGCGGCGTCGTCGAGGAGCGCCGGCACCGCCGGGTCCTCGCTCGTCACGAGACACGTCCAGTCGCTCGGGTCGAACTCGTCGGCCTCGGCGAAGTCCGCGGACTCCGAGAGGTCGTACGGCGTGTTCGACTCGACCTCGCCCGAGGCCTCGCCGTCACCGGTGACGACCGGAGTGCCGTCATCGCTGGCGGTGAGCGTCCAGAGGTTCGGCGGGAAGTCCTCCGCGACCTCGGCGGGCTCGACGATCTTCTCGAGCTCGAGCGTCGGCGCGATGTCGGTGTTGACGATCTTGCAGTCGACGCTCGCGCCGAGCTGCTTGACCGTGAGCGTCGCATTCACCGAACCCGGCGTGCTCACGAGTGCGAACGCGTCGGCTCCGCTCGTGGACGAGCAGGTCCAGGTCGCCTTCACCTCGTACTCGACGTCGTTCTCCCAGACCGTCGAGACCTCGTTGAGCTTGTAGCCCACGTTGACCTTCACGGGACCGGACGCGGTGCCCGTGCCCGAGAACGTGTCGGCCGGGTTACCGGTGTTCTCGCCGCTCAGCGTCCAATCGGTCGGGACGGCGCTGCCGCCGTTCGGGTTCTCGACCTCCTTGGTCAGCGTGACCGTCTGCGTGCAGGTGACGTTGTTCGTCACCGTGAACGTGTTGTGCGTGTCGACCAGCGTCTGCGTGCCGAGACCCGTCGAACCGGTGAGGGTACAGCCCTTGGGCACGACCACGCCGGTCTCGCCGACGAGTACCTGGTCGTTCAGCTTGTACGGACCCTGCTCGCTGTCCCACGCGATCGGCTGGCCGCCGAGGGTCGCCTGCGCGGTGAACCCGGCGGGCAGCGAAGCGCTGTCCCACGCGATCGGCGCACCGCCGTTGATGACCCACTGCTTGTGCACGTCGACGACCACGGGAACGTCGAGGCAGGCGTCGTCGGTGTATGTGTCACCCGAGGTGACCGTCGCCGAGTTCAGGAGGCCCTTGCCGCCGTCGCCGTCGCAGAGCAGCGCCGGGCTGCCGTCGGCGTCAGCCACCGTGAACGAGACCACGACGTTGAACGTGTGCGTCGCCGTCGGCGGGAGCACCTTGTCGCTGACGATCACATCGGTCGAGGGCGAGGAACCGCTCCACGCGGGGTTCACCGTGACGTCCGAACTCGTGACCGTGCGGTCGGTGATGGTGACGCCACCCGCGAAGTCCGGCGTGTCGGAGAGGTCGTAGACCAGTGCCTGCAGGCCCAGGTTGAACACCTGGATCTGGTAGCTCGCCTCCCAGTGGTCGCCGACCTTCGTGACCGGGCCGACGGCAGCCTTCACGATCTTCGGCTGTGCCGGGACGCCGCAGCCGGTGTCCTTCGTCGTGATGCCGTTCGACGTGAGAGCCGCCTCGTTGAGGAAGCCCACATTCGGGTCCGCATCCGTGAACGCGCAGGTCGTGGTCTTCGGGTCGGTGAACGCGGCCTTGGAGACCTTCGCCTTCACCGTGACGGTGTACACCTGCGTGGCGTTGGCCGCGATGGTCTTGTTCGTGGGAACCAGGTCGGCCGTCGGGCTGCTGGGCGGACCGCCAACCGGGCCGGGCCACTCACCGCTCGTCGCACCGGTCCAGGTCGCCGAGACGATCTCGACCGCCGGGCCGAAGCGCAGCGTGTCCTTCAGCGTGTAGCGCGACACGTAGGTCGGGTTGCCCGTCACCGTGATCGTGTACGTGGCCGTCCAGACCCCGTCGGACCCCTGGACCACCGTCGGGTTGCTCTTGTCGACCGACGGCTGACCGCCCTTGCTGATGTTCGTGCAGTCGTCGTCGGTGCGGACGATCTGGCCGGAGGTCGCCGTCGCGTTGTTCAGGAAGCCCACGCCGGTCGGGTTGTCGACCGACTTGCAGTCCAGCTGGGCCGACGGGATGGATGCCACGTCGACATCGACGTTCAGCACGACCGTGTAGGTGTCGGTGGCACCTGCCGCGATCGGCTTGTTCGCGACCACCGTGAACGGCGATCCGTCATACGGCGTGACCGCGGGGTTGGCGTCGATCTTGTAGCTGAGGTAGGCGACACCGGTCGGGAAGGCCGGATCGTCGCTCAGCGTGTAGAACGACGGCTTCGCACCCGCTTCGGTGTTCGACACCTTGAGCGTGTAGGTCACGTTCCACGTGCCGTCGGGGTTCTGGACCGCCGTCGCCCCCGACTTGTCGATCTTCGGGGCGCTCGGGCTGTCGCAGGCCGACTTGTCGGTCGTGACGCCCGCGACCGTCAGGCTCGCGGTGTTGTTGAACGCGCCGCTCGCACTGCCCGCCGGGCACGCCGTCTGCGCCGGCGTCAGGTCGGGCCCGGTGAGCACGATGCCGGTCACAGTGACGCGGTACGTGTCCTTCGGGTCGGGGTCCCCGGCCGCGAGGTACGCGCCGGTGGCGAGGGGGCTGCCGCTCGTCCATCCGGCGATCGGCGATCCGTTCTTCGTCGCGGAGTAGACGCCACCCGTCACCCCCGTTCCGAAGTGCGTCGTGTCGACGAGGTCGTAGACCCCGCCCACGGCGCCTGTGTTCGTCACGACGAGGTCGTAGGCGATGGTCCAGGTGCCGTCGGCGGCCTGTGCGACCGAGCCGGGGACGACCGTCTTCGTGTGGGTGATCGTCGGCGAGTCGACCGTCACGCAGCCCGTGGCATCCGTCGTCTGGTTGCCCGAGACGAGCGTGGCGGTGTTGTTCAGGCCGCCGGCGCTCGGGCAGGTGTAGGCCGGGTCATCCGCCCCGATCTTCACCGTGACCGAGATCTGGTAGACGTGCGCCGCGGCACCGCCCGCGAGGGCGACGTCATCGGCGAGCAGCGTGTTCGGAGCAGCGCCGGACCACGTCGGGACCGTCGTGACGCCCGCGGGCTTGGACACGACCGTCGGGGTGCCGACCTGTTCGGCCGAGGCCGGCAGCTTCAGTTCGTCCTTCAGGTCGTAGACGACGCCGGTCGTGGCCGACGGGTTCGTCACGGTGATCGTGTACGGGAGGGTCCACGTGCCGTCGCCGTTGCTCACGGCCGTCCCGCCGACCTTGGTGATCGTCGGCTTGACCGGGACCGCGCAGTCCTGGGCGGTGTAGTCCTTGCCGTCGACGGTCATCGTCGCCGAGTTGAGGAACCCGACCGTGCCCGGGGTGCCCGCGTCGCACGCGGTCGGGCTCGTGCCGCCGAAGTCCGCCCCGGGTGCGACCGTGGCGTTCACGGTCACGTGCCAGGTGTGCGACGAGTTCTTGGCGAGCGCCGGCTCACCGACGAACGCCTGCACGTCCGCGAACGGCTCGGTCCAGTTGTTCACGGAGCCTTCGGGGGCCGGCAGGGTGCGCTGGTAGCTCGCGCTGTTCACGGTGACGCTGCTGCCGAACTTGAGCTGGTCGGTGAGCGAGTACGTGAGGCCCTGGAAGTTGCTCGGGTTCGTCACGATGATGTCGTAACCGATGGTCCACGTGCCGTTCGCGTTGGGCGTCGGGATCGCCGCCGTCTTCGTGATGCTCGGCACGATCGGCTTCAGCGTGTTCGTGACGACGCACGATGCGACGTCACCCGGGTTGAGGGCGGCGAGGGCCGGACCGACCGGGGCGGCGTTGCCGTTCACCGTGCACTGCCAGGTGCCGGCCTGGAACTCGCCGGCGTTCGCCGGCCCGCCCGTCTCGGTGAGGTCGAACGCGACGCCCGCGGGCACGTTCACCTGCCCGCTCGTGCCGCCCGCGCCGCTCGCGACGACCTGCGCGTTGTCGGTGCGAGACGCGCTCAGCGTCCACGAGGTCTTGTCCGCCACGCCGGCGGGCGAGACGACCTTGTCGAGCGAGAGCTTCGGCAACGTCGCGATGTTCGTGAACACGCAGATCTTCGACTGCAACGCGGTGAGCGTGATGCTCGTCACGTCGACGTAGGAGTCGCCCGGTCCGGTGTTGCACTTGAGCGACAGCTGCGTGTAGCCCGTCGGGCCGTTGAGCTCGGACAGGTTGTACGTGCTGCCGGGACGGAGGTAGATCGTCGAACCGCTCTTCACGGTCGTCGTCACCTCGCCGTTCGCGGTGCTCGCCGGCGTGGTGCGGAGGTCCCAGTCGGCGGGTTCGGCGTCGCCGCCGTTGCTGTCGTCGACGACCTTGAGGAGCTGGACCTGCGCGGTCTGGTTGACCGCGGTGCACTGCACCCGGAAGCCCAGCGGCACCGTGACGCCGCCGTTCAGGCCGTCGGCGAAGCCGGGGACGACCGTGCCGCCCGCGTTCACCTGCACGCAGTCCCAGCTGCCCTTGGCGGGCGGGATCGGCACGGCGTTCAGCCCGAGCGTCTGCACGTACCGCGGGTCACCCGTCTCCACGAGCGGGTAGGTGACATTCGGGGTCACGAGTGCGGTCGCCCCAGGGGTGCCGGTGGCGCCGTTCGGTCCGGCGAGCGCCCCGCCGGGGGCCACCGCGTCGAGGTTCCACGCCGACGGATCGGCCGGGCCGTTCGAGACGGTCTTCTTCAGCGTGAGCTGCGAGTCGCAGGTGACGGTGTTCGTGATCGTGTAGGTGTTGTCGCCCGGTTGCAGCGTGGCGCTGTACGGCAGGGCCCCGTTGGCCGGTGCGCTGCCGTTCGCGAGCGTCACCTTGCTGTCGGTGATGCGGCAGAGATCGCGCGAACCGACGCTCGTGGTCTCGTTCAGCGACACGACGGTGTTGGCCGGGACCGGTCCCTGCGGCGTCACCCACGGCGCGTTCGCTCCGCCGACGGTGAGCTGAGCCGTGAGGCCGATCGGCTGCTGGCCGTTCTGATAGGTCACGCCGTTCACGACCCAGACCTTGTTGACGCTGTACGTCGACTGCGGCAGCGGTGGTCGGTTCCAGACCGTACAGGTGACGGCCTGCGTGGAGCTCACGGGGACCGAGAAGCCGTCCGTCTCGTTCGTCACCGTGATCGCGTTGCCGGTCGCGACATCCGTGCAGACGGCGTTCTTGCCGCTCGTCGTGACGATGCTGTGGCCCTGCGGATTCTCCGTGACCTTGACGGTGCCCGAGGTCGTGCCGCCCGCGAAGGTGAGCGGGAGGTTCACAGCGCCGGTGCCGGCCGCCGTCACGCCCGACTGCGAGGCGGGGGTGATGCCGCCCGTGGTGGGCTGGGCGGTGAAGGTCCAGCCGCCGGCCGGGGTCTGGCCCGTCTTCTGCTCGCCCGTGCTCGTGTTCGAGACGACCTGCTTGACGACCGAGACCGATCCCTGGCATGCGCCGAGCGCGAGGTTGCGGAGGATCGTTCCTGCCTGGTCGTAGCTCGCGGACTGGAAGTAGTCGGAGTTCAGTTGGCTGCCGGAGATGGCCACGAGGTTATCGGGCGAGCCCCCGACGCCGCTGCCGACGCCGAAGGCGATGACACGCGTGCCGAGCGCTTTCACGGCATTGGCGGAGAAGACCCCGTTCTCGACCTCACGGAATCGAGTGCGGTTGCCCGGGCCCTCGTTGTTCGCGTAGACCGTGGGGTTGCCGTCGGTGAGCACGAGTGCGATGTCGTACTGCGTGCCGCTCGTTGCGACCTGGTAGATACCGCGGTCCCAGTTCGTCGCGCCGCTGGGGGTGCCGAAGCTGTCGATGTGGTTGCGCACCGTGTTCGCACCGCCGACCGTCGAGACCGGCGTGATACCCAGGTTGCCGCCGACGCTCGCCGGCGCGACGTTGTTGAAGGTGAAGATGCCGACCTGCGAGGGGGTGCCCTGCAGGGCGGTGACGAAGCCCTTGGCGGCGTCCTTCAGGTCGGCGAAGTTGGGCTCCACGGAGCCGGAGAGGTCGATGACGAGCGCGATCCGCACGCCGCACTGCTGGGCCCTGGTCGGATTCGCGAGCGAGTTCTGCCAGATGCCGCCGGAGGCGTTGTTCGCGGTGTTGCCCGTGGCGATCATGAAGTCGCTCAGCGAACTGAGGGTCTCGCCTGCGTCGACGTCGGCGATGCGGAATCGGTAGTCCGCGGAGGTGGGCGAGGTGCCGGTCGCGAGCGTGTCGTTCGAGAACCAGCCGGCCGGGACGCCGGGAGTCGCCTGCGCGACCCAGAAGTTGGAGTTGTTGGCGTTCGGCACGACGAAGCTGCAGACGCCGGCGGCGGTCGACGTGCAGGTCGCCCAGGGCTGGTTGATGATCGAGCCGAAGCTGCCGGCATTGTCGGTGTAGAGCTGCAGGGTCACTCCGCCGAGACCCCCGACGCTCGAGATGCCGGTGCGTGCCCCGCCGACCTGGACGTTGATGGTCGCGGGACCCGTGTAGGTCTGGGTGAACGTGCAATTCGCGAACTTCTGGGTCGGGTTGCCGTTCGTGTTGCTGAATGTGACCGTGCGGTCACCCTCGTCCCAGTCGGGGTCGTTGTTGCCCGATCCGCCCGTGGCGCACGAGAAGCTCGCCGTGTAGTTCGCCGGCCCGCTGTCGGCGAAGAGCGTGTACGTGTCGTTGCGCGGCACCGGCCGGGTCTGCCCCGAGGTGAAGTTGTAGTTGTCGCTGTTGCTCGAACGGACCGCGTGCAGCGTCCACTGGCCCGCCGTCGCCGGTCCGCCGGAGACGACGTTGGTGATGGAGAGGTTGCCGCAGTTCGTCGTACAGTCCGCGGTGTCGGCCGGGAAGATCGCCATCGGCGCGATGAGCTGCTCCGTGGCCTCGGGAGCGGTCTCCGGCGCTGCCGGCGCCGGCTTCGCGGGCGGCTCCTCGGCCGGCGGCTCCTCAGCCGGCGGCTCCTCGGCCGGCGGCTCCTCAGCGGGCGGTTCCTCCGCCGCGGGCTCCTCGCTCGGCTCCGTGCTCTCCCCCGTCGCCGGCTCCTCGAGCAGCTCGCTCGTCGACTGCGTCGTCTCGGGCGCGTCGGGCTCGGCCGCCTCGCCCACGGCGAGCGCCATCGTCGGCAGCCCCAGCGCGAGCATCGCGCCGGCGGTGACCGCGGCGATCGTCGCGCGGACGGTGTGCCTGCGGCGTTCGAGCCGGAGGCGTCGATCACGGCGCCCTTCGGGCTTCGGGTCGGAGCGGCGCGGGTGGAACAAGCTGTCCATGGTTGTCGAACCTTCGTGATCGGGTGATGACGCTCGGGTGACAGAATCTCGCAATTGCGCCGAGTCAATCAGAGAGTTCGGGGTACACAACAGGGCACGGGTGGCACCAAAACGGGGGGCACCGATCGAGCAGATCCCCGGATTCATCAGCATCTTTACCGCGTCGTCCCCCGAATGCGGGGTAGTCGAGAATCGCTCGACCCACCCCATTCGGGGGACACGTCGTCGACTCGTTGCTGCAAACGACAACCGGGGCCGGGCCTGTTCGGCCCGACCCCGGTAGTGGTGCGTCCGCGTTCGCGGACCCGCCTCAGGCGGTGTGCTCGCCCTGCTTGCGACGGCGGATCGCGATGCCCGCGGCGACGAGCAGCCCGCCGAGGAGCACGAGGCCCGCGGCCCCCCAGACGAACGGCTGTCCGGCGAAGCCGGTCACCGCCATCGGCTGCGGCACCCGCACGGTCACCTTCGAGTCGTCGCAGACGACCACCGGATCCTCGGAGGTGTCGTCGGCGTTCTGCCAGCACACCTCGCCGGTGTTCTCGACGCTCGTCGACTTCGTCGCCTCGTTGAGGTGCACGTCGAGCACGATCGGCGGCGCTGCGGGGAAGTTCGGGCCGAGCACCCCGAGCAGCTCGCAGTGCAGGAGACCGCCGTAGCCCGAGGCATCCTTGCCGGTGACCTCGCAGTTCTCCCAACGCGGGAACGCCGGGGACGGGGCCGTCGTGATCGCGTCGACGCGGAGCTGCGACGGGATCTCGTCGAACACCTCGACCGGGTCGGCGGTGCCGACGCCCGTCGCGGTCACCTCGAGCGTGTACTCGAAGTCCGTGCCCGGCTTCGCGTCGGTGACGGACGACGTCTTCAGGATGTCGACGAGCGGTTCGCGTTCGATCTCGCAGCTGGGCAGCGCCTGCGGGTAGACCGCGAGCACCGACTGCGAGGGGTTCACCGAGAACGTGATCGTCGCCGGGTTCTCCATGTCGCGCCAGGGGTAGGTCGGCACGGTCTCGTCGAGGATCAGGTCGCCGAACCGGGTGCCCGGCGTGGGCGGGTTCGTGAGGTCCTCCTCGGTGATCGGGCGCCAGCCCGGGAACTCGAACGGGATGCCGTTCTCGTCGACCGCGGCTCCGGGCCAGAGGAGCCGGTCGTTGCGGTCCTCCCAGGCGACCGTCTCCACCTTGGTCAGCGTGCCGTCGGCGCTCGTCCAGGTGACGGTGATGTCGCCGGGCTCGACGTGCTCGCTGGCTGCGACGTTGAAGTACAGCCACGGGACATCCGCGATGCAGCGCACGTAGGCGGCCGGGTCGATCGCCTTCCTGGGCACCTCGACGTCGTCGCAGTCGTTCGCCTTCACGAGGTCGGGCAGGACGCCTTCGCCCTCGGTGATCTTCACGCATGCTTCGTTCGGCACGTCGCCGAGCTCGATCTCGGGGGTCGGCGGGGCGGGGTCGTCGGGTCCGACGATGCCGCCCTCGACGGGCTCGGGCATCGGCAGCTTCACCGGGATCCGGATCGTGGTGACGCTGCCCGGCTCGAACGGCCCGACACCGTGCGCGGCGAAGGCGTTGTCGCCGATCGTCGGTTGCTCGGTCCACGTGCCGTCGCCCTCGAAGCTCGCGGGGCCGGTGACCTCGAGGGCCGGGTCGACGACGTCGGTGACGTCGAGGTCGGCCACCTCGATGCTCGAGTGGTTCGTCACCGTGAGCACGTACTCGAACTCGTCGCCGCCCTCGATCGCGTCATCGGGAAGGCCGCTGAGGTCGTAGTCCTTCTCGATGCCGACGTCGACGAGCTCGGCCTTGTTCGTGAGCTCGCAGCTCGTGAGCTCACCGAGTTCGACGGTCGCCGTGTCGGTCTCCGCGGGATCGTCGCCGCCGACCTCGCAGCGCCAGCCCTGACTGAAGAAGTACTCGAGGAGCGGGTGCGCGGCGCCCTCGACGGTGGGCTCCTCGGCGAGCGCGTAGTCACCGATCGGAACCGTGAACACCGTCCCGGCGTCGCCGAGCACCGCGACCTTCGCGTCGGCGCCGTCACCGGTCAGCAGCCAGTCCTTCGACGCGAGGTGCTCGAAGGCCTCGGGGTCGAGCCCGAAGTCCTCGGGCGTGTAGCCCTCGAACGCCGAGAGGTCGACGTGCTTCTCGAGCGTCAGGCGACCGATCGGGATGGTGTCGCAGTCGCTGTCGCGGGTCTCGATCTTGCCGTTCGTGAGCACGGCCTCGTTGAAGAAGCCGTGACCGCTCGTCGTCTCGAGGCACATCGCGTCGTCGATCTCGACGATCTGGTCGACGTCGGCGACGACGACGATCGTGTACGTGTGCACGGCCGACTTCGCGATCTTCACGTCGTCCGCGAGCGTCGTCTCGGTCTGGCCGTTCCACCCGGTCGTGTCGACGCTCGCGTCGTTCGTCGCGGTGGCCGTGACGATCTCGACCCCCCCGGGGAACCCGAGGTCGTCCTCGAGGTCGTAGTACAGCTCGTGCACGGCGCTCTCGTTGGTGACATTCACCTCGTAGGTGACCGTCCAGTCGCCGTCGGCACCCAGCACCGGGGAACCGATGAGCTCCTTGTCGACGATCGCCTTGCCGGGCCCGCCGCACGCGGTGGCCGGCTGCAGGGCGCCGTCGCCGACCTTCAGCCATGCGGTGTTGCGGAACCCGCCGGGAGTGGTCTCCCCCGGCTGGCAGAGGTGCTGCGAGGTGTCGAACACCACCTCCGCGGCGGTCGCGTTGATCGTGATCGTGTAGGTGTCGGTGGCCGCTGCGGGGACCGACTCGTCATCGGCGAGCGTGTAGACGGAGGCCTTCGGGTCCCAGTCGTCCGCTGCGTCGGACGGCCCCGCGGCCGACGCCGTGTTGATCACGATGCCGGAGCCGAAGAACGGCTGGTCGCTGAGGTCGTAGACCAGCGGGGCCACCGGGCTCAGGTTCTTCACCTTCACCTCGTAGACGAGATCCCACGTGCCCTGTGCGTTCTGCGAGATCGAGGTGAGCTCCTTGGTGATCTCGCCGGTCGGCGGGACCACCGCGTTCGTGACCTCGCAGGAGAGGCTCGCACCGGGCGTCGCCGTGAACTGGTTGCCCGCGGTCTGCGGGTCGGCGTCGGTGCAGGTGACCGTGCCGCCCGACCAACCCAGGGGCAGCGTGCCCTCGGTCACCGTGTAGACGGTGCCGATCTTGAGGTTCGTCCACGTGACCGTGTCGGTGACGTTCCCGGTGCCCGAGACGGTCTGCTGACCGATCGGGTCGGTGACCGGCGCGACGCCGTCGGCCGGCGAGATCGTCAGCGGGAACGACCACTCGAGCCCGTCGGGCACGCCGCTCACCTTCTTCGTGACGGTGACCTTGCCGGGCACGGCGGTGTTCGTCACCGTGCAGCTGATCGAGAGACCGGGTGTCACCGTGAACTGGAACCCGGCGAGCGCGGGATCCGCGTCGGCGAGGGCGCCGCCGTTGCAGACGAAGGCCCCCTCGTTCCAGCCTGCTTCGTCACCCTCGGTGAGGGTGTAGCTCTGACCCACCACGAGGGTGTTCCAGCTCACGCTCGAGTCCGCCTGGGTGACGTGCTGAGTGGCGTCCTGGCCGACGACGGCCGGGGAGATCGTGATCGCGAAGTCGAACGGGTAGCCCTGCGGCACCCCGTCGACGATCTTGCGCACGGTCACGTCGCCCGTGTCGGGGGCGTTGACGTAGGTGCAGGTGACGACCTCGCCGGCCTTCAGCACGATCGTCGCGAGCGGGCCGTCGTAGCTGACCCCGTCGGACCCGGTGCACTGGAGGCTCTGCAGCTTCCAGTTCGCCTCGCCGAGCTCCTTCACGGTGTACGTGCCCGGCTCGATGAGGCCCGACTCCCACGGCGTCGCCGTGCCGGTCAGCGAGAACGAGGTCTTGTTGTCATGGTCGTCGAAGTAGTCGAAGTCGAACTCCTGGTCGCTCGCGAACGTCACGTTCTTGTCGACGATGATCTTGCCGAGCTCGGTGTTCGAGTAGGTGCAGGTCACCGTCTCACCCGGGTCGAGGTCGATCGTGCCGACCAGCTTGGCGACCGACGAGCCGCCGTCGGGGTCGGTGCACTGCAACGAGCCGATGTGGGTGTTCGTCAGGAGCTCGGTCACCGTGTACTTGCCGGCGAGCACGTTCAGGGAGGTGTTCGACTTCGTGCCGCCCACGGTGGTGATGCTGAACGCCTGCGGGTCGAGCCACGTGCCGGTGAAGTTGAAGGTGCCGTCGGCGCCGTCGATGTTCTTCACGATCACGATCGTGCCCTTGGCGGTGTTGGTGATCGAGCAGTCGAAGGTGTCACCGGGTTCGACGGTGAAGCCGCTCTCGTCGACGCCCGCGGTGGAGCCGTCGGCGTGCTTGACGGTGCAGACGAGGGTTCCCTTCACCCAGTGCGAGCCCGGGTCCTTCTCGGCGATCGAGTACTTCGTTCCCGGGACGAGACCGGTGAAGGTGGTGTCGCCCTGACCGCCGCCGGCGCCGATGACGACCGACTGCTCGACGGCGGGGCCGTCGGGGGCGATGGGGTCGAGCACGAAGATGAAGGTGCCGCCCTCGCCGACCGCGGTCTTCGTGATCTTCGCCGTCGCCGGCTTCGCGGTGTTCTTCACCGTGCAGTCGAGCGAGAGGCCGGGCGTGGCCTTGAACGTGAAGCCGGGTTCGTTCGGCTCGAGGTCGACGAGCGCACCGCAGACCACCTGACCGCCCGTCCAGCCGGCGGGCAGGGTCTCGGTGATCGTGTACGTCTCGTCGACCTTCAGCTTCGTCCACTCGACGGTCGGGTCGGCGTTCGTGACCTGCTGGGTCGCGCCCGGCACCACCCCGGCCGAGGGGTCGATGGTGAGGTCGAAGCTCCAGGCGGTGCCGGATGCCACGCCCTCGACGGTCTTCGTGACCGTCACCTTGCCGGGCTGGGCGATGTTCTCGACCGTGCACTTCAGGTCGAGACCGGGCGTCACCGTGAACTGGAAGCCGTCGACGTCGGGCTTCTCGTCGGTGAGGCCGGTGCAGACGATGGGGCCTTCGTCCCATCCGGCCTGGCCCGTCTCCTGCAGCGTGTACTGGGTGCCGACGTCGAGGTCGTCCCAGGCGACGGTCGGGGACTCGTCGCTCACGGTCTTGGTGCCGTCCTGGCCGCCGGGAGTCGGGCTGATCGAGATGTCGAAGGCCCAGTCTGCGGCGCCGACCGCGGTCTTCGTGACCTGCACCTTGCCCTTCGTGGCGGTGTTGAGGACGGTGCACACGACGGTCTCGCCGGCCGAGAGCGTGATCGCGATGGGCGAGTCGGTCGTCGGCGTCTCGCCGGTGCAGGTCATGCTCGTGACATCCCAGCCCGCCTTCGCGAGCTCGGCGAGCGTGAAGGCGCCGGGCTTGAGGTTGTTGAACGCCTTCTCGCCGCCGTCGCTGAGCGTGAAGCCGGGCTGGCCGGTGAGCGTGAAGTCGAACACCGCACTCGACTTGTCGGGGTTCGTCTCCTTCTTCACGATGATGTTGCCGCGCTGCGTGTTCGTGTAGGTGCAGGTGACGAGCTCGCCCGGCTGCACGTTGATCGTCGCCTTGCCGTCGACGATGGAGACGACCGAGTCGTTCGTCACGTCTTCGACGCAGCTCAGGTTCGTGAGGTCGTAGGCCGGGGCGGGGGTCGTCTCGGTCACGGTGTACTGGCCAGGGGTGACGCTCGTGAAGTCCTTCGTCGCCGTGCCGCCGACCGTCGTCAGGTCGAAGCCCGCGATGTCGGCGCCCGTCGTCGTGAACGTGAAGGTGCCGTTCGCACCGGCGACGTTCTTGATGATCTTGATCGCGCCGTCCTGCCGGTTGGTGAACGTGCACTCGGCGACCTGGCCGGCGACGGTCTTCACCGTCGCCGTCGCCTGGGGAGCGTCGATGGTCCCGGCCGGGGCGCAGACGATCGACTGCAGGCTCCACTCCGGGGTTCCCGGCTCGGCGATCTCCTTGATGGTGACGTCGGATCCCGGCGTGTAGTAGAAGACCTGCGAGCTCGAGTTGCCCGGCACCTGGACGTTGCCCGGCTGCCCGGTGACGGTGAAGTCGAAGGTGGCGGGGTCGCCCTGCGCGACCTTCGTGATCTTCACGCCCGAGGTGACGTTCTCGATGGTGCAGGTGGTGGTGGCGCCGACGTACATCTTGAAGCTGCCGTCGGTCGCCGACTCGACCTGGCCCGTCGTCGGGTTCGTCACGGTACAGCTCGTCTGCTTGAACACCCACGGCGCCGGCGGCGTCGTCTCGGTGAGCTTGTAGTCGTTGCCCGCGAAGACGTTGGTCCAGGTGTGCGTGTCGCCGATCTTGATCGCGGCGCCGAGTCCGTTGTCACCGGGCACGGTGTCGGTCGGCCCGGTGAGCGTGGTGTCGTGCACCTTGCCTGCGCCGGTCCGCGCGACCGTGTAGCCGAACGTCGCGTCGGGGCCGGTGCCGCCGATCTTCTTGACGACGAGGTTGCCGCAGTTCGAGAGCGACAGCGGATCGCTCGAGACCAGCTTGTCCTGCAGCGTCGCGGTGTCCTTGTTTCCGGTACGGGTGATGAAGCCCGACTCGACGAGCGTTCGGCAGCTTCCGTCAGTGGGCAGCAGCCCGGAAGCGGTGAGGTCGATCGCGAACTCGCCGAAGGTGTCGTTGTCGCCCGCCGAGGAGTTGGTGTCGGTGTTCGCACCGACCGCCGCCTGGAAGTACACCGTGGTGCCGGTGTCGACCCACGAGGAGCCGTTCCAGCCGAGGAGGTTGATGTCGGTCTTCGGGTTGCCCGAGGGGTCGTAGTTGAACTCGATGAGGAAGTCGTCGCCACGACCCGGGTTCGGCCCCTCCAGCACCTGATAGGAGGTCATGTCGCCGTTGCCCGAGAGCCGCGTCCAGTACGCGTAGAAGATCATGTGCTCGACGCCGCCGACGTTGACGAGTTCGTACGCCGAACCGCCGGTGCATGCATCGCCCTTGGCGTTCGCGGAGTTCGTGATCAACGTCTTCCACGGGTTGTCGTTGATCTTCGCCCCGCCGGGGAACACGCTCAGCGTCTCAGCGGCCCCGCAGGTGTGGGCTGCGTAGTCGGCCCCACTGTCCGACGTGCGCTGCGCGTCGACGATGCCGCTCGACTGGTGCCCTGAGGCGGTCGTGTAGGCCGACTTCGGCGTCGAGCCGACGACGCCCACCCAGTCGTTCGCCCCGGCGGTGTCGCCGTCGATCTCGAACGAGGTCTTGACGCCGTTCGAAAGGTCGGCCGCACTGGCCGACGTCGCCGGCGCGACCGCCATGAACACGGCGCCGCCCGTGGCGAGCAGGCCGGTGATGGTGAGCGCGCTGAGGAGGCGCATGCGCGCTCGCCTCGCCTGGATCCTCAGCGACCTGCGGCCGGTCGCCTGCTCGGTGGAACGATTGCGGTTCGATCGCGTGACGTTCATCATCAGCCTTCGGGTTTCGGAAGCGGGCGGCTTCCGGCTGTATTGCGGTCCGGTGGTCGGGCCACGGGGTTCGCGGGTACGTCCCCCATCGGCCCGTCGAGGCGAGCCGTCGAACGCACGGGTGCACGTTCGCGCTCATCCTTCCATCGCTCGAATCTTGCGTGATACCCCGAAATTGGCACCAATACGGGGGTATCTTCGCCTTTGGGGTACAGATTCTTGCGCGAATACCGGTTTTCGGGGTACAACGACGGGGATGCCCCGCCGGAACGGCCTCCGACGGGGCATCCGATCGTTGCTCAGCCTTCGCGGCGGCGGTGCGCACCTCTGACCGCGACCGCCCCGAAGAGTCGAACCCCGAAACGGGTGATGCCGCGACGCATCTCGCGTCGCGGCATCCCCCTGTCTCAGCCCGGGCCGTTCGGCCCCCGCGGGCTACCCGTCACCGAGACGGCGGCGCCGCACCACCGTGTACGCGACGGCCATCGCCCCGAGGAGCAGCATGCCCGCCGCGACCCAGCCGACGGGACCGCCCGCGAAACCGGTGCTCGCGATCGAGGATCCGGGCTGCGGAATCGTCACGGTCACTGCCGAGTCGTCGCACAGGACCGGTTCGGCAGGATCGAGCGGGATCGCCCCCTCCGCCGCGGCCGCCGTCTCATCGTCGGGCAGGTCGTTCCAGCAGATCTCACCGGTGTTGACGACGCTCGACGCGGTCGACTTCGGATTCAGCGTGACGGAGAGCACGACGTCCGGGGCATCCGGCCGCGTGCCGCCGATCTGCCCGTTGAGCGTGCAGTGCAGCACGCCGCCGTACCCGGCCGAGTCCTTGCCGGTGACCTCGCAGCCGTCCCAGCGGGGGAACGCGGGGGCCGGTGCCGTGGTGATCGAGTTCACCTTGAGACCCGCGGGGATCTCGTCGAAGAGCTCCATCGCCTTGGTGGCGCCGAGACCCGGGTTCGTGATCGAGAGCGTGTAGTCGAACGTCGCGCCCGGCTTCGCCGAGGTCACGCTCGAGGTCTTCACGATCTCGGGGTGGGCGTCACGGGTGACCGCGCACGCCGGCGTCGCCTGCGGGTAGACCGCGAGCACCGACTGGCTCGGGTTGATCTCGAAGGTGATCGTCATCGGGTGGAGCTGGTCGGCGAACGCGTAGCTCGGGAGCGACGAGTCCTTCACCATGTTCTCCCACGAGTCGACGATCGTGCCCTCTCCGACGACGTCCCCCGGTTCGGCCAGGCGCCATCCCGGCCAGCCGATCGAGATGCCCTCGTCGTTCACCTCGCCGTACGGCCACAGCAGCCGCCCGTTCCGCTCCTCCCACGGGATCGTCATGACGATCGGCTCCGCGTCGGGGTAGAACACCGGGTCGGGCGTCCAGGTGACCGTGATGTCGGAGGGCGTCACCGGCCCCGCCGTCATCACGTTGTGGTACAGCCACGGCACGTCGTTGATGCACTGCACGTACGCGTTCGCCTCGATCGCCTTCGTCGGCACCGTGGTGTCGTCGCAGTCGTTGTCGGGGTTGAGGTCGTTCGTCGGCAGCGACGGCTCCTCCAGCTTCTCGGACGGGAGCAGCTCGGGGACGTCGTCGTCGGGGACGACGATCTCGACGCACGCCTCGTTCACGACCGGCTCCGCCGGCACCGGCTCGGGCGGTGTCTCGGGGTTCTCGGGAATCGGCACGACGGGATCGCCGAGGAACCGCACCTGGAACCGGAACTCGGTCACCTCGCCTGCGGCGTACACGCCGCTGTACTCGGCCGTGAACTCGTTGCCCGCGAAGGACGCGTTCCAGTTGGGATCGACGGGGTCGATCTCGATGCCGCTGATCACCTCGAGCGTGTCGGGCAGCGTGTCCGTCACGAGCGCGCCGGGCACGTCCGGTCCGTGGTTCGTCACCGTCAGGGTGAACCAGAACTCGGATGCCTCGGGGTCGGTGTTGTCGATGGCCTCGACGCCCTCCGGCAGCTCGTACTCCTTGACGATGCCGAGGTCGGCCGGGTCGGCGGTGTTCACGATGGTGCAGGTGGCCTCACCGCCGCTCGGGACGTAGACGTTGTCCGTGGGATCCGAGTGCTTCGCGAGCACCGGGCCGTCGGTCACGCAGTCCCACTCGCCCGGCACGTAGGTGCCGTCATCGATGTAGGGGTTGTCGGAGTCGGGGTTCGGACGCTCGCTGACGTCGTACCAGCCCGACGGGACGAGGTACGTGCGACCCGGGTCGCTGACTCCGGGATCCTCGACCGTGACCGTCTCTCCCTCGGCCTTCAGCAGCCAGTCGCTCGGCACCGCCAGCGGGAAGTCCGGGATGTCCTCGGCCTTCGTGTTGTCGACCTCCTTGACGAGCGTGAGCCGCGCCGGGGCGTCGCAGTCGGTGTCCTCGCGGACACCGGTGCCGATCGTGACGATGCCGGTGTTCGAGAACCCGCCGCCCTCCTCGCCGTCGCAGCCGTACTCGGGCTCACCCTCGTCGTCGATCGTCGCGATGACCCGCACGTACCAACTGTCGGTCGCGCCGACGGCGATGGGCACGTCCTCGTCGATGAGGTACTCGCCGGTCGGCGGGTTCGGGCCCGGGGCTGCGAGCTCGACGCCGGGGTCGACGTCGGGATCCTCACCGGGCGCCCAGTACTTGAACGACCAGATCGTCATGTCATCGCCGAAGTCGATCGCATCGGAGAGGTCGTACTTCGTGTCGACCTCGCCGGTGTTCTCGACATCGAGCGTGTAGCCGATGGTCCACTCGCCGCTCGCCGGGTTGAGGTCGACCACGTCGACCTCCTTGTCGATGGCGATGTCGGGTGTCGGGTTCGTCGTCTCGCAGTCGTCGGCCGGATGCGTCGGCGTCGTCTTCTCGACGTCCGTCGGGCAGTGACCGTGGTCGCTCGGAGTCACGACGTTGTACAGCACCCGGTCGAACGCGTCGTCCTTCACGGTGACCATGAACGAGACCGTGGCCTCGGCACCCAGGCCGAGCGTCGGGATCGACCACTTCAGCTCATCGCCGTTCAGCACGAGACCCGCCGGCAACGGCATCTGCAGCGTCGCGTCATCGAGCACATCGCTCAGGTCGTCGACGAGGGTCGCACCGGTCACCGGAATCGCGCCGTCGTTCTTGGCGTGCAGCGTGTAGGTCACGTTCTGGCCGGGCTCGACGGTCGTGCCGTCGGCGGGGTTCACCGTCTTCCACGCGAGCCATTTCGGCGCGAGCGTGTTGAGCACCCAGCAGTGCGTGGTGCCCTTCTTCGAGACGGTCGCGGTGAAGTTCCGGTCGGGCGTGCTGAACGGCACCGCGCTCGCATCGGCGAGGTTCGACGTCGTGCCGCACCTGACACCCGTGAGGGCGCTGCCCATCGGGTCGACCGTCTCGGTGAAGACCACCTGACGGGCCGGCGGGTTCTGGCCGACCGCGAAGCCGGTCACCGCGAACGGCTCGGTCTGGCTCGTGGCATCCGTCGTGCCCGACGCAGGCGAGACGTCGCTCGTCGCGGTCGTGTACTGCCATCCCACGCCGCCCGGATCGCCCGGGAACGCCGGGCCCACCTGCTTGTGGATGATCACGTTCCCGCCGCAGAGCGCTTCTGCCACGACCTTCAGGTCGTCGGCGAGGCTCGCGTAGTCGTCGCTCTGCATGTAGTCGGCTGTGGAGATGTTCGAGCCGGTGAACTCCTCGCCGCCCGAGATCGCCTGGATCGGACCGAGGTCGATGTCACCGACCGCGACCACGAACACGTGCGAGGAGGTCGCCTTGATCGCGTTCGCCTGCGCGATCGCGGGGTTCACGGCACCCGGCGAACCGTCGGGGAACTCCCCGCCGTTGTCCGGGTCGACCGTGTTCGGGTTGCCGTCGGTGATGACGATCGTGAGCTCCACGGGAGTGTCCGCGAAGCCGCCGAAGGTGCCGCGCCCGACCTCGAGCCCGCGCGTCCAGTTGGTCCATCCGTCGGACACCAGACCCGAGTACGAACCCTGGATCGCGGCGAGGTTCGCCGTCGTGAGATCGGTGGCGGTCTTCAGCACTCCCGCATCCTGGTCGAAGGCCGTGACCGAGACCTGGGACCCCGTGTCCTTCAACGCGTTCGTGAACGCGTTCGCGGCGGCCTTGAGGTTCGCCATGCCGCCGGAACCGATCGAGGCCGACTTGTCGAGGATCAGCGCGAAGTCGAGCCCGCAGCTGTTGGGCAGGTCGGGGTTCGGAGTCGAGGGGTCGAATCCGTCGTCGGCGAATGCGCGCATCCCTGCCTGCTGCGTCTCCAGACACGCGTCGCGCGCGCTGCGGTCGTCGTTCGCGATCGGGATCGCCTCGCAGTCGACCGGCACGGCCTCGGGCACCGCGATCGGTGCGACCGCCTCAGGCGCCGGCACCGGCTCGGGTACGGACTCGGGCTCTGCTGCAGGCTCGGGCTCGACGACCGGCTCGGGCTCCGGTGCGGGCGCCGGCTCCGGTGCCGGCTCCGCCTCGGGCTCGGGCGCCGGGGGCGTCGCCTCCGGCGCGGGCTCCGCCGCTTCGCTCGCGACCGCCGGATCGGGCTCGAGCGCCTCGGCCGCTGCGATCGTCGGGGCGCCGACGATCACGAGCGCCCCGGCGAGGAGCGCGGCGAGTGCACCGTTCGCCCGCCTCACGCCAGTCCCCCGGTTCCCCACTCGGGATCCGGATCGAGTTCGTGTGCGCAGATACATGGCTCTCCCACTTCCGTGACGACGGCGCCGGCTCATGGTTCGGGTCAGCGCCGCAAGTCTCCTCTCACGCATCCGCCATCCTCAAGGATTCCTCAGTTATTACCCCCCGAACTCGGGGTACGGCGAAACGCCGATTCGGGGGACACCCCGACCAGGGCTCAGGGCAGCCCCTGAGGGTGTTCTCGCGACCGCTCCCGCGTGGCGCACGGCGGCACCGCGTGGCATCCGGATGCACCTCGCTACTCTGGGAACGTGAGCGAGCGACCAGGCCCGGAGACGCGCAGTTCGACGCGCGCCGGCGCCGACGCCCGCCGCTCGCGCGAGTCCGAGCCGGTGCACGAGGTGCACGCCGAGCTCGACGACGTGAACCGCTCGGCGAAGGCGCGCTTCGAAGCGGCGAGCCAGCCGTTCCTCGATCGATTCGAGGAACCGATCAGCCGGGTCAACACGATCACGAAGAAGACGATGGCGCTGTTCCCGGTGCGCGTCTGGCGGCACTTCCTCGCGCGCAACGGGTTCATCCTCTCCGCCGGGCTGAGCTACCAGGCGCTGTTCGCGAGCTTCGCCGCGATCTACGTCGTCTTCGCGGTCGCCGGCATCTGGCTCACGAGCAACCAGGAGACGATGGATGCGTTCATCACCCTGGTGAACACCTATGCGCCCGGGCTCGTCGGCTCCGGCGACGAGGCCGTCATCTCCGACGACGAGCTCACCCAGATCGCGCAGGCGAGCGCGGGAGTGCTGGGGTGGACCGGTGCCATCGCCGTCATCGGCCTCATCTGGACGGCCATCGGCTGGATCACCTACGCCAGGCTCTCGGTGCGCTCGATCTTCGGGCTGCCGAAGGACACCCGGGCGTACGTGCTGCTCAAGGCGAGGGACTTCCTGGCCGGATTCGGCTTCGGCGCAGTGCTCATCTTCGCCTCCGTGCTGTCGGTGGCGACCACCTCGTTCATCTCATGGGTGTTCAGTTCGCTCGGCATCGAGGACGCGGGCGGCTGGGAGGCGTTCCTCGTGCAGGCGGGCGCGATCGTCGTCGTGTTCGTGATCGACACGCTCGCCCTCGCGGTGATGTTCCGGTTCCTCTCCGGTGCGGCGATGCCGTGGCGCCGGATGTGGGTCGGCTCGCTCCTCGGCTCCGGTGCGCTCTCCGCGATGCAGATGCTCAGCGGGCTGCTCGTGTCGAGCGCGAGCCGCAACCCGCTGCTCGCGACGTTCGCCGTCTTCATCGCACTGCTCCTCTGGTTCCACCTCGCGAGCATCGTGATCCTCGTCGCCGCGAGCTGGATCGCCGTCGAGGCCGCGGATGCGCACGAGACGCTTCGGAAGGTGACTCCCGAGCAGCTCGAGGCCGAGGCGCGCGAGCGCGAGCGCGAGGCGCTGCTGACCGCCGCGCAGGTCCGCGTGCGCGACGCGCGGGGCGCGCTCGCCAGGTCGAAGTGGTTCGACCGGCTGCCCGCGAAGCGGCGCCTCACCCGCGCCGAGCAGGACCTCGCCGACCTCGAGGCGCGCCAGCGAGCCGAGCGCGGCACGACCGAGCGCGTCGGAGGGCTCCCGTAGGATCGAGGGCATGCCCTCCGCGAAGCCCCTCCGTCTCGCCAGTGTCAACGTCAACGGGGTGCGGGCCGCATTCCGCAAGGGCATGGGCGACTGGCTCGCCGCGCGCGACGTCGACATCCTCGCCCTCCAAGAGGTGCGCGCCTCGACCGAAGACCTGCAGGGCCTGCTGGGCTCCGAATGGGACATCCTGCACGACGCGGCGACCGCCAAGGGCCGCGCCGGCGTCGCGATCGCGAGCCGCCGCCGCGCCCACCTCCACCGGGTCGAGCTCGGCGCGGCCGACTTCGACACCGCGGGCCGCTGGCTCGAGGCCGACTACGAGGTCGGCGACCGCGTCGTCACCGTCGTCTCGGCGTACGTGCACTCGGGCGAGGTCGACACCCCCAAGCAGGTCGAGAAGTTCAAGTTCCTCGACGCGATGGTCGAGCGCCTCCCCCAGCTCGCCGAGCACTCCGAGCTCGCGGTCGTCGTCGGCGACCTCAACGTCGGGCACCGCACGCTCGACATCAAGAACTGGAAGGGCAACGTCAAGCGCGCCGGGTTCCTGCCCGCCGAGCGCGAGTACTTCGACCGCTTCCTCGGCGCAGAGGGCGACGAGGCCTACAACGCCGGCGCCGGTCTCGGCTGGGTCGACCTCGGCCGCCGCGACGCCGGCGAGGTGCCCGGCCCGTACACCTGGTGGTCGCAGCGCGGCAAGGCCTTCGACACCGACACCGGCTGGCGCATCGACTACCAGCTCGCGACGCAGGCCCTCGCCGACACGGTCGTCTCGTACACCGTCGACCGTGCCGCCGCCTACGACGAGCGATGGTCCGATCACGCCCCCGTGGTCGTCGACTACGCCATCTGACCCTGCCGCACCGCGGCCGCACACTTCGAAGGAACACCCCATGACGCAGAAGCCCCGCCTCTACTCGGGCATGCAGCCCTCCGCCGACTCGCTTCACGCCGGCAACTACATCGGCGCCCTCCTCCAGTGGAAGGAGCTGCAGTCCACGCACGACGCCTTCTTCTCGGTCGTCGACATGCACGCCATCACCGTGGCGCAAGACCCCGCCGAACTCCGTGAGAAGACCCGCCGCACGGCAGCGCAGTACATCGCCGCCGGCATCGACCCGTCGAGCTCGACCCTGTACGTGCAGTCGCACGTGCCCGCGCACGCCGAGCTGGCCTGGGTGCTCAACACCATCACGGGCTTCGGCGAGGCCGGGCGCATGACCCAGTTCAAGGACAAGTCGCAGAAGCAGGGTGCTGACGCGACGAGCGTCGGCCTCTTCGCCTACCCCGTCCTGATGGCGGCCGACATCCTGCTGTACCAGACCGAGATCGTCCCCGTCGGCGACGACCAGAAGCAGCACGTCGAACTCACCCGCGACCTCGCCACCCGGTTCAACGCCCGCTTCGGCGCCGACACCTTCGTGCTGCCCGAGCCGGCGATCCAGCGCGAGACCGCACGCATCTACGACCTGCAGAACCCCACGTCGAAGATGTCGAAGTCGGGCGACACGCCGGCGGGCATCCTGTGGATGCTCGACGAGCCCTCGGTCACCGCGAAGAAGATCATGCGCGCCGTCACCGACACCGACGGCGAGGTCCGCTTCGACCGCGAGCACAAGCCCGGCGTCTCGAACCTGCTCACGATCTTCTCGGTGCTCTCGAACCGCAGCATCCCCGAGCTCGAGCAGGAGTTCGCTGGCCGCGGCTACGGCGACTTCAAGAAGGCGCTCGCCGAGGTCGTGGTCGACGAGTTCGAACCCATCCGGGCACGGGCGCTCGAACTGCTCGACGACCCCGCCGAGCTCGACCGCCTGCTGGGCGTCAACGCCGACCGCGCGAGCGAGGTCGCCGAGGCCACCCTCGCGACGGTCTACGACCGCATCGGCTTCCTCAGGCGCGCACGCTGACCATGCAGCCCGTCGCCCTGCGCACCGCTCGACTCGTGCTCGACCTCCCGGTCGAGGGAGATGTCGCGCGCGTCGCCGAGTACTGCACCGACCCGCTCTTCGAGGCGTACCTCACCACGCCGTGGCCGTACACCGAGGCGCACGCCCGTGGATTCCTCACGGAGTATGTGCCCGGCTCGTGGCGTTCGGCCACCGAGCTCACCTGGGCGATCCGCAGCGCCTCGGGCGAGCCGCTGATGGGCGTGATCGGCCTGCGCCTGCCCACCCGCGAGATCGGCTACTGGCTCGGCGCTGAGCATCGCGGCTCTGCCTACATGACCGAGGCGCTGCTCGCCGTCTGCGAGTGGGCGTTCGCCGAACTTCCGGGTACCGAGACGGTGACCTGGCGGGCCAACGCGGGCAACCTCGCCTCGGCGATGGTCGCGCGTGCCGCCGGGTTCCGCAGCACGACGACGCCCGAGACGACGGTCCCCGGCCGCGACGGCGCCGATCTCGACGGTTGGTCGGGCGAGCGCGGGGCGACCCCCGACCCCGGCGCGTACGAGAGCTGGGTGCCGCTCCTCGGCGGTGCCGTGTGACGACCTCGAACCGCCGCTCGGGCGACGAGGCGACGGCCCCGACGCCGATCGTGCTCTTCGACCTCGACGACACGCTCATGGCGCACCGCGAGGCGGTGGCCGCCGGGATCGTGCTGCACATGCGCGAACGCGCATACGACGCGACGAGCGACACCCTCGCCGGCCCCGCCGGCGACGCGCTCACGGCTGCGCAGCGACTCTGGCACGAGCTCGAAGAGCAGCACTACCACGAGTACCTCGCCGGCCGGTTGAGCTTCGAGGGCCAGCGGCGGGCCCGTGCCCGCGACTTCGCCCTGGCCCACGGCGAGGAGCTCGACGACCTCGCCGCCGGCGCCTGGTTCGACCGCTACTTCGAGCGCTACCGCGACTCGTGGGGTGTGCACGCCGACGCGCTCCCCGCCCTCGACCGGCTCGAGGCCGAGCTGCCCGGGGTGCGGCTCGGCATCATCACGAACGGCGAGCCCGACTTCCAGGCGGCGAAGCTCGAACGCCTGGGGCTGACGGGGCGCTTCGCCCACGTCGTCGCCTCGGGCGCGGTCGGCGTGACGAAGCCCGACCCCGCGATCTTCCGGCTCGCCCTCGACCGCTTCGCGGCGGAGCATCCGGTCTCTGCGGCCGCGTACGTCGGCGACCGCCTCGCGACCGACGCGATCGGCGCCGCTCGCGCGGGGCTCCTCGGCGTGTGGGTGAACCGCTTCGGCACGGTGCCCGACGCCGACGAGGCCGCGGCCGCGGCGGAGCTCGGCGTCATCGAGATCGACTCCCTCGACGCGCTCGCCGACGCACTCGTGCCGCGCCTGCTCGGCTGAGGCGGGGCATCCGCCCGCTCGAATCGCACGCTCGCGCACGCTTCGCGACGATTCCCGTCCGAGAACGAGAACGGGCCGAGCGCACCCCCATGCGCCCGGCCCAGGTTTCCACCGTAACCCGCGGTGGAGTCCTTCTCGTTCAGATCACGTCGTCGTCGACCCAGTCGAGGGTCTTCGTGACGGCCTTCTTCCAGTTGCGGTCGAGGCGTGCACGCTCGGCCTCGTCCATCGACGGGGTCCAGCGCTTGTCCTCCTGCCAGTTCTGCGCGAGCTCGTCGAGGCTCGACCAGAAGCCGACCGCGAGGCCGGCCGCGTAGGCCGCGCCGAGCGCCGTCGTCTCCGCGACGACCGGCCGCACGACCGGCACGCCGAGGATGTCGGCCTGGAACTGCAGCAGCGTGTCGTTCGCGGTCGCCCCGCCGTCGACGCGCAGCTCGGTGAGGTCGACGCCGGCGTCGGCGTTCACGGCCTCGATGACGTCGCGCGTCTGGAAGGCGATCGCCTCGAGTGCCGCGCGGGCGATGTGCCCCTTGTTCACGAAGCGGGTGAGGCCGACGAGCGCGCCGCGGGCGTCGGGGCGCCAGTACGGCGCGAACAGGCCCGAGAACGCCGGCACGAAGTAGGCGCCGCCGTTGTCCTCGACGGACTTCGCGAGCTCCTCGACCTCTGCGGCGCTCGAGATGAGGCCGAGGTTGTCGCGCAGCCACTGGATCAGCGAACCGGTCACCGCGATCGAGCCCTCGAGCGCGTAGTGCACGGGCTGGTCGCCGAGCTTGTAGCCGACCGTCGTCAGGAGGCCGTTCTTCGAGTGGACGATCTCCTCGCCCGTGTTGAAGATGAGGAAGTTGCCGGTGCCGTAGGTGTTCTTCGCCTCGCCGGTCGCGAACGCCGCCTGGCCGAAGGTCGCGGCCTGCTGGTCGCCGAGGATGCCCGAGATGGGGGTCTCGCGGAGCAGCGAGTGCTGGTTCGCGTGACCGTAGACCTCGGAGGAGCTCTTGATCTCGGGGAGCATCGAGCGGGGCACGCCGAACGCGGCGAGGATCTCGTCGTCCCACTGCAGGGTCTCGAGGTCCATGAACATCGTGCGGCTCGCGTTCGTGACATCCGTCGCGTGCACGCCGCCGTCGACGCCGCCCGTCAGGTTCCACAGCACCCAGGTGTCGGTCGTGCCGAACAGGAGGTCGCCGGCCTCGGCCTTCTCGCGTGCGCCGGGCACGTTCTCGAGGATCCAGACGATCTTCGTGCCCGAGAAGTACGTCGCGAGCGGCAGCCCGACCCGCTCCTTGAAGCGCTCCACGCCGCCGTCGGCCGCCAGGCGGTCGACGATCGACTGGGTGCGGGTGTCCTGCCACACGATCGCGTTGTACACGGGCTCGCCGGTGTTCTTGTCCCACACGACCGCGGTCTCGCGCTGGTTCGTGATACCCACGGCAGCGATGTCGTGGCGGGTGAGCTTCGCCTTGCCGAGGGCCTGGCCGATCACCTCGCCCGTGTTGCGCCAGATCTCGGCGGGGTCGTGCTCGACCCAGCCCGCCTTCGGGAAGATCTGCTCGTGCTCGAGCTGCCCGGTCGACACGATCGAGCCGGCCTTGTCGAAGATGATCGCGCGCGACGAGGTCGTGCCCTGGTCGATCGCGAGTACGTAGTCAGCCATCTGAGAACTCCGTTGCTGTCAGTGAGTGGTGGGTGGTGGTTCGGATGCCGCGGGGTCAGCCGAGGATCGGGAGGAGCGGCGTCGCGGCGAGGCCGGCGAGGACACCGCCGATGATGGGGCCGACGACCGGAACCCACGAGTACGACCAGTCGCTGCCGCCCTTGCCCTTGATCGGGAGGATGGCGTGCGCGATGCGGGGGCCGAGGTCGCGGGCGGGGTTGATCGCGTAGCCGGTCGGGCCGCCGAGCGACGTGCCGATCACGATCACGAGGAACGCGACGGGGATCGCGCCGAGTTCGGCCGGGGTCCCGCCGTTCGTGAAGCCGATGATGACGAACACGAGCACGAAGGTGCCGATGATCTCGGTGACGAGGTTCCAGCCGTACGAGCGGATCGCCGGGCCGGTCGAGAACACGCCGAGCTTGTTCGCGGCCTCGGGCTCGGCGTCGAAGTGCTGCTTGTACGCGAGCCAGCAGAAGACCGCGCCGAGGAACGCGCCGACCATCTGCGCGGCGATGTAGGTGAGCACCGAGACGGCGTTGACCGGGACGCCCGAACCGAACTCGGTGGCGCCGTTCGCCACGAGGCCGAGGGTGACCGCCGGGTTCAGGTGCGCGCCCGAGGAGTACGACACGATGACGCCGGCGAAGACCGCGAGGCCCCAGCCGATGTTCACCATGAGGAATCCGCCGTTGTTGCCCTTGGTCTTCGCGAGGGCGACGTTCGCGACGACACCGCAACCGAGGAGGACGAGCATCGCCGTGCCGACGACTTCCGACAGGAACACGAGACCGAGATTGTCCACGTTGACCTTCTTTCTGAGAGAGCGAGCCGATCGGCCCCGATGAAACGTATCCGCCGAAACGCCCGCAATCGGGCGTTTCGGCGTGCACATCCGTTCAGTTTCGGGACCCGGCGGCCGAGGAGCGCGACGAAGGAGGACCATCGCCGGTGGTCGAGGAGCGCGCGACGAAGGAGCACGCGTCTCGAGACCCGTCACGGGGTCTCGAGACGCGTCCGACTGCGTCGGGCGCTCCTCGACCGGCGGGAGTGGCGTCCTCGACCAGCGCGAGCGCTACCCGAGCGTCGCGAGCTCGCCGAGCGCGACGCCGTGGCGCTCGGCCAGCAGGGCGCGGGTCGCGGCGATCTCCTCGGCGCGGCGCTCCTCGCTCCAGCCGAGCACCTCGCCCGTGATCGCGGCGAGCTCGCCGAGCAGTTCGGCCGTGAGCGCGCCCGTGAAGGCGATGCTCGTGCGGCGCAGCACGACGTCCTGCAGGTGCACGACGCGCTCGCCGCGCACGAGCCAGCCGAGCTCCTGCCTGCTGTAGTCGGCGTGGTGCGTGAGCCGCTCCTCCTGCTCGCCCTCGACCTCGGTGAGGAAGGCCGCGGCGCGGGTGCCGTAGCGCTCGAGGAGTTCGTCGGCCCGGGCACGGCCGACCTCGTCGCCGTGCGAGACGAGCCAGACCCGACGCGCGTCGTCGTTGGCGGGGTAGCCCTTGCCGCCGCCGATCGCGAGGCCCTTCGTCGACACCGTGCGCTCGCGCCCGAGCAGTTCGAGCACCTCGTTCGAGAGGTGTTCGGCGAGCGCGCGGAAGGTGGTCCACTTGCCCCCGACGAGGCTCAGCACCTGCGTGCCGGGGCGGCCCGTGGCATCCGCCCGTTCGATGCGGTAGTCGCGGGAGACGAAGCCCGGCTGCGTGTCGTCGTGACGCGGCAGCGGGCGCACGCCCGAGAAGCGGTAGACGATCTGCGAACGGTCGACGGCGACGCCTGGGAAAACGTGCGCGATGAGATCGAAGAAGTAGTCGACCTCCTCCTCGGTGCAGATCGCGGGCTGGCGCATGTCGTGCTCGAGGTCGGTCGTGCCGACCATGACCTTGCCCTTGAGCGGGTAGATGAGGACGATGCGGCCGTCCTCGTGCTCGAAGAAGATCTCGCGGCCGGCCGTCGCGGCGTGCAGCTCTGGGTGGTCGAGCACGATGTGCGAGCCCTTGGTGCCGCCCATGAAGCGGGTCGCGTTGCCGAGTTCGGCGTTCGTGAGGTCGGTCCAGGGGCCCGAGGTGTTCACGACCACGTCGGCGGCGATCGAGAACTCCTCGCCGGTCGCGGTGTCGCGGAGGCGCACGCCGGAGGCGTCGTGGCCGATCGCCTCGACGTAGTTCACGGCCCGGGCGTGGGGGCCTGCGGCGAGGCCGTCGAAGAGCACGTCGAGCGCGAGCCGCTCGGGGTCGTGCATGCTCGCGTCGTAGTAGGTGGCGGTGTACTTCACGCCGGGGTTCAGCGCGGGGAGCTCGGCGAGCGAGCGCTTCGCACCGTGGAAGCGGTGGCGGGGCACCTGGCCGCCGTCGCGCGAGAACGAGTCGTACATGGTGAGGCCGGCCTTGATGAGCGCGGCGCCGCGCTCGGTGGGCTTGCCCGACTTGTGCGTGAGGAACCGCATGGGGGCGGAGAGGATGCCGGAGAAGGTCGAGAAGATCGGCACGGTCGTCTCGAGGGGCTTCACGTAGTGGGGGGCGATGCGGATGAGGCTGTTGCGCTCCTCCACCGATTCTTTGACGAGGCGGAACTCGCCGTTCTCGAGGTAGCGGATGCCGCCGTGGATCATGTGCGACGAGGCCGCCGAGGCGCCCGAGACGAAGTCGCCGCGTTCGACGAGGACGACGTCGACGCCCTGGAGGGCGAGGTCGCGGAAGGTCGCGATGCCGTTGATGCCGGCGCCGATGATGACGACGGATGCCTCGGGGCGGGCCTGGAGCGCGGTGACCTCCTCCCGGGTCGACGGAGCGCCGCCGGGGTGCTGACGGCTGTGCTGGTTCGTCGATTGCGTTGACATCGCTGTCCTCTCGGAAGAACTGCGGCAGGGCTTGCGTGAGCCTGCCGGGTGTGGATGAATACATCGTGAACACGCCAGCACGAACTTGCAAGCCGCGTGAACATATGTGCAGAGTAGGGGTCATGATCGACAAGGAGATGCTCGCGACGGTCGACGTCGACGAGGCGGTGCCCGGCAAGACGCGCGACGCGCTGCGGGCGGCGCACCTGTACTACATGCAGGACCTCACGATGGACGCCATCGCGCACGAGCTGCACACCTCGCGATCCTCGGTATCACGGCTGCTCAGCCACGCCCGTGCGAGCGGGCTCGTCGAGATCTCGATCCACTCCCCGCTCGACCTGCCGAGCCGGATCGAGCAGGAGATCCTCGAACGCTTCGAGGTGCAGGCGCACGTCATCCCGGTGCCCGACCACGCGAGCGACGTCGATCGACTCGACCGCGTCGCGCTCTCGGCTGCACGGATTCTCGGACGCTTCATCGACTCGAACCTCACCGTCGGCATCGCCTGGGGCTCGACGATGGGCGCCATGAGCCGGCACCTCGTGCCGAAGGCCACCCACAACTCCGAGATCGTGCAGCTGAACGGCGCCGGCAACCTGCGCACGACCGGCATCGTCTACGCGAGCGAGCTGCTGCGCCGCTTCGGCGACGCGTTCGGCGCGCGCGTGCAGCAGTTCCCGGTGCCCGCGTTCTTCGACGAACCCGCCACGAAGCAGGCCTTCTGGCGCGAACGCTCGACGCAGCGCCTCCTCGACCTCCAGGGCCGGCTCGACCTCGCGCTCTTCGGCATCGGCTCGCCCTTCGCCGAGGTGCCGAGCCACGTCTACCAGGGCGGCTACCTCGAGCGGGCCGACTACGAGGACCTCAGCCGCGACGGCGCGGTCGGCGACGTCGCGACGGTGTTCTACCGGGCCGACGGCTCGACCGACGGCATCGCCCTGAACGCCCGCGCCACCGGCCCCGACTTCCAGACGCTCCGGCGTGCGCCGCGGCGCATCTGCGTCGTCTCGGGTCGGGCGAAGCTCGCCGGCCTCCGCGGCGCGCTCGCGGCGGGCCTCATCACCGACCTCATCGTCGACGAGAGCACCGCCCGCGCGCTCGTCGAGCAGCCCGCCGACTGACCGGCACGCCGCTGCTCCATCGAGTGGGCAGATATGCACCTTCCCGACGCGCTGAAGGTTCATATCTGCCCACTCGATTGAAAGGAGACGCAGGGCGGCACGCCGCGGCGGGTCTCACGGCGCAACGGGAATAGGGCGGCGCGCGATGCGTTGACCTACAATCGACACGAGAAACGTGCTCCGGGGTCGGTGTAATTCCGAGCCGGCGGTAACAGTCCGCGAGCCGGGCGCGTTCGATCGCGAGATCGAATGCGCACGGTTGAACTGGTGAAACTCCAGTACCGACGGTGAAAGTCCGGATGGGAGGCGGCACGTGTCGGCTGCGCTGTGCGCCGCCGACGACGCGGTGGCGACGCCGCGCGACCAGCCGAGCATTCCCCGGAGCCTTGGACACGAGGACGAGGGATGACGACGGCAGCAGATCGGCCCGATGCGCACGGGCACGGCGAGGCGGATGCCACGGCGATGCGCCGCGCGCTCGAACTCGCCGACCTGGGCCCCGCCCACGGGGTGAACCCGCGCGTCGGCTGCGTCCTCCTCTCCCCCGCGGGCGAGGTGCTCGCCGAGGGCTGGCACCGCGGTGCCGGCACCGCGCACGCCGAGGTCGACGCGCTGTCGAAGCTCGCACCGGGCGCCGCGCACGGTGCGACGGCCGTCGTCACCCTCGAGCCCTGCAACCACACCGGCCGCACCGGGCCGTGCGCGCTCGCCCTCATCGAGGCCGGCGTCGCGCGGGTCGTCTACGCGGTCGGCGATCCGGGCGACCACTCTGCCGGAGGCGCCGAACGCCTGCGCGAGGCCGGCGTCGAGGTCTCGGGCGGCGTGCTCGCCGACGAGGTCGAGGCGCTCCTCGACGACTGGCTCTTCGCCGCACGGCACCGCCGCCCGCACGTCACCGTCAAGTGGGCGTCGAGCCTCGACGGCCGCGCGGCCGCGGCCGACGGCACGAGCCAGTGGATCACCGGCCCCGCCGCCCGCCGCGACGTGCACCGCCGCCGGGCCGCGGCCGACGCGATCGCCGTCGGCACCGGCACCGTGCTCGCCGACGACCCCGCGCTCACCGCCCGCGACGACGCCGGTCGCCTGCTCGAGGCGCAGCCCGTGCCGGTCGTCTTCGGGCGCCGCCCCGTGCCGGCCGATGCCGCGCTGCGCGCGCACCCCCACGAACCCGTGTTCGTGGACGGCACCGAGCTCGGGGCCGATCTCGAGGCGCTGCAGCGCCGTGGCATCCGCTCGCTCTTCGTCGAGGGCGGCCCGACCCTCGCGAGCGCCTTCATCGCCGCCGGCTTCGCCGACGAACTGCTCGTCTACCTCGCGCCCGCCCTCATCGGCGGGCCGGGCCTCGCCCTCGGCGAGCTCGGCATCTCGACGATCGCCGACGCCCGCCGTTTCGACTTCGCCGCCGTCGAGCGGCTCGGCGACGATCTCCTGCTCGTCGCCCACCCGGCACCCGCCGGTTCACAGGAAGGCAACTGACATGTTCACCGGAATCATCGAGGAGCTCGGGCGCATCGAACGCGTCGAACGCACCGCCGACGCCGCGCGGCTCACGGTGCGCGGCCCGCTCGCGGTCGAGGGCGTGAAGCACGGCGACTCGATCGCGGTGTCGGGCGTGTGCCTCACCGTCGTCGACTTCGACGCCGAGCGCTTCACCGCCGACGTGATGGCGCAGACGCTCGCGATGTCGACGCTCGACGCGGTGCGCGACGGGCTCGCGGTGAACCTCGAGCGCGCGGCGAAGGTCGGCGACCGCATCGGCGGGCACATCGTGCAGGGGCACATCGACGGCACCGCGAAGGTGCTCGAGATCCGCCCGGGCGAGGCGTGGCGGGTCATCCGCTTCTCGCTCGACACCGCGCACGCGCCGCTCGTCGTCGACAAGGGCTCGATCGCGGTCGACGGGGTCTCGCTCACGGTGAGCGCCGTCGGCGCGGACGCGTCGGGCGACTGGTTCGAGGTGTCCCTCATCCCCGAGACGCTCGCCGCGACCACGCTCGGCGAGCGCGCGGTCGGCGATGCGGTGAACCTCGAGACCGACATCCTCGCGCGGCAGGTGGCCCGGATGCTCCGCTTCGACGAGCACCGCACGCTGCCGTCGTCCGTGCCCGCGGCATCCGCCCCCTCGACGAACGGAGGGCTCGCATGAGCCTCGCCACGATTCCCGAAGTGCTCGACGCGCTGCGCGCGGGCAAGCCCGTCATCGTCGCCGACGACGAAGCCCGCGAGAACGAGGGCGACGCGATCATGGCGGCCGAGTTCGCCACGCAGGAGTGGATCGCGTGGATGGTGCGCAACACGAGCGGCTACCTCTGCGCTCCCATGCCGAACGCGGTCGCAGACCGGCTCGAGCTGCCGCTCATGGTCGACCGCAACGAGGACGCCCGGGGCACGGCGTACACGATCTCGGTCGACGCCGCCGACCGGGTCTCGACGGGCATCAGCGCCGCCGACCGCGCGCACACCCTGCGTGTGCTGGCCGACCCCGGTTCGACGCCCGAGCGGCTGATCCGACCGGGTCACGTGATCCCGCTGCGCGCCGTCGACGGCGGTGTGCGCGAACGTGCGGGCCACACCGAGGCCGCGGTCGACCTGATGCGCCTCGCGGGGCTCGCACCCGTCGGCGTCATCGGCGAACTCGTCGAGGACGACGGCGAGATGATGCGCCTGCCCGGGCTCATCGCGCTCGGCGAGCGCGAGGGCCTGCCGGTGACGACCGTCGCCGCGCTCGTCGACTGGCTGCGCGAGCAGCCCGAGGGCGTGCTGCCCGGCGGCGACGCCGCCGCCGTGCCCGAGTCGTCGCCCGTCGCGTTCGAGGTCGAGACGACGCTGCCGACCGAGCACGGCGACTTCCGCGTACGGGCCTACCGCGACCGCGGCACGGGCGCCGACCACGTCGCGATCATCGTCGGCGACCCCGGTGCCGACGAGCGCGGTGCGATCGTGCGCGTGCACTCGGAGTGCCTGACGGGCGAGGCGTTCGGCTCGTTGAAGTGCGAGTGCGGGCCGCAGCTCGACGCCGCACTCGAGGAGATCCAGCGCCGCGGCGGCGTCGTCATCTACCTGCGGGGTCATGAGGGGCGCGGCATCGGCCTCATCAACAAGCTGCGGGCGTACCGACTGCAGGAGGACGGCCTCGACACCCTCGACGCGAACGTCGCGCTCGGCCTGCCGATCGATGCGCGCGACTACACGGCGGCCTCGGCGATCCTCGCCGACCTCGGGGTGTCGCGGGTGCGCCTCCTCACGAACAACCCCGACAAGGTGCGCCAGCTCGAGGCGCACGGCATCGAGGTCGCCGAGCGGCTGCCGCTCGTCGTCGGGGTCGGGACGGTCAACACCGGCTACCTCGACACCAAGCGTCGCCGCATGGGCCACGCCATCGAAGACCAGCAGCTCGCCGACGCGGCCGCTGAAACCCTCCTGGAAGGACACGCATCATGAGCGGTCACGGCTCCCCCACCCTCGACATCGACGGCTCGGGCCTCGACGTCGTCATCGTCGCGGGCAGCTGGCACGACGAGATCACGAACGGGCTGATCGCGGGGGCCACGCGCACCCTCGAGTCGGCGGGCGCGTCGTTCTCGCTCGTGCGGGTCCCGGGCAGCTTCGAGCTGCCCGTGGTGGCGAAGGCCGCCCTCGAGGCGGGCGCCGACGCGGTCGTGGCGCTCGGCGTCATCATCCGCGGCGGCACCCCGCACTTCGAGTACGTCTCGGCGGCCGCGACCGACGGCCTCACACGGGTCGCCCTCGACACGGGCAAGCCCGTCGGCTTCGGCGTGCTCACCCTCGACGACGAGCAGCAGGGCCTCGACCGGGCAGGGCTCCCCGGCTCGAAGGAGGACAAGGGTCGAGAGGCCGCCGAGGCGGCGATCGCGACGGCGAGGGTGCTGCGCGCACTCTGACCGACCGCCGTTCGGAATTCGACTTCGACGCGGCGTAGAACCGACTACACTCGGCAGCATGGAGACCCTCCGCCACGTCGTCGTGTTCATCCACCTCATCGGTTTCGCCGTGCTCTTCGGCGCCTGGGTCGTCGAGGCGGTGAACCGTCGCTACCAGGTGACCCGTCTCATGAACGTCGGCCTCCTCATCGCGGGGCTCGCGGGTCTCGCGCTCGCGGCGCCGTGGGGCATCGAGTCCGAGCTGAACTACATGAAGATCGGCATCAAGCTCGTCGTGCTCGTCGCGATCGGCGCCCTCATCGGCATCGGCATGGGGCGCCAGCGCAAGCACGGCAAGGTGCCGCCCGGGATCTTCTGGTCGATCGGCCTGCTCACCGCCCTCAACGCGGCGATCGCGGTCATCTGGCGATAGCGCGCGCACGTACCACTCCGGATGCCCCGGGCCGACCTCGGCCCGGGGCATCCGCCGTTCATCGCAGCATCGCCGCCGTTCGTCGCACGCGCGACCCCCTCACGGGGGGTCGCGGCGCGAACCGGGCGTAGTGTGGACGGGTTGCCACAAGCGACGATTCCACCCACTGCCTCACGGCTTGACGCCAGACCGACGTGCCCCGAGTGCAGGTCTTCTCGCAACCTCTGGAGTCTTCGCCAGCGATGTCAGCAACACCCGCGGCCCCGGCCGCATCCACCGGTTCCACCACTCCGGCCGCCCCGGCCAATCCGCGCAGTCGCGTGATCCTCGCGAGCCTCATCGGCACGACGATCGAGTTCTACGACTTCTACGTCTACGCGACCGCGGCGGTGCTCGTCTTCCCGCACCTGTTCTTCCCGACGGGCGACCCGACGACCGCCCTCCTCTCCTCGTTCGCCGTGTTCGGCGCCGCGATGGTCGCCCGTCCGCTCGGCGCGATCGTGTTCGGCCACCTGGGCGACAAGCACGGCCGCAAGGCGACGCTCGTCGGCGCCCTCCTCACGATGGGCATCGCGACCTTCCTCATCGGCGCGCTGCCGACCTACGAGGCGGTCGGCTGGCTGGCCCCGCTCCTCCTCGTGGTCCTGCGCATCGCGCAGGGCTTCGCCCTCGGCGGCGAGTGGTCGGGTGCGGCGCTCGTCGCGACCGAGAACGCCCCGGCCGGCAAGCGCGCCTGGTACGGCACCTTCCCGCAGCTGGGTGCGCCGATCGGCTTCATCATCGCGAACGGCCTGTTCCTCGTCATCGCGGCGCTGCTGCCCTCCGACGACCCGACGATGCCGTCGCAGGCGTTCCTCGACTGGGGTTGGCGCATCCCGTTCCTGTTCTCCATCGTGATGGTGGCCGTCGGCCTCTGGGTGCGTCTGCGCCTCGTCGAGTCGACCGCCTTCCAGTCGGCGTCCAAGCGCGGCAAGCTCACCCGCCTGCCGCTCGCGAGCGTCTTCAAGCACTACTGGAAGCAGCTCATCCTCGGCACCTTCTTCATGCTCGCCACCTACGTGCTCTTCTACCTGATGACCACGTTCTCGCTGAGCTACGGCCGTGCAGCGGTCGAGCCCGCCGACGGCGCGCTGCCCGGCCTCGGCTACTCGTACAACACCTTCGTGCTCATGCTCATCGGCGGCGTCGTGTTCTTCGGTGTCTTCACCCTGCTGTCGGGCCCCTGGGCCGACCGCTGGGGTCGCCGCAAGACGCTCATCTGGGTCACGATCGGCATCATCGTGTTCGGCCTCGCGTGGGTGCCGCTGCTCGGCGCGGGCTTCGTCGGCGTGATGGCGTGGCTCATCATCGGCTTCTCCCTCATGGGCATGACGTTCGGGCCGATGGGGGCGCTCCTGCCCGAGCTGTTCCCGACGAACGTGCGCTACACGGGTTCCGGCATCTCGTACAACGTGTCGTCGATCCTCGGCGCCGCGGTCGCCCCGTTCATCGCGGTCGCCCTGTGGCAGGCCGGCGGCGGCAGCCCGTTCTGGGTGGGCGTCTACCTCTCGGTCATGGCGGTGCTGACGCTCATCGCGCTGCTCGTCTCGAAGGAGACCCGCGACGTCGACTTCGACGAGGCCGGGCTCGAGTCGTCGGCGGTGCTGTAGCAGCGCCCGCGACCCCCTGAGGGCGGATGCCTCGGCCGGCGTGCCGGACGGGGCATCCGCCCTTCGCCGTGCCTGGCCGCGGTCCGAGCCCGCCCGCCCCTAACATGGCGGCATGCCCGTCGACGTGCTGCCCGGCCCCGCCCACCCCGCCATCCGCGTCTCCGACGAGGTGCGAACCGCGCTCGCCGAGGGGCGGCCCGTGCTCGCGCTCGAGTCGACGATCCTCACGCACGGGCTGCCGCGGCCGCGGAATCTCGAGGTCGCGCTCCGCAGCGAGGCCGAGGTGCGGGCGGCGGGGGTCGTGCCGGCGACGATCGGCGTCGTCGCCGGCGTCGCGGTCGTCGGCCTCGCCGCCGCCGAGCTCGAGCACCTCTGCACGGCCGAGGGGGTGGTGAAGGCGAGCGTGCGCGACCTGCCGATCGCCCGGGCGAAGCTCCTCGATGCCGGCACGACGGTCGCCGCGACGGGCTGGCTCGCCGCCAGGGCCGGAATCCGGGTGATGTCGACCGGCGGCCTCGGCGGGGTGCACCGGGGCGCCGGTGAGAGCTTCGACGAGTCGGCCGACCTGCCGCTGCTCGCCGAGACCCCGATCACGCTCGTGAGCGCCGGCGTCAAGTCGATCCTCGACATCGCGGCGACGCTCGAACGCCTCGAGACGCTCTCGGTCCCCGTCGTCGGGTACCGCACGAACCGGTTTCCGGCATTCACCGTCACCGATTCGGGCTTCGCCCTCGACTACCGGGTCGACTCCCCCGCCGAGGCGGCGGCGCTCGCGCGGGCGCGCGACGAGCTCGGGCAGCGCGCCGCGGTGCTCGTCGCCAACCCGGTCGCACCCGAGCGGCAGCTCGACCCCGTGCTGCACGACCGGGTGCTCGCCGAGTCGCTCGCGGCGGCCGCCGCCGCCGGGGTGACGGGCCACGACACCACGCCGTTCCTGCTCGAGCGGTTCCAGCGCGAGACGGGCGGCGCGAGCCTCGAGGTGAACCTCGAGGTCTATCGCGGCAACGTCGCGCTCGGGGCGGCGATCGCGCGTGAGCTCGCCGGCTGATCCCGCGATGGATGCCTCGCGCCCCCCGATGCTCGCGGTCGTGGGCGATCTCGTCGAGGACGTCGTGGTGTGGGCGTCCGAGCCGGTGCGGCACGGCACCGACACCGCCGCCCGGGTGTTCCGCACGCGCGGCGGCAGCGCGGGGAACGTCGCGGCGCTCGCGGCCCCGCTCGTCGCCACCCGCTTCATCGGCTGCGTCGGGGCCGACGCCGCGGGTGAGGCGCTCGTCACGGAGCTCGAGGGCCGCGGCGTCGAGGTGCGCGTGCAGCGGCGCGGCACGACGGGCGCCGTGGTGCTCGTGGTCGACCCCGACGGCGAGCGGACGATGTTCCCCGACCGCGGTGCGAGCGCACTGCTCGAGGCGGTCGAGCCGGCGTGGCTGGACGGCGTCGCGTGGTTGCACGTGCCGAGCTACGGCTTCGAACGGGAACCGGCGCGATCGGCCGTGCTCGCGCTCGTCGCCGAGGGCCGGCGCCGGGGCGCGGGTCTCTCGATCGACGCCTCGTCGACCGGGTTGCTCTCGGCGCTCGGGGTGGACGCGGTGCTCGCGCTCTACCGATCGCTCGGGCCCGACGTGCTCGTCGCGAACGAGACCGAGGCAGCGCTCCTCGGTCTCGGCGAGGGCGGTCCGCTCACGGCCGGGGTCGCGGCGACCGTCGTCGTGAAGCACGGTCCCCTGCCGACGCAGGTCTTCGAGGGCGGCCGGCTGATCGCGGACGTGCCCGTGGAGCCGGTGCCGGGCGCGCGGGACCTCACGGGCGCCGGCGACGCCTTCGCCGCCGGATTCCTCGCCGCACGACTGGCGGGGCTTGCGCCGTCGGCGGCGGCCCTCGCCGGTCATGCCACGGCCGCCGCGGTCCTCACAGCGCCGGGCGCGACCTCCTGATGCACTGATGCACCGCGGGACCGTCAACCGAGATTGACGAGCGCACGTTCGTCAACTACGGTTGACGCCATGGACGACCGCAACCTCCGCACCGCCATCGCCGCAGCCGACGGCGGCGACCCGTACCGGGCGCTCCGCGAACTCCATCGCGCGAGGGTCGAGCTCACCCGCGACCTCGACCGCGCCGAATCCCTCGCCGTCCGCCGCGCCCGCGCGGCCGGATCGAGCTGGCAGCTCATCGCGCTCGCCCTCGGGGTGTCGAAGCAGGCGGTGCACAAGAAGTACGGGCGCAGCTGAGACGCGTAGGCTGCAATGCGGCGGTGATGCGAGCGGCGGGGGCGCGAGGCATCCGATCGCCCTGACACCGCCGACGACCGAGAGAGCGAGCATGAGCACCAGCGAGCCCCGAACCCGCCGCGAAGAGCGCGCCGCGCGCAACGCACGACCCGCGCGCCGCACCCAGCCGACGCGCCGCACCTCGCCGTTCGGCCGCCGCGGCCGCGGCGACGAGCCCGAGGGGCCGCGCGCGACCTTCCGGCAACTGCTGCCCTTCATCTTCGAGCACCGACCCGTGCTCATCTGGGTCGCGGCGCTCTCGATCGTGGGCGCGCTCGCGAACCTCGCCCAGCCGCTGCTCGTCAGCCAGGTCATCAACATCGTCGAGGCCGGCGACCCGCTCGGCGGCATCGTGTGGGCGCTCGTCGCCCTCGTGATCGTGAGCGGCGTGATCTCGGGGTACCAGCACTACCTGCTGCAGCGCACCGGCGAGGGCATCGTGCTATCGAGCCGCAAGCGACTCATCCAGAAACTGCTGCACCTGCCGATCGCCGAGTTCGACACCCGCCGCACCGGCGACCTCGTCTCGCGCGTCGGCAGCGACACGACGATGCTCCGCGCCGTGCTCACCCAGGGCCTCGTCGAGGCCGTCGGCGGCACCGTGACCTTCGTCGGCGCACTCATCGCGATGCTCATCATCGACCCCGTGCTGCTCGGGCTCACCGTGCTCGTCATCGCCGTCGCGATCACCACGGTCACCCTGCTGTCGCAGCGGGTGCGCGAGGCCTCGCACGCCGCGCAGGCGAAGGTGGGCGACGTCGCCGCCTCGGTCGAGCGGGCCATCTCCTCCGTCCGCACGATCCGCGCCGCCGGCGCCACCGATCGCGAGGCGCGCACCGTCGAGGCCGAGGCCGAGGGCGCCTGGCAGAAGGGCGTCGACGTCGCGAAGATCTCGGCGCTCATCGTGCCGATCGCGGGCATCGCGATGCAGGTGTCGTTCCTCGTCGTGCTGGGTGTGGGCGGGTTCCGCGTGGCATCCGGGGCGATCACGGTCGCGAACCTCGTCGCGTTCATCCTCTTCCTCTTCATGATGATCCTGCCGCTCGGGCAGGCGTTCGGCGCGATCACCTCCGTGAACCAGGCGCTCGGCGCGCTCGGCCGCATCCAGGAGATCCTCGACCTCCCCGACGAGGACGCGCACGACCGTCAGCTCGCGCCGCTCGCCCTCCTCGTGGGCGACGCGAACGAGGGGCTGCTTCCCGATGCGCCCGCGATCGCCTTCGACGACGTGCACTTCGCGTACGCGTCGACGAAGCAGGATCCGGCCGACCCGGGCAACGACTCCCCCGACGAGCACCTGCCCGAGCCCGACGTCACCGAGCGCCAGCCCGTGCTGCGCGGCGTCTCGTTCGACGTGCCCCGCGGGCAGCGCATCGCGCTCGTCGGCCCCTCGGGCGCGGGCAAGTCGACGATCCTCGCCCTCATCGAGCGGTTCTACGACCCCTCCGTCGGGCAGGTGCGGCTCGGCGGGCTCGACCTCCGCTCGCTCGACCGGCACGAGCTGCGTGCGCAGATCGGCTACGTCGAACAGGATGCCCCCGTACTGGCCGGCACCCTCCGCGACAACCTGCTGCTCGGCTCCCCCGACGCGAGCGACGTCGAGTGCGAGCACGTGCTGCGCGCCGTGAACCTGGGGCCGGTGCTCGACCGCGATCCGGCGGGCCTCGGCGCGGCCGTCGGCGAGGACGGCATCATGCTCTCGGGCGGCGAACGCCAGCGGCTCGCGATCGCGCGGGCACTGCTCGCCGCGCCCCCCATCCTGCTGCTCGACGAGTCGACGTCGTCGCTCGACGGTGTGAACGAGCGCATGATGCGCGAGGCGATCGACGCCGTCGCCGCGGGGCGCACCCTCATCGTCATCGCGCACCGGCTCTCGACGGTCGTCGACTCCGACCGCATCGTCGTGCTCGACGACGGCCGCGTCATCGGGGAGGGCACCCACGCCGAGCTCGTCACGACCGTGCCCCTCTACCGCGAGCTCGCCGAGCACCAGCTCCTCGTCTGAGCGGGCGGATGCCTCGCGGCCGGCGCCGGCCGCGAGGCATCCGCCCTGCGCAGCATTCGGGGCGCACCGATCGGTGCCGCGCTCAGGGTTGGACCCGAGCGAACCTCAGTGCTCCCTCGGATGGATCGCGCGCGCAGGCTTCGTAGCGTGGGAACCCGCATCCGGCACTCCGGGTGCCCGACGCCCATGCCCCACGGAGGACCACCATGACCATCGCGACGATGTCGGATGCGCGCGATCTCAGCCGCTTCGACGAACTTCCCGTCGACCTCATCGACGAACTTCCCGACGCCGCCGACGACGCCTCGCCGGCCCGCCGCTTCGGCCTCGGCAACTCGTTCGACCGCGTGCAGTCCGAGCTCCAGGGGTGGCTCCGCCACTGGGAGCCGCTGCAACTGCCCGCGTTCACCGCGGTGCGCGACGTGATGCCCGACGACGACCGCGGACGCAGCTCGCTGCAGTCCGCGCCCACCCGCCCCGACGGCGCCGTGCGCCTCACCGCGAGCCTCTACGACCGGCCGAACCGCGCCGGCGGGCCGCTCGCATGGTCGCGCAACTGGGCGAGCGTCGCCGTGCTGCCGCCCGCACGCGAGGCGGGGCGCCTCTACTACCGCTTCAGCGCGGCGAGCCGGCTCGTGCTCGACGGGCAGGCCGAGCTCAGCCTCGCCTCGACGAGCGTCAACTTCGGCATCGTGCCGGACGCGGCCAAGCGCAGCCCGTTCCAGACGCCGGGGTTCGCGACGCCGCTCGTGCGCCCGCTCGTGGGCGTGCAGTGCCGGGCCGACGTCGACGCGACCGCCTCGCAGTCCTTCGAGGGTTCGATCGCCGTGCGCCAGGGCGACACCCCGGCGATGGCGTTCGTCATCGGCACCGACCTGCTCTTCGAGCACGGCTGGGTGCGTGTGCACGAGGGTTCGAGCACGTGGATCGGCCCGGGCGAGGCCGGGGCGAGCGGCACGATCGAGTTCCGCTACGCGCCTGCGGCGCTGCTGCGGGTGCTCGGCCACCTCGACGACCCGCACACCTTCGACTGAGCCGCCGTTCAGTCGCCGACCGCGGTGGGCCCGCCGAACGGCCAGGATCCCAGGATCCGGCCGTGGTGCGAGGTCTCGGGCGGCCTCAGCCGCACGAGCGCGAGGGTGCCGAGCTCGATCCGGTCGCCGCGTCGTACCCGCCCGTGGCGCTTCGCCGTCACGTGCGGCCGGAAGTCGGCCCGCGGCCGGAGCTCGCCCACGCCGGCGTCGCGGAGCCTCGCGATCGCGCCGCTGCGGAGGGCGGCGATCTCACCGCCATCGCGCACGAGCGACACGAGGATGTCGCGCCGGGGCCCGAACATCGCGTCGTCGCCGACGGCGACCGAGATCGGCCGCTCGTCCGGTCCGCTCGCGAGCGCGGCGAGCGCCTCGCAGAGGACGTCGGCGTCGAGCTCGGTGGAGAACGGCTCGACCAGGGTCACGTGCAGCGGCCACTGCGCGACCGTGAACTCGTCGCCGACGGCGAGCGGCGTGAGCGGGAGCACGACGACGTAGCGCGCCATCCGGCGAGTCTATCCAGCACTGCTTCGCGCGGTGCCGGCGGCTCGGTGGCTACTGCAGCGGCGCCGCCTCCCGCGCGGTGCCACCGACGTCGGCCTCGTCGTCGCGGTCCTGCGCGTGCGATCGCTGCCAGGGCCACCGCCCCGTGATCTCGACGGCGAGCGACCAGCTGAGGAAGGTCCGGATGAGCACGATGAGGCCGAGCACGCCGACCGACTCGAGCGTCGGCGTCACCGCCACCGTCCGGATGATGTCGGCCGCGACGAGCAGTTCCAGGCCGATCAGGATGCCCCGCCCGAGCACCCGGCGGAACCGCTCGTAGACCGGTCCGGTCCTGCGGATGCGCCGGATCGCGGCGTCCACCATCGCATAGAGCACGCCGATGACGATCGCGAGCACACCGATGACGTCGATGACCTCGCCAGCCCGCGTGATGATCTGGCCGAACTCCATGGGGCCCTCCTGCCGCTCACGCTAGACCCGGCAGTGCGGCTCGGGGCCGATGCCGCCCGCGTGGCGCGGATGCGGCGAGGGCGGCGGCGACAGCGAAGGGCGGATGCCTGGGCCCACACGCCTGAGGCTCCGCGCATCGCGAAGCGATGTGTGGAGTGGCGTGGGGAGGCATCCGCCCTTCGCGACCGGAGGTCCGGTGCGTGCTACTCGGCGACGGGTGCCGAGGCGTGCTCGAGGTGGTAGCGCAGGCTCGCGAGCTCGGCCTTGAGGGCGGCCGGCACGCGGTCGCCGAACTGGGCGAAGTACTCGTCGGTCAGCGCGCACTCGGCGAGCCACGAGTCGCGGTCGACGTCGAAGAGCTGCTCGAGCGCCTCGTCGGTCATCTCGAGGCCGTCGAGGTTCAGCGCGCCTTCGCCGGGGAGGAGGCCGATCGGCGTCTCGACGCTGTCGGCGCCACCCTCGATGCGGCCGACGATCCACTCGAGCACACGCGAGTTCTCGCCGAACCCGGGCCAGAGGAACGAGCCGTCGGCGCCCTTGCGGAACCAGTTGACCTGGAAGATCTTCGGCGCGTTCGTGCCGAGGACGCGGCCCATCTTGACCCAGTGACCCCAGTAGTCGGCCATGTTGTAGCCGCAGAAGGGCAGCATCGCGAAGGGGTCGCGGCGGAGCTCCCCGACGGTGCCCTCGGCGGCGGCGGTCTTCTCGGACGAGATGGTCGCGCCCATGAAGACGCCGTGCTTCCACGAGCGGGCCTCGGCGACGAGCGGGACGTTCGTCGCGCGGCGGCCGCCGAAGAGGATCGCGTCGATCGGCACGCCGTCGTGGGCGTCCCAGTCGTCGGAGATCTGCGGGCACTGCGCGGCGGCGACCGTGAAGCGCGAGTTCGGGTGCGCGGCGGGGCGGCCGGACGCGGGCGTCCAGGGGTTGCCCTGCCAGTCGGTGAGCTCCTCGGGGATCTCGTCGGTCAGGCCCTCCCACCAGACGTCGCCGTCGGGGCGGAGCGCCACGTTCGTGAAGATCGTGTTGCCCCAGAGGGTCTGCACGGCGGTCGGGTTCGTCGTCTCGCCCGTGCCGGGTGCGACGCCGAAGAAGCCGGCCTCGGGGTTGATCGCGTAGAGACGGCCGTCGTCGCCGGGGCGCATCCAGGCGATGTCGTCGCCGATGGTCTCGACCGTCCAGCCGGGGATGGTCGGACGGAGCATCGCGAGGTTCGTCTTGCCGCACGCCGACGGGAACGCCGCGGCCACGTGGTACGACTTGCCCTCGGGCGAGGTGACCTTGATGAGCAGCATGTGCTCGGCGAGCCAGCCCTCGTCGCGGGCCATGACGCTCGCGATGCGCAGCGCGAAGCACTTCTTCGCGAGCAGCGCGTTGCCGCCGTAGCCCGAGCCGAACGACCAGATCTCGCGCGAGTCGGGGAACTGCACGATGTACTTCTCGTCGTTGCAGGGCCATTCGATCTCGGCGCGACGACGGCCGACGCCGTCGACGAGGGGGTAGCCGACCGAGTGCACGGTGCGCACCCACGGCTCGCCGGCCTCGATGAGGCGGTAGACCTGCTCGCCCATGCGGGTCATGATGCCCATGGAGAGCACGACGTAGGGCGAGTCGGTGATCTCGACGCCGAGCTGCGAGATGGGGCCGCCGAGGGGGCCCATCGAGAACGGCACGACGTACATCGTGCGGCCCTTCATGGAGCCGTCGAAGACCTCGGTGAGCTCGGCGCGCATCTCGCGGGGGTCCCGCCAGTTGTTCGTGGGGCCCGCGTCCTCTTCGTAGGTCGAGCAGATGAAGGTGCGGTCCTCGACGCGCGCGACGTCGGAGGGGTCGGTGCGCGCGAGGTAGCTGTTGGGGCGCCATTCGGGGTTGAGCTTGATGAGCTTGCCCTCGGCGACGAGCTGCTTCTCGAGCAGGTCGGCCTCGTGCTGCGAGCCGTCGACCCAGACGATCTCGTCGGGCTTCGTGAGGCCCGCGATCTCGTCGACCCAGGCGCGCAGGGCGGCGTCGGTCGTGCCGCGCTGGGCGTGCGATGCAGAGTCGGATGCCTCGGTGCCGATCGAGAACTCGGAGATGGTCATCGTCGTCCCTTCCAGATGGGTTCCCGGCTGGGCGCCGGAGTGGTTCGTGTTTCCAGAATGCAGCGTTTCGTGGCATCCATCTGACCAAATCAGCGGTTAAGAATCATCGATCTTTCGATATTCTTAACCCATGAAGGCAGGCTCCCCCGACCTCGCGACCCTCGGCCACCGCATCCGCCACTTCCGCGGCGAGCGCGGCCTCACCCTCGACCAGCTCGGCGACGCCGTCGGCATGGCGGGCAGTCAGCTCTCGCTCATCGAGAACGGCAAGCGCGAGCCGAAACTGTCGACGCTCGACGCGCTCGCGGCGGCGCTCGACGTCGAGCTCGCCGAGCTGCTCTCGCGGGAGGCGCCGAGCCGTCGCGCGGCGCTCGAGCTCGAGCTCGGCCGCGCCCAGGCGAGCCAGCTGTACGCGAGCCTCGGCCTGCCGCCGATCAAGGCGTCGCGCGGCATCACCGACGACACGCTCGAGGCGGTCGTCGGCCTCCACCGCGAGCTGCAGCGGCGCGCGAGCGAGGCGATCGCGACGCCCGAGGAGGCGCGGCGGGCGAACACCGAACTGCGCGAGCGCATGCGCGAGCGGGCGAACTACCTCCCCGACATCGAGACCCTCGCCGAGGAGCAGGTGCGCGCCTCGGGGCACCGTTCGGGTGCCGTGACCCACCGCGAGGTGAGCGTCATGGCCGAGCGGCTCGGATTCCAGCTCATCTACGTCGACGACCTGCCCGACTCGACGCGGTCGATCACCGACCTCGCGAACGGACGCATCTACCTCCCGCCCGCCTCCATCCCCGGCGGGCACGGCCTGCGTTCGATGGCGCTGCAGGCGATGGCGCACCGCCTGCTCGGGCACACTCCCCCGGCGAGCTACACCGAGTTCCTCTGGCAGCGGCTCGAGATCAACTACTTCGCCGCCGCGTGCCTCATGCCGCAGGACGCGTCGGTCGCGTTCCTGCAGGAGGCGAAGAAGGAGAAGCGGCTCGCGATCGAGGACTTCCGCGACGCGTTCGGCGTGACCCACGAGGCTGCGGCGCTGCGGTTCACGAACCTCGCGACCTCGCACCTCGACATGACCCTGCACTTCCTGCGGGTGGCGGGCGACGGTGCGCTGCTGAAGGGCTACGAGAACGACGGCCTGCCGCTGCCGACCGATGTGACCGGCTCGATCGAGGGCCAGTGGGTGTGCAAGAAGTGGAGCGCACGCACCGCGTTCGGCCACACCAACCGCACGACCGAGAACTACCAGTACACCGACACGCCGGCGGGCACCTTCTGGTGCGCGACGCAGACCGGCCGCACCGATGCCGACGAGTTCTCGATCACCGTGGGGGTGCCGTTCGCGCAGGCCAAGTGGTTCCGCGGTCGCGAGACGACGCTGCGGGCGGTGTCGACCTGCCCCGACGAGTCGTGCTGCCGCAGCGCGCCCAACGGGCTCGCCGAGCGGTGGGCCGGGCAGGCGTGGCCGAGCGCGCGGCTGCACGCCCATGTGCTCTCGCCGCTGCCGTCGGGCACCTTCCCCGGGGTCGACGACGCTTCGGTGTACGAGTTCCTGGAGGCGCACGCAGGCCAATAATGTTTCTCTTGCAATAGTGTGTGACGCACAGTATCGTGTGAGTCATGAACCACGATGAGACGACCGCCGGGCACCTGCAAGAGCTGCGCCGCGGCACCGTCGTGCTCGCGTGCCTGATCCGTCTGCGCACGCCCGACTACGGCTACGCCCTGCTCGAGTCGCTCAATGCGCAGGGCATCCTCGTCGACGCGAACACGCTCTACCCGCTGCTGCGCCGGCTCGAGAAGCAGGGCCTCCTCGCGAGCGAGTGGAACACCGACGAGGCCCGCCCCCGCAAGTTCTACCGCACGAGCCCCGCAGGCGAGCTGCTCGCCGACGCGCTCATGACCGACTGGCGACGCATCGACGATGCCCTCGCCGGCCTCACCGACGGAGACGCATCATGACCACCAGCACCCTGACCGAGCGCTACCTCTTCGCCGCGACGCGCAACGTCCCGGCCGCACAGCGCGACGAGCTCTCGCGCGACCTCGCCGAACGCATCGCCGACACGATCGACTCCCGGGTCGAGTCCGGAGCCTCGACCCCCGAGTCCGCCGAACGCGACGCCCTCGTCGAGCTCGGCAATCCCTCGGTGCTCGCGGCGAGCTACAGCGACCGGCCGCTCGTGCTCATCGGCCCGCGCTACTACCTCATCTGGCGGCGGCTGCTGCTCCTCCTCGAATCGTTCGTGCCCGCGACGGCCGCTGCGGCAGCTGCGCTCGGCCTCGTACTCGCCGGCGGCGGGTGGGAGGTCATCGGCTCCGCCGTCGGCATCGGCATCACCGTCGCGGTGCACGTGGCGTTCTGGGTGACCCTCGTCTTCGCACTCATCGAGCGGTACGACACGGGCGCGGTCGACGCCGACGAGCTGCTCGCGTGGACCCCCGACCAGCTCCCGCAGCTGCCCGAGGCGCGCCGCCCGCACCGCCGCGCCGACCTCATCGCGAGTCTCGTCTGGCTCGCGATCGCCGCGGCGTTCCTCGTCTGGCAGCAGTTCGGCATCGTGTGGTTCGGGGGCGAGGTCGCGAAGATCCCGCTGCTCGACCCCGAGCTGTGGTCGTTCTGGCTGCCGTACCTGTTCGTGCTCATCGTGCTCGAGGCGGGGTTCGCCTACTGGATCTACCGCAGCGACTGGAACTGGGTCAACGCCCTCGTGAACCTCGCGCTCAACGCGGCCTTCGCGATCCCCGTGATCTGGCTCTTCGTCAACGGGATGCTCCTGAGCCCCGACTTCCTCGCCCTGATCGAGCCGCACCTCGACGCCGACGCCGAGCGGGTGCTGTCGGTGCTCTTCGTCGGCGGCATCGCCGCGGTCTGCGCCTGGGACTCGATCGACGGCATCGTCAAGGCGGCCCGCGGCGGCGGGCGGGGCACCCTCGACTTCCCGGGCAACCGCAGCCCTCGTCGCACCGGGGCCTGAGCGCGCGGCGATTCCGTCAGGCACGGCACGGATGCCTCGGGGCCGGCGATCGAGCGATCGTCGGCCCCGAGGCATCCGGTCCTGGACCGACTACTTCGGCCCCATGCGGATCCCGCCGTCGAGGCGGATCGTCTCACCGTTCAGCATCGGGTTGGCGACGATCGATCGCACGAGCGCGGCGTACTCGGCCGGCGAGCCGAAGCGCGACGGGTGCGGGATCTGGGCGGCGAGGGAATCCTGCACCTCCTGCGCCATGTTCGCCATCATGGGCGTCTCGAAGATGCCCGGGGCGATCGTGACGACGCGGATGAGGAGCTTCGACAGGTCGCGCGCGAGCGGCAGCGTCATCGCGGCGACGCCGCCCTTCGACGCCGAGTAGGCGGCCTGGCCGATCTGGCCGTCGAACGCGGCGACCGAGGCGGTGTTGACGATGACGCCGCGCTCCGCGGTCGCCGGCCCCCCGGGGACCGCGCCCGTCGTGGGCTCCGTCTGCGCCATGGCCGCTGCGGCGAGCCGGGTGACGTTGAAGGTGCCGATGAGGTTCACGCGGATGGTGCGCTCGAACACGTCGAGCGGAGCGGGCCCCTCGCGGCCGACCGTGCGGTTGCCCGTCGCGATGCCCGCGCAGTTGACGGCGACGCGGAGCGGGCCGAGCGCCGAGGCGGCGTCGACGGCGGCCTGGACCTCCGCCTCGTTCGCGACATCGGCGGCGACGAAGTGCGCGCGGTCGCCGAGCTCCGAGGCGGCTTCCTCGCCGCGGGGGCCGGGCAGGTCGACGAGCACGACCGAGGCGCCCGCGTCGAGCAGCATGCGTGCGGTGGCGCGCCCGAGGCCCGAGGCCCCGCCGGTGACGAGCGCCGAGGTTCCGTTGAGTTCCATGTGCGGGTTCCTTCTCCTGTCGCGGCGTCGAGGTGACGCGAATGGTCGTTTCCCAGCCGCCGTATCCGACGATTTGCGTCATCTCGGCGAGCGGGCGGGGTGGTGGGGTGTGGTGAGGAAAGCTGAGGAAGGTGGTGAGGGAGCTGGGCGAGGTCAGATGCGTTCGATGACGGTGGCGTTGGCCATGCCGCCGCCCTCGCACATCGTCTGCAGGCCGTAACGGCCGCCCGTCGCCTCGAGCTGGTTCACGAGGGTCGTCAGCAGGCGCGTGCCCGAAGAGCCGAGCGCGTGCCCGAGGGCGATGGCGCCGCCGCGCGGGTTGAGCTTCGCGGCATCCGCCCCGGTGTCGGCGAGCCAGGCGAGCGGAACCGAGGCGAACGCCTCATTGACCTCGTACGCGTCGATGTCGTCGTGCGTGAGCCCGGCGCGCTCGAGCACCTTCGCCGTCGCGGGGATGACGCCCGTGAGCATGTACAGCGGGTCGCTGCCGACGACCGAGAACGAGCGGAACCTGGCCCGCGGGGTGAGCCCCAGCTGCTCGGCCTTCGACGCGCTCATGATGAGCGCCGCCGAGGCGCCGTCGGTGAGCGGCGAGGAGTTGCCGGGCGTGACTCGCCAGTCGAGCTCGGGGAACCGCTCGGCGAGCCGGTCGGTGCGGAACGCCGGGTTCAGGCCCGCGAGCGATTCCACGGATGTCCCGGGGCGCACCGTCTCGTCGGTGAGCCCGTCGACGCCCGGAACCGGCACGACCTCGCTCGCGAACGACCCCGCCTGCTGCGCGGCGGCGGCGAGCTCGTGCGAGCGGGCGGCGAAGGCGTCGAGCTCGTCGCGCGAGAAGCCCCACTTCGCCGCGATGAGCTCGGCCGAGACGCCCTGATTGACGAGCCCCTCGGGGTAGCGGGTGCGGATGCGCGAGCCGTACGGGTCGGCGCCCGCGGCGCTCGAGCCGAGCGGCACGCGGCTCATCGACTCGACCCCGCACGCGATCACGATGTCGGCCTGGCCCGACAGCACCGCCTGCGCCGCGAAGGTCGCCGCCTGCTGGCTCGAGCCGCACTGCCGGTCGATCGTCGTGCCGGGCACGTGCTCGGGGAAGCCCGCAGCGAGCACCGCGTTGCGGGTGAGGTTGTAGCTCTGCTCGCCGATCTGGCTGACGCAGCCGCCGATGACGTCGTCGACGAGCGCCGGGTCGAGGTCGTTGCGATTGACGAGGGCGTCGAGCACCCCCGCGAGCAGGTCGACGGGGTGCACCCCGGACAGGAGGCCCCCGGGCTTGCCGCGCCCCACGGGCGTGCGGATGACGTCGACGATGACGGCTTCAGTGCTCATGCCCCCAGCCTAGAGCCAGCCAAGCGCTCGCTTGGTACGAGAAACGACGGATGCCCCGTGCGCACGCGTGCGCACGGGGCATCCGTCTCGTTCTCGAAGAAACCGTCTCGAGGGATCAGCCGACCGGCTCGGGCTCGCGGGCGAGCACGACGGGCTGGCGCTCGGGCAGCACGATCGGGTGCGATCCCGCCATCGCCTCGATGACGCGCACCACCTGGCAGGAGTAGCCGTACTCGTTGTCGTACCAGACGTACAGCACCGCGTCGGTGCCGTCGGCGATGGTCGCGAGACCGTCGACGATGCCCGCACGGTTGTTGCCGACGAAGTCGGTCGACACGACCTCCGGCGACTCGATGTAGTCGATCTGCTGGCGCAGCGGCGAGGTGAGCGAGGTCTGACGGAGGTACTTGTTCAGCTCGACCTTCGTCGCGGGCCGCTCGAACTGGAGGTTCAGGATCGCGAGCGACACGTCGGGCGTCGGCACGCGGATCGCCGAACCGGTGAGCTTGCCCTCGAGGGCGGGCAGCGCCTTCGACACGGCCTTCGCGGCACCCGTCTCGGCGATGACCATGTTCAGCACGGCCGAGCGGCCGCGGCGGTCGCCCTTGTGGAAGTTGTCGATGAGGTTCTGGTCGTTCGTGAACGAGTGCACCGTCTCGACGTGACCGCGCACCACGCCGTAGGCGTCGTCGACGGCCTTGAGCACCGGCGTGATCGCGTTCGTCGTGCACGACGCGGCCGAGAGGATGCGGTCGGCGTCGGTGATGTCGTCGGTGTTGATGCCGTGCACGATGTTCTTGATCGCGCCCTTGCCGGGAGCGGTGAGGAGCACGCGGGCGACGCCCTTCGACTGCAGGTGCTGGCTGAGGCCGGCCTCGTCGCGCCAGCGGCCGGTGTTGTCGACGACGATCGCGTCGTCGATGCCGTAGGCGGTGTAGTCGATCGCTGCGGGGTCGTCCGAGTAGATGACCTGGATGAGCGTGCCGTTCGCGAGGATCGTGTTCGCCTGCTCGTCGACCTCGATCGTGCCCGCGAAGGGGCCGTGCACCGAGTCTCGGCGGAGGAGGCTCGCGCGCTTCACGAGGTCGTTCTCGGCGCCCTTGCGCACGACGATCGCCCGGAGTCGCAGGCCCTGGCCGCCACCCTGGTGGGCGATGAGGATGCGCGCGAGGAGGCGGCCGATACGGCCGAATCCGTAGAGCACGACATCGGTGCCGGATGCCTCGGGGGCGCCGTGCTCGGCGATGACAGGGGCGATCTCGTCGCGCACGAAGTCGACGAGCTCGCGGGCCTCGCCCTCGCCGACGGCGTCGTTGTAGCGGCTCACGATGCGGGCGACGTCGATCGACGCGGGGCCGGGGGCGATCGTGCGCAGCACCTCGAGCACGCGCATGGTGTCGAGGAGGTCGAGCTCGACGTCGCCGGCCTGGCGGGCGAAGCGGTGCGCCTTCAGGAGTTCGACGGCGGAGCGGTTGATGAGGCGGCGACCGTGGATCGAGGTCACGACCCCGTGGTCACGGTAGAGGCCGCCGATGAGCGGAATCATCCGCTCGGCGAGCTCTTCCTTGGCGATCCATTCAGCACGGCGGGCGTCGAACTCTTGGCTCACGGTCTTCTCTCTCGGCCGAGCGTACGTGGGCGTCGTCGACCAGGGTCGTGCGACAGCGGCTGCCGATGGGCAGCTCTGGCCGCATTCTTTCCGGGGATGTCTCGATCATATCTAGACATTCATGCGCAGTTGCTGTACGTGACGTCGAACGGATGCATCACGGCGCGACGCCTGGGCGACGGCGCGCTTCCCTAGACTGCTGTCACGTGGATCGCATCATGCCGGGAGTCATCGCGGTCGTCGTGGGCTCCGGAGTCCTCGCCGTCGCCTTCGTGCCGCTCGTCGCCCTGAGCTACCGCCGACGCGGCGGGTTCTCGAGCGCACGCCTGCTCGGCTGGATCGCGCTCATCTTCTACGTCATGGGCCTCTGGGCGTACACGCTCCTGCCGGTGCCGGACGGTCCCTACTCGTGCGTCGGCGTCCAGCTCGACCCGATCGCCGTGGTCACCGACATCGCCCACCTGCAGGCGGAAGCAGGCGGCTCACTACTGCGGAACGCCGCGTTCCAGCAGTTCACGCTGAACCTCGTGCTCTTCCTGCCGCTCGGGTTCCTCGTCAGAGCCCTGTTCGCCCGCGGCGTGCTCGTCGCGGCCGCGACGGGCGCCCTTGTCTCGCTCGCGATCGAACTGACGCAGGTCACGGGCGTCTGGGGACTGTTCCCGTGCGCCTACCGGCTCTTCGACACGGGCGACCTCGTGACCAACACCGTCGGCGCCGTGCTCGGTTCGGTGACCGCCGCCGCGGTGCTCAGCCCGTGGCGGCGTCGCCCGCAGGAGGAGGGCGTGGCGGCGGTCGCCCCGGTGACGGCCGGTCGGCGCCTGCTCGCCATGCTCGTCGACCTCATCGTCGTCGGGCTCACCGGCTACGTGCTCGCGATGGCGACGGTCGCCGTCGTCTTCCTGCTGGCGGACGACAAGCCCGAGTGGCTGGACCCGGTCGCCGCAATGGCGGCGATGAGCCTGATCGCAGTCGCCGCGCAGGCCGTCTCCGTCCTCCTGGGCGGCGTCACCATCGGAGAGCGCGTCGTGCTCATCGAGGCGGTCGAACCGGACGGCGCGCGGCCGCTGCGCCGAATCGTCCGCTTCGCCGCCGGCATCGGCGGCTACTCGATCGCGACGCTGCTGCCGGGGCCGCTCGCACTGCTCGGGTTCCTCCTCGCCGTCGCGAACCTCATCGGGGCGTTCACCACGCGCGGCCACCGGGGATTCGCGCAGGCGGTCGCCGGCATGGACTCGGTCGCCTGCGCTCCGGGTCAAGCGCCCCGCGCGCGCAGACAACGCGACGTCGCCGTGCGCTCCTAGCGTGGATGGTCACGACTCGACGTGGAGGAGCCATGACCATCGACACCCAGACCCCCGTCCTCGAGGAGGCGCACGCCGCGCTCCTCGCGGAGATCACCCCGGACGGCGGCGAACGCCGCGAGGTCCTCGACCCCGCGACGGGCGCCGTGGTCGGCCACGCCCCGGTGCACACGGTCGACGATCTCGACCGTGCCGTCGCCGCCGCGAAGGCCGCGCAGCCGGCATGGGCCGCACTCGGCCACGAGCGCCGCAGCGAACTGCTCCTGCAGGCCGCCGACGCGATCGACGCGAACGCCGAGGCGCTCGCCCACCTGCTCTCGCGCGAGCAGGGCAAGCCGCTCAACGGCCCGAACGCGCGCTTCGAGGTGGGCGGGGCATCCGGCTGGATGCGAGCCGCCGCCGCGACGCCGCTCGAGGCCGAGGTCGTGTTCGACGACGGCGAGACCCACGCCGAGCTGCACTACCGCCCCATCGGCGTGGTGGGGGCCATCGGTCCGTGGAACTGGCCGCAGATGATCACCGTGTGGCAGATCGCCCCGGCACTGCGCATGGGCAACACCGTGGTGGTGAAGCCCTCGGAGTACACGCCGCTCAGCGTGCTCGCGCTCGTGCAGGTGATCAACACCGTGCTCCCCGAGGGCGTGCTGCACATCGTCAGCGGCGGCCGCGAGGTCGGCGCCGCGCTCTCGAGCCACCCCGAGGTCGGGAAGGTCATGTTCACCGGCTCGACCGCCACCGGCAAGGCGATCATCCGGAGCTCGGCCGACACGGTCAAGCGCCTCACCCTCGAGCTCGGCGGCAACGACGCCGGCATCGTGCTGCCCGACGTCGACCCGACGGCGATCGCCGAGGGGCTGTTCTGGGGTGCGTTCATCAACACGGGCCAGACCTGCGCCGCGCTGAAGCGCCTCTACGTGCACGACGACGTCTACGACGAGGTCGTCGCGGCGCTCGCCGAGGTCGCCGGCGCCATGCCGATGGGCGTCGGCATCGACGAGCAGAACGTGCTCGGGCCGCTGCAGAACAAGCAGCAGTTCGACATCGTCGACCGGCTCGTCGAGTCGGCCAAGGCGTCCGGCGCACGCGTCGTGCTCGGCGGCGAGCCCGACCGCGAGCAGCCGGGCTACTTCTACCCGACGACGCTGATCGCCGACATCGACAACGACCACCCGCTGGTGGCGGAGGAGCAGTTCGGCCCGGCGCTCCCGATCATCCGGTATCGCGACCTCGACGAGGCGATCGAGATGGCCAACGGCGTCGACGTCGGCCTCGGCGCCTCCGTCTGGTCGTCCGACCGCGACGCCGCCCGCGAGGTCGCGTCCCGCATCCAGTCGGGCACCGTCTGGATCAACGCCCACGGCGTGGTCCACCCGATGGTGCCGTTCGGCGGGGCGAAGCAGTCGGGCTACGGCCTCGAGTTCGGGGTCGAGGGGCTCAAGGCGCTCGCCGTGCCGCAGGTCGTCAACGGCTGACGCGCGCACGCGACGGCGATGGCCGGGCGGGAGGACTCCCGCCCGGCCATCGCCGTGTCAGGTGCGCCGCCGCGTATCGTGGAGCGAACGCACCGCCGTCACCCTGGAGGGTCAATGCCGAAGATCGTCGACCACGACGAACGTCGTCTCGCGATCGTGCACGCGACCTGGCGCCTCATCGCGGCGAAGGGGTTCCGTGCGACGACCATGCGCGAGATCGCGAAGGAGTCGGGCGTGGCCAACGGGGGCCTGTTCCCCTACTTCCGCAACAAGGAGGAACTGCTCGGCGCGACCTTCGAGCACGTCTTCGAGGCGACGAACGAGCGCTTCGCGGCCGTCCGCGCCGATGCCGAGGGGCTCGCTGCGCTGCGCGCGCTCATGCTGCAGATCTTCCCGATCGACGACGAACGACTCCTCGAAGCCCGTATCGTGATCCCGTTCTGGGAGTACGCGGCCAACGAGCCCGAGCTGCTCGAGCTCCACGAGCGCACCATGCAGCGCTGGCGCGTCGAGATCACGGGCCACCTCGAGACGGCGAAGCGGCTCGGCGAGATCCGCGACGACGTCGAGGTCGCCCTCGTCACCGACCTCTTCATGGCCCTGCTCGACGGCGTGCAGGTGGTCGCGGTCGTGTCGCCCGGCACCTCGGGGCCCGAGCGGCTCACCCGCATGCTCGACGGCTACCTCGAGCTGCTGCGCTGATCCCGGCGGGCGACGGCGACGGGCGGCCGGACGTCGCCGACGCGACCTCCGACCGCTCGTGCCCTCGAGGCGTCGCTCAGTGCGCGTGCCCCGAGCAGGTGCACGAGCCCGCGGCGCAGCCGCACCCGCCGTGCGCACCGTGCGCCGCGGCATCGGTGTGGCAGGCCATGCCCATCGACGCCGACGACGGCACGTCGAGCGCGGGGTTGCGGTCGAAGAAGCCGTAGGGCTTCAGGGTGAACTTCGCGTAGTCGACGGGCATGACCGGCCAGTCCTCGACGCGCGGGAAGTGCGTGGGGCCGAAGGTGTGCCAGAGCACGATGTCCTCGCCGTCGATCGAGCGGTCGGCCGCGGTGTAGCGCGGCAGGCCGTCGCCGCCGGGGTTCTGGTTCACGAGGTCGCCGGCCGGGTACCGCTCGTCCTGCGCGTACCGCGTGACCCAGAGGTGGTTGCGGGTGAAGCCCGCGCGCTTGGCGATGACCGACTCGGGGTCGGCCATGAGCGTCGGGAGCCCCTGCGCGAGCAGTTCGTAGGCGACCGGCCGGCCCAGGCGGTTCTGCTTCTCGGTGTTGACGATGTGCCAGGCCCGGCCGACCGCGAGGTCGGCGTCGCGCACGCCCTCCGACTCGGTGCGGAGGCGCGTCGTCCGTTTGGTGAACGCGTTGCCGTACTCGTTGCCCTCGCCCATCGGCAGGCGCACCGCGTCGACCTCGTCGACCGCGTTCGCGACGCCGTCGACCATCATGTCGAGTCGTGCGCTGAACAGGTGCTGGTGGTACGGGGCGCCGAGGCCCGGCGCGACCTCGCTCGCGTGGTCGCCGGCCTCGGGGTCGTACGCCGAGGTGAAGAGGACGCCCGTGAGCTTGGCCTCGCACTCGATGGTGCCGTCGAGGTAGAGGTACCAGTAGAAGCCGTAGTCGTAGTTGCCGACGGTGGTGAAGAAGCTGATGACGAGGCGGCGCTGGCGGCGCACCTCGTTCGAGCCGGTGTAGATGTCGGTGTGCTTCCAGAGGGTGCCGTAGTCCTCCTCGTGCATGCAGATCGCGTTCGGGATGACCCGGGGGTTGCCGAGCTCATCGGCGAGCGTGGCGTCGAAGTAGTGGATCTCGCCGAGGCAGTCGCAGCCCAGCACGAGCGAGTTCGCGTAGCGGCCGAACACGTACTCGCCGGTGTCGAAGTAGTTCTGCCAGAAGCGCGCGGGCGACGGGTCGCCGTAGGGCACGACCATCTCGGCGATCGAGGCGCGGTAGACGATGTCGCGCTCGGCGCCGCCCTGGTCGGCGTCGACGAAGCGGATGCGCCGCAGCACGAGCCCCTCGCGGGCGTCGAACGCGAGCGAGAAGCGCCAGTTCGCCCACGACACCTCGTCGCCGTCGACGGTGAAGCTCGGCCCCTCGGGCTGGGTGATCGCGATGGGCTTCAGGGTGTCGAGCGGTGCGCCCTGCACCTCGGGGTCGTCGAAGTTGCCGCCCTCGGCGGGGATGGGGAAGACCTTGTGGTCGACGAGCTCGAACATGCGGCCCTCGACCATGTCGACGTAGGCGCAGAGCCCGTCCACCGGGTGCGCCCAGCAGTGGTCCTGCTCGTACTGCCGCATGAAGGCGAGCACGCGGATGACGCGGCGCCCCCGCTCGTTCTCGAAGCCGTACTGGCCCGCCGAAAGCGGCGCGAGCGCGACCTGCTCGTGGGTGATGCCGCGCTTGGCGAGCGCGGCGTGCCACTCGTCCTCGCGGCCGAGCAGGTCGTAGATCGCCTCGAACTCGACGTCGAGGATCGGCACCTGGCCGTTCGCCCCGTCGATCTCGTCGACGCGGACGACCTCGCGGGCGGTCAGTGAGACGCGTGCGTCGTGCGAGGCGCCGGTGGCCTGGTCGAGCAGCAGGGCACGGATGACGCGGGGCAGCTCGATCCCGGCGAGGACCTCGGCCTTCGCGGGCTCGTCGACGCCCACGTACACGAACCGGGTGGTCTCGCGCACGAGCCCGGCGGCGGCGAGGATCTCGCGCGTCGCGACGATCTCCTCGGCGGCGAGGCCGCGCAGCGGGTCGGTGTCGCGCAGGGGCGACGGGAGGGTGTCGATGGGTGACGGGCTCGCGTGGTGCGAGTGCTGGGCCGACGTCGTTGTCATGCTGGATCCTCGTTTTCTCTACGAATGTTGAGATACATTAGCCTGCATCCACGAGACAGGGAAGTCCCGAGATGAACGAATTCGCCCACGGCGCGATGCTCGTCGGCGCGCTCACCGGCGCGGGGTGCGCGGTGACGACCCGCCGTGCGGCGCTCGACCTCGCGGCCTCCGCCGTCATGCTCCTCGCGATGTGCGACATGGCGCTCACCCGCCTGGCTCCCCCGCTCGCCTGGACGATGGCGCTCGTCGGCATCGGACTCGCACTCGGGGTGCGCCTGCGCACCGGACGGGCCGCACGCGGGACGCGGATCCTCCCACCGGAGCACCTGCGCCTGCTGCACCGCGCACTGACGTTCATCGTCGGCGGCTGGGCGTTCGCGCTGCCGGCGGCCGCCGGCGCCGCCGCCTCGACCCACGCGCACGGCAGCGGCGGCGTCGCCTTCGCGCTGGCCGCGCTCACCATGACCGTGTTCGGCGGATGCCTCGTGGCCAGAGAGCTGCGCGCCGACGACGCGCGGCGCCTCCGGCACGCGGCCGAGGCGGCGAGCACGTCGCTCATGCTCGCCGCCATGGCCGTGCCGGGCGTCGTCGCCGCGCTCGCCTGAGCGAGCGACCGACGCGACCGCGCCACGTGCGCCTCAGATCCCGCGGTGCGGCTCCGAGCCGTGCACGGCGGCCTCCGCCTCGTCGACCCCGTGACCGATGCGCTGGTACAGCGCGGGATCGCGACGGCGCAGCGCGAACGCCCATACGACGCCGAGGATGCCGGGGACGATGAGCAGGGCCGGCAGCACGAAGGTCGCCGGCGTGGTCTCGGCCTGGCCGAGCAGCACGTCGAAGTTCGCCACGATCAGCACGAACACCGTGAACAGCACGACCGCGGCGATCGACGGCGCCACGACGGCAGCCCACGTGCTCACGCCGCGCCGATCACGACGGAAGAAGCCGATGACCGAGATCGCCACGATGCCCATGAGGAGCACGAGCCCCATCGCCCCCGTGTTGGTGAGCCACGTGAACATCGTGAGCACCGGGTAGAGGAACTCGACCGGCGCGAAGTCGTTCTTCAGCCCCATGCCCTCGCCCGCGACGACGAACCCGAGCGTCACGACGATCGCGATCACGCTCTGCACGACCGACCCCGCCCAGGGCGCACGGGAGGCCTGCCGGACCGCCCCGAGGCCGCGGTGCAGGACGCCCTCGCGACCGAGCGAGTAGAGGTAGCGGGCGACGGCGTTGTGGAACGACTGGAGGGCCGCGAAGAGGCTCGTCAGGAACAGCACCTGCATGATGTCGCTGATGATGACGGGGGCGTGCTCGCCCATGAAGACGAACATCAGGTCGGGCCCGAAGGTCGCCGACGCCTCGACGATCTGCGACGGCCCGACGCCGACCGTGAACGCCCACGCGCTGAACGCGTAGAACACGCCGATGATCGCGACGGCGGCGTAGGTCGCGCGCGCGACCGTGCGCTTCGGGTTCTTCGCCTCCTCACCGTAGATGGCGGCCGACTCGAAGCCCATGAAGGCCGCGATGCAGAACGAGAGCACGGCGCCGATGCCGGGCACGAAGAGGCTCGACGGCTCGAGCGCGGCGGTGCTCACGCCCTCGGGCGCCACGGCGAGCGCGACGAGGTCGAACACGAGCACCGCGGCGAACTCGAGGGCGACGAGCGTGCCGAGCACCTTCGCGGACAGGTCGACGCGGTTCACGCCGAGCACGCCCACCACGATGATGCAGACGAAGATCCAGAGCCACCACGGCGTAGAGATGCCGAGCTTCGCCTCGAGGAACATGGAGAGCTGGAATCCGAAGAGCCCGTAGATGCCGATCTGCATGGCGTTGTAGGCGACGAGCGCCACGAGCGAGGCGCCGACGCCGAACGGCCGGCCGAGCCCCTGCGCGATGTACGCGTAGAACGCCCCGGCGTTCGTGACGAACCGGCTCATGGCCGCGTATCCGACGGCGAAGACGGCGAGCGCGGCGGCGAGCAGGAGGAACGCGAGGGGCACGCCGATGACCCCGGTCACGGCGAAGGTGCTGGTGACCCCGCCGGCGACGACGGTGAGCGGCGCGGACGCCGCGATGATCATGAGGGTGATGGAGGGCACGCCGAGGCGGCGTCGACCGAGCGCACCGCTGGTCGTCGTCGGCGACGTTGTCGACGTTGAGGTCATGGCAGAGGTCCTTCGTCCGGGTGCGCGAGACCCCGACGGCCTCGCACGATGCCCGTCATCATCACCCCTCTCCCGCCGTGGCGGGTTGTCGCTGCGTGAACGGCCCTTGCCCTCCGGTGCACGTCCCACTGTCGGTCTTCGCACTACGTGCGTAGAATAACCGCACCCGTGCCGGACGAGGACGTCCGGAGAGAGACTGAGGTGACCCCGTGGAGCACTCGCTCGGCACATCCCCCGCCGCCGACACCGCCGCGCCACTCGACTTCGCGCAGTTCGCCGGCCTCGTGTCGCGATCGTTCGTGCCGTTGCGCGTGCACCCCGAGCGACCCGACTCCTTCCGCGGCGGGCTCCGCACCGCGTCATCCGACGAGGTGCACCTCTCGGTCGTGACCGCCGACGCGCACGAGATCCGGCGGACGCCCGAGCTGGTGGCCGGCAAGGAGGCGCGCTTCTTCAAGCTCGGCCTGCAGCTCTCGGGCAGCGGCCTGCTCATCCAGGACGGGCGCGAGGCGGTGGTGCGCCCCGGCGACCTGGCCATCTACGACACGAACACCCCGTACTCGCTGGTGTTCGAGGAGCGCTTCACGACGGCGGTGCTCATGGTGCCGCACCGGTTGATCGAGCTGCCGACGGAGGCGGTGCGCGGCATGACCGCGACGACTCTCTCGGGCGACGAGGGGCTCGCGCGCGTGGTCTCGGGGTTCCTCGGCGGTCTCGCCGGGCAGCTCGACCAGCTCGACGGGCCGGTCGGCGCGAGGCTCGCGCGCAACGCCGTCGACCTGGTGACGACGATGTACGCGCAGCAGCTCGACGTCGCCCGCGACGCCGACAAGCCCCACCGGCCGATGCTGCGTCGCATCCAGGCGTACATCGACGAGCACCTCGGCTCGCCCGAGCTCAATCCCACGAGCATCGCCGCCGCCCACTTCATCTCGACGCGGCACCTGCACGCCGTCTTCCACGAGGAGGGCCTGACCGTCTCCAGCTGGATCCGCGCCCGCCGCCTCGATCGATGCCGTCGCGAACTCGTCGACCCGCTGTCGGCGCACCGCCCGGTCGCGCAGATCGCGGCGCGGTGGGGGTTCCGGGACGCCGCGCACTTCAGCCGTGCGTTCCGCGCCGAGTTCGGCGAGGCGCCGACCGGCGTCAGGGCACGGGCGATCGCCGCCTGACGGCGACCGCGCCCGTCGTCAGCCGGCGTGCGGCTCGTCGCGGCCGATGGCCACGTCGTCGACGTACGAGATCTCCTTCTCGGCGATGCGATCGGGGATGCCGTCGAACGCCGCCGCACGCTCGGGCGACACCACATACGCGGCCTCGACGCGCTCGAACTCGGCGCGGTCGCCCGCGACGCTCACCGCCCACACGAACTCGTTCGCCGCCGGCACGCCGTAGGCGAACTCGACCTCGAAGCCGGTCGCGCGACGCACCGCCGGCATCCGCTCCTCGAACCACGAGACGAACGCCTCGTACTCGCCGGGGACGATCTGGTAGCGGCGCAACTGCACGGTCTTCATGCGTCCATCATGCCGTGGCGGAGCGGGCCAACGTTCACCCGCTGGTCGCGCCCGAGTCATCCGGCCGCCCTACCGTCGCACCCGGCGACCGTCGCCGACGATGAGGAGACCAGACATGCCCGACCGACTTCCCGTGAGCCGCCGCGCCGTGATCACCGCCGGAGCGCTCGGCGCCGTCGGCGCCGCGCTGCCCGTCGGCGCCGCGAACGCGGCCCCCGCCGACCCGCGACGCTCCCCCGCCGGCAGCCCGCGCGCGAACGGGCCGAAGCTGCGGTTCCACGCAGACGGCACCTTCAAGGTGGTGCAGTTCAACGACACCCAGGACGACGAGCTCACCGACCGCCGCACCGTCGAGCTCATCGAGAAGACCCTCGACCAGGAGCAGCCCGACTTCGTGCTCATCAACGGCGACGTGATCACGGGCGGCTGCGAGACGCGACTCGCGGTGAAGCAGGCCATCAACAACGTCGTCTGGCCGATGGAGAGCCGCGGCATCCCGTGGGCCGTCACCTACGGCAACCACGATGAGGACTCGCTGCCCCAGTCGGGCGTCGACGAGGCCGGCATGCTCGACTTCTACCGCTCGTACGACTACAACATGAACGCCGAGAACATCGCCGGCGTCACCGGCACGGGCAACACGATCGTGCCCGTCGGCTCCTCGACGAAGAAGAACCGCGAGGCCTTCGCGCTGTGGCTGCTCGACTCGGGCCGCTACGCTCCCGGCACGATCAACGGGCAGAACTTCGCCGGCTACCCGACCTGGGACTGGCTGCGCATGGACCAGGTCGCCTGGTACCGCGAGGAGTCGATGCAGCTCGAGAAGAAGCTCGGGCGGAAGCTCCCGGGCCTCATGTTCATCCACATCGCCCTGTGGGAGCACCGCTTCATGTGGTGGGGCGGCGTCGACACCCGCACCGCAGCCGACGCCGCGCGCGGCAAGGCCCGCCACTCGATCGTCGGCGAGCGCAACGAGGACGAGTGCCCCGGCCCCATCAACTCGGGCATGTACAACGCGATCCTCGAGCGCGGCGACGTCAAGGGCGTCTTCGTCGGCCACGACCACGTGAACGACTACGTCGGCGACTACTACGGCGTGCTGCTCGGCTACGCGCCCGGCACCGGCTTCGGCGCGTACGGCCTGCCGGGCGCCGACCGCAACCGCATGCGCGGCGGCCGCGTGTTCGAGCTCACCGAGTCGGGCGACGACGTCAGCGTCGCGACCCGCGTGGTCTACGCGCGCGACCTCGGCATCGACCTCACCGCGAACGACCAGCCGATGGAGCCGACGCCGCTCGCCCCGAAGCAGGAGCGCCTCTGAGCTGCTGAGGCGCTGAGCTGACGGCCGGGGCCCGCCCGCGCGATGCGGGCGGGCTCCGGCCCGGTCGGGCCCCGGCCCGGTCGGGCCCCGACGTCATCACGCCCGGCATCGTCGTATACTCGACCTCGTCCAGGCGCGCCGCAGGGTTTCGACCCGCCGCGCCGGTGCTCGAAAAATGGGCACGAAGCGGGCCACTGCCGCGAGACACATACGGAATCCCTCATCCGTTCACGTCTCGAAAGGCTCCGCCATGCCCGCACCCTCGAACACCACCGTCGCCGCGCACGTCGCGCGCACCCTCGCCGCCCACGTCGACCACGTCTTCGGCGTGATGGGCAACGGCAACGCGTACTTCCTCGACGCGCTCGAGCGCGAGACGGATGCCGCATTCACGGCCGTGCGGCACGAGGCGGGCGGTGTCGTGGCCGCCGACGCGCACTATCGGGCGTCGAAGCGGCTCGCTGCGGCCACCTCGACCTACGGGGCGGGGTTCACGAACACGCTCACCTCGCTCGCCGAAGCCGCGCAGGCCCGGGTACCCCTCGTGCTCGTCGTCGGCGACGAGCCGACCTCGGGCCGCCGCCCGTGGGACGTCGACCAGATCGCGCTCGCCTCCGCGGTCGGCGCGCGCACCTACACGGTCGGGCGCACGGATGCCCCGGCGACGACGGTCATCGCGATCGAGCACGCGCTGAGCTACCGGGTGCCGGTCGTGCTGGCGCTCCCCTACGACGTCGCCGCGGCCGAGGCCGGTCCGTTCGTCGAGGCGCCCGCCCCGCGGCATCCGGCGCCCCTCGCGCTCAGCGGGGAGTTCGCGACCGGCGTGTTCGCCGAACTCGCCGCCGCCCTCGCGGGCGCGGAGCGACCGTTCCTCCTCGCCGGTCGCGGAGCGTGGCTCGCCGACGCGGGCGAGGCGCTCGGCGAGCTCGCCGCGGCGACCGGGGCGATCACCGCGTCGACGGCGCTCGGCCGCGGCATCTTCCCCGAGAACCGCTTCGATCTCGGCGTGACCGGCGGTTTCGGCGCCGAGGGTGCGATGGGGCTCGTGCGCGAGGCCGACGTCGCCGTCGTGTTCGGCGCGTCGCTCAACCAGTTCACGATGCGCTTCGGCGAACTCTTCGCGCCCGGCACGAAGGTGTTCCAGATCGACGTCGCCCCGTCGGCGACGCACCCCCACGTCGGCGGCTATCTGCGCGGCGACGCCGCCGTCGTCGCGCGCGCGCTCGTCGCCGAGCTCGCAGCGGTGCGGGCGACGCCCTCGGGCTGGCGCGATCGGGTGGATGCCACGGCGCTCCGCGCCTACGAGCTGCCCGAACGCGCCGACGGCCTCGCCGACGACGGGCGCCTCGACCCGCGGGCGGTCGCCGCACGACTCGCCGAGCTCCTCCCCGAGGACCGGGTCGTCGTCTCCGACGGCGGGCACTTCATCGGCTGGGCGAACATGTACTGGCCGGTCGCCTCACCCGACCGCATGATGATGGTCGGCACGGCGTTCCAGTCGATCGGGCAGGGCTTCCCGAGCGTCGCGGGCGCCGCTGCGGCGAGGCCCGGGTCGACGATCGTGCTGACGAGCGGCGACGGCGGCGGCCTCATGGCGCTCGCCGATCTCGAGACCGCGGTGCGCACCGCGGGCGGCCGCGGCATCGCCGTCATCTGGAACGACGCGGCGTACGGCGCCGAGGTGAACCTCTACGGCCTGAAGGGGCTCGCCGAGGCGCCCATGCTCATCCCCGAGGCCGACTTCGCGGCGGCCGCGGCGGCGTTCGGCGCCGAGGGGGTCGTGGTGCGCGAGCTCGCCGCCCTCGACCGGCTCGCCGACTGGGCGGCGACGCCCGTCGCCGAACGCCGCTTCCTGCTGCTCGACTGCCGCATCTCGGGCACGGTCGTCGCGCCGTACCAGGAGGAGATCATCCGGGTGAACTCGCGCTGAGCTGCGCCGCGACGCGGAGGAATCGGATGAACACCGCGATCCACCCGAAGATGAGCGCGAAGACGATGATCTCGAAGGCGGTCAGGGCGAAGTAGCCGACAGCGAAGAGCACGACCGAGGCCACCATCGCCCCGGCGAAGACCCACGCCGAGACGAAGTAGGTGCGCGGGAGTCCGCGGAACAGCCAGTGGCCCCCGAACAGCATCACGAGGAATACGAGCGCCATGCCCGAGGCCGAGAGGTTGTGGAGCAGCAGGTGCACGTCGACCGGGAAGACGCCCACGCACGCGAGCATGACGCCCATCACGACGAACAGGGCCGGCACGATCCGCACGCGCGGGGCGTTCTCCTCGCCGCGCTGCGCCGCGAGTACCTGCAGGTCGCGCGCGACGTAGACGGCGAACGTCGTCACGAGCAGGCCGGCGCAGATCAGGGTGCCGTTGAACACCCAGCTCGACAGCTCGTCGTAGGTGCCGAGCTGGCTGAAGTGGTAGGTCCACCAGTTCGGGTCGGGGGTCGTGACCATCGCCGTGAGGGTGCCGATCGCGATGAACGACAGCATCAGCGACGACATGCGCTGCGTCGTCGTCTGCGAGGCCGACAGGTACGCGAGGTACGCCGAGAGCCCGATCGTCACGGCCGAAAGCACGACCGCCCAGAAGTTCGACAGCGGCAGCCCGATGAACCCGAGCGAGAGCACGCGGAACAGGGCGAACACGGCGACGAGGGCGAGCGCCCCGTGGGCGACCGAGACCGAGACGGCGTTGACCGAGAACGTCCACGACGGCAGCGTGCGGCGCCACTGCTGCTCTGGCAACGAACGCGCACGCCAGTACGAGACGGCGGAGGCCGCGGCGGCGACGATGCCCGCGGCGATCGCGGCCCACGTGCCGAGCGAGTCGTTCTCGCCGGCGAGGGTCAGCACGGGCACGACCATCGCGATGATGAACCCGTAGAGCGCGCCCACCGCGCCCGCGGCCAGCGCGGCGAACACCGCCTCGGACTCGTTGCGCCTGCTCGGCTGCGCGGGCCCCGGCGTCTCAGCCGCCAAGGAGATCGTCTCAGTCATGTGGGCCCCCTCTCGGGCTGAAAGTACACCCGCACGGCGGCCCGTGTCATCCAACCCGCCGCTCATGCGTCGAGGTGACGCGAACGGTCGCTTCGCGAGCCACCCGAACGACCAGTCGTGTCACCTCGATGGCGGCGATGCAGGACCCGGCGCCTTGAGCGTCGCACGCCTGCCGCCCCAGATCGTATACGATCATGGATGTCACGCGCCGTCGCCGACCACCGGCATCCTCGCGGCGCCCGACCTCCCGTATGGAGCCTCGACGAAGTGGAGTGCCTGTGCTCGACCAGCCCGTGATCGATGCGATCGCCGACGAACTCGTCGCCGCCGACCGCGACCGAACGACCGTCCCGCTGCTCACCGCGCGCCACCCCGGCATGAGCGTCGACGACGCCTACGCCGTGCAGCGCGTCTGGGCCGAACGGCGCATCGCGGCCGGTGCCCGGCTCGTCGGCCGCAAGATCGGCCTCACCTCGAAGGTCATGCAGGTCGCCACCGGCATCACCGAACCCGACTACGGGGTGATCCTCGACGACATGGTCATCGAGTCGGGCGCCTCGGTCGAGTTCGACCGCTTCTCGAACGTGCGCATCGAGGTCGAGCTCGCCTTCGTGCTCGCGAAGCCGCTCACCGGCCCGAACACCACGATCTTCGACGTGCTCGACGCGACCGCCTACGTGGTGCCCGCGCTCGAGATCCTGAATTCCCACATCGAGCTGCAGGGCCGCACGATCGTCGACACGATCAGCGACAACGCCGCGATGGGCGCGATGGTGCTCGGCGGCCGCCCGGTGAAGGTCGACCAGGTCGACCTGCGCTGGGTCGGGGCGCTGCTCTCCCGCAACCAGACCATCGAGGAGTCGGGCGTCGCCGCCGCGGTGCTCGGCCACCCCGCGATGGGCGTCGCGTGGCTCGCGAACAAGCTCGCCGCGCACGGCCAGTCGCTCGGCGCCGGCGAGATCATCCTCGCCGGCTCCTTCACCCGCCCCATGTGGGTCGAGCGCGGCGACACCGTGCACGCCGACTACGGACAGCTCGGGACGATCTCATGCCGATTCGAATGAACCTCCCCGCGACCCTCACCGCCCGCATCGCGGAGTCGGACCGCCCGCAGATCGGCATGTGGGTGTGCTCGGCGAGCCCGCTCGTCGCCGAGATCGCCGCAGGCAGCGGCCTCGACTGGGTGCTCATCGACGCCGAGCACTCCCCCAACGACCTGCAGACGATCCTGCACCAGCTCTACGCCGTCTCGGGCTACCCCGTCGCCCCGGTGGTGCGGCCGCCGATCGGCGACACCGTCGTGATCAAGCAGTACCTCGACCTCGGCGTGCAGAACCTGCTCGTGCCGATGGTGCACTCGGCCGCCCAGGCCGCCGAGCTCGTGCGCGCGGTCCGCTACCCCGACGGCGCCGACGGCGGGGAGCGGGGCGTGGGCGCCGCGCTCGCCCGCTCCTCCCGGTGGAACCGCGTGGAGGGCTACCTCGGCACCGCCTCGTCGACGATCAGCCTGATCGTGCAGATCGAGTCGGCCGAGGCGGTCGGGGCGGCCGCCGAGATCGCGGCGGTCGACGGCGTCGACGCGGTGTTCATCGGCCCGGCCGACCTGGCCGCGTCGATGGGGCTCGTCGGGCAGCCGAACCGCCCCGAGGTGGTCGACGCGGTGCTCAGCACGATCGAGGCGGTGCGAGCGGCGGGCAAGCCCGTCGGCGTCAACGCCTTCGTGCCGGCCGACGCCGAGCGGTATCTCGCCGCCGGCGCCTCGTTCGTCGCCGTCGGCGCCGACGTCGCGCTCCTCGCCCGCGCGTCCGAGGCGCTCGCCGAGCGCTTCATCGGGTCGCGCGGCGACACGGATGCCACGGGCGCCCCACGCACGAGCTACTGAGGCCCGCAGCGCCCCGGTCCAGCGGATCGACCCCGTGACATCCGCCGACCGCCCCCATCGCACGCGCAGATCGTATATCATTTCAAATATCACGAGACGAGGACGTCAATGACGAACGAGGCCATCGCCACCCCCGGCAAGATCATCGCCGTGCACCTCAACTACCCGTCGAGGGCCGCGCAGCGGGGTCGCACGCCCGCGCAGCCGAGCTACTTCTTCAAGCCCGCCTCCTCCCTCGCCGGCACGGGCGGCACCGTCGAGCGCCCCGCCGGCACCGAACTCCTCGCCTTCGAGGGCGAGATCGCGATCATCGTCGGCGAGCGCGCCCGCCACGTCTCCCCCGCCGACGGCTGGCGCTGCATCGCGCAGGTCACCGCGGCGAACGACTTCGGCGTCTACGACCTGCGCGCAGCCGACAAGGGTTCGAACGTGCGCAACAAGGGCGGCGACGGCTTCACCCCGCTCGGCCCGGCCGCACTCCCCGCGAGCCTCGCGGGCGAAGACGGCTGGCGTGTGCGCACCTGGGTGAACGGCGCCCTCGTGCAGGAGGACACGAGCGACACCCTGCTCTTCCCGTTCGGCCGGCTCGTCGCCGACCTCTCCCAGCACCTCACCCTCGAACCGGGCGACGTCATCCTCACGGGCACGCCGGCCGGATCCTCCGTCGTCGTGCCCGGCGACGTCGTCGAGGTCGAGGTCGACGCCCCGGGCGCGCCCGGCGCGCCGAGCACGGGCCGCCTCGTCACGACCGTGACGCAGGGCACCGTGCCCTTCGGCGACTTCGGCACGAAGCCCGCGATCGACGACGCGCAGCGCATCGAGGCCTGGGGCAGCGAGGCCGAGCACGCCGCCGCGGTCGCGGCCGGGTTCGCGAGCGCGCTCGACGCGGTCGCCGACGGCGGTGCGGATGCCACGGGCGCGACGCCCTCCTCGGCTCCCGAACCGACCGTGCTCACCGAGGAGGTGCGCGCCCTCCTCGACGGCGTCGCCGTCGCGACCCTCTCCGTCGCGCTCCGCAAGCGCGGCTACCACGACATCTTCATCGAGGGCGTGCGGGCGAACCACCCGGGCGACCGCATCCTCGGGCTCGCGAAGACGCTCCGCTTCATCCCGTTCCGTCCCGACCTGTTCGCCTCGCACGGCGGCGGCTTCAACGCGCAGAAGCTCGCGTTCGACACGGTGCGCCCCGGCGAGGTCCTCGTGGTCGAGGCCCGCGGCGAGCGCGGCACGGGCACCGTGGGCGACGTGCTGGCGCTGCGCGCCCAGGTGCGCGGCGCCGCCGGCATCGTCACCGACGGCGGCGTGCGCGACTTCGACGCGGTCGCGCAGTTCGACATCCCGGTGTTCTCGCAGGGGCCGCACCCGAGCGTGCTCGGCCGTCGCCACGTGCCGTGGGAGGTCGACGTCACGATCGCCTGCGGCGGCGCAGCGGTGCAGCCGGGCGACGTCATCATCGGTGACGGCGACGGCGTCATCGTGATCCCGCCGCAGCTCGTCGCGGAGGTCGCCGCCGAGGCGGCCGAGCAGGAGCGGCAGGACGCGTACGTCGCCCGGCAGGTCGCCGCCGGCGCGGCGGTCGACGGGCTGTTCCCGATGAACGCCGAGTGGCTCGCCCGCTACCGGGCGGAGACCGGCGCCGGGGCATCCGAGGGGGCGAGATGAACACGACCACCGCGGCCGTCTCGAAGTCGCAGCGCGCGTACGGCTTCATCCGCGAGCGCATCGACGACGGCCGCTACGTGCCCGGCTACCGGCTCGTGCTCGGTGCGATCGCCGCCGAGCTCGACGTGAGCGTGGTGCCCGTGCGCGAGGCGATCCGCCGGCTCGAGGCCGAGGGGCTCGTGACCTTCGAGCGCAACGTCGGCGCCCAGGTCGCCCTCATCAAGGAGACCGAGTACCTGCACACCATGCAGACCCTCGCGCTCGTCGAGGGCGCGGCGACCGCACTGTCGGCGCCGACCCTCACCGCCGAGCAGCTGGGCCGCGCCCGCGCGGTGAACGAGCGCATGCGCCGCACGCTCGACGACTTCGAGCCGCACCGATTCACCGAGCTGAACCTCGAGTTCCACGCGGTGCTCTTCGAGGAGTGCCCGAACCCGCACATCCTCGATCTCGTGCACCGCGGCTGGAGCCGCATGAAGGTGCTGCGCGACTCCTCGTTCAGCTTCGTGCCGGGCCGCGCGCACGAGTCGGTCGCCGAGCACGAGCGCATCCTCGACCTCATCGAGCGGGGCGCCGAACCGCTCGAGATCGAGCTCGTCGCGCGCGCCCACCGCACCGCGACCCTCGACGCCGTGCTCGCCTACCAGGCCGAGCACAAGCATCCGACGAACACCTGATCGCCCGACCGTCTCACCGCCTGACCAACGCAGAACGGAAAGAACCACGATGACCTACTACCGGCCCGAGGGCCTGCCCGACCGCATCCGCCACTACATCGACGGCGAGTTCGTCGACTCGATCGACGGCGACACCTTCGAGGTGCTGAACCCCGTCACGAACGAGACCTACGTGCACGCCGCCGCGGGCAAGAAGGCCGACGTCGATCGCGCCGTCGCCGCCGCGCGCCGCGCCTTCACCGACGGGCCGTGGCCCCGGATGCTGCCGCGCGAGCGCTCGCGCGTGCTGCACAAGATCGCCGACCTCGTCGAGTCGCGCGACCAGCGCCTCGCCGAGCTCGAGTCGTTCGACTCGGGCCTGCCGATCACGCAGGCGCTCGGTCAGGCGCGTCGGGCCGCCGAGAACTTCCGCTTCTTCGCCGACCTGATCGTCGCGCAGTCCGACGACGCCTTCAAGGTGCCGGGCAAGCAGATGAACTACGTGAACCGCAAGCCGATCGGCGTCGCGGGCCTCATCACCCCGTGGAACACCCCGTTCATGCTCGAGTCGTGGAAGCTCGGTCCCGCCCTCGCCACCGGCAACACGGTCGTGCTGAAGCCGGCCGAGTTCACCCCGCTGTCGGCCTCGCTGTGGGCCGGCATCTTCGAGGAGGCGGGCCTGCCCAAGGGTGTGTTCAACCTCGTCAACGGCCTCGGCGAGGACGCGGGCGACGCGCTCGTGAAGCACCCCGACGTGCCGCTCATCTCCTTCACGGGCGAGTCGAGCACCGGTCAGCTGATCTTCGGCAACGCCGCCCCGTTCCTCAAGGGCCTCTCGATGGAGCTCGGCGGCAAGAGCCCCGCCGTCGTGTTCGCCGACGCCGATCTCGACATCGCCATCGACGCGTGCATCTTCGGCGTGTTCTCGCTGAACGGCGAGCGGTGCACCGCGGGCAGCCGCATCCTCGTGCAGCGCGAGGTCTACGACGAGTTCGTCGAGCGCTACGCCGCGCAGGCGAAGCGCGTGAAGGTAGGCCACCCGCACGACCCCGCCACCGAGGTCGGCGCGCTGGTGCACCCCGAGCACTACGACAAGGTGATGAGCTACGTCGAGCTCGGCAAGACCGAGGGCCGGCTCGTCGCGGGCGGCGGGCGACCCGAGGGCTTCCCGACCGGCAACTACGTCGCCCCCACGGTGTTCGCCGATGTCAGCCCCGACGCCCGGATCTTCCAGGAGGAGATCTTCGGCCCCGTCGTCGCGATCACGCCCTTCGACACCGAGGAGGAGGCGCTCGCCCTCGCGAACAACACGAAGTACGGCCTCGCCGCCTACATCTGGACGAACGACCTCAAGCGCGCCCACAACTTCGCCCAGGCCGTCGAGGCGGGCATGGTGTGGCTCAACTCGAACAACGTGCGCGACCTCCGCACCCCGTTCGGCGGCGTCAAGGCCTCGGGCCTCGGCCACGAGGGCGGCTACCGCTCGATCGACTTCTACACCGACCAGCAGAGCGTGCACATCACGCTCGGCGCGCCCCACAACCCCACCTTCGGCAAGGCGTGAGCCGCGGCATCCGCCCCGTGGCATCCGCAATCACAGGCCCCATCACAGAGCAAGGACGCTGACATGAGCCACCGCGACGACATGACCCTCACCTCCTCGGGTTTCTGGGTCTCGCAGGAAGCCCCCATCCATTCCGACAACCCCGTGCCGACGCCGAGCGTGCCGGCCCCCGACATCCTGCGCTGCGCGTACATGGAGCTCGTCGTCACCGACCTCGCGGCCTCCCGCGTGTTCTACGTCGACGTGCTGGGCCTCTACGTGACCTCGGAGGACGACGAGGCGATCTACCTCCGCTCGACCGAGGAGTTCATCCACCACAACCTCGTGCTGCGCCAGGGCGCGGTCGCGGCGGTCGCCGCGTTCAGCTACCGCGTGCGCACGCCCGAGGACCTCGACAAGGCGGTCGCGTTCTACTCCGAGCTCGGATGCCGCGTCGAGCGCCGCGCGGACGGCTTCACCAAGGGCATCGGCGACTCGGTGCGGGTCGAGGACCCGCTGGGCTTCCCGTACGAGTTCTTCTTCCAGGCCGAGCACGTCGAGCGCCTCTCGTGGCGCTACGACCTGCACACGCCGGGCGAGCTCGTGCGCCTCGACCACTTCAACCAGGTCACGCCCGACGTGCCGCGAGCGGTGAACTTCATGCAGTCGCTCGGGTTCCGCGTGACGGAGGACATCCAGGACGAGGAGGGCACGGTGTACGCCGCGTGGATGCGCCGCAAGCCCACCGTGCACGACACCGCCATGACCGGTGGCGACGGCCCCCGCATGCACCACGTCGCCTTCGCGACGCACGAGAAGCACAACATCCTCGCGATCTGCGACAAGCTCGGGGCGCTCCGCCGCTCCGACGCGATCGAGCGCGGGCCGGGCCGTCACGGCGTCTCGAACGCGTTCTACCTGTACCTGCGCGACCCCGACGGCCACCGCGTCGAGATCTACACGCAGGACTACTACACGGGCGACCCCGACAACCCCGTCGTCACGTGGGACGTGCACGACAACCAGCGCCGCGACTGGTGGGGCAACCCGGTCGTGCCGTCGTGGTACACCGAGGCCTCGCTCGTGCTCGACCTCGACGGCAACCCGAAGCCCGTCGTCGCACGCACCGACTCCTCGGAGATGGCCGTGACGATCGGCGCCGACGGCTTCTCGTACACCCGCCAGGGCGACGAGGAGCGGGGCTTCAAGCTCGGCAACACGCTCTGAGTCGCGCGCGGCCTCGCGCGTGACGGACAGGGGGCCCGGGCGGATCCGCCCGGGGCCCCTGTCCGCGTCTGACGGCGCGGTGGTCGTGCGCCGGCTCGACGTCGGCGGCCGGATGCCCCGGGCGGCGCGCCGCACGTCACCCAATACATCGCGCGACGCGGCGCCCGGGGCATCCGGGCCGATCCTCAGGCCAGGCCGAGGCGGGCGGTCCCCCACGCCGGGACGTCGAGGATCCCCTCGCCGCCGAGCGCCGGGGCGCGGCCGGCGGTCACCCGGTAGGGCACGCCGCCGACCGAGGAGGCATTCACGACGATCAGCTCGGCGACGCCCGAGAGGTCGAGCTCGACGAGCACCGACTCGTAGTCGACGACGAGGAGGGTGCCGTCGCGTCGTGCCTGCGCGGCCGGATAGCCGCGGGCCGGCAGGCCGAGCTCGAGCTCGCCCCCGAGCAGGACCTCGCGGAGCGACCGCCACAGCTCGAGCGAGTTCGAGACCACCTCCCGGTGCAGCTCGGAGAGCTCGGCGAGCGGCATCGAGACCTGCGGCACACCGAAGAACCCGCCGAACAACTGGCGGCGCACCGCATCGGCGTCGGCCTCGGGCGCCCACATGATGGGATCGGCGTGCACGACCTGGCCGCGCGAGAGCAGCCGCAGGTCGAGCACCGAGAGGCGGTTCTGGTCGGCGTCGGCCGGGCAGTCGTTCGCACGCACGACGTCGGCGAACGCCGCCACGGTCGGCGACACGTAGGGCTGGCGGAACTCGATGAGCGCCCCGGGACGGACGAGGTCGACCGCGTCGGCGACCCCGCGGAGCAGCTCGACCATCGCGAACCCGATGTCGTCGAGGTCGCCGGTGCTCGGCGTGTCCGCGTAGACCATCGCGTTGTTCAGGAAGTCGATCTTCAGGCCGTCGAGCCCGTAGTCGCGCACGAGTCGCGCGCAGGTCTCGACGAGATGCTCGCGCACCTCGCGGTGGCGCGGGTCGAGCACCCAGGCCCGAAGGCCCGTGGAGTACTCGGTCGCGTACGGCGCGAGCCGCTCGAACGCCTCGCTCTGCTCGCCGATGAGCAGCGGCGCGAGCCACAGCACCACGTCGAGCCCGTGCCCGTGGGCCCGCTCGACGAATCCGGCGAGGTCGGCGAACTTCTCGGTGTCGGGCACCCAGTCGCCGCAGCCGGCGTACCAGCGACCGTCGCCGAAGCGCTGCCAGCCGTCGTCGAGGAACACCGAGCGGAACCCGAGCTCGGCCGCGACCGGCAGGTCGCGCGAGACGATCTCGTCGGAGATCCGCTGCGAGTACGCGTACCAAGTCGAGTACACGGGCTCGAGGGCCGCCGCCGAGGCGGGTCGCACCGGCGCGCTGCCGAACAGCACGTCGGCGACGCGCCCGATGGCGCGCGGGAACGGTTCGGGCGAACGCGCGATCACGAGCTCGACCTCCTCCGTGCGCGCGACGAGGCGGTCGTCGATCGGCAGACGGACGACGAAGTTCTTCTCCTCCTCGGAGACGCCGAACTGGACCTCCCCCTCGCCGATGGTCCAGTCGAGGCCGAAGGCGAGCCGACTCGTGCCGTCGGCGTCGTACAGCGCGCCGATCGGCGCCGAGCGGATCGCGCTGTAGCGATCGCTCCCCGCCCAGTCGGCCGGGAGCCCCCGAACGCCGTCGAGCCCCGGGTACCAGTACCCCGCCGCGTCCCCGAGCGGCGACTGCAGGATCACCTGACCGCCCGCGCGGACCGCGAGGCGGACCCTGAGCACCTCACCGTCGTCATCGGTGCCGAGCACGCGGCATCCGCCGCCGGTGCCCAGCCGGATGGCCCGCGGCAGGTCGACCCAGTCGACGAGCGAGAGTTGGTGGTCTTCGAGTAGCACGGTGAAGGACTCCTATTGCTTGACCGCACCGGCGAGGATGCCGGCGACGAAGTGACGTTGCAGGAAGAGGAACAGCACGAGGATCGGCAGCACCGACAGCAGGGTGCCGGTCATGAGCTGGCCGTAGTCGGTCGTGCCGATGCCCTGCAACGAGGCGAGCGAGACGGGGATGGTGAAGGACTCGGGCGTGCGGAGCACGACGAGCGGGTAGACGAACTCGTTCCACTGCGCGAGGAAGAGGAAGATCGCGAGCGCCGCGAGCGCGGGCCGGACGGTCGGCAGCACGATCCGGGAGAACACGCGGAACTCCCCCGCGCCGTCGACCCGCGCCGCCTGCAGCAGCTCGTCGGGCACCGCCTGCATGGTCTGGCGCATGAGGAAGATGCCGAACGGCAGGGCGAGGTTCGGCAGGATGAGCGCCTGGTAGGTGTCGAGCCAGCCGAGCGTCACCATGATCTGGAACAGCGGTACGAGGGTGACCTGCGAGGGCAGCGCGAGGGTGACGAGCACGGCGCCGAACAGGACGTTGCGCCCGCGGAACTCGAACTTCGCGAAGGCGTAGCCCGCGGCCGTGCAGACGACGAGGCCGAGCAGCGTGTAGACCGAGGCCACGAGCACCGAGTTGCCGATCGCACGCCCGAAGAGCGTGTCGCTCAGGAGCCCCGAGAGGTTGTCGAAGAACGCCGGCCCCGGGAGCACGTTCGGCGGCGACGCGAAGATCTCGCGCGACGGGTACGTGGTGGCGATGATGAGCCAGTAGAAGGGCAGCAGCATCACCACGGCGCCCGCGGCGATCGCCGTGGTGAGCACGAGCGACTTGGTGCGGCGCCCGCGCACGCCGATGAGCGACTCGGTCATCGCGTCTTCTCCTTCGTGGACATCGACTTCTTCGGGGACGCCGGCTTCTTCGGGGACACCGGCTTCGGCGTCCGTTCGCGGAAGAGCCGGAACTGGATGAGCGAGACCACGGCGATGATGACCGTCAGTGCGTAGCCGATGGCCGAGGCGTACCCGAAGTCGAAGTACTTGAAGCCGTTCTGGTAGAGGTACATCCCGACCGTGAGCGTGGCGTTGTCGGGCCCGCCGTTCGTCAGCACGTAGGGCTCGTCGAAGAGCTGGAGTGTGCCGATCGTCGAGAGGATGACGGTCAGGAGCAGTGCGGGGCGGAGCCCGGGCAGCGTGACGTTGCGGAAGCGCTGCCATGCGTTGGCCCCGTCGACCTGCGCCGCCTCGTAGAGCTCGCCGGGGATCGACTGCAGCTGCGCGAGGTAGATGATCGCGTTCTGGCCGGTGTAGTGCCAGGTCATCGCCAGCACGATCGAGATCTTCGCCCAGAACGGATCGACGAGCCATGGGATCGGGCCGATGCCGACGTAGCCCAGGATCTCGTTCACGATTCCGGCGCTCGAGTCGAAGAGTGCGCTGAAGAGGATGCCGTAGGCGACGAGGCCCATGACGATCGGCACGAAGTAGGCCATGCGGAAGAATCCGCGACCCTTCAACAGCAGCGAGTTGAAGGCGACCGAGAGCACGATGCCGAGCCCGAGCATGAGGGGCACCTGCACCACGAGGATGAGCGCGGTGTTGCCGAGTGCGGTGTAGAAGAGCGGGTCCTGCAGCAGGCGCGCGTAGTTGTCGAGCCCGACGAAGGTGATGACCCCGCCGATGTTCGAGGTGAGGCTCGTCCAGAACGCGGAGAGGTAGGGGTAGAGCTTGAAGCCGAGGAACAGCACGATCGTCGGCAGCAGGAAGAGGTACGGGGTGATCCGCGGATGGCCGATCGAGGATCGGCGGCGACGCCGCGGCGGCCGCGGGGCGTCCGCGATCGGTGCCGCATCCGTGGTGGGGCGGGCAGCGGGGCCGGCGGTCGAGGACAAGACGCTCATGTGTGTTCGCTCCTTGGGAGGGCGCGCCGGCTCGCGAGGCCGCTGGACCTCGCGAGCCGACGCGCCCCGTCCGTCAGTCGGCCAGCTTGCGGCCGGTCTGCTGGGCGACCTGGTCGGCCGCCTCGTCGAGCGCCTGCTGGGGGTCGGCCCCCGAGAGCAGCACCCGCGTCTGCGCGTCGGTGTAGGCCTTCAGCGCACGCGCGTAGTCGCTCGTGTAGTTCAGGACGGGCGTGTCCTGCGCGAGCTCGGCGATGAAGATCGCGTTCGGCGACTGTCCGCCGAAGTACTCGCTCGGCGCGGCGAAGCCCTCGGACTCGAGCATCGGCTTGTAGCCGGGGAACATACCGCCGCCCTCGTAGACGAGCTTCTGGCCCTCGAGTGTGCCGAGCGCGAAGTTCACGAACTCCCACGCGGTCTTCTGGTTCTTGCTCGCCGTCGGGATCGACAGGTAGGTGCCGCCGTTCACGGCCGCGGTGATGCCGCCCGGCTCGACCGACGGAGGGAGCCGCACGCCCCACTTGCCCGCCATCTCGGGGGCCTCGTTCTCCATGACGCCGGCCATCCAGCCGCCGGCGGGCATGATCGCCGTGGGCTTCTCGCCGCGCAGCTGCGCGAGCAGGTTGTCCCAGCTGCCCTGGACGTCGCCGACGATGCCGAGGTCGTTGGCCTTCTTGATGAGCTCGAGCGAGTGCACGCCGGCCTCGCCGTTCATCGTGATGTCGCCCTTCTCGTCGAAGTAGAACGAATCCTGCAGTGCGGTCTGGAGCTGCCAGAGCCCGGCGGAGTCGGCCTCGGTCGCCGCCTTGTCCTGGTTGTAGAGCGGGACGCCCGTCTTCTCCTTGATGGTGACGCCGGCGTCGATGAGCTGGTCCCACGTCTCGATCGAGTCGATGTCGATGCCGGCCTGTTCGAAGAGGTCGCTGCGGTAGAAGAAGCCGGTGGCGTTGACCTCGTAGGGAATGCCGTAGACGGCGCCGTCGGCTCCCGAGCCGCTCTTCCACGCGCCGGAGGGGAACTCGGACTCGAGCGACTCCGCGCCGAAGTCGCGGAGGTCCACGAGCTGGCCCGGGAACTTCTCGACGTAGTTGCCCATGTAGTCGATGCCGATGTTCAGGACGTCGGGCAGCCCCTGGCCGCCGGCGGCCATGCCGGTCGTGATCTTCTCCCAGATCGCCGGATTGCCGACGTCCTGCACGTCGACCTCGACGTCGGGGTAGAGCTTCTGGAACGCCGGGATCGCGGCCTCGAGGCCGTCGCCGGGCGCGTTCCACGTCCAGATCGTGATCTTCCCGCCGACTTCGCCTTCGGCGGCCGGCTGACCGTCGGCGGCGTTCGAGCAGCCGGCGAGCGCCGCGGCGGTCGTGACCGCGGCTGCGGCCGCGGCGATGCGCAACGCCTGCCTCGTGGGGGTGAACCTCATTGTTCGCAGTCCTTTCTCGGTGATGCTCCGGTGCATCGCGTCATCCGCGACGATGGTGACAGTAACATATTATCCGTATATATGCAGTACATGGTTGCAAGTTTGCAAAGGAGCAACGCGTGAACACGGAACTTCACCACCTCTACGCCGCCGGAGTCAGCCTCGTCATCGAGACCACGACGTCGACCCTGCCGGTGGTGCACTACTGGGGAGCATGGCTCGGCGCGCTCGACGACCAGGGGCTCGCCTCGGTCGCAGAGCTCGCCCGCGGCATCCGGGTGGGCAACGAACTCGACGTGCCGCGCGGACTCGGCGTCGTCACCGAGGCACGGCAGGCCTGGATGGGCCCGCAGGGCCTCTCGGTGCACCGGGAGGACGGCACCGGTGCGTTCCCCGAGTTCGACCGGGTGAGCACCGAGCGCACCCGCGTCGACTCCCCCGTCGTCGCCGAACGACTCGTGTCGACCGGCACCGAGGTCGATGGCGGGCTCGCGATCACGATCGAGATCGAGCTGCTCGTCTCCGGCCTCGTACGCACCTCGGCGACCGTGCGGAACGACGGAACGGCCGGGTACCGGCTCGACGGGCTCGACCTCGCGCTCCCCGTTCCCGGCCGGGCGAGCGAACTGCTCGACTTCACCGGGCGCCACAACGGCGAGCGCCGTCCCCAGCGTCGCGAACTCGTCGACGGCACCCACCTCCGCGAGGCTCGGCGCGGCCGCACCGGCCAGGATGCCGCGACCCTCCTCGCGGCAGGGACCCCGGGCTTCGACGTCGATCGCGGCGAGGTGTGGGCGACCCACCTCGGATGGTCGGGGAACCAGCGCATGTGGGCCCACCGCTCGAACGGCGGACGCACCGTCCTCGGCGGCGGCGAGCTGCTCCTCCCGGGCGAGCTCCCCCTCGCCCCCGGCGCCTCGTACCGGTCTCCCTGGCTGTACGCGAGCTACGGCGAGGGCCTCGACGCCGCGTCCGCCCGGATCCACCGCACGCTGCGGGCGCGACCGCAGCATCCGCCGGTCGGACGCCCGGTCACCCTCAACACCTGGGAGGCCGTGTACTTCGACCACCGCCTCGAGCCGCTCGTCGAGCTCGCCGAGCTCGCCGCCCGCGTCGGCGTCGAGCGCTTCGTGCTCGACGACGGCTGGTTCGGCGCCCGTCGCCACGATCGAGCAGGGCTCGGCGACTGGACGGTCTCGCCCGAGGCGTGGCCCGACGGGCTCGGCCCGCTCGTCGGCACCGTGCGCGAGTTCGGCATGCAGTTCGGCATCTGGTTCGAGCCCGAGATGGTGAATCCCGACTCCGACCTCGCCCGCGAGCACCCCGAGTGGATCCTCGGCCCGCGGCATCGGGACGCCCCGCTCGCCCGCCAGCAGCTCGTGCTCAACGTCGGTCACCCCGACGCCTTCGCCCACCTCCTCGAGCGGATCGTCGACGTCGTCACCGAGCACCGCATCGACTACATCAAGTGGGACCACAACCGCGACCTCGTCGAACCGATCGACCGCACGAACGGCCGCGCCGGCGTGCACGCGCAGACCCTCGCCGTCTACCGGCTCATGGACGCCGTGCGGGCGGCCTGCCCGTGGCTCGAGATCGAGTCCTGCTCGGCCGGCGGGGGCCGGATCGACCTCGGGGTGGTCGAACACACCGACCGGTTCTGGACGAGCGACTCGAACGACCCGCTCGAGCGCCAGCGCATCCAGCGCTGGACGAGCCTGCTGATGCCGCCCGAACTCCTCGGCGCGCACGTCGGGCCCGCCACAGCGCACACCTCGGGCCGCACCAGCTCGCTCGCCTATCGGGCGATCACCGCGATGGTCGGCAGCTTCGGCATCGAGTGGGACCTGCGCGAGGCGGCGGATGACGAGCTCGACGAGCTCGCCGCGTGGATCGACGAGTTCGTGCGGCTCCGCCCGCTCATCGAGCGGGGCGTCCTGCTCCGCCTCGAGGCGCAGCCCTCCCTCGTCGCGCAGAGCGTGGTCTCCGACGACCGCCGTCACGCGATCGTCACCCTCGCCTCGATCGACACGCCCACCCACCTGCCCGGGCCGGCCGTGCGGCTGCGCGGGCTCGACCCCGACGCGAGCTACCGGGTACGGCGCATCCGCCCGGAGGGTTCCGTCGACGTCACCGCCCGACGGGCGCAGCCCGTGTGGTGGACCGACGGCGCCGTGATTCCGGGGGCCGTGCTGATGGCGGCCGGACTGCCGACGCCCGCGCTCCGGCCGCAGGAGGCCGGGCTCGTCGAACTCGTCGCCGTGGGTGCCGAAGGCGCCGCCCGTGCCGAAGGCGCCGGTGCCGAAGGCGCCGCCCGTGCCGAAGGCGCCGCCCGATGAGCACGCTCCGCATCGAGACCGACGACGCGGCGCTCGCGGAGATGTTCGCGTGGGCGACGAGCACCGCTCGCCGATTCGTCGTGGAGGCCGGCACGACCGGCCCGATCGACGTCTCGGAGGCGACCCGGCCGCCGTACCGGCAGGCGGTGTACCGGCCGGGCTATCACGCGGGGTACGTCTTCCGCAGCGGGTACTACCTGCGCGACTTCGCGCACCAGGCGGTCGGTGCACAGCTGCTGGGGCTCGGCCACGAGAACCGTTCCATGCTCGATTCGTTCATCCGCACCGCCACGCCCGAGCACGGCGGATGGCCCGTGTGGGCGCTCAACTTCGACGGCGTCACCCCGCTCGCGATCGACTATCACGGGCCCGATCGTTTCGTCCGCGAACTCCCCGCTGCGTTCGAGCTCGTCGAACTCGTCCACGTGCTGTACCGGTGGAGCGGCGACCGGACCCTCGGGAGTCACCGGGAGCACTGGCGGCGCACGCTCGGCGAGTTCGTCGCCGAGCGGGACGCCCTGCGCCCGAACGGGGTCGCCGAGGCGGGCGGCCCCGGGATCTTCGACGGTGCGGCGAGCTACAACGAGCGGCCGGGCTCGCACCTCCTCGAGGCCGGCGACGGCATCGCCGCGCAGTACGCCGCCCTGCGGCACGCCGCGGCCCTCGAGGCCGCGCTCGGCGACGCGGCGACCGCCCGCGGTTTCGCGCACGCGGCCGAGGCGCTCGCCGCGGAATTCACCGCACGCTGGGGGCGCGCGCCGACCGTGACGGGTCCGGCCTCATCCGGCGGCAGGGCCGTCTCGGCGTTCGACGGACTCGTGTCGGCCTGGCTCGCCGATGGTCGGCCGGTCGCCGAGTGGCTCCGCGAGGCCACCTGGTTCCTGCCGTTGAAGGGACTGCTCACCGAGGACGACGCCAGGCGCGACGCCGTGCTCGACGAGATCGACGCCGCGTGCCGCGACGCGGCCACCGCCCCGAGCAACATCGAGGCGCTGAGCTACCTGCCCGACGTCTTCCTCCGTCACGGCCGGGCCGACGCCGCCTACGCCTGGATGCGCGAGATCCACGCGCGCCGCGACGACCTCCACGAGGTCCAGCAGCAGGGCGCGAACGGCGACTATCCCGAGCTCGCGTTCGCGCTCGTCGGGCACCTCGTCGCGGGGCTGCTCGGGCTCGAACCCGATGCCGGATCGCGACGCATCTCGACTCGGCCGGCGCTCCCCGCCGGCGTCCACCGGCTGGTGGCGAGCGGCGTGCCGTTCCGGCAGGGCGTCCTCGACATCGGCTGGGCCGAGGGCGAGGGCCACTGGCTCGAGAACCGGACGCCCGACGAGATCCTCTGGAGCCCGCACCGCGGCCGCGACCGTCGGTTCCGCGACCCGCACCTCGCCGTCGCCGCGGGCGAGGGCGACCTCGTCCGGGTGCGGCCCGGCGAGCGGCGCACGGTCCCCGACGCCGCCGATCTCGACCGGGAGGCTACCGCGGCGCGGGCCCGGTCGACTGGCGCAGGCGCAGCTCGGGGTCGATGAGCACCTCGCCCGCGTGCACGCCGCGGTTCTGGATCATCGTGATCAGGGTGCGCACCGAGGTCTCGGCGAGGCTCTCGACGGGCTGGCGCACGGTCGTGAGCGGCGGGTCGGTGAAGTCGAGCAGGTAGGAGTCGTCGTAGCCGATGACCGAGACGTCCTTCGGCACTTCGAGGCCTCGACGGGTCGCCGCCCGCATCGCCCCGAGCGCCATGTCGTCGCTCGAGGCGACGATGGCGGTGACCCCGAGCGGCAGCAGCTCGTCGGCGGCGTGGCGGCCGCCGTCGACGCTGTAGTGGTGGCGCACGACGTAGTCCTCCGCGTCGGTGAGACCGCGGGCGTCCATCGCGTCGAGGAACCCCTCGACCCGGCGATCGGCCGGGGTGTTGCCGACGGGGCCCGCGCACATCCCGATCCGGCGGTGCCCGAGGTCGTAGAGGTGCGAGACCGCGAGCTCGGCCGCACGCCAGTCGTCGGTCGAGACCACGGGGGTCGCCGCCTCGGGGAACCCGCCGTTGACGCTCACGTAGGGGATGCCGCGGCCCTCGAGCAGCTGCCGGGCCATCGGGTCGGCGTTGCGCAGCGTGTTGCTCGCCGAGAGGAACACCGCCGCGGCGATGCCGGCGTCGAGCATCGGCTCGATGTAGTCGCGCTCGATCACGGAGCCCGGCACGACCGGGCAGACGAACGCCCGCAGCCCGTGCGGCGTGAGCTCGCTCTCGATCGCCGTCACCATGGCGGCGAACACCGGCGTCTTCAGTCCGGGCACGAGGATCAGCACGATCTCGCCCTTGACCGGCCGCTCGTAGCCGATCTGCTGCAGCGCGCGTTCGACCTGCTCGCGGGTCGACGCCGAGACCCCGTACTTGCGGTTCAGCACCCGGCTCACGGTCGCCTCGCTGACCCCGGCGATCGCCGCGACCTCGGCGAGACGCACCGTGCCCGCGGGCGAACGCGTGCGGCGCCCGCCCGTCGCTCCGGCCGCGGCGGGGACTTCGGGCGTTTGGTTCATGCGTCCATTCTGGACGACGACCGTCGCCGCGCGCACCGCCGGCCCGCGAGCGCGGCGCTCAGTCGGCCGGCGTCGCCTCGACGAGCGGGATCACGCGGTGCGGGATGGGGGTGTCGAGCACGACGAGCGTCGAGGTGCGTTCGATGCCGGGCACCCGCACGAGCTGGTCGACGACGCGCTGGAGGTCTCGGTTCGAGGCGGCGACGACGCGCACGAGCAGGTCGCTGCGGCCGGTGATGGTGTGCGCCTCGATGACCTCGGGGATGCCTCGGAGCTCGTCGAGCATGAGGTCGCTGCGCGAACCCTGCGCGATCTCGATCTCGACGAACGTCGTCACGGGGTAGCCGAGCGCCGCGGTGTCGATGTCGGGGCCGAACCCGGTGATGATGCCGAGCCGTTGCAGCCGGTCGAGGCGGGCCTGCACGGTGCCGCGGGCGACGCCGAGGCGCCGCGACGCCTCGTACACGCCGATGCGGGGTTCGTCGGCGAACAGCGCGACGAGTCGTGCGTCCAGTCGATCGATGGGCATCGGAACCTCCCCCGTATCCAGCGTACGCGGGCGTTCGCGGGGAGAGGGACGAGCAGGCGACGCCGGCGAAGCATGCGGGGAGCGGGCGGACGACCCCGCGCCCGCCCGCTCCCCTGCGCGGGCTCCGATCCCGCTCAGCCGAGCATCGCGCGGTCGTCGAGGGCCGCGCCCTTGATCTTCGCGAACTCCGCGAGGAGCCCCTGGACGGTCATCTTCCGCTTCTCCGCCTCTGGCAGGTCGAGGATGATCCGCCCCTCGTGCATCATGATGAGCCGGTTGCCCACGCGGAGCGCCTGCTCCATGTTGTGGGTGACCATGAGGGTCGTGAGCCTGTCGCGTTCGACGACCGACTTGGTGAGGCGGGTGACGAGGTCGGCCCGTTGCGGGTCGAGGGCGGCGGTGTGCTCGTCGAGCAGCAGGATGCGCGGCTGCGTGAAACTCGCCATGAGGAGCGACAGCGCCTGGCGCTGACCGCCCGAGAGGAGGCCCACACGCGCCTTGAGCCGCTTCTCGAGGCCGAGCTCGAGGGCGAGGAGCTCCTCCTGGAACCGCTCGCGACGGGCCTTCGTCACCCCGAGGTGGAAGCCGCGGCGCTGCCCGCGCTTGAGCGCGAGCGCGAGGTTCTGCTCGATGGTGAGGTCGGGCGCGGTGCCGGCCATCGGGTCCTGGAAGACCCGGCCGATGTACGCGGCGCGCTGGTAGTCCTTCATCTTCTTGACGGAGCGCTCGTCGATGAGGAGTTCCCCGGAGTCGACGGCGATCTTGCCCGCGATGATGTTGAGCAGCGTCGACTTGCCGGCGCCGTTCGAGCCGATGACGGTGACGAAGTCGCCCTCGTCGAGGTGGAGCGACACGTCGTTGAGCGCGACGCGCTCGTTGACGGTGCCCGGGAAGAAGGTCTTCGTGACGTGATCGATGGTGAGCATGGTCGTCGCTCCTCTCAGGCCCTGACCGCGCGGCGGTTGAGCTGCTTGAAACTCGGGACGCGCTTCAGGAAGCCCCAGCGCGGCAGCAGCAGCGCGGCGACGACGAGCACGGCGGAGATGAGTTTCATGTCGTTCGGGTTGAGGCCCGCGGCCAGTGCCAGGAAGATCACGAGGCGGTAGACGATCGCGCCGACGAGCACAGCGAAGGTGGCGACCCACACCGAGCGTCCGGCGATGATCGCCTGGCCGATGATCACCGAGGCGAGGCCGACGAGGATGAGGCCGATGCCCATCGAGACATCCGCGAAGCCCTGGTACTGCGCGACGAGCGCGCCGCAGAGCGCGACGAGCGCGTTCGAGATCGCGAGCGTCAGGATCGTCGTGAAGTGGGTGTTCACGCCGAAGGAGCGGATCATCTGCTCGTTGTTGCCGGTCGCCTGGATGGAGAGGCCGAGGTCGGTGGAGAGGAACCAGTCGATGGCGAACTTCAGCACGAGGGCGAAGATCGCGAAGATGAGGATGCTCCAGGGACCTCCGAGGAGGCCGTTGTCGCGCAGCGGCGTCATCACGGTGTCCTCCCTGAGCAACGGGAGGTTCGATTTGCCCATGATCCTGAGGTTGATCGACCACAACGCGATCATGGTCAGGATGCCGGCGAGGAGGCCGTCGATTCGGCCCTTCGTGTAGAGCACCCCGGTGACGATGCCGGCGACCGCCCCCGACGCCGCCCCTGCGAGGGTGGCGACGGGGGCGGGCACGCCCTGCACGATGAGCGAGGCCGCGACGGCGGCGCCGGTGGTGAAGCTGCCGTCGACCGTGAGGTCGGGGAAGTTGAGCACGCGGAATGTGAGGTACACACCGAGCGCCATGATCCCGTAGAGCAGGCCGAGTTCGAGTGCGGCGTTCATGCAGGGCCTTCCGGATGTCCCGTGGGCGTCTTATTCGATGGTCTGGTCGGCCTTGGCGACCAGGTCTTCGGGGAGGGTGACGCCCTGGCGCTCGGCTGCGCCGGGGTTGATGATGAGCGAGAGCTCGTCGAGGGTCTCGACGGGCATCTCGGCGGGGTCGGCGCCGTTCTCGAGGATCTCGATCGCCATCTTGCCGGTCTGGTAGCCGAGCTCGGTGTAGTCGATGCCGAACGTGGCGATGGCGCCGCGCTCGACCTGGCCGCCTTCGGCGCCGAACAGCGGGATCTGCTTCTGCTCGGCGATCTGCACGACCGCTTCGAGGCCCTCGGTGACGCGGTTGTCGGTCGGGATGTAGATCGCGTCGACGTCGCCGAGCGACTCGGTGGCCTGGGCGACCTCGCTCGAGTTGGTGACGGTCGCCTCCTTGATCTCGAGGCCGAGCTTGTCGGCGGCCTCCTTGGCGAGTTCGACCTGCACCTCCGAGTTCACCTCGCCCGAGCTGTACACGATGCCCACGGTCTTCGCGTCGGGCACGACCTGGGTGACGAGCTCGAGCTGCTGCTCGACCGGGTTGAGGTCGCTCGTGCCGGTGACGTTGCCGCCGGGCTTCTCCCAGCTGTCGACGAGGCCGGCCTCTGCAGGCTCGGTGACGGCGGTGAAGAGCACGGGGATGTCGACGATCGACTGGGCGGCGGCCTGCGCGGTCGGGGTGGCGATGGCGAGCACGAGGTCGACGCCGTCGGTCTGGAACTTCGCGGCGATGGTGGTGGCGGTGGCCTGCTCGCCCTGCGCGTTCTGCTCGTCGAAGACGATGTCTTCGCCCTCGACGTAGCCGGCGTCGGCGAAGGCCTGCTTGAAGCCCTCACGGGTCGCGTCGAGCGCGGGGTGCTGCACGATCTGGCTGATGCCGATCGAGATCTGGTCGGCGGATGCTCCGGCGTCGCCGCCGTCCGTCGCGCAGCCCGTGAGCGCGAGCGCGCCGGTGGCGAGCAGTGCGAGTCCGGTGAGCTTCGAGTGGGTTCTCATCGTCGGGATCCTCCTCAGGTCCGTGGTGCGGGGTTCCGTGCGCGGGGCGCAGGTCTCTGGGGCGGGCACGGCCGCAGGGAGCGGCCGCCCCGGGTGGGTTGGGGCGGGTGGCGCGGGGCGTCGGTGCGGGCGCGTCAGCCGACGGGCGCGGGGGCTGCGGCCCCCGCGTGCGCCTCGGCCGCGGCGGCCAGGAACCGGTCGTTCGCCTCGGGCGAGCCGATCGTGACGCGGATCCCCTCGCCCGCGAAGGCGCGCGCGACGACGCCGTGCGCCTGCAGCACGCCCTCGACGCGTTCGGTCTCCTCGCCGGTGCGGAGCCAGACGAAGTTGCCGAAGGAGTCGACGAGCTGCCAGCCGGTCTCCCGCAGCCCGGCGGTGACGCGGGCGCGCTCGGCGACGATCTCGCGGATGCGCACCTCGAGCTCGGACTCGGCGTCGAGCGAGGCGATCGCGGCGCGCTGGCCGAGGTCGCTCACGGCGAAGGGCACGGCGACGCGTCGGAGGTTCGCGGCGATCGCGGCTGGCGCGATCGCGTACCCGACGCGGAGCCCGGCGAGCCCGTACGCCTTCGAGAAGGTGTGCAGCACGGCGACGTTCGGGTGGCTGCGGAAGAACTCGAGCCCGTTCGCCGAGCGGGGGTCGTCGTCGAAGTGCACGTAGGCCTCGTCGATGACGACGAGCACCTCGGCGGGCACCTTCGCGAGGAACGCGGTGAGCTCCTCGGCGGTGACGGTGGCCCCGGTCGGGTTGTTCGGGTTGCAGACGAACACGAGGCGGGTGCGCGGCGTGATCGCGTCGGCCATGGCGCCGAGGTCATGACGTTCGTCGGCGGTGAGCGGCACCGGCACGGGCGTCGCCCCGGCGACCTGCACGAGGATCGGGTACGCCTCGAAGGAACGCCACGCGAAGACGACCTCGTCGCCGTCGCCCGCGCTCGCGTGGATGAGCTGCGAGGCGACCTCCACCGAACCCGCGCCGAGGGCGATCTCACCGGGGTCGACGTCGTAGTGCTCGGCGAGTCGAAGGGTGAGCTCGGCGGCGCCGAGGTCGGGGTACCGCTGGATCGACTCGAGCCCGGCGGCGACGGCCGCGACGACGGAGGGCAGGGGCGGGAACGGGTTCTCGTTCGAGGAGAGCTTGACGGCGCCCTGCGCGGCGGGCCGGCCCGGCTTGTAGACGGGGAGCCGGCCGATGACGTCGCGCTGGTGGATCATGTCCCTACTTCCTCGTGGGTCATCGCACGGCGCCCGTCGCCGCTGACGATCCGCAGCCTAGGGAGGATGACGATGGGGCGGCAAAGCGACGTCCGTGCACCCGACAAGGTGCTCGATCTTCACGGCCCGATCCGATTCGAGCTGTACATCTTGTACAGCGAGGTCGCGGCACCCGGTGCGAGCATCCGCACGACCGCGCCGCGCCGCCCGTTCGCCCTCAGTCGCGCAGGAACCCGATCGCCGCGTCCTTGAACGCCCGCGAGGTGAGCGTCGAGACGTGGTCGCGACCCGGCACCGTGACGAGGTCGACGCCCCAGTCGAGCGCGAGCTGCTGCACCCCCACGGGCACGGGGTCGTTCTCGCCGGCGACGAGCAGCGTCGGGATGCTGCCCGGGATGCCGAGCGGCGCCCCCGACACTCCCTCGACGACCGCGAGCAGCGCCTCGCGGTCGGCACCCGCCTCGATCGCGGGCCGGAGCACCTGCTCGATGACCCGGTTCGCGGTCGGCCGGTCGTCGAGGAGCAGGGCGCGCACCTCGTCGAGAGCCCACGTCGCGAAGAGCTCGTTCGGCCCTGCCCCGCCGAGCACGACCCGGCGCAGCCGTTCGGGGGCGATGGTCGCCAGGGCCGAAACCACGCGGCATCCCATCGAGTACCCGACCGCGTCGGCGACGGGCACGCCCGCCGAATCGAGCACGGCGGCGAGGTCGGCGCCGAGCCGGATCGGCGCGTAGTCGGCCGCATCGACGGGCTTGTCGCTGTCGCCGTGGCCGCGGAGGTCGACGGTGACGACCTCGCGCCCGGCGTCGGTGAGGGCCTTCGCCCAGCCGGTGCCCTCCCACGTGATGCGCGCGTCCGAGGCGAAGCCGTGCACGAGCAGCACGGGCGGCAGCGACGCATCGCGACCGGGTGCGCGGTGCACGCGGTAGCCGATGAGCACCCCGTCGGCGCTCTCCGCGTGCAGCAGCGGCGGGCGCGTGGCCTCCGTCGCGATCATTCGGCGGCCCCGGATGCCTCGGCGACGACGCTCGACGTCACGATGAGCGCGCCGGCGTGGCCGAGCTCTGCGAGCGCCGCGGCCGACGACTCGGCCGCGACGCCCGCGACGAGGTCGGTGAGCACCCGCACGTGCTGCCCGTGCTCGAGCGCGTCGAGCACGCTCGCGCGCACGCAGTAGTCGGTCGCGATGCCGACGACGTCGACGTCGGTGATGCCGTGGCGTCCGAGCAGCTCGCTGATCCGGTCGCCCGCGTCGTCGGTGCCCTCGTAGATCGAGTACGCCGGAACCCCCTGCCCCTTGCGGATGTGCACGTCGACCTCGTCGACGGCGAGGGCGGAGTGGTACTCGGCGCCCGCGGTGCCGGCGACGCAGTGCACGGGCCAGGTGTCGACGAAATCGGGTTCGGCCTCGGTCGCGAAGTGCCCCCCGTTGTCGCCCTCGGCCGAGTGCCAGTCGCGGGAGGCGACGATGAGTTCGTAGGCGCCGCGGTGGCGGGCGAGGAGCTCGCTCACGCCCGCGGCGACCGCAGCACCGCCGTCGACGCCGAGCGCACCCCCCTCGGTGAAGTCGTTCTGGACGTCGATGATGAACAGCGCGCGGGTCATGCCTCCATTGTCACCCCGTGCGCGGCGACGGCAACCCGTCGACCGCAGGCGTCACTGGTTCGAGAGGTTGTCGCCGCAGTGGAAGAACGCGGTCGCGAGGGTGTCGATCGCGGTCTTCGCGTCGTCGGTCACGTCGCCGAGGGCGTAGATCGCGAACGTGAGGTCGGTGCCGTCCTCGGCGCGGATGACGCCGCTCAGCGTGTAGCCCGTGTTGATCCACCCCGTCTTCGCGATGACGCGGCCGTCGGCGACCGCGTTGTCACCCCAGAAGCGGTCGTCGTAGGCGAGCGAGCCCCGCTCGCCCGAGACGGGCAGCGAGTCGAGCAGGTACCCGAGGTTCGCCTCGCGGGCGTTGACCTTCACGAAGAGGCGGGTGAGGTACGACGGCGGCACGGCGTTGTCGTTCGAGAGTCCCGAACCGTCGACGACCACGACGCCCGTCGTGTCGACGCCGTACGGCGCGAGCCCCGCGAGCACGCCCGCGTTGATCGCCGCGAAGTCGTTGCCCGAGCCCGTCTCGATCGCCACGAGCCGGGCGAGCATCTCGGCGACCGTGTTGTCGGAGACGACGAGCGCCTTGTCCACGAGCGCCGACACCGGCGGCGAGAGCACCTGACCGAGCTGTGCGGCTCCCGCGGGCGCCGTGCCGCGTTCGATCGTGAGCCCGCCGCTGAGCTCGTCGGCGAAGGCCTCCCCCGCACGCCCGATCGGATCGGCGCTGCGCGCCGAGGTGTTCGAGTACGGGTCGTTGCGGTCGCCGTCGACCATGAGCGCCGTGATGTTCGACATGTAGCCGTCCTCGCGCTCGACGAGGTCCCAGCTCGGCTGCCACTCGTCGCCGCCGAAGTAGCTCGCGTCGAGGATGAGCTTCGTGATCGGCGGGTTCGCCGGGTCGGCCGCCCACGCCGCCCGCACCTGCGCGGCGAGCTCGTCGAGATGCGCGGCGCCGGGGTACGCGGTCTCGTTGCCCGAGGCGGTGCGCGAGAGCGTCACGTCGCCGCCGCCGACGAGCACGACCGAACCGGGCTCGCTGCCCTTCACCACGGTCGTCGCCGCGCGGTATTCGGGGCCGAGCACCGAGAGCGCAGCCGCCGAGGTCAACACCTTCATGACGCTCGCCGTGCGCGACGGCGTCGTGCCGCCGCGGTCGTAGAGCACCTCGCCGGTCGACGCCTTCATCACCTGCGCCTGCAGGTTCGCGAGGCGGGGGTCGGCGGCGGCCGCCGCCACCGAGCAGGTGCGGAACCGGCTCGCCGGCGCGACCACGGCGGGAACCGGGCGCGCCTCGGCCGTCGGGGTCGGCGTGCTGCTCGGCTTCACCGCCGCGGGCGCCGCGGTCGGAGCGCTCGCGGCGCCGAGGGCGACCGCACCCGTTGCGAGCAGCGCGAACACGAGCACGCCGCCGACGATCGCGAGCGGCAGGCGATGCCGCCTGATGAACGCGAGCACGGATGCCACGGGGCCGCCCTGTTCGGGCGGGGCCGAGCTCGCGGCATCCGGTTCTTCGTTCACGCGGGCATCTTACGCGCCCCTTCCTTGGAGCCCCGTTCAGGAAGCGGCGCTCAGACGCCGGCGCGGAGCGCGGCGATCGGCTCGATGCTCGACGCCTTGCGCGCCGGATACGCGCCCGCCGCGAGCCCGACGACCGCGCCGAGGATCGCGGCGCCGAACACCATCGGCAGGTCGATGATGGGCGTCCACTGCTGCACGAGCGCCACGAGCACGACCGCGAAGACGCCGACCGCCGCCCCGATGAGCCCGCCGAGCAGGCCGATGACGACCGACTCGAGCATGAACTGGCGGGCGATCTGCCGTCTCGTCGCGCCGAGCGCGCGCCGCAGCCCGATCTCGCCCGTGCGCTCAGACACCGACAGCAGGGTCACGTTCGCGATCCCGAGGCCGCCCGCGAGCAGCGCGATGACCCCGAGGATGAGGAAGACGACGTTGATGTCGGCCTGCACGCTCTCCTGCAGGTCGGAGCCCGAGCGCGGCGCCTGGACGTCGAAGTTCTCGGGCGCGTTCGGGTCGAGCGCGACGGGGGCCTGCTTCGCGACGAGCGGGCCGGCGCCCGCATCGATGCGCAACTGCAGCTCGCTCGCGCTGCGGAGCCCGAAGTCGGCCCGCGCCGTGCCGAGCGGGAGGATCACCGAGTCGAGGAGGTCGGCCCGGCGCTCCATGCCCCCGACGATGCCGATGACGGTGTACGGCCGCTCGCCGATGAAGATCGAGGGTTGGCTGTCGACGCGGTTGATGCCGAGCTTCTCGGCCGCCCGCTCGCCGACGACGGCGACCCGGTCGGCCCGGGCGTCGTGGCCCGCGTCGAAGTACCGGCCCACGGCGACCTCGCCGCGCACGGCGTCGAGGAGCCCGGGCGAGGTCGCGAGCAGGGTCGGGCTCAGCGTCTCGGGCGCGGAGGGGTCGTTGATCGGCACGGCCGTGATCTGGAGCTCGCCGATCGGCACCTCGCCGATGAGCCCGGCGCGCTCGACGCCGTTCAGGCGTTCGACGCGCTCGGGCGAGTCCCACGGCAGGGTCGTGTTCGCGATCTCCTTGCCGCCCATCGTGTTCGACGTCTCGGGCTTCACGACCGCCTGCGTCGCCGCGACCGCGTCGAACTGGCGGCTGATCTGGCCCGCAGCGGTCTGTGCGAACCCGATGGTGACGACGAGCGAGGCGATGCCGAGCACGGTGCCGAGGGTCGTCATCACGAGGCGCCCGGTGTGCCCGCCGATGCCGTGGCTCACCTCGACGAGGAGGTCCTGCGTCGTGAATCGATCGGCACGCGGGATCGCGGGGATCGCCGCGTCCGCGTCGGTCGCGGCCGCGGCCGCGCCTTCGACGGTCGCCTCGGCCGCCGGGCCGCCGTCGGCCGCACCGCGGCGGAAGCGACGGAGGAAGCCCCGCGTCACAGCTCGCTCACCCGCCCGTCGGCGATGCGGATGCTCCGCGCCGCCCGATCGGCGACGTGCTGGTCGTGCGTGATGACGACGAGACTCAGCCCATCGGCGTTGAGCTCTTCGAAGAGGTCCATGACCTCGCCGGAGGTCTGCTGGTCGAGGTTGCCGGTCGGCTCGTCGGCGAGGATCAGCTCGGGCGAGGCCATCACGGCACGCGCCACGGCGACCCGCTGGCGTTCGCCGCCCGAGAGTGTGGTCGGCAGGAAGTCCATGCGGTGCGCGAGCCCGACCCGCTCGAGTGCGGCCTTGGCGCGTGGCATCCGCTCGCGACGCGGCACCCCGCTGTAGAGGGTGGCGAGCAGCACGTTGTCGAGCACCGTGCGGCGCGGCAGCAGGTGGAAAGCCTGGAAGACGAAGCCGATGGTGCGCGCACGCAGCCCCGCCCGCGCCTCCTCGTCGAGCGCGGCCGTCGACACCCCGCCGAGCCGGTAGTCGCCCACCGTCGGCCGGTCGAGGAGGCCGAGCACGTTGAGCAGCGTCGACTTGCCCGAACCGCTCGGGCCCACGATCGAGAGGTAGTCGCCCCGACCGATCGTGAGGTTCACGCCCTTGAGCGCCTGCACCTCGGGAGGGCCGGGGAAGGAGCGGGTGACATCGACGAGCTCGACCACCGGGGTGGGGCTCATCGGCCGACCACGACCAGGTCGCCCTCGGCGACCTCGCCCGTGATCTCGACGAATCCACCCGCGGCGAGACCCGTCGTCACCTCGACGATGCGGGTCTCGGACCCCTCCTGCACCTCGAGTCGCGATTCGCCGCCCGGCCCAGCGGTGAGCGCCGCGAGCGGGACCGCGAGCACCTCGCCCTCGGTCGCACCGATCGAGATCTTCACCCGCACGTTCTGCCCGCGGAGCGCCTCGACCTGCGCGTCGGTGGGCTTCACCGGTGCGAGCACCACGTCGTAGCGCGGACCCGCCTCGGCGGACTCGCCGCCCGCGGCCTTGCGCGGCTCGACCGAGGTCACCGTCGCCGAGAGCTCGGAGCCGTCGGGCATCGCGAGCGAGGCGACGTCGCCGGCCTTCAGGAGCTTCGCGTCGCTCTCGGCCGCGGACGCCTTGATGGCGAGCGTCGCGCCCGACACGAGCATCGCGGCCGACTGCACGATCGTGCCCCGCTGGACCATGACCTCGTCGACCCGGCGCGGCAGGTCCTGCAGGTAGAGCACCTCGCTCACGGGGAGGAACGCGAGGCGACCGGTCTCGGCCTCCTCGAGGAGCTCGTAGGCGGCGTCGCGCTGCGAGCGCGCCGAGTCGAGTGCGGCCCGTTCGGCGCTCGCGTCGCGTGCCGCGAGGCCCGCATCGCGCTGGACCCGCGCCAGGTTGAGCGCGTCCTCGGCGTCGCCGATCGCGACGGGGTCGCCGGTGGCCTGCGCCGCGGCGAGGGCGCGTTCGGCCGAGCGCACGGCGTTGTCGAGCTGCACCCGTTCGACCGAGCTCGGACCGGACGCCGCCACGGCGAGCGCCTGCTCGGCGGAGGCCACCGACGCCTCGGCGCCGCTCACCGCCTCGCGAGCCGAGCGCACCGAATCGGCGGAGCCGTCGGGCGCCTCGGGCAGCGGGTAGCCGACGCGGTCGTAGAGCGCGGCCACGGCCGCGGCGGTCGCCGAGTCGTAGACGTTCGAGCTGAGGTCGCCGGGGTCGATGCCGATCGCCTGCAGCGCCTGCTTGAGCTGCGTCACGTCGGGCCCGGAGAGCCCCGCGCGGAGGGTGCGGTAGCCGGGGAGTTCGCCCGGCAGCACGATGACGGGGCGTCCGGTGACCTCGAGCGCGATCGCCGCGGGCCCGAGCGTGGTGCCGACCTCGGGCACGCGCCCGGTGACGACCGCCGGGCCCCCGATGTCGCCGGTCTCGAGCTTCACCTCGACCGAGTCGGCGAACGCCGCGTCGCCGCGAATGGTGACGTCGTTCGAGAGCGCCTTGAGCTCGACGGGCACCGTGATGGGGCCCGCGTCGGGGGCTGCCGCGTCGGCGGCGGCCTGCCCGGGCGAGACGATGAGGAAGCTGAGGCCGACGCCCGCGACGAGCGAGGCGATCGCGACGGCCGCGAGCACCCACAGCACGCGGTTGCCGCGCAGCACGCGCCGCCAGCCCTGCACCGCGGGGTCGGCGGGCTCGATCGCCTCGTCGGCCGTCGGTTCGGATGCCTCGGGGGCGACGAGTGCGTCGAAACCGCGCCCCGCGGCATCCGCCCCGTCGACCTCGTCGCCGACCGTCGGCTCGCCGACCGTCGCCTCGCCGACCGGATCGCCGCCGTCGGCCCCCGCGCGACGCCTGCGGATCACTCCTCGCCCTTGGCGTAGGCGGCGACGAGCGCGTCGAGCTCCGACTTGTGATCCTCGATGAACTGCTCCTCGAGGTCGAACTGCGCCCGCAGCTGCACGTTCTGGTAGTCGAGCTTCTTGCCGCAGCGGAAGTCCGCGAGCGCGAGGTCGATCTCCTCCTGCTTGAGCTCGGCGAGCTGCTCCTCGCTCGGGCCCTCGGCGTTCTCGCCGTTCCAGAACTCGTTCTGCTTGTCCATGATGATGGTCTGCGCGTCGCTGCGGGACTTCAGGTCGGGGTACTCGGCGTCGGCCATGCACGCCGACCACTTCTCGTCGAGCGCCACGACGTCGGGGTGCTTCGACTGCTCCTCCCAGAGTGTCGACATCGCCTCGGTGAGGTCGGAGAACTCCTCGTCCTCCCAGTAGTTCTCGCCCTGGATCTCGTGCTGCGCCGCGCCCTCGCAGCCCGAGGTCTCCCAGTTGTACTCGTAGCTACCGTCCTCGCCGATCTCCTCCTCGGTCGGCGGCACGCCGTAGAGGGTGGCGTAGTACGCCTCCTGCTCGGTCGGCGAGAGCGACTCGATGTAGGGCTGGTTCGGGTCGGTGATCTCCTCGGCCTCGGCCTGCTGGGCGTCCATCTCCGCCTGCGTCTGCACGAAGCCCCAGCCGTTCGCCGCGACCCACTCCTCGGTCTCGCGCTCGGCCATCTCCTCCTCGCCGAATGAGGTCATGTACTGCGACTGGTCGACGGGGGTGTACTCGAAGCCCTCCTCCGCCATGCACTCGGCCTTGAACTCCTCGGCCTTCTTCTGGTCGGCGGCCATCTTCTCCTCGTCCCACGAGCCGTTCACGACCTCGAGGTACTTCGAGAGCGGGCTGTCCTCGTAGCTCAGCTTCTCGCTGCCGCCGGGGCCGCCGCTGCAGCCGGCGAGCGAGAGCACGGCGACGGCGGCGAGGGCGGTGAAACCGAGGACAGGGCGGCGTGCGGACACGGGGACTCCTTCGGGTCGGGTGCGCGGGGATCCCGCGTCGGGCGACCGCCGGCGCGGTCGCGTACAGCGTCGGCAGGGCGACGCTGCGGTGAGCCTATCCGCGCGAATGCACGCGACACCATCCGCCCTGGGGATGATTCCGGGTGGGTTCCCGGTACCACTCGGGGTCGAATCAGGGTGAACCCCGAGTCGCGCTCACTCCCCCGGGTAGCGCAGGCCGATCTGCTCGCGAATGCGGTCGAGGGTCTCCATGATGGCGACGCTCTCGCGCGTCGGCAGGATGTCCCCGCCGTCGAGCCGGCCGCCGGCGACGGCCTGCTCGAGGGCCGCCGCCTGGTAGTGCATGCCGCGGCCGTGCACCTCGGAGACGTACGTCTCGATCACCTCGCCGTCGGGGCGCACGAGGCGGAACGTCGTCGGCGAGTACCAGACGGCGTCGATCTCGATCCGGGCCTCGGTGCCGAGCACGACCGCGCTGTTCGGGCCGCGCGTGTTCGACGCCGACAGGGTCGTCGCGATGCGGCCGTCGCCGTAGGTGAAGATCGTCGCGACCTGCGCATCGGCGCCGGTCGGCTTGAACGTCGCGGAGGCCTTCACCTCGGCGGGGGCGCCGAAAAGGTCCCACGCGAACGAGATCGGGTAGATGCCGAGGTCGAGGAGTGCTCCGCCGCCGAGCTCGAGTGCGTTGAGCCGGTGCGCCGGGTCCTCGGGGAGGAGCTGGGTGTGGTCGGCGACGAGGCTGCGCGGTTCGCCGATCGCGCCTGCGGCGATGAGCTCGCGGATCCGGATCATGTGCGGCAGGTACCTGGTCCACATGGCTTCGAGCGCGACGAGCCCGCGGGCCTCGGCGAGGTCGGCGATCTCGTGCGCCTCCCGGGCGTTGAGGGTGAACGCCTTCTCGACGAGGACGTGCTTGCCCGCCTCGAGGGCGAGCGTCGCGTTCGCGGCGTGCATGGGGTGCGGGGTCGCGACGTAGATCGCGTCGACCTCGGGGTCGGCGACGAGCGACTCGTAGCTGCCGTGCACGTTCGGGATCCCGAACTCCGCGGCGAAGCGCGCCGCCGATTCCTCGCTGCGCGAGCCCACGGCCCGCACGTCGAATCCGTTGAGCTTCAGGTCGTTGACGAAGAGACGGGCGATGCCGCCGGTTGCGAGAATGCCCCAGCGCAGTGAGTCGGTCATCGGCCCAGAATACGGCGAAGCGGCGAGTACGGCGAGATCGGAGAGCTCGGCCCTTCGCGGTGGTCGTCCCCGCGGCACCCCCACATCTGGGTAGCTGTGCATTCCTCAGTTTCGCTCTAGCGTTGGCGCATGAGCGTGCTTTCAACCCGAAAGGTCCGCCACGGCATCGCCGCCGCCGCGACCGCAGTCGCCCTCCTCGCGATCCCCATCGGTATCGCACTGCCCGCCCAGGCAGCACCCCCCGAGCTCCCCGTCGCGAAGTACGTCGCCCTCGGCGACTCGCTCGCCGCAGGCCAGGGCAACGGCGCCCCGCTCGACGACTGCGGGCGCACCGGCGCCGGCTACGCGAACGGCATCGATGCACTCCCCCGCATGAACCTCCTCCGCAACGCCGGCTGCAGCGGCGCCACGATCGGCGACGTCGCCGCGACGCAGCTCGGCCAGATCAACCGCGGCACGACGCTCGTCACGATCACCGCCGGCGCGGGCGACCTCGGGATCGGCGCGGTCTACGCCGCGTGCATCCCGGATCCGAACACCCCGGCCTGCGCCCAGGCCGTCGGCGCGGCGACCGCGCTGCTCCAATCGGGGCAGATCGGGGTCCGCCTCGCCGGGCTCGTCACCGCCGTGCACGAGCGATCGCCGAGGGCCGACATCCTCGTGACCGGGTACCCGATCCCGTTCGACCCGCAGGTGCCGGGCCTCGCGACGACGGTCAACGCGGCGGTCGCGGCGCTGAACGCGCAACTCGGCGGCGCCGTCGCGCAGCTCGTACCCGTCGCCCCGGTCGGCTACGTCGACGTCACGCTCGCGTTCGCGGGCCACGGCGCCGGCGGCTCGGACCCGTGGCTCGGCCAGAACCCGGGCGACCCGGTGAGCTTCCTGCACCCGAACGCGGCCGGCTACGCCGCGTACACCGACGCCGTCTTCGCGGCCTACCTCGTCGCGGCCGGGTCGTGAACGCGCGGAAGCTGCTCGCGGGTGCTGCGGCAGCGGTCGTCATCACGGCGCTCGCGCTCTCGGGCGCGGCCCCGGCGTTCGCCGCGAAGGGCCCGGGCAAGCCCGGCGGGGGCGGTGGAGGCGGCGGCAAGGAGCTCGCCTACGTCGCGCTCGGCGACTCCTTCGCCGCGGGTCAGGGCGGCGGCAGCTACCTCGACACGAGCTGCTATCGCAGCAACAACGGCTACCCGAAGAAGCTCGACGCCTCGCGCACGCTGAAGCTCACCGCGTTCCCGGCCTGCGCCGGGTCGTCGACGCTCGACGCGCTCGCCTCGCAGGTACCGGCGATTCCCGCGGGCACGCAGCGGGTGACCCTGACGATCGGCGGCAACGACGTCGGCTTCGCCACGGTCATGCAGAACTGCTTCGTGTTCGTGTCGACGTCGAGCTGCGAGGCGAACCTCGCGACGGCCGAGGCCATGGTGAGCGACGGCACCATGTACGCCCGCGTCGCGTCGCTCGTCCAGGCCGTCCGCGCGATGGTCGGCCCGCAGGCGAAGATCGTCGTCGCCGGCTACCCGCAGCTCTTCCACCTGCCGTCGCAGTACGCCTACGCGTCGCGCGTCAACACCGACACGAGTCTGCTGAACGACCAGGTCGAGGCGGCCTCGGTCGCGAACGGCGCGACCTTCGTCGACGTGGAGGCGGCATTCACCGGGCACGGCATCGGCAGTCCTTCGCCGTGGATCAACGGCTTCAGCATCTTCAACACGACCGCCGCGTTCCACCCGAACGCGACGGGCTACGCCAACTACGCGACGCTCATCGCGCCGGCGCTCGGGTGACGCTCGTCGCCCCGGCGCTCACTCGAGCGTGATGCGCAGGAGCACGTCCGCGGCCGCGCCGCCCCGCGGCCGGATCACCGCGCTCGCGAGCGCGTAGACGAGTCCGTAGCGGCGGCGCAGCAGGCCCTGCAGGCGGGTCGACTCGGCCTCGTCGCCGATGATCTCGGCGGTGCCGTGCCCCCGGGGCGCGCCGGCCCGCACCCGCCCACGCAGGTCGCACGGCGCGACGAGCACCCTCGTGTCGCGTCGCAGCCGCTTCAGCTTGCCGGTGCCCGCAGGAGTCTGCACGACGATCCGATCGCCGTCGAGCGCGAACCAGACTGGCGTCGCGACCGGCGTGCCGTCCTTGCGGAAGGTGGTGAGCGACACGTACTTGCCCGCCGTGATCGCCTCGGCTGCCGTCATCGCGCGCTCCGCTTCTTCGAGATCTCCGCAGACGCCGAAGGCCCGGACAGTGTCCGGGCCTTCGAGTGGAGCCGCCTGTGGGAATCGAACCCACGACCTTCTCATTACGAGTGAGACGCTCTGCCGACTGAGCTAAGGCGGCGTGACGATCGATGCGCGATGCGCACCGACTGGCACGAGAATCCATAGTAGCGGATGCCGGAGGCTCTCGATGACCACATCGGGTCGTGAGGGTCGGATGCCACGTGGTGGATGCCGCGCAGCGGGCCCGCCACGCGGCATCCGCTCAGCAGTCGGGATCGCTCGCGGGCACCGTTCCGTCGATGAGGTAGGACTCGACCGCGCCGTTCACGCACGAGTTCGACTTGTTGTAGGCGGTGTGCCCCTCGCCCTCGTAGCTCACGAGCACACCGCTCTCGAGCTGATCGGCGAGCGCGACGGCCCACTCGTACGGCGTCGCCGGGTCGCCGGTCGTGCCGACGACCATGATCGGTGCGGCGCCCTCGGCGTGGATCTCCGCCCGCTCGCGGTCGGACTGGTACGGCCAGTTGACGCAGCTGAGGTCGCCGTAGCCCATGTACTTGCCGATGAGCGGCGCGGCCTCGGCGATCTGTGCCGCCTTGTCGCGCATGACCGCGACATCGGACTGGTACGTGTAGTCGAGGCAGTTGATCGCCCGGAACGCCTCGGTCGAGTTGTCCAGGTACGTGCCGTCGGCGTTGCGGCCGTTGTACCCGTCGGCGAAGGCGAGGGCGGGGTCGGCGTCGCCGAACATGGTCGACTCGAGCATGTCGCTGAGGTACGGCCACGAGTCGGCGCTGTAGAGCGGGTAGATGATCGCCGTGAGCAGCGTGTCGGCCCCGACCATACGGCCGTCGCTGCCGCGGAGCGGGCTCTGGTCGACCGAGTCGAGCAGTCGCCCGATCTCGTCGCGGGCGTCGGCGACGGTGCCCTCGAACGGGCAGTCGGCCGAGCTCAGGCAGTCTTCGAGGTAGGCGTCGATCGCACCCTCGAAGCCCACCGACTGCGCCTTCGAGACCTCGAAGTCGCTCGCCGAGGGATCGATCGCGCCGTCGAGCACGAGCCGGCCGACCTTCTCGGGGTAGAGGTCGGCGTACGTGGCGCCGAGGAAGGTGCCGTACGAGAAACCGAGGTAGTTGAGCTGCTCGTCGCCGAGGACGGCGCGCAGCAGGTCCATGTCTCGCGCGGCGCTCACCGTGTCGACGTTCGCGAGCAGTTCGCCCGTGTTCTCGTCGCAGGCCGCGCCGAAGTCGCCCGCCGAGTCGCCGACCGCCTCGATCCACGCGTCGCTGCCGCGCTCCTCGGGGATGATGCCGTAGAGGTAGTCGTCCATCTCGGCGGGCTCGTAGCACGCCACCGACGACGAGCGCCCCACACCCCGCGGGTCGAAGCCCACGACATCGAACCGCTCCTGCAGCGGCTCGCCGACCGCGTAGTCGAGCGAGTCGAGCACGAAGTCGTAGCCCGAGCCGCCGGGGCCGCCCGGGTTCACGAGCAGCGAACCCAGCTTGTCGCCGCTCGCGACGTGGCGCACGAGCGCCAGCTCGATCTCGCCGGCCGCCGGGTCGTTCCAGTCGAGGGGCGCCGTCGCGGTCGTGCAGCCCATGCCGTCGCCGCAGCGCTCCCACTCGAGCACCTGCGTGTAGAACGGCTCGAGTTCGGCCGAGACCTCTTCGCCCGTGGGCGTCGACACCACCGGCTTCTGCTCGAGGAACGAGGGCACGCATCCGCTCAGCACGAGCACGGCGGCCAGCGCGGCGCCGACGGCCGCAAGACGGCGGCCGCGGGGCCTCCGCCCGTCGGGCTCTCGGCCATTCGCTCGTCGGGCGGTGCTCGGTGCGCTCATGCGGCTCCTCGTTCGTGGTCGGGGCGGCGCACGGCGGAGACCAGCATGGCCTCGAGCGCGAGCGCGGGCTGCACGTTGCCCTCGATGCGGGTGCGTGCGGTCTGGATGGCGTCGAGCGTCGCGAGCGTCCGTGCGGGCGTCGCGGCCGCTGCGGCGGCCTCGATCTGCGCGAGCAGCTCGCGATTGACGAGGGCGACGTCGGCATCGAGCTGCACGAGCAGGACGTCGCGGTACAGCGAGGCGAGGTCGACGAGGATCCGGTCGATGCCGTCGCGCAGGCTTCGCGTCGCCCGCCGCTTCTGGTCGTCTTCGAGGGCCTTGATCTGCGGCCGCAGCGCGGGCGGTACGGCCTGGCCCGGCGCGATGCCGAGCGAGTGCAGCGCGTGCTCGCGCTCCTCCGCGTCGCGCAGTTCGGTGATGGCCTTCGCGTCGTCGCCGGCGATCTCGAGGTACCGCGCGGCCGTCATCACGGCGCTCGCGGTCGAACGCACCCGCAGCGCGAGCTCGAGGGTCTCGGCGCGCCGGGCGCGGGCCTCCTCGTTCGTCGCGAGGCGGTGCGCCATGCCGATGTGGCTCTGCGCCTCGCGAGCGGCCCGCTCGGCGAGCTCGGGGTCGACGCCGTCGCGCCGGACGAGCAGTTCGGCCACGTCGGCGACGCTCGGCACCTGCAGGCGCACCGAGCGCACCCGCGATCGGATCGTCGGGATCAGGTCGGCCTCGCTCGGCGCGCAGAGGATCCACACGGTGCGCTCGGGCGGCTCCTCGAGTTCTTTGAGGAGGAAGTTCGAGGTCTGCTCGGTCATGCGATCGGCGTCTTCGACGATGATGACGCGGTGCCGCCCGATCGACGGCGCGTAGTGCGAGCGCTTGACGATGTCGCGCACGTCGTCGCGCTTGATGATGACGCCCTCGGTCGCGAGCACGTGCAGGTCGGGATGGCTGCGCGCGTCGACCTGGGCTCGGGTCACGTCGTCGCCGTCGGGGTCGCCCGAGATGAGCGCGGTCGCGAAGGCGTACGCGAGGTTCGAGCGCCCCGAGCCGGGCGGGCCGGTCACGAGCCATGAATGGGTCATCTGCTGCGAAGCACCGGCGGATGCCTCGGCGCCGCCGCCGCGCGCGGCCTCGGCCGCCGCACGGAACACGGCGATCGCCGCGTCCTGGCCGGTCAGCTCATTCCACACGCTCACGATTCCACGCTACCCTCCGCCGCCGACGGCGGACTCAGCGGGCGCCCAGCACCGCGGCGACGCGCTCGCGGATCGCCAGCGCGATCACGTCAACCGGTTGCGCCGCATCGACGACGAGGAACCGCCCGGGTTCGGCCGCGGCGAGCTCGAGGTAGGCGGCACGCACGCGGTCGTGGAACTCGGATGCCTCGGCCTCGAGCCGGTCGTATCGCGTGCGCGCCTCGTCGAGCCGGCCGCGCGCCGCGGCGGCATCGAGGTCGAGCAGCACGGTGAGGTCGGGCACGAGTCCCTCCGTCGCCCACTCGGAGAGGCTGCGCACCTCATCGGCGTCGAGCACGCGCCCGGCACCCTGGTACGCCACCGAGGAGTCGATGAAGCGGTCCTGCAGCACCACCTCGCCGCGCGCGAGCGCTGGCCGGACGACCGTCGCGATGTGATGCGCCCGGTCGGCGGCGTAGAGCAGCGCCTCGGCGCGCGGGGCGATGTCGCCGCGGTGGTGCAGCACGATCTCGCGCACCTCCACGCCGACGTCGGTGCCGCCGGGCTCACGGGTGCGCACGACCGTGCGTCCCTCCCCTGCGAGCCATTCGCCGAGCAGTTCGGCCTGCGTGGTCTTGCCCGAACCGTCGCCGCCCTCGAGCGTGATGAAGAGGCCGGTGTCGCTCACTCCTTCGGCGCCGACTTCTTCGCAGCGGGCTTCTTCGCGGCCGGCTTCTTGGCCGCCGGCTTCTTCGCGGGAGCCTTCTTGCGGGGAGCTGCGGGCCCCTTGTCGCGCTTGATCTGCAGCAGCTCGACGGCACGCTCGAAGGTGATGTCCTCGACCGACTCGGCCCGCGGGATCGTCGCGTTCGTCGTGCCGTCGGTGACGTACGGCCCGAAACGGCCGTCCTTCACCTTGATCGGCTTGCCGCTCACCGGGTCGTTGTCGAACTCCTTGAGCGCGCTCGACGCGCGGCGCGCACCGTACTTCGGCTGCGCGAACAGCTCGAGTGCGCCGGCGAGGTCGATGTCGAAGATCGCATCCTCGCTCGGCAGGGTGCGGGTGTCGGCGTCCTTCTTGAGGTACGGGCCGTAGCGGCCGTTCTGCGCGGTGATCTCCACGCCCGACTCGGGGTCGGCGCCGACGACGCGCGGCAGGTCGAGGAGCTTCAGCGCCGTCTCGAGGTCGATCTCCTCGGGGTGCATGCTCTTGAAGAGCGACGCGGTGCGCGGCTTGACCGCGGCGGGTTTCTTCGCGCCGCGCTTGGGCTTCTCAGGTTCGACGACCTCGCCGGTGGCCGGGTCGACCACCGCTGCGGGCGCCTCGGGCTCGGGCTCGAGCTCGGTGACGTACGGGCCGAAGCGGCCGTCCTTCGCGACGACCTGCTTGCCGTTGGCGGGGTTCACGCCGAGCACGCGGTCGCTCTGCACGGGCGCCTCGATGAGCTCACGGGCCTTCGCCTCGGTGAGTTCGTCGGGGGCGAGCCCCTCGGGCAGGTTCACCCGGCGGGGCGTGGGCTCGCCCGTCGCCGACGGTGCGGCGTCGGGGTCGACGGTCTCGAGGTACGGGCCGTACTTGCCGATGCGGAGCGTGATGTCGGGGGCGATCGCCACCGAGTTGATCTCACGGGCGTCGATGTCGCCGAGGTTGTCGACCACCTGGCGGAGGCCGCGGTGCTTGTCGGACCCGAAGTAGAAGCTCGAGAGCCAGTCGACCCGGTCGGCCTCGCCCGCGGCGATGTGGTCGAGGTCGTCCTCCATCTCGGCGGTGAAGTCGTACTGTACGAGGTCGCCGAAGTGCTCCTCCAGGAGGCGCACGACCGAGAACGCGACCCAGCTCGGCACGAGCGCCTGACCCCGCTGCGTGACGTAGCCGCGGTCGATGATCGTCGAGATGATCGAGGCGAACGTCGACGGACGGCCGATGCCGAGCTCCTCCAGGCGCTTCACGAGGCTGGCCTCGGTGTAGCGCGGCGGCGGGCTCGTCTCGTGGCCCTTGGCCTCGAGCTCGTCGAGCGAGAGCTCCTGACCCTCCGAGAGCTGCGGCAGCTTCGCGTCGCCGGAGGCGTCGTCGCGGTTGCGCTCCTCGTCACGGCCCTCTTCATAGGCGGCGAGGAAGCCGCGGAAGGTGATGACCGTGCCGCTCGCGGTGAACTCGGCGATCGTGCCGCCGATCTTCGTCGTCGCTTCGGCCGGCGCCGGCGCCGAGGCATCCGTGGGGCCGACCTCGATCGTGACCGTCGCGGTCTGCCCCTTCGCGTCGGCCATCTGCGATGCGACCGTGCGCTTCCAGATGAGGTCGTAGAGCTCGAACTCGCGACCGCGGAGGGCGCCCTGCAGCGACGACGGCGTGCGGAACACCTCGCCCGACGGGCGGATCGCCTCGTGCGCCTCCTGGGCGTTCTTCGACTTGCCCGCGTAGACGCGCGGCTTGTCGGGAATCGAGTCGGCGCCGTACAGCGAGGTCGCCTGCGCCCGTGCCGCCGAGATCGCCTGCTGCGAGAGCGAGTTCGAGTCGGTACGCATATAGGTGATGTAGCCGTTCTCGTAGAGCGACTGCGCCACCCGCATCGTGTCCTTCGCGGAGAGGCGGAGCTTGCGCGCGGCCTCCTGCTGGAGGGTCGAGGTCGTGAACGGCGCCGCCGGACGGCGCGAGTAGGGCTTCTGCTCGAGCTTCGAGACCCGGCGGGCGACGGTGTCGTCGCGGAGCGCCGCGGCGAGCGCCTGCGCGGTCGCCTCGTCGATGACGACGGCCTTCGAGGTCAGCTTTCCGGAGTCGTCGAAGTCGCGACCGGTCGCGACGCGCTGACCCCCGACGCGCACGAGCTTCGCGTCGAACGCGCTCCCGGCGGCATCCGTGGCGAAGGTGCCGATCAGGTCCCAGTACCCGGCGGCGACGAAGGCGAGACGCTCGCGCTCGCGGTCGACGACGAGGCGGGTCGCGGCCGACTGCACGCGCCCGGCCGAGAGGCCGGGGCCGACCTTGCGCCAGAGCACCGGCGAGACCTCGTAGCCGTAGAGACGGTCGAGGATCCGGCGGGTCTCCTGCGCGTCGACGAGTGCGGTGTCGAGCTCGCGGGTGTTGTCCTTCGCCTTCTGGATCGCGTCCTTCGTGATCTCGTGGAAGACCATGCGGCGAACGGGGACCTTGGGCTTCAGCTCCTGGAGGAGGTGCCACGCGATGGCCTCGCCCTCGCGGTCCTCATCGGTGGCGAGCAGGAGTTCGTCGGCGTTCTTCAGCGCGCGCTTGAGCTCGGCGACCGTCTTCTTCTTCGCATCGGAGACGACGTAGTACGGCTCGAAGCCGTTGTCGACATCGACCGAGAACTTGCCGAGCGGGCCCTTCTTGAGCTCGGCCGGGAGATTCTTCGGCTCGATCAGATCGCGGATGTGGCCGACCGAGGACAGCACCTCGTACCCGTCACCCAGATACTGGGCGATCGACTTCATCTTGGTCGGCGACTCAACGATGACCAATTTCTTCGCGCCTGACACCAGACTCCTCTTGTTCCACTTAATGAGACGAGAACGCACATTCGCTTGCCGCGCCCCCGAGCGGTGTGCCATGGCCGGCGGAACGCTCCGCCGACAGCCACACGATACACACCCCCACCGGGAGTACGCCCACTCCACCGCGTCGAGTCGGTGCGCGGCGACTCGCCGCGCACCCCTTGCGCTTCTTTGGGCCGGGAGGAGAATGGCGGCATGGACACGTCATCTCACGGCTCGTACACGGCCAAACTGATCGACGGGCCGCTCGAGGGCAAGACCGTCGCGACGGCCTTCCTCGATTCCGGCGACCCCAGGCCGCGCCTCGAACTCAACACCGACGCGGGCAAGCACTACGTCTACTCCCGCGCGGCCGGCCTCGAATTCGAGACGCCGGGTGACTCCCGCCCATCGGCGGTCGACTACCGCTTCATCGAGACCGTCTTCGACTGAGCCGCGGCCGCGCCCCACCGCGGCGGCACTGCTCTGCGAGCTCATGCCCTTCACCCGGTCCATCCGGGCGGTCCGGCGCGGGCCCGGGCGTCGACCGTGAAGCCGAGCACCCCGACGCGCACCAGCACCTCGGCCACCGGTCCGTCGAGTTCGCACGACGCGAGTTCGGCGCCGTTGCGCGCGGTGATCGCGGCGGCCAGCGCGCACGGCACCCCCGGCACCGCGCCGCTCGAGACGTCGGCGGCGGCGAGCGCGGCGGCGTCGGCGGCGTTCGCCGCCCGCTGCGAACCCACGAACGCGCCGAGCGCGGGCACCATGAGTGCGGTGAGCCCGACGACCGCGCCGACGAGGCCCAGTGCGACGACCGAGGCGGCGCCCCGGTCGTCGCGGTCGTCACGGCCGTCGCGGCCGTCGCGGCCCGACGGCTCCATGCGTCGGATGCCTCGACCGCGGCCGCTCATCGGCCGCCCCCGACCGCGCACGACTCGGCGCTCAACCGGACGGCCGCGAGCAACCCGTCGCCCGAGGCGCTGAGCCGGGCGCAGACGAACTCGCCGTCGGCCGCGGTCTCGAGCGACACCGCACCCGCCACCCGCACGGCGATGGCCTGCGCCGCCGCACTGGACTCGCCGCGCCCGAGCGCGCGTGCGGCGTCGGCCGCGGCATCCGTGAGCCGGACCTGCTGCGCCGAGAGCAGCACGGCGGCGAGGCAACCGGCGAGCACGAGTGCGATCGCAGGCAGCGCGACGGCGAACTCCGCCGTCACGCTGCCCCGCTCGCGGTCAGCCCACCGTGAGCGCATTCCGCACGAGATCGGTGAGGATGCCGCGCACCTCGTCGCCTCGGAGGATGACGACGAGGAGGCCGGCGAAGCCGACCGCGGCCATCGTCGCGACGGCGTACTCGGCGGTGGCGGCGCCGCGTTCTCCGGCGAGCCTGCGGAGGAGAAGACGGGCTGCACGACGGGCGGGCGAGCGGTGCGGTGCGTGCTGCGCGGGTCGCTCCGCGTCGGGGCGGGGTTCAGTGCTCTGCATGGGGTTCCTTTCGGTGGTGCCGGGTGGCCGGCGGATCGGCGGCACGAGGTCTGGGGCGTCACGAGGCACCGCCGAGGGTGCCGGTGACGACGGAGATCATGAGCGGTGCGACGCCGAGCAGCACGAAGGCCGGGAGCACGCACAGACCGAGGGGCAGCATGAGCCGCACGCCGAGCGCGGCCGCACGCGCGGCCCCGGCCGAGCGGGCCGCCCTGCGCACCCTGAACGACTCCGCTCGCAGGAGTTCGGCGACGGGCGCCCCGGCGCGCGCGGCGAGCCCGACGACCTCGTCGACGGCCCGGCCGTCGCCCGAGTGCGGCACGTGCGCGCGGACGGTCTCGCGGACGAGCGCCCTGGCCCGCTCGATCGACGCACCGCTCGACATGGCGATCGCGAGCAGTTCGAGTTCGAGCCCGGCGTCGGCCTGCGACACCGAGGCCGCGCGGGCGAGACGGCGGTTCCACCGGGCTCCGGCCCAGAGCAGGAGCGCCCCGCCGACGAGGCACCCGACACCGATCGGATTGCCGAGCAGCACGCCGACGGTGTCGAACCCGAGGGTGGCGCCGAACACCAGCGCGATGACGGGCAGGGCCGTCACGAGCCGGGCGCTCGCGGCGGGGCCCGCGAGCGCGGTGCCGACGTCTCGACGCAGCTGGGCCTCGTCGCGCAGCACCACCGCGAGGTTGCGCAGGCTCGCGGCGAGCGGCGCACCCGACTCGGCTGCCACCGACCATGCGGCGGCGAGCACCGGCCAGGCGACGGATGCCCCGGGGTGGGCGCCTCGCGCCGCGGCGATGGCATCGGCGACCGACTCCCCCTGCGCCGCGGCGCCCGCCGCCGCGGTGAGCACCAGTGCATCGGCCGGAGCGGCCTCCCGACCCGCCGACACGTGCTGCCACGCGCTCGAGGCCGGAACCCCCGCGGCGAGCAGCACCGCGAGGCGTTCGCTGATCGCCGCGATCGCGTCGACGGCAGCGCCCGGGTCGGTCGGGCGTCGACGTCTCAGCTTCGACACGAGGTTCACAGCGGTTCGACCCCGAGGCGGTCGTCGCCGAGTACGAAACGGCCGATGCTCGCGAGCCGTCGGCGGCCGCCGACGCGTTCGAGGTGCAGCACGAGGTCGAAGGCGCTCGCGGTCTGCCTCGCCACCGCGTCGGGCGTGAGGCCGGCGGTCGCACCGAGTGCCTCGAGCCGCGCGGGGACGTCGGCGAGCGAGTTCGCGTGCAGGGTGCCCGCACCCCCGTCGTGGCCGGTGTTGAGCGCGGCGAGGAGCTCGCGGAGCTCGGCGCCGCGGCACTCGCCGACCACGAGCCGGTCGGGACGCATGCGCAGCGCCTCGCGCAGCAGGGCGTCGAGCCCGATGCGCCCGCTGCCCTCGAGGTTCGCCTGCCGCGCCTCGAGCGACACGACGTGCGGGTGCGAGAGACGAAGCTCGGCGACGTCCTCGATCACGACGATCCGTTCGTGCGCGGGCGCGCCGCTCAGCATCGCGGCGAGCATCGTCGTCTTGCCGGTGCCGCCGGCCCCCGTCACGAGGAGGTTGCGGCGCTCGGCGACCGCCTGCTCGAGCGTCGCCCGCTGGGCGTCGTCGAGCATGCCGGTGCCGGCCAGTTCGGCGAGCGAGCGGCCGGCGGCCCTCGGGATGCGCACCGAGATGAGCGTTCCCGCGGTCGAGACCGGCGGCAGCACGACGTGCACCCGGATTCCGAGCCCCAGCCGGACGTCGACCGTCGGGGTCGCCTCGTCGACGTGTCGACCGCCGCGGGCGATGAGCTTCACCGCGAGCGCGCGCACCACGGCCTCATCGCACTCCCAGCCCGGCTCACGGCGGGCTCCCTCGCCCCGATCCACCCAGAGGCCGGCTGCGCCGTTGACGAAGAGATCGGTGACGGGCCCGTCGGCGGCGAAGGGCGCGAGCAGGTCGAGCACGGCGAGGTCGGGCATTGCGAGGTCGGGCCGGGCCTGGGCCGCCGGGTGCGATGTGGACGGCCCCGGCTCGGCCGCGGAGTCGAAGCCCGAGAGGACTTCCGCGAATCGCTGCTCGGTCTCGGCCGCCGACGGCCGAGGCGACCGCGACGACGCACCGGCGGGCACTGCCGGCGCTGCCGCCGACCAGGAGGGCGACGCCACGAAGGGCGTCGGCGGGGCGGCGGTCGACCCGAAGGAGGTCGCCGCGGTGGGGATGGACATGCGGCGAGCGTAGGGAGCGGCGCCCGCCCCGTGGCATCCGGTTGGAGGAGAGAACGAAGAAGTCCTCCTCCACGCCGTTGTGGAGGAGGACTCATGGCACCCGCGGATGCTGTTAACGAAAGGGGGCGGCACCCATTGGGGGGAACAGGTGCCGCCTCGGCAGCGCAAGGATTGGGGGGAATCGCGAGCGCTGCAGGCCTCGAAACGCAGTGTTCGGGCGGTATTCAGTGTAGGGCCTCAGAAAGGATGCGCAAGCATTTTTGTCCTCATTTGTGCGGACATACAGATTTCTCTGCGCAAAGGCACAGTAATCCCTACATTGCGTGCACGGAAGAGCAAACGGACGATGTGTTTCGAAGCGCGTCGGAACGAGCGGCGAGCCCGGGGTAGTGTGCTGCTTGGGGCAGGCGACCCAACCGATGAAACAGATCGCGAAGGAGCGACCGGAGAACCATGACCGTTCAGATCGATCACGCACTCGAGGAGATCAGGCGCTTCCGTCCGAGCCCCGAGTTCGCCGCCCAAGCCGTCGCCGGTGAAGAGCTCTACGAACAGGCCCGCGCCGACCGTCTCGGCTTCTGGGCCGAGCAGGCCCGCGAGCTCCTCACCTGGCAGAAACCGTTCACCCGCACACTCGACTGGTCGAACCCGCCCTTCGCGAAGTGGTTCGACGACGGCGAGCTCAACGTCGCCGTCAACTGCCTCGACCGCCACGTGGAGGCCGGCCTCGGCGACCGCGTCGCCATCCACTTCGAGGGCGAACCCGGCGACAGCCGCGACATCACCTACGCCGAACTCACCGACGAGGTGAAGCGCGCCGCGAACGTGCTCGAAGGCCTCGGCGTCGGCGAGGGCGACCGCGTCGCGATCTACCTGCCGATGATCCCCGAGGCGATCGTCTCGATGCTCGCCGTCGCGCGCATCGGCGCGATCCACTCGGTGGTGTTCGGCGGCTTCTCCTCCGACAGCCTCGCCTCGCGCATCGACGATGCCGAGGCGAAGCTCGTCATCACCGCCGACGGCGGTTACCGCAAGGGCCGCGTCTTCCCGCTGAAGCCGACGGTCGACGAGGCCATCGCGAAGACCGCCGGTTCGGTCGAGAAGGTCCTCGTCGTCAAGCGCACCGGCAACGAGGTCGAGGTCGAGGCCGGCCGCGACGTCTGGTGGCACGAGAGCGTCGCCGAGGCGTCCGCCGAGCACGAGGCCGCGGCGTTCAACGCCGAGCACCCGCTGTTCATCCTCTACACGAGCGGCACGACCGGCAAGCCGAAGGGCGTCGTGCACTCGAGCGGCGGCTACCTCACGCAGGCGGCGTTCACGCACAAGAACGTGTTCGACCTGCACCCCGAGACCGACGTCTACTGGTGCACGGCCGACATCGGCTGGATCACCGGCCACTCGTACGTCGTCTACGGCCCGCTCGCGAACGGTGCGACGCAGGTCGTCTACGAGGGCACCCCCGACACCCCGCACCCGGGTCGCTGGTGGGAGATCGTCGAGAAGTACAAGGTCTCGATCCTCTACACCGCGCCCACTGCGATCCGCTCCTTCATGAAGCTCGGCCGGCAGATCCCGCAGCAGTTCAACCTGCGTTCGCTGCGCCTGCTCGGCTCGGTCGGCGAACCGATCAACCCCGAGGCCTGGATCTGGTACCGCCACGTCATCGGCGGCGGCTCGATCCCCGTGGTCGACACGTGGTGGCAGACGGAGACCGGGGCGATCATGATCTCGGCGCTGCCGGGCGTCACCGACCTCAAGCCGGGGTCGGCGCAGGTCGCCGTGCCCGGCGTCTCGATCGACATCCTCACCGACGACGGCGAGCCCGTGCAGGGCGAGGAGGGCGGCCTCCTCGTCGTCTCCGAGCCGTGGCCGTCGATGCTCCGCGGCATCTGGGGCGATCCCGAGCGCTTCAAGGAGACCTACTGGGAGAAGTTCGGCGACAAGTACTTCGCCGGCGACGGCGCCCGTCACGACGAGGACGGCGACATCTGGCTGCTCGGCCGGGTCGACGACGTCATGAACGTCTCGGGTCACCGCCTCTCGACGGCCGAGATCGAGTCGTCGCTCGTCGCCCACCCCTGGACGGCCGAGGCCGCCGTGGTCGGCGCCTCCGACGAGACGACGGGTCAGGCGGTCGTCGCGTTCGTCATCCTCAAGGCGAGCCAGGCCGCGCACGGCGACGACGTCGCCGCCGCGTCGGAGGAACTGCGCAAGCACGTCGCGACCCAGATCGGCGCGATCGCCCGCCCGCGTCAGGTGTTCATCGTCAACGAGCTGCCGAAGACCCGTTCGGGCAAGATCATGCGGCGACTGCTGCGCGACCTCGCGGAGGGCCGCCAGATCGGCGACACCACGACGCTGGCCGACACCTCGATCATGCAGATCATCAGCGAGCAGGTGAAGTAGCCGCCGCAGTCAGGGCGCAGAACGACGGATGCCTCGGCGGGAATGATTCCCGCCGAGGCATCCTGTTTCGTTGTGCGGTGAGACTACGCGAACTCGACGACGAGCTCGAGCTCGACGGGCGAGTCGAGCGGCAGCACGGCGACGCCGACCGCCGAACGCGCGTGGCGACCCGCGTCGCCGAAGACCTCGCCGAGCACCTCGGACGCGCCGTTGATGACGCCGGGCTGACCCGTGAACGCCGGGTCGCTCGCGACGAAGCCGACCAGCTTCACGATGCGGGTGACGCGGTCGAGCGAACCGATCTCGGCGCGCACCGCGGCGAGTGCGTTGAGCACGCAGGTGCGCGCGTACGCCTTCGCGTCGTCGGCGGGAACGAGACCGTGGCCGTCGCCGACCTTGCCCGTCGCGGGCAGTGCGCCGGCGACGAAGGGCAGCTGGCCCGAGGTGTACACGTACGAGCCCGTGGCGACGGCGGGCACGTAGGCCGCGACCGGTGCGGCGACGCCCGGCAGCTCGATGCCGAGCTCGGCGAGGCGCGCTTCGAAGCCGGCCATCAGGCGTCGCCCTCGAACTGCTTCGCCGCCTGCGCGGCGGCTGCGGCACCTGCCGACGCCGCCGCCGAGCTCTCGCCGCCCTTCGGGCGCTTCAGGTACGCGACGAGACCGCCCTCGGGGCCCTGCACGATCTGCACGAGCTCCCAGCCCTCCGAACCCCAGTTGTTGAGGATCGCGGCGGTGTTGTGGATGAGCAGCGGAGTGGTGATGTACTCCCAGGCCGGCATGTGGGCTCCCTCGATGGATGTCTCGTGCACGATGCGTGCAGGATCACGGTTCTCGGCGTGTCGTACCCGGATGCGACGCCCAGCGCACGTATCGGGATTTGCCAGCCTTCTCCGCTAATCTCCACTATATGTCTGCCCAAAAACGTACGATGAGCGACGTCGGCTCCGGGATCCTCGGTTTCGTCGGCATGAGCGCTCTCGCCGGCGTGCTCGTCACTGCCGCGGTGACCCCTGCACTCGCCGTCACCGGTATGGCTGCGAACAACAGCATCGCGATGTTCGAGAACATCCCCGACTACCTCGAGATCACGCAGCTCTCGGCGAAGACCGACATCTACGCCACGCAGCCCGACGGCTCGCACGTGCCCCTCGCCTCGTTCTTCAGCGAGAACCGCGAGGTCGTGTCGTTCGAGGCGATCAGCCAGTACGTGAAGGACGCCGCGGTCTCAGGTGAGGACCCGCGGTTCTACGACCACGCGGGCATCGACATCCAAGGCACGACGCGTGCCGTGATGAACGAGCTCATCATCGGTGGCGACACGCAGGGCGGCTCCTCGATCACGCAGCAGTACGTGAAGAACGTGCTCATCAACAACGGTGTACAGGCTGCGAAGACCGAGGAGGAGAAGCAGGCCGCGTACGAGGCGGCGACCGAGTCCTCGGGCAACGCGGGCATCTCGCGCAAGCTCAAGGAGATGAAGTACGCGATCGCGCTCGAGAAGAAGTACGAGAAGAACGACATCCTCAGCGGCTACCTCAACATCGCCGCGTTCGGCGGGCGCGTCTACGGTATCGAGTCGGCCGCGCAGTTCTACTTCGGCAAGACCGCGGCGACGGTCTCCCTCCCTGAGGCGGCGAGCCTCATCGCGATCGTGAACCACCCCGAGAAGTTCCGCCTCGATCAGCCCGACGACCCCGAGAACGGCGTCGCCTCGGTGAACGAGGCCGGCGAACCGACGCCCTACGCGGCGAACAAGGACCGCCGCGACTACATCCTCGGCGAGATGCTGAAGCTCGGCAAGATCACCCAGGAGGAGCACGATGCTGCGGTGGCGACCCCGGTCGCCCCGATCATCACGGAGCCGAGCACCGGCTGCCAGACCGCGCAAGGCAGCGCGTACTTCTGCGACTACGTCAAGAACGTCATTCTGCGCCACTACGACGACCCGACCACCGGCGACGTCAACGAAGGACGCAAGATGCTCGAAGAGGGCGGTCTGCAGGTCTACACGACGATCGATCTCGAACTGCAGAACCGTGCCGAAACCGCTGTGGCCGAGAACGTGCCCTACACCGACGATCGCTTCGATGTCGGCACGTCGGCGGTCACCGTCCAGCCGGGCACCGGTCGGATCCTCGCCATGGCGCAGAACAAGAACTACTCGCAGGCCGACGAGGTGCTCGCCGCGGATCGCTCATACAGCGCGATCAATCTGAGTACTGATTTCGCCTACGGCGGGTCGAGCGGGTTCCAGCCGGGTTCGACATTCAAGGTGTTCACCCTCGGCGAATGGCTGAACGAGGGGCATTCGCTGCTCGAGTCGTTCAACGGCTCACGACGTGCCTTCACCACCTTCCCCGGGCTCTGCGACGGCAGCACCTGGTCGGGCAACTTCAACCCGAAGAACGACGACGCACGCACGGCGAACAACGCGGTCGACGCGACGAAGTACTCGGTGAACTCCTCGTTCATGGCGATGGCGCAGCAGCTCCGGCTGTGCGGCGTGAAGGAGACCGCGCAGGCCTTCGGCATCAAGCGCGCCGACGGTCTCGAGCTCGGCACCCGCTACGCCTGGAACGACGACGGCACCCCGGTGCTCAACCCCGACGGCACTCAGGCGCTCGACCCCGATGAGACGTTCCAGCCGTCCGCGGTGCTCGGTACCGAAGAGGTGTCGCCGCTGAGCATGGCGGTGTCGTTCGCGGGCATCGCGAACGACGGCGTCGCGTGCTCGCCGATCGCGATCGATTCGATCACGCTCGCCGACGGAACCCCGGTGGAGGCGCCGAAGTCGACGTGCACGGCAGCGGTCACCCCGCAGGTCGCCTACGCGATGCAGTATGCGATGCAGCAGACCTTCAAGGGCGATGGAACCGCATATGCGTCGAACACCGGTACCGGGGTCGAGCACATCGGCAAGACCGGCACGACCGACAACGCCTTCGACACCTGGATGGTCGGTGCAAGCAAGACCACGTCGACCGCCGTCTGGGTGGGCAACATCACTGGCGGCAACAACCGGCAGAACCTCCGTGATGTGCGCTTCGACAGTGGCGCCGCCGCGACCGCCCGACACCGCATCTGGCCTGCGATCATGGAGCTCGCCGATAACAAGTACGGCGGCGACGACTTCACGGAGCCCGACCAGTCGGCCTTCAAGAACGTCCTCGTCGACATCCCACAGGTCGCCGGACTCACGTTCGACGCCGCGAAGAAGGCGCTCGAGGCCGCCGGCTTCGTCGTCGAGGACGGCGGCCAGCAGGACTCGAACCTGCCCGCCGGCCAGGTCTCCGGAACCGACCCCACCGGCCAGGCCGGACGCGGTTCGACCATCCGGGTCTTCACGAGCAACGGAACGATGACCGGTGTCCCGAACGTCGTCGGCATGACCGAGCGCCAAGCCGAGGACGCACTGAAGCAAGCCGGCTTCAAGGTGCAACGCCAGAACCAGGACACGAGCGATCCGAGCAAGGTCGGGGTGGTGCTCTCGCAGACCCCCGCCGGCGGCGGGGCCGCGAAGCCCGGCGACCAGGTCACGATCACCGTGGGCAAGCTCGGGCTCGGCGGCAACAGCCAACCCGACAACGACTAGCGGCTGATTCGTGTCGAAGACCCGTCTCTCGCCCGCCGCGTCGATCGCCCTGGCGATCGGCGCGGCGGGCGCCGCCGCATTCGCATGGGGATCGCTCGTCGAGCGGACCCGCTGGACCCTCCGCCGGGTCGAGGTGCCGGTGCTCCCAACCGGGGCGACGCCGATCCGCGTCCTGCACCTCTCCGACCTGCACATGGCTCCCTGGCAGCACGACAAACAGGAGTGGGTGCGAGAACTCGCCCGGCTCGAGCCAGACCTCATCGTCGACACGGGCGACAATCTCGGGCATGAGCGCGGTCTCGAGGGGATCAAGCGCGCCTTCGAGCCGTTCGCCGGCACGCCCGGCGTCTTCGTCAACGGCTCGAACGACTACTTCGGGCCGGTGGTGAAGAACCCCTTGCGCTACTTCGCCGGGCCGTCGCGCCACCGCCCCGATGCGATATCGCTCGACATCGCGGCCCTGCACGCCTACTTCGCAGAACTCGGCTGGCAGGACCTCGACAACACCGCCGCCGTCCTCGACCTCAAGGGGACGCACTTCGAGCTCTTCGGCGTCGACGACCCGCACAAGGGGTACGATCGGCTCGACCTCATCACCGCGGCGATCGACGAACTCCGCGCCGACGACCCGCTGGGCGACGAGAGCTGGCTCGATGAGACCCCTGAGGTCGTCACACGCCCGACGGTGACGATCGGCGTCGCGCACGCACCGTACCAGCGGGTGCTCAACTCCTTCGTGAACCACGGAGCGCAGCTCATCTTCGCCGGGCACACGCACGGCGGCCAGGTCTGCGTGCCGGGGTTCGGGGCACTCGTCACGAACTGCGACATCCCCCGCCGGCAGGTGAAGGGGCTGAGCGTCTGGCGGCACGGGCTCCGCTCGGCATTCCTCAACGTCTCCGCCGGGCTCGGCACCTCGATCTTCGCTCCGGTGCGATTCGCGTGCCCGCCCGAGGCGACGCTCGTCACCCTCGTTCCATCTGCGTACTAAGCGACTACACGGGCCTTCTGTCGGGGCACCACGTGCATCCCTACGTCGCGCAAGCCAGGACAGAGGAACACAGACTCCTCCGTCCACCGAGCCGCGCCCCACACGACTCCCGCCATCCCTCGGCCCGCGGACGAGCAGAACTGCGATCCGATCACTGATCAATCGCAAGTCGGCCGCGGAGCGCGCCTGTCCGTCGCCGAGTGGACTCTGGTGGTTCTTCTAGAGCGAAAGTACTTCGAAAACCACGCTGTTGACATGTGTCTTTGGGTGCACGGACGGCAAGCCTGCAGGTCGCCGGCGTTCAACTCACATCGGCAGATATCAGTTGCACCCCAAATCGCCATAGTGCGACCTTTGACACATGGCGTGCTCTGTTCACCGAATGGTGGAATCTCAGCAGCTTCTAAGAAGAAGCCTTTCGACTCGGAGCGTTGGAGACCTCGTGAACAGGAAAATTGTCAGCGGACTGGCAGCGGCAGGATTCGGGCTTGTACTCGCGATCGGCGGCGTCGTTGCGCCCGCTCAAGCGGCGACAACCTGGGACCCGTACTGTCAGGCACACGTCTACGACGGCGCCCCGTACGACACCAGCCTCACCCGCACAGCACAGTGTCGGATCCAAGGAGGCCCTGCCCGGATGACTTCGCAGGCCTTCACCTACACCGGCCCGGTAGACGGCATCATGGGGACCAACAGCTGGAAAGGCCTGCAGGCCTACCTCGCGGCTCACTACGACTACGGTGGCCCCATCGATGGCGTACCCGGAACCAACACCTTCAAGGCCATGCAGCGCTGGGCGAAGAGTGTCGGCGCGTACGGTGGCCTGATCGACGGTGACATGGGCTCGAACAGCTGGGCTGGGTTCAATCATGCGGTTCGTCTGGCTTTCTTCACTGACTGAGGCCGACAAGAGGTGCTTCTTCGGAACGTGGTACTTCCGAAGAAGCACCTCCCTCGGCAATCATTCGAATCGACGAGACTCTCATTCGGGACTGCTCAAGGATTGAGGGGTCCTGACCGTAGCGCTGGCGCGGTCTCGAATCGATGAGCATCTCGGTTCCAGCTGTACTGACCACGATCGTGAGTGATTCGGTCGATTGGGGCTCGCCTTCGATGCCGAGGCGGGCCCCGTCCAGGTTGTAGGGGTCGAGCCAGGCTGACAAGACCCTCGCGCTCCTCGTTCGAGGCCCATGCTCGGGAGATTTCCCACTTCCTCGGTCAGCTGGTGCTGCGCCGCTATCAAAAGCCGCTGATGTACGAGCGGTCAGGACGGTGGCCAAGGTCAATCCGCACGACGCAACGCACGTCACGTGAAGGACACGAGAAACATACCGGGCGACCGACTTTATCTGTTAGGCTGCGTCAGGAAGTCCAGCATGAAGGTTTACTACTTATGGAGGCACACCTGGCCGAACCTTTCCGCCGAGTTGGAATCGTCTCGAAGTGGAAACTCGTCGCGGAAACCCTCGAAACGGTGCTCGTAGAGCGCGCCCACGTACAGTCAGTCACGCTTGCCTTTGGTGTGACAGATCTTGCGTCGCGCATAGGTCCGACGCCACTCGATCTCTTGGTTTGGGTTCTTGATGCGGCGGATGCTCACGACCACCACAACTGGAATCTCCTGTCACAGCGCGCTTCCCCCCTCAAACTGCTTGGCCTCGTTGGAAGCAGATCGGTACCGAACGAGTTCCTTCCTCCGCGCCCGGGTACTGGAGCCTTACTGCCAACGACGATCGGAATGCGCGACTTCATTTGCGTCGCGAACGAATTGCTCGACGGAAACGAGATGGGCCGAGATCGCTCGGGGCTCTCGTCGCGACAGACACAGGTTCTTCGCATGGTGGCCTCTGGATTGACGAACTACCAGATTGGCACTCAACTCGGGATTCGCGAGGGCACCGTGAAACGGCATCTGTTCGAAGCGTACCGGGTGCTGAATGCTTCGTCGCGGCTTGATGCTGTCAATCGGGCTCGCCGAGCAGGCCTCGCGGTCTGATTGAGGTCGGTCCCCTCGGCGCAGGACGATCCACACTGCACTGAATCGTGGGGGCGTGGTGGTGGCCCGGTGCACGGTCGAGCGGTTGATGCGACAGACCGGGCAGCGAGGCACCCGCCGCGACAAGGCGACCCGCTCGATGCACGGCGACAGTGCGGAGATCGCCGAGCTTGCCGGTCTCGCCAAGCGCGCCTTCGTCGCGGGCGCCCCGAACCGGTTGTGGGTCGCGGACTTCACCGACATTCGCTCGCATTCCGGCTGGGTGTACGCGTCGTACATCCTCGACGTCTACTCACGGCGCGCGGTCGGTTGGCAGACCTCGACGAACATGCGCACCGACCTCGCCCTGGATGCCCTGGACATGGGCCTGGGAACGCCGCCGAGCCGGGCAAGACATCACCAGCCTGATCCATCACAGCGAGATGGGCGTGCAGTACCGTGCGATTCGCTACACCGAGCGGCTCACTGAAGCCGACGCCGTCGCATCCATCGGAACCACGGGCGATTCATATGAAAATGAAATGGCCGAAGCGTTCAACTCGCTCTTCAAAGCCGAACCATCCGCGACCCCGGCATGCGCCCCAAGGTCGGATGCTCTGAGCCTGCGGGAGTAAGTTGTAGGCCCGCCTCAGCGGGCCCTACAACCTACAGTCGGGGTGACAGGATTTGAACCTGCGACCTCGTCGTCCCGAACGACGCGCGCTACCAAGCTGCGCCACACCCCGCTGCCCTTTCGGGCCTCTACAACCATAGCCGATAAATAGAGCGCCAGAGACCACGGGCTGTTACCTCTCCCACCGGCGCCGCTCGACTGGATCGTCGGGCCGAAAAGGGGCGGCTGCTAGAGGATGCTCCGGCGCCTTCGACCTGCACGACGCCCGCGCCACCACGGCCTCGAAGGAAGGTCACCGACCGGGTCGTCGAAACTCGGTGCGATTCCATCGACCGGGACCGTTGGCGACTGTTATGACAATTCCCTCGCCGAAGCGATGAGCAACCTCTACAAGACCGAACTGATCCGTCAGCACGGACCATGGTGAACAGTCGAGCAGGTCGAGCTGGCACCCCTCGAGTACGTGTGGTGGTGGAATCGCACGTACGCCCGCACCGCGCCCCTAGGGGCGGCCGATCCCCCGGTACTCCCAGCCGGCCGCGCGCCAGGCTGCGGCGTCGAGCACATTGCGGCCGTCGATGATTCGCCTGCCCGCGACGAGGCGGGCGGTCTCGACGGGGTCGAGCGCACGGTACTCGCGCCATTCCGTGACGAGCATGACGAGATCGGCGCCGCGCAGGGCCTCGCTCGTCGAGCTGAGGTACTCGAGCTGCGGGTGCCGCGCACGGGCATTGCCGATGCCCTCGGGGTCGGTCGCGATGACGTCGGCGCCGAGGCCCTTGAGCTGCACCGCCACATCGAGCGCGGGCGAGTCGCGCACATCGTCGGACTCGGGTTTGAACGTCACTCCGAGCACGGCGATGCGCTTGCGGTGCACACTGCCGCCGAGCGCCGCGACGGCGAGGTCGACGGCGCGTCGCCGCTGTCGCAGGTTGATCGCGTCGACCTCGCGCAGGAATCCGAGGGCTTCGCCCTTGCCGAGCTCTTCGGCGCGTGCCGAGAAGGCGCGGATGTCTTTGGGGAGGCAGCCGCCGCCGAAACCGACGCCGGCGTTGAGGAACCGTCGACCGATTCGGGCGTCGTGGCCGATGGCGTCGGCGAGGGCGGTGACGTCGGCGCCCGTGGCATCCGCGATCTCGCTCATCGCGTTGATGAAGCTGATCTTCGTCGCGAGGAACGCGTTCGCGGCGACCTTCACGAGTTCGGCGGTCGCATAGTCGGTGACGATCCGCGGGGTGCCCGCCTCGATCGCGGCGCGGTAGACCCGATCGAGCACGGATGCGGCGTGGTCGTCGCCGACCCCGTAGACGAGCCGGTCGGGCTCGAGGGTGTCGCGCACGGCGAAGCCCTCCCGGAGGAACTCGGGGTTCCAGGCGAGGGCGGCGTGGGGCGCGCGTTCGGCGAGCCGCCCGGCGAGGCGCCCGGCCGTGCCGACCGGCACCGTGCTCTTGCCCACCACGAGTGAGCCATCGGCGAGGTGCGGGACGAGCGCATCGAACGCGGCATCGACATAGCGCAGGTCGGCGGCCTGCGTGTCGGCAGCCTGCGGGGTGCCGACCGCGAGGAAGTGCACCTCTGCGTCGGCGGCGTCGGCGATGTCGGTCGAGAAGCGCAGCCGCCCGGTCGCCGTCGCGGAGGTGAGGATCTCGGCGAGCCCGGGTTCGAAGAACGGTGGGCGCCCGCCCGCGAGCTCGGCGATCTTCGCCTCGTCCACGTCGATGCCGACGACGTGGTGGCCGAGTTCGGCCATCGCCGAGGCGTGCACCGCCCCGAGGTAGCCGCAGCCGATCACCGAGATGCGCATCGATCGTCCCTTTCGAACCGAGGAGTCCCATTCTCCCGCATGCGGCTCCGCGGATGCCGGGAGCACGCCCGCGCGACCGAGCGTTCATCGTGACGTCGGCGAGTGGTCATGCGGTCGGCGGCGTGCGATCGACCGGATCGAGACCACGCGTTCTGCTGCGCCCGCTCGCTGCACGCAGGAGTCGTTCGAGCGGGCCGCGGCCGAGATATCGCCGCCAGAACCAGGCGAACAGCATGCCGCCGACGATCAGCCCGACGGTCAGCTCCCACGAGTCATCGGTGATGAAGCCGCCTTCGACGCGCTTGGCAGCGGAGATGACGACGAGGTGCAGGGTGTAGATCGTGAGCGGCATCGCCCCCATGGCGATGACCGGCGACAGCACCCACCCGGCGACGCGGGTCACTGCGGGTCGTGCGAGCGCCGTCAGCAGGACCATCGCCGCGACGATCACGAGACCGAGACCGACGTTGCCGAGCGCGAGCGCCGAAGCGGAGACCGCGTGCTCGAAGACCGACGCCGTGGCATCCGACTCTGCGGGGAGCGCCCTCGTGAGCGGAAGCATGACCACCGCGGTCAGCGCCCCTGCGAGGGCGTATCGCGGCACCACTGACGGCTCGGACGCCCCGAGTCGCGCCAGCCCCAGACCGATCAGCATGACGGGCACCCACACGATCACGGGGTACGCGCCGGTGAGCGCCCAGTCGAGGACCAGCCCCCACTCGCCCCCGCGGGCGTCGACGAGCACGGGATCGTAGGCTGCGGCGGCTGCGAGCCCCGGCGTCACTGCGAGCAGGCCGGTGCCGAGCACGAGCGCGACGCGAGCCGGCACGAACAGCAGCGGCAGCATGAGGAGGAATGCGACGCCGTAGACGTCGAGGATGATGAACACGAGCGGGCGCAGCGTCGCCCCGATCACGAGGCCGAGCGCGATGAGGATGATCGCGCGGATCGCCAGTTGGCGGGAGATCGCGCCCCGACCCTCGGCGACCGGTCGGGTGCCGCCGGTGAGGAACCCGAGGCCGAAGCCGGCGGTGAGCGCGAACAGCAGTCGCGGGCGCTCGTCGGCGATCGCGAGGAGCTCGGCCGCCTCGGGCGTCGCGGCGGCGGGCGCGACATGGGCGACGAACATGCCGATGAGGGCGAGCCCGCGTGCCGCGTCGATGCCGTCGACCCGGGGTGCAGGACGGTCGCGCACGAGCACGCCCGGCGCGATCGTCACCGGACGACGGCCGTCGGTGCTTCGAGGCGGGCGAGCACTCCGTGGCTGACCGACCCGAGCAGGAACCGGGCGAGGGCGCCTCGACCATGGCTTCCGACGACGAGCAGTTCCGCCGACGCGGCGGCATCGGCCAATGTTCCGACGGGGTCGCCCGCGACGACCCGGCGCTCGATCTCGAGGCCTGGATGCGTCGACTCGAGGGGGGCGAGCGCCACGACGAGCACCTCCTCGGCCGCGCGCGCGAGGTCGTCGGTGGCGAATGCGGAGACTCCGTAGCCGTACTCCCCGCCGGCCATGAGCGCGAGATCCCACGCGTGGACGGCGATGAGCGGGCACCCGAGGCGCTCTGCCTCGCGCGCAGCGAACTCGAGCGCCCGAGCCCCGACGTCGGACCCGTCGACGCCGACGGCGACGCCGGATCGTGCGGAGACGTCGATGTCGGGCACGACGACGACGGGCGCGTGGCTGGCGGCCGCGATGCGCAGGCTGTTGACCCCCCGCACGCTCGGGCGCCTGCCGCCGTGCCAGTCGCTCGCGACCACGACCGACTCCGCGCCCCGCGAACGCACCTCGAACACCGAGACCGGCGAGCCCTGCTCGAGTTCGGTGATCACCTCGATCCCGGGGTCGACGGTGCGCACGACGTCGGCGGCCGTCGCGAGCGATCCGCGGGCCGCGTCGAGTATCGCGAGCAGGAGATCGGCGTCACCGCTCGCTTCGATCGCGTCGTCGACCACGTGCACGAGCCGCAGGCTCGCACCGTTCGCCGCTGCTCGCTCAGCCGCCCAGCGCACTGCAGAGAGACCGGCGCCGTGCGCGGCCCCGACTCCGACGACGATCTCGCTCATGCAGCGACCCCCTCCACACAATCTTCACGCGGATGGGTCCTCGGCACCAGCACCATTCACGCGGCCGCCCCGCGCCCGAGACGTCCGACCGGCTCAGTGCCGCCCGTTGAGCACGCCGCCCGACTCCTGCAGGTAGCAGACGCCGCAGAGCGACTCGTACTCGACCTCGACGCCGTCGATCGCGACCTGCTCGCCGTCGAAGATGAAACGCCCGTCGACACTGCGCCCGTTGAAGATCGCCTTGCGGCCGCACCGGCAGATCGTCTTCAGCTCCTCGAGCGAGTGCGACACCTCGAGCAGCCGCCTGCTGCCTGGGAACGCCACGGTCTGGAAGTCGGTGCGGATGCCGTACGCGAGCACCGGGATGCCGTCGATGAGGGCGATGCGCAGCAGGTCGTCGACCTGCTCGGAGGTGAGGAACTGCGCCTCGTCGACGAGCAGGCAGCTCACGTCGCGACCCGACTCCTCGACGACTCGCGTGCGATGCGACTGGAAGCGGTCCAGCACGGGGGCATCCGCCTCGATCACGAAATCGACCTCGCGCACGACACCGAGGCGCGACACGATGTCGTGGTCGCCCTTCGTGTCGACCGCAGGCTTCGCGAGGAGCACGCGATGGCCTCGCTCTTCGTAGTTGAATGCCGCCTGCAGCAGCGCCGTCGACTTGCCGGAGTTCATCGCTCCGTAACGGAAATACAGCTTCGCCATCTACTCGAGAAACCCGTCCTCCGCCGCACGCCGGATCAGCTCGGCCTTGCGGCTCGCCTGACGGCCGGCCTTCGCGTACTTCTCACGCACCCGCCGCAGATACGTCTTCGCGGTCTCGTACCCGACGTCCATGCGCTGGCCCACCTCGAGCGTGCTGAGGCCCTGTGCGTAGTACCGCAGGGCCTTCTCCTCGGCGGGACTCAGGTGCACTCCCGACATCGTCGCAACCGGCGCACCGACCCGGGACTCGTCGCCGCGGGAGGCGCCGAGACGGGAAACGGGGCGCGGCAGCCGTTCGCCGCGCATGACCCTGCGGGCGTAGTCGACGAGCACCTCGGCCGGCAGCGTCTTCGAGACGAAGCCGGCGGCACCCGCGGCCATGCAGCGCTCGCGCGACTCGTCGTCGTCGAGCGCGGTCACCACGATCACGCGGGCACCTGCCGCGCGGCAGGCCCGCACCCGCGCCTCGATCGAAACGCCGTCGGGCAGCTGGAGGTCCATCAGGACGAGGTCGACCGGGAACTCGGGGCTCCGCACGAGATCCATCCACGAGGTCGCTGCAACCACCACGTCGAACTCGGGCGCACCGTCGGCGAACCACCGCGCCAGACCGTCGACGATCAGGCTGTGGTCGTCGAGGATCGCGAGGCGGTACCGCGCGCCCGGCACATCAGTCGATGACATAACTCAACTCCACTCTTACATTCTCGCGCGTTATCGCCGATTCGGCACCCAACGAAACCGCACGGGCCACCGCGACGAACCGATCGATCTCCCGCTTCGCCGGCGGACGGCCCTCAGGGGCGGCCAGAATGAGGATCCGGCCCCCGTCGAGATCGGTCACGAGCGACACCGTGACCCGCTCGGAACGCGCGGGCTGGGCGAGCCAGGTGATGAGCGCGGTGAGCGCCGAACGCTGGTCGTCGTCGAGGAGATCCGCCGCACCGGCGGGGTCGTCGACGTAGGTCTCGCTGCCGCGCGCGAGCCGGAGGTTCGCCGCGAGATCGTCGAGCCAGGTCGACTCGAGGCCGGCGCGGAGCGCTCGACGCAGCTCCTCGGCGAGTTCGCGGGCCCGGTCGGCCTCGGCGACCGTGATGCGCTCGGCCGTCATCACCCCCGCGAGGAACGGCAGCACCTCGCGCCCGAGCACCGACACGCGGCTCTGCTGCACCGATCGGGCGATGCCCGCGCGCAACTCGGTGTCGCGGTGCAGCGCCGCGCGATTCGCCTCGCGCTGCCATGCGAGCGTCTCCGCGACGATCGCGTACGCATACCCGGCGGCCGCGGCCGCCAGCGCGATCACCGGCGCCGCGTTCACCGCCACGAGCGCGCCCACGGGCGCATCGGCGGCGATGTAGCTCGACGCCCCCACGACGAGGATCGACAGCACGATCGAGGCGAGCACGCCCGCGAGCGCGAGCGACACCCACGTGCAGTACGGAGCCACCGAGAGGATGAGCATGCCGATCACGACCGGGCCGAAATCGTCGTAGAGGTACTTGTTCGAGCCGACCGTGCTCATGTACTCGGCGATCGCCGCGCCCACGGCGAGCGTGACGACGAGCCACAGCCGCTCGGCGGTGAAGGGAGCCCGCGACGGCGCCGACGAGATCGCCGCGACCGCCCCGGCCGCGGCGACCAGGAGGATCGCGATGACGGCCGCGGCGGGAGACACCACCTCGCTGCGGTGCACCCACGTGAGCGCGACGGCACTGCCGACCGAGAGCGCGGCCCCGATCACCACGATCGGGGCCGCAGTGATTCCGCCGATCGGATCGGCCTCCTGCTGCGTCAGCCGCATCATGCGCCGCCCTCCGGCACGGTGAGCACGATCGTCGTGCCGATCCCCTTCGTCGACCACAGCCTGACGGCTCCGTCCTGCTGCTCGATGCGTGCACGAATGGAGGTGCGCAGGCCGATGCGGTCGTCGGGCACCTCGCTCTCGTCGAAACCGGCGCCGCTGTCCATCACGGCGATCGTCACCTCGCCGCCGCCGAGCCCGAGCGCGAGCTCCGCCTCAGCCACGCCCGCATGCCGGGCGACGTTGATGAGGCACTGCGCGACGGCGGCGTCGAGGGCCTCCGCGCGCACCGGCCCCAGCACCTGCAGGATCTCGGGGTCGCCCGTGACCCGCACCTCGAGACCCGCGTTCGCCGCGGCGGTGAACGACTGCACGAGCATCGACGCACCGGTGCGGTACGGTTCGACCGGTTCGGCGTTCGCCGCCGGCCCGGCCATGAGGCCGGTCGCGCTGCGGCGGGCGAACCGGCTCCGGCCTCGCGCCGACTGACGGCGACCCGCGTCGCCCGCGGTCTCGGCGACCCGGCCCGCGCTCCGCGCACCGTCGGCGGCCGGCTGGCCCGCGTGGTCGATCGCCCAGTCGCGACCGACGATGAGCCCGAGGTCCTGACGGATCCCGGCGCGCAGCCGCTCGTCGACGGCACCCGACCCTGCCGCGGCGATCGCGACGAGGTGGCTCAGCGCGGTGTCGTGCAGTCGCGCGGTCGCGCGCAGTTCGTAGTCGTGGCGGATGGCGAGTTCGCGGGTCTGCTGCCTCGCGCGGTGCAGTCCGGTCTCCTGGCGAGGGTCGGAGCGCCGTGAGATGCCGTCGAAGAGTCGGACGACGACGAGGATGCCGAATGCGGCGGCGGCCGCGGTGCTCGGCGCGTAGGCACCCCCGACGATCGCGACCCCGAGGAACGTGGCCGCCTCACCGAGCGCGTACCCGAGCGAGGCCCACACGATCGCGATGAGCGACCCGCTGCCTGCGCCGCCGATGAGCAGCAGCGCGATGCGCGGAAGGGCGAGCAGCGCATTGTTGGTCGTCGCGAAACCGATGGGCTCCATGACGAGCATCGTGTAGGCGAGGGTCGTCCCCGTGCCGACCACGAGGGCGACGACGGTGAGCGTGACCGTCGGGAACACGGCGGCCGCGCCGAGCGCGAGCGCCATGACTGCGGCGAGCCCCGCCCCGATCCACCCGCCGGGGTAGTCGCCGACTGCTGCGACGAGGAGGCTGACGACGATCGTGATCGTCAGGCACGCGAATGCGGCGCAGTGCCCTGCGAACGCGAGCGAGCGACTCAGACTGTCGCGGGCGAGGTGCCCCGGCAACCCCAGGCTCATCGTGAACCTCCACTCGCGAGCAGCGCCCGACCTTCGCGAGCCGATCGGACTCAGCGAATTATCTCAGTCCGGTGGCTTTCCGCGCATCTTCACGCACGGCGCGCGCACCCTTTCACGCAGTCCGCGTCAGAAGAGGGCGGCCGGGTCGGCGAGCGCACCGAGCTCGGCGGGCAGTTCGAGGGCCGGATGCCGCGGGCTCGCCGCGTCTCGCGAGCGCGCGCTCTGCGCGGCCCGGCCGGGTCTCACCCACCGCGTGTCCGCTTCGGGTGCGGTCGACCGGATTCCGCCGGTGACCGGGTCTTCGAAGCCCCGCTCGAGCCCGTGGGCGCGAATCAGCGGGTGGATGCGCTGCGCGAGCCAGCGGCGGTACTCCTTCGGGGCGTAGGCGTTGTTGCCGTAGTACATCGAACGGTACTTCGGCACGAGCTCAGGGTGCTCCCGCTCGAGCCATTGCATGAACCACGGTTTCACCGAACCGCGGAGGTGGAGCGCCGCGTAGAGCACGCTGGTGGCCCCCGCCGCCTTCACCTGGCGCAACGCCTCGTCGAGGTGCGCCCGCGTGTCGGTGAGGTACGGCAGCACCGGCATGAGGAACACCGCGCAGTCGAGCCCCGCCTCGCGCACCGCGGTGACGGTCGAGAGGCGCGCCTTGGTCGACGGAGTGCCGGGCTCGATCGACTGCTGCAGATCGTGGTCGTGCACGGCGATCGACATCGCGAGGTCGACGGGCACGTGCTCGGCGGCCGCCGCGATGAGCGGCAGGTCTCGGCGCAGCAGCGTGCCCTTCGTGAGGATGCTGAACGGGGTCCCGCTCGTCGCGAGCGCGTCGATGATGCCCGGCATGAGTTCGTAGCGACCCTCGGCGCGCTGATACGGGTCGGTGTTCGTGCCGAGCGCGACCGGCTCGTGCCGCCACGACGGGCGCACGAGCTCGCGCTTCAGCACCTCGGCGACGTTCACCTTCACGATGATCTGCCGATCGAAGTCGTCGCCCGCGTCGAGGTCGAGGTAGCTGTGCGTCGGCCGGGCGAAGCAATTGTGGCTGACGACCCCGTTCGCGATGAAGTCACCCGTCGACGTCGTGATGTCGAGCATCTCGAGCTCGACCCCGAGCGGCTCGATCGCGACGACCCCGAGGTCGGCCGTCGTCTTGACGGCGGCGCCGGCGAGCGCGAGCTTGCGGCTGATCGCAGGTTGGCTGATCGAGAAGAACCTGTTCCGTGCGTTGAGGCCTCCACGAACACGAATCACCGCGACGCCGTTGGCACGAGCCTTCTCACGAACATGAGGGATCTCGAACCGATCGAGAGCGAGCTCGATCATCGCGAGTATCGACTCGTCGGAGTTGCTGATCCGGAGCACTCCACGAGAGCAGCTGCCCTCCGCATCGAAGACGCCGCCGAGGTACCCCGCGAGCCACTCGTCGCTCGGCGACTCGGGCCAAGCGATCGCCCCGAGGATCGCCGAGTAGTCAGCGGCCTTCGACGTGCGGATCGCCGTGATCTCTCGACGCGTCGGCGTCTCAGGCGCGAACTGGAACGTCGTCGTATGGACTCCGATCGCATCGAGGTAGCGACGCGAACGGCTCAGCGCTTCCTCGTCCGCGAGCGCGAGCCGGAACCTGTGGGCGAGGTATGAACCTCCGCCCGCCCGGCCGTACGAACGACGCAGCATCATCGCGTCGCCGCGGATCATTCCGGTGAGGTACCCAGAGCGATACTCGGACGATTCGATCGACGGGGCTGCTCTCCTTCCTCTCTCGCCGAACCCGATCAACGAGTTGTTGAGTGTGAGGTGGGGGCGGCGCGCGCGGCCGATCATCGCGCCGGTCACATACTTCCAGCCGCGCTCCGTCAGGAACCGATGATCGCCGCTCGCGATGATCTCCGTGCCGTTCGCGAGCCGGACTCGATACGCGGATTTCGTCGTCGACCACTTCGCGAGCACAGTGGTCGGCACGTATCGCCGGAGATCGCCGACGACGCGCGTGCCCATGACCTCGTCACCGACCTCGATGGCCGACAAAGGCTTCGACCGACCGTCCGCGAGTGTGATCGACGTCGCAGGGTCCAGGCAGTAGACACAAGCATGGCTGCAGCCCCGGTAGGGGTTGATCGTCCACCCGAAGGGCATCATCGACTGGCCGGGCACCCGGTTGAGGGCCGACTTCGCGAGCACCTCGTGGAAGGTGACGCCCGCGAACTCGGGGGTCTGCACCGAACGCACGAGGTTGTTGAGCCGGGCGAGACCGGGCAGCGCGTCGACCTGGTCGACCCCCAGCTCCTGCCCGCTCCATCTCACCCTGACATTCGAACACATGTTCGAATCTCGCGCAAGCAGGGCGAGGGATGCCACGGGGCGTGCCCGTGGCATCCCGCCGCCCTACCCGACTGCGGCGGGCACCTCGGCGCCCGCGTGCAGCTCGAGCCGCTCCCCCGCCCAGCGGCGGCGCAGCCACCGGTCGTGGCTCGCGATGACGACCGCGCCGGGGTAGCCGCCGAGCGCCTCCTCGAGCTCGGTCGCGAGCGCGAGCGAGAGGTGGTTCGTCGGCTCGTCGAGGAGGAACACGTGCGGCGGCCGGGCGATCACGAGCGCGAGCGCGAGCCGGCGCTGCTGCCCGACCGAGAGCGCCCCGACCGGTCGGTCGAGATCGCGCGGTGCGATGAGCCCGAGGCCCGCGAGCGGCACCTGCTCGGCACGACGCTCGCCGAGCGCACGCTCGTAGAGCGCCCGCGGCGACGCCAGCGCGTCGGCGAAGCGGACGTCCTGTTCGAGCAGCTGCACCCGCAGGCCCTTGCGCCGCAGCACCGAACCGCCGTCGGCGGCGAGCCGGCCTGCGAGCACCCCGAGCAGGGTCGACTTGCCCGCGCCGTTCGCGCCCGTGACGAGCAGCCGAGCGAGCGGGCCGAGCCGGAGGCGGCCCAGCCGCAGGCGGCCCGCGACCTCGACGTCGTCGAACTGCACGAGCAACCCGCTCGACTCCTCGAGGGCGTGCGACCCGGACGGGATGCCCGCGAACTCGAGCGGAGCCGGGGGCTTCCGCACCTGCTCGCGTTCGAGCGTCGCGAGCCGGAGTTCGGCGTTGCGCACCCGGCGGGCGATCGAGCGCTCGACGTTCTCGCCCTTGAAGTACTTGAGGAACTTGTCGTTGTCGGTCGCCGCGCGACCGTGCGAGACGTTGCGCGCCGACCCCGAGACCGTCTCGCGGAGACGCCGGAGCTCCTGCTGCTCGTCCTCGTAGCGGCGCTGCCAGCGCGAGCGCTCGTCGGCCTTCACCCCGAGGAACTCGCTGAAGCCGCCGCCGAAGACCGTCGACGCCCCGTGCTGCCCCGGGTCGAGGTCGAGCAGTCCGGTCGCCACCCGGTCGAGGAACGCGCGGTCGTGGCTCGCGAACAGCACGGGACCCCGCCAGGCGCGCAGCCGGCCTTCGAGGAACTCGGCCGCAGCGTCGTCGAGGTGGTTCGTCGGCTCGTCGAGGAGCAATGCCTCGGGCGCCGACAGCAGCAGCGCCGCGAGCGCGAAGCGCGAACGCTGCCCGCCCGAGAGCTCGTCGATGCGGCGATCGAGTCCGAGCCCCGCCACACCGAGCCCGTCGAGCAGCTCGTCGCGTCGCGCCTCGGCCGTCCAGACCTCGGCGCGCTCGGCTGCGTCGAGGGCTGCTGCGTAGCGCGCGGACGCGGCGTCGGCGGCGATGCGGGCGTCGCCCGCGCCGCTCGCCCCGAGCGAGAGCCCGGCCGCCGCCTCGTCGAGCTCGCGCTCGATCGCACGCACCCCGGCGAGAGCGTGCTCGAGCACCCGGTCGATGCGCTCGTCGGGTGCGAACGGCACCTCCTGGAGGAGGAGCCCGGTTCGACGCGGTCGCGTGATGCGCCCGCCGACGATCGCCCCGTCGACGGATGCCCCGTTGAGAGGCTCGCCCGTCGTGGCATCCGCCCGCGCAGCTGCTGCGAGGACTCGCAGCAGCGTCGACTTGCCGACGCCGTTCTCGCCGATGAGGCCGATGCGTTCGCCCGGCGGCACGGCGAAGCCGAGGTCGGCGAAGACCCGGCGATCCGAGTACGCGACCGACAGGCCGTCGACGCGCAGATGGTCAGAGAAGGAAAGGTGCACAGCCAAGGGGGCCGCCTTCCGCGAAAGCCCCCGAACGGCCGCCGGATGCCACGGCGACGACGCGGTCCGACGGTGCACCGGCGGTGCCGGGGCGTCATCGGAGACAGCCCGGCCCGCGCAGTTCGCTGCGGATGCGGCGACCGTTCGGGAGCGGAATGAATCCCGCCGGGCATTGCCGGGCGTGGGTGCGCGCGAACGCTGTCGCGATCAGCACGGGTCGATCAGGACCGTGTGCACACCCGACGTCAACGGCGCCTCAGGCGCGGGACGAGGGGGTGTACTCACTTCATAGCGTGGACGACCATAGCAGGATGCCCCGCCGGTGTGCAAGCACGGGCGGGGCATCCGAGGCGAAACCGGTAATGGTCTCGAGACGCGTCGCGCTTCGCGCGGCGCTCCTCGACCGGCGGGAACGCTCAGGCCGTGAGGTCGAGCGCCTTCGCGGTCGCCGCGAGCGACGCGGCCGCGACGGGGGGGTCGCTCGAGAGCTCGGTGCCGTAGCTCGGGATCATCTCGCGGAGCTTCGGCTCCCACTCGGCCATGCGGTCGGGGAAGCAGCGCGACAGCACGTCGAGCATGATCGGCGCGGCCGTCGAGGCACCCGGCGAGGCGCCGAGCAGGCCCGCGATCGTGCCGTCGGCGCCCGTGATGACCTCGGTGCCGAACTGCAGGATGCCGCCCTTCTCAGGGTCCTTCTTCATGACCTGCACGCGCTGACCGGCGGTGATGAGCTCCCAGTCCTCGGTCTTCGCCGTGGGCATGAACTCCCGCAGCGCCTGCATCTTCTTCTCGCGGTTCGCCATGAGCTCGCCGACGAGGTACTTCACGAGATCGAAGTTCTTGAGGCCGACCTGGATCATCGGCCAGATGTTGTGCAGGCGGATCGAGAACGGCAGGTCGAACCACGTGCTCGTCTTCAGGAACTTCGGCGTGAAGCCCGCATACGGGCCGAAGAGCAGCGCCGTCTCGCCGTCGACGACGCGGGTGTCGAGGTGTGGCACCGACATCGGCGGAGCGCCCACGGCGGCCTTGCCGTACACCTTCGCCTGGTGCTGGGCGACGATCTTCGGGTCCGTGGTGCGCAGGAACTGGCCCGAGATCGGGAACCCGCCGAAGCCCTTGATCTCGGGGATGCCCGAGTGCTGCAGGAGGGCGAGCGCCCCGCCGCCGGCGCCGACGAACACGAAGCGCGCCCGCACCGTCTTCGGGGTGTTGCCGACGGTGTGGCGGAGCCGCAGCTTCCACGTGCCGTCCTTCTGGCGCTTGAGCCACGTGACGTGGTGGTTCGTCTGGATCGACGCGCCGCCGGCGGCCATGCCCTGCATGAGGTACTTGGTGAGCGCGCCGAAGTCGACGTCCGTGCCCGCGGCGATGCGGGTCGCGGCGACGCGCGCCTTCGGGTTGCGCTTCTTCGCGAGGAGCGGGGTCCACTCGGCGATGCGCTCGAGGTCCTCCGTGTACTCGAGGTCGGGGAAGAGCGCCTCGTCCTTCAGCGCGGCGACCCGCTTCTTCAGGTACTCGATGTTCGCCTTGCCCCGGACGAAGGTCATGTGCGGGGTCGAGTTGATGAAGTTGTGCGGCTCGGGCAGCACACCCTGCTCGACGAGGTACGCCCAGTACTGGCGGCTCACCTGGAACTGCTCGTTGATCGAGACGGCCTTCGCCGCGCTGACGGTGCCGTCGGCGTTCTCGGGCATGTAGTTGAGTTCGCAGAGCGCCGCGTGACCGGTGCCCGCGTTGTTCCACGCGTTCGACGACTCCTGCGCGACCTCGCCGAGACGCTCGTAGACGCGGATCGACCAGTCGGGCTGCAATTGGGAGATGAGGGAGCCGAGCGTCGCGCTCATGATGCCCCCGCCGATCAGAACGACGTCGACGGTTTCCTCTGAATTCACGGTCTCCAGTGTAGATGCGCTGCGAGGGTGCCCTTGACCGGGCCATTTCGGGATGCCACGCGCTCGCGCCGCCCGCTCGCCCGTGCTGTCGGGCGCTCAGCCCAGCTGCGGCAGGCCGCGCTCGTCGAGCGGCCAACCCGGATTGTGAGCGAGCTCCCAGAGATTGCCGTCGAGGTCGGCGACGTAGCCGCTGTACCCGCCCCACTCGGTCTCGGCCGCGGCCTTCGCGATCGAACCGCCGGCGAGCACCCAGTCGCCGACGGCGTCGTCGACCTCCTCGCGCGAGGCGAGGTTGATGGCGAGCGCGACCGCCCTGAAGCCGGGGGCGTTCGCGTGGAACGTCGGCAGCGCCGCGTCCTTCGCGAGCTCCGCCGTCTCCCAGAGGGCGACGACCCCGCCCGGGGTCGCGAAGAAGGTGATCTCGCCGGCGACCGAGGAACGCGCTTCGCGCCAACCGAGCCGGTGGTAGAACGCGGTGGCCGTTTCGACGTCGGCGACGCCGAGGGTCACGAGTGAGAACCGTTGCGGGATGCCCATGGGCCCGAGCGTACGCCTCACGGCCGACGCCGTCACGCGTCTGTTCAGTGCGCTCGCACCGTTCAGCGCGCTCGCACGAGCGCAGGCGCCGCGGTCGCGGCGGCCACCCCGACGCGGGCGCGGGCGAGCGCCGACGCCGAGGCGCCCGCCGCATCGAGGGCGAGCAGGCCGGCCCCGACGATGGGCGCCTCCCCGGCGATCGTCAGCCGTGCGTGGCGCGCGAACCCCGCGATTCGGTCGCGCACCCCGCCGATCAGGCGCTCGTCGCGCGCGGTCGCGATGCCTCCGCCGAGCACGATCGGAACCTCGCGTTCGAGGAGCCCGAGGCGGGTCAGGCACGCCCACGCGAAGTCGGCGAGCTCGTCGGCCTGCCGCTCGACGAGCGAGATCGCGACGGCGTCGCCCGCCCGGGCGGACTCGAAGACCGCCGGAGCGAGCGAGGTCAGCTCCGAGGCATCCCGACGCCCGAAATGGATCGCCTCGATGAGTTCGCCGACCGAGCCGACGCCGAGCCTGACGATGATCTCGTCGACGAGCAGCGTCGCCGGGCCGCGCCCGTCGATCGCACGGGCGGCGTGCCAGAGCACCTGCTCGCCGAGCCCGGCGCCGCCGCCCCAGTCCCCCGAGAGCGGCCCGAGCGAGGGGAACCGGGCGACCGCGCCGTCGGCCCGCACCCCGATCGCGTTGACCCCGGTGCCGCAGACGATGGCGACCGCGTCGGGCGAGTCGGTGCCCGCTCGCAGCAGGGCGAAGAGATCGTTCTCGATGGTCGCGCCCACCGCCCAGTCGACGCCGTCGAGCGCCGCCCGGTATTGCTCGACCTCGATCGGCAGGTCGAGGCCCGAGAGGTAGAGCCCGGCGTGGACCACCGGGTGCTCCCCCGCGACCGCGTGCACGAGCGCGCCGACGACGCCCACCGACGCGTCGAGGCCCTCGAAGTGCGGGCTCGACCCGGGCCCGCGACGGTGCGCGACGACCTCGCCGTCGAGCGTCAGCGCGACCGCGTCGGTCTTCGAGCCGCCGCCGTCGACGCCGACGACGACGGGCGCGCCGATCGGCGCCGCCCCGCTCACGCCCACTCCAGGAAGCGCGCGTTCTCGGCCATCAGGAGGTCGGTGAGCCGCTCTGCCCGGTCGTGCTGCAGCACGAGGGGGTGCGCGCGCATGGCCTGCAGCACCCGGTCGCGCCCGCCGTGCACGGCCGCATCGAGCGCGAGCCGCTCGTAGGCCGCGACCGCCGACACGAGCCCCGCGACATCCGGAGGGAGCGGTGCGACCGGTTCCGCGACGAATCCCCCGTCGCGGAACACGGCCGGCACCTCGATGACGTGATCGTCCGGGAGGAACGGCAGCACGCCATCGTTCTGGAGGTTCACCACGCGAGCCCGGTCGGCGCCGCCCTGCATGGCGGCGAGCAGCTCGATGGCGGCCTCCGAGTAGAACGCCCCGCCGCGGCCCTCGAGCGCGGCGGGCTTCTCCCGCTGCGATTCGTCGGCGTAGAGGCCGAGCAGCTCGCGCTCGATCGCCCGCACCGCCTCGGCCCGGCTCGGCTCGGTGCGCTGCTCGCGCAGCACCTCGTCGTGGGCGTAGTAGTAGCGCAGGTAGTAGGAGGGCACGACGCCGAGGCCCGCGAGCAGCTCGGGCGGGAGGTGCACCTCGCCGGCGACGGTCTCGAGGTGGTCGGCGAGGAGACCCGGAAGCCGGTCTTCTCCGGCGATCGTGACGCTGCGCTCCCAGGTGAGGTGGTTGAGCCCGACGTGCCCGAGCTGCACCTCGTCGTGCGCGACGCCGAAGAGCGCGGCGTAGCGCCGCTGGAACCCGATGGCGACGTTGCAGAGCCCCACCGCGCGATGGCCGTGCTCCAGCAGAGCCCGGGTCACGATGCCGACGGGGTTCGTGAAGTCGACGATCCACGCGTCGGGCTTCGCGTGCCGCCGCACGACCTCGGCGATCCGCAGCACCACCGGCACGGTGCGCAGCGCCTTCGCGAGCCCGCCGGGCCCGGTCGTCTCCTGCCCGATGCAGTCGACCTCGTGCGGCCAGGTCTCATCGGCATGGCGGGCGTCCTGCCCGCCGACCCGCAGCTGGATGAGCACCGCATCGGCGTCGGAGACGCCCGCGACGAGATCGCTCGTGCCGGTGACCCGCGCCGGGTGGCCGGCGTGCGCGAGCATGCGACGCGACATCCCCCCGACGAGCGCGAGCCGCTCGGCGTCGGGGTCGACGAGACGGATCTCGTCGATCGGCAGCGTGCCGCGGAGCCGGGCGAAGCCGTCGATGAGTTCGGGGGTGTAGGTGGATCCACCGCCGACGATGGCGAGCTTCATCAGGTCCTCATTCCGTGTGGTGCGTTGTGCGTGGTGCGTTCTTCGTGGTGCGTGGGGCGTTCGCGAGCCGGGTCTCGGGCGCGCCGATCCGGCGTTCGGGCGCGCGGGCGCGCTCGAACGTCGCTGCCGGTTCGGTCGGTGATGGTGACGAACGGTTCGGATGCCTCGTGCCGGCGCCGCTCGCCGGTGCTGCGGCTACGCGGCCGGGGTGATGTCGGCCTCGAGTCGTTCGCGGATCTGCTGGACGAGCAGCTGCCGGGCGCCGAGGAGCACGGGCTCGTCGCCGGTGGTGCTCGTGGCGACGACGAGCTTCGGGTGCGCCTCGGCGTCGACCCGTTCGGCGACGAGCTCGGCGAGGCGCTCACCGCCGGCGATGCCGGTCGGCCCGCCGAGCACGACCATCGCCGGGTCGAGCACGGTGAGCAGCGGCTCGATCGCGAGCGCCGCGCGCGTCGCGACCGCCTCGAGCGCCGCGTCGTCGCCGGCGAGACGCGGCAGCACCTCGGCGAGCTGCTGACCGGGTTCGCCGCCGAGCAGCCGCACGACGGCCGGGCCGCCGACGAGTCGGGTCAGGTTGCCGGCCTCGGGCTCGAGCTCGAGCGCGCTGCGCGAGACCTCGAGGTAGCCGATCTCGCCCGCACCGCCCGAGACGCCGCGGTGCACGACTCCGCCGAGGTCGATGCCGACGCCGAGGCCCTCGCCGATCCAGAAGTGCACGAAGCTCGACGCGCCCTGCGCGATGCCCGCCACGCGTTCGGCCATGGCCGCGAGGTTGGCGTCGTTCTCGAGGACGACGTCGAGGCCGAGCGCGCCTTCGATGCGCTTGCGCGCGCCGACGCCGGGCCAGCCGGGCAGGGTGTCGGTGTGCGAGAGCTCGTCGCCCTCGATGAACACCGCCGCCTGCACGCCGACGACGACGAGCGTGACCGAGTCGACGCCGACCCCGGCCGCCTCGCAGGCCGCGCCGACCGCGCGACGGACGTCGGCCTCGGGGCCGCGGGTCTCCGCGTCGGCGGCGAGCTCGGCGACCGGGTGCACGGTGTCGGCTGCATCGACGACGACCGCCTGGATGCTGCGGGCGGTGATGCTCACCGCGACGCCGGTGATGCGGTCGATGCGGACGCCGTAGCTGACGGCGTTCGGCCCGCGGCCGCCTGAGACGATGCCGGCCGGGCCGATGAGCCCGACGCGTTCGAGCCGGGTGATCATCTGCCCGGCGGTCGGCTTGGACACCCCCGAGAGCGCGCCGAGCTGGCTGCGGGTGAGCGGCCCGTGCTCGAGCAGCAGCCGGAACGCCGCGCGGTCGTTGTGCGCGGCGAGCCACGTCGGCGTGCCGGCGTCGTTCTGGTTCAGCATGGTGTCCCCTCCTCTGCGGTCGACCCAGTTTATCTAAAAAGATTATTTACTAAAAGATCCTGCTCATTCGGCGCCGCGCACCTCGTCGCGCAGCGCCCCATGCCGATCCGGGTCGGCCGCCGCCTCGAGCAGGCGCATCGTGTACTCGTGCTGCGGGTTCAGGATCACCTCGTCGGCGGGCCCTCGCTCGACGATGTCGCCGCGGTACATCACGAGGATCTCGTCGGAGAAGTGCCTCGCCGTCGCGAGATCGTGCGTGATGTACAGCACCCCGAGCTGCGCTTCGCGCTGCAGTTCGGCGAGCAGGTTCAGCACCCCGAGACGGATCGAGACGTCGAGCATCGACACCGGCTCGTCGGCGATGATGAACCGCGCCCCCGGCGCGAGCGCCCGGGCGATGGCGACGCGCTGCCGCTGCCCGCCCGACAGCTCGTGCGGGCGACGCTCGAGGTACCGGCTCGCGGGCGAGAGCTGCACCCGCTCGAGCAGGGCCTCGACCCGCGCCGCGACCTCCGCCCGCCCGAGTCCGCGATCGTGTAGGCGGATCGGCCGTTCGAGGTGATGCGCGATCGAGTGGAACGGGTTCAGCGAGGCGAACGGGTCCTGGAAGACCATCTGCACGTCGCTGCGGTAGCGCTCGAGCGCCCGCCCGCGGCTGCCGCTCGCCGCCCCGTCGATGTAGACGCCGCCCGAGGTCGGCGTCTCGAGCTTCGCGAGCATGCGGGCGATGGTCGACTTGCCCGAGCCCGACTCCCCGACGAGCGCGATCGTGCGACCCGCCTCGAGGGTGAACGAGACGTCCTTCACGGCGTGCAGGGTGCTCGTCTTCAGCCCGCTGCGCAGGCGGAAGTCCTTCACGAGGTTGCGCGCCTCCAGCGACCCGCGCGTGCCCTCCCGGCGGCCCGCCGTCGTGGCATCCGGCTGCTGCTCGACCGTCGTGCTCATGACGCGACCTCCTGGTTCGTGCCGGTGCCGCGGAGGAACCCGCCGCGCTCGCCGCGCAGACTCGGGAAGCTCGACAGCAGCCGTTTCGTGTACTCGTGCTGCGGATCGCGGTAGACGGTCTCGGCGGTGTCGAGCTCGACGATCTCGCCGCGGAGCATCACCGCGATGCGGTCGCTGATCTCGATGAGCAGCGGCAGGTCGTGCGTGATGAAGATCACCGCGAAGCCGAGCCGCTCGCGCAGGCGCATGATCTCGCGGATGATGCCGCGCTGCACGACGACGTCGAGCGCGGTCGTCGGCTCGTCCATGATCATCACCTGCGGGTCGAGGGCGAGCGCCATCGCGATCATCACGCGCTGCCGCATGCCGCCCGACAGTTCGTGCGGGAAGCTCGAGATGCGATCGGGGTCGACGCCGACGAGCTCGAGGAGTTCGCGGCTGCGGGCGAGGCGGTCGGCCTTCTTCATGCCGGGCCGGTGGGTGCGGAGCACGTCGTCGAGCTGCGCCCGGATGTTGAGCACCGGGTTCAGCGAGTTCATCGCACCCTGGAACACCATCGACAGCTTGCTCCACCGGAATGCGCGCAGCTTCTCGTCGGAGAGCCCGACCACGTCGATGTCGTCGCCGTCGCGATCGTGGAACACGATCTCGCCCGAGGTGAGCAGCGCCGGCGGCTTCAGCAGCCGGTTCAACCCGTACGCGAGCGTCGTCTTGCCGCAACCCGACTCGCCCGCGAGCCCGAGGATCTCGCCGCGGTGCAGGGTGAGCGACACGTCGCGCACCGCGAGAACGGGCGGCTCGACCTCGTACTCGATCGAGACGTTGCGTGCCGTGAGCACCGGTTCGCCGAACCGGGCGGATGCTTCGTGGCCGGTCATGCGCGACCCTCCCCTGCCGTCGCCAGCTCGGGCCCCGCGATGCCGCGGCCGGCCTTCGCCGCCTTGCGCTGCCGTCGCGCGTTCTCGGGCGCGATGCGGAGCTTCGGATTGATGATCTCGTCGATCGAGAAGTTGATGAGCGAGAGCCCGCAGCCGAGCAGCGCGATCATGACCCCCGGCGGCACGAACCACCACCAGGCGCCGGTGCCGAGCGCCTGCCCGGTCTGGGCGTCGTTCAGGATCGTGCCCCAGGTGATCGAATCGGTCGCGCCGAGGCCGAGATAGGAGAGGCCGGCTTCGCCGAGGATCGCGAAGATGATCGCGAAGAGGAACTGCGCGGCGAGCAGCGGCAGCAGGTTCGGCAGTACCTCGACGAGGATGACCCGGGGCGCGCGCTCCCCCGCGACGCGGGCCGCCGAGACGTAGTCCCGCGAGCGCAACGACCTCGTCTGGGCGCGCAGCACCACCGCCGAGCCCGCCCAGCTCGTGATGCCGAGCACGAAGGCGACGAGCAACCAGCTGCGCGCCGGGAAGTACGTCGCGATGACCATGACGAGCGGGAGCCCGGGGATCACGAGCATGATGTTCGTCACGAGCGAGAGCGCCTCGTCGCCCCATCCGCCGAGGTAGCCGGCGAGGATGCCGAACACGATCGAGAGGCCGAGGGCGATGAGGCCCGCGACGAGCCCGATCATGAGCGAGCCCTGGGTGCCCTGCGCGAGCTGTGCGAGCACGTCGTAGCCGAGCTTCGTCGTGCCGAGGAGGTGTTCGGGCGACGGCGGCTGCAGCGAGGGGTTGTCGCTGTCGCGCGGGTCCTGGGTGAACAGCGGGCCGAGGACGCCGAAGGCGACGATCGCGACGAGCAGGCCCACGCCGACGGCGAGCTTGCCCGACCAGCGCGGCATGAGCGCGCGCAGGCCGCGGCGCGGCTTCTGCTGAGGCATCCGCCGCCCTGCGTCTTCGACGGCGGCGCTCGCGACCGTCAGCGGCGTGATGACCTCCGCGACCTGGACGTCGTGGAGCTCACGCTCCACCTCGCGCGCGAGTTCGCGCTCGTGCTCGCGCTCGGCGAGTTCGGTGTCAGACATTGTGGCGTGCCCTCGGGTCGATGAACCCGTACACGAGGTCCATGATGAAGTTGGCGGCCAGCACCGTGATGGTGATCACGAGGAACACGCCCTGCATGAGCGCGTAGTCGTTGTTCTGCACGGCCTGGAACATGAGTTTGCCGACGCCCGGGTAGGTGAACACCTGCTCCATCACGATGGAGCCGGCGACCACGAAGCCGAGCGTGATCGAGAAGCCGGCGATCGACGGGATCGCGGCGTTGCGGGCGGCGTAGGCGCTGAGGATGCGACGCGGGCGGAGCCCCTTCGCCTCGGCGGTGACGAGGTAGTCCTCGCTGAGGGTCGACACCATCATGTTGCGCATTCCGAACAGCCAGCCGCCGACCGAGCTCAGGACGATCGTGATCGCGGGCAGTGTGGCGTGCTCGACCGCGTCGACGAAGAACTCCCAGCTCCACTCGGGCCCGTTCGGGAAGTCGAAGACGTCGTAGCCGCCGACGATCGGGAACCAGCGGAGGTTCACCGCGAAGATCGCGACGAGCACGAGCGCCAGCCAGAAGTACGGGATCGACTGCAGCACCGTCGTGGACGGCACGAGGTGGTCGACCCACGTGCCGCGACGCCAGCCCACCCAGGCGCCGATCGCGACGCCGAGCACGAAGGAGATGACGGTCGCGACGCCGACGAGGATGATCGTCCAGGGCAGGGCGTTCGCGATGAGCTCGGAGACCGGTGCGGGGTACTTCGTCACCGAGATGCCGAGGTCGCCCTGGAAGAGGCGGCCCCAGTAGGCGAGATACTGCTCCCAGAGGGGTTCGTCGCCGCCGGTGCCGAGCATGAGCTCGATGTTGCGGATCGTGGTCTCGGAGACCTCGCCCTGCCGCTGCATCTTCGCGATGATGATGTCGGCCGGGTTGCCGGGCATCAGCCTCGGCAGCAGGAAGTTGAGCGAGATCGTCGCCCAGAGGGTCACGAGGTAGAACGTGATCCGTCGTGCATAGAACTTCATGGCGTTTCGGCGACTTCCCTGTCTGCTCGGCCTGAGTGGGGTCGGGTCGTCGGTCGAGCAGGGAGCGGAGCGACCGTGTCGAGACCACGGAGACGGGCCTCGATACGGCGCTGCGCGCCTACTCGACCGACTGCGGGGGTGCGGTTACTTCACCGGCTCGAGGTTCGCGAGCACGAAACCGGCGGCCGACGCGCCCCAGGCGGGCGGGAAGGCGTACAGGTCGCTCTCGGTCGGCCAGCCCGTGAAGTCCTTCGAGTTGTAGAAGGTCTGGGTGGCGTTGATCACGAGCGGGATGTACGGCAGGTCGCGCACGATCTCGGTCTGGATGGTCGCGTACGCGGCCTGCTTCGCGGCCTCGTCGTTCGTCGCGGCCGCCTCGGCCACCGCACCGTCGACGACGGGGTTGCTGTAGCGCGAGAAGTTCCACGTGCCGGGTGCGAGCTCGCTGCCGACGGCGACCGTCGAACCGCCCGCGAACCAGTCCTTGTAGATCTGGTACGGGTCGGCGACCGAGGTGCCGATGACGCCGCCCATGATGAGCTCGAACTGGCCGGTCTGGCGGGCGTCCGAGAACTCCTGCCACTGCACCGTCGTCGCGTTGACCTTGATGCCGGCCTCGGCGGCCTGCTCGGAGATCAGCTTCGCGGCGTCGTTGTAGTCGGTCCAGCCGTCGACCGAGATGAGGTCGAGCTCGATGGTCGCGCCGTCCTTCGCGTAGAAGCCGTCGGCGCCCTTGGCGTAGCCGGCCGCTTCGAGCACGGCGCCTGCGGCGGCCGCGTCGGACGACTGCGGGCTGACCTCGTTGGCCGGGTCGGCGACCCACTTCGCGTCGCGCGGCAGCAGGGCGAAGGTCGGCGAGATCTCGCCGGTCAGGTCGACGAACGCCTTCTCCTTGATGGTGCCGCGGTCGACGGCGAGGTTCAGCGCCTGGCGCACCGCGACGTCGGTCTGCTCGCCGACGCAGCCGAGGGCCGCGTTCGAGCAGGTGTACAGCACCGTCGGGTCCTGGGGGGTGTTGATCGTCGAGATGATGCCGTTCGCGGTCACGTCGTCGGGGTTCGGCACGAACATGCCGGCCCAGTCGAGCTCACCCGCGGTGAGCAGGTCCTGCGCGGACTGGTTGGCGTCGAGGCCGACGTACTGCACCTTCTTGACGGCGGGCTTGCCCTCGTCGCGGAAGTGCTCGTTCGCGACGACGGTGTACGAGGCGTCGGTCACGGAGTCGACGACGTACGGGCCGGTGCCGACGGGCTGCTCGTCGGTGAAGGTCGTGAAGTCGTCGACCTCGCTCCACACGTGCTCGGGGATCATCCACGTCGCACCGAGGATGCGGAACTCGTTCGTGAACTGCGGCGTCGCGAAGGTGAGCACGACGGTGGTGTCGTCGCTCGCCTCGGCGCTCACGAGCCCGAGCGAGTTCGCGAAGTCGTTCGCCTCGTAGTTGAACGAGAACGCGACGTCGTCGGCGGTGAAGTCCTCACCGTCGTTCCACTTCACGCCCTCCTTGAGGGTGACCGTGATGACGGTGCCGTCTTCGTTGAACTCGTAGCTGTCGCCCACGAGCCCGGTGGGCGCCTCGTCGGCCGTCTTGTTGAAGAAGAACAGCGTCTCGTAGATCGGGCCGAGCGCTGCGTGCAGCACGGTCGGCGCGTAGGGGTTGAAGTTCGCCACGATCGGCGTCTGGCTGCCGGCCCAGACGCGAAGCGCCGCGCTGGAGTCGCCGCCTCCGTCCGAACCGGTGGAGGGCGTGCAGCCCGTCAGGCCGAGGGCGAGCGCTGCCGCTCCTGCGGCGAGCGCGACCGCGATGCGGCGCTTGGATCGAATCATCGTTCCGACATTTCCTCTCAGTGCTTCGTTGCGTGGGAAGAGCAGTGACGCCGCGTGCAGGAACCTCGGTGCAGGCGTTACTGGAAGCGACCCTAACAGAAAGGGAACTAATCGGAAACAACTATTTCAATTGCGCGTCGGATGCCCCGTGGCACACCACAACGACGCATCGAGTGGGCACAGATGAACCCGCAGCGCGGCGGGAGGAGCAACCGCTGCCCACTCGATTCAGTCGGTGGTGACGAGCTCGGCAGTGACGAGCGCCCTCGCGCGTCAGCGCGCGAGAAGTGCGGCGAGCGCGGGCAGCTGCTCGGGGTCCTCGAGGGCCGCACCGACGGCGACCGTGCGCACCCCGCGGGCGAGGAACGCGCCCGCGTTCGTGGCATCCATGCCGCCAGTGGCGACGAATCGCGCACCCGGGAACGGCCCGGCCATCGCGCCGAACCAGGCGGGCCCGAGGAGGGCTGCGGGGAACGCCTTGAGCCAGGTCAGCCCGATCGACATCGCCGCCTGCACCTCGGTCGCCGTGGCGACGCCCGGCAGCGGCGGCAGGCCGGCCTCGAACGAGGCGCGCGCGACCCGCTCGTCGAATCCGGGGCTCACGGTGAACGCCGCCCCCGCCTCCGCGGCCTGCGCGACGTGCCGCAGCGACACGACGGTGCCCGCCCCGACCATGCGCCCCGCGGCGCGGCCGGCCTCGGCGACGGCGGCGAGCGCCTCGAGGTCGGCTTCCGACTGGATGGGCAGCTCGACGACGTCGATGCCGAGGCTCCACGCCTGCTCGGCGAGCGCGAGGCTGCGTTCGACGCCGAACCCGCGGAAGATCGCCATCAGCGGGCGCCCCGCGAGCATGGTGTCGAATGCGGCGTTGTCGATCGTGGTCATGGCGGGCCTCTCAGTGGTGGTGCACGGCGGTCAGTCGGTGCGCGGTTCGCGCGGGAAGTCGCTCGTCTCGCGGAGGACGAGCACGGCGCGGTCGTGTCCGGCCTGCAGCCGCTCGCGGGCGTCGCGCCCCTCGAGGAGCGCGGCGAGGTACCCGGCCGCGAACGCGTCGCCCGCCCCGACCGCCTCGACGACCTCGACCCGGTGGGCTGGGACGTGCGCGACGAGGTCGGGACCGTCGGCGCCTCGCGCGTCGCCCTCGCGTGCGAACTCGGTCGCCCCGACGTCGCCGTCCTTCACGACGAGGTGCGCGGGGCCGGGCAGCAGCGCCCGCACCGCTGCGGGCGTCGCGGTGCCCCACAGCCGCTCGGCCTCGTCGAGGCCGACGAAGACGAGGTCGGCGCGCTCGGCGAGCGCACGCAGGCGGGTCGGGGCGTCGGGCGCCGCGGATGCCTCGTCGGCATCGCCGTCGCCCGGCGCCGGCCAGAGCGCCGCCCGGTGGTTCACGTCGAAGCTCACGAGCACGCCGTTCGCCCGCGCACGGTCGATCGCGGCGTCGAGCGCGGCGTCGCACGAGCCCGAGAGCGCGGCGGTGATGCCGCTGAGGTGCACGATGCGGACGCCGTCGAGCGGCAGCGCGTCGACGAACGCGGGCGACATCTTCGAGGCGGCGGAGCCCGCGCGGTAGTACTGCACCCCGCTGCCGGGGTTCTTCACGTAGAGCCCCGTCGGCGCTTCCGCATCGCGTTCGACCAGTCGGACGTCGACGCCGCGGGCGGCGATCTGGGCGACGAGCCTGCGGCCGAGCGCATCGTCGCCGACCCGGCCCGCCCACGCGGCGGGGTGACCGAGCGCGGCGAGGTGGGAGGCGACGTTCGCCTCTGCGCCGCCGGCGTCGAGGTGGAAGTCGACGGCGTGCTCGAGGGGTTCGGCGAGCGCGGGCACGACGAGCACCATCGTCTCGCCGATGGCGATGAGTTCGGCATGCGGGGCGTCGGTCACAGCGCCTATGCTGGCTGATGTGCAACTGCTGCGCAAACGCGTTGCAGAATACGCAACAATCGAAAGTGAGCATCGGATGCCTCGCCTCGCCCCGCTCGCCGAGTCCGCCGACACCCGCCTGACCGCGGCAGACAAGGGTCTGCCCACGCGTGCCGCGGGGCTGACGGTGCGCGAGTTCCTGGGCACCGCCCCGCGGCTCGGCGAGTTCTGGACCCCGCTCCTCGTGCTCGACCGCGCCGCGCTCGAGCACAACGCGGAGACGATCCAGCACTGGTGCGACGAACGCGGCTTCGAGCTCATGCCGCACGGCAAGACGACGATGGCCCCCGCGCTCTGGCGGCTGCAGCTCGACGGCGGCGCGACCGGGCTCACCCTCGCGACGCCCGGCCAGGTGCGCGCCGCGCGCGCGTTCGGGGTGCGCTCGATCATGCTGGCGAATGCGCTCGTCGCCCCCGACGCGCTCGCCTGGGTCGCCGCCGAGCACGACGACCCCGACTTCGAGTTCTGGTCGTGGGTCGACTCGGTCGAGACCGTCGAGGCGATGGAGCGGGGCCTCGCCGCGGCATCCGCCGGGCGCGACGCCGCCCTCGTCCGCCCGCTCGCGGTGCTCGTCGAACTCGGCGCAGGCGGCGGGCGCACCGGTGCACGCGGCCTCGACGCGGCGATCGCGGTCGCCCGGCGCGTGGCCGACTCCCCGGTGCTGCGCCTCGCGGGCGTCGCCGGGTACGAGGGCAGCCTCGGGCACGACCGCTCCTCGGTCGCGGTCGCCGCGGTGCGCGACTATCTGGGCGACCTCGTCGAACTGCATGAGGCGGCGGCCTCCCTCGCCGACCCCGCCGACGGCGCGCTCGTCGTCACCGCGGGCGGCAGCGCCTACCTCGATCTCGTCGCCGACGTGTTCGCCCCCGCGATCGAGGCCGGAGCGGCCGGAGCGGCGGGCGCGGCGCACACGACCCGCTGGGTGCTGCGCTCGGGCGCCTCGCTCGTGCACGACGACGGCTTCTACCGGGGCATCTCCCCCATCCACGGTTCGCTGACCTCGGCGATGCGGGCCTGCGCCCGCGTCGTCTCGCACCCCGAACCGGGCCTCGCCCTGCTCGACGGCGGCAAGCGCGACCTGCCGTACGACGAGGGCCTGCCGGTGCCGCTCGCCGTCTCGAGCGAGCTCGGGGCGGCCGACCGCGAGCGGCCGCTCGCCGGGGCATCCATCACCGCCGTGAACGACCAGCACGCGTACCTCCGCGCCGACGCGGGCGGCGCGCTCCCCGTGGCGATCGGCGAGGTGGTGACGCTCGGCCTCTCGCACCCGTGCACCGCGTTCGACAAGTGGCGCTGGATCCCCGTCGTCGAGCACCGCGGCAGCGACCTCGTCGTCGACCTCGTGCGCACGCACTTCTGAGGCGCCCGTGTCCACCCTCATCACGAACGCGCGCATCGTCGACGAGACGGGTCAGCGGCCCGGGCTCCACGACGTCCGGCTCGCGCGCGGGCGCATCATCGAGATCGCGGCGGCCGGGGGCGGGGGTCTCGAGACGCGTCCGGTGGTCGGTCTCGAGACGCGTCCGACTTCGTCGGGCGCTCCTCGACCACCGAAGGATCCGACTTCGTCGGGCGCTCCTCGACCAGCGGAGGATCCTCCTTCGTCGGGCGCTCCTCGACCAGCGGAGGTCGTCGACGCCCGCGGCCGCCTGCTGATGCCCGGCTTCATCGACGCCCATTCGCACGCCGACGGCGCCGTCTTCGACCCCGAGGTGCAGCGCGCGCTGCTGCGCCAGGGCGTCACGACCGTCATCGGCGGGCAGGACGGCGTCGGCTTCGCGCCCGGCGACGGCGCCTACGGCACCGAGTACTTCGCCGCCATCAACGGACGCCACCCGAGCTACTCGGGCGGCGGCGTCGCCGAGCTGCTCGCCGGCTACGACGGCACCACCCCGCTCAACGTCGCGACGCTCGTGCCGGCGGGCACGGTGCGCTTCGCGGTCATGGGCCGTTCCACCGCGGCCCCGACCCGGGACGAGCTCGACGAGATGCGTGCGCTCGTGGCATCCGGCCTCGCCGACGGCGCTGCGGGCCTCTCGACCGGACTCGACTACGTGCCCGGGGTCTTCGCCGACGCGGCGGAGCTCGCCGAACTGGCCCGGCCCGTCGCCGACGCCGACGGCGTGTACGTGACGCACATGCGCGGCGGCTACGAGGCGAACTCGGCCGCCGGCATCGACGAGATCGCCGCGATCGCCGCCGCGAGCGGGGTGCGCGTGCACGTGTCGCACTTCCACGCGACTCCCGCGGTCGTGCACGGCGAGCTCGAGCGGCTCGCGGCAGCGGGCGTCGACGCGAGCTTCGACGCGTACCCGTACACGCGGGGGTGCTCGATCCTCGCGATGCCGATCCTGCCCGCCGCCCTCACCGTGCGGCCCGCCGACGAGGTGCTCGCCGTGCTCGCCGATCCGGCCGAGCGGGCGCGGCTCCGGGCCGATTGGTTCCCGACGATCACGGGGTATGCGAGCCTCGGGCCCGACTGGCCGTCGATGCTCACGCTCGCCCACATCGCGGCGCCCGAGTTCGACTGGGCGCACGGGCTCACCCTCGCCGAAGGCGCGGTGCGCGCCGGTGTCGACGCGATCGACTTCGCGCTCGACGTGCTCGTCGCCTCGCGGCTCGAGGTCAATGTCGTCATGGCCGTGCAGCACGAGCGCAGCGACGCCGAGCTCGCCGCGATCCTCGCCCACCCGGCGGCGACGGGCGGCTCCGACGGCATCTTCCTCGGGCGGCACCCGCACCCGCGGGCGCGCGGCTCGTTCGCACGGTACCTCGAACTGCTCGTGCGCGAGCAGCAGGCGATCGACTGGCCGGATGCCTCGGCGCTCGTCTCGGGCCGCGCGGCACGCCGGTTCGGGCTCGGCGACCGGGGGCTCGTGCGCGAGGGCGCCGTCGCCGACCTCGTGCTCGTCCACCCGGGCGAGGTGCGCGCCCGCGCATCGTACGCCGAGCCCCTCGCCCTCGCAGACGGCGTCGACGACGTGTTCGTCGCCGGGGTCCGGGTGCTCGCGGACGGCGAGCTCACCGGTGCGACGCCGGGCCGCGGCATCCGCCATCGACCGACCGAACGGGAGGACTGACATGTCGCAGAGCGTGACCCGCGCCGCGCGCATCATCGACGCGATCGCCGCCGACCCGCGCACCGTCGCCGAACTCGCCGAAGAGTTCGGACTGCACCGATCGACGATGTTCCGCGAGCTGCAGGCGCTCGAACAGGTCGGCTGGGTGCGCAAGCGCGGCTCGGGCCGCTACACCCTCGGCACCCGGCTCGCGGCGCTCTCGAAGCAGGCGCTCGACTCGCTCGACCTGCGCGAGGTCGGCGCCGAGCACGTGCGCCGCCTGCAGCGCCGCACCGGCAACACCGTGCACCTCGCCGCCCTCATGGACCGTTCGATCGTCTACGTCGACAAGGCCGAGGACGAGTCGGGGGTCCGCATGTACTCGCGCATCGGCCGTGCCGTGATCCCCTACTGCTCGGCGGTCGGCAAGGCGATCCTCGCCGACCTCGACCGTTCGGGCCGCGACGCTGTGCTCGACGGGGTCGTCTGGCAGCGCTACACCGAGCTCACGATCGACTCGCGCGAGCGGCTCGACCGCGAGCTCGCGATCACCGCGGCGCGCGGCTACGCCGTCGACGACCGCGAGTTCGAGGCGTTCGTCAACTGCATCGCCGTGCCCATCCACGGCCCGATGGGCGTCGTCGGCGCACTGTCGGTCACGGCGATCCGCATGGTCGCCGACCTCGAACGGCTCAAGGCCGAACTGCCCGCGATGCGCGAGACCGCCGAGCTCATCGCCCGCGAACTCGGGTGAGCGGATGCCACAGGGTCCGCCCCGTGGCATCCGGCCCGCCCTGCACGACCCACGACACCCACGAAACACAGGAGGAACCCATGTCCAAGACCGCCGTCACGCTCTCGAACGCGCCGAAGCCCGCCGGACCCTACAGCCACGGCGTCGTCGCCAACGGATTCCTGTACACCGCCGGATTCGGCCCGCAGGACCCGGCCACCGGACTCGTGGTCGAGGGCGGCGTGAAGGAGCAGACCCGCCAGGTGCTGCGCAACATCGGCGCCGTGCTCGCGGAGTACGGCCTCACCCACGACGACGTCGTCAAGGTCACCGCGCACCTCGAGGACCTCGCCGACTTCGCCGAGTACAACGAGGCGTACGCCGAGTTCTTCACCGAGCCGTACCCCGTGCGCACGACGGTCGGCTCGCGTCTCGCGAACATCCTCGTCGAGATCGACGTCGTCGCCGCGATCCCGCAGGCCTGACCCGCTCGGTCGGTCGAGGAGCGCCCGACCCGCACCCGCTGGTCGAGGAGCGCCCGACCGAGGAGGACGCGTCTCGAGACCGACGCATCAGGTCTCGAGACGCGTCGACTCCGTCGGCGCTCCTCGACCGGCGAGGGCGCTACGCGATCCCGCCGCCGTCGACGACGAGCGCCGACCCCGTCACGTAGCTCGACTCGTCGCTCGCGAGCCACACGACCGCCGAGGCGATCTCGCGCGGTTCGCCCATGCGGCGCAGCGGCCGGTCGGCGGCCTCCGCGAGGAACCCCGACTCCGCCTGCCCGAGCTGGCGGGCCTCCTCGCGGAGCATCCCGGTGTTCACATCGCCCGGGTTCACCGAGTTCACGCGGATGCCCTGCGGCCCGTGGTCGATCGCGAGCGCGCGGGTCATGTTGACGACGGCGCCCTTCGAGGCGCAGTACGAGATCGCCTGTCCGCCGCCCTTGAGCCCCCAGCCCGAGCCGGTGTTGACGATCGAGCCGCCGCCAGCGGCCTCCATGATCGGCACGACGTGCTTGCACATCAGGAAGATCGAACGCACGTTCACGCCGAACACGCGGTCCCACTCCTCGACGGTCGTCTCGACGGCGGTCGTGCGGCGGATGATGCCCGCGTTGTTGAAGACGACGTTCACACCCCCGAAGGCCTCGACCGTCGCCGCGACGACGCGTTCGATGTCGGCCTCGGCCGAGACGTCCGCCGGGATCGCGATCGCCCGGCCACCGGCCGCGACGATCTCGTCGGCGACGGCCTGCGCGGCCTCGGCGTTCAGGTCGACGACCGCGACGGCGGCGCCTTCGGCCGCGAGCGCGAGCGACGTCGCGCGGCCGATGCCGCCCGCGCCGCCGGTGACGATGGCCTGCTTGTTCTCAAGGCGCATGGCCTTCTCCTTCGATTTCGGGTGCGTGGACAGGATAGAAACTGGATGCGCCGGGGCCGGTGATCACGCGCGCGAATCCCGCGATGCGGGCGTCGACGCGCGGGTCGCCGGTGTCGACGAGCAGGGGCCGCCCGCCGAGGTCGATGAGCTTCTGCTCGGGGGCGACGACCACGAGCGGCGCGTCGCCGAGGAGGCGCAGCACCCTCGCCGAGAGCTGCTGGTTGCCGCGGCCGAGCAGGAACCCCTGCCCGCCGATGACGCTGACCACGGCCTTCGCGGGGCCGCGCGAGATCTCGTCGACGAGCTCGCGCTCGCTCGCTCCCGCCCGCACGACGCGGCCGTCGAGCACGACGTCGACGCCGAGCGGAGTCTTCGCGACGCCGAGCTCGCGTGCGAGTTCGGCCATGGTGCCGCCCGGCCCGAGCAGGTAGCGGACGCCCGGCCGCATCGCGCCCGCGGCGCCGCGCGCCGCGGCGGCGACCGCGGCGTGCTCGCTGACCGGAGTCGCCGCCTTGCGCGACTGGGTGCGGCCCGCCCGGTACGGCACCGGCATGGTGCCGTAGAGCCGCGGTTCGACGCGGGCGCGGCGCATCGCGGCCTCGTCGACGTCGAGCACCTCGCGCTCCTGCACGGGCAGGGGCGCCGTCGGGGATGCCTCGGCCCACGCCGCGGCGAGCGCGCCCGCCGCGCGCGGACTCACGGCGAACACGGGCGAGTACATCTTGACGCCGGCGGGGATGCCGAGCGCCGCGGCGACGCCGTGCCGTTCGTCGGCACCCGCGGCCGACACACCGGGCGGTGTCGCGGGTTCGGCGGCGCGCCGCACCGGAGCGCCGACGGACGGGACAGGTGGGGTCGCCCCGAGCCCGGCGGCGACGTCGCGGGCGGTGCCGTCGCCGCCGGCGAAGAGCACGAGCGTCGCCCCGGCGGCGACGAGTGCACGCACCGCAGCGGTCGTGTCGTCCGCGGTCGTCGCCGGGGCGGATGCCCCGGGGTCGTCGCCGCCCGGTCGATAGACCACGTGCGGCTCGAGGCCTGCGGCGCGCACCGCGTCCTCCCCCATCGGGCCCGCCGCCGTGAGCACGGGATGCCTCATGGCATCCGCCGTCGTCGCGACGACCTCGAGCGCGAGCCGGGCGCGCTCGGCCGCGCGCGGGTGCGAGCCGCGCGCGGCGGCCTCGACCTGCACGTCGGCGCCGTCGGAGCCGGCGAGCCCGGCGGGCCCGCCGACCCCGGCGACGGGATTCACGACGAGGGCGAGCATGCTCAGGCGGCCGGCTCCGCGACGTCGACCGCAGCGGGAGCGGCCTCGCCGAAGTACTTCCGGCGGTAGGCGCGCCAGGTGATCGCCCAGCGCTCGGGGTCGTCGAGGTCGTCGTGGTGGGTGTGGTGCACCGTCTGGTTGTGCGGGGCCGTGCGCACGACCTCGGGGGTCTCGCGCGCCTCGCGGGCGACCTCGGCGAGCGCGCCGACGTACTCGTCGATCTCGGCCATCGAGTACGACTCGGTCGGCTCGAGCGTGAACGGCTGCGGCACGACGTAGGGGTGGTGGCTCGTCCAGTAGTGCATGCCGAAGTCGGAGAGGCGGATGCCGATCTCCTCCGACGAGATGCCGGTCTCCTCGAAGAGCTCCTGCCACGAGTAGCGCACCTGCTCGATGCGCCGACGGCCCTCGGCGTACGGCGCCGAGGCCCCGGGGATCTCGAGCACCTTCGCGAGCAGGTAGTTGTTGTTGAGCACCGCGATCTCGGCGGCGGCGAGCAGGCCCTCGGCGCCGAGCGCCATGATCCACGAGTACGCGCGCACGATGTTCGGCACGACGCCATGGAACGGCGCGACCGTGCCGATCGACTGCGGCCCGGCCTCCTGCACATCGAAGCACACCGCACCCGAGGCATCGGTCGAGCGGACGACCCGCGGTCCCGGCAGGAACGGCGCGAGCGCCTCGCTCACGGCGTTCGCCCCGGCGCCCGGTCCGCCGCAGGCGTGCGGCGTCGAGAACGTCTTGTGCAGGTTGAAGTGGCAGACGTCGAAGCCGGCGTCGCGGGCCCGGGTGATGCCGAGGATGCCGTTCGCGTTCGCCTGGTCGTAGGAGGCGAGAGCGCCGACCTCGTGCGCGGCATCCACCCACTGCTTGATCGCGGGGTTGTAGATGCCCGTGTCCTCGGGGTTCGTGACCATGATCGCCGCGGTGCGCGGCGAGAGCGCCGCCTTCAGGGCGGCGAGGTCGGGGTAGCCCTCGGCGTCGGGGTGGATCGTGATGATCTCGTACCCGGCGGCCTTCGCCGCCGCCGCGTTCGACGGGTGGCTGAAGATCGTCGTGATGACCTCGCGACGCTGCTCGCCCTCGCCGTTGGCCTCGTGGTACGCGCGGATCATGGCGATGTTCGCCCAGATCGCGGCCGACCCGCCCTGCGTGTGCAGCGACACCTCGGCCATGCCCGAGATCTCGGCGAGCATGCGCTCGAGGTTCCAGGTGATCTCGAGCACGCCCTGCGCGTCGGCCGGGTCCTGCAGCGGGTGCATCGCGGTGAGCTGCGGCACCCCGATCAGCTGGTCGTTGATCTTCGGCGAGTACTTCATCGTGCAGGTGCCCTGGCCGATGTCGACGTTGAAGTCGGCGCCGAGGTTCTCCTGCGAGAGCCGGAGGTAGTGCTTGAGCACCCGCTGCTGGCCCATCTCGGGGAGGGCGGGCGGCGTCGCGCGGCGGAGCCCATCGGGCAGCGCGACGACGTCGCCGACGGCGTCGCGCACGCCCGGCTCGATCGGGGTCACGAGCACGCCGCGCTCGCCCGGGGTGGAGAGCTCGAAGATCACGGGTTCGTCCCAGCTCGCCTGGTGGAAGCGGCGGACGGCGGGCTTGGGGGCGAGAGGCAGGCTCATGCTCGGGTCTCCTCGGTGACGGTGGTGGATGCTTCGGTGCCGGCGCCGACCGCGAGGGTCGCGAGGGCGGCCGCGAGCCGATCGATGTCGGCCTGGCCGGTGAGCTCGGTGACGCACACCGCGAGTGTGTGCACGCCGAGGGGCACGCCGGGTTCGATGCCCTCGAGGCGCAGCGCCGCGACGACGCCGGCGGCGGTGAGCCCCGCGCCCGAGACGTCGATCGTGAACTCGCGCAGGTGCAGCGCGTCGTCGCCGAGCGCGACGCCCGGGATCGCGGCGAGCCGCTGCTGCGCGTAGCGGGTGCGGGCGAGGAGCAGCTCCCCGAGTTCGCGCATGCCCTGCGGGCCCATCAGCGCGAGGTAGACGCCCGCGGCGATGCCCCAGAGGGCGGCGGCCGTTCCGACCCACTCCTTGCCCTCTTCACGCAGGGCGAACGAGGTGCGCTCGTAGGCGACGTCCCCGAAGCCGACCTCGCCTGGCACGTCGGTCGTCGCGAGGCCGAAGAGGCGCGAGGGCATCTCCATGATGAATCTCGGGTCGTCGGCGACGGCGATGAAGCCGCCGTGGGCGCCGCCGAACCACTGGTGGAGGCCCAGCGACTGGATGTCGCCGCACACGATGTCGGCCCCCTGCTCGGCGGGCGGCGTCAGCACGCCGTAGCCGATCGGGTCGGTGCCGACGACGAGGACGGCGCCGACGGCGTGCGCCGCGTCGGCGATCGCCCGGAGCGAGGCCTCCACCGCACCGGTGACGCTCGGCGTCTCGACCCACACGGCGGCGACGTCGTCGCCGAGCCGCGAGGCGAGCCCCGTGACATCCGCCGTGCCGTTCACCGTCGGAACGGCCTCGAGATCGAGGTGCACGCGCACGAAGTCGAGCACCTTCGAGTACTTCGCCGGCAGCACGTCGCTCGCGACGAGCACGCGGCGGCGGCCGGTGATTCGGCCCGCCATCGCGAGACCGGTTGCGGTCGCCTGGTATCCGTCGTAGGTGGGGACGTTCACGACGTCCATCGCGAGCAGTTCGGCCATGAGCGACTGGTACTGGAACAGCGCCTGGAATCGGCCGTGGTCCTCGTAGGGCTCGCCGGCGTACGCCGTGAGGAACTCGCTGCGGTTGATCACCTCGTCGACGACGGCGGGCACGTAGTGGTGGTAGGTGCCGTGGCCGAGGAAGCTCAGGCGCTCGTCGGTCGAGCGGTTCTTCGCGAGGAGACCGCGCACGTGGCGCGCCAGGTCCTGCTCGGCGACGAGCGGGACCGGCAACTCGAGCGCACGGCCGAGCCGCAGCTCCGCGGGCACGTCGGCGTAGAACTCGTCGATCGAGGCCGCGCCGACGGCGTCGAGCATCGCCTGCTTCGTCGCGGGCGCGGTGTTCGGGATGTACGGATGGACGAAGGAGTCGGTCATGGTGCCTCAGTCGTTCGTGACGGTGGTGTCGGTGGAGTCGGACAGGGTGATGAAGGGCGGCGCCTCGGCCCGCGGGGTCGCGAGCACTGCGGCGCCGAAGCGCGGCAGGGTGAGGGTGGTGCCCCGGGGCGCGGCACCGCCGAGCAGCTCGCGCGCGCCCGCGGGCACGTCGACCGTGAGCTCGCGGCGGCCGTGGTTCAGCACGAAGGTGTAGTCGGTCGTGGCGTCGCTGCGGGTGACGGCCTCGAGATCGAGGTCGATGCGCTCGCGGGCCGGCAGGCCGGCCTCGGCGAGCACCGCGCGGAAGAGCGCGATGAGGCCGGCGGGCTCGAGCACGCAGCTCGCGTACCGGGCGGCGCCGGATGCCGCGGCCCCGGCCGCTCGACGCGTGATCGCCGCGCGGCCGTCGAGCTCGCCCGAGGCGTAGCGTGCGAGCACCTCGGTGCCGTCCGGTACCTCGAGCCATTCGCCCCAGGTCGGGGCGTCGAACTCGGCGCCGTCCTCGGTGAAGCGCACCCGCTCGGCGAGGCCGTCGGCGACGGGCCAGTACTCGTCGACCTCGACCCCGAGGAGCCCCCGCAACGGGCCGGGGGCGCCGCCGTCGTGCACCTTCTCGGTCGCGTCGACGACGCCTGAGAAGGGGCCGACCACGAGCTGCCCTCCGCGGGCGACGAAGTCGGAGAGGGCCTCGGCCTGCGAGGCATCCGTCACGTAGAGATTCGGCACCGCGACCACGTCGTAGCCGTCGAACGGGCCGGACGCGCGCACCGTGTCGACCGCGTGGCCGAGCGTGTGCAGCGCTGCATGCCAGGCGCGGGCCTGCGCGAGCCATTGGAGGCGCTGCGAGGGCAGCGACTCGGTCGCCGACGAGCCCCACCACGAGTCGTGGTCGACGACGAGCGCGACCCGCGAGCGAACGCGCGTGCCGCGCACAGGCGCGAGGTGCGGCAGTTCGGCGCCGAACGCCTTCGCCTCCTGGAAGCTGCGGGATGCCTCGCCGCGGTGCCCGACCATCGCCGAGTGGAACTTCTCCTGGCCGTACTTGGCCTGCCGCCATTGGAACACCATCGCCCCGTCGGAGCCGTGCGCGATCGCCTGCAGGCTGCCGATGCGGTACTGGCCGGGCGCCTTCGGCACATTCACGTCGCGCCAGCTGACGCCGCTCGGCGCCTGCTCGAGCAGGAGCCACGGCTGCCCGCCCTTGAGCGAGCGCATGTACCCGTAGTTGAGCGCCGCGGGCACGTGGGCGAGCGGGTCGGCGGGGTCGGGGTAGGCGTCGTCGGTGACGAGGTCTTCGGCCGCGGCGAAGTCCCAGTAGTTCAGGTCGCGGAGGATCGACATGAAGTTCGTCGTCACGCCGATCTCGGGCGTGACCTCGCGGAGGAGGTCGACCTCGAGCTGGAAGAGCTCGAGGAGCGCGTCCGACGAGAACCGCTCGAAGTCGAGGAGCTGCGTGGGGTTGACCGGCCCGGTCGAGCGCCGGGGCGCCTCGATGTGCGCCCAGTCGGTGTAGCGCTGCCCCCAGACGTTGACGCCCCACGCCTCGTTGAGTCCGTCGAGGTCGCCGTAGCGCGCCTCGAGCCACCGACGGAAGTGCGCCGACGACTCGGGGCACCAGCAGCGCGAGACGTGGTCGCCGTACTCGTTCGAGACGTGCCAGAGGGCGAGCGCGGGGTGGTCGCCGTAGCGGTCGGCCATGGCGCGGGTCATCCTCGCGACGTGGTCGCGCCACACCGGGGAGCTCGGGCAGTACGCCTGGCGCGAGCCGAACTCGAGGCGCTGGCCGTCCTCGTTCCACGGCAGCATCTCGGGGTGGCTGCGGATGAGCCACGCAGGCGGGGTCGCGGTCGCGGTCGCGAGGTCGACCTTGATGCCGGCCGCCCACAGGAGGTCGATGATGCGGTCGAGCCAGCCCCATTCGTAGACGCCCGGCGCGGTCTCGAGCTGCGGCCACGAGAACACCGGAAGGCTCACGATGTTGACGCCGGCCTCCTGCATGAGGCGGATGTCCTCGTGCCAGACCTCCTCCGACCACTGGTCGGGGTTGTAGTCGCCGCCGTAGGCGAGCGCCTCGAGGCGGATCGCGCGTGGGGACTCGTCGGTCACACCTGCTCCTCTCTGAGTGTGCGCGGGGATTACATGTCTGCGATGCAGAATGTATTCTGTATACAGACACCGTAAACCGGATGCCGGAAGCGGTCAAGCCCGGGCGGAGCCCTAGGCTTGCCGCGACGGCCGAACGGCCCGAAGGGCGAGAACATGGCGATCGAACGCAAGAACCTGCGCTCGCAGGTCCGCGAAGAACTGCTCGCGCGCATGCGCGCCGGCGCGGTGCAGCCCGGCGAGGGCATCAACGAGGTGCAGCTCGCCGGCGAGCTCGGCGTCAGCCGCACCCCGCTTCGCGAGGCGCTCATCGCCCTCGAGAGCGAAGGCCAGATCGAGAGCGAGAACGGCAAGGGATTCCGCTTCGTCCCGCTCAGCGCAAGCGAGTTCCAGGAGCTCGCGCCCGTGATGGCCGCGCTCGAGAGCCTCGCCCTCGAGCTCAGCCCGGTCGACGAGCTCCGCGCCATCGGCGAGCGGCTCTCGGCGTTCGCCGCCGAATTCCACCAGGAGGTCGTCGAGCACTCCCTCGTCGTCACCAAGGACGACGAGTGGCACGGCATCATGCTCTCGGCCTGCCCGAACCGGCGCCTGCTCGAGGTCATCGAGAGCGTGCGCGGCTCGTTCCACCGCTACGAGTCGCTGCTCGTGCCGAACGACGTCATGGTCGAACGCGTGGCCGCCGAGCACGCCGCGATCGCCGCGTGCCTCGCCGACGGCGACGTGCCGGGCGCGATCGCCGCCCTCAAGGTCAACTGGATGCACGGCATGCAGCGCATCCTCGACAACGCCTCGAGCCCCTACTTCACCGCGTAGGGCCCGGTCGAGCGGGCGCGGAGCGCGCCCGACCGACCGAGACCTAGCCCTTGACCGCGCCGCCGAGCAGCCCCGACACGAACTGCTTCTGGAAGACCAGGAACAGCAGCAGGAGCGGCAGCGTCGCGAGGAGCGATCCGAGCATGAGCCCCGAGTAGTCGACGCGCGACATGCCGATCATCGTGTTGAGCGCGACCGGCACCGTGTAGTTGTCCTCGGTGTTGAGCATGAGCAGCGGCCAGATGAACGCGTTCCACTGGCTGATGAAGGTGTAGATGACGAGTGCGGCGATCTGCGGCCGGGCCACCGGCAGCACGATGCGGTAGAACGTGCGCAGTTCGCTCGCACCGTCGATGCGCGCCGCCTCGATCAGCGTGACCGGGAAGTCGAGGAACGCCTGCCGCATCAGGAAGATGCCGAACGCGTTCGCGAGGAACGGCAGGATCACGGCCTGGTAGCTGTCGATCCATCCCGCACTCGCCATCATCTGGAACAGCGGCACGAGCAGCACCTGCATCGGGATCATCATCGTCACGAGCACGACGCCGAGGAGGACCCCGCGACCACGGAAACGGTACGTCGCGAGCCCATACCCGGCCATGACGCTCACGATCGACGAGAACACCGTGTAGACCACGGCGATGCCGAGGCTGTTCAGCATGACCCGGCTGAAGTTCACCGACTCCTGCAGTCGCGCGAGGTTCTCCCACAGCTCGCCGCCGGGCAGCACCGGCAGCGGCGTGCCGAACAGGTCGGCGGTCGTGTGCGTCGAGGCGATCACCATCCAGAGGAACGGCAGCACCGAGAAGATGCTCGCGACGGCGAGCAGCAGGTAGACGGGCAGGTGCAGGATGCCTCGTCGCGCCGCCGCACGGGCGCCCCGCTGCCGCGGCTCGCGAGGGCCGCCGACGACGGGGTTGACGGCGGTCAGGGCGCTCGTCGCGGTCATGGCTTCTCCCTCATGATGCGGAACTGCACGATGGCGATGACGGCGGTGATGGCCACGAGCATCCAGGCGATGGCCGAGGCGTAGCCGAAGTCGAACTGCCGGAACCCGACCTTGTACAGGTGGAGCACCGGGGTGAGGGTGGCGTCGTTCGGCCCGCCCTCGGTGAGGATCCAGTTCTCGTCGAAGAGCTGCAGCGCGCCGATCGTCGAGGTGACGGTCGTGAAGATGAGCACGGGCCGCAGCTGCGGGATCACGATCTTCGTGAAGATCTGCCAGCGCCCGGCGCCGTCGATGCGCGCCGCCTCGTAGAGCTCCCCCGGGATCGCCTGCAGCCCGGCGAGGATGATGACCATGTTATAGCCGGTCCACCGCCAGGTGATCGCCGCGATCAGGGCGACGCGCGCCCACCACTCGTTGTTGAGCCAGTCGACGGGCGCGATGCCGACGAGCGCGAGCATCTGGTTCACCGCGCCGCCGTCGGTCGCGAGCATCACCCGGAACACCACGGCGTAGGCCACGAGCGTCGTCACGGCGGGCAGGAACGTGAGGAGCCGGAACCCCGAGCGGAAGCGCAGCCACGACTGGTTGAGCAGGTACGCGAGTCCGACCGCGAGCGCGATCATGAGCGGCACCTGCACGACGAGGATGATCCCGGCGTTGACGAGGCTCTTGCCGATCAGCGGGTCCTCGAAGAGGCGGGCGTACTGTTCGAGCCCGACCCAGGTCGAGACACCGCCCGAGGTGGCGAAGAAGCTCTGCCAGAGCGAGGTGACGAGCGGGTAGGCGAAGAAGATCGCGAGGAGCGCTGCGGCGGGCAGCGCGAACCACGCTCCCGGACGCTGGAGCCTGCGCCCCAGCGTCCGGGAGCGGCGAGGGGCGGCATCCGTCTCGTTTCGACGGATGCCGCGCCCCGGGTTCGCGCCCCGACCGTCGCGCTCGCCTGCGGCGAGCGTCGGTGCGGTCATGTCGGCTCCGCCTACTCGGCGATCTCGCGGTCGGTGGCGGTCGCGATCTGCTGCGCCGCGTCGTCGAGCACCTGCTGCGGGTCGGCGCCGTTCAGCACGGCGGCGACGACGGCGTTCGCCACGATGTCGCTCGCCTCGGCGTTGTCGGTCGTGAAGGTGATCGCGGGGATGTTCGCGGTCTGCTCGGCGAAGAGCTCGTACACCGGCTGGCCGCCGAAGTACTCCTGCGGCTCGGCGAAGTAGTCGGCCTGCAGCGCGGGCAGGTAGGAGGGGAACAGGCCCTCGTTCTGCATCATCGACACCTGGTTGTCGGCATCGGCGAGCGCGAACGCCACGAACGCGGCCGCGAGCTGCGGGTTCTTCGCCTGCGTCGGCACCGCGAGGCCCGAGCCGCCGCTGTTCGAGGTGCGCACGCCACCCTCCTCGAATGCGGGCAGTTCGGTGACGCCGTACGTGCCCGAGAGCTCGGGAGCGTCGCCGAGGAGGGTGCCGATCCACCAGACCGCCTCGGGGGTGACGGCCGAGTCGCCGTCCTTCGCGCTCGTGACCCGGCCGTCCCAGCCCTTGACGTTCTTCAGCAGGCCCTTCTGGTTGAGGGTCTGCAGCAGGGTGAGCGCCTCGACGGCCTCGGGCGAGTTGACGGTGATGTCGCCGTTCTCGTCGAAGAGGCCCTGCCCCTGCTGCTGCAGCAGCATCTGGAATCCGCCGCCCGTGGCGACGTCGAGCGAGAGCAGGGTGTGGCCGGTCTTCGCCTTGATGACCTCGCCTGCGGCGACGAGGTCGTCCCACGTGGCGATCGAGGCGGGGTCGACGCCGGCGTCGGCGAAGTAGTCGGTGCGGTAGAAGAGCCCGACCGTGCCCGAGTCCCACGGCGCGACCTTGAGCGCGCCGTCGGCGTCGGACTGGGCCTGCCACTTGAACGGGTCGAAGTCGGCTTCGTCGTCGCCGAGCACGGGGTCGAGGTCGACGAGCCCGGTGGGGAACTCGTTGATGTAGCCGGGCGCCCGGTCGGTCTCGATCGTGACGACGTCGGGCAGTCCGCTGCCGGCCTGGAGGCCCACCGAGAGCTTGTCGTAGGCGTTGTCGTAGCCGACGTCGACGACGTTCACGGTCGTGCCGGGGTGCGCCGCCTCGAACTCGTCGCCGAGCCGGTCCAGCGCGGTCGCGGCGACGTCCCACGACCACACGGTGATCTCGCCGTCGAGCTTCGCCTCGGGGTCGAGGACGACCTGGCCGGTCGGCTGGCCGCCGCCCATGGCGCAACCGGCGAGGAGCGCGGCCGCGCCGAGGGCGACGATGGGGGCGAGCAGGGTGCGTGATCTCATCTGGACTTCCTTGTCTGGTCGGAATTGCATTGGGTGAGGTCGGTCGAGGAGGCGCGCAGCGCCATATCGAGACCACGGAAAGGTGGTCTCGATACGCGCTGCGCGCTACTCGACCGGCGAAGTCGAGCGTTCGACCGGCGAGGTGGAGAGCCTGACGGCGAGGTCGATGAAGAGCGCCGCCGACCATCCGAACGCGGTCGTCGCCGTGCGCGCCTTCCTCCCCGTGAGCGGGTTGAAGTACTCGTGCGGCCCGCCGCCGTGGACGACGAGCGCGACGGTGCGTTCGGCGAGTTCGCGCGCGAGCTCGGGATGCCCCGAGGCGTTCAGCCCCTCGACGATGAGCGCGTTGGTGTTCACCCACACGGGGCCGCGCCACATCCGCTCGGCGGAGAAGTCGGGATCGGCGGCCGAGACCGTGGGCACCGACCACGGCAGGGCGTAGCGCGCGGGGTCGCCGAGCGCGGCGAAGAGTGCGTCGGCCACGCTCCGCGGCAGACGCCCGGTGAGCAGCGGCATGAATCCGACGATCGCGTCGCTCGCAACCTCCTCGCCCGCCGCGCGAGCGCGGAACCGGCCGCTCGGCTCGTCCCACATCCCGAGCAGCAGGTCGAGCGTGCGCGCCGCGCGCTCGCGGTGCCCGCGGGGGTCGCCCGCGGCATCCGCCCCGTATCGTTCGGCGAGCGCGGCGAGCTCGAGGTCCTGCAGCACGAGGTAGGCGCCGAGGTCGGGCGCGGTCGTCGGCAGGGGGCCGTCGAAGATGGGGCTGTCGTCGAGGCCCGATGAGTAGGGGTGCCCGTACTCGGGCATCCCGTCGCCGTCGAGGTCGCTGCCCGCGAACCACCAGTCCTGCGAGCGGCGCACGATCGCGAGCTGCTCGCGCGCCCACTCGGGGGCGTCCTCGACCTCGAGCACCTTGCGCAGCGCCCACGCCGCGAGCGGCGGTTTCGTGAGCGGCACCGGCGCGCCGGGGTCGGCGATCTGCGAGCCCGCGCGGCGCAAGCGGTCGCGGTCGGCCTGCGGCAGGTCGTCGCTCGTGGCGAGCACGCCCTCCTCGTGCACGACGTCGGGCAGCTGCCCGTCGGCGCTCGCGAAGCGGAACGCGATCCCGAGCTGCTCGCGTGCGAGCGCCGGGTCGCCGTGTCGGAGGCCGACGGCGATGAAGTAGGCGTCCCACTGCCACACGCCGACGTAGCCGATCTTCGACGGCACGACGCCGCGGGCGTCGCCGAGCGCGGGCAGCTCCACGATGTTCGCGCCGAGCACCCACCAGCAGAACGCGGCCATCTGCTGCAGATCGCCGCGCACGATCGGGCACTTCGCGAACCAGTCGAGCCAGAGGCGCTCGGTCGCGGCGAGGTCGTCGTCGTGCGAGTCGGATGCCTCGTGCGCGACGCCGCGGTCGGCGTCGACCTCGAGGCGCACCGCGGGAGCCTCGGCCGTGAGCCCGACCCTCGTGGTCGCGCCGTCGGCTGTCGTCCACTCGACCGCGATCCCGTCGGTCGAGTAGGCGCGCAGCGCCGTATCGAGACCATCGGCGTGGTGGCCTCGATGCGCTTCGCTACTCGACCGACCGAGGCCGATCGACAGCGCGCCCGCCCCGGCGAACGTGAGCGTCGCCGCTCCCCCACCGAACTCGATCGCGTGCGGCAGCACCGAGGTGACGGGCAGCGCCCGCCCCGAGGCATCCACGACCCTGAGCTCGTCGATCACCCGGCACTCGTCGAGCCACCGCTCGTACTCGGAGGTGTGCACCCGCAGCGCGGTGGCCGGGGGCGCTCCCGCGGTGCCGTCCTGCTCGGCCCACTCGGCGCGATCCTCCCGGAAGACGAGCACCCGCGAGCGCGGCAGGGTGAACGGAGCCTGCACGAGGTCGAGGTGGCGGCCGGCGAGGGCCGCCAGTCCGGTGGCATCCGGGGTCTCGATACGGCGCTGCGCGCCTACTCGACCGGCCGACATCATCGTCCTCCCAATCCCGAGGCGGCCATGCTGTTGAGGATCCGGCGCTGCCCGATGATGAACACGATGAGCATCGGGATCGTCGAGATGGCGCTGGCCGCCATCACGAGGCCGTAGTTGATCGAGCCGAACTGGCCCTGGAAGCTCGAGAGCAGCAGCGGCACCGTGAACAGGTCGGGCGTGTTCAGCAGAACGAGCGGGAACAGGAACGCGTTCCACACGTCGAGGGCGACGATGATGCTGAGGGCGGCCAGACCCGGCTTCAGGTTCGGCAGGATGATGCTCCAGAAGATGCGCCAGCGGCCGGCGCCGTCGACGAGCGCGGCCTCCTCGAGCTCCTTCGGCAGCGACAGCACGAACTGGCGCATGAGGAACACGGCGAAGGGGTTCGCGAGGAGCCCCGGCACGATGAGCGCGAGGTGCGAGTCGACCCAGCCGAGCTGCGTCATCAGCAGGTAGAACGGGATCAGCGTGACCTGCTTCGGGATCATCTGGGTCGCGAGGAACACGATGAAGATCGTCTTCGCCCCGCGGAACCGGATGCGCGCGAAGGCGTAGCCCGCCATCGACGCGGTGAGCAGCGTGCCGGCCACGACGAGCACCGCGATGTAGATGCTGTTCAGGTACGCCTGCCCGAACGGCACCGCGTTCCACGCCTCGGCGTAGTTGTCGAGGGTCCACGGCTGCGGGAGGAACGCCAGGGGGTCCTGCAGCAGCTGCGGCAGCGTCTTGAACGAAGTGAGCAGCATCCAGACGAACGGGAACACCATCGCGATGCCGGCGACGACGAGCGCGACGTGCAGGGCGGCCCCGCTCAGCCGGCGCCGACCGCGGCCGGTTCGCGGCGCCGGCGGCCGGTAGCCGGGTGCGCTGAGCGCGATCGTCGAATCGGTGGGCGGCGTCTGGGTGCCGTCGTCCAGGCGCGGATTCGTGAGACTCATGCGGCGTCGTCCTCGTAGTGCACGAACTTCTTCTGGGCGCCGAACTGGATCGCCGTGATCACGAGCGTCAGGAGGAGCAGGATCATGCTCGCCGCGCTCGACGGACCGATCTCGAACTTCCCGAAGCCGAGATCGTAGATGTGGTAGACGATCGTGCGCGTCGCGTTGTCGGGGCCGGCGTTCGAGACGAGCACGTAGACCGTGTCGAAGGTCTGCAGCGACGAGATGAACGCGACGACCGAGGAGAAGAACACGATCGGCGAGAGCAGCGGCAGTCGAATGCTCGTGAACAGCCGCCATGCGCCCGCGCCGTCGATGCGGGCCGCCTCGATGACCGAGGGCGAGATGTTCTGCAGGCCCGCGAGGAAGATCACGACGTTGAGGCCGACCGACGACCAGATCGTGACGATGCAGACCGCGAGGAGGGCGAGCCTCGGGTCGCCGAGCCAGTCGGGCGGGGCGACGCCGAACACCGTCGCGATGGTCGTCGAGAGCACCCCGTCGACGCGGAACATCTGCTGCCAGATCATCGCGACCGCGACGGTCGAGGTGACCACCGGTGCGAAGAACAGGATCAGGTACAGCGTGCGGGTCTTCAGCTTCTCGAGCGCCACCGCGATGACCACCGCGAGCCCGAGCCCGATGGGCACGGTGATGAGCGCGATGATGAGCGTGTTGACGATGGAACGCCAGAGCAGCTCGTCCTGGAACTGCGCCGTGAAGTTCTCGAAGCCGACCCAGCTGAGCTCGCCGAGGCCGTCCCAGCTCGCGAAGGCCAGCACGAGGCTCGCGGCGAACGGCAGCATGACGAAGACCGCCATGCCGATGAGCTGCGGGGCGACGAACACGTAGCCCCAGCGGCGGTCGCGCCGCCGCCAGGCCGACTCCCTGCGGGGTCCGGGGGGCGGGGCGGATGCCGCAGGCAGCGCCTGCGGCATCCGCTCGCCAGTGGCGAGGTCGGTCACGCTACTTCCCCGACTTCTCCGCGACGAGATCGGCGGCCGCGTCGAGGGTCTGCTGAGCGTCGGCCTTGCCCTCGTAGAGCTTCAGGAACTGGTCGCTGATGTCGATCGACAGACCCGGCACGCGGGCCTCGGCGGCGTAGTTGGTGAAGCCGACGTCGCGCATGTCGAGGAACGTCTGGGCGTGCGCCGGGTAGTCGCCGTCGAGCACGACCTCGTCGGCGCCCTTGATGGAGGGCACCGCGTTGCCGCCGCCCGCGAGTCGGAACGTCTGGCCCTCGGCCGAGAGGAACTCGGTCCAGAAGGTGAACGCGGCGTCCTCCGCCTGCGTCTTGCCGTTGATCGCGAGGAACGAGACCGCGACGCCGGTCGGGGCGGCCTGCCCGTCGGGGGTCGGCCAGCGCACGATGTCGTAGCTGTCCTGCTCGCCCGTCGCCTCGACCGTGCCGATCGTGTAGCGACCCTGGACGAAGAACCCGGCCTTGTGCGTCACGAACACGCTGTCGGCGCCGGCGCCGTCGGGCAGGGTGTCGGCCACCACGAAGGTGCCGTCCTGGAAGTTCTCGCCGAGCTCGTCGATCGCCGCGACGCTCGCGGGGTCGGTGTTCGCGACGAAGGCGCCCGACTCGTCGTACGGAGCGGGCAGGCCCTGCGACGACAGCCAGCTCCAGTGGGTCGCCCAGTAGTTCCAGAACATCGAGCCGGTGAGGCCGGCGTCCTTCAGCTTGTCGTTCATCTCGAGGTACTTCGCGGTCGTCCACTCGCCGTTCTCGGCGAGTGCGGCCGGGTCCTCGGTGATGCCCGCGGCCTCGAGCGCCTGCTTGTCGTACCAGAGCACGTCGGGGTTGGAGTCGTTGGGGGCGCCGTAGTACTCGCCGTCCTTCTCGGCTGCGCCGAAGAGGCCCGGGAAGAAGTCGTCGGGCTTCGTCTCGCTGTCCTTCGACTCCATGAGGTCCTTCAGCGCCATGAGCCGGCCGGAGTCCACGAACTGGCCCATCTTGTCGTCGCCGACGTAGAACACATCGGGTGCGGTGTTGCTCGCGAGCTGGGCGAGGAGCTTCGAGTGGTACTCCTCGTAGCTCGCGACCGGCTGGAGCTTCACGGTGATGTCGGGGTGGCGCTCCATGAACGCCTCGTTGAACTCCTTGTAGCGGGTCAGCTCGTCGGCGGTGCCCCAGGTCGACCACACGACGGTGTTCTCGTCCTTCGCACCTCCCCCGCCGCTGCACGCTGCCAGTCCGACGGCGAGGGCGCTTGCCGCGCCGATCGCCAGGAGACGCCTCATCTTCGAGTTCGCGCGGGCCATTCCGCTACCTCTTTCGTCATTGCAGGAGGTGCCGACTGGGGAGGTCGGCGTTGAGGGGATGCTCGTCATTATTCTGTATACAAAACTCAATCACGTCAAGGTCTGAAGTGTCACGAACCCGCAACGGCACACCTCCAGCCGGACGAGTCGGCGTGGTTTCGAGACGCGTCGACGCTGCGCGTCGGCGCTCCTCAACCACCGGGAAGGGTTCGCTGGTTGAGGAGCGCCCGACGGAGTCGGACGCGTCTCGAAACCACGCCAATCGACCGACTCCGGCCCCGAGAACGACGGATGCCCCGTGACCGACCGGCCACGGGGCATCCAGTTGTGCGTGCAGAGCTGCGCGCTACGCGCGCGCGGGCACCTTCGCCGCGACGAGCTCGGCGATCTGCACCGCGTTCAGTGCTGCGCCCTTGCGGAGGTTGTCGTTCGAGACGAAGAGCACGAGACCCTTGCCCTCGGGGGCCGACTGGTCCTGGCGGATGCGGCCCACGTAGCTCGGGTCGTTGCCCGCCGCCTGCAGCGGGGTGGGCACGTCGCTGAGTTCGACGCCGGGAGCTGCGGCGAGCAGCTCGGTGGCGCGCTCGGGCGTGATCGGGTTCGCGAACTCGGCGTGGATCGACAGGGAGTGGCCGGTGAACACCGGCACGCGCACGCAGGTGCCCGCGACGAGCAGGCCCGGCAGCTCGAGGATCTTGCGGCTCTCGTTGCGGAGCTTCTTCTCTTCATCGGTCTCGTTGTCGCCGTCGTCGACGATCGAACCCGCGAGCGGGATCACGTCGAACGCGATCGGGCGCGGGAACTTGACCGGCTCGGGGAACTCGACCGCTGCGCCGTCGTGCACGAGGTCGATCGTGTCCTGTGCGACGGCGGCCTTCGCCTGCTCGAGGAGCTCTTCGCCGCCCGCGAGACCCGCACCCGACACGGCCTGGTAGGTCGAAACGATGAGCCGCTCGAGACCGGCCTCGTCGTGCAGCACCTTCAGCACGGGCATCGCGGCCATCGTCGTGCAGTTCGGGTTCGCGATGATGCCCTTCACGGCCTCGTCGATCGCATGCGGGTTGACCTCGCTCACGACGAGCGGGACCTCGGGGTCCATGCGCCAGCCGCTCGAGTTGTCAATGACGGTCACGCCGGCGGCGGCGAAGCGCGGGGCCTGCGCCTTCGAGAGCGTCGCACCCGCCGAGAAGATCGCGAGGTCGAGGCCCGAGGGGTCGGCGGTCGAGGCATCCTCGACGACGATCTCTTCGCCCTTGAACGGCAGCGTCGTGCCCGCCGAACGCGCGGACGCGAAGAAGCGGATCTGCGCGACCGGGAAGTCTCGCTCCTCGAGGAGGCGGCGCACGACCGCGCCGACCTGACCGGTGGCGCCGACGACGCCGATGTTCACACCGTTGCTCATTTCACCCTCTTGATCTTCGAGTTCATTTCAGTCTGCAGGACTTCGCACGCCGCTCAGGGCGTAGTCGGTGAATCCGTCCTGAATTGGCAGCTTTCTCCTGAATTCAGGCCGGGATGCCTCGCGGCGCGCGCCGCGGCGGCTGCGCCTAGCGGCCGGTGCCCGCGTGCACGACGGCGTCCTGGTCGCCGTCGAGCTCGAACGCCGTGTGCACGGCCTGCGCCGCGGCCTGCACGCTGTCGGCGCGCGTGACCACCGAGATGCGGATCTCGCTCGTCGAGATCATCTCGATGTTGATGCCCGCCTCGTAGAGCGCCTCGAAGAGCCGCGCGGAGACGCCCGTCGCCGAACGCATCGCGTTGCCGACGAGGGAGAGCTTGCCGATCTGGTCGTCGTACTGGAGCGACTCGAAGCCGATCGCGTCCTGTGAACCGGCGAGGGCGGTGAGCGCCTTCTCGCCGTCGGCCTTGGGCAGGGTGAACGAGATGTCGGTGCGACCGGTGGCCGCGGCCGAGACGTTCTGCACGATGACGTCGACGTTCGCGTTCGTGCCGGCGACGATCTTGAAGATCTTCGCGGCGACGCCCGGCTTGTCGGGCACGCCGACGACCGTGATCTTCGCCTCGGACAGGTCGATCGCGACTCCGGCGATGACGGACTCTTCCACAGCTGCTCCTTCGGGAAGACGCGAGGGGTCGTAGACGATCGTCCCCTCGCTGTTGTTGAACGACGAACGGACGTGCAGGGTGACGCCGTGACGGCGCGCGTACTCGACCGCACGGATGTGCAGGACCTTCGCGCCCGAAGCGGCGAGCTCGAGCATCTCTTCGCTCGTGACCCGGTCGAGCTTGCGGGCCTTCTTCACGACGCGCGGGTCGGAGGTGAAGACGCCGTCGACGTCGGTGTAGATCTCGCACACGTCGGCCTCGAGGGCCGCTGCGAGGGCGACGGCGGTCGTGTCGCTGCCGCCGCGGCCGAGGGTGGTGATGTCGCGGGTGTCGCGGTTGAAGCCCTGGAAGCCGGCGACGATGACGATCGCGCCGTCGTCGAGCGCCTCGCGCAGACGCACCGGCGTGACGTCGACGATGCGGGCCGCACCGTGCTGCGCGTCGGTGATCATGCCGGCCTGGCTGCCCGTGAAGCTGCGCGCCTCGTGCCCCATGCTCTTGATCGCCATCGCGAGCAGCGCCATCGAGATGCGCTCGCCCGCCGACAGCAGCATGTCGAGCTCGCGGGGGGCCGGCAGCGGCGACACCTCGTTCGCGAGGTCGAGCAGCTCGTCGGTCGTGTCGCCCATCGCCGAGACCGCCACGACGACGTCGTTGCCCGCCTTGCGGGTCTCGACGATGCGCTTCGCGACGCGTTTGATGCTCTCGGCATCGGCGACGGACGAGCCGCCGAACTTCTGCACGATCAAGCTCACGTGGCCTCCCGGGGATTCTGGGCGCGCGCGGGCCGACGGGCCCGTCGTCGGAGTCTTCATCATACGGCGGCCCGCATACGGCCCCCGCCATGTGACGAACGGGTGCACGGATGCCACGTGGCGACTGCCGCGGCCCCGTTGCCGTCCGGTGCGGCCGTCGGCGCTTCGGGAGTAGCATGCGGCCATGCCGGAGCTGCTCGAGAGCTGGTCGGAGTTCAACGTCGCGATGGTCGGCGCCACGGCGGCCCTCGCGGGTCTCCTCATCGTGGCGATGTCGGTGAACATCCGCTCGATCCTCGATTCGGCGACGCTGCCCGCCCGGGCGGCCGCGTCGATCGCGACCCTCGTCGCCGCGATCGCGGTGACCGCGCTCGCCCTCGCCCCCGGCCAGCCGCTGTGGGCGTACGGTCTCGAAGTGCTCGTGGCGGCCGCGGTCGCGGCGGTGTTCGAGTCGCACGCGATCCGGATCATCCGCCGCGACAGGACCGCGCACGCCGGAACCGCGCTGGACCGCTTCCTGAAGTCGGCCGCGGGCGGGCTCCCGATCCTCGCGTACCTCGCCGGCGGCGTCGCGCTCATCGCCGGCGCGCCCGCCGCGGGTCTGTGGCTCGTGGGCGTCGCGACGATCCTCGCGATCGCCTCGGCGCTCCTCTATTCGTGGGTCGTGCTCATCGAGGTGCTGCGCTGAGGGTGCTCCGACCCGCTCCGATCAGCCCGCGCGGCGACGCCGCACCGCCCCCAGCAGGGCGGCGCCCAGCACCAGCATCGCGAGGCCGACGGCGAGCGCCGCGGTCGGCTCCTCGACGCCGCTCTCCGCGAGACTGCTCGACGGGGGTGACGGGTCGCCTCCCGGCGTCGGTGTCGGCGTCGGCGGGGGTACGGCACTGAAGGTGTTGTCGACGATCACCACGACGTCCAGCGCCGGCCCGACCGCGAAGGTGCCGAGCTCGTCGAACGGCTCGGGCGGGCCGCCGTTGACGCTGATCGTCGCCGTGGTCACGACGGACCAGCCGTCCGCGGCGCCCGTGGCGATCTCGGTGAGCGTGCATTCGTCATCGTCCAGCACGCGGTACGGCGAGCTCGTCGCCGTGCTCGTTCCCGGACCGATCGAGATGTCGATGATGCCCACGCCGCAGTCGAGCCGCAGCACGACGGGGTCGGGCCGCTGGGCCTCGTCATCGCTCGTGTTCTTCGTGATCGTGAGCGTGCCCGCCGGCACGAACTCGTTGGTGAACGTGCAGACCGGGTTCGGGGTCTCGGTGTTCACCGCGACCGTCGCGGAGGCGAGGGCCACGTCGACGCCGAGCTCGGCGCCCCCGCAGTCGGCACCGGTCATGCGCCAGAACCCCTCGGAGGACGGTGCCGGCAGCGACTCCAGGATCGTGTACATCTGGTGCTCGAAGACGTTGATCCCGACGAGCGACGCCTCGGCCGGGGTCGCGACGCCCTCTTCGGTCGTCGTCGCCGAGGTCGTGAACACCGCGCCGCGCGGGATCGCCGCGCCCTCGGCGTTGACCGGGACCACGTCGTACTCGAACAGGCCGGTTCCACCGTTGGTGATCTTCTCGATCGAGAGCGACGCCGTCGGGATGAACCGGTTCGTGAACAGGCAGGTCGTCGACTGCCCCGAGACGATCTCGTAGGACGCCGACCAGGTGCCGCCGGGCCCCTCGACCGGTACAAGCTCGCCGTCGTCGCAGTTCACGGCCTCGAGCGTCCACCTGCCGGCGCCGTTCGGCGGCGGCAGGGTCTCCTGCGCCGTGTAGACGCCGGGTGCGGCGCCGGCGGTCGAGACGACCTCGACGGGCGCACCGGGCACGGTCGTGACCGCGGTCGCCTCGGTGACGCTGCTCGGGCCGGACACGGTGAAGGGGAAGGAGCCGACGCCGTCGAGGGTCTCCTTGTAGAGCGCGGCCGGTCCGGTCGGCACTCGGCTGTTCGTGTACGTGCAGACGACGTCGTCGTCGGGCGCGAGGGTGATCTCGACCCTCGGGCCGGAGATGTCGAAGGTGCTCGCCCCGCCGGTGCATTGGAGATCGTCGAGCAACCACCCCGCGAGCGGCAGTTCCTCGAGCGTCCACGGTTCATCACCGGGCCCGACAGCCCCGCGCACCAGGGTGACCGATCCGGCCGCCGCCGGTGAGGCGGTGAGCTGAAGCTGGCCCGGTTCGCCCTCGACGTGGTCGTACGAGAGCGACCCTTCGAACGAGAACGTCGTCGGTCCCGCGGCGGTCCCGTCGGCGAGCTGCTTCCTGATCGTGATCGTGCCGGCATCGGGCGGGGGCGCCACCGCGTAGTAGTAGCAGAAGACGTGTCGCGCTCCGGAGGGGAAGCTGATGTAGTCGACGTTGTCGCCGTTGAGCGCATCGTTCGAGCAGCGCAGTGCGGCGAACCCCAAGCTCGTCTGCAGCCCGTTGAGGGTGTCGTCGCCCACGCCGCCCTGCGCCACGATCCGACGGCCCGACTGCACGAACTCGGCCTCGGCCGGAGTGAGCCCGACGGTGACGGCGCCCTCGATCTCGCCGCCGGTGGGCTGCCCGTCTTCATCGAGGCGCGGGACGGAGGCCGTGGTCGTGATCGGCGGTCCGCCGATGAAGGGGCCGGTGACCTTGCTGAGGTAGTGCGCCGCCTCGGTCTTTCCGGTGAGTCCACGGCCGAGCGAGAACGTCCAGCCCTGCAGCGGACGGCAGTTCGGCGAGCCCGCGGCCTCGGAGTCGGGGTCGACGCTGTCGGCCACGTCGTAGTTCGAATCGGGGCCGAGGTCGCGAAGCGACTCCATGATGTTGTTGCGGGCCTTGTTCGCCATCACGTCGGTGTACTCGTCGCACACCCTCGCGACATAGGTGACCGACAACGGGAGGGGGGCGTCCGCCCGGATGACGTCGGCCGCCGCCGACGCGGCCACCGTCAGGGCGGCACCGCTCGCGAGCAGAACCGCCGCGAACGCGGCGATACTGCGAGTGAGACGTCGATTCGGTGTGCGCCCGTCCATGCTCCCCCTCGGCGTCTGAGCGGCCATGGTCTTCATCGAACCACACCCGGCCCGACGAGTGAAGGAGGCGGACTCCGCGTCGTCCGAGAGGGTCGAGGTCGTCACTCCTCGTGCGCTCGCGGCATGTACCACTCGGTGAACTCGCTCGCTCGCCCGTCGGGCGCGAAGCGGATCACCCACAGGTTGAGGTAGTCGCGTTCGGCCGGGTAGGCGGTGCGGCCCTGCACGATCGCGAGAGCGGATGTCTCGTGCACGAGGTGCCACTCGAAGCTCCACTCGCCCGGGGCGTCGGCGTCGTCAACCCAGCCCGCGACGATCGCCGCCCGGCCGCGCCGCGGCGCGGCGTCGGGCGCGGTGAGGTAGACGGCGTCGTCGGTGAAGAGGGCGCCGATCTCGGCGGGGTCGTTGCTTCGCCACGCGCGGAGGTAGCCGTCGACCCACGCGGTCGTGCGGTCGCTCGGGGTGCGGTTCGCGGTGCCGTCGGCGGTTTCGCTCATCGCCCCGGTCTACGCCTCGCGGCCGGCCGCGTCAACGGGGTGCCGTCGCTCAGCCGACCGTGCGCCGCCCCTCGAAGGCGCGGCCGAGGGTGACCTCGTCGGCGTACTCGAGGTCGCCGCCGACCGGCAGGCCCGAGGCGAGACGCGTGACCTTGATCTCGAGGGTGGTGAGCAGCCGGCTGAGGTAGGTCGCCGTCGCCTCGCCCTCGAGGTTGGGGTCGGTCGCGATGATGACCTCGACGACGGTGCCGTCGGCGAGCCGCTGCATGAGCTGACGAATACGGAGCTCGTCGGGACCGATGCCGTCGATCGGGCTGATCGCGCCGCCGAGCACGTGGTACAGCCCGCGGAACTCGCGGGTGCGTTCGATCGCGACGACGTCTTTCGCCTCTTCGACGACGCAGATGAGCGACGGGTCGCGGCGCGGGTCGCGGCAGATCGAGCAGGTCGCCTGCTCGCTGACGTTGCCGCAGATCTCGCAGAACCGCACCTTGTCGCGCACGGTCGACAGGATCTCGGCGAGCCGGGAGACGTCGAAGTGCTCGGTCTGCACGATGTGGAACGCGATGCGCTGCGCCGACTTCGGCCCGATGCCGGGCAGGCGGCCGAGCTCGTCGATCAGTTCTTGGACGATGCCTTCGTACATGGTCTAGCCACGCTCCCCGAAGCCGCGGACGGGCGCCTCGACCTCTTCGAGGAAGGCGGCCCCGAGCACCTCGCGTACAACGGCCTCGCCGTAGCGCTGGATTCCGCCGTCGGTCGTCGACGCGACCGGACGCGAGGGGGCGCGGCGCGGGGCGGCGGGCGGCGTGCGCGGCGAGGCAGCGGGAGGCCCGGCGGGGGCCGTGCGAGCGCGGTCGGCCGGGGGCGGAGGCGCATCGAACGGCTCGGGCTCGGGGCCCGGGTCGAACGGCGGTTCCTCGTCGAGCGGTGGCGCATCTGCGTCGTCGGGCACGAACTCGGGGATGCCGCCGGCCGGCTCGGCGGCAGGTGTCACCGGAGCTCCCGGTGCCGTCGCCGCGGACGGCCCGGGCTCGGGGACGGGGCGCTCGGCGAGCGCCGTCGCGGTACGCGCGGAGGCGGGCGCCGCTGCCGTGTCGCCGGAGCCCTCGGGCTCGGGGTCGCGCGGGATCGCGACGGTCGCCCATGAGTCGACCGGGCCGCTCGGCCGCTCGGCCGAGGCGGAGTTCGGGGCCGGAGCCGAGCCCGGTGCCGACGCGGCGGGCGCCGTCGTCGACCCCGACGAGGTCGGCGACGAACCCGTCGCGCTCGCTCCGCCCGCATCGGGCGCGGGCGCGCTCGGGGCCGAAGCCGCTCCCCCGTCGCCTCCGGGCGGTCGGTCCGGCGCCGGCGCATTCTGGCCGCCCCCTCCGCCGCCGCCGATGACCCGCGGCACGAACTTGACCGTCACGCCGAGCACCTCGGCGATCGCGGTGCGGAGGAGATCGGCGGCGGTCTGGCCGCCGCTGCCCGAGCGCAGCCCGTTGAGGTCGCCGGGGCTCGCGAAGCCGAGCACGAGCACGGCTTCGTCGGTGCGGTACTCGAGCACCTGGGCGGCGAGCGCCGCCATCCACGCGGTGCGCTTCGTCCGCTGGAGGACGCTCAGCACCTCGGGCCACGCATCGCGCATCTGCTGCACCGTGACGGGGCCGGTCGGGCGCGAGCGCGGTGCCGGCTCGACCGGGGCCGACTCGGCCGCGACCGGTTCGGCGGGTGCGGAAGCCGGTGCGGAAGCCGGTGCGGAAGCCGGAGCGGGGGCCGGAGCGGGACTCGGTGCCGGTGCGGAAGCCGGAGCGGGACCCGGTGCCGGTGCCGGTGCCGAGGGCACACCTGCCGCGGGCTCGGCCGCGCGGGCAGCGGCTGCTGGAGGCGCGGTCGCCGGTGCGGGCGCCGCCGCCACGACACCGCCTTCGACGGCCCGCTCGAGCCGCTCGACGCGGGCGAGCGCGCCGCGCGCGGAGTCGTCGCTCGCGGGCACGAGCACCCGCGCGAGCATGAGCTCGAGGTGCAGGCGCGGCGAGGTGGCACCGGTCATCTCGGTGAGGGTCTGGCTGACGAGATCGGCGACACGCGACAGCTCGGCGGGGCCGAAGGCCCGGGCCTGGGCGGCCATGCGGGCGAGCTCGTCTTCGGGCACGCCGCGCAGCACGGCGGCGGCCGCCTCGGGTGTCGATGCGGCGACGACGATAAGGTCGCGCAGCCGCTCGAGCAGGTCTTCGACGAATCGGCGCGGGTCCTGGCCCGTCTGCACGACACGGTCGGCGGCGGCGAACGCCCCGGCGGCGTCATGCGCCCCGATCGCGTCGATGACCTCGTCGAGGAGGGCGCCGTGCGTGTAGCCGAGCAGGGCGACCGCCCGCTCGTAGTCGATCGACGAGCCTTCGGAGCCGGCGATCAGCTGGTCGAGCAGCGACAGCGTGTCACGGGGCGAGCCGCCGCCGGCGCGCACCACGAGTGCGAGCACGCCCGGCTCGACCGAGATGCCCTCTTCAGTGCAGAGCTGCTGCACGTACTCGAGCATCGGCGCGGGCGGCACCAACCGGAACGGGTAGTGGTGGGTTCGCGAGCGGATGGTGCCGAGCACCTTGTCGGGCTCGGTCGTCGCGAAGATGAACTTGATGTGCTCGGGCGGCTCTTCGACGATCTTGAGGAGCGCGTTGAACCCGCCCGAGGTCACCATGTGCGCCTCGTCGATGATGAAGATCTTGTAGCGGTCGCGCGCCGGGGCGAAGATCGCTCGCTCGCGCAGGTCGCGCGCATCGTCGACGCCGCCGTGGCTGGCCGCGTCGATCTCGACGACGTCGAGTGACCCGCCCCCGCCGCGGGACAGCTCGACACAGCTGGGGCACACCCCGCACGGGGCATCCGTCGGGCCTTCTGCGCAGTTCAGGCAGCGCGCGAGGATGCGCGCCGACGTCGTCTTGCCGCAGCCGCGCGGGCCGCTGAACAGGTAGGCGTGATTGACCCGATCGGTGCGGAGCGCCGTCATCAGCGGCTCCGTCACCTGGGACTGGCCGATCATCTCGGCGAACGTCTCTGGCCGGTAGCGGCGATATAGGGCGGTGACCACGAATCAATCGTAGTTGCCGCGTCCGACACCGCTTCCGGATGCCTCGGGCGTACTATGCACGCACGGAAGGAGCGTGATCACGGTGACGACGATGACTCCGGCTCAGCTCGCACGATTCGAGGCCCGTCTGCTGGCCGAACGCGCGGAGGCCGCCGAGCGCGCCGCCGAGTTCGGCGATGTGATGGGCGAGGTCCGCGCCGCCCGTTCGGGCGCGAGCGCCGACGACGAGCACGACCCAGAGGGCCCGACGATGACGCAGGAGTGGTCGCAGCGCACCGCCGTGCTCGCCGACGCCCAGCACGAGCTCACCGAGGTCGACCTCGCGCTCGCCCGCATCGCCGACGGCAGCTACGGGGTGTGCAGCCGATGCGGCAAGCGCATCACGGTCGCCCGCCTCGACGCGCGCCCCACTGCGACGCTCTGCATCGACTGCGCCCGCCTCGAGCGCTGAGCGCGCAGCGAACGCAGCGCAAGCGCCCGCGCGCCCCGCGCCCGCGCGCCCTCAGTCGCGCCGTCGGTACGACTGGATCATCGGGCAGTCGAAGGGGTCGCGCGCGGCGAGCCCGACCCGGTTGAGGTAGGCGATGACGATGCCGTACGACTCGAACAATCCGGTCTCGGTGTAGGGGATGTCGTTCTCGCGGCAGTACTCGCGCACGATCTCCTGCGTGCGCTTGAGCGCCGGACGCGCCATGCTCGGGAAGAGGTGGTGCTCGATCTGGTAGTTGAGCCCGCCCATGAGCGAGTCCATGAAGCGCCCGCCGCGGATGTTGCGGCTCGTGAGCACCTGACGCTCGAGGAAGTCGACGCGGACGCCCCGCGGGATGAGGGGCATGCCCTTGTGGTTCGGCGCGAACGAGGCGCCCATGTAGACGCCGAAGACGCCGAGCTGCACGGCGAGGAAGGCGACGGCCAGGAGCGGCGGGAACGCCCAGAACACGATCGCGGTGACCGCGATGAGGCGCACGGCGACGAGCGTGAGCTCGAGCCCGCGGCGCTTCACGGTGTTGCGGCGGTCGACGAGGTGCCGGATGCCGTGCACGTGCAGGTTGAGGCCCTCGAGCAGCAGCAGCGGGAAGAACAGGTACCCCTGCTTGCGCGTGATCAGCCTGACGAGGCCCCGGCTCGCCGCGGCGTCCTCTTCGAGGAACGAGATCGTGTCCTTCGCGATGTCGGGGTCGCGACCGATCACGTTGGGGTTGCCGTGGTGGCGGGTGTGCTTGTTCATCCACCAGCTGTAGCTGATGCCGACGACGAGGTCGGCGAGGAAGAGCCCGGCCCAGTCGTTCGCAGGACCCGAACGGAGGATCTGCCGGTGCGAGGCCTCGTGCGCCATGAAGGCGAACTGGGTGAACACGACGCCGAGCACGGCCGCGACGGCGAGCTGCCACCACGAGTCGCCGAGCAGGACTGAGGCGGTGATCGCTGCGCCGAGCACGAGGGTCCAGAACACGGCCTTGCGGACGTAGAACCCGACGAAGCGGTCGAGCAGCCCTTCGGCCTTGATCTGCCGCGAGAGCCGGGCGAAGCCGCTCTGCGCGGGATCGACCGCGTCCTCGCGGCGACGGCCCGCCGTGAGGATGACGGGCGACAACGTGCCCAGGTTCGTGTCGGGGCGGTCGTCGACCTGCAGGCTCACGTGCGCTCATCTCGTCGTGGGGCTTCGACCGGCGGGGGTTTCCGATCGCTCCGTGAGCGTACGAACCTCATTCCGTGCGGCGCATCACACGGCTGAGCCATTCGCACCCCCTACCGCGGTAGGGGGTACGAACGCCATGAGCGGCGGCCGGATGCCTCAGGCCGCGGCCCGTTCGGAGCGCAGCGCCCCGAACGACCGGAGGTAGAGCGGGCTCGTCGCGAGCACGAGGTACACGACGGCGCACACTGTGACCGTCGGCACGAGCCCCGCCTGCTCGGCGGCGAGACCGCCGAGCAGGGCGCCGAGCGGCATCGTCGCGGCGACGCCGGCCGTCGTCACGCCGAACACGCGCGCCCGCATGCCGTCGGGCACGAGCCCGTACATCGCGGTCTGGATCATCGGGTTGATCGCCCCCGCCGCGAGTCCCGACAGGGCGAGCACGGGCAGCAGCACGGGCGCGGGAGCGCCGAGCGCCATCGCGAGGTACGGCACCGTGCCGGCGAAGGTGAAGCAGAGGGCGAACATGAGCCGCCCCGAGAACCGGTGCCCGATCGCCCCGAAGAGGAGCGAGCCGGTCAGCGCGCCCGCGGCGAAGCATCCGACCATGAAACCGAGCATGGCCGGGTCGCCGAGCACCTCGGTCGCATAGAGGGGCTTCAGCACCGTCATGCCGGCCGCGTCGATCGCGTTCGTGAGGGTCACGAGCAGCACGATCGAGCGCAGCAGGGGCGAGGATGCCACGAAGCGGAGCCCCTCGAGGAACCCGCCGCGCGGGGCGCCCTCCCGCGGCTCGGCGGTCTCGGGCCGCGCTCGCTCCGCGTCGAGGCGGCGCGGCACGAAGCAGAGCACGAGCAGCGCCGAGACGACGAAGCCGCCGGCGTCGACGACGAGCGCCGGCATCGGGCCGAGGAAAGCGACGAGCGCGCCCGCCGTGCCCGCGCCGAGCATCATCGCCGTGCGCTGCACGGCCGACTGGGCTCCCGCGGCCCGTTCGATCGGCCAGTGCGCGAGCTTCGCGAGGTCGGGCGTCATCGACGTCTTCGCCGTGTCGCCGGGCGGGTCGAGGAGCCCGCCGAGGAAGACGAGGGCGAGCATCGCGCCGAACGGCAGGCCGACGGTCGCATGGAGCAGCGGGATCGCGAGCACCGTGACCGCGCTCGCGAGGTCGGCGACGATCGACGACGGCCGGTAGCCGAAGCGATCGACGAGCACTCCGCCGAGCGCGCCGCCGATGACGATCGGCACCGTGGCGAAGACGCCGACGACGCCCGCCGCGAGCGGCGAACCCGTCTGCTGCAGCGCGATGATCGGCAGCGCCACGAGCGCGATCGCGTTGCCGCCGATCGAGAAGAGGGCCGCGGCGAGGTTCGCGAGGAGCGGCAGGCGACGGCGCGGTGCTTCGCTCCCAGCCGGTCGAGCAGGCGCGCCGGCGCTCTCAGCCGGTCGAGTAGGCGCGCCAGCGCGGTATCGAGGCCCGTCGATCTGCGTCTCGCTCATGCCTCGCTCCTCGGGAAGGTGTGGGTGATCCAGCGCACGGCTCGGGTGCCCTCGCGGGGCTCGCGGCCGTATCGCTGCCATTTCTCGCGCACGGCCGCGAGCTCGGCGGTGAGCTCGCGGAACTCGTCGAGGGTGAGGTGCCCGCCGCCGTCGCTCGAGTCGGAGGCGGCGACCCACGCGTCGTCGAGGCCGAGCTCGGCGTCGAGCGCGGCGACGAGGTCGCGGTGGTACGAGTCGAGCACGGTGCGCCGCATCGCCTCGGCCGCTTCGCGCCGCTCGGGGTCGCCGAGGTAGTCGCCGGCGTCGAGCGTCGTCATCTCGTGCGCCGCACGCCACCATCGCTCGCGGCCGTCGCGTTCGCGCTCGGGCGCCGGCTCGATGAAGCCGTGCTTCGCAAGGGTCGACAGGTGGTAGCTGATCGAGCCGGATGCCGCGCCCGTCGCCTCGGCGAGCATGCCGACCGAGTGCGGGCCGTCCATGCGGAGGAGGCCGAGGATGCGCAGGCGCAGCGGGTGCGCGAGTGCGCGCATGGAGCCCGCGTCGTGCAGGCCGATCGAGTTCTCGTGTTCGCTCACAGGTCGATCGTAACTCTGCAAGACTTCTTGCACAATACTTCTTGCGTAATTCCTTGCTGGTCGAGGAGCATCCCGTTGGTCGAGGAGCGCGCGACGAAGGAGCACGCGTCTCGAGACCACCTCACCGGGTTTCGAGACGCGTCGCGCTGCGCGCCGGCGCTCCTCAACCACCGGGAAGGGTTCGCTGGTTGAGGAGCGCCCGACGGAGTCGGACGCGTCTCGAAACCAGGTGAGCGGCGCTCAGGCGGAGACGGCCTCGAGGGTCTGGCGCGCGATCTCGAGCTCCTCGTTCGTCGGCACGACGAGGACCGTCACGGCCGAGGCGTCGCTCGAGATCACCCGGGTCTCCCCCGAGTGTTCGGCGTTGCGCTCGGGGTCGAGCTCGATGCCGAGCCGCTCGAGCCCGGCGAGCGCCGCCGCCCGCACGGGCGCCGAGTTCTCACCCACTCCTGCGGTGAACGAGATCACGTCGACGCCGCCGAGCTGGGCGAGATACGCCCCGATGTACGCCTTGAGGCGGTGCGCGTACACCTCGAGCGCGAGGGTCGCCTTCTCGTCGCCCGACTCCGCGGCGGCGACGAGGTCGCGCATGTCGGCGTGACCGCCGAGCCCGAGGATGCCGCTGCGCCGGTTGAGCAGGTCGTCGAGCGCATCGGCGTCGAAGCCTGCTCGCCGCTGCAAGTGCAGCAGGATCGCCGGGTCGAGGTCGCCCGAGCGGGTGCCCATGACGAGCCCCTCGAGCGGCGTCATGCCCATGCTCGTGTCGACCGACTCGCCACCGGCGACCGCGCACGCGGAGGCGCCGTTGCCGAGGTGCAGCACGATCTGCGCGAGCTCCTGCACCGGGCGACCGACGAATGCGGCCGCGGCCCGCGACACGTAGCGGTGCGAGGTGCCGTGGAACCCGTACCGGCGGATGCGGTGCTTCGCCGCGACCTCGCGGTCGATCGCATAGCTGTAGGCCGCCGCCGGCATCGTCTGGTGGAACGCCGTGTCGAACACCGCCACGTGCGGCACCTCGGGGAACGCCCGCTGCGCCGCCTCGATTCCCGCGAGGTTCGCCGGGTTGTGGAGCGGTGCCAGCGTCGAGAGCTCGTCGATGTTGATCTTCACGAGGGGCGTGACGATCGTCGGCTCGAAGAAGCGGGCGCCGCCCTGCACCACCCGGTGGCCGACCGCGACCGGCGCGTACCGTTCGAGCGACGGACCGTGCGCGGCGAAGCCCTCGAGCATGACCTCGAACGCGGCGAAGTGGTCGGCGACGTCGAACGCGGCGTCCCACGTCGTGGCGAGACTGTCGTTCTCAGGCCCCTCGTGGCGGTGTCTGGCCCGACCGCCCTCGAGGCCGATGCGTTCGACGAGCCCGCTCGCGACCGCCTCGCCCGAGGCGGTGTCGACCAGTTGGTACTTCAGCGACGACGAGCCCGAGTTGATGACGAGGACGATGCTCACGAGGCATCCGCCGCCTGGATCGCCGTGATGGCCACGGTGTTCACGATGTCCTGCACGAGCGCCCCCCTCGAGAGGTCGTTGACGGGCTTGCGCATGCCCTGCAGCACGGGCCCGATCGCGACGGCGCCCGCCGAGCGCTGCACCGCCTTGTACGTGTTGTTGCCCGTGTTGAGATCGGGGAAGACGAACACCGTCGCCCGCCCCGCGACATCCGAATCGGGGAGCTTCGTGCGCGCGACCGCGGCGTCGGCGGCGGCGTCGTACTGGATCGGCCCCTCGACCGCGAGCTCGGGCGCGCGCTCGCGCACGAGCTCGGTCGCGCGCCGCACTTTGTCGACGTCGGCGCCTGCGCCCGACTCCCCCGTCGAGTACGAGAGCATCGCGATGCGCGGCTCGATGCCGAACTGGGCCGCGGTGGCCGCCGAGGAGATCGCGATGTCGGCGAGCTGCTCGGCCGTCGGGTCGGGCACGATCGCGCAGTCGCCGTAGACGAGCACGCGGTCGGCGAGCGCCATGAGGAACACGCTCGACACGACCTCGACGCCCGGCTTCGTCTTGATGATCTCGAAGGAGGGGCGGATCGTGTGCGCGGTCGTATGCGCCGCCCCCGAGACCATGCCGTCGGCGTAGCCGAGCTCGACCATCATCGTGCCGAAGTACGACACGTCCTGCACGCGTTCGCGCGCCTGCTCGAGGGTGACGCCCTTGTGCGCGCGACGCTTCTGGTACTCCTCGGCGAAGCGGGTCACGTAGACGAAGTCGTGGTTCGACAGCACCTGCGCCCGCGAGATGTCGAGGCCGAGGCCGATCGCGCGCGACCGCACCTCGATCTCCTCGCCGAGGATGGTGAGGTCGGCGACATCGCGGGCGAGGAGCGTGGCCGCGGCCCGCAGGATGCGGTCGTCGTCGCCCTCGGGCAGCACGATGTGCTTGCGCCCGCTGCGCGCACGCTCGAGGAGGCCGTACTCGAACATGAGGGGCGTGACGACCTCGGGCCGAGCGATCTCGAGGCGGTCGAGCAGCGCCGGGCCGTCGACGTGCTGCTCGAAGAGGGCGAGCGCGGTGTCGCGCTTGCGCTGCGACTCGGCGGCGAGGCGCCCGCGGGTGTGGGTGATCGCGAGGGCCGTCTCGTAGCTCGAGAGCGGGGTGCGGATGATCGGCAGGCCCGCCTTCAGCCCGTCGATGAGGCGCTCCATGTCGCCCGAGAGCGGGAACCCGCCGTTCAGCACGATGCCCGAGATCGACGGGAACGTCGCCGAGGTATGCGCGGTGAGCACGCCGAGCAGCACCTCGGTGCGGTCGCCCGGCACGATCACGACACTGCCCTCGATGAGGCGCGCGAGCACGTTCTCCATCGACATCGCGGCGATCACGACGCCGAGCGCCTCGCGGTCGAGCAGGTCGGGGTCGCCCGCGTACAGCTCGCCGTCGACGGCGTGCATGATCGAGCGCATCGAGGGCGCGACGAGGAACTGGTCTTCGGGGATCGCCCAGACGGCGACGGATGCCCCGCCCACGGGCCGCGCGGCCGGCGCCCCGGCGCGCCCCGATTCAGAGGCGGTCTGCACCGCCCCCACGATCTCGCCGAGGTGCTCGGGGTCGGCGCGGTTCACGACGATGCCGAGGAGCGAGGCGTGCTCGCGCTCGAGCTCCTCCAGCGCGAGTTCGGTGAGCTGGGCGAGCTCGTCGGCGGTGCGCGCCTCGGTGTCGCCGAGGTGCTCGCTGCGCCCGCGCCCCTGGCCTTCGCCGACGCGGCCGCCGAGCACGAGCAGCACGGGGGCGCCGAGGTTCGCGGCGATGCGCGCGTTGTAGGCGAGCTCGGTGGGGCTGCCGACGTCGGTGAAGTCGGAACCGATGATGACGACCGCGTCGCAACGTCCCTCGATGGCCTTGAACCGACGGACGATCGTCGCGAGGGCGGCGTCGGGGTCGGCGTGCACCTCTTCGTAGGAGACGCCGATCGCCTCGTCGTAGTCGAGCGGCACCACGCCGTCGTGGGCGAGGAGCAGTTCGAGCACGTAGTCCCGCTCGGCGGTCGACCGGGCGATCGGCCTGAACACGCCGACGCGCGTCGCGCGGTGGGTCAGGGTGTCGAGCGTCCCGAGGGCGACGGTGGACTTGCCGGTGTTGCCCTCGGCCGAGCAGATGTAGATGCTGTGCGCCACGCACCCAGCCTATTCGGCGTGTGCGCCGTCGGTTCTGAGAGTCTCCGGTCAGTCGGCCGCCCGGTCACGATGCGGTGCTGCGTCAGCCAGGACAGGGCGGCGAGCCACAGCAGCGCCGCCGTCGTCGCGACGAGTTCGAGCCAACCGCCGAGGTCGGTCGCGACGCCGGCGAGCGAGAGGATGCCGCCGGTCGCCGAGGTCGCGATGACCAGCAGGATGCTCGGGGCGGCGAGGGCCGCATAGGCCCGCCCGAGCCGGAGGGTCTGGATGATGGCCACGCCCGCCAGGGCGAAGCCGGTGACGGCGGCGATGGTGTGCACGGCGTCCTGCGGGGCGGCGGCGGAGCTGAACGGGATCGGACAGCCCGTCGTGCACGGCACGGCCGCGCCGACGGCGAACATCGCGCTGGCGCCGATGAGGCTCGTGCTCACCGCCCATGCGCCGAACAGCCCGCGCCCGCTGCGCATGCCCCAGAGCCCGATCGCCGAGGCGGCGCCGCCGAGCGCCACCAGCCCGAGCGAGAGGTTGAACGCGGTCGCGGTGATCTCGCCGGCGGCGCCGAGCCCGCTCACGTAGGTGTTGCCGGGGAAGACGATGCGCGCCGCCCACATCATGCCGAGCGCGAGCAGGACGAGGCCGGGGCCGACGAGACGCAGGGCCATCGCCGTCGGGCCGCCGAGCCAGCGTGCGGTGGGCGGGGAGACGTTCGAGTGGGGCATCATTCCACGCTAGGAACACGACTGCACGGTGTCGTCGGCGTCGGGTGCCGTCGTGGTGGCACCCGGGGTCCATCCTCATGACCGCGCCATCCGTCGGGAGGATGACGTGCGCGACGCGACGGGGTCGGGTTCCTGCGGTACCGGCCGGTGCTCGCGAACGAGCGCCTCGAGTCGGCGCGCGGGTAGGGCGAAGGGGCCGGATGCCTCGTGCGGCGTGCACTCCGAGGCATCCCACTCGCTCGCGCTTCTCAGGACCAGCCGTCAGCTGCGGTGAGAGGCGACCCCATCGACCGTCTCGTCCTGAAATGTGCGGGGCATCGGGCCCGGCTCAACGCGTGTCGACGATGAGGTGCGCCTGATCGCGCGGCCCGAACCGCCTGGCGAAGTCTCGTTCGTTCGGCACCCAGACCTCGTCCCAGAGCCGATCGTGGCGGCGCCCCAGTGCTTCGTCGCGCGCCTTGCCGCGCCGCGCGGCCGTCTCGAGATCGAGATCGACCCAGACGCGGAGGTCGAGCAGATCGACCGTCTCGGGGTGGAAGAGCCCGATCAGGTCGACGACGAGCACCTCGGCACTCGGCAACGGGCGCGGCTCGCCGAGGCGCCGCGCACTCCAGTCGAACGGGCGGAACTCGCTGCGGCGCCCCTCGCGGAACGGACGCAGCACCTCATCGGCGAGGCGGCCGCGCTCGACCCCGTCCCAGTCGCTCGACCGCAGGTGCGACCGCACCGGATCGAGGAAGTCGTCGCCGCGCATCCGCGCGACGCCGGCGCCCGCACCCGCACCCGCACCGGCACCGAGTTCGACGAGGGCGCGCGAGCGTCGACTTGCCCGCACCGCAGAAGCCAGAGACGCCGACCACGATCGGCCGACCGGCCGCCGCCCGGGCAACCGCCACCCGCTCGAAGACGACGGCGGGATCGGCCGTGACGATGGGATCTGGCATCAGCCCAAGCTACCCCGCCGCGCGCCCGGACGACCGTGGTTCATCGACGCCCCTCCGCTCGGGTAGACTTGCCTGCGGCTCCCCACGTGGCGCCATCCAGGCCAACTCCCCCAGGGCGGAAACGCAGCAAGGGTAACCGGGCTCTGGCGGGTGCGTGGGGGGTCACTGGAGGATTCGCCTAGTGGCCTATGGCGCACGCTTGGAAAGCGTGTTGGGTGAAAGCCCTCAGGGGTTCGAATCCCCTATCCTCCGCCAAGCCGATTGAGCCCCTCCCACCGATTCTTGTTCGGTGCAGAGGGGCTTTCTCGTACCGCTCGCGGCTACTGCGGCCGGGTGCTGACGTGCGCCGAGGTCGGCGTGCAGGTGTAGACGGCGTCGCCGATCTCGTGCACGCCCGAGCCGAGCCGACCGCAGGTCTGGAAGAGGTCGACGAACGACCCCGCGGCGAGCGCGAGCAGGATGACGGCGCACAGTACGCCCGCACCCCCGATGATGACGCCTGCCAGCGCCAGCGGGTTCTTCACTCCTGCCTTCTTCGACTGGGCGAGCGCCACCCAGCTGAGAATGAGGCCGACGAGGTTCAGTCCGCCGACGAGCGCCAGCACGAAGCCGACGATCCCGAGCGTCTTGCCCGGCACTTCCCGCCGCGGATCCTCCGCCCACGCGCGCTGCGTGTCGCGTTCGTCGAGCAACGCGTGCAACTGCATCACCATCGACTCGAAGCGGCGCTGGGCGTCGGCGTCGGAGAGCTGCACCGCCAGCAGCCGCGGCTCATCGGTGAAGAGGCGGCGCAGCGCCATCGCCGCTGCAGCGCTCTCGCCGTTGCGCATCCGCTCGCTCTCGAACCGGAGGTTCCGTGCCCATGCGGCCCGGTCGGCGTCGTCGAGCAGGGCGACGAGTTCATCGAGCAGTCGGATCGTGCGTGCGTCGACGGTTTCAGGCGGGGCGATGGGCGCAGGAGGCTGCGACATGCGGCTCCATTCGGGTGGAGTTGCGTGGGACGCCCGCCGCAACAGCGCGGCTCGAGCGGTGGATCAGGAGGATGCTATCGGCCCGCGCGGCCCCTGCGCCACGGGTGCGCCCGAAGGCGCAACGGCTTCTCCTCCCCCGGGTGGATTGCATCGTCGGCGGAACCGCCTAGGCTGTCCTGAGCCGGGTCGTGAGGGCCCGAGGTGTCGACGAAGACGACGGCAGCCTCGTTGACCCCACGACACCGGCGCCGCCCCGCTCCCGCGCACCGTCGCCACGCCCCGCGAAGCCCCGCTCTCACCCGGATTTCCGCGCTGCGCGCACCCCGAGGCATCCCGTGTCCTCATTAATGCGGAATAGCGGTGTCTCCCGATGCAGCGCATGATGTGAGAGATGTCAGCGGCACCGATGAACACGAGGAGCGGGGACGCAGGGGGCTCCTTCATCGGCACCGCGGCAGCAGGGGGCGACGGCCTCAGGGTGATCACCCTGAGGCCGCGTCGCTCACTGGGCTGGAGCTACGGGCTCGCCCTCACCGCACTCGTCGTGCCGCTGCTCGCAGCCGAGCTGTGGATCCTCGATCCGCAGAAGGCGTGGCCCATCGTCGCGGCCACCGCGGCGATGCTCGGCGTCGTGCTCGGACTCGCGTGGGTCGCCTATCGCCGCGCGCACGTGTCGGTCAGCCGGTACGGCATCGTCGAGCGCGGGTTCTTCGGCTCGACGACGACGGTCGCCGCGCGCGACGTCGCCCGAGTGCTCCGCCTGCAGCTGTACCGGCCGAACAGCCTCGACACCACCGACGAGCTCTTCGTGGTGTGCCGAGGCGGGCGCGGCCGATTCCGCATGCGGGGCCGTTTCTGGGACGCACCGACGATGGACCTCGTCGCCGAGACCCTCGGTGTCGACGAGACGACCCGCAGCGAACCGGTGACGCTCGCCGAGCTGCGCGAGAGCGACCCGTCGCTGCTCTACTGGTTCGAGCGGCGCTCGCTGCTCGCCTGAGCTCAGCTCGTCGCGAGCGGCTCGTCAGCTCGTCGCGATGCCGAGCCGCGGCGACTGCGGCGTGCTCGACGGCAGCTCGTGGAACCCCAGCCGGTCGTAGAACGCCCGTGCCGCGGTGTTCTCCGCGGCGAGCCCGAGGTGGAGCGCCGGCACGCCGCGTGCGGCGAGTTCGGCGCGGACGGTGTCGATGAGCCGTCGCCCGAAGCCCTGCCCCTGCAGATCGGGCAGCAGGTCGATGTGCAGGTGTGCGGGGTACTCGGCGAGTTCGGGCACGAGCATCCGTTCGGGTCGGAGGCCCGCGTCGATGAGTTCGGCCTCGGTGAACGCGGGCGCGTGCACGGTGGGCGAGCCCGCGGCCGGATGCCTCGCCGCGAAGCCGGGCGCCCACTCGCGCCGCCACCACTCGACGAAGGCGGCGGTGTCGGCGATCGCCATCACGTACCCGTAGGCGCGGCCGGTGTCGGTGTCGGCCACGACGAACGCGAGTTCGGGCGCGTACTCGACGTACGGCAGGGCGAACACCTCGGGCATGAGCGTGTCGTCGGAGTACACCCCCGTCGCGTCGCCGCCGGCCGCCGCGGTGCGCAGGCAGATCAGCGCGACATCCTCGCGGTCGTCGGGGTGGTACGGGCGGATCTCGAACACGTGTCCATCTTTCCCGATCGGTGAGGGGTCTCGAGACGCGTCGCCTGCGGCGGCGCTCCTCGACCGACGGAGCAGGGGCGGGCTCAGCGGCGCTTCGCCATCCCGAAAATGCCGGTCAGCACCTGGGTGATGACCTTCTGCGTCGACTTCGAGCCGAGCACCTGCTCGAGGGTCGAGCGCTGCGACGAACGCGACCGCGAGCCGCCCGCCCGCGCGGAGCCGGAGGTCTTCTTCAGCAGCCGGTCGTACTCGGCCTGCGCCTTCTTGTCGGCCTTCGCCGCGTCGGCCTGGATCTTCGCCTGCATCTTCGCGTACTCGGCATCGGCTTTCGCCTTGGCCTCGGCCGCCTCGGCGGCATCGGCTGCGGCCGCCGCGTCGGCCATGCGCTTCGTGAGCAGTTCGTGGGCCGATTCGCGGTCGATGGCGGTGCCGTACTTCGCCATCAGCGGGGATGCCGCGACGGCGGCGTCGATCGAGGCGTCGGCGCTCGGCGACATGGAGGCCTGGGGCGCACGGAGGCGGGTCCACACGACGGGCGAGGGGGCGCCCTTCTCGTTCATGACGGTGACGATCGCCTCGCCCGTGCCGAGCACGGTGAGGGTCTCTTCGAGGTCGTAGCCCGACGTCGGGTAGGTCGAGACGGTCGCGCGCAGCGCCTTGGCGTCGTCGGGCGTGAAGGCGCGCAGCTGGTGCTGCACGCGCGAGCCGAGCTGGGCGAGCACGTCGCCGGGCACGTCCTTCGGGGTCTGCGTGACGAAGAACACGCCGACGCCCTTCGAGCGGATGAGCCGCACGGTCTGCACGACCTGCGCGAGGAACTCCTTCGACGCGTCCGCGAAGAGCAGGTGCGCTTCGTCGAAGAAGAACACGAGCTTGGGCTTGTCGAGGTCGCCGACCTCGGGGAGGCCGGAGTACAGGTCGGCGAGCAGCCACATGAGGAACGTCGAGTACAGCGCCGGCTTGTCGGCGACCCCGGGCACCTCGAGCAGGCTGATCACGCCGCGGCCGTCGGCGGCGGTGCGCAGGAACTCGGCGGTGTCGATCTCGGGTTCGCCGAAGAACACGTCGGCGCCCTGGTCGGCGAAGGTGATGAGTTCGCGGAGGATGACGCCGACGGTCGCCTTCGACAGCCCGCCGAGGCCTTCGAGCTCGGGCTTGCCGTCGTCGCTCACGAGGTAGGCGAGCACGGCGCGGAGGTCGTCGAGGTCGAGGAGGGCGAGCCCGTTCTTGTTGGCGTAGTGGAAGACGAGCCCGAGGCTCGACTCCTGCGTGTCGTTGAGGCCGAGCACCTTCGAGAGCAGCAGCGGCCCGAAGCCCGAGATCGTCGCACGGATGGGCACCCCGCGGCCGACGCCGCCGAGCGAGAAGAACTCGGTCGGGAAGCTCGCGGCGCTCCACGCCTGCCCGATGCCCTCGGTGCGCTTCAGGAGCTTCTCGTTGCCCTCGCCCGGCGTCGCGACGCCGGAGAGGTCGCCCTTGATGTCGGCGGCGAACACGGCGACGCCGTTCGCGGCGAGCTGCTCGGCGAGCACCTGCAGCGTGCGCGTCTTGCCGGTGCCCGTTGCGCCGGCGACGAGCCCGTGCCGGTTCGTCATCGCGAGCGGGATGCGCACCGGGACATCCGGCAGCGCCTCGCCGTTGACGAGCGCTCCCATCTCGAGCGCGGGGCCCTCGAAGGCGTAGCCGGCGCGCACCGCATCGACCTCGGCCGGTTCGAGCGGGCCGGATGCCGCGGGGCCGGCCGGTGCGGCGGCATCCGGCTCGGCCGGGGCGGGAGCGGGAGCGGGAGCGGGAGCGGGTGCTGCCGCCGTCTGCGCTGCGGCTGCAGCGGCGGCGGCCTGCGCGAGCGCCGCCGCCTCTTCGGCGGCCTTGATCGCCGCCTCGGCCTGCGCCTGCAGCGCCTTCGCCGCCGCGGCGGCCGCAGCCGCCGCCTCCTGTGCCTGCTTCACCGCGTCGTCCGACATGTGCCGATCCTACTGACGCCCGCGGCTGCGCCCTCCTCACAGCGGACGTGACTCCGCGATCGCGCGGGTCAGCCCAGCCGGGTTGAACAGGCTGAGCCCCGTCGCCGAGATCACCTCGACCGGCGACCCGAGCATCCGCTGCACCTGCTCGGCGAGGAACGGGGCAGCGCCACCGCCCATCGCGAGATCGGTCTCGACGAGCAGGACGAGGTGGTCGGCGTGCTCGCGGTACTCGTCGTCGAGCACCCGGGGGTTCGCGGCGCCGTGCTTGTCGAACAGTCGCAGGAGTTCGGGGCGGCGCAGCGCGAGCCGCTCGTCGAGCGGAAGCGCAGAATACGCGACGCGTCCGCCTTCGTCGCGATCGGGTCGTCGTGACTCGGCGAACTCGATGACGGCTTCGCGCACGACCGCCTTCTTGGTCGTCTTCAGGAGATAGGCGAGCTCACTGACGAGTTCGTCGGTCGCGAGATCGACCTTGATCGGCTTCTCGGGAATGTCGGCCTCCTCGTCGTCCACGGTCAGCGACCGTTCCCTCCGCAGAACCGGTACCGAAGTACCGAAGTACCGCGCCGCTCCCGAGGACACTCTCTCGCGCGAGGAGCGGTGTGGGACGGGGAGGAGGGCGAAACGATCGCGGATCCGCGCTGCGGCCGGTGGTTGAGGAACGGTGGCCGAACCAGGGCGGGGGTTTCGGGGGCGGGGGCGCCGCCGTAGGGTGAAGGGGTGAGCCCGGCAGCGCGTGCGGCGGAGGTCATCGAGGTCGAGGGCCGCGAGGTGCGGGTCTCGCACCCCGACAAGGTCGTGTTCCCCGGGCCCGGCCTCACGAAGCTCGACCTCGTGCGCTACTACCTCGCGGTCGCCGACGGGGCGCTCCGCGGTGCGGGCGGTCGGCCGATGGTGCTGAAGCGCTTCGTGAAGGGCATCGATCAGGAGGCGTTCTTCCAGAAGCGCGTCCCCGAGAACCGGCCCGACTGGCTCGAGACCGCGACGCTGCACTACGCCTCGGGCAACTCCGCCGAAGAAGCGGTCGTCACGGATGCCGCGGGGCTCGCGTGGGTCGTCAACCTCGGCTGCATCGACCTCAACCCGCACCCCGTACGGGCGGGCGACCTCGAGCACCCCGACGAACTGCGCGTCGACCTCGACCCGATGCCCGGCGTCGACTGGGCGCAGATCGTCGACGTCGCATTCGTCGCGCGGGAGGTGCTCGTCGACCACGGGCTCGTCGGGTGGCCGAAGACGTCGGGCTCACGTGGCATCCACATCTCGGTGCGCATCGCACCCGAGTGGAGCTACGCCGAAGTGCGCCTCGCCGCCGAGACCCTCGCACGCGAGGTCGCGAACCGCGCGCCCGGCCTCGCCTCGGCGAGGTGGTGGAAGGAGGAGCGCGGCGAGAGCGTCTTCGTCGACTTCAACCAGAACGCGAAGGACCGCACGGTCGCCTCGGCGTACTCCGTCAGGCCGCTGCCCGACGCCCGCGTCTCGACGCCGCTCGACTGGTCGGAGGTGGCCGGCAGCCGCCCCGAACGCTTCACGGTGCCGACCGTGCTCGCCCGCTACGCCGAGCGCGGCGACCCCGCCGCAGGCATCGACGACGCCGTCGGCCGCCTCGACGGGCTGCTGCGGCTCGCCGACGAGCTCGGCCCCGCCGAGAAACCGCCGCGCGGCACCGGCAACGGCACCGGTTCGGGCCGACGGCAGTCGACGATGCCGCTCATCGAGATCGCCCGCGCGAAGACCAAGGCGGAGGCCCTCGACGGGCTCGGGCGGTGGAAGGCCAGGCACGCCGAGATCGTGTCGCACCTCGAACCGGCCGACGTGCTCGTCGACGGCATGCGCGGGAGTTCCTCGCTCTGGTACCGCATCCGGGTGAACCTGCAGCACGTGCCGGAGCCCGACCGCCCCGAGCAGGAGCCGCTCGAGGTCGACTACGACCCGTGGGCGCGCTTCCGCGACGCCGCCCCGGGCGACGACGCCGCGACCGAGCGGCGCTCGTGAGCGACCTCGGTCCCGTCGACCCCGGCCACGGGGCCGACCTCGAATGGCTGCACCACTGGCGGTTGCGCGCCGACGGCGACGTGCGCACGACGGCGTCGTCGACGCTCATCCCGGTCCGCACGGCGGACGGCGCACCGGCCATGCTGAAGCTCGCCCACCTCGACGAGGAGGAGCGCGGCGGGGAACTCCTCGAGCGTCTCGACGGTCGGGGCGTCGCCCGCGTGCTGCGTCGAGAGGGCGCGGCGATGCTGCTCGAACGCGCGACCGGCCCGAACGACCTCGTGCGACTCGTGCTCGCGGGCTACGACGACGACGCGACCCGTGTGCTCTGCGCGGCGGCGGCACGGCTGCACCTCCCGGCGGCGGAGCTCGCGGCCGGGAACGGCAGCCTGCTCACCGAGTCGGGCGAGCCGTTGCTCGTGCCCCTCGCGACGTGGTTCCACGAGCTGTTCGCGCACGCCGACGGACTCGCGCCGCTGCACCGCCGCGGCGCCGAGTTCGCGGAGCGGCTGCTCGCGTCGCCCCGCGACGAACGGGTGCTGCACGGCGACGTGCACCACGGCAACGTGCTCGACTTCGGCGAGCGCGGCTGGCTCGCGATCGACCCGAAGGGACTCCTCGGCGAGGCGGCGTTCGACTACTGCAACCTGCTCTGCAACCCCTCGCACGAGCGCGCGCTCGCTCCGGGCCGCCTCGAACGGCAGTTCGCCGCGGTGCTCGACGCGACCGCGCGCGCCGGCGCACCCCTCGAGCCCGACCGCTTCGCCCGGTGGCTCGTCGCGTGGTGCGCGCTCTCGTCGACCTGGTTCTCGCTCGACGACGACCCGGCGCACGCCGAGACCGCGGCCCGCATCGGCGAACGTGCGCTCGGGCTGCTCGATCCGCCCGGGTCGCCCGGCTCGGCCGGTTCGCCCGGTTGAACCTCGCCCGCGTCAGCGGGTGAGCAGCACCGGCTCGCCGGTCGCCCACTCGCGCACGAGCTCGGTGCGCACGGTGACCCCCGTGCCCGGGGCATCCGGCACCTTCAACTGGCCGCGATGCTCGCCCTCGCCGAGCACGAACGGTTCGGTGACCTCCTCGGCGTAGTAGCGGTCGGATGCGGAGGTGTCGCCCGGGAGGAGGAACCCGGGGAGGGCGGCGAGCGCGACGTTCGCGGCGCGCCCGACCCCGGTCTCGAGCATGCCGCCGCACCAGACCGGCACGTCGAGCCGGCGGCACGCGTCGTGCACCCGCAGCGCCTCGAGGTAGCCGCCCATGCGCCCGGGCTTGATGTTCACGATCGAGGTCGCGCCCCGGTCGATCGCGTCGACCGCGGTCGCGACGTCGAGGACCGACTCGTCGAGGCACACCGGCGTCTCGCACGCCTCGGCGAGACGGACGTGGGTGGCGAGGTCCTCCTCGGCGAAGGGCTGTTCGATGAGCAGCAGCTCGAAGGCGTCGAGGCTCGCGAGCAGCGGGATGTCGTCGGCCGTGTACGCGGTGTTCGCGTCGACCTGCAGGAGCCCCGCGCGGCCCATGAGCTCGCGGACGGCGCCGACCGGCACCATGTCCCAGCCGGGCTTGATCTTCAGCTTGATGCGCCGGTAGCCCGCCTCGAGGTAGCCGGTCACCTCGTCGAGCAGCTCTTCGAGGGTGGGGGCGATGCCGACGGAGACGCCGCAGTCCACCCACTCGCGCACCGCGCCGAACGCCTCGCCCATCGAGCGATCCTGCGCCCGCAGCTCGGCGTCGAGCACAGCCGCCTCGAGCGCGCCCTTCGCCATGCGGTGCCCGGCGACGAAGCCGAGGGTGCCCGCGATCGAGTGGGCGAGGGGCAGCGAGACGCCGCGGCGGCCGGGCCCCTCGGCGTCCACGTCCGCGAGCGTCGCCGCGTGCACGGACGGCGCGTCGAGGAGTGCGGGCCCCAGGTAGCGTTCGATGACGGATGCCACGCCGTCGACGTACTCCGCCGAGTAGAACGGGTCGCGACCGGCGACGCACTCCCCCCAGCCCTCGCCGGCGTCGGTTCGCACGTGCACGAGCAGCGCCTCGCGCACGGTCTCGCGCCCGAAGCTCGTCTCGAAGGGCCGCACGAGCGGCACCTCGATGCGGTGCAGCTCGATCGCCTCGATGCGGCTCGCGGTCTCGCTCATCTCGTCTCCTGTTCGGGGCGGTCGGGGTCGTCGGGGTCGTCGGTTCGGTCGGCATCATCAGCGGTGAAGACGTAGTCGCCGTGCGCGTCGAGCTCGGGGCGGAGCCCCTGCCGCGCCATCGCGGTGAACGCCTCGACCGAGGCGGCGCGGAGCCGCGACGCCGCCACCGGGTCGTCGCGGCGCAGCGTCTCGAAGTCGGCATCGAGCGCGAAGCCGTGCTCCGCCGCCCACGACGGTGCGGGCTCCCCCGCGAGCGCCCGTGCGACGCGCGCCGAGTCGAGCCGCCAGCGCACCTCGAAGCGGTCGCTGCGGTCGGCGCCGGTGATCGCGTCGCCGATGACGCCGTAGAACTCGGGCAGGTAGGCGGCGACCTCGGCGCCGAGGCGCACGAGGTTCATGCGCGCGTTGCGGCGGATGAGCGGGTCGAAGGTCCACCGGATCTCGTCGACGCCGTGGGCGAGCGCGAGCGCCCGTTGGCGCAGCTTCAACGCGAGCCCGATGCCGTGCCCGCGGGCGGCGGGCGAGACGGCGTTCATGTGCGAGTGCAGGTGGAGCCCCTCGTTCCACCCGAGGAACCCGAGCGTCGCCCCGAGCAGCTCGCCGGGTGCCGCGTACGGCGGCGTCGCCGAGGCATCAACCCCGCCCTCGTCGACGACGACCGCGACGAGCACCGTCGCGCCCGCGTGCAGGAGCGCGCGGATCATCGCGTCGTCGGGGCCGCGCCCCTCGCCCCACGTCGCCTCGAACCGTTCGAGCACCGCGGTGATCTCGTGCTCGGAGGCCTCGCGGGTGACGACGCCCGCGGCGAGGTCGGCGCGATCGGCGGCGGCAGCGCCGGAGACGTCGTGGTCCATGCCTCGAGGCTAATGCGCGAGCGCCCCGCCCGGCGAGGCCGGACGGGGCGCGGGTCGGCGAGACGGGCCGATCAGCAGAACGCGCCGGTCGACTCCCACGCGCCGGGCGCGGGCGCGAGGCCCTCGCGCGTGACGGTCGCCTCGATGAGGCCGTACGAGCGGTCGGAGGCGTAGAACACCTCGTTCGGGTTGTCGAGGCCGAACGGGGCGAGGTCGACGACGAAGTGGTGCTTGTTCGGCATCGAGAAGCGGATCTCGGCGATCTCGGGGTGCGCCTCGAGCACGGCCTGGCCCATCTCGAAGAGCGTCGTCTGCAGCGCTGCGGAGTAGTGCTCCGTGAACGCCTCGAGCAGGATCGCCTTCACGCTGGCGTAGACGGCGTTGTAGTCGACCTCGGCGCCCGGCTGATAGCGCCAACGGGTGGCGACGCTCGTCGCGAGGATGCGGTCCGTCGTCTCCTGCAGGGTCGTGTAGCGGTCCTTCGGGTAGCCCTCGAAGCCCGACTGGGTGGTCTTCAGCACCGTGAGGTCCTTGAGGCCCGCGATCACGTGACGCACCTCGCCGTCGGCGACGACCGCGGCCGTGCGGATCTCCTGGCCCTTGCGCACGAACGAGTGGTCGTGCGGCTTCCCGTGGGCGATGATGCGCTCCCAGGCGTAGCTCTCGGCGAGCCAGCGGCCGCCGGTCACCCAGTCGAACGAGCCGACGAAGTGGTCGGCGAGGCGCAGCAGGAACGCCTCGGGCGAGCCGACGCCGTCACGGGCGAACGCGAATATCGTGTTCTTCTGCGTGTCGGTCGCGACGACGTGGGCGTTGTCGCCGTCGAGGTGTGCTCCGGCGAAGTCGCCGCGCAGCTGCGAGGTGACGTTCAGGTCCTCGATCTCGTGGCGGTCGGTGTCGCGGGTGACCTTGACGACGCGGACCTCGGCCTTGCCGTACTGGTTCGGGCCGAGCACGATCGAGCCGGCTTCGGCGCCGTCGCTGAGGGTCACGGTGTTGATGAGAGTGTCGGTCATGTCGGATCTAACTTCCTCGGTAGGTCGAATAGGCGAAGGGGCTCAGCAGGATCGGCACGTGGTAGTGCCGTCCCTCCTCTGCGACGAGGAACGTGAGCTGGATCTCGGGATAGAAGGTGTCGGTCTGCGTGGCGGCGAAGTAGGCGCCGGTGTCGAACCGGAGCCGGTACTCGCCGTTCGGGATCGTCTCGGGGCCGAGCTGTTTCGCCCGCCCGTCGTCGTCCGTCACGGCGGTGCCGATGCTCGCCCAGGTGTCGCCCGTGCGCTGCAGGAGTTCGACGGGAACTCCGGCGGCTGGTCGGCCCTTCACGGCGTCGAGCACGTGCGTCGTGATCTGCGAAACGGTCATGGTGAGAGGATCCCCTTCAGTCTGAGGACGGCGATCTCCCGCAACTGCTCGGCGACGATGCCGTCCTCGGTGGCGTCGTCGTTGCCGAGCCGCGCGGTGAGCTGGTCGAGGATCTCGCGCGGCGAACGCCCGGCGGCGCGGATGAGGAACACCCGCCCGAACCGTGCGTCGTAGGCCGCGTTGCCCTCTGCGAGCGCCTGCGCGATCTCGTCGTCGACCGAGCCGAGGCCGGCCTGTTCGGATCGCGACAGCGTCGCCTCGGTGCTGTCGCCGCTCGCGCGCTCCCCGATGCGCGGGTGATGGCTGAGCGCCTGCGCGACCTCGTCGCCCGTGAACGGCGACGCGGCGACGCCGGCCTCGCGGAGGAGCTCGTCGATCGAGCCGTACGGTCGGTGATCGGCGAGGTGTTCGCACCACCGCGTCACATCGATGCATGGTCGGAGCCTCGCGATCGCCTCCGTGCGATCCGCTCCGTTGAACTGTTCAAGCAACATCGCTTGAGTCACTTTCTCATTCTGCTGGCATCCACGGCGTATGGAAATACGAGACGGCTGTTTCGTATCGTGGAACTGTTATTTCAGCATGCGACAATTCTATCGAATGGATGCCACGGAGGCAACGTTCCCGAGGAAACCCGCCCCGTGGCATCCGGCCCGTCAGAGCCCCAACTGGGCGCGCAGGCGGCCGACGTGGCCGTTCGCGTCGACGTTGTACTCGACCGACGCGACGCGCCCTTCGGCGTCGACGACGACCGTCGAGCGGATGAGGCCGTCGAAGGTGCGGCCGGCGACCGTCTTCTGCCCCCACGCCCCCCACGCCCGCGCGACCTGGGCGTCGGCGTCGGACAGGAGCGGGAAGCTCAGCTGCTCGGCCTCCGCGAACTCCGCCAGCCGGGCGACCGGGTCGGGCGAGATGCCGAGCACGGTGTACCCGGCCGACTGGAACGACGCGAGGTTCTCGCGGAAGTCGCACGCCTCGGTCGTACAGCCGGGCGTGAAGGCCGCCGGGTAGAAGTAGACGATCACCGGTGCGCCGCGGAGGTCGCCGAGCCGGCGCTCCTCGCCCCGCCCGTCGGGCAGCGCGAAGTCGGGGGCGAGCTGGCCCGGTTCGAGTTCGTCGGACGAGTTGATCATGCGGTGCTCCGTTTCATCGGTCGGCGGAAGCCTCGTGGTCCGCCGAGTGGCAGTGGATCGACGGGTGGATGGTTCGGAAGAGATGATGCGGCCGGGGCCGGAGCGATATCGGACCGCCCGGCCCACGGCCGCCCCGGGATGCTACGCGTTCCCTTTCCGGAGCATCCGGCCCTGTGCCCGTTCGCGGTCGATCGGGGCGCCGGCGAGGTACGCGCGCCGCACCCCGCCGATCAGTTCGCGACCGTCGTACGGCGTGACGGGGTGTCGATGCTCGAGTCGCGAGGCATCGACGGTGAAGCGGTCCTCGGGCGCGAACACGACGAGGTCGGCGGCCGCGCCCGGCGCGATCCGGCCCTTCGACGTGAGGCCGACCCGCTCGGCCGGCTTCTGCGCCATCCACTCGACGACCCGATCGAGGCCGATGCCGCGCCCCTGCGCCTCGGTCCAGATGAGCGGAAGGCCGAGCTGGAGGCTCGCGATGCCGCCCCACGCGAGCTCGAAGTCGCCGTCGCCGGCGTACTTCATCTCGGGGGTCGACGGCGAGTGGTCGGAGACGACGAAGTCGACGACCCCGTTGCGGAGCCCCGCCCAGAGCTGGTCGCGGTTCGCGTCCTCGCGGATGGGCGGGCAGCACTTGAACGCCGTCGCCCCCGCCGGCACGTCCTCCGCGAAGAGGGTGAGGTAGTGCGGGCACGTCTCGACGCTGAGGTCCGTGCCCGCGGCCTTGGCCGCGGCGATCTGCCCGAGGGAGTCCGCCGAGGAGAGGTGCAGGATGTGGGCGCGGGCGCCCGTGCGCGCGGCTCGTTCGATGACCTCGGCGATCGCCGTGTCCTCGGCCTCGTGCGGACGCGAGGCGAGGAAGTCGGCGTAGCCGGGGCCGCCGGTGTGCGGCGCGGCGTCGATGACGTGCGCGTCCTCCGCGTGCACGACGAGCATGGAGTCGTGCTCGGCGATGACCCGCATCGCCTGCTCCATCTCGTCGGCGGTGACCTGCGGGAACTCGTCGACGCCCGAGTGCAGGAGGAAGCACTTGAAGCCGAACACGCCCTCGGCGACGAGCGGTGCGAGCTCGTCGAGGTTGCCCGGCACGACGCCGCCCCAGAAGCCGACGTCGACGAAGGTCTGCCCCTCCGCCGCGGCCCGCTTCTCGTCGAGCGCCGCGACCGACACCGTCGGCGGGATGCTGTTGAGCGGCATGTCGACGATCGTGGTGACGCCGCCGGCCGCGGCGGCGCGGGTCGCCGAGGCGAATCCCTCCCACTCGGTGCGGCCGGGCTCGTTGACGTGGACGTGCGTGTCGACGAGGCCGGGCAGCAGCACCTCGTCTGCGGCGAGCTCGACGACGTCCGCGCCGGCGAGCCCCGTGCCGAGCGGCGAGATCGCGACGATCCGGCCGTCGCGCACGCCGATCTCCACGGCGCGTTCGACGGGCGAGCCCTCGCCCGCGACGAGCGCCCTCGCCGCGCGGAAGACGACGTCGAACGCCGCGGGCGCGGCGCCGGGGCGGTCGGCCGCCTGGTCGGTGATGAGTTCGGTCACGAGTTCCTCCGCGAGTCGGGTGAGCAGATCGGATGCCTCGGCCATGCTGCGTGCCGGATCGGGCTCGAGCTCGGCGAGCGCCCTGGCGCCCGCGAACCCCGCCGCGTGCACCTCGTCGTCGTTCAGCAGGCGTCGGCCGCTCACCGCGTAGACGGGCACGCCCGCCCGTCGCGCGGCACGGGCGACGCCGATCGGCGTCTTGCCCATGAGGCTCTGCGCGTCGAGGCTGCCCTCACCGGTGATCACTGCGTCGGCACCCGCGAGCCGGGCCTCGAGGCCCGTGAACTCGAGCACCACGTCGATGCCGGGCCGGCGCTCGGCGCCGAGCACCGCGAGCGCGGCGAAGCCGACGCCGCCGGCCGCGCCCGCGCCCTGGCGCTCGGCGGCCGCTCGCGCGGGCACGGAGTCGTGGGCGGCGAGCGCCTCCACGAGGTTCCCGAGCGCGGCGTCGAGCCGGACGACCTCGTCGGGCGTCGCCCCCTTCTGCGGGCCGAAGACCGCAGCGGCGCCCCTCGGCCCGAGCAGGGGGTTGTCGACGTCGCTCGCGAGCACGATCTCGGTGTCGGCGAGCCTCGGGTCGAGCCCGTCGAGCTCGACGCGCGCGAGGCCGGCGAGGGCGCCGCCGCCGTCGGGCAGTTCGCTGCCCGACCCGTCGAGCAGGCGCGCACCGAGCCCGCGCAGCAGCCCGGCTCCCCCGTCGGTCGAGGCGCTGCCGCCGATGCCGAGCACGATGCGCCGCGCGCCCGCGTCGAGTGCGGCCACGAGCAGCTGACCGGTGCCGAGGCTCGTCGCGGCCGAGGCATCCGCCCCGCCCGAGGGGACCAGGTCGAGACCCGACGCCTGCGCCATCTCGACCACCGCCTCGTCGCCCCGCAGCGCGAAGGCGGCGTCGACCGGCTCGCCCAGCGGGCCGGTGACGCGCGCCGTCCGGCGCTCGAACCCGGCGGCGAGGGCCGCGTCGAGCGTGCCCTCCCCGCCGTCGGCCACCGGGATCGCGTCGATCTCGATCGCGGGATCGACGCGGCGAGCGCCCTCGGCGACGCGAGCGGCCACCTCGGGAGCCGAGAGCGACCCCTTGAACTTGTCGGGCGCGATCACGATGCGCATGTTCCCAGTCTTTCTGCGGGCGGTTCGGAGCGGAAGGGGCAGAGGCCGGCGCGACTCAGTCGAGCAGGGCGTAGACGGCCTCGGGCGCGTCGGCCGGCGACGTCGCGAGGTCCTCGAACTCGTTCATGGTGTCGAGGTCGGCGCCCATCGCGATGTTGGTGACGCGCTCGAGGATCACCTCGACGACCACCGGCACCTGGAACTCCGCCTTCAGCCGCTCGGCCTCGGCGAAGCCCGCCGCGAGGTCCTCGGGGCGTTCGATGCGGATCGCCTTGCAGCCGAGTCCCTCGGCCACCTTGACGTGGTCGACGCCGTACCCGGTCGCGACGCTCTCGGGGTCGAGCGGGGTGTTGACGTTGTCGAAGGCCAGCGAGACCTCGTAGTCCATCTCGAAGCCGCGCTGCGACTGGCGGATGAGCCCGAGGTAGCTGTTGTTCACCACGACGTGGACGTACGGCAGCTGGTGCTGGGCGCCGACGGCGAGCTCCTCGACCATGAACTGGAAGTCGTAGTCGCCCGAGAGCGCGACGACCTTCGCATCGGGCTTGCCGCGCACGACGCCGAGCGCCGCGGGCAGCGTCCAGCCCAGCGGGCCCGCCTGGCCGGCGTTGATCCACTGGCGGGGCTCGTACACGTGCAGCAGCTGCGCGCCGGCGATCTGCGACAGGCCGATCGTGGTCACGTAGGTGGTGTCGTGGCCGAACGCCGAGAGCATCTCCTGGTACACGCGGTGCGGCTTCATCGGCACGTCGTCGAAGTTCGTCTTGCGCTGCAGTCGCGCCTTGCGATCGCGGCACTCCTCGGCCCAGCCGTGGTAGTCGGGCAGCTCGGCGACGCGGCCGCGGGCGGCCTCGAGGAGGGCGTCGATGAACGCGCCCGCGTCGGAGACGACGCCGTAGTCGGGCGCGAACACGCGGCCGATCTGGGTGGGCTCGATGTCGACGTGGACGAAGGTGCGGCCCGTGCGGTACGTGTCGAGGCCGCCGGTGTGACGGTTGGCCCAGCGGTTGCCGATGCCGAGCACGAAGTCGCTCTCGAGGAAGCTCGCGTTGCCGTAGCGCTGCGAGGTCTGGATGCCGACGAGGCCCGCGGCCAGCGGGTGGTCGTCGCCGATCGCGCCCCAGCCCATCAGGGTCGGGAACACGGGCACGCCGAGGGTCTCGGCCAGTTCGACGAGCTTCGCCGAGGCGCCCGAGTTCACGACGCCGCCGCCCGCGATGATCGCCGGGTGCTTCGAGGCGGTGAGCAGGTCGAGCACCTTCTCGGCCTGTGCACGGGTCGCGACCGGCTTCGCCACCGGCAGCGGCTCGTAGGTGTCGATGTCGAACTCGATCTCGGTCATCTGCACATCGAACGGCAGGTCGATGAGCACGGGGCCTGGGCGGCCCGAGCGCATGATCTGGAACGCCGACTGGAAGACGCCGGGGACCTGCGCGCCCTCGAGCACGGTCTTCGCGAACTTCGTGACGGGCTTCGCGATCGAGGCGATGTCGACGGCCTGGAAGTCCTCCTTGTCGAGCTTCGCGACCGGCGCCTGGCCGGTGATGCACAGCATCGGGATGGAGTCGGCGATCGCGGCGTACAGGCCGGTGATCATGTCGGTGCCCGCGGGGCCCGACGTGCCGATGCAGATGCCGATGCGGTCGTCGGCCGTGCGGCTGTAGCCGTCGGCCATGTGCGAGGCGCCCTCGACATGGCGGGCGAGCGTGTGCCGGATGCCGCCGTTCGCGCGCATCGCGGAGTAGAGGGGATTGATGGCGGCACCTGGCAGGCCGAACGCCTCGGTGGCGCCCTCCTTGATCAGGATCTGCACGATGGCGTCGACGGCTCGCATGCGAGTCATGGGAGTGCTCCTTCGGAGAGAGTGTGAGAAGACGTGGGGTGGATGCCGCGGCGCGGCTACTCGCGCCCGGCGGCGTCGAGGGTGAGCTTGAAGAGGCCCGAGTGGTCGAGGCCGCCGTCGCCGCGGGCGACGGTCGAGCCGACGAGCTGGGCGACGTGGGCGCCGAGCGGCACGATGATGCCGGCCTCGCGGGCGGCGCTCGTGACGATGCCGAGGTCCTTGTTGTGCAGGGCCAGCCGGAACCCGGGGGCGAAGTCGCGATCGAGCATCTTGCGCCCCTTCTGCTCGAGCACCTTCGAGCCGGCGAGCCCGCCGCCGAGCACCTGCAGTGCGGCGTCGGTGTCGACCCCGTAGGCCTCGAGGAAGAGGATCGCCTCGGCGAGCGCCTGGATGTTGACCGCGACGATGAGCTGGTTGGCGGCCTTGACGGTCTGGCCGGCGCCCGAGGGGCCGACGTGCACGATGGTCTTGCCGATGGCCTCGAGCACGGGCTTCGCCGCCTCGAAGTCGGATGCCTCGCCGCCGACCATGATCGACAGCACGCCGTCGATCGCGCCCTGCTCGCCGCCCGAGACGGGGCCGTCGAGCGGGCGGAGGCCCGCAGCGCGTGCGTCCTCGGCGACCTGCTTGGCGATGTCGGGACGGATCGACGAGGCGTCGATCCAGATCGCGCCGGACTTCGCGTTGGCGATGAGGCCGTCAGCGCCGGACGCGACCGCGACGACGTCGGGCGAGTCGGGCACCATCGTGATGATGACGTCCGCGTCGGCCACGGCGTCGGCGACGCTCGTCGCGCCGCGCCCACCCGCGTCGGTGAGCCGCTCGGTGCGCTCGGGCGAACGGTTGTACCCGGCGACGGTGTAGCCGGCCTTGATGAGGTTCTCGGCCATGGGGAGGCCCATGATGCCGAGTCCGATGACAGCGATGTTCGTCATGGTGGGGTCCTTCGATTCTGAGAGTCGGTGTTCACGCCCCGCCGGGGATGCCGGGGGCGTCGGGTCGAGCGGTGCGGCGGCGGGTCGCCGTCGCGCTCAGCGGGCGTCGCCGGCGGCCGCGGGTTCTGCGGCGAGCCAGGCGAACGCGGAGTCGATGGGGGCCTTGTACTCGAGGCCGATCGGGCCGTCGTAGCCGAGTTCGCGGCTGCGGGCGATCCAGGTGTCGAGCGGAAGTGCGCCCGTGCCGGGCGCGCCGCGACCGGGGTCGTCGGCGATCTGGATGTGGCCGAACGAGCCGGCGTGCGCCTCGATGACGGCGGCCACGTCGTCGCCGTTCACGGCGAGGTGGTAGAAGTCGGCGAGCAGCTTCAGGTTCGAGGTGCCGGATGCCTCGCGCACGGCCTCGATCACCCGCAGGGCGTCGGCCGCGGTCTTCAGCGGGTACGCCGGAGCGCCCGAGACCGGCTCGAGCAGCACGGTGCCGCCGATCGCGGCGACGCCTGCTGCCGCCGCGGCGAGGTTCTCGATCGCGACCGCGTCCTGCGAGGCGGCGTCGACGCCGTCCTGGCGGAGGCCGTAGAGCGCGTTGAACCCCTTCGTGCCGAGGGCAGCGCCGATGCCGGCGACGACGGCGATGTTGTCGAGGAACTCGCCGGAGCGGGCCGGCCAGGAGACGAGCCCGCGGTCGCCGGCCGGCATGTCGCCGGCGTTGAAGTTGAGCCCGGTGAGCTGCACGCCGGCGTCGCGGATCGCGCCGATGAAGGCGTCGACGTCGCGGTCGGCGGGCACCGACTCGGCGAACGGCCACCAGAACTCGACGGCGTCGAAGCCGGCGGCCTTGGCCGCGGCGGGGCGCTCGAGCAGGGGCAGCTCGGTGAGGAGGATCGAGCAGTTCACCGTGTACGTCATCGTGGCTTCCTTCACTGACTTCGTGATGCTGACTTCCGTAATTCGGAAGAATTCTTTTGCTGGATGAAATCGTAGGTGGTGAAACTCGGCGCGTCAACCCTGTGACGAACGCTCGGTCGCAGAGCCCCCCGGAGACGACGAAGCGCCCGGCAACGGACCTCTTCGCCGCCGGGCGCTTCGCACGCATGCCGCGCGAGGGTGTCGCCTCGCGCGGCAGGTTCAGGTGAGCCGGATCTGCCGGTTCATGTCCTTGTAGAGCAGGTAGCGGAACGGCTCGGGGCCGCCCGCGTAGCACGCCTGCGGGCAGAACGCGCGCAGCAGCATGTAGTCGCCGGCCTCGCACTCGACCCAGTCGTCGTTGAGCCGGTAGACCGCCTTGCCCTGCAGCACGAACAGTCCGTGCTCCATGACGTGCGTCTCGGCGAACGGGATCGAGCCGCCCGGCTGGAAGGTGACGATGTTCACCTGCATGTCGTGCGCGAGGTCGTTCGAGTCGGTGAACCGCGTCGTCGCCCATGCGCCGTCGGTGTCGGGCATCGGCACCGGCTCGATGTCCTGGTCGCGGGTCACGAAGGAGGCCGGCGGCGGGGTGCCCTCGAGGACCTCGTACGCCTTCCGGATCCAGTGGAAGCTCGTGAGCTCGTCGCCCTCGTTGGCGAGCGACCAGTCGGCGCCTGCGGCGAGGAAGGCGTAGCCGCCCGCCTCGAGCACGTGCCGCTCGCCCTCGAGCGTCAGCGTCAGCGCCCCCGTCGTGACGAACACGACGCCCTCGACGCCCGCCTCGGCCTCGGGTCTCGCCGCACCGCCGCCGGGGGCGATCTCGACGATGAGCTGCGAGAACGTCGTCGCGCCGCCCGCGACGGGTCGCGCGATGATCCACGATCGGGTGTCCGTGAATCCGGGCAGGTTGCTCGTGACGATGTCGCGCAGCACGCCCTTCGGGATGAAGGTGTACGCCTGCTTGACGACGGCGCGGTCGGTCAGCAGCTCGGTCTGCGGCGGCAGACCGCCCTGCGGGGTGAAGTAGCTCATGCTCGTTCCTTGCGATTCGGGGTGGGTCGTGGCATCCGCTCAGCCCTTCGCGAGCTTGGGATGCGCGAGCAGGGTCAGTGCACGCCGATCGATGCCGAGGTCGGCGACGATCTCGCGCTCGCCGACGGCGCCGCACTCGACGCCGCGCAGCACGAAGTCGGCGAGCGCGCGCGCCGTCGCCGGCTCGTCGAGCACGGCGCCGGGGGTGCGCTCGAGGTAGTTCCGCAGCCGTCCGGATGCCTCGGGGCAGCCCTCGCGGAAGAAGGCGTACGTGGCGAGGTACCGCGTCGGCAGCTGGTGGGCGTGGAGATCCCAGCCCTGGTAGTAGCCGCGCTCGAGCGACCGGCGGATGAGGCGCGCGTGCAGCCGCCATGCCTCCTCGGTGCGATCGCCGATCGGCAGGATGTTGGTCGAGCCGTCGGAGAGGCGGATGCCGGTTCCGGCGACGGCGAGCTGCATCACCTCTTTCGCGAGGTCGGCGACGGGATGCTCCATCGACTGGTAGCGCGCCGCGATCTGCAGCGAGGCGCTGTAGTCGTAGGTGCCGTAGTGCAGGGCGCTGATCCTGCCCGGTGCCGCCAGCGCGAGCTGGGCGACGGGCGAGGTGCCGTCGGCGCCGAGGATGAGCTGCGGCGTCTCGACCTGCACCTCGAACCTGAGCCGGCCGTCGGGCAGGCCGTGCGCGCGTTCGAGGGCGCCCACGACCTCCGCCATCGCCTCGACCTGCGCGACCGTCGACACCTTCGGCAGCGTCAGCACGAGACCGTCGGGCAGCCCGCCGTGCTCGACGAGGGCGGTCACGAAGAGGTCGAGCGTGCGGATGCCGCGCGCCCGTGTCGGCGCTTCGAAGCACTTGAAGCGGATGCCGATGAACGGCGGGGCGAATCCGGCGCCGGCGGCGGCGACGACCCGCTTGGCGGCTCGTACCGCATCGGCGTCCTCGACGTCGTCGCCGCGATCGCCGTACCCGTCCTCGAAGTCGATCCTCAGGTCCTCGATCGGCTCCCGTTCGAGCTTGTCGCGAACGCGCGGCACCACGGCGGCCGCGATCCCGCTGTCGAGACCCACCGAGGCCGCGATCGCCTCGAGCCCGCCGGCCTCTTCGACGGCGGCGAGCGCGGCCCGCCCCCACATGGTCGACAGCTCGGGCGTGTAGCGGTCGGCCGGTACGTACACGGTGTGCACCGGCTGGCGTGAGCCGTCGTCGCCCGGGTAGGCGGTGGCGAGCAGCTCGTCGGTGGCGACGAGCCGCTCCTCGACCCGGGCGAGGTCGGCCGCGGAGAGGGCGGTGCGCACGCCGCCCGAGATGTTGCCGGTCACCATGCTCAGCCCAGCAGCTCGTAGGCGGGCAGGGTGAGGAAGTCGACGTACTCGCCAGATAGGCAGATGTCGGCGACGAGCTTCGCGGCGGGCTCGTAGTGCGCGGCGAAGGCCTCGGGCGCCACCTCGCCGCGCAGCCGCTCGACCTCTTCGGCCAGCACGGTCCGCACGAGCTCGGGGGTGATCCGCTGACCGGTGTCGGCCAGCACGACGCCGTTCTTCAGCTGCTGCCACACCTGCGAGCGCGAGATCTCGGCGGTCGCAGCATCCTCCATGAGGTTGTGGATCGCGACCGCGCCGTTGCCCGAGAGCCAGACCGCGGTGTAGGCGACCGCGACGTAGAGGTTGTTGCGGAGCCCCGCCTCGGTGACCTCGCCGCCCGCCGAGGCGACGTCGAGCAGCTGCGCCGCCGTGACCTCGACCTCGGGGCGCTGCCGGTCGAGCTGGTTCGGCCGGTCGCCGAGCACCTCGTCGAAGACCTCGCGGCACACGGGCACCAGGTCGGGGTGCGCGACCCACGAACCGTCGAAGCCGTCGTTCGCCTCGCGCGTCTTGTCGGCCCGCACCTTGTCGAACGCCGCGCGGGTGACCTCGAGGTCGTTGCGGTTCGGCACGACCGCGGCCATGCCACCCATCGCCGCGGCGCCGCGGCGGTGGCAGGTCTTCACGAGCAGTTCGGTGTACGCGCGCATGAACGGCGCGGTCATCGAGACGGCGGCACGGTCGGGCAGGATGAACTCCTCGCCGGCGTCGCGGAAGACCTTGATCAGGCTGAACAGGTAGTCCCAGCGACCGGCGTTCAGGCCGGAGGCGTGCTCGCGCAGCTCGTAGAGGATCTCGTCCATCTCGAACGCCGCCGGGATCGTCTCGATGAGCACGGTCGCACGCACGGTGCCGCGGGCGATGCCGAGCTCCTGCTGCGCGAACACGAACACGTCGTTCCAGAGCCGGGCCTCGAGGTGGCTCTCGAGCTTGGGCAGGTAGTAGTACGGGCCCTCGCCGTTCTCGATGAGCTGCTGCGCGGTGTGGAAGAAGTGCAGGCCGAAGTCGACGAGCGACCCGCTGCCCGCGCGGCCGTCGACGAGGACGTGCCGCTCGGGCAGGTGCCAGCCGCGCGGACGGGTGACGACGGTGGGCCGGCGCACGTCGGTGCGGAGCGCGTACGCCTTGCCTGCGGGCGAGGTGTGGGCGAGCGTGCCGCGTGCCGCGTCGCGGAGGTTCTTCACGCCGCCGACGACGTTCTCCCAGGTCGGGCTCGTGGCGTCCTCCAGGTCGGCGAGCCACACTCGGGCCTCGGAGTTCAGCGCGTTGATCGCCATCTTCGGCGGCGCCGCAGGGCCGGTGATCTCGACCCTGCGGTCGAGCAGGGCGTCGGGCACGGGCGCCACGCGCCAGTCGCCGTCGCGGATCTCGCGCGTCTCGGGGAGGAAGTCGAGCGTTCCCCCCGCAGCGATGCGCTCCCGCTTCTCGTGGCGGGCCGCGATCAGTTCGCGGCGACGCCCGTCGAACTCGCGGTGGAGCGCGGCGACGAAGTCGAGCGCCTCGGGCGTCAGGATCTCGTCGGCGCCCTCGACGGCGGCGGTGCGGGTGATCTCGATGGAACGGATGTCGGTGCTCATGCGGCGGCGCCTTCCTGCGTCTCGACGGCGGTGGACTGCTCGGCCGGCGCACGGTGGGCCGCATCGGCGACGGCTTCGGCGACGACTCGGGCGACATCGGGATCGAAGACGCTCGGGATGATGTAACTCGCGTTCAACTCATCATCTCGCACGCACGACGCGATCGCCTCGGCTGCGGCGACCAGCATCGCGGGGGTGATGTCGACGGCGCCCGCGTCGAGGAGCCCCCGGAAGAAGCCGGGGAACGCGAGCACGTTGTTGATCTGGTTGGGGAAGTCGCTGCGGCCGGTGGCGACGACGGCGGCGTGCCGCGCGGCGACGACGGGGTCGACCTCTGGGTCGGGGTTGGCCATCGCGAAGACGATGGCGTCGTCGGCCATGGTTCGGATCTCCTGCTCCCCGATGAGGTCGGGGGCGCTCACGCCGATGAACACGTCGGCCCCGACGAGCATCTCGGAGAGGCTGCCGCTCACCCCGCGCTCGTTGGTGTGCTCGGCGATCCAGGTGCGGTGCGGGTCGCCGTACTGCTCGCCGTGGTGGATCGCGCCGTTGCGCCCGCAGGCGACGATGTGCCGCGCACCCTCGGCCTGCAGCAGCTGGATGATCGCGGAGCCGGCTGCGCCGACGCCCGAGACGACGATGCGCACGGAGTCGAGCCGCTTGCCCACGACGCGCAGCGCGTTCATGAGCGCGGCGAGCGTGACGATCGCGGTGCCGTGCTGGTCGTCGTGGAAGACCGGGATGTCGAGCTCCTCCCGGAGGCGACGCTCGATCTCGAAGCAGCGGGGAGCCGCGATGTCCTCGAGGTTGATGCCGCCGTAGACCGGGGCGAGCGCCTTCACGATGGAGATGATCTCTTCCGTGTCCTGGGTGTCGAGCGCGACGGGCCAGGCGTCGACGTCGGCGAACTGCTTGAACAGCGCGGCCTTGCCCTCCATCACCGGGATGGAGGCGGTCGCCCCGATGTTGCCGAGGCCGAGCACGGCGGAGCCGTCGGTGACGACCGCGATGGTGTTGCCCTTGACCGTGAGCCGCCTCGCGTCGGCGGGGTTCTCGGCGATCGCGAGGCACACGCGGGCGACCCCCGGGGTGTAGGCGCGGGAGAGGTCGTCGCGGTTGCGCAGCGGCGTCTTCGGCACGATCTCGAGCTTGCCGCCCGCGTGGAGGCGGAAGGTGCGGTCGGCGACGTCGTGCACGACGACCCCCTCGCGTGCGGCGAGCGCGTCGGCCACCTGGCCGGCGTGCTCGGCGCTCACGGCATAGCAGGTGAGGTCGACGAGCACGCGGTCGGTGCTGGACTCGCTCACGTCGACCGCCGTGATGACGGCGCCGGCGTCGGCGGCCGCGACGACGAGTTCGCTCGTCGCCGTGACACCGGCCGGCGCCTCGACTCGGAGCTGGATGGAGTAACCGGGACTGGGATTCGCCATTGATCGACCTTCTTGACTGCCCGCGGTGTTTCACCCGCGGCGGTTTCCGTATTACGGAGGTTAATATCTACAGTTCGGAAAATCAACCCGCTTCTTCGGTGCGACGCACCGTCGCCCGCCCATTCGGCCGCCTCTCGGCAGTCGGTGCGGTATCTTGGCTGAATCCGGCAGGTTTTCCGCTCTGCGGATACCTGCTGCCATGAAGACGAAGAAGGAGAAGCATCGGATGGCGGAGAGCCCGACCGAAGGCGTCAAGTCCGTTGCGAGGGTCTTCGACCTCCTGGAGCTGATCGCCGACGCCGGCGGGGATGTCACGCTCAGCGAGCTCTCGGCGATGGCCGAGCTGCCGCTCCCGACGATCCATCGCCTCCTCCGCACGCTCGTCGCACTCGGCTACGCCCGCCAGCTCGCCAACCGCCGCTACGCGCTCGGACCGAGGCTCGTGCGCCTCGGCGAGGTCGCCAACCGGCAGTTCGGGCAGCTCGCGAAGCCGCAGCTGAAAGAACTCGTCGACCGCCTCGGCGAGACGGCGAACCTCGCGACGCTCGACGGCGACCAGGTCATCTACGTCTCGCAGGCCCCGTCGCCGCACGCGATGCGCATGTTCACCGAGGTCGGCCGGCGCTCGCACCTCCACGCGACGGGTGTCGGCAAGGCCATCCTCGCGACGCTCGACGACCAGACGGTGCGCGAGATCATCGCCCGCACCGGGATGCCGCAGTCGACCCCGCACTCGATCGCCACGCTCGACGCGCTGCTCGCCGACCTCGCCGTCATCCGCGAGCGCGGCTACGCGATCGACGACGGCGAGCAGGAGATCGGCGTGCGCTGCTACGCCATGGCCGTCCCCGGCGCACCGATCCCGACCGCCGTCTCGGTGTCGGGCCCGGTGGCCCGCGTCGACGAGGACTTCGCCGCCCGGGCCATCCCCGTGCTCACCGAAGCGGTGCAGGAGATCGCAGCCGTCACCGCCGCCGCCTGACCGAGGCGGTCGCCAGCCGCACTTCTCCGCGCGCCTTCCGCGCCACCGCCGCACGCTTCGCCGCGCGCACCTTTCCGCACCCCGCCGCGCCCCGCATCCCGCCCGAGGCCTTGACGCGACCGCCGAAATCGCTTTACTCTTTTCGCAGTTCAGAATTCAAATTCCGTATTTCGGAATTTGTCTCGATGGAGAGGAGCGAACGATGATGCACCATGCCGACCAGGAGGCCGCGGGCGTCGCCCGCCGCCCGTACGCCTTCACCGCCTCGAACGTGATCGACCCCGACATCCACATGCCCGCACGGGTCGACCGGCCGGGTGCGCTCGCGCGCCTCCTCCGCCGGATGCCGGGGCTCCGCTGGCTCGCACACTGACCGAGTTATCCGCAGTGCGGAATCACGATTTCGAATCGTAAGAACTTTCTGTCGTCGGCGCAGTACTATCGAAGTGACTGCCCGAGGCAGGCGCGGCGCGAGGTGGGGCCACCGGGGCCCCGGTGCCGCAGGTGTCGAAGCCGACGCCGCAACTGAGGAGATCCCATGGACGAGATCGCCGTCACGGTCAACGGGCAGACGCGCCCGCTCCACGACACCCCCGTACACACCACCGCCCTCGACTGGCTCCGCGAGCACGGCCTGTCGGGCAGCAAAGAGGGCTGCGCCGAAGGCGAGTGCGGCGCGTGCGCGATGCTCGTCGCCGCGCCCGACGAGCAGGGAGGCACCACCTGGACGGCGGTCAACGCCTGCCTCGTGCCCGTCGCCGCGCTGAACGGCCAGGAGATCGTCACCGCCGAAGGACTCGGCACCCCCGAGGCCCTGCACCCCGTGCAAGAGAAGCTCGCCGAGGCCGGCGGCTCGCAGTGCGGCTACTGCACGCCGGGCTTCGCCTGCAGCATGGCCGGCGAGTACTACCGCGCCGACCGCACGCCCGCTGCCGCAGCAGCGGAGGAGCACGACGAGGGATGCCCCGAGCACGACCCCGAGCACGGCCCGAACGGCTTCGACCTGCACTCGCTGAGCGGCAACCTGTGCCGCTGCACGGGCTACCGCCCCATCCGCGACGCGGCCTACACGCTCGGCACGCCCGATCCCGACGACGAGCTCGCCGCACGGCGCTCGCGCCCCGCGCCCGCCCCGGTCCCGACCGACCTCACCTCCGACGGCGGTCGGTTCATCCGACCCGCCTCGCTCGACGAGACGCTGCAGCTGCTGCGCGACGAACCGACCGCGGTGCTCGTCGCCGGCTCGACCGACCTCGGCGTCGAGGTGAACCTGCGCGGCCGCCGATCGCCCCTCACCGTCGCGATCGAGCAGCTCGACGAGCTCCGCACGCTCGAACTCGGCGACGAGGTGATCGAGATCGGCGCGGCGCTCTCCCTCTCCGAGGTCGAACGACGCCTCGACGGGCGGGTGCCGCTGCTGGCCCAGCTCTTCCCGCAGTTCGCCTCCCGCCTGATCCGCAACCGCGGCACCATCGGCGGCAACCTCGGCACCGGCTCGCCGATCGGCGACACCCCGCCCGCCCTCCTCGCCCTCGAAGCCCGGCTCGTGCTCGCCTCGGCCGACGGCGAGCGCGAGGTCGAACTCGCCGACTACTTCACCGGGTACCGCCAGACGGTGCGCCGGCCCGACGAGCTCATCCGAGCCGTCCGCATCCCGCTGCCGCTCGCCCCGATCACCGCCTTCCACAAGATCGCGAAGCGCCGCTTCGACGACATCTCGAGCGTCGCACTGGGCTTCGCCCTCGAGGTGGACGGCGGCATCGTCACGCGCGCCAGCATCGGGCTCGGCGGCGTCGCGGCCACCCCCCTGCGGGCGACGGCCACCGAGGCCGCGCTCATCGGCGAGCCGTGGAACGTCGCCACGGTGCGCGCCGCCTCGAAGGTGCTGCAGGGCGAGGGCACGCCGATGAGCGACCACCGCGCCTCGAGCGAGTACCGCTCCCTCATGCTCGGCAGCGCGCTGCTGAAGCTCTACAGTCAGGCCGTCATCGAATCGAAGGAGGTGTCGGCATGAGCTCCCTCGCCGATCGCCCCAGCAACCCCGTCGTCGGCCGCCGCGCGGTCCACGAGAGTGCCGCGCTGCACGTCACCGGGGCTGCGATGTACACCGACGATCTCGCCGCGCACACCGCAGGCGTGCTCACGGCCTGGCCCGTGCAGGCGACCAATGCGCACGCCCGCGTCACGGTCGACGTCGCCCCCGCCTACGAGGTGCCGGGCGTGGTGCGCGTGCTCACCGCCGAGGACGTCCCCGGCATCAACGACGCCGGCATCAAGCACGACGAGCCGCTGTTCCCGAGCGAGGCGATGTTCTACGGCCATGCGCTCGTCTGGGTGCTCGGCGAGACGCAGGAGGCGGCTCGCCTCGGCGCCGCCGCCGTGACGGTCGAGTACGAACCGCTCCCGTCGTACGTCACGGTGCGGGACGCGATCGCAGCCGAGTCGTTCCAGGGCATCGCCCGCACGGTGACCCGCGGCGACGCCGCCGCCGCCATGGCCGCGGCCCCCCGGGTCTTCGAGGGGGTCACCGAGTTCGGCGGCCAGGAGCACTTCTACCTCGAGACCCACGCCTCGCTCGCTCTCCGCGACTCCGAGGGGCAGTACTTCGTGCAGTGCTCGACGCAGCACCCCTCCGAGACGCAGGAGATCGTCGCGCACGTGCTCGGCATCTCGTCGAACGAGGTCACGGTGCAGTCGCTCCGCATGGGCGGCGCGTTCGGCGGCAAGGAGATGCAGCCTCACGGCTTCGCGGCGATCGCCGCGCTCGGAGCGAAGCTCACGGGACGGCCGGTGCGCCTGCGGCTCAACCGCACGCAGGACCTCACGATGACGGGCAAGCGCCACCCGTTCCACATCAGCTGGAAGGCGGGCTTCAGCGACGACGGGTACATCCAGGCGCTGGAGGCCACCCTGACCGCCGACGGCGGCTGGAGCATCGACCTCTCCGAGCCCGTGCTCGGGCGCGCGCTCTGCCACCTCGACAACGCCTACTGGATCCCGAACGTGCACGCGAACGGGCGGATCGCCAAGACGAACAAGACCTCGCAGACCGCGTTCCGCGGCTTCGGCGGGCCGCAGGGCGTGTTCCTCATCGAGGACATCCTGGGCCGGGTCGCTCCGCAGCTCGGCATCGATCCCACGACGATCCGCGAGCAGAACTTCTACCGCGCCGGGCAGTCGACGCCGTACGGCCAGCTCGTGAAGGACGCCGAGCGCATGCCGCTCATCTGGAACCAGCTGCGCGACGAGAGCGATTTCGACGAGCGGCAGCTCGAGATCGAGGAGTTCAACCGCACGCACGCCGACTCGAAGCGTGCGCTCGCGATCACCCCGGTCAAGTTCGGCATCTCCTTCAACTTCGCCGCGTTCAACCAGGCCGGCGCCCTCGTGCACGTCTACAAGGACGGCTCGGTGCTCATCAACCACGGCGGCACCGAGATGGGCCAGGGCCTGCACACGAAGATGCTGCAGGTCGCCGCGACCGCACTCGGGCTCGAACTGCACCAGGTCCGGCTCGCCCCGACCCGAACCGACAAGGTGCCGAACACCTCGGCGACTGCCGCGAGCTCGGGCGCCGACCTCAACGGCGGCGCCGTCAAGAACGCGTGCGAACAGATCCGCGAGCGGATGGCGAAGGTCGCCGGGCGCCTCCTCGGCGTCGACGAGCGCGACGTGCGGTTCGACGGCGGCTTCGTCACGGGGCTCGGCAACCGCGACCAGCGGCTCAGCTTCGCCGAGCTCGCCAATGCGGCCTACCTGCAGCGCGTGCAGCTCTGGGCCGCCGGGTACTACCGCACCGAGGGCCTGCACTGGAACCCCGACCTCATGCAGGGCTCGCCCTTCAAGTACTTCGCGTACGGGGCTGCGGCGACCGAGGTCGAGGTCGACGGCTTCACCGGCGCCTACCGCGTGCGGCGCGTCGACATCGTGCACGACGTCGGCGACTCGCTCTCGCCGATGCTCGACATCGGGCAGATCGAAGGCGCGTACGTGCAGGGCGTCGGCTGGCTCACCCTCGAGGAGCTCCGCTGGGACGAGACCGACGGTCCGAACCGGGGCCGCCTCCTCACCCAGTCCGCCTCGACCTACAAGCTGCCGAGCTTCTCGGAGATGCCCGAGGAGTTCAACGTGCGGCTCTTCGAGAACGCCCGCGAGGACGGCGCGGTCTACGGCTCGAAGGCCGTCGGCGAGCCGCCGTTCATGCTCGCCTTCAGCGCCCGCGAGGCGATCCGCACCGCCGTCGGCGCCTTCGGCCCCGCGGGGCGCGGGGTCGAGCTCGGCTCGCCCGCGACGCCCGAGGCGGTCTACTGGGCGATCGAGGCGGCCAGGTCGGCCGCCGAGGCAGACAGTTCGAGCGAGGGCGCGGATGCCACGGCCGAGGTGGCGACGGCGGACGCGTCCGCAGGCACCCCGCTGGCCGGTGTCGACGAGCCCGCGCTCGCGGGCACCGAGGCCTGAGCGGACCCGCGCACGATGGACTGGCTCGACGCACTGCGACGGCTCCGCGACTCGCGGACGCCGGCCGTCATCGTCACCCTCGCCATCGTGCGCGGGCATGCGCCGCGCAACGGCGGCGCGAAGATGGTCGTCTCCCCCGCCGAGGTCTTCGGCACCGTCGGGGGCGGCAACCTCGAGGCGACGGCGATCGGCCGCGCCCGGGAACTGCTCGCCTCGGGCTCGGCCGAGCCCGAGCTGCTCACCCTGAAGCTCAGCGACAAGGCCACGACCGAGTACGGCGTGCAGTGCTGCGGAGGAGAGGTCACGCTCATGCTCGAACCCGTCCGGGTGGTCCCGTCCGTCGCGATCTTCGGCATGGGCCACGTCGGGCTCGAGCTGGCGCGCATCCTCGCGCGCCAGGAACTCGACCTGCACCTGGTCGACTCGCGCGCCGAGATGCTGGCGCACGAACGGCTCGGCCACCCCGGCGAGACGGGGGTGCTCGCCGACGCCGTCGCCGCGGTGCACGTGCACCACGAACCCGTCCCCGAGGCGGGGCTCGCGGAGCTGCCGGCCGGCGCGCACGTGCTCATCATGACCCACGACCACATCGAGGATCTCGCGGTCACCGACACCGCGCTGCGCCGCGGTGATCTCGGTTCGATCGGGCTCATCGGCTCCCGATCCAAGTGGGCCCGGTTCCGCACGAAGCTCACCGAGCTCGGGCACGACGAGCTCGACCTCGAACGCGTGACCACCCCGATCGGGGTGCCAGAGGTCGCCGGGAAGGCGCCGGCCACGATCGCGGTGAGCGTCGCCGCCCGGATCCTGCAGCTCATCGAGGAGGCGCAGGCGGCCGAGGTCGAGGCCACGAGGTGAGCGACGCCGACGGGCCCCGTTCGGTCCTCGTGACCGGCGCCGGGACGGGCATCGGCCGCGCGACCGCGCGAGCACTCCTCGCAGCGGGCTTCGCCGTCACCCTCGCGGGCCGCAGGCGCGGACCCCTCGAGGAGGCCGCCGCCGTCGGCGCGGCCCTGGCCGACGCCCGTTCGGGCGGCGTCGGCGCGAGGCATCCGAACGCCCTCGTCGTGCCGTGCGACGTCACCGACGACGCGGCCGTCACCGCGCTCGTCGCCGCGCACGTCGATCGCTTCGGCCGACTCGACGTCCTCGTGAACAACGCGGGCGTGCCCGGCCCTGCCGCGGACGTCGGCGAGCTGACCGCCGAGGACTGGGCCGCGACCTTCGCGGTCAACACGACCGGGGCGGTGCTGGTCGCCGGCGCCGCATTCCGGCAGATGGCCGCGCAGCGCCCGGCCGGCGGCCGGATCATCAACAACGGTTCGATCGCGGCGCAGTCGCCTCGGCCCCGCTCGGTCGCCTACACGACGACGAAGCATGCGATCGCCGGGCTCTCCAAGTCGATCGAGCTCGACGGCCGCGCGCACGGCATCTCCTGCACCCAGCTCGACGTCGGCAACGCCCGCACCGAACTGCTCGACGGCTTCGTCGGTGAAGGCGCGCTGCAGGCCGACGGCCGACGGATCGTCGAACCGACGATGGACGTCGGCATCGTGGCCGGGCTCATCGTGCACCTCGCGGGGCTGCCCGCCGAGGCGAGCGTGCCGCAACTGACCGCGACCGCGGCGGGCATGCCCTTCATCGCCCGCGGCTGATCCGGGAGGCCCGGCCGCCACGCGGATGGGCTATTCGCGCGGCACCCGCACTTGCTCGGGCTCGACCGGCACCGGTCGACGGCGGAGGGCGAGCGGCAGCGTCGCGAGCGAGATCGCGGCCGCCACGAGGAACGCCGCGCTGAACGAGCTGCCCGTCGCGATCATGCCGACGAGGACCGCGCCGATGCCGCTGCCGAGGTCGAAGCCGATGTTCCACACCGCGCTCGCGAAGACCGACTGGCGGGGCGGCACCGCGGCGAACGCCTCGCCCATGGTGAGGTTCTGAAGGCCGCCGTAGCTCACCCCGACGAGGGCGAGGCCGATGAGGAGCGGTGCGGTCGAGGCATCCCCGCCGGATGACGCGGAGGCCCCGCTGCCCGCACCGACCGCGGCCCACGCCACGAGCACGAGCCCGGCCGTCGTCACGAGGATGAACGGCCAGAGCAGGCGGTGCGCGCCGAAGCGGTCGGCCGCGCCGCCGACGAGCCAGCGGGCGAGGGCCGCCGTCGCGGTGAGCAGCGCGAGCCCGAGGGTCACGGTGACGGCGTCGCCCGTGAGCTGCGGCGTGAAGGTGATGAGCGCGCCGCCCGCGAGCGTCACGCTGAGCAGGATGCCGACGGGCGCGGCGAGCGCCAGGAGCGCGGCACGCCGTCCGACCTGGTGCACGTGCCCGGCGGCTGCGGCCTCGGCCGCCTGCTCGGCGTGCCGGGCGTGCAGTCGGCGCGCGAGGCGGATGGCGGGCACGATGCCCACGAGCGGCAGGGCGCCGACCAGGAACACCCACTGGTAGCCGAAGGTCTCGGCGACCCAGGGCGCGGCGGGCAGCAGCACGAGCTGCGGCCCGGCGATGGCGAGCCCGAACGCCCCGATCGCGCGCCCGCGGCGGGCGGGCTCAACGAGGTCGGCCACGGCGCCCGAACCGGCGACCGTGAGCACTGCGAAGCCGGCGCCTCGCACCGCGGCGATCGCGAGGATCGGACCGAGCTCGTTCGAGACGAGGTGGGCGAGCGACGGCGCGCCGAGCAGCACGAGGCCCGCGACGAGCACCGGGCCCCAGCCGAGACGGCGCAGTGCGGCCGGCACGATGGTCTGGAACAGCACCGTCGAGAACATGAAGACCCCGGTCACGAGTCCAGCGCCGGCCGCGTCGGCACCGCCCGCCACCGCCCACTGCGGAGCCACCGGCAGCAGCACCGCGTAGCCCGAGAAGCCTGCCGCGACCATCGTGAGCAGCGCCGGCATGCCGGGTGCGCGCCAGACGGAGTTCGTCACCTGCGTACCTCTTTCTTTTGTACTGTCTTCCGCGCGCGATCACGCGAAGCGACCTGCCCCGGGCCGCACGAGGTGCGATCCGGGGCAGGCCGTCGATTGCGGGGGTGCTGCGGCTAGCCTGCCAGCATCGCCTCGATGGGGCCGCGCACGAAGTACAGCGCGAAGCCGGCGGCAACCACCCACATCAACCAGTGCACCTTGCGGCTCCGGCCGGAGAGCGCATTCACCAGCACCCAGGAGATGAAGCCGACGCCGATGCCGTTCGCGATCGAGTAGGTCAGCGGCATCGTCACGATCGTGAGGAACGCCGGGAGGGCGACCGCGAAGTTCGTGAACTTGATCTCCTTGACCTGCGCCATCATCATCGCACCGACGACCACGAGGGCGGCCGAGCCGACCTCGATCGGAACGACGAGCGTGAGCGGCGTGAGGAACATGGAGAGCAGGAACAGCGCCCCGACGACGATCGCCGCGAGACCCGTGCGGGCGCCCTCGCCGATGCCGGACGCGCTGTCGACGTACACCGTGTTCGACGAGGTCGAGGTCGCGCCACCGGCGATGGCGCCGGCGCCCTCGACGATGAACGCGGCCCGAAGGCGCGGGAAGGTCCCGTCCTTGTGCGCCAGCCCGGCGTTCTTCGCGAGACCCGTCATCGTGCCCATCGCGTCGAAGAAGTTCGAGAACACGAGGGTGAAGACGAGCATCGTCGCCGACAGCACGCCGATGCGGCCGAACGCGCCGAACAGGTCGAACTGGCCGACGAGTCCGAAGTCGGGGATCGTCACGAGCGACGTCGGCAGCTCGGGGATCGTCATGTGCCAGCCGCCCGGGTCCTTGAAGCTCGGCCCGAGCTGCAGGATCGCCTGCGCGATGATCGCGATGATCGTGCCGGTCACGATGCCGATCAGGATGCCACCGGGCACACGTCGCGCCACGAGGATGCCGATGAGGATGAGCGTGATGAGGAACACGAGCGTCGGGACCGAGGTGATCGAACCCGAGTCGCCGAGCTGCACGGGCGGGCCGCCCGGGGTGCGGTTGACGAAGCCCGAGTCGACGAACCCGATGAACGCGATGAACAGGCCGATGCCGACCGTGATCGCCGCCTTCAGTGCCTGCGGCACGGCCTTGAAGATCGCGGTACGGGCACCGGTGGCCCCGAGCAGCACGATGATGATGCCGTTGATGACCACGAGCCCCATCGCCTCGGGCCAGGTGACCTGCCCGACGACCGAGACCGCGAGGAAGGAGTTGATGCCGAGGCCCGCCGCGAGCGCGAAGGGCAGGCGTGCGAACAACCCAAACAGGATCGTCATGAGCCCGGCCGTGAGGCCGGTCGCCGCGCCGATCTGCGCGCCGTCGAGCGCATTGCCCGCGACGTCGTCGGTGCCGCCGAGGATCAGCGGGTTGAGGATCACGATGTAGGCCATGGTCACGAACGTGACGATGCCGCCTCGGATCTCGCGGCCGACCGTGGATCCGCGCCGCGTGATCTCGAAGAAGCGGTCGAAGGCGTTCTTGGGCTCGGCGTCGACGGTCGTCGTCGCACCCGTGGGCAGCGGGTTCGGGATGCTCGCGACCGCGAAGGTGTCGGCGGGCAGTTCGCCGCGAGGCTCGCCCGAGTGGTCCCCACCGCGGGTACCGGTGTCTTGTGACATGTGCGCTCCTCCTCTCTCAGTACTCGGTACGGGTCGCGGTGTGCTGCCACTCGGTGAACGGCGCGACGCGCTGTGCCGGGGGCAGCTCGATGTCGCCGACCGGCATGATCGCGCGATCGGCGTCGGCACCCTCGAAGTAGCGGTAGAAGACGGCGTCGTCGAAGCCGGCGTCGGCGGCGTCGTCGCGCGTCGCCGCGAAGTAGACGCGGTCGAGGCGCGCCCAGAGCGAGGAGGCGAGGCACATCGGGCACGGCTCGCAGCTCGTGTAGAGGGTGGCGCCCGAGAGGTCGAAGCTGCCGATGCCCTGGCAGGCCGCACGGATCGCCGAGACCTCGGCGTGAGCGGTCGGGTCGAGGTTCGCGGTGACGCGGTTCACCCCCTCGAACACGCGGCCGTCTGCGGTGACGACGATGGCGCCGAAGGGGCCGCCGGCGTTGCGGACGTTCTCGGTCGCGATCGCGACGGCGCGGGCGAGGTATTCGGCGGGAGTGGGTCGGGCATCGGGGGCGGGTTGGCCAGCGGCGGGCTGAGCGGCGGGCTGGCCGTCGGCTGCCGTCGGTGCGGCCGGGACTGTCGAGAGTCCGATCGAATCCATGAGAGGGCTTCCTTGCTTGTTCATCGCCGGCGCGGTGGACTCCCCGGGGTACCGGGTGGATCTCCGTTGATCCGACTCATGGGTGGCCACACGTTCGGCAGGGTTGCTGCGTCGGCCGTGTTCGAAGGTAGCAGGCAGTGGGACACGCGTCCATAACAATATGGAATTCAGATTCCGATTTGTGGAAGTTCTGTTTGCGACTCCGTATCTGCGGAAGTATTGTCATCGTCATGACGCAGTATCGGATCAGTGAAGCGGCGGAACTCGTCGGTGTCAGCGATGACACCGTCCGCCGATGGGTGAGCGAGGGCCTCCTCAGCGTCACCAAGGACGCATCGGGTCGGCAGGTCGTGCCCGGCGCGGAGCTCGCCGCCCGCGCGCAGGCGATCGCCACGACGAGCGGCGACCGCTCGCACGTGCGCCGCAGCGCGCGCAACCGCTTCGTCGGGCTCGTGACCCGCGTCGAGATCGACGGCCTCATGGCCCAGGTCGAACTGCAGTGCGGCCCGCACCGGGTCGTCTCGCTGATGTCCTCCGAGGCGGCGAGCGAGCTCCGGCTCGAGGTCGGCTCGCGCGGCGTCGCGATCGTGAAGGCGACGATGGTCGTCGTCGAAACCGAACAGGAGAATCCGTGAACCGCCCCCGCATCGCCGCCGCCGCACTCGCCCTCGGCTCCCTCGCCCTCCTCGCGGCCTGCGCCGCCACGCCCGACGAGCCAGAGACCGAACCCGTGGCCGAGGCGAGCGGCGTCGCGCTCACGGGCGAGCTGACGGTCTACGCGGCGGCCTCGCTGCAGGGCGCCTTCGACGAGCTCGCGAGCGAGTTCGAGGCGCGGCATCCCGAGCTCGACGTGCTGCCGATCACCTACGACGGCTCCTCGGTGCTCGCGACCCAGCTCATCGAGGGCGCACCCGCCGACGTCTTCGCCTCGGCCGACGAGAAGAACCTCGCGAAGGTGAGCGACGCCGGCCTCATCGACGGCACGGGCGAGGTGTTCGCGACGAACGTGCTCGAGATCGCGGTCGCCCCCGGCAACCCGCTCGACATCGATTCGCTCGACGACCTCGCCGACGGGGCGACGACCGAGAGCGGCGGCGCCCCCGCGACGGTCGTGCTCTGCGCACCCGAGGTGCCGTGCGGCACCGCCTCGCAGACGCTCATCGAGGCCGCCGGCATCACGCTGACCCCGGCGAGCGAGGAGCAGAACGTCACCGCGGTGCTCACCAAGGTGCGCTCGGGCGAGGCCGACGCCGGGCTCGTGTACGTCACCGACGTCGAAGCCGCGGCCGGCGAGGTCGACGGCATCGAGATCGACGGCGCCGACGCCGCGACGAACTCCTACCCGATCGCCGTGCTGACCGGCGCCCCGAACCCCGAGGCGGCCGCCGCCTTCACCGAGTTCGTGAACTCCGCGGACGGTCAGCGCATCCTCGCCTCCTTCGGCTTCGGCGCCCCGTGATCACCGCGCCGGCCCCGCCGGAGCGACCCGCCGCGGAACGGGCCGCCGCCCGGTTCCCGGTGTGGCTGTACGCTCCGGCGGCGGTCGGCGCCGCCGTGCTCGTGCTCCCGCTCGTGGCGCTGCTCGTGCGCCTCGACTGGGCGGGCGTGCCCGCGGCGATCACCTCGCCGGCCGCGCTCCAGGCGCTCTGGCTCTCGCTCGTGACCGCGACGTTCGCCACCCTCGTCTGCGTGCTCATCGGCGTGCCGCTCGCCGTCGTCATCGCGCGCTCCTCGCGCGGGGTGGCGGCGGTGCTGCGCACCCTCGCCACCCTGCCGCTCGTGCTGCCGCCGCTCGTCGGCGGCATCGCCCTGCTGGCCCTCCTCGGCCGCACCGGCCTCGCCGGTGATGCGCTCGCCGCCGCCGGGATCCGGGTGCCGTTCACGACGCTGGCCGTCGTGATCGCGCAGACGTTCGTCGCGCTGCCGTTCCTCGTGATCTCGGTCGAGGGCTCGCTGCGCACCGCCGGCACCAGGTACGAGACCATCGCCGCCGGCCTCGGCGCGAGCCGGTTCACCGCCTTCCGCCGCATCACACTGCCCATCGTCGGCCCTGGGCTCCTCGCCGGCACGGTGCTCTGCTTCGCGCGGGCGCTCGGCGAGTTCGGCGCGACCGCGCTGTTCGCCGGCAACTCCGCCGGCACCACCCGCACGATGCCGCTCGCGATCTACACGGCGTTCAACGGCGCCGGCGTCAGCGAGGACACGGCGATCGCGCTGTCGCTCATGCTCATCGTCGTCGCGGTCGCCGTGCTGCTCGTGATGCGCGGCTGGCGAGAGGACGCCACGCGATGAGCACGTCGGATCGGGGGCTCGAACTCGATGTCACCGTCGACGTCGGCGACTTCACGCTGACCGCGCAGCTCGACGTCGGCCCCGGAGGCATCCTCGCGGTGCTCGGGCCGAACGGCTCGGGCAAGTCGACCCTGCTCGCCGCGATCGCGGGCCGACTCACGCCCTCGCGCGGCTACGTGCGCGCCGGCGGACGCGACCTCGTGAACGCCGGGCCCGGCCCCCGCACGAACGTCCCGCTCGAGCGACGCCGCGTCGGACTGCTCGGGCAGGAGCCGCTGCTCTTCCCCCACCTCTCGGCGCTCGAGAACGTCGCGTTCGGACCCCGCGCGCAGGGCCGCCCAGCGCGTGAGGCGCGCGACGAGGCCGCTCGCCTGCTCGACTCGGTCGGGCTCGGCGGGTTCGCCTCGCGTCGGCCCACCGGACTCTCGGGCGGGCAGCAGCAGCGCGTGGCGATCGCACGCACCCTCGCCGCACGCCCCGAGGTGCTGCTGCTCGACGAGCCGTTCACGGCGCTCGACGTCGAGACCGCCGCGCAGATGCGTCGGCTCGTCGCCGCGCAGCGCGACGAGCACGGGCTGCCGACGCTGCTCGTCACCCACGACCCGCTCGACGCGATCGTGCTGGCCGACCGTGCCGCGATCCTCCACGACGGCCGCATCGCCCAGGTCGGCCCGGTCCCCGAGGTGCTCGGGCATCCTCGCACCGCGTTCATCGCGGCGCTCGCGGGCGTGAACCTGGTGAACGGCGCCGCGACCGCCGACGGTGCGGTGCTGGCCGACGGTGCGGCCCCCTCCGCCGACGTCGCCTCGCCGCGACTGCTCCTGCGCGGCGAGGGCGACGCTCCCCCGCCGGGGGCGGGCGCGTCGGCGGTGTTCAGCCCCGGAGCCGTGCACGCGCGCACCGCTCCGGCGGACGCCGGACCGGCCGTCGCCAATCGCTGGACCGGCACCGTGGCGCTCCTCGAGGCGACGCCTGGCGGGGTGCGGATCACGACCGCCGAACATCCCGGCATCGCCGTCGACGTGCCGAGCGCGGCCGCCGTCGGACTCGATCTCGACACCGGATCGCGGCTCGAGTTCGAGGTCTCGGCCGCGGATGTCTCGGTGCGTCCCCACCCCTGAGGCGGTGCTACGGTAGACGCCACCACCGAGGGGGTGACCATGACGAGTCCTGTGCCGACGCACGCGCCCGACGGCGATTCCGCCGTTCGCGAGACGCTCGGCGTGCGCCGCCTGCCCTCGACCGGGCTCGCGACGGGGGGCCTCGTCGACCGGTTCGCCCGGCCGATGCGGGACCTCCGCATCTCGATCACCGACCGCTGCAACTTCCGCTGCGTCTACTGCATGCCGAAGGCGGTGTTCGGGCGCGACTACGCCTTCCTCGACCGCGACGAACTGCTGAGTTTCGAGGAGATCACGCGCATCGCCCGGGTCGCCGCGGCGCACGGCGTCGAGAAGCTCAGGCTCACGGGCGGGGAGCCGTTGCTCCGCCGCGGCATCGAGGGCCTCATCGAGCAGCTCGCCGAGCTCCGCACCCCCGACGGCCGCCCGCTCGAGATCGCGCTCACGACGAACGGATCGGCCCTCGCGATGAAGGCCGAGTCGCTGAAGCAGGCGGGGCTCACCCGCGTCACCGTGTCGCTCGACTCCCTCGACGACGAGCTGTTCGAGGCGATGAACGACGTCCGCTTCCCCGTCGCCCGCGTGCTCGACGGGATCGAGGCCGCACACGCGGCGGGCCTCGGTCCGGTCAAGGTCAACATGGTGGTCAAGCGCGGCCTCAACGATCACGAGATCCTGCCGATGGCCAGGCATTTCCACGGTTCGCCTTCGACGTTGCGATTCATCGAGTACATGGACGTCGGCACGTCGAACGGCTGGCAGCTCGACGAGGTCGTCTCGTCGGCCGAGATCGTCGAGCGCATCGGGGCCGAACTGCCGCTCGAACCGCTCGGCGCGACCGCTCCCGGCGAGACCGCTGCGCGCTGGCGCTACACCGACGGCGGGGGCGAGATCGGCGTGATCTCGAGCGTGACGAACGCCTTCTGCGGCACCTGCAACCGGGCGCGCATCTCGACCGAGGGCAAGCTCTTCACCTGCCTCTTCGCGACCGAGGGCCACGACCTGCGCGCCCTGCTGCGGGGCGGCGTCGACGACGACGGGCTCGCCGCGGCGATGGCCTCGATCTGGCGCGACCGCGACGACCGCTACTCCGAGGTGCGGGCGACGCTCACGCCCGAGCTGCGCGCCGAGCGCGCCAAGGTCGAGATGAGCTACATCGGCGGATGACCCGCGGTCGCCGCCGCGCGGTTCAGAGCCCGACCCACTCCGAGACGCCGTCGTCGAAGTGCTGCCGCTTCCAGATCGGCACCTCCTGCTTGATGAGCTCGACGAGCCGTTCGCACGCGTCGAACGCCTGCGCCCGGTGCCCGGCGCCGGCCGCCGCGAAGAGGGCGACGTCGCCGATGCGGAGGTCGCCGACGCGGTGCGCCGCCGCGACCGCGAACCCGGTCTCATCGGCGATCCTCCGCACGCAGTCGGCGAGGAACCGCTCGGCCTCGGGGTGCGCCCGGTAGTCGAGCGCCTGCACACCGCGCCCGCCGTCGTGGTCGCGCACCACGCCGCAGAACATGACCACGGCCCCGCTCGCGTCGGACTCGACGGCGCGCCGGACGGCGGCCTCGTCGAGCGGCTGGTCGGAGACGACGGCGTAGGGTTCGATCACCCCGCGATCCTAACCCCGGGCTGCGGCGGGCGCGCCGATCAGCTGCTCGGTCGGGCGTCGCGCAGCATGCCGGCGACGACGAGGGCGACGGCGCCGACGAGCACGAGCAGCCAGAGGCCGAGCGCGTAGGAGTTCGTCTCGGGGTTGTACGTCGCACCCATGACGAGCGGCGGGAAGTAGCCGCCGAGGCCGCCGGCGGCCGCGACGACGCCGGTGACCGCACCGACCTTGTCCTTCGGGGTCGACGGGCCGACCCAGGCGAACACGGCGCCCATGCCGAGCCCCATCGCCGCAGCCATGAGGATGAAGGTGACGCCGGTGACGATGCCCTCGGGCGGCTGCTGGCCGACGATGTACGCGAGCGAGACGATGCCGGCGAGCGAGATGAGCGAGATGACCTTCGGCCCCACCTTGTCGGAGAGCACGCCGCCGATAGGGCGGGCGACCACGGCCGCGGCGGCGAACAGCGCGGTGCGGGTGCCGGCACCGACCGGGTCGACGTCGTCGGGGTAGATCGTGGTGAGGTACTTCGGCAGGTAGGTCGAGAAGGCGACGAAGCCGCCGAACACGATGCCGTAGAGGAACGCCATCTCCCACGTGATGCGGAGCTTCAGCGCGCCGACGACCTTCGGCACGAGCGGCTGGCGGCTCGGCTCCCAGGCGGGCGAGTCGCGGAGGAAGAACCACACGATGACCGCGGTGCCGGCCATGATCGCGGCGATGAGCAGGTGCGTCGGCAGGTAGCCGATCGATTCGGCCAGGCGCGGGGTGAAGAACGCCGAGACCGCGGTGCCGATCATGCCCATGCCGAACACGCCGGTCGCGAAGCCGCGGCGCGCGGGCGGGTACCAGGCGCTCGCGAACGGCACGCCGACGGCGAAGATCGTGCCGGCGACGCCGAGGTAGAACCCCGAGGCGAGGAGCAGCGGGAAGCTCTTCAGCTCGCCCGCGAGGGCGACGAGCAGCACGGCCGGGACCGAGGCGAGCAGCACCGCCGTGAACATCCTGCGCCCACCGAATCGATCGGTCATGGCGCCGGTGAGGATGCGGCCGAGCGCGCCGACGAGCACCGGGGTGGCGAGCATGAGCGAGATCTGCCCCTCGTCGAGCCCCATCTCGGTCGCGTAGGTCTTCTGCAGCGGGGCGATCACCATCCAGGCCCAGAATCCGATGGTCGAGGCGAAGGTCGCGAGGAGCACCTGACCGAGCTGCCCCCGCAGCTGGGTGCTCCCGGTTTCTGCCGCCGAGGTCGACGTTGTGGTCATGCTGCCCCTCCAGTCGCGTGGATATCGAGACACTTCCTGAGCCCGACAGTAGCGGCGGATCGCGCCTCGCGCACCCGACTTGTTGAATCTTGCCAAACTGAGGCAGGATTTGTCGCGAGGGACACGCCACCTCGGCGCCGTCCTTCCCAATCACCCGATCACCCAGCACAATGTCGGTAGGACGTGTGGGGGCGCGGACAGCGCTCGTCACCGTAGCCAGCCGATGAGGAGGCTTCGAATGAGCCGAGCGCCCCGATCCGCCAGTGAGCCCGCGACCGATGGTCCGCTCGCCGATTCGCTGCTGAAGCTGGGGCGGTTCCTCAGGCCGGGCGAGGTGTCGCAGGACCTCCGCACGGTGACGCTCGAGGGCGGCCGACAGGGCGACGTGTTCTACCGGGACCGCTGGTCGCACGACAAGGTCGTGCGCTCGACGCACGGCGTGAACTGCACGGGCTCCTGCTCGTGGAAGGTCTACGTCAAGGACGGCATCATCACCTGGGAGACCCAGCAGACCGACTACCCCTCGGTCGGCCCCGACTCCCCCGAGTACGAGCCGCGCGGCTGCCCCCGCGGCGCAGCGTTCAGCTGGTACACCTACTCGCCGACCCGCGTGCGCTACCCGTACGTGCGGGGCGTGCTGCTCGAGCACTACCGAGCGGCGAAGCAGCGCGTCGGCGGCGACCCCGTGCTCGCCTGGGAGGCGCTCGTCACCGACCCCGAGGCATCCCGCGCATACAAGCGCTCGCGCGGCAAGGGCGGGCTGGTGCGCGCGACGTGGGACGAGACGCTCGAGATCGTCGCCGCCGCGCACGTGCACACGATCAAGGCGCACGGCCCCGACCGGGTCGCCGGCTTCTCGCCCATCCCGGCGATGTCGATGGTCTCGCACGGCGCGGGCGCCCGCTTCGTGAACCTCATCGGCGGCACCATGCAGTCGTTCTACGACTGGTACGCCGACCTGCCCGTCGCGAGCCCGCAGGTGTTCGGCGACCAGACCGACGTGCCCGAGTCGGCCGACTGGTGGAACTCGACGTACCTCATGATGTGGGGCTCGAACGTGCCCGTCACGCGCACCCCCGACGCGCACTTCATGACCGAGGCGCGCTACCGCGGCCAGAAGGTCGTCACCGTCTCGCCCGACTACGCCGACAACACCAAGTTCGCCGACGAGTGGCTCTCGCCGCACCCCGGCACCGACGCGGCCCTCGCCATGGCGATGGGGCACGTCATCCTCAGCGAGTTCCACGTCGAGCGGCGCGTGCCGCGCTTCGAGCACTACCTGAAGACCTACTCCGACTCCCCGTACCTCGTCACGCTCGACGAGCGCGAGCCCGGCGGCAGCTTCGTGCCCGGCAAGTTCCTCACAGCCGAAGACCTCGGCGGCGCGCAGGCCGCGGTCGACAACGCCGCGTTCAAGACGGTGCTGCTCGACCAGGACGGCACCGTCGTCGTGCCGAACGGATCGCTCGGCCACCGCTTCGGCGCCGCCGACACCGGCAAGTGGAACCTCGACCTCGAGGGCGTCGACCCGCAGCTCTCCATCAAGGACGGCGCCGCCTGGGACGGCGGGGTCGCGACCCTCGAGCTGCCCCGTTTCGACATCGCCCCCGAACCCGGCTCCGAGCACGAGGGCGGCAGCGGCACGGTGCTGCGCGGCGTGCCCGTCGCCCGCGTCGCCGGCAAGCTCGTCACCACCGTCTTCGACCTGCTGCTCGCGCAGTACGGCGTCGCCCGCGAGGGCCTGCCCGGCGAGTGGCCGTCGAGCTACGCGGATGCCTCGACCCCGGGCACGCCCGCCTGGCAGGAGGAGATCACGGGGGTGCCCGCCGAGCAGGCCGAACGCATCGGCCGCGAGTTCGCCGACAACGCCGAACGCTCGGGCGGCCGTTCGATGATCCTCATGGGCGCCGGGACGAACCACTGGTTCCACTCCGACACGATCTACCGCACCTTCCTCGCCCTCACGACGATGACCGGCTGCCAGGGCGTCAACGGCGGCGGCTGGGCGCACTACGTCGGCCAGGAGAAGGTGCGCCCCGTCACCGGCTACACGCAGTACGCGACCGGCGGCGACTGGTCGCGGCCCGGCCGCGTGATGATCGGCACCGCGTTCTGGTACCTCGCCACCGACCAGTGGCGCTACGACGGGCTGCCGGCCGACCAGCTCGCCTCCCCCCTCGCCGAGGGCGTGTTCGCGGGCCGCACCACGGCCGACTGCCTCGTCGAGTCGGCCAAGCGCGGCTGGATGCCGAGCTACCCGACCTTCGACCGGAACCCGCTCGACCTCGTCGACGACGCCCGCGCCGCCGGCAAGGACCCGGCCGAGTACGTCGTCGAGTCGCTGCAGGACGGATCGCTGAAGTACGCGTGCGAAGACCCCGACTCGCCCGAGAACTTCCCGCGCGTGCTCAACGTGTGGCGCGCGAACATCCTCGGTTCCTCGGGCAAGGGCAACGAGTACTTCCTCAAGCACCTGCTCGGCACCGACTCGGCCGTACGTGCCGCCGAGGCGCCGCCCGAGCGACGCCCGAACTCGATCGAGTGGCACGACGACGCCCCGCAGGGCAAGCTCGACCTGCTCGTCACGGCCGACTTCCGCATGACCTCGACGACGCTGTTCTCCGACGTCGTGCTGCCGGCGGCCACCTGGTACGAGAAGCACGACCTCTCGTCGACCGACATGCACCCGTTCGTGCACTCGTTCAACCCGGCGATCGCGCCGCCCTGGCAGACGAAGACCGACTTCGAGATCTTCCACCTCCTCGCGAAGCGGTTCTCCGAGTACTCGAAGACCCACCTCGGCACGCGGAGCGACCTCGTCGCAGCTCCGCTCCTGCACGACACCCCCGATGCGATGGCGACGCCGCACGGCACCGTGAAGGACGACCTGCCGCTCGTGCCGGGCGTGACGATGCCGAAGCTCCTCGTCATCGAACGCGACTACACGGCGATCGCCGACAAGATGGCCACCCTCGGCCCGCTCGCGACGAAGCTCGGCATGGTGACGAAGGGCATCGTCTTCGACCCGACGCCCGAGGTCGCCGAGCTCGGCCGTGTCAACGGCGTCGCGACGAGCGGGGCAGGGGCCGGCCAGCCGCTCCTCGACACCGACGTGAAGGTGTGCGAGGCGATCCTCGCCCTGTCGGGCACGACGAACGGCCGGCTCTCGGTGCAGGGCTTCCGGCAGCTCGAGCAGCGGACGGGGCAGCGCATCGCGCAGCTCGCCGAGGACCACGAGGGCGGTCGCATCCGCTTCGCCGACGTGCAGTCGCGACCGGTGTCGGTGATCACGAGCCCCGAATGGTCGGGATCCGAACACGGCGGCCGTCGGTACACGGCGTTCGCGATCAACGTCGAGCACCTGAAGCCGTGGCACACGCTCACCGGGCGCCAGCACTTCTTCCTCGACCACGACTGGATGCGCGAACTCGGCGAGAACCTGCCGATCTACCGACCGCCCCTCGATCTCGCGAGACTCTTCGGCGACTCGCCGAGGGTCGGCTCCACGGCGCCGAGCGGCGACCCGGCGGCGGCCGGCCACGCGGAGGTCGCGGTGCGCTACCTGACCCCGCACTCGAAGTGGTCGATCCACTCCGAGTACCAGGACAACCTGTTCATGCTCTCGCTCTCGCGCGGCGGCCCCACGATCTGGATGTCGACCCAGGACGCCGAGAAGATCGGGGTCCGCGACAACGAGTGGATCGAGTCGTACAACCGCAACGGCGTCGTCGTCGCCCGTGCGATCGTGTCGCACCGAATGCCCGAGGGCACGGTGTACATGTACCACGCGAAGGACCGCACGGTCGATGTGCCCCGCACCGAGACCAGCGGGCAGCGCGGCGGCATCCACAACTCGCTCACCAGGGTGCTCCTGAAACCGAGCCACCTGATCGGCGGGTACGCGCAGCTCGCGTTCGCGTTCAACTACCTGGGGCCGACCGGCAACCAGCGAGACGAAGTCACGGTGATCCGCCGTCGCAGCCAGGAGGTGGAGTACTGATGAAGGTCATGGCTCAGATGTCGATGGTCATGAACCTCGACAAGTGCATCGGATGCCACACCTGCAGCGTGACGTGCAAGCAGGCCTGGACCAACCGCTCCGGCGTCGAGTACGTGTGGTTCAACAACGTCGAGACGCGGCCCGGCATCGGGTACCCGCGCCGCTACGAAGACCAGGAGAAGTGGGGCGGCGGCTGGGTGCGCACGAAGTCGGGGCGCCTGAAGCTCCGCGCGGGCGGGCGCCTGAAGAAGCTCGCGACGATCTTCTCGAACCCGAAGCTGCCCGAGATCCACGACTACTACGAGCCGTGGACCTACGAGTACGACATGCTGCTGAACGCCCCCGCCGGCGAGCACACGCCGGTCGCGAAGCCGAAGAGCCTCCTCACCGGCGAGGACATGAAGATCTCGTGGTCGGCGAACTGGGACGACAACCTCGGCGGCTCCGCCGAGACGATGGCGGACGACCCGATCCTGCAGCACATGTCGGAGCACGTGGCATCCGAGTTCGAACAGACCTACATGTTCTACCTGCCGCGCATCTGCGAGCACTGCCTCAACCCCTCGTGCGTCGCCTCGTGCCCCTCGGGCGCGATGTACAAGCGCGTCGAGGACGGCATCGTGCTCGTCGACCAGGACCAGTGCCGGGGCTGGCGCATGTGCGTCTCGGGCTGCCCGTACAAGAAGGTGTACTTCAACCACAAGACGGGCAAGGCCGAGAAGTGCACGCTCTGCTACCCGCGCCTCGAGGTCGGGCTGCCGACGGTGTGCTCCGAGACGTGCGTCGGGCGCCTCCGCTACCTCGGCCTCGTGCTCTACGACGCCGACAAGGTCGCCGAGGCCGCCTCGATCGAGGACGAGCACGCGCTCCTCGAGTCGCAGCGCAGCGTCTTCCTCGACCCGCACGACCCGGCGGTCGTGCAGGCCGCACGCGAGGCCGGCATCCCCGAGGACTGGATCGACGCCGCCCAGCGCTCGCCGATCCACAAGCTCATCAACGAGTACAAGGTCGCGCTGCCGCTGCACCCCGAGTACCGCACGATGCCGATGGTCTGGTACATCCCGCCGCTCTCCCCCGTCGTCGACGTCATCGCATCCTCGGGCAACGACGCCGAAGACGCGAAGACGCTGTTCGCGGCGATCTCGAAGCTCCGCATCCCGCTCGAGTACCTCGCGGGGCTGTTCACCGCGGGCGACACGCGCCCAGTCGAGGCGTCGCTCCGCAAGCTCGCCGCGATGCGCTCCTACATGCGCGGCATCAACCTCGGCGAGGGCAAGGACGAGCGCATCGCCGACGCCGTCGGCATGACGGGCGACACCCTGGAGGAGATGTACCGCCTGCTCGCGATCGCGAAGTACGAGGAGCGGTACGTGATCCCCGCGGCCCACACCGAGCAGGCCCGCGAGCTCGACGAGCTCGCCTGCTCGCTCGACTACGACGGCGGCCCCGGCATGGGCGGCGCAGGGCCCTTCGGCTCGTCGAGCGGCCAGCCGGTGCCCGTCGCGGTCGAGAACTTCCACGCGCTGAAGAACCGGCAGACCGCAGACCGGCCCTCGACGCCGGGCCGGGTGAACCTGCTCAACTGGGACGGCAACGGTACCCCGCCGTCGGGCATGTTCCCGCCGAAGCCCGAGGGCGAATGATGGCGAACTTCCCGCTCATCTTCAGAAAGTCCTCGGATGCCGAGGGGCGCACGCGCGGCGCGATCACCACGCCGCTCGCCCTGAAACCCGGCGCACGCCGGCTCGTCCACATCGCGGCCTCGCTGCTCCTCGACTACCCCGGCGACGGGTTCGACGAGCGGGTCGCGGCGGTCGCGGCATCCCTCGACGAACTGCCGCCCGAGATCGCGCGCGACCTGCGCGAGTTCCTCGATCACGTGGCGACCACCGACCGCGAGGCGCTGAAGACCGAGTACGTCGCGACCTTCGACCTGAAGCGGCGCTGCTGCCTGTACCTCAGCTACTACGCCGCCGGCGACACGCGGCGGCGCGGCATGGCACTCGTCACCTTCATCGAGGCGTACCGCGCCGCGGGCTGGGAGTTCGACGCCGAAGAGCTGCCCGACTACCTGCCGGCCGTGCTCGAGTTCTCGGCGCGCAGCGACTCGCCCATCGCGTTCGAGCTGCTCGCCGCGCACCGCGAGGGGCTCGAGGTGCTGCGCGAGGCGCTCGAGAAGCAGCGGAGCCCGTGGGTGCCGCTCGTGCGCGCCGTGTGCCGTTCGCTGCCCGAACTCGATGCGGCGACCCGCGAACGCTACCTCGAGCTCGTCAGCCAGGGCCCGCCCGCCGAGACCGTCGGGCTGTCGTTCCTCGGCATGCCCGGGGCATCCGCAGTCGAGCCCTATCGGCCCGTCGGGGCCGCACACGAGGAGGTACGCGCATGAACGCCTGGGACGTCCTGCTCTGGGTCGCCCTGCCCTACGCCGCATTCGCGGTGTTCGTGGTCGGGCACATCTGGCGGTACCGCTACGACAAGTTCGGGTGGACGACGCGCTCGAGCCAGACCTACGAGAACCGGCTGCTGCGCTGGGGTTCGCCGATGTTCCACCTCGGCATCCTCATGGTCATCGCCGGGCACGTCGTGGGCCTCCTCATCCCGCGCGAATGGCTGTACGCCATCGGCATCGACGAGCACATGTACCACATCGGTGCGACCGTGCTCGGGACGGCGGCCGCGCTGCTCACCCTCGCCGGGCTCGCGATCCTCATCTACCGTCGCCGCACCGTCGGCCCCGTGTTCCTCGCGACGACCCGCATGGACAAGTTCATGTACGTCGTGCTCGGCGCGGTGCTGCTGTTCGGCACGATCGCGACGGTCATGTACCAGGTGCTCGGCCCGGGCTACGAGTACCGCGGCACGGTGAGCCCGTGGATCCGGAGCCTCATCATCTTCCAGCCGAAGCCCGAACTCATGGCCGACGTGCCGATCATGTTCCAGCTCCACGTGATCAGCGCGAGCCTGCTCTTCGCGATCTGGCCCTTCACCCGGCTCGTGCACGTGTGGTCGGCGCCGATCGGGTACCTGTTCCGTCCGTACGTCGTCTACCGTTCGCGCGACGACGCCCGCCGCCCCGGCTCGCGCCCCGCGCGCCCCGGCTGGGAGGGCATCCAGACGCCCGACCCGAAGAAGCTCACGAAGCTCTGAGGCGCGGCGCGCGCGCCCGCGCTTGCGCCCGCGCTTGCGCCCGCGCAATCGAGTGGGCAGAAATGAACCTTCGCGAGCACGTGAAGGTTCATTTCTGCCCACTCGATCTGGGATGGCGGGCCGAGGCGGCGCGGCGCGGCGCGGCGACTCAGCGGACGACGAGCTCGGCGGCCACGCCCGCCAGACGCTGGATGCCGCCGTCGAGCGACGCCACCCCTGCGTACCCGCGGCGCGCCAGCTCGCGGGCGGCGCGCTGCGAGCGCATGCCCACCTCGCAGTACACGACGATCGGGCCCTCGCCCGCGGGCGGCTCGGCGCCGGCGAGCAGCTCGCCGAGCGGCAGCAGCGTGCTGCCGTCGATGCGGAGGAGCGCCGCCTCGCTCGGCTCGCGCACGTCGAGGAGGCGCACGGGCTCTGCGGCTCGCACGCGACGCAGCAGTTCGGCGGCGGAGATCGGGGCGGGGTCGCCGTGCGAGGCGGGCGCCGTGGCATCCGCGCCGGTCTCACGGCTCGCCGCGCTCTCGAGGCCGCAGAACACCTCGTAGTCGATGAGGTCGGTGATCTCCTCGGCGTCCGCGATCGCCGAGTACGGGATCTCGCGGGTGCGCGAGGTGAGCGCGTCGAGGCTCAGCACCCGCCCGAGCAGCGGGTCGCCGACGCCGGTGACGAGCTTCACGACCTCGTTCGCCATGAGCGCGCCGACCATCAGGCAGAGGGTCGGCAGCACACCGCCGAGCTCGCAGCTCGGCACCTCTCCGGGTGCCGGGGGCACCGGGAACAGGTCGCGGTACCCGGGGCCCTGCCCGCGCCAGGCGACGCCGAGCTGCCCGTGGAACCGGAGGATCGCCCCCCACACGAGCGGTTTGCCCGCGAGGTGCGCGGCGTCGTTCGTGAGATACCGGGTCGGGAAGTTGTCGCTGCCGTCGACGATGAGGTCGTAGTCGTCGAGGATGCCACGGAGGTTCGCCGCGGTCAGGCGCTCGCGATGGCGCACCACCCGGCACTCGGGGTCGTTCGCGGCGACGGTCTCGGCGAGGGAGTCGACCTTCGGCCGTCCGAGGTCGGCGACGCCGTGGCTCTGCTGCCTGGGCAGGTTGCTGAGCTCGACCGTGTCGAAGTCGGCGATGCCGATGGTGCCGACGCCCGAACCCGCGAGTGCGGGCACGACCGCGCTGCCGAGCCCGCCGGCGCCCACGACGAGCACGCGCGCGGCCTGCAGCCGGCGCTGGGCGAGCTCGCCGAAGCCCGGCAGCATGAGCTGTCGGCTGAAGCGCGCGAGCCGTGCCGGGGCCAGCGGCGGGCCGGGGGCGACGAGCGGCTCGGTCATGCGGCCCAGTGTAATCCGGGTGCCCGCGCGGCGGATCCGGATAGGGTTCCGGATCCGTCGCATCGAGGGGATCGGGGTGATCGGCGCCGGGGCGCATGGGAGCAGTTCGTGGGGGGCCGAAACCCGCTCCACCCCGGAACGCCGATCGCGGGACACCCACTCGGGTGTGGGTCAAACGTCCCACTCATGAATCTAGGCACCGAGCCTGTGAACGCGCTCCACCCTTGCTGCATGCTTCCAGTGAGATTCGCGACCGGCCGATCCGCATCGTGGGGCGACCCGAGCGGCCGACTCCGGCCGCTCGGGTACCATCGTCGACATGACGATCGTGACCGTGCGGTACTTCGCCGCCGCCGCCGAAGCGGCCGGTTCGGAGGAGGAGCGGATCGAGCTCCCCGACGACGCGACGGTCGGCGATCTCCGCGACGAACTCGCAGCCCGGTACGGCGCGGCGATGCAGCGCGTGCTGCAGAACGGCTCGTTCCTCCTCGACGGCAGCGTGCAGCGCGACCCCGCGACCGCCCTCGGCGCCGCGGTCGACATCCTCCCGCCGTTCGCCGGCGGCTGAGCCGAGCCCTCCCCGAGTCTCGTCGAGCTCGGACACCACAGAACTCATCGCAGAGAACGAGGCCGCATGCGCAGCTACGCCGAGCACCAGCAGGCCGTGCACGAACTGCTCGGCTCGCTCGCCGCGCGACTCCACGACCTCGGAGCCAAGCGACTCGAGCTCGCGCGCCCCGATGCGCTCGGGCGGGTGCTCGCGAGCGACGTCGTCTCGCCGATCGCGCTGCCCGGCTTCGACAACTCGCAGATGGACGGCTACGCCGTGCGCTCGGCCGAGCTCGCCGGCGCCCGCCCCGGTTCGCCCGTCCGCCTCATTGTCGGCCGCACGAGCGCCGCGGGCGACGCCCCCTTCGCGCTCGCACCCGGCACCGCATCGCCCGTCATGACCGGCGCGGCGATCCCCGACGGCGCCGACGCCGTCGTGCCGATCGAGCACGCCTCGCCGTCGGCGTTCATCGGGATCGGCGGAGGGCGCCACGACTCCCCCGCCGGCTCCGTCGTCGGCTTCACCGCCCCGGTCGAACCCGGCACCTTCATCAGGCCGATCGGCAGCGACATCGACGCCGGGGCACTGCTCCTGCCCGCGGGCACCCGGCTCGGCCCCGCCCAGCTCGGCTCGCTCGCCGCGGCGGGCGTCACCGAGGTTCGCGCGCGCCGTCGCCTGCGGGTGCTCCTCATCTCGACCGGCCACGAACTGCGCGCGCCGGGTTCGCCGCTCCGGCCGGGGCAGCTGCACGACGCGAACACGTCGATGCTCGCAGCGGCGCTGCGGGCGTGCGGCGCGGAGGTGCTCGAGTCCCGCGCGACCGACGATGCCGGCTCCGTGCAGGCCGTGCTCGCGGCATCCGCACCGCTCGTCGATCTCGTGGTGACCACCGGCGGCGTGAGCGAGGGCGCGTTCGAAGTGGTGCGCGACGCGCTCGCGCCGCTCGGCGTCGAGTTCGTGAAGGTCGCGATCCAACCGGGCGGTCCGCAGGGTCTCGGCACGGCGCGCATCCCCCGCAGCGACGGCGAGGGGCTCGGCCACGATCACGCGACGCCCGTCGAGGTGCCCGTCATCTCGTTCCCCGGCAACCCGGTGTCGGCGCTCGTCTCGTTCGAACTGTTCCTGCGGCCGGTGCTCCGACGGCTCGAGGGGCTCGCCCCCGACCGCCACCGCGCACGCCTGCCGCTCGCGCACGACGTCGTCTCGCCGCTCGGCAAGCACCAGGTGCGCCGCGGCGTCATCGACGGAGCGGGCGCGGTCGAGGTCGGCGCACCGAGCTCGCACCTGCTGCACGCGTATGCTCGGGCGACGGTGCTCGTGCACCTGCCGGTCGGGGTCGACGCCCTGCCCGCCGGCGCCCACGTCGACGTCTGGAGGATCGATGACTGACCACGCCCCCACCCCCGCCGAACCGCGCCTCACCCACCTCCGCGACGACGGCTCGGCCCACATGGTCGACGTCACCGACAAGCAGGTCACGAAGCGGGTCGCGAGCGCGCAGGCCGTGCTCACGACCCGCCCCGAGGTGGTCTCGGCGATCTTCGACGGCACCCTGCCGAAGGGCGAAGCGGTCGGCACCGCGCGCATCGCCGGCATCATGGCGGCCAAGCAGACCTCTGCCCTCATTCCGCTGTGCCACCCCCTGCCGCTGTCGAAGCTCGACGTCGACATCACGACCGTGTCGCCCGAGCAGGTGCGCGTCGTCGCGACCGCCACGACGAAGGGCGTCACCGGTGTCGAGATGGAGGCGCTCACCGCCGCGAGCGTCGCCGCGCTCACCCTCTACGACATGATCAAGGCCGTCGACAACCGCGCCGTCATCGGCGACATCATGGTGCTCGCGAAAGCGGGCGGCAAGAGCGGCGACTGGTCGCGTTCATGAGCTCGGCCGAGCGGATGCCACGTGCCGCGACCGTGCTCGTCGCCTCGACGCGGGCCGCGGCCGGCGTCTACGAGGACCGCACGGGCCCCGTCATCGCCGAGTGGCTCGCCGGGCGCGGGTTCACGGTGCAGGGCCCGCTCGTCGTCGCCGACGGCCCGGCGTTCGCCGCGGCGCTGCACGCGGCCGTGACGTCGTCGCCCGCGGTGATCGTCACGACGGGCGGCACCGGACTCGCCCCGGGCGACAGCACCCCCGAGGCGACCGCCGCCGTGCTCGACCGCGAACTGCCCGGCTTCATGGAGGAGCTGCGCCGCCGCGGCGCCGCCACCGTGCCCACCGCGCTGCTCAGCCGCGGGCTCGCCGGGGTCGCCGGAACGACCTTCGTGGTCAACCTGCCCGGCTCGACCGGCGGGGTGCGCGACGGGCTCGGACTGCTCGGCGAGGTGCTCGACCACGTGCTCGACCAGCTCGCGGGCGGCGACCACCCCGCGGCATCCGCGTAGCCCCTGCCTCTGACTGACCCTGCGCTCAGCGGCGGGGCGAGCGGGGCGGGGTGATGTGCGCCTGGGCCAGCGCGGCGTTGCGCGCGGAGAGGCGGGCGATGCGGGCGAGCCGTTCGCGCTCGAGCGGCACGGCGAGGAACGCCCACAGCACGAGCGCCACGCCCGCGCCCACGAGCGCACCGCCGACCGTGTCGGAGAACCAGTGGGCGCCGAGGTAGGTGCGGCTGACCGCCATGAGCACGGTGTACGCGGCGCCGAGCACCCATACCCAGACGCGCGGCACGATCACCCCGACGGCGACCGCGATCGTCGCGGCATTCGCCACATGCCCCGACGGGAACGAGCCGTAGTCGGAGACGACGAGCATGTCCTCGGGCCGGGCCCGGCCGAAGAACGACTTGAGCAGCTGCACCACTCCCGCGCTGAGCGCCGAGGCGAGCACGAAGTACAGCGCCGCCCAGGGGCGCCGCATGACGAGCAGCACGATCGCCGCGCCGACCGGGATCACGAACACCGCCATGATCCCGCCGCCGAGCGCGTTCATGAAGTACGAGAACACATCGCCGAGCGGGCCGCGCCAGGTGAGCACGTCCTCGGCCCACTCCTCGTCGACCTCGAACGGCAGGCCGTCGTTGCGCACCATGATCAGGAACCCGAGGAGCATCGCCGTGACCACCGCGACGAGGCCGCCGACGAGGGGCGCCCGTCGCCGCACGGTCCGCACCGAGGCATCCGCCTTCTTCGCCTGAACGGTCTGCGTCGCGTGCATACCCTTCACGCTAATGTCGGCGCGGCCGCCCGCCCGCCGCGCCGCGCCCGACGCCGCTCAGTCGGTGAGCGGGGGGACGGTCTTCGGGCGCACGAGCGCCCAGAGGCCGATGATCGCGATGCCGGCGGCGGCGGTCATGACGATCGCCATGGGCAGCGCGCTGCCGACGCCCATGAGGCCGATGAGCGGCGAGATGAGGCCCGCGAGTCCGAAGTTGAGGGCGCCGAGCAGTGATGCCGCCGTGCCGGCCTCGCTGCCGTGCGACGCGAGCGCGAGGATCTGCACCGCGGGGAACGAGAATCCGCACGCCGTGATGAACACGAACAGCGGCACGATCGTGCCCCAGAGGCCCGCGCCCGTCGCGTCGAGCACGCCGATCGCGATCGCCGAGCCGAAGAGCACGACGGTCGTGACGGCGAGGATCCACTGCGGGGCGACGCGCCCGCGCATGAGCCGCGAGCTCGTCTGCACGCCGATGATGATGCCGACCGAGTTCACGCCGAACAGCAGGCCGTACTGCTGGGCGGTGAAGGCGTAGACCTCCTGGAAGAGGAACGACGAGGTCGACAGGTACCCGAACAGGCCCGTGAAGACCATGCCGCCGACGAGCGCGGCGCCGAGGTAGACCCGGTCGCGGAAGAGCGCCCGGTAGCGGTCGCGCATCGTCGAGTGCCCGGCGACGTGGCGGCGCGAGGGCGGCAGCGTCTCGACGATGAGGAAGGACACGCAGAGCACCACGACGACGCCGTACCCGGCGAGCACCCAGAAGATGCCGCGCCAGTCCATGACCTGCAGCAGCTGCGAGCCGATGACGGGCGCGAGCACGGGTGCGAGGCCGTTCACGAGCGCGAGCCGCGACAGCATCTTCACGAGGGGCTTGCCGCCGAAGAGGTCGCGCACCATCGCCATGGCGACGACGCCGCCGGCCGCGGCGCCGAAGCCCTGCAGCAGCCGGAACACGGCGAGCCACACGATGTCGGGCGCGAACGCCGCCCCGATCGACGCGGCGATGTGCAGGGTCGTCGCGAGGATGAGCGGGAGCCGGCGGCCGACCTTGTCGCTCCACGGGCCGACGATGAGCTGACCGAAGCCGAAGCCGATCATGGTGCCGGTGAGCGTGATCTGCACCGCGGCCGCGGAGACGCCCAGCTCGTCCTGCAGCACGGGGAACGCGGGCAGGTAGAGGTCGACGGTGAACGGCCCGAGCGCGGTGAGCGCGCCGAGCACGAGCACGTAGACGAGACGCTGACGGCTGGTCAGGCGGTCGCCGGGATGCTCCGACACGACGGGGGTCGACCGGGTGTCGTCGGGGCGGATGACGGGGATGGAACTCGTGACGGACATGCGATCCCAGCGTGCGGGCCGAGTCGCGACATCCGACTCGAATCGATTCGAAAGCGCAATGCTATCCCAGACGCTCGCTCGCGCGAAACCCGTGCGCAACACGGATTCAGGATCTCCCCGGCGTCTGCACGGAAGTCGTCGCTAGTCTGGATCGATGCCGTTCGATCTCCGAGACATCCCGATCGATCCGAAGGTCGAGGCCGCCCTCGCCGCGCGCGGGCTCTCGTACCGCGTCATCGACCCCCGCGATCGGGCGGCGCTCGCGGCGTGGTCGCTGGCCGACATCCGCGGGTTCCACAACCCGGCCCCGACCGAGGCCGATCTCGAACGCGAGATCGCCGTGTTCGTCGAGCGGCGCGTGCACGGCGTCTACGACCCCACGCTCGACGTGCCCGAGGTGCCCGTCGCCACCGTCGCGAGCTGGCCGACCGGTCTCAGCGTGCCGGGCGGGCGCAGCGTCGACGGCTGGGCGATCAGCTCGGTGACGGTCGCACCGACGCACCGGCGCCGAGGGGTCGCCCGTGCGCTCATGGAGGGCGAACTGCAGAACGCGGTCGCCGCGGGCGCCGCCCTCGCGATGCTCACCGCGACCGAGGCGACGATCTACGGTCGCTACGGCTTCGCCCCCGCTGCGCGCGCGACGACCCTCGAGATCGAGCGGGCGCGCGTCGAGTGGACGGGCCCTGCCGAACCCGGGCGGGTGCAGTTCGTCGAGCCCGCGAAGATGCGCGAGCAGGCGGCGGCGATCGCCCGACGCGCGGTCGCGCGCACCCCCGGCGAGATCGACCGGTGGTCGGGACTCCTCGACCGCGTGCTCGGCGTGCACCACCCCGAGACCGAACGATCCCGCGCCGTGCGGGTCGCCCGCTACGACGACCGGCACGACCAGCCGCAGGGCTTCGTCGCGTACCGGGTGAAGCACGAGGGCGAGGGCGCCGGCGTGCTCGAGTTCGACTTCATGGCGGCGGCGAGCGACGAGGCCGAGCGGGCGCTGTGGCGTTTCCTGCTCGAGCAGGACTACGTGCGCGCCGTGCGCGCCCACCTGCGTTCGGTCGACGAGCCGCTGCCCTGGCTCGTCGGCGACCGCCGTGCGATCCGCACGACCGCGCTGCACGACCACCTGTGGCTGCGCATCCTCGACCCGGTCGCCGCCCTCGAGGCGCGCCGCTACGCGGGCACCGGTTCGCTCGTGCTCGAGGTCGACGACCCGCGGGGCTTCGCCGCGGGTCGCTTCGAGGTCGAGATCTCGGCGAAGGGCCACGCCGAGGTGCGCCGTCTCGAGCAGGGCGCCCCGGATGCCGCGGCGCACGCCACCCGCAGGTCGCGCCCGGTGCAGGGGCTGAGGCTCGGCGTCGCCGAGCTGTCGGCGATCTACCTCGGCGACGTGACGCCCTCGCTCCTCGCCCGCGCCGGGCGGGTCGTGGAGACGACGCCCGGGTCGCTGGCGCTCGCCGACCGGCTGTTCGCGTCGCCGCGGGCACCGCAGCTCAGCGTCTGGTTCTGAGCTCGGCGCCCGGCGCCCTGAGCTCGGCGCCCGGTGCCGAAGCGGCGTTCAGCCTGCCGCGGTGGCGTCGAACGCGGTCGCGAGCTCGGCGCCCGCCCGCTTGAGCCAGCGCAGCGGCTCGGCCATCGCCGCAGCCCCGCCGCCCGCGATCTCGCTGAGCGAGGCGCTCGCACCGAACCCGACGGCCGCGGGGTCGGCGTCGATCGCCCCCGCGACGAGCGCCGACGGCACCCCGGCCGCCCGGGCGAGCCGCACGACTTCGGAGGGCGCCTTGCCCGCCGCCGACTGCCCGTCGAAGCGCCCCTCGCCGGTGATGACGAGCGCAGCCCCGTCGAGTGCGGCGGGCAGCCCGATCGTCTCGGCGACGGTGCGCGCGCCGGGTGCGATCACGGCCCCCCAGGCGAGCAGGCCGAATCCGGTGCCGCCCGCGGCGCCCGCGCCGGGCGTCTCGGGGTCGACGAGCCCGGCGGGCAGGACCGCGGCGAGCCGGGCCAGCCCGGCCTCGAGGGCGTCGACCTCGTCGGCGCCCGCCCCCTTCTGCGGGCCGAACACCGCGGCGGCGCCGTTCGACCCGAGCAGCGGGTTCGTGACGTCGACGAGCAGCTGCGCGCCGCCCGCGGGCAGCGGGCGCAGCCCGCCCCGTCGCACGTCGGACAGGCGTGCGAGCCCGCCCCCGCCGAGCGGGATCGGGCCGCCGTCGGCGCCAACGAGTTCAGCGCCGAGCGCGGTGAGCGCGCCCGCTCCCCCGTCGGTCGAGGCGCTGCCGCCGAGCGCGAGCAGCACGCGGTCGACGCCGTGGTCGAGCGCTGCGGCGATCGCCTCGCCGAATCCGCGGGTGTGCGCGTCGAGCGGGGCGAGCGGGTCGAGCAGGGTGATGCCGCTCGTCGCGGCGAGCTCGACGACGGCGGTGCCGGTCGCCCCCGGCGCCCTGGCGGCCGCCGGCAGGTGGAGCCAGCACGCCTCGACGGGTCGGCCGACCGGCCCCGAGACCGTGATCGGCATGCGCCGGGCACCGGGCACGGCCGCGGCGAAGGCGTCGATCGTGCCCTCGCCGCCGTCGGCCATGGGCCGCAGCACGAGTTCGTCGTCGGGGCGCACCGAGCGCCAGCCGCGGGCGATCGCGGCGGCGGCATCGGCGGCGGCGGCGGTTCCCTTGAACGAGTCGGGGGCGATGACGATGCGGCCCATCGGGCACCTCCGCGGGGTCGTGGTCGGGTTGCGGGCGCCACGGCTGGCCACCCGGCGGGAAAACGTTGTCCACCGTAGCGGCTCGGCGCCGCCCGCCGCCACTGCCGACATGGAATGATGACGTGCATGACCGGCAGCAGACGCCCGAACACGGCCTCCACCCGCTCGAGTGCGACCCTGCACGACGTGGCCGCCGCCGCGGGCGTCTCGCTCGCGACCGCCTCGCGCGTGCTCAACGGCAGCACCCGCGTCGTGAACGAGGAGTACCGCAAGCGCGTGCTCGACGCCGCGGCCGAGCTCGACTACTCGCCGAACCTCTCGGCCCAGGCCGTCGCGCGCGGCACGAGCACGACGGTGGCGCTCCTCGTCGCCGACGTCGCCGACCCGTACTTCTCCCAGATCGCCGCGGGCGTCGTGCGCGAGGCCGACCGCGAGGGGCTCATCGTCACGATGGCGGCGACCGAGCGCGACCCCGCCCGCGAGCTCGAGCTCGTGCGGGCGCTGCGCGGCCAGCGGCCGCGGGCGATGATCCTCGCGGCCTCGCGGCACGACGATCCCGCCACGGCGGCGGAGCTCGATCGCGAGCTCCGCGCGTACGAGTCGAAGGGCGGCCGAGTCGCATTCATCAGCGGCAGCGACGCCGCGTTCGGGCATGTGCCGCTCGAGAACCGCGCCGGCGCGGCCGCCCTCGCCAGGGCGCTGCACGACGCGGGCTTCCGCCGTTTCGCCGCGATCGGCGCGACGGGCGGGATCGCGACCGCCGACGAGCGGCTGCGCGGCTTCGCCGAAGGGCTCGCCGGGTCGGGCGCGGGCGCGACGCTCGAGCGCACGGTCGACGCCGACTTCACGCGCGACGGCGGCTACGAGGGGATGTCACGACTCCTCGCCGAGGCGGGCGACGCGGGCGACGGGCTCGAGCTCGTCTTCGCCGTGAACGACGTGATGGCGGTCGGCGCGATGTCGGCGCTCCGCGATGCGGGGCTCACGCCGGGCGTCGAGGTCGCGGTGGCCGGCTTCGACGACATTCCGACGGCGCGCGATGTGACGCCGCCGCTCACGACCGTGCGGCTGCCCCTCGAGGAGATCGGGCGGCGCGCGTTGCGCCTCGCGCTCGGCGACGAGGCATCCGGGCTCGAAGCGCCCGCCGAGGTGGTGCTGCGCGCGTCGACGCCGCCGCGCGACTGAGCCTGACGGGCAAACGGTTTCCACCAGCATCCGCGGCGATCTTGTGCCGCCGCGGATCTCGTGGCACACTCGGGTAAACGCTTTCCAGCCCCGCAGAGGAGTCACCCGTGACAGACCAGACCGTCCCCCAGTCCATCGGCATCATCATGAACGGCGTCTCTGGGCGCATGGGCTACCGCCAGCACCTCGTCCGCTCGATCCTCGCGATCCGCGAGCAGGGCGGCGTGCTCCTCGCCGACGGCGAGACCCGCGTGCAGGTCGAGCCGATCCTCGTCGGCCGCAGCGCGAAGAAGCTCGCCGAACTCGCCGAACGCCACGGCATCGAGCACTGGACGACGAACCTCGACGAGGCCCTCGCCGACCCGCGCTGGCAGATCTACTCCGACTTCCTCGTGACGAAGGCCCGCGCCGCCGCACTCAAGAAGGCCATCGCCGCGGGCAAGGCGATCTACACCGAGAAGCCGACCGCCGAGTCGTTCGAGGAGGCCCTCGAACTCGCCCGCCTCGCCGAGGAGGCCGGCATCAAGAACGGCGTCGTGCACGACAAGCTCTACCTGCCGGGCCTCGTGAAGCTCCGCCGCCTCATCGACTCAGGCTTCTTCGGCCGCATCCTGTCGGTGCGCGGCGACTTCGGCTACTGGGTCTTCGAGGGTGACTGGCAGCCCGCGCAGCGCCCCAGCTGGAACTATCGCGCCGAGGACGGCGGCGGCATCATCGTCGACATGTTCCCCCACTGGAACTACGTGCTCGAGAACCTGTTCGGCCGCGTCGAGTCCGTCTACGCGAAGGCCGTCACCGAGATCCCCGAGCGCTACGACGAGCAGGGCGAGCCGTACCTCGCGACCGCCGACGACGCCGCCTACGCGATCTTCGAGCTCGAGGGCGGCATCACCGCGCAGCTCAACTCGAGCTGGACGACCCGCGTGAACCGCGACGAGCTCGTCGAGTTCCACGTCGACGGCACCCACGGCTCGGCCGTCGTCGGCCTGTTCGGCTGCAAGATCCAGTCGCGCAACGCCACCCCGAAGCCGGTCTGGAACCCCGACCTCGCCGACCAGCACGACTACTCGGCCGACTGGATCGAGAGCCCCGGCAACCGCGAGTTCGAGAACGGCTTCAAGACGCAGTGGGAGGAGTTCCTCCGCCACGTCGTCGAGGACGCCCCGAACCGCTTCGACTTCCTCGCGGGCGCCCGCGGGGTCCTCCTCGCCGAGGCGGGCCTCCGTTCGAGCGCCGAGGGCCGGCGCGTCGAGCTGCCCGTCATCGGCCTCGAGCAGGCGGATGCCTCGGCCGAGCCCGCGGGCGAGGCATCCGCCCTCGCCGGGGTGCGCTGATGACCGCGCTCACCCTGCTCGACGAGCTCGGCGGGCGGCGCACGGCGCAGCTCGCCGAGGAGCCCGCCTTCGCGAAGCCCGCCCGGCCGCTCGGGACCCGCGTCGCGTACGCGGCCGCGCACGTGGTGCCCAGTGCATTCGCCGACAACACGCCCGGCCGGCCCGCCGAGATCGACTGGGACGCCACGCTCGCGTTCCGCCACCACGTCTGGTCGTGGGGGCTCGGCGTCGCCGACGCGATGGACACCGCGCAGCGGAACATGGGCCTCGACGCCGCAGCCACCCGCGAACTCGTCACCCGCAGCGCCGCCGAGGCGGCCTCCGTCGGCGGCGCCCTCGTCGTGGGCGTCAACACCGACCACCTCGAGGCCGAGCGGGTCTCGCTCGACGAGGTCGTCGCCGCATACGTCCAGCAGCTGCACCACGCCGAGGATGCCGGCGCCGGGGTCGTGCTCATGGCGAGCCGGCACCTCGCGCGCGCCGCGTCGTCGGGCGCCGACTACGTGCGCGTGTACCGCGAGGTGCTCGCCGCCGCGGGCGCCCCCGTCGTGCTGCACTGGCTCGGGACGGCGTTCGACCCGGCGCTCGCGGGCTACTTCGGCTCGGACGACCCGGCTCTCGCGGCCGACACCCTGCTCGAGATCATCGACGCCGCCCCCGACAAGGTCACGGGCGTGAAGATGAGCCTCCTCGACGCCGACGCCGAGATCGCCGTCCGTCGCCGGCTGCCCGCGTCGGCGCGGATGTTCACGGGCGACGACTTCCACTACGTCGGCCTCATCGAGGGCGACGAGCAGGGGCACTCCGACGCGCTGCTCGGCGCGTTCGCGGCGGTCGCACCGAACGCCTCGGCCGCGATCCAGGCGCTCGACGCGGGCGATGTCGCGGGCTACCGTGCGATCCTCGGCCCGACCGAGGCGCTGTCGCGCCAGGTGTTCGCCGCGCCGACGTACTTCTACAAGACGGGCGTCGCGTTCCTCGCCTGGCTCAACGGCCACCAGCCCGCCTTCCAGATGGTCGGCGGCCTGCACGCGGCGCGCAGCCTCCCGCACCTCTCGCGCATCGTCGAACTCGCGAACGCCGCGGGCGCGCTCGAGCTCCCCGAGCTCGCCGCCGCCCGCTGGCACGCGATGCTCGCCGTCAACGGCATCGACGCCGCGAGCGGGCCGGATGCCTCGGCGCCCGCCTCGCACCTCGGCACGGCGGTCTTCGCATGAGCGCGCACCCGCGGCTGTCGATGAACGTCGGCACGATCAAGCACGCCTCCTTCGACGAGTCGCTGCGCGTGCTGACCTCGGCGGGCTACGAGTCGGTCGGCCTCTGGCGCGAACCGATCGCCGAGGTCGGGCTGAAGCCCGCCCTCAAGCGGTTCCGCGCGAGCGGGCTGCGCCTCTCGACGCTCTGCCGCCAGGGCTTCTTCACGATGCGCGAGGGCCCCGCCCGCCGCGCCTCGATCGACGAGAACCGCCGGGCGATCGAGGAGACCGCGGCGCTCGCCGATGCGGGAGCGACCGGATCGCGCGCCGTGCTCGTGCTCGTGGCGGGCGGCCTGCCCGAGGGCTCGAACGACCTGCTCGGGGCGCGGGCACGCGTGGCCGACGCACTCGAGGAGCTCGCGCCCGAGGCATCCGCAGCCGGCGTGACGCTCGCCATCGAACCGCTGCACCCGATGTACGCCTCGGACCGCGCCGTCGTGTCGACCCTCAAGCAGGCACTCGACCTCGCGGCGCCGTTCGACGCGGCGACGGTCGGCGTGACGGTCGACACCTTCCACATCTGGTGGGACCCGGAGGTGCTGCCCCAGATCGCCCGCGCCGGCGCCGAGGGGCGCATCGCGAGCTACCAGGTCTGCGACTGGAAGACGCCCCTGCCCGCCGACGTGCTGCTCGGCCGCCACCAGCCGGGCGACGGCGTCATCGACTTCGCGAGCCTCACCAGCGCGGTCGAGGCGAGCGGATACGCGGGCGACGTCGAGGTCGAGATCTTCAATCAGCAGATCTGGGATGCGCCGAGCGACGAGACCGCCCGGCGCACCGCGGCGGCCTTCGCCGCGGCGGTGGCGCCGCACCTCGGCGAGGCTCGGGCCGACGCGGCCTGAGCAGTCCGAAGGGCGGGCTCGAGACGACCGTCTCGAGCCCGCCCTTCGCGCGTCTCAACGCTGGAGGAGCCAGTCGATCGACCGCCGCAACAGCTCGCGGTGGCCGGGTGCCTCGTAGGATGCCGCGTCGTGCCCGAGCAGGTCGACCACGACGCGGGCCCGCCCGAGCTCGCGCGCCCACACGAGCGGGTGCGATCGGCCGCCTTCGTCGTGCTCGGCGATCACCTCGACGGGACCGGTGAACTCGAGGTCGGTATAGCGCTCGTCCTGCACGACCGCGTCCACGAGGGTGGAGCGGATCGGATGCTCGCCGACGAATCGCACGTGCGCGTCGCCGTACGGCGGATGCCAGCTGCCCCCACGCACCCAGCGACCGCCGATCGCCTCGCCGAAGACGCCGAACTCGCGCAGGCTGGACACTCCGGCATGCATCACCAGGATGCCGATTCCGCGGTCGACCGCCGCTCGCAGCTGCGCCTCGCCCGCCACGACCGCGGCCTGCTCGCGGCCGGCCGGCGGCCGGGCTGGCCCGCCATCGGCACCGGGACCATCGGGGTCGCCGGCGTTGACGACCAGCAGCCGGGCGCCGTCGAGCGCCGCGAACGCCGTCTCGACCCGCTCGTGGAGTTCGACCTCGACCCCCGCCTCGGCGAGCAGCTCACCGAGGCGGGCACTCGTCTCAGCGAACGGATGCCACGGGTCGGCGTAGCGTGCCGACCCGGTGAACAGCACGGCGCGAACGTGGTGCTCCCCGTCGACGACCGCCGTCCGCCCGCGCTCAGGCATCGTCACGCCGTGAACGACAGCTCATCGGCGAGCACGCCGTACGCGAGCGGCAGGCCGCGCGCCAGACGTCGGGTCTCGTCGAGCGCGACCTCGGCCAGACGGCCGAGCTCGAGCCCCAGCGAACCGGCGATGTGCGGTGTGAGCAGCACATGCTCGTGGTCGTAGAGCGGATGCGCTCGATCGAGCACCCACGGGGTCGTGACGTCGAGGATGGCGTAGAGGTCGCCGCGCAGCACTCGTGCCGTCAGCGCCTCCTGATCGATCAGCTCTCCTCGCGCCGTGTTCAGGAGCGTCGCCCCCGGCTTCAGCGACGCGATGCGGGTGGCGTCGAGCATGCCCTGCGTCTCGGGCAGCGAGGGGGCGTGCACCGAGACGACGTCGCTCGTCGCGAGCAACTCGTCGAGTTCGACGAGACGCACGCCCAGTTCGCGTGCATCCTCCTCGCCGAGGAAGGGGTCGGCCACGACGACTTCGAGGTCGTACGGCCGCAGGAGCTCGATGACGTTGCGCCCGATCTTGGACGCGCCGACGATCCCGACCCGGTTGCCGTAGTTGCCGAGCCAGGGGAAGTCCGCCTCGACGTCGAAATCGCGCCGCTCGGCACGGTATCGACGCGCGATCGGCAGGACTCGCTTGTTGGCGAGGACGATCATCGCCACCGTGTACTCCGCGACGGGAACGGCGTTGGCCGCAGCCGCGGAGCTCACCACGATGTCGCGCTGCCAGACTTCCGCGGTGAGGTGATGCTTGACGGACCCCGCCGCGTGCACGATGGCACGCAGCCTCGGCGCCGCGTCGAGCGCCTGCTCGTCGACCAGCGGGCTGCCCCAGCCGGTCACGAGCACCTCGACCTCCCCGAGCAGCCGTTCCGCCTCGGGAGAGGTGAACTCGGTGAGCACCCCGACGACGTCGGACACCTCCGCGAAGGCGGCGCGGCGATCGGGGGTGAACACCCGGTCGAGCACCTCTGCCGACATGGCGAAGGCGAGGCGCGGGCGCGCGTTGCTCATTTGATGCTCCCTGCGGAGAGGCCGGCGCGCCAGAAGCGCTGCAGCAGGATGAAGGCGACCACGAGCGGGACGACCGAGAGGAACGACCCTGTGATCACCATCGGCGTGAACTCGGGCATCGGCAGCGTGTACCCCTGCCAGAGCGACATCCCGACGCTGACCGGGAACAGCTCCCGGTTCTGCAGCATCACGAGGGGCAGCATGAAGTTGTTCCAGATGCCGACGAACTGGAAGAGCGCGATCGTCACGAAACCCGGGCCGAGCATCGGCAGGCCGATGCTGAAGAAGCTGCGGAGCGGCCGCGCACCGTCGACGCGTGCCGCCTCCAGGGTCTCGTCGGGGATGTAGCCGGAGCTGAACACCCGTGCGAGGTAGACGCTGAACGGGTTGCAGAGCACCGGGATGAGCACCGCCCACATCGTGTTCGTGAGGCCCACCGAGCTCGCGAGCAGATAGAGCGGCAGCACCGTCGCAGTGTTCGGAATGAGCACCCCGATCAGCACGGCGCCGAACAGCGTGTTCTTGCCCCGGAACTGGAACTTGTCGAAGGCGTACCCGGCCATCACCGAGATGAGGCCGCCGACCACCGCGCCGACACCGGCGTAGAAGACGCTGTTCGCCATCCAGCGCACGAAGATCCCGTCGCCCTCGGTGACGACGGCGACGACGTTCTCCCAGAGTGCACCGCCGAAGCTGAAGGCGCTCGTGCCGTAGAGCCCGGCGGCATCCTTCGTCGAAGCGAAGACGAGCCAGAGGATCGGCAGCACCATGTAGAGCGAGCCGAGCACCAGCAGGCCGTTGACCGTGATGCGGGAGCCGACGGCACGCGGCCGTCTCCGACGGGGCCCGTCGAGCAGGCCGCGGTCGGCGTCGACCGAGACGGCGGCGCGGGTGTCGAGCGTGGCGGTCATCGCGACGCTCCCTTCGAGGTGATGCGCGTCACGATCCAGGACAGAAGCCCGGCGAGCAGCGCGAGGATGATCGATGCGGCCGCCGCCTGCGGCAGGTTGTTGCGGTTGAACGCCGCGTCGTAGGCCCACATGTTCGGCACCCAGGTGCTCGTGACGGCGGTCGTCGCCTTCGACAGGATCTGGGGTTCGGTGAACATCTGCAACGTGCCGATGACGGTGAACAGCAGCGTCACCCCGAAGGCGGGGAGGATGAGCGGCGCCTTGATCGAGAACGCGGTGCGGATCTCGCTCGCGCCGTCGACGCGTGCCGCCTCGAGGATGTCTCGGGGCACCGCCTGCAACGCGGTGAACAGCACGATCACGTTGTAGCCGGTCCACTCCCAGACCGCGATGTTCACGATCGAGGGCAGCACCATGTGCACCGAGAGGAAGTCGATCTCGATGCCGCCGGCTGCGAGCGCCGACACGATCGGGCTGACGCCGGGCGTGTACAGGTAGGCCCAGATGAGCGCGGCGATCACGCCGGGCACGGCGTGCGGAAGGAAGAGGAAGAGCTGGAAGGCGCGTTTCGCGACCGTGACGGCGGCGTCGAGCAGGAGGGCGAAGCCGAGCGCGGCGCCCAGCATGATCGGAATGTACATCAGGCAGTACACGAACAGCCGCAGGAAGCCGGCCAGGAAGCTCTCGTTCGTGAGCACTTCGACGTAGTTGCCGAGCCCGACGAACACCGTCTCGGCCCCGCCGAAGCCGAGACCCGAGCGCTGCTGGGCGAAGAAACTGAGCCCGATCGCGTAGACGACCGGTGCGACCATCGCGACGACGAACAGGCTGAAGAAGGGAATGAGGAAGATGGCGGCGGTGCGGCCGCCGGTGCCCGGGATGCGCCGGCGCGCGACGGTGCGCGTCCGGCCGGCGAGGCTCGTGGTCATCAGGTGCTCCTTGTTGGTCGCGTCCGCGGGGCGACCGTGCGGCCGCCCCGCGGACTGCGGGACTACTCGGTGACGGACAAGCCGAGGTCTTCCAGGCCGTCGACGGTCGCCTTCTGCGAGACGTCGAGGGCGTCCGGCACGCTGCCGCCCGCGCCGACCGTGCTCATCGAGTCCTTGAGCGCCGTGTTCGTCACGTCGAAGTTGGGCCCCCACTGCCAGCCGTCGACCACTGCTGCGTAGGCTTCGTCGAACACCGCGTAGAGGTCTCCGGCGAAGTAGTCGGTCGGGAACACGCCCTCGGCGATCTCGCTGAGCCCCGGGTACGCGAGGTAGGCGCTGCCGACCTCGCCGCGAGCCTCGACCGCAGCCGGGTCGGTCGTCACGAACTCCAGGAACTCCGCTGCGGCCGCGGGGTTCTCGGAGTTCGACGTGACCGCGAAGCTCGTGCCGCCGTACAGGGCGTTCGACTCCTCGCCCCACGTCGGCGGTGCTGCGGCGACCCACTTGCCGGCCTGGCCGTTCGCCTCGGTGCGCGACTTGATGCCCGCGGCGCTCCAGCTCGCACCGAGGACGCCGTTCGTCACGCCGTTCGCCATGTCCGCGGTCCACTCGTCGCTGAACGACGGCTGCACCTTCACGAGATCGTCGTCGATGAGGCCCTGCCAGAACTCGGCGACCTTCGTCGACTCCTTGTCGTTCACGCCGATCTTCCAGCTGTCGTCCTCGACGCTGAACCAGCTCGCGCCGGCCTGCCACGACAGGGCGGCCTGCACGGCGGGCTCGTTCGGGTTGAAGCTCGCGAGGTAGGCGTTCGGGTTCGCGGCACGGACTGCCTCGGCCGCAGCGCGGAACTCGTCCCAGGTGGTCGGGATCTCGAGGCCTGCGGCGTCGAGCACGTCCTGGCGGTAGTACATGACGAGCGGGGGTGCGTCGTACGGCAGTGCGTAGGTCGCGTCTTCGAAGGTCACGAGGTTCCTGATGCCCGCGGAGTACTCGTCGAGGGTCGAGGCGGGCACGAGGTCGTCGATCGCGACGATCGAACCTGCACCGACGAACTGCGGGAGCTGGGCGTACTCGAAACCGGCGACGTCGGGGCCGTCGCCGGCGGCGATGGCCGTGGCGAGCTTCGCGTATCCGCCGCCGGCGCTGTTCGGGATCTCCTCGAACGTGACGGTGATGTCGTCCTGGCTCTCGTTGAACGCCGCGGTCACGAGGTCCATGCCGGGGATCGCGGACCAGAAGGTGATCTCGCCCGAGGGATTCTCCTCGGGCGACGGTGCGGCCGCGCCCGAGCCGGTCGAGCAGCCGGCGAGCAGTGCTCCGGCGGTGACGAGCGCGGCGCCGGTGAGCAGCCTGTTGCGCAGAATCATTCGTATTCTCCTTTGAATGTGACGTGCAGCACTACTGAACCGCCCGAAGCCCTCAGAGGCAAGACATAACGCCACAAACGAACAAGATCGAACATCATGCGACGATGCGCGTCGATTCCCGTTCGATGAGCTCGGGCAGCATGGCCGTGCGCGTGACCGCCCGGCTCGAGGCATCCGCCTGCTTGATGCGATCGAAGCAGAGCCGCATGGCCGCATAGCCGAGGTCGCGCTTCGGCGGCGCGATCGCGGTCAGCGGCACTCTGGCGAGCGCGGCGATCTCGTCGTCGTAGGCGATCACGGCGAAGTCCTCGGGCACCCGCACCCCGCGGTCGGCGGCGAGATCCGCGAAGGCGACGGCATCGACATCGCTCAGGACGATCGCGGCGGTGATCTGCCGCTCGAGGCAGTCGGCGAGGAACCGGCCGAGCGCTTCGACCTGCCCGTCGTCGCCGACATCGGGCGTCGGGAGCGCGTGGTGGAGCATCGCGTCGCCGTTCCCCATCCGCCCCATCGCCCGCGTGTAGCCGTCGACCACCCATGGCGTCGTGGGCGTCTCCCGAGCGGCGAGCGCGATGCGTCGATGGCCGAGCGCCGCGAGATGCCGCACCGCGAGCTCGGCACCGTAGCCGTGGTCGCTGCGCACGCACTCGAGCCGCCCGCCCGCCCGCTCGTCGATCGCCCGCTCGACCACGACGACCGGGATCGGTGCGTCGACGAGCAGATCATGGAGGGGGGTTCCCTCGATGTGCACGCTGCTCGGCGTGATCATGAGCGCATCGACGCCGCCGGCGATCAGCCGCTCGGCCTGGCGCAGCTCCTCCCGCTCGGAGTAGTTCGTCGTCCCCAGCACGAGGCGGCAGTTGAGCTCGCGCGCCGCATCTCGCGCGCCCCGGATCACCTCGGGGTAGTAGTAGCTCGCCGACGGAGTGATCATGCCGATCGTCGCGACCGGCCGTCGCGGCGCACGGGCCCCCGAGTCACCTTCCTCGCGTTGCGCGGCGACGGATCGGGAGACGGCGCCGCCGTGCACGCGCACCAGCAGGCCCCGCTCCTCGAGTTCGGCGAGGTCGCGCCGCAGCGTCATCGTCGACGCACCGAGCTTCGCAGCGAACGGGGTGACCTCGAGCGCCCCCCGCAACTCGAGTTCCTTGAGGATGGCATCGTGCCGACCCGGAGCAAACACCTCGAACCCCCTTTGTTCGATCTTGTTCGTTACTGCTGAACGAACGAAACTCACCATACACTTGACCGCACCGCGCTGTACACGACGGCGACCGGTCAGCGAAGGAGCGAGCGCAGATGTCCCAGCCCGGTTCCCCGACGATGGGACGAGCCGACTGGTTCGCCGCCGCCGATCGGATGCTCGATGCGCTCGGCCCGTTCCGCTCGGGCTCGGGGGCGCTCATCGAGTTGCCGGGTCGCCCGAGCTGGTCGGGCGAACGCTCCGATGCCTTCGAAGGCTATGCCCGCTCGTTCCTGCTGCTCGCGCTGCGCATCGCGGGCGGCGACGGCGAGGATCCTGCCGCGCTCCTCCCCCGCTACCGCGATGGTCTCCTCGCAGGCACCGACCCAGAGCATCCCGAGGCCTGGCCGCGGATCGTCGATCGCGGACAGGCCCTCGTCGAGGCGGCATCACTGGCCGTCGGCCTCGACCTCACACGGCCCTGGCTCTGGGATCGGCTCGATGCCGGGGAGCAGGCCCGAATCGCCCGGTGGCTCGCTCCGTCGGCCCGGGTCGCGACCCCCGACAACAACTGGGTGCTCTTCCGGGTGGTCGTCCAGGAGTTCCTCGCGGGCGCCGGCTTCGACCACGATCCGTCCGTCATCGACGCGGGGCTGGCCCGCGTCGACGGTTGGTACGACGGCGACGGCTGGTTCCGCGATGGCGACGGACAGAACTTCGACTACTACAACGCCTGGGCGATGCACCTGTATCCCCTGTTGTGGAGCCGCATGCACGAGCGACGCGACCCCGCCCGGGCGACCACGGTGCGCGAGCAGGCGCTCGACCGCCTTCGGGCGTTCCTCCCGCAGCACCTCCACTTCTTCGGCGGCGACGGCACGCCGGTCTTCCAGGGCCGCTCGCTCTCCTACCGGTTCGCCGCGCTCGCCCCGCTCTGGCTCGGCGAGCTGTACGGCGTCTCGCCGGTCGAACCGGGCGCGCTCCGCCGACTCGCCTCGCGCACGTTCCAGCGGTTCGCCGACGGCGGTGCGTTCGACGAACGGGGTCTTCTCACGGGTGGATGGCTCGGTACGTTCCCGCCGATGGTGCAGGCGTACTCGGGACCGGCGTCGCCGTACTGGGCGAGCAAGGGATTCCTCGGGCTGCTCCTGCCCGCAGGGTCGGCGGTCTGGTCGTCGCCCGAGCAACCGTCGCCCGTCGAAGCGGAGGATGCATCGCTCGTCCTCCCTGCACCGGGCTTCCTGGTGTCGACCACCGCGTCCGACGGCGTCGTTCGGCTCGTGAACCACGGCAGCGACCATCATCCGCCGCTCACCGGCCCCGACGACCCGCACTACGGTCGGCTCGCGTACTCTTCGGCGACCGCCCCGAGCTACGACCCGCACCCCGTCGACAACCACATCGCGCTCCTCGACGAGCACGGCCGCGCGAGCCGGCGCGGCGCGATCGAGAGGGTCCCCGCGCTCGGTGACGGCGGGGCGCTCGCGAGCGCACACCTCCCGTACTGGGCGGAGCCGGGCGCCGAACCCGAGGCGGCGACTCGCCTCGCCCGCGCCCGCATCACCACCGCCTCGCTCGTGCACGGGCCGTACACGGTGCACCTCCACCTCGTCGAGAGCGACGACGCACGCGATCTGCCCGTGCGCATCGGCGGATTCGCCCTGGCCGCCGCGACGGCACCCGCGGAGTCGATCGGCCCGGCACGCGCGACCGTCGGCGACGGCCGGCTGGTCTCGTCCGTCGTCGACCTGTTCGGCGACCACGTCCCCGGCGTCCACCGCTCGGTGGGGACGAGCCCCTACGGCGAGCAGACGGCCGTCCCGATCCTGACCGGCAGCCATGCCGGCGGGCGCAGTCTGCACGTCGTCGCCGTGCTCCTCGGAGGACCGGACCCGACGCCGGTCCCACGGCTGCTCGCGCTCGAGGCATCCGAGCTCGAGGTATTCGCCCGGCTCGACTTCGGGGACGGTGTCGTGCGGACGCTCGGCGTTCGTGCCGGCTCCTCGCGTCGAGGCTGACGCGACCGCATCCCGAAGGGATTCCGGGCAGACGGCGGACTTCCCTAGATGGTGTCCTGCCTGGGGAAGATCACCTTCTGCACGATGATGATGAGCGAGGCCGCCACCGGGATCGCGACGAGCGCGCCGAGCACGCCGCCGAGCGTGCCGCCGGCGACCGCGGCGATCACGACGAGCGCACCCGGCACCGAGACCGCGCGGTTCATGATGCGGGGGCTCAGCACGTACGCCTCGACCTGCATGTAGATGAGGTAGTAGATCGCGGCGGCGAGCGCCGTCGCGGGCGAGGCGGCGAGGCAGACGAGCGAGATGATCACCGCGCCCGAGAGCGTTCCGACGAGCGGGACGAGCGAGAACAGGAACGCGATGAACGCGAGCAGGATCGGCGCGGGCGCCCCGATGATCGTCAGGAAGACGAGGCTCAGCACGCCGTTGACCGCGGCGAGGCTGACCTGGCCCATGACGTAGCGGCCGACCGAGCCCGTGATCTCCTCGGACACGTCGCGGTAGCCCCCGCGCGAGGAGGCCGGCACGAAGCGGGCGGCGTAGCGCTTCATCGAGTCGAGCGAGGCGAGGAAGTAGAGCGTGAGGATGAGCACGATCGTCGCGCCGGTGAAGCCCCCCGCGATCCCCGCACCGACCGCGAGGATGCCGCCGCCGAGCGAGCCCAGGTTCTCGGGGTCCGCGAGCCACTTGCCGACCGACTCGATCGCGTCGTTGAGCGCGTCACCCGACCCCGAGACGCTATTGAGCCAGCCGACGAGGTCGCTGTGCTTGAAGTTCTCGACGATCGTCGGCCAGTTCTCGATGACGTACGTCGTCTGCTCGACGATGAGCGGCACGATGGTCGCGATGAGCCCGACGAAGAGGCCGACCACGACGATGACGACGCCGAGGATGGCGGCCCACCGGGGCATCCCCCTGCGCTGCAGCCAGCTGACCACCGGATCGAGGCCGAGCGCGAGGAAGAGTGCGAGCGCGACGTAGAGGATGACGGTGCCGAGCTCGGCGATGATCCCGCCGAGCATGAGCGCGAGCAGCACGCCGAGCGCCCCGATGAACCCGATGCGGAACGCCCGGATCTTCACCTCGGGCGCGCGCGCGTCGCCGTCGCTCGTGACCTCGGTCGCCGGCGGCTGCGGAGCGACCGGCCGCTTCGTTCGGATTCGCATGCCTCGACGGTAATGCGCGCCCCCGCCGACGGCAGCCCCTTGACCCGGCGAGTTCGAACCGGCGGCCCCGGCGGACGGATGGAATGATTCGCCGCCCGAGGCGTTGCACCACTGCGGGGCGGCACCTTGCGCCCCGGCGAGGAGCGAGGGTGACCGACACGACAGGCGTGGGATTCCGATCGGCACGAGGGCCGGTGCTCATCGCCGTGATGCTCTCGACCGGCCTCATCGCGATCGACTCGACGATCCTCGCGACGGCGGTGCCGTCGATCGTCGACGACCTCGGCGGCTTCTCGCAGTTCCCGTGGCTGTTCTCGATCTACCTGCTCGCGCAGGCCGTCTCGGTGCCGGTGTACGCGAAGCTCGCCGACACGGTCGGGCGCAAGCCCATCATGCTCGTCGGCATCGGCCTGTTCCTGCTCGGCTCGATCCTCTGCGGCGTCGCCTGGGACATGACCTCCCTCATCGTCTTCCGCGCCGTGCAGGGCCTCGGCGCGGGCGCGGTGCTGCCCGTGTCGATCACCATCACGGGCGACATCTACACGGTGCGCGAGCGTGCGAAGGTGCAGGGCTACATCGCGAGCGTGTGGGCGGCCTCCGCCGTCGTCGGCCCGACCCTCGGCGGTCTCTTCGCCGAGTTCCTCTCGTGGCGATGGATCTTCTTCGTCAACATCCCCCTCTGCATCCTCGCCGCGGTGATGCTGTGGCGGGCTTACCACGAGTCGCTCGGCCGCGAGAAGCACCGCATCGACGTCGCCGGGGCGATCGTGCTGACCGTGGGGCTCACCCTCGTCATCCTCGCCGTGCTCGAAGGCGGCCAGGCGTGGGCGTGGATGTCGTGGCAGAGCCTCGCCGCGTTCGGCGTCGGCGGGCTGCTCCTCGTCGCCTTCGTGCTCATCGAGCGCCGCGCCGCCGAACCGGTGCTGCCGTTGTGGGTGTTCTCCCGCCGGCTCATCGTCACGACCTCGCTCATCTCGCTCGGCGTCGGCGCCGTGCTCATCGGGCTCACCTCCTACGTGCCCACCTTCCTCGAGATCACGGCGGATGCCTCGCCCCTCGTCTCGGGACTCGCGGTCGCCGCACTCACCATCGGCTGGCCGATCGCCGCCTCGAACGCGGGCCGGCTGTTCCTCCGCATCGGGTTCCGGGCGACCGCGCTCATCGGGCTCGCGATCGCCGTGCTCGGGAGCGCGGCTTTGTTCGCCGCGTCGTTCGCGCCGAACGTGTGGACGACGGCGATCGCGTGCTTCATCGTCGGCCTCGGGCTCGGGCTCGTCGCCTCGCCCACCCTCATCGCGGCCCAGTCGTCGGTGCCGTGGGAGGAGCGCGGGGTCGTGACGGGCGCGAACATGTTCCTCCGTTCGGTGGGCAGCGCCGTGGGCGTCGCGATCTTCGGCGCCGTCGCGAACGCGGTGATCGCCGGCTCGGGGCTCGGCGCCCAGTCCCCCGTGGCGATCCAAGCGGCCTCGGCGACGGTGTTCTTCGCGGTCGTCGTCGCCGCGGTGCTCACGGTCGCCGCGGCCCTCGTGATGCCGCGCGCGCACGTCGACGACATCGAGCACCGCCCGGCGGAGGCGACCGCCGCGAGCTGAACCCGTCGACCCTCAACCGACGAGGGCGATCTCCGCTTCGAGGGTCCGCACCCACCGATCGCCCGTCGCCGGGAACTCCGTTCGCGTCGAGAAGCGGTAGTGGTAGGCCCGCACCCGCAGCCGGTTCGGCCTGGCCCCGTCGAACGGGTCGCGCGCGAGCAGCGCGAGCGTGGGCGCGTCGGCCGTGAGCAGGCGCTCGAGGAACACCTCGAACCACGGCTCCCACATGCGTCCGAGCGGCAGGAACCACATCAGCCAGTCGAGCCGCAGGTGGTACGGGGCCCACTGCCGCGGCAGCGCCCGCACATCACCGGGCTTGCCCTTGAAGGCGTACTCGCGCCAGGCGCCATCCTCGTCGGGCGCCCCGTCGAGGGTGCCCTCGACGACGATCTCGATGCGCCGCTTCGTCACCGTGCCGAAGGCGCCGTAGGCGTTCACGAGCATCCACCGGTTGAAGGCGGCGTTCATGAGCTGCCGGTGCGCGAACAGGTTGCGCAGCGGCCACCAGCTGAGCACGAGCAGCAGGGCGGATGCCACGAGCACGACGAGCACCCACCAGAGCGGCGAGCCCGTGGCATCCGTGCCGAGGCTCTGCGGGATCGCCGGGATGACCGCATGCCAGACGGAGTCGGGCACGGCGGAGGCGGCGAGCACGACCGTGATCCAGTTGAGCCAGGCGAAGTTGCCCGTGACGATCAGCCAGAGCTGCGTGGCGATGACGACGGCGGCCGCCGCCGCGCCGACCCACCCCGGCACGAACACCAGGAACGGCACGACCAGCTGCGCGAAGTGGTTGCCGAGCACCTCGCCGCGGTGGAACCACGGCGGCAGCAGGTGCGCCTGGCGGCTGAGCGGCCCCGGCATCGGCTGGGTCTCGTGGTGGTACATGAGCGCCGTGAGGTCGCGCCACTCGCGACCGCCGCGGATCTTGATCATGCCCGCGCCGAACTCGAGGCGGAACACGAGCCACCAGACCGCGACGATGATCGTGATCGGCGGGGGCTGCGAGTTCGATCCGAGGAACGCGACGGTGAAGAGCGCCTCGCAGAGGAGCATCTCCCAGCCGAAGCCGTAGAAGGTCTGGCCGACGTTCACAACCGAGAGGTAGAGCAGCCACAGGCCGAGGAAGACGAGCATCGGCAGCCACGGCGGGCCGAGCTGCGGCAGCCCGAGCACGACGGATGCCCCGAGCACCATCCCGGTGACGGCCACCGCGACGAGCCGCCGGTCGGTGTACCCCCAGCGGAACAGGCTCGGGCCGCGCAGCCGCGAGGCGCGGCGCAGCAGTTCGGGCACCGGCAGGAGGCCATGTTCACCGAGGAGTGGCCGGAACTGGTTCAGGGTCGACCAGAACGCGATGACCGCGAGCGCGCCGACGCCGCGCTGCAGCACCTGGCGGGCGACCTCGTAGTCGTGCGCGTCGAACCAGGCGGTCCAGTCCACCCCTCCACGCTACGCCCGCGGGAAGTCGGTCGAGGAGGGAGCGCAGCGGCCGTCTCGAGGCCACCCGGCCGTCAGACGCCGAGCCCGAACCGCTCGCGGAGCGCGAGCTTCGCGGCGTACCAGCCGTTCATGCCGTGCACGGCCGGGCCCGGCGGCGTCGCGCTCGAGCAGAGGTACACGCCGTCGACGGGGGTGCGCCAGGGCGCCGTCGAGACCACCGGGCGCTTCACGAGCTGCGCGAGGTCGAGCGCCCCCGAGTAGATGTCGCCGCCGACGTAGTTGCGGTTGTACTCCCCCACCTCGCGCGCCGAACTCGCCGCGCTCGCGAGCACGACGTCGCGGAACCCCGGTGCGAACCGCTCGACCGCCGCGGTCACGAGCTCGGTCGCGTCGAGCGTGGACCCGGCCGGCACGTGGGTGTACGCCCAGAGCACCTGCTTGCCCGCCGGCGCACGGCTCGGGTCGACGACGCTCGGCTGGCAGACGAGCACGTACGGATGCCTCGGGGCTCCCCCGTCGCCCGCGACCTGCGCGTTGACGCCCGGCTGCAGCCCGCGCACGACCGCGTTCTCGGCCTCGACGATCTCGCGGCGGCTGCCGCCGAGATGCACGGTCGGGGCGAGCGCGACGGCGGGGTTCGCCCACGGCACCGGGCCGTCGAGCGCGAAGTCGACCTTCGCGATGCCCGACCCGTAGCGGTAGCGGCGCAGTGCCCGCTCGTAGCGATGCGGGAGCTCGGCGGTGAACAGCAGCTCGGGCGAGGTGTCGAGCAGCACCGCGCGGGAGCCCTGCACCTCGTGGAGCGACTGCACCGGGGCATCCGTCAGGATCTCGGCGCCGTGCTCGACGAGCTCGGCGACGAGGGCGTCGGCGATCGCCTGCGATCCGCCCTTCGGCAGCCCCCAGCCGACGCCGTGGGCATGCATCGCGATCAGGAGCCCGGCGCCCGCCGAGGCGAGCGAGGGCAGCCCGCCCGCCGCGTGGGCGGCGACCCCGGTGAACAGCGCCGGCGCGACGTCGCCCGTGAATCGCCGGTCCCACGCGCGGGTGCCCTGGTCGAGCGCGCGCAGGCCGAAACGGAACGCCGCGATCGGATCTCGGGGCACCCGGAGCAGCTGCGACCCCGTGAAGTCGACGACGCCGTCCTGGCGGGCGAGGAGCGGCCCGACGAGTCGTCGCCACGCCCGGCCGTCGGCGCCGAGCCCGTCGACGGTGCGATCGAGGTCGCGCCAGGCGATGCCGGCGCGGCCGCCGGGCAGGGGGTGCGCGTAGGAGGCCTCGGGCACGATCCACTCGGGCGCGCGCGGGCCGTCGATGAGGCCGAGCTCGTGGAACACCGGCGAGGCGAGCGCCGCCGGATGCACCGCGGAGCAGACGTCGTGCCGGAAGCCGGGCAGGGTCAGCTCGGCGGTGCGGAGGCCGCCGCCGATCGTCGGTGCCGCCTCGACGACGCGCACCGTGAGCCCGGCACGCGCGGCGACGACGGCGGCCGTGAGGCCGTTCGGCCCCGATCCGACGACGGTGACGTCGACCATGCTCAGGAGGTGTGGAGATAGACCCAGGGCAGGCGGTCCATCAGGAGTCGGTGACGATCGCCCTGCGCACCCGCGGCGGCGACCGCGGCTGCAGTCGCGCCATCGTTCGGGTCGTCGTTCGGGTCGGAGGTGCCGAGACGCTCGTACTCCTCGTCCTCCTCCCAGAGCACCATGCGGCGCACCTCGTCACGGCGGGCGCGGTAGGGACGCACCTCGCCCGCGGCGTACGCGGCGAGCGCGGCATCGACCGACGGCGAGTCGAGCAGGCCGTAGAGCGTCACCCAGGTCGGCGGCCAGAGGGTGAAGCCGCCTGCGGAGTGCCGTTCGAGAGCGTCGACCGGGCGCATCCACTCGGCGTCGACGAGCTCATCGGGCGCGAGGCGCAGCTCGCCGTCGGGCACACGGACCGCGAAGAACGCGGTCGTGAGCGCCTTCGGCGAGCGCTCGGGCGGGGTCCACAGCGAGAACGGAACGAGCTCATCGGCGTCGACGACGAGGCCGACCTCCTCCTCGACCTCGCGCACGGCGGCGCGGCGGGCCGCGTCGAGACCGTCGGCGGGGCCGCCCGCGGCGTCGGCCTCGTCGACCGCGCCCCCCGGGAACACCCAGGCGCCGGCGAAGGTGCCGCGGTCATGCGGGCGTTGGGCGAGCAGCACCTCGACGCCGAGTTCGCCGTCGCGCAGCAGGACGACGGTGGCGGCGGATCGGGTGGCGGCGGGTGAGCGGGGCTGCTCGGGCTCGCGGTCCATCCCCTCAGACTAGGCCGGTCGGCCCGCTCGCGCACGGAAGCCGCGGATACACTGCGGGGATGGATGACGCCGCAGCGCCCCAGCGGATCGACCCGGCCGGGCCGTCACGACTGGCCCGCACCGTGCTCGCCCCGAATGCGGGCCCGATGACCCTGGACGGCACGAACTCGTACGTGCTGCAGGCGCCGGGCGCCCGCAGGGCGATCGTCGTCGACCCCGGGCCCGCCGACGCAGGGCACCTCGCACTGCTCGCCGCGGCGGGGTCGGTCGAGCTCGTGCTCATCACGCACCACCACGCCGACCACACCGAGGCGATCGACGCCTTCGTGCGGCTGACGGGCGCCCCGGTTCGGGCGATCGACCCCGCCTTCTGCCGCGACGCGGCACCCCTCGTCGACGGCGAGCGCATCGCCGCCGCGGGCGTCGAGCTCGAGGTGCTCGCGACACCGGGGCACACGGCCGACTCGGTGTGCTTCGCGCTGCTCGGCGAGGCGGGCGACGAGCCGATGGGCGGCGAGGCGGGCGATGTCGCAGGCGCTCGCGCCCCGCTCGCGGTCCTCACGGGCGACACGATCCTCGGGCGCGGCACGACGATCATCGCCGACCCCGACGGCGCCCTCGGGCCGTACCTCGACTCGCTCGAGCGGCTGCGGGCGATCGGCGCAGCGGGCCACGTGCCGGTGCTGCCGGGTCACGGCCCCGAGCTGCCCGATCTCGCGAGGATCTGCGAGGCGTACCTCGCGCATCGCGCCGAGCGGCTCGACCAGATGCGTGCGGCGCTCGCGCACCTCGGCGCCGACGCCGGGGTCGAAGCGGTCACCGATCTCGTCTACGCCGACACGGATGCCTCGGTGCGGGGTGCGGCCGAGGCATCCGTGCGTGCGCAGCTGCGCTACCTGCGCGGCACCGCCTGACCCCGCCCCGAAACGCCGAATCGCCCGCCTTCGAACGAAAGCGGGCGACTCGCGACGTGCTGGAGCGTCAGGCGGCGACGGCGAAGCCGCCCGTCCAGCCGATCTTCTCCTGAACCGCGAGGGTGAGCTGGAGGAACCCGATCGACTCGAGCTCGCGGGCGCGCTTGAGGGCGCCCGCGTCGATCGCCTTCACGCCGCCGGCGCGCACGACGTCGATGAGGGCCTGCTTGGCCACGGCGTCGTCGCCCGCGACGAGCACGGTGGTCTCCTCTTCGCCGACCGACTTCGAGGCGAGGGTCGCCGCGAAGTTCGTGTTGAAGGCCTTGAGCACGCGCGACTCGGGCAGGAGCGCGGCGAGCTCGGCGGCCTTCGAGCTGTCGGAAGCGGGGACGAGCGAGTCGAAGGTCTCGAAGTCGAGCGGGTTGGTGATGTCGACGACGATCTTGCCGGCGAGCTCGGCGCCACGGGCCTCGACGATCTCGGCGAGTGCGAAGTGGGGCACGGCGAGCACGACGATGTCGCCCGTGATCGGCTGCGAGGCGTCGCGGCCGATGACCTCGACGCTGTTGCCGCCCGCGGCGACGATGCCGCCGATCGCGCTGCCCATGTTGCCGTTTCCGATGATGCTGACGGTCGTCATTGCGATTCCTCCCCGCGCCGTTCGACGCGATTACTTGTTACGACAACCATTACCTTAGACCAATTCAGTTGTTGCGTCAACCAATGCGCTAGAATCGAGGCATGGCAGACGAAACGCAGTGGCTCTCCCCCGAGGAATCGGCGGCCTGGGTGCGCCTCATCGCCGTCGCCGAACTGCTGCCGGGGGCGCTCGACGCGCAGCTCCTCCGTGACGCGGGCCTCACCCACTTCGAGTACGTCGCGCTCATGGCGCTCGCCGACGCCCCGGGCCGCACCATGCGCATGACCGAGCTCGCCTCGCGCACGAACGCGACCCTGCCGCGCCTCTCGCACGTCGCCCGCCGGCTCGAGGAGCGCGGGCTGATCCGCCGTTTCCCCTGCCCCGAAGACCGGCGCGCGACCAACGCGACGATCACCGAGGCCGGGCTCGAGCTCATGGCCGACGCCGCCCCCGGCCACGTCGGCACCGTGCGCGCGAACGTGTTCGACGCACTGAGCGCCGAGCAGCTCGAACAGCTCTACGTCATCGCGGGCGCCGTGCTCGCGAAGCTCGACCCCGACGAGCGGCTCACGGCCACCTCGTGCCAGTTCAGCGAAGGGCCGGTCGTCCGCACGCTCGCGGGCTGAGCCGGTCGTCTCTGCTCAGGGCAGCACTGCCCTCGGCAGCATCGGGCCCGCGACCTGCCACGGCCGCGCAGGCTGAGGGCATGAGCGAACAGACCCCGGCCATCCTGCCGATCGACGCCGAGCTCACCGCCCGGCTCTTCCACGAACGCATCATCGTGCTCGGCGACGAGCTCGACCAGCAGGGCGGCAACCGCCTCTGCGCGCAGCTCGTCACCCTCGCGGCCGACGACCCGCGCCGAGACATCCGCTTCTGGATCAACTCACCCGGCGGCTCGGTGTCGGCGATGCTCGCCATCGCCGACCTGATGCGCTCGATCCCGAACGACGTGTCGACGATCGCGTACGGCATGGCCGCGAGCGCGGGCCAGTTCCTGCTGAGTGCGGGCACGCCGGGCAAGCGCTTCGCCCTGCCGCATGCGCGCATCCTCATGCACCAGGGTTCGGCGGGCATCGGCGGCACCGCCGTCGACGTCGAACTGCAGGCCGACGACCTCCGCCACATGCGCGACACCGTGCTCGGCATCACCGCGGCGAACACCGGCCAGCCGCTCGAGCGCATCGCCGAGGACTCCCTCCGCGATCGCTGGTACACCGCCGCGGAGGCGGTCGACTACGGCTTCATCGACCGCATCGCCGACGGCTTCGACGAGATGTTCCCCCGGGCCGAGCTCCCCCAGACCGGATTGCGAGCGACCGCATGACCAGCTACACCATCCCCTACGTCGTCGAGAAGCGCGGCAACAGCGAGCGTTCGCTCGACGTCTACAGCCGCCTGCTCTCCGAGCGCATCGTCTACCTCGGCACCGAGATCGACGACGGCGTCGCGAACGTGCTCATCGCGCAGTTCCTCCATCTCGCGTCCGAGTCGAGCGAGACCCCGATCAGCCTCTATCTCAACTCCCCCGGCGGCTCGCCGGGTGCGGCGCTCGCGGTCTACGACACGATGCAGCACATCAGGCCGGATGTCGCGACCACGTGCGTCGGCCAGGCGGCCGGGCCGGCCGCGGTGCTCCTGGCGGGCGGGGCGAAGGGGCAGCGTGCGATCCTGCCGCACGGGCGGGTCGTGCTGCACCAGCCCTCGACGCAGGGCCGGGGCTCGATCCCCGACCTCATCATCCACGCCGACGAGGTCGTGCGCGTGCGGGCCGAGCTCGAAGCGGCGCTCGCCGCCGACACCGGGCACGACGCGGAGACGCTCCGACGCGATACCGATCGCGACCGCATCCTGTCGGCGGCCGCCGCCGTCGAGTACGGAATCGCCGATCACGTGCTGACGGCGCAGGTCGCGGTCGGCGCGGGCGCCTCCTACGCGGCGAGCAGGTAGACGCCGCCGGGCGGCGTGACGACGGTCGCGCCGCCCGCGGCCGTCGCGGCGTCGAGGTCGAGCACGAGCACGGCGTCGGCCTCGAGCGCGGGATGCCTCGCCGGCGGGTCGGCGCGGAACGCGAACGACACCTCGCGTTCGAGGCGTTCGCGCCGCTCGGCCTCGCGCCGTTCGACGGCGCGGCGGGCCTCGAGCGAGTCGGCCACGCGGTGCACGAGCTCGACGAGCTCGAGACCGAGCGCCTCGGCGACCGAGCCGAGCACCTCGCTCGACGCCTCCTTGCGACCGCGCTCGATCTCGGAGAGGTACTGGGGCGAGACGCCTGCCGCCCCGGCGACCTCGGTGAGGATGCGCTCCTGCTCGAGGCGCTCGCCGCGGAGCACCTCACCCAGCTCGTTGCGCCAGAGCGGCTTCGCGGTGCGCGGCGCTCGCGTGAACTCGACGACCTTGCCCATGCCCTGAGGCTAACCGCGCAGCCGATCGGGCGACAGCTCGATCCGCTGACAGCAGAACGGGTCGGCCACGGTGACAGCCAAGGGCGGCGCGGGACCCCCGTTCCCACGCCGCCCGCCCTCCGTGCCCGGAGAGCCCCCTCCCCCGGGTCAGGGGGCGATGCCCACCGCGAACACGTGCATCGACGCGTTGGCGGGCAGCACCACGAACTCGACCGTCTTGGCCGGGTCGAGCGCGACCGAATGCGCGAACATCCGGTACTGGTAGGCCGAGTCGCCGTAGCCGCTCGGCCGGTTGCGGCCGTTCGTCGCGACGGCGAGCGTCGCGCCGTGCGCGTCGGCTGCCTGGAACGACCAGTTCGGGAACCCGACCGCCCCCGAGGACGTCGTGCCGTCGGTGTAGAACACCGTCGCCGTCCCGGTCGCGCCGGTGCCCGATCCCGAACCGAGCAGCACGAGCCGCTCGCCCTGGCCCGGCAGGCTGATCGCCTGTCCGCTCGCGGCGACGTTGTCGGGCGTGCCCGGCGCCGAAGCCGGCATCTGCAGGCTCGCGCCGAGCGCTTCGACGACGGCCCCCGGGCCGGCACCGGCCGCGGCGAGCTGTTCGGCCGAGAACGAGTTGCCCTCGCTGTCGAACGCCCCCGCGCCCGTGGCCTGCTCGCTCGTGATGCCGACGTTGTTGAACGCCGCGGCGAGGTCGGCGAGCGGCGCCGCCGTCGGCACGGCACGCGTCGTGGTCGCGCTGCCCGCACCGTCGCCGCCCGTGTACGAGACGTTCGCGGTGAACACCCGCAACGCGAAACCGGGGCGCTGCTCGGGGATCCGCACCTGGAACGTCGCCGTGCCCTGCTTGCCCTTCTTGATCTGACTGAGCTCGTGCTCGACGGCGACGACCTGCCATCCGACCGGGCCGCTGAACGCGACGTCGACCTTGCGCATGGCCTGGTCCGAGCCGTTCTCGACGACGACCTCGACCTCGGCGATCGCCGGCCCTTCGAGGCCGATCTCGCTGATCGATACCGCGATGTCGGGCTGCGCCACGGCCTCGGCCGCCGCAGGCTGCTCGGCGGCGGGCTTGTCCGCGGCGGGCTTCCCGGCCGAGGTGCGGGCCTCAGCGGAGGGCGCGGCCGGCGCCGACGGCGCGGCCGACTCGGGCGCCGTGGCATCCGGCGCGTCGGTCTCGGATACCTCGGGCGCCGGACTCTCCGCTGGCGCCTCCGTCTCGGGCGCCGGCGCGCTCGTCGCCGGGGCGACGGGCTCCTCGCTGGCGAACGCGGGCTGCGCCGCGAGTGCGATCGTGGAAGCGAGCGCGAGTGCCGCGACGGCCCCGCGACGAACGGTCTTCGATGACATGTGGGTTCCTCTCGATTCGGCGATCAGACGACGGCAGGCATCGCGGTGCGGACGGAGTCGAGGCCGAGGCGGAGCTTCTTCCACTCGCCTCGCGTGAAGTCGGGCACCTCGACGGGGCGCCCGCCCTTCGCGAGCGACATGACGCTGAGCGGCACGGGCGCGCACCAGGCGGCCGAGTCGTACACGTCGATGTCGGGCACCTGCCCGGTGCGCATCTGCTGCACGATGCGCCACTGCAGGATGTAGTCCATGCCGCCGTGGCCGCCGCCGGCGGCGGGACCCTCGAGGTCCTTCCACAGCCAGTGGTCGAACTCGCCGCGCAGTTCTGCCGCGCCGCGCCAGTAGTCGCCGCCGTGGATCGGTTCGGCGTAGACGCGGGCACCGGTCGAGTCGCCGCCGACGTAGTCCTCGAAGAGGCCGCGGCTGCCCTCGATGGTGTTGATGCGGCTGTACGGGCGGGGCTGGCTGACGTTGTGCTCGGCGCGGATCGTGCGACCCTTGGCGGTCGTGATCATGCAGGTCACGAGGTCGCCGTTGACGTAGGTCTCCTTCCACGAGCGGTGGTCGCGCGGCACGAAGCGCTCGCGGTAGTCGGCGAGACCTCGCGCGGCGGTCGTGGTGGCGGTCAGGGTGGTGAGACGGTCGCCGCGGTTGATGTCCATCGCGGCGGCGATCGGCGCGAGGCCGTGCATGGCGTAGAAGCTCGCGGTGCTCTTGGTGTGCCAGATGCGGCGCCAGTCGTCGGTGTAGTAGCCGTCGTTGAAGAGCAGCGCGCGCAGGTCGTGCAGGTAGCCGCCGTGGCCGCTCGTGATGTCGCCGAAGACGCCCTCGTGCGCCATCTTGAGCATCGCGAGCTCGTTGCGGCCGTACGAGCAGTTCTCCATGAGGAAGAGGTGCTTGCGGGTCTTCTCGCTCGTGTCGACGAGGTCCCACAGTTCGTCGAGCTCGGTCGCGATGGGCAGCTCGATGCCGGCGTGCGCGCCGGCGAGGAGCGCGGCCTTGCCCTGTGCGTGGTGGAACTCCCACGGCGTCGCGATGTAGACGAAGTCGAGCTCTTCGGTGTCGAGCATCTTCTGGAACGAGGTGTCGGAGCCGCCGTACTCGCGGGGCCGCGTCTTGCCGGCGCCGGCGACCCGGTCGGCCGCCCGGGTGGCGCGGTCGCCGCGGATGTCGCAGACGGCGACGACCTGCGCACCGGGGATGCTCACCCAGCCGTCGAGCATGCCCGCGCCGCGATTGCCGAGACCGATGAGGCCGATCTTGACGACGTCGACCTGGTTGAACGGTTCGTTCGCCATCGAACCGCCGCCGGCCTTGCGCATCGGCGCGGCCGCGTTCGCGGCGCCCGGCGCTGTGGTGGCGGCGAGTGCGACGCCCGCGAGGGCGCCGCCGAGAATACTGCGTCTGGTGAAACCGGATGCCACGGAGCCGGCGCCCGAGGCGCCCGACTCGGTTCGCGGGCTGGTGAAGAAAAGCGTCATTGCACTCCCCAGAGAACGTGTTGTGTCGTTGCTTCAGCACCTTTCCGTACATGATCGACGAATGTCAAGAGTTGATTGAAAGAGCGGCCAAACAATCATGATTCGTCATGTTTCGTGCCGAACGAGCCCGAATCGCCCCGCAGACGACGAAGAACGGGCCGTTCCGCGCAGTGCGGAACGGCCCGTTTTCAGCCCGTGGTCAGGGAGAGGTCGGGGAGGTCAGGCGACCTCGTAGGTCAGGCAGTCGGCGTCGTCGGCGCCCGCGCCGATGCGCACCGAGGCCGCCGTGCACTCGAGCTTCGAGTTGTGCACGCACTCGGAGCGCTGACACGCGCCGACGTGGGTGAGCACCTTGTCGAGACCGCCCTTGCTGCCGAGCGGGATGAACGTCGCGCACTCGGCATCACCGGGCGAACCGGCGATCGTCACGGCCGCGGCGTGGCAGTGGGAATGGTCGTTGTAGGAGCATCCGGCGACCGAACATTCGGCGACGGCGGGCAACTCGTCGAGCGTCATGCTCATGGTGACCTCCTGTGGCGGTTGCGGCGATCGCGACCGACCGCCGGGTCTTCGGATGCTAACCCCGAGCAGCGCCCGGCCGCAGCATTCGCGGGCCGATTTTCCGCAGATCAATGCGACTTTCTTCTGAGGATTGCCTTACCTTTCCGACGCCGATCCGGCGTGTTCTCGGCTGGAGGACGGGCGCGTCGCCGGGTCGGACGCACGGGCCCGATCGGGGCCTCAGTACTCGCGCACGTAGCTCCGGTGGGAGTGGGCGACCTCGAATCCGAGACCGGTGTACAGGCCCAGCGCGCCGGTCGGATTCTCGGCGTCGACGTCGAGCGTCGCCCGCTCGAGCCCCGCCGCGCGACACGCCTCGAGGTGGCGGGCGAGCAACCGCCGCGCCAAGCCTCGACCGCGCCACGGCCGTACGACCCCGACGAGCTGCACGTACGAGGAGCTGAAGCCCTGCCCCGCCCAGTCCTGCTCATTGCGAAGCGCCAGCACGAAGCCGACGACCTCGTCGTGACCGCCGTTCGGCGCGATGGCGAGGAACGAGAGCGAGGGGGCGAACTGCTCGCCGCCCACGAAGCGCGCCCACCGCTCCTCGCCGGTCGACTGACTGCCCCAGTGGTCGAGGAAGGCCGCGTTGCGCGCGAGCCGCGCCGATTCGGTCCATTCCGCCGACCACGGGACGATCGCGACGTCCCCGTCGTCGGAGCCGAGCTCGACGAGCAGCGCGGCCTCGCGTTCCAGGGTGAAGAAGTGACGCCGCAACTCGAGACCGGCCCGGGCGAGCAGGGTCTGCGCGTCGGGCGAGCGCTCCTCCGCGTACGCCATGATCCAGCCCGGCAGCGGCTTCTCGCTCGCCGCGAGCTGTTCACGTGCGCGGGCGAGCTCCCAGTCCAGCAGGCGACGTCCGATGCCGCGCCCGCGCACCTCCGGCCGCACCGCGCCGAGCACGATCGAGCGCACCAGTGTCTCCTGCCCGGGCGGCACGACGGCCGAGCCGCTCGCGAGGATCCGCCCGTCCTCCGCGAGGCCGAGCAGGGTGTCGCGGCGAGGATCGACGTGCGAGAGTTCGAAGGTCTCGAGCACCTCGTCGCGCGACTCCACCCAGTTGGGGTGGTCGACGCGCGCCACGTCGGCGTGGAAGGCGAGGAGTTCGTCGAGATCGCCCCGAACGGCCGGCCGCCAGCGGGCGACGTCGGGGTGCTCGGGCACGACGGGCGCGGGCGCCGGGCCCACTCGGCTCGACAACGGGAGTCCTGGATCGGCCATCCTCAGATCCTGCCACGCCGGTGCCGGGCAGCGACCGTCCGCGCCCTGATGCTGGAGTTCGCGTCGCCGCACGGGCATGATGAAGCCACGGACACGGAGGTGGGCGATGTCGACGGAGACGATGTTGTGGTCGATCCTGGGGCTGATCGGCGCAGTGGGCGGGGTGCTGCTGCTCGCCGCGCTCTGGTCGCTGATACGGCGCCCGCGGCAGTGACCCGACCGGAGCCCGACGGGTTCAGCGGATCGCGTCGGCGATCGGCGTCGTGCCCGCGTTGAACCGGATCGTGCGGCCGATCGTCGCCGGCTCCGCGAGCACGGCGGCGGCGACCGCCGCCACATCAGCGCGGTCGACGGTCAGGCTCTCGGATGCCTCGGCGTCGATGCGTCCCGTGCCGTCGCCGTCGGTGAGTCGGCTCGGGCCGAGGATCGTCCAGTCGAGCGCCGTCTTCACGAGGTGCTCGTCGGCCGCGGCCTTCGCCTCGGCGTAGGCGTGGAACGAGTCGCCCTCCGGCACCGTGTGGTCGGGTGAACGGAAGTACGAGACCATCACGTAGCGCCGCACGCCGGCCGCCTGGGCCGCCTCCATCGAGCGCAGCGCCGCATCGCGGTCGACCGCGTACGTGCGCCGTGGATCGCCGCCGCCCGCACCAGCCGACCAGACGACGGCGTCGTGCCCGCGGACGAGCTCGGCGAGGCCGTCGACGTCGAGGGTCTCGATGTCGGCGACGACCGGGTTCGCGCCGGTCGCGGCGACCTCGGCCGAGTGCGCGGGATTTCGGATCACCGCGTCGACCTCGTCGCCGCGCGCCGCGAGGAGACGTTCGAGCCGCAATGCGACCTTCCCGTGCCCTCCGATGAGTACGATGCGTGCCATGCGGAACTCCTTCGCTGCTCCCGCTCCACGCTACCCGGCTCCGTCGCCGGAGGACGGCTCTGCGCCGTGCCGGTGACCAGCGCGGGCATCCTGCTCTACCGGTCGACGCCGGTGGACGCCTCGCCGACCGGCCTCGCGCTCGAGGTGTTCATCGCGCACATGGGCGGCCCGTACTGGCAGCGCAAGCACGAGGGCGCCTGGACCGTGCCGAAGGGCGAGTACCTCGCGGCGACCGAGCACCCGCTGCTCGCGGCGCGGCGCGAGTTCGGCGAGGAGATCGGGGTCGCCGCGCCCGAGCTCGACTACGCCGACCTCGGCGAGTTCCGCTCCTCGTCGGGCAAACTCACGCGGGTCTACGCTGCCGAGGCGCCCGGATTCGAGATCGGCCGTGTCGAGAGCAACGAGTTCGAGCTCGAGTGGCCGCCGCGATCGGGCCGTCTCCAGGCCTTCCCCGAGGTCGACGACGCCCGGTGGGTGGCGATCGACGAGGCGCGCACGCTCGTGACGAAGGGCCAGCGGCAGATCCTCGACGCGCTCGAGGCGTGGCTCGCAAGCTCTGGCTGACCCGGGGGCTCAGCTCCGGCCGAGCCCTGCCACGAGCTCCTCGCACCACGCGGGCACCACCGTGCTCGCCGGTCCGTGCCGCACCTCGTCGAAGAGGCCGGTGATCTCGCTCGCGGCGAGGTTCAGCTCGATCGTCCGCGCGCCGCGCTCGGCCGCGGTGACGACGAACCCCGCAGCCGGGTACACGGCACCCGAGGTGCCGATCGCGGCGAACACGTCGCACGCGGCGAGCGCGGCCTCGATCTCGTCGAGGCCGTACGGCATCTCGCCGAACCAGACGACGTCGGGGCGCAGCATCCGCTCGCCGCAGGCCGGGCACGCAGGGCGCTCGACGAGGTCGCCGGGCACCGGCGAGCGCCCGGCGCACGCGAGGCACCGCGCGAGCGCGAGTTCGCCGTGCATGTGCAGCACCCGGGTCGAGCCGGCCCGCTCGTGCAGCCCGTCGATGTTCTGGGTGACGACGAGCAGCTCGTCGCCGAGCGCCTCCTCGAGGCGCGCGAGTGCGTCGTGCGCGGGGTTCGGCTCCGCGAGCGCGACGGCGTGACGACGCGCGTCGTAGAAGCGCTGCACGGTGTCGGGGTCGCGCTCGAACGCCTCGGGCGTTGCGACGTCCTCGACGCGATGCCCCTCCCACAGCCCGCCGGCGTCGCGGAACGTCGGCACCCCGCTCTCGGCCGAGATCCCGGCCCCGGTCAACACGACGACCCGCATGCCTCCATGAGACCACGTCGCGGCGGCTGTCGGAATCGCCCGCGATCTTGCAGGATGGCCCTATGGGGGGCGATGCGCTCATCGACGAGGCCGCGGCGCTGTACGCGCTGCGCCCCGAGGAGTTCACCGCGGCTCGGAACGGCCGCGGCCGCCGGTTGCGCGACGACGATCGTGAGCTGGCCGACGCCGTGCTCGCCCTGCGTCGCCCGGCTCCGGCGGCCTGGCTCGTGAACCAGCTCGTGCGTCACCGCGGCGACGAGCTCGACGAGCTCCTCGCGCTCGGCGCCGAACTGCGCGCCGCGCAGGCCGAGCTCGACGCACCGACGCTGGCCCGCCTCGCCAAGCAGCGCCGCGCGCTCGTCGCGGCGCTCGCACGTGGGGCCGGCACGCTGGCCGAGGAGCTCGACGTCCCGGTGCGGCAACCGGTGCTCGACGAGGTCGCCCAGACGCTCACGGCCGGCATGGTGGATGCCTCAGCGGCCGACGCCGTGCGCAGCGGACGGCTCGTGCGGGGTCTCGAGGCCGTCGGACTCGAGGTCGACCTCGACGGCGCGGTCGCGGGCGGGCCGGGCGGCCCGGGCGGACCGTCGCCGGCGAAGCGGGCCGCGCAGCCGAAGGCCGCCCGGCGGAGCGGCGCCGACGACGGAGCGGCGGACCGGGAGCGCGAGGAGCAGGCACGGCGCGAGCACGCGGAGCGCGAGCGCGCGGCCGCGGCGGCCGAGGAGCGCGCGGCCGAGGCATCCGCGGCCCTCAACGAGCTCGAGCGCGCACTCGCCGCGCTCACCGAACGGCTCGCCGCCGACACCGCCCGACGCGACGAGCTCGACGCCGAGCTGCGCGAGGTGGAGGACCGGCTCGGCGAGCACGGCCGCGAGCAGCGGCGACTGGGGCGCGAGCACGACCGGGCGGCCAGGGCGGCGGAGTCGGCGCATGACGAGGCCGCCGCGGCGCGCGAGGCTCTCCACTAGCCTGTCGGCATGCCCGAGACCCCCGACGACGCCCCCGCCCTCAGTCCAGAGACCGTCGCCGTGGTGGCGGGGCGGCCGCCGCACGAGCCCGATGCGCCGATGAACGTGCCCGTCCACCTCACCTCGACCTACGTGGCGGGCGGCGAGGTCGCGTACGGGCGGTACGGCAACCCGAGCTGGACCGCCTTCGAGGACGTGCTCGGGGCGCTCGAGGGCGGCGGCTGCGTGTCGTTCGCCTCGGGCATGGCCGCGATCTCAGCGGTGCTCGACCTCGTCGCGCCCGGCGGGCTGGTCGTCGCCCCGCGCCACTCGTACACGGGCACGGTCGCGCTGCTCGAGGAGCGGGCCGAACAGGGACGGATCCGGGTGCGCTTCGTCGACATCTCCGACACGCCCGCCGTCGTCGAGGCCGTCGCCGGAGCCGCGATGGTGTGGTTCGAGACGCCGACGAACCCCGCGCTCGAGCTCGCCGACATCGCGGCGATCTCGGCCGCCGCCCACGAGCACGGCGCGCTCGTCGCCGTCGACAACACCTTCGCCACCCCGCTGCTGCAGCGACCGCTCGCACTCGGCGCCGACCTCGTCGTGCACTCGGCGACGAAGTACCTCTCGGGGCACAGCGACGTCGTGATGGGCGCCGCGATCGCCGCGAACGAGGAGCACACCGCCGCGCTGGTGCAGCGGCGGAGCCTGGCCGGGGCGATCCCGGCGCCGCTCGAGACGTTCCTCGCGCTCCGCGGGATGCGCACCCTCGCCGTGCGGCTCGACCGTGCCCAGGCGAACGCGCAGGAGCTCGTGCGCCGGCTCGACGGGAACCCCGCGCTCGAGGAGGTGCGCTACCCGGGCTTCGGCGCGATCGTCTCGATCGTCGTGCGCGGCGGCGCCGCGCCGGCCGAGGCCCTCGCCGAGCGCACGCGGCTCTGGGTGCACGCGACGAGCCTCGGCGGGGTCGAGTCGACGCTCGAGCGGCGTCGTCGCTGGCCGGCCGAGCAACCGACCATCCCCGAGGGGCTCGTGCGGCTGTCGGTCGGGATCGAGCAGGTCGACGACCTCTGGCGCGATCTCGCCGCCGCACTCGACTCGCTCGACTGAGCGGCGCGGCGCCGCGCGCCTCGGCCGTCGTCAGCCCACGCGGTCCAGGAGCCAGTCCATGGCGTCGGGCACGGTGTCGAGCACCGAGACGTGACCGTCGTCGAGCCGCATCCAGAGTGAGGCGTTCGGCAGCTTCGCGGCCATCCAGGCGGCGTGCCGTCGGGGCACCACCCGATCGCCCTCGCCCTGCACGAGCAGCACCGGCGCCGCGACCTCGGCGAGCTCGAAACCCCACGGGTTCGCGAACGCGACGTCGTCGTCGATGAGCCCGTCACTCCCCTCCGCACCGGCCCGCCCCGCGTCGGCGCCGAGCGACGCCCACCGCCCCTCGAGGGCGGCGAGATCGACCGGCAGGAACTGCAGCGGGTCGAACTCCTCCGTCTCGGCGAAGCGCGCCCGCTCCGCGCGGCCACCCGCGCGCGCCGCGGCCAGTGCCCCGGGCGCGCGCATGCCGTCGAACCAGTCGAACGCCTCGGTGAACGGCGCGATGCCGGCGAGCGAGACGACGCCGAGCACGCGATCGGGGTGCATCGCGGCGCCCGCGAGGGCGTGCGGCCCGCCGCCCGAGGCGCCCATCGACGCGAAGCGGCCGACGCCGAGCGCATCGGCGACCGCGACGACGTCGCCCGCCGCCGAGGCGACGTCGCGCCCCGGGTTCGGCGTCGACCCGCCGTAGCCCGGCCGGGCGTACGAGACGAGCCGGATGCCGCGTGCCGCCGCCGCAGCGACGACCGGGTCGAGCGGGGCGCCCGTCTGCGGCGAACCGTGGTGCCAGACGAGCGTCGGCGCGCCCGTGGCATCCGCCCCTGCATCGTGGGCGACGAGCACGCGACCGTCGCCCAGCCGCACCTCGTGCGTCGTGATCATGGAACCTCCGTGGTCGGACCGGCCGTCGGCCGACCCCGCTCAGCCTAGGCTGGGCGGGTGATCGACGGCTTCTTCTCGGGCGTACGGATGCTCGTGCGCGGCTTCGCGTTCTGGGCGAAGCGCCCGCGGGTGATGCTGCTCGGGCTCATCCCCGCCGCGATCGTGTTCCTCCTCGTCGTCGCGGCCCTCGTCGGGCTCGGCTTCGGACTGCCCTCCTTCACCGACTGGCTGACGCCGTGGGCCTCCGGCTGGCCCGATCCGTGGCCCGGACTCGTGCGAGGCGCGATCGGTGCAGTCATCCTCGCGGCGGCCGTCGTGCTCGCCGCGGTCACGTTCACCGCGGTGACCCTCGCCGTCGGCGACCCCTTCTACGAGCAGATCTGGCACGCCGTCGAGACCGAGCTCGGCGGCGAGGTGCCCGAGCACGGCCCCGGATTCTGGCGGGCCGTCGGCGACTCGCTCGTGCTCATCGGCACGGGCGCGCTGATCGCGATCGGGGTCGCGCTCGCGGGGCTCGTGCCGCTCGTCGGCGCCTTCGTGGGGCCGGTGCTCGGCGTCGTGCTCTCGGGCAGGCTGCTCGCGGCCGAGCTCACCTCGCGCGCATTCGCGGCGCGCGGGGTGCACGGCGATGCACGACGGCGGATGCTCCGTGGCCGACGCGCCTCGCTGTTCGGGTTCGGCGTGGCGACGCAGCTCTGCTTCATGGTGCCGCTCGGCGCGGTGATCTCGATGCCCGCCGCCGTCGCCGGGTCGACGATGCTCGCGCGCGCGGCGATCGATGCCGCGGCGGCCGCGGGATCGGTGCTCGAGTAGCGTCGAAGGAGCGTATCGAGGCCTGCCGACCGAGGTCTCGAGACGCGTCGCCGCTTCGCGTCGGCGCTCCTCGACCAGCGGACGGGCGGGTCAGGGCGCCCGGCCTGAGAAGAGCAGGATCGGCACCGGCCCGAACGGCAGCGAGCGTGCACGCACGCGACGCACGTCGTCGCCCGTGAACCCCGCCGCGAGGAGGGCGGCCTCGGTCTCCCGGTCCCAGTGGCATCCGTGGCACCAGCGCTTCGACATCGGCGTCGCGACCCGCTGCACCGCCCGTTTGAGCGTGCCCGTCGGCGCGGCGACGTGGTCGACGAAGACGACCCGGCCGCCGGGCACGAGCACGCGGCGCACCTCGGCGAGCGCGGCCGCCTGGTCGGTGACCGAGCAGAGCACGAAGGTTCCGACGACCGCGTCGACCGAGTGGTCGGGCAGCGGGATGCGTTCGGCGACCGCGTCGAGCGGCGCCGCCGGGTGCCCCCATTCGCGGCCGCGGGTGGCGAGTTCGGAGCGGCGCCGCGGGTCGGGTTCGAGGCCGACCCATTCGACGCCGAGCTCGAAGGCGCCGAAGTTCTCGCCCTCGCCCGCGCCGATCTCGAGCACGCGCCCCCGGACCCGGCCGAGGAGCTCGCGGCCGAGTTCGTCGACCTCGTCCTGGCTGATCAGTTCGCCCTGCGCCACTCCGGCACGCTACCGCGGGGCGGAGTCGTCCGCGAGCCCGACGGTCCGGGTGGCCGCGTCGATGAAGGCGGGGCGCACCCGCTCCCATCCGTCGAGGTAGCCGCCGACCATGGCGGCATCGCGGAGGAGCACGAGTTCTGCTGCGGTCTGCTGCGGCGCGTCGGCGCCCGCGGCGGCGAGCACCGTCTCGAGCTCTCCGCGGAACCACTCGCGGTGCTCGCCGACCGCACGGCGCACGCCGCTGCCGGGGTCGGGGTACTCGGCGGCGGCGTTGATGAACGGGCAGCCGCGGGTGTGGTTGCGGGCGACGTCGTCGGCGAGGCCCTCGATGACGAGCCCGACGAGCTGCGCGGGTTCGGCGCCCGAGGCCTCGGCGGCCGCGAAGGCGGCGCGGATGCCACGGTCTTCGACCCCGAGGTAGGCCTCGACGAGGTCCTCCTTGCTCGGGAAGTGCCGGTAGAAGGTCGCGCGGGTGACGCCGGCCTCGGCGATGATCCGGTCGACGCCGACGGCGTGGATGCCCTCGCGGTAGAAGAGTTCGGTCGCGGTCTGGAGCAGCCGTTCGCGCGCCGCGGAGGCGCCGGTGGGAGTGGTTCGTACAGCCATAGCAAAGATGATAGAACGATCTTTCTCTTTTTGCTTGACATCCGCTACGCCATGGGCGTATCTTCTGGGAATAGAAAGAGATAGAACGATCGTTCTACTTCACAACTCGAAGCGATCAGAGGATCGCCCACCAGAAGGAGCAGGAACCATGAACACCACCGGCGCGAACAACGAGAAGGCCACCATCGTCCTCGTCCACGGACTCTGGATGACCCCCAAGAGCTGGGACACCTGGGCCGAGTACTTCCGGGCCCGCGGCCACCGCGTCATCGTCCCGGGCTGGCCCGGCATCGACGACCGCGAGGTCGCCGACATCCGCTCGAACCCCGAAGCGCTCAAGGGCATCGGCCTGAAGCAGATCGCCGACCACTACGAGCGCATCATCCGCGAGCTCCCCGAGAAGCCGATCATCATGGGCCACTCCTTCGGCGGCGTCATCACCCAGCTGCTCGCCGACCGCGGCCTCGGCGCCGCGTACGTCGGCGTCGAGCCCGGGCAGACCGCCGGCATCACGACGCTGCCCGCATCGACCCTCCGCACGGGTTTCCCGATCCTCGCGAACCCGTTCGACAAGAACGGCGCGAAGCCCCTCTCGAAGGCGCACTTCCACTTCACCTTCGGCAACGACCTCGGCCGCGAGGCATCCGACCGCCTCTGGGAGGAGTTCGCGGTGAACTCGTACAACCGGGTGTTCTTCGAGGGCGTCGCCTCGACGATCAACGAGAAGGGCGGCGTCACCCACGTCGACTACGCCCGCGCCGACCGCGCGCCGCTCCTCGTCATCACCGGCGAGATCGACCACGTCGTGCCGCCGGCCATCGGCCGCGCGATCGTGAAGAAGTACACCTCGACCGGCAGCCCCGCGATCGTCGAGCTCCGCGAGTTCGCCGGCCGCACCCACCGCATCGTCAGCCAGGACGGCTGGGAGGAAGTGGCCGAGTACGCCCTGAACTGGGCCACCGAGCACGCGCAGGCGCCGCAGGCCGCCTGACCGGCCGCTCGCACCTCGCGGAAGGCGCGGACCCCTTCGGGTCCGCGCCTTCGCCGTGTTCGGGCCGACCTCAGTCCGCTGCGCGCAGCCCCGCGAAGAACGCCCGGATGTCGCCGACCACGAGCTCGGGCACCTCGAGCGCCGCGTAGTGGCCGCCCCGCTCGAACCGGCTCCAGTGCACGATGTTCGAGTTGTCGCGCTCGGCGAAGACCCTGATCGTCTGGAAGTCGTCGGCGAAGACCGCGACCCCCGTGGGCGCCGCGTTGACCTGCGGCTCCTCCCCCGCAGCCTCGGCCGCGGCGGCGGCACGGGCGTTGTCGAGGTAGGCCCGGCTCATGCCGGCGGCCGCGTTCGCGAACCAGTTCACGCTCACCTCGGTGAGGATCGCGTCGAGCGGCACCAGCGAGGTGCCGTTGCCGAAGGAGTTGAAGAGCTCGCTGTAGGCGAGCAGGCCCACCGGCGAATCGCTGAGGCCCACCGCCACGGTCTGCGGGCGGCTCGCGTTCATCGTGTTGTAGCCGCCGACCGACTGGAACCACTGCATGTGCTCGAGCCCCGCGTAGTCCTGCGGTTCGAGACGTTCGAACTCGGCCGGGTCGCCCGAGGGGAACGAGAACAGCTGCAGCACATGGAGGCCGAGGAATCCTTCGGGGTTCAGCAGCCCGAGGTCGCGCGCGACGAGCGCGCCGTTGTCGGAGCCGTGGATGCCGTACTCGCTGTAGCCGAGGCGCCGCATGAGCTCGTCGTAGGCGCGGGCGACCCTGGCGGTCGTCCACCCCGGCTCGGTGACGGGGTTCGAGAAGCCGAAGCCCGGGGCATCCGGCACGACGACGTCGAAGGCGTCCTCCGCGCGGCCGCCGTGCGCGACCGGGTCGACCAGCGGGCCGATCACGTCGAGGTAGTCGACGGATGACCCGGGGTAGGTGTGCGCGAGCAGCAGCGGCGTCGCACCGGGGTGCGGCGAGCGCACGTGGATGAAGTGGATGGGCTGCCCGTCGACCTCGGTCGTGAAGTGCGGGAACTCGTTGATGCGCGCCTCGACGGCACGCCAGTCGAAGCCGCCGTGCCAGCGTTCGACGGCCTCGCGGAGGTAGGAGTTCGGCGTGCCTGCGTCCCAGTCGTCGACCGGGGCGGCCTGCGGGAGGCGGGTGCGCGCGAGGCGCTCCTGCAGGTCGTCGAGCTCGGCCTGGGCGACCTCGACGCGGAAGGGACGGATCTCGGTGGAAGCGGTGGTCGTGTTCATGTCTTCGACGCTACGGTTCATATAGGCACGTTCCGTTCCTAATGAGCGAAGAGAATCGAACCATGTCCGACACCGCCGCACGCCTCCTCGCATTGCTCTCGCTCCTGCAGTCGCGCCCCGACTGGACGGGCACCGAGCTCGCCGCACGACTGGCGGTCACCACGCGAACGATCCGCAACGACGTCGAACGGTTGCGCGAGCTCGGTTACCCGGTCGACGCCGCCCGCGGCAGCACGGGAGGGTATCGCCTCGGCGCGGGCGGCAAGCTGCCGCCCCTGCTGCTCGACGACGAGGAGGCGGTCGCCGTCGCGGTCGGGCTCCGGGCCGCCACCGGCATCGCCGGGATCGAGGAGTCGAGCGGTCGCGCCCTCGCGAAGCTCGAGCAGGTGCTGCCCTCGCGCCTGCGCCCCACGGTCGCGGCCCTGCACGAGACGGTCGACCGGGCGCCCGAGAACACGGGCACGGATGCCCCCGACCCCGAGGTCGACGCCGCCGTCCTGCAGGCGGTGGCCGCGGCCATCCGCGACGTCGAGTGGCTGCGCTTCGACTTCCGCGGCGAGCCCGTGCTCGTCGAGCCGTACCGCCTCCTGAGCTGGCAGCGCCGCTGGCACCTCGTCGCACGCGACCCGCGCAGCGGCGACTGGGGCACCTACCGCGTCGACTGGATCGAACCGCGCATGCCGACCCGCCGACGCTTCGAGCCCGAGCCGGTGCCCGGCGGCGACGCGACCGCGTTCGCCATGCGCACGATCGCCGCGACCGGCTGGAACGTGCACGCACGCCTCCGCATCGCCGCGTCGGCCGACGAGGTGCTCGCGCGCATCAACCACGCGGTCGGTGTCGTCGAGCCGGTCGACGAGCACCGATCGGTGCTCGTGACGGGTGCCGACACGCTCGAGACGATCGCCGCGTACATCGGGATGCTCGGCATGGACTTCACCGTCGAGTCGCCGCCCGAACTGCGAACGGTCCTGCTGACCTACTCGGAACGGTACGCCAGGGCCGCGGCCGAGTGACGTGCCACCGCGCCGTCGCCGTCAGCCGAGCCCGATGCGGTCGGGCACGGCCGCCGCGACCGACGGCAACCAGGCGTCGACCTCGGGCCAGGCGCGGGCGACGGGCAGGCGTCGCAGCAACTGCGCGAGCGAGGCATCGGCCGCGGGCCACGGGATGACGCGACGCGGCGACGCGCTCGCGATCACCCCGAGCCACCAGTGCTTCCAGGTGACGGGCAGGCTCTCGGGATGGATCACGACGTAGTAGTCGGGGATGTTGAGGTCGTGACGCCCGGCCGCCTCGAGCGCCCGCGCGATCTCGAGCTCGAGCACGCCGTACGTCGACAGGTCGTCGAAGAACTCGACCCAGGCCGCGGCCACGTGCGCGAGCGGGTCGTGGTCGTGGACGACGAACGGCGCGGCCGAGCTCGACGACCAGCGGGCGACGTCGGCGTCGGAGGCGGCGGGCAGCGACCCGGCGCGGACGTTCGCGAAGCCCTCGAGCACATGGATGGCATTCGCCGTCTCATCTCCGACGACGACCAGCGTGGTGCTGGACGGAGCCTCCATCTCCGCAGCCTACGCCGCAGTGGATCGGCCGGGTCAGTGGGCGCGCCAGTAGCCGCAGAAGCTGATGTCGCGCTTGGGGATGCCGCGCTCGCCCACGAGGAACCGGCGGGCTCCCGTCGCGAGCTTCGACTCCCCCGCGGCGAAGGCGTACACCGAGTCCGTGGGAAGCGTGAGCTCCGGCAGGTGCTCGAGCGCGGCACGACCGGCGGGCTGCTCGGGCCGGCGCACGATCCAGTGCACGTCGAACCCCTCGGGGCCGTCGACGTGCTGGCGGTCGGCGAGATCCGGCACCTCGATGATCGCCTGCCCCCGCGCGTCGCGCGGGAGGTCGCGGAGGATGCCGAGCACCGCGGGCAGCGCGCTCTCGTCACCGACGAGCAGGATGTGGTCGGCACGCCCGGCGTCGGCCTCGCGGAATCCGCACCCCTGGTCGATCAGTGCGACGGAGGCGCCGAGTGGCAGACCGCCCGCCCACGGACCCGCGACGCCCGCGTCGCCGTGCACGACGAAGTCGATGTCGAGCTCGAGCGAGGCCGGGCGGAACTCGCGCACGGTGTAGTTGCGGATGACGGGCCGCGTCGCCTTCGGCAGCATCAGGTAGCGGAGGTACCCCGCCATGTCGAAGGTGTCGGCGAGGTTGTCGAAGCGCGTGTCGCCCGCGGTCGGCACGGCGAGCCGGAACCACTGGTCGAAGCCGAGGTGCCTCCAGTCGGCGAGCCCCTCTCCTGCGACCGTGAGGCGCACGAAGTGCGGCGAGATGCGCACGGCATCGGAGACCTCCACCTCGACGACGCCGCTCGGCGCATGGGTGACGGCGATGTTGCTGGCGGCCACGGGACTCCTCCGGTCAGGCGAGTTAGGTAATGCTTACCTTACATGCGACCTTCGCTCGGCGGAACTGCTACAGCCGGGCGCATTCGGAAGGGATCCTGAAAAATGTCGTCGAATCGCATCATGATCCGGCACTTCCTGCGTCTCTCTGATTGAGTGGATACGGTCGACCCCTCGGCACCCACTCGTTCCCCCGCCCGTTCAGCCCCCGAAACGGAACCCGATCATGCACTCCCGCGCCACCGTTCCTCCGCGCGCGCGCCTGCGCTCGTTCACGAGCCTGCTCGCCATCACCGGACTCGCCCTGCTGGGCGCCGTCGCGATCACCGCCGCCACGCCGGCCGCCCCCGCGAACGCCGCCGAGCCACTGCCGATCTGCCCGCCCGACGGCGAGGCTCCCCCGATCGGCCCGCTGCCGACCTACACCGACTCGAACGTCGCCGTCTACGCCGGCGGCGACTTCCTCGCCACCTCGAGCGCCGCCGAGTCCGAGGGCCTGCTGCTGGTCCGCGGCAACGCGACCTTCGACAAGACCGCGGGCGGCGTCTTCAACGTGGGCGTCGTCGGCGCCGGCTCCGGCATCGTGCCGGCGGGCGGCGAGACCATGCTCGCCGTCGGCGGCGACCTCGTCGTGGGTGCCACCACGGTGCTCGACGTCGGCGCGAACATCACAGGCGGCGGCGCGGTGAAGGTCGGCGGCACGGCGACCGGCACCGTGGTCACCAATGGTGCCGGCTTGTCGACCGGTCTCGGCCAGACGGCCGCGATGGACCCGAACGCCGACTTCCAGACGGTGATCGGCGACACCTCAGCCGAGATCGCAGGGTACCCGGCGACCGGCACCGGCCTCGTCGCCGGCAACCAGGTGCAGTTCGTCGGCACGCCCGGCGATGACCCCCAGGTCTTCACGCTCGACACGGCGGCGATCTCGGCGATCACCGAGGTCAACTTCACCGCGCTGCCCGCCGATGTCCCGATCGTCATCAACGTGACCGGCACCGACGACGTGGCCTTCTCGCCGAACTACTTCGCGATCGACGGCGTCCGCGTCGACGACCTCACGTCTCCCGGGTTCGGCAACGCCGCCTCGCGCATCCTCTGGAACTTCTCCGACGCGCCGTCGCTCCTCATCGGCGGCACGAGCCAGTTCATGGGCTCGATCCTCGCCCCGCAGGCCGACGCCGACATCACCGCGTCGACCAACGGCCGCGTGCACGTCGGCGGCGACCTCACCACGCGCGGTGCAGGGAACGAGCTGCACAACTACCCGTGGACCGGCGGCGGACCGCTCGGCTGCCAGCAGGTCGGCGGCTTCTCGGCGGCGAAGGCCGTCACCGGCCCCCTGGCCGGCGACGTGCCCGCCGACACCGAGTTCACGCTGAAGTACTCGTACGAGCTGGGCGGCGTGACGACCACCGGCGAGCTCACCCTGCTCGCGGACGGCACCGTCGTCGACGGCCCCCAGAACCTTCCCGTCGGCACGGTCGTCGACTTCGAGGAGATCGACCTGCCGGTGATCCCGGGCGTCGCGTGGGGCACGCCGACCATCAGCCCCGAGCAGGTCACGATCGCCGACGACGCGAACACCCTCGTCACGGTGACGAACCCGACCAGCTCGAACGTGCTCGCGAACGGCGGCTTCTCGCTCGCGAAGGTCGTCGAGGGAGACCTGGCCGATGCCGTGCCCTCCGGCACCGAGTTCACGGTCGAGTACCGCTACGACCTCGACGGCGCGGCGCAGACGGGCACCGTCGTCGTGCTCGCCGACGGCACCGTGACGCAGGGCCCGCAGGACCTCCCGGCCGGCACCGTCGTCTCGTTCACGGAGGTCGACCTGCCCGAGATCGACGGCGTCGAATGGGGCGAACCGAGCTTCTCCCCCGAAACCGTGACGATCAGTGCCGATGCGGACGTGCTCGTCACCGTGACGAACACTGCCGGCGCGCCGCACGGCCCGAGCCCCGGCCCCGGCCCCGGCGGTGAGGGCGACCTCGCCGAGACCGGCGTCGCCGGCCTCACGGCCGCGATCGCGGGCGCCGCGGCACTGCTCGCCGCAGGTGTCGCACTGGTTCTCGTGCGCCGTCGTCGCACCGCCTGAGCGACGACGAGCCGGATGCCCCGGGCTGCACCTGCAGCCCGGGGCATCCCTGTTCGCACCGACGACCCGATCAGACCCCGATCGTGAGCGACGCGGTGTACCCGGCCGCGACCGACCCCGACATGCTCGCGATCTGGTGGATGCCGCCGTCGCCGCCGAACACGTTGTCGCCCGCGAGCGTCACCTGCGAGGCGTTGCGGATGCTCTGCTCGTACCCCGAGGTGGCGTAGACGACGGCGTTGATCTCCTCGGGCAGCGCGATCTGCGAGGTCTTCACGATCGGCCCGGAGGCGACCGCGTTGTCGACGTCGGAGTACACCTCGAAGTGGATGTGCGGCCAACGCCCCGAGTAGCACGCGGGGTAGATCGAGGTGAACCGCACCGTGCCCGTCTCGTCGGCGGCCTGCACGCCGCGCAGGTAGTTCTCGTTCTCGACCCCCGGCGAGTACAGCGAATAGTCGCCGCCCCGGTCGCAGTGCCAGAGGTAGACGCCCGCCCCCACCAGTGCCCTGCCGGTCGCGGCGTCGCGCACGGTGAGCGCGATCTCGAGCGGCACGCCCTCGGCGACCGTCGTCGACGAGCCGAACGAGGAGCGGATGTCGCTCCGCACGATGCCCGAGTCGTCGAGCACGTTCACGCCGTTCGAGCCGTCGGCCGGGTAGGGACCGCCGGTCTCGTCGGGCACCTCGCTCACCGGGCCGGATGCCTCGGCGCTCGCGCCGGGCGTCGCCGTCGAGCTCGGCGTGGTGGTCGATGCCGCCGCGCTCGGCGACGCCGCCGAGGTTGCGGTGTCGGCCGAGCAGGCCGCGAGCAAGGAGGTGAGGCCGATGCCGCCGAAGATGCCGAGCGCCTTGCGGCGGTCGACGAGGGTGCGGATGTCGTAGACGAGGCCGCGGTGGTCTTCGTCGATCTCGTTGCCGTCGGCGTCGAGCCAGCGCGGGTCGGGTGCGGTCTCGGTGTCTCGCGTGCCGTCGTGCTCGCGGTCGGTCGTGGTCATGGTCGGCTCCTTCCGGTGGCGCCAGCTTGGCGGCCATCGGTCGGCGTGCGCTGTGCGCCTGCGATGAATCCGCTATGACTCGGTCGAGGCCCTGCCGGGAGCGGACTCCGCGTCGATCATCAGGGAGCGGATCGCCCGTTCGATGAGCGGGCGGGGGTCGAGGCCCGGGTCGACGGCGAGCCGGTGCAGGACCAGCCCGTCGCCGAGTGCCATGACGGTCTTCGTCGCGGTCGCGGGGTTCGGCATGCCGATGGCACCGAGGAGGGACTCCGTCCAGCGTTCGAACTCCAGCCGCTGCCGCCGGAGCGGGGCGCCGAGTTCGGGGTCGCTGCCGAGCTCGAGCCAGAGCGAGTACCTGGCCCTGGTGCGCGCGGCGAGCGGACCGGTCTCGACGTCGAAGACCCGGCAGAGCCCGTCGATGAACTCGTCGGGGGTGAGCGTGGCCGGGGCGGTGACGGCCGACGCGTCGAAGTCGGCCCGCTCCTGCTCGGCGAGGTGGTCGACGCACCCGGCGAGCAGCGCACGACGGGTACGGAACCAGTTCGAGGTGCTGCCGGCGGGCAGGCCGGCCGCCGCGTCGACGCGAGCATGCGTGAGCGCGCGCACGCCTTCGGTGCCGAGCAGCTCGATCGCGGCGTCGAGCGCCCGGTCCCGTGTGGTCGCGGTCATTGCGCCTCCAGGGTCCGCCCTCGTGAACATCGTCTTACTATGAACATAGTGCTACTATGACCATAGTAGTCAGTGCGACGAAGGAGTCGTCATGAACACGCCAGAACCCCGCGACACCGGTCTCCCGACGAACCGCCGGGCCTCGCCGCCCGAGTGGTCTCCGCCCCTCCCCGACGCCCCGGGGTTCGAGCACTTCGCGGTCGAGACGCCCGGCCTGCGCCGCCATGTCGCGATGATCGGCGACGGCGAACCCGTCGTGATGCTGCACGGCCTTCCGATGCACTGGTGGCAGTGGCGGGAGATCGGCCCGAGGCTCGCCGCCGCGGGCTACCGGGTGATCTGCCCCGACCAGCGCGGCTTCGGCTGGACGGAGGACGACGGCGCCCGACTCGAACCGGAGACCTGGCTGCACGACCTCCTCACGATGTTCGACGCACTCGAGCTCGACCGGGTTCGTGTGGTCTGCCACGACATGGGGGCGATCTCGGCGATGCAGCTCGCGTACGCGCACCCCGAGCGGGTTCGTGCGACGGTCACCATGGCGGTGCCGCCGGGGTTCATGTCGTTCAGCCCGAGCCTGTTCCCGAACTTCGCCCACATCCCGCCGCTCATGCGTCACCGCCCGGGCGCACCGTTGGACTGGCTGTTCGACGAGCAGCACATCGCCCACCGGCTGAGCGACGAGATGCTCGACGCGTACCTCTCGCCGTACGCCCGCCCGGGGCTGGACGCGGCGATCCCGGAGCTCTACCGACGCGTCGTGATGCCCCTCGTGCTGCAGATGATGCGGGGCACCTACAAGCGGCAGCGGCTCATGCCGCCGAACCTGTTCGTCTTCGGCGACCACGACGGCGCGTTCACCGAGGATCGTCTTCGGCGGCTCTGCGGCGACCTCTCGCGGTACGCCGAGCACGCCGAACTCGCATTCGTCGACGACGCGCGACACTTCGTCACCGACGACCAGCCCGAGGCGGTCACCGAGCTGGTCGTCGACTTCTTCGACCGGGTCGGGTGACGCTCGGGCGATCTCGGCACAGTCGGAGCCGCCCGGCTACATCGCGCGAGTGCCGTCGCTCATCACCGGTGAGATGATGCCGAACACATTGCCGTCGGGGTCGATGAGCGACGCGGTACGCCCGACGCCCTCGGTGTCCTCCAGCGGCACGGCCTCGATCGCACCCAGCTCGACGGCACGGGCGAAGATCGCATCGGCGTCGTCGACGCCGACGACAATGTTGCAGCCCTTGACCGGGGCGTCGGCCGTCGGCGCCGGCCCCTCGCGCTGCGTGAGCCCGCCGTTGATGCCGAGCCCGGGGCGGGCGTCGACGTTGCCGATGGCCTCCTCGCCGGTCTCGATCATCCAGTACGGGTAGTCGCCGAACTGCGTGAAGCGCCAGTCGAACAGGCTCGTATAGAAGTCGACGAGCCGCTGCGGCTCGCTCGCGTGGATCTCGAAGTGCACGACCAGGTTCGCCATCATGGCTCCGTCCGCTCATCGCCGGCTCGCCGCGTCGCGGCCGGTCACGCGGCACAGGCTACGCCGGGCCTGTGACATCCTCCACCGGCGTCGGTGGCGGGGACGACGACGGGGCTTGCTCGATGAGGGGGTTCCGTTCACCGTCCCGGAGGCGAATGATGGGGACGGTGCGGGGCGCGTCCGCGGTCCGCCGCCGATGAGGTGCCGGGGTTCTCCGCCGGGCATGCGAAGGAGCGGAACCATGGGCATCATCGCCGCCGACCTGTTCGTCACGCTCGACGGGGTGTACCAGGCCCCGGGCGGGCCCGAGGAGGACGAGGAGCACGGCTTCCCCTACGGCGGCTGGCAGGCGCCGTACCTCGACGACGAGAACGGCGCCGACATCATGGCCGGCATCGACCGGCTCGACGCGCTGCTGCTCGGGCGGAAGACCTACGACATCTTCTCCGCGTACTGGCCGAATCAGCAGGGGCCGATCGCCGAGAAGTTCAACGCCGTACCGAAGTTCGTCGTCTCCCGCACGCTCGCCGATGCAGACTGGGCTGGCACCACCGTGCTGCACGACGCGGCCCGCGAGCTGCCCGCAGTGAAGTCGCGCTTCGACGAGATCCACATGATCGGGAGCGGCGACCTGCTGCAGACGCTGCTCGACGACGACCTGGTCGACCGGCTGAACCTGTTCGTCTACCCGATCGCGTTCGGCACCGGCAAGCGGATGTTCCGCGACGGGGTGAAGCCGGCCTCGTTCACGCTCGCCCGGCCGGCCCGCACGTACTCGAGCGGCGCGATCGGGCTGGTCTACGACCGGGCCGGGGTGCCGGTGACCGGCATCTCGATGGAATGACGCGCGGACGAGCAGACGAGCGGGAGGCACGGGACATGGGGACTCGTGACGAGGGCTTCGAGCTCCTCGGCGAACTCGCACCGGAGCTCCTCGCCGAGCCCGGCGTGGCCTTCGGACGCATGTTCGGCTCGGAGGGGCTGTCGGTGCGCGGCAAGTTCTTCGCCTTCGTCTCGTCGGGCGGCGATCTCGTCGTGAAGCTCGACCCCGAGCGCATCGAGGCGGAGGGGCTCGAGAACATGGTGATGCGAGGCCGCCCCATGCGGGAGTGGGCGGTCGTGCCGATCTCGGCCGGCCTGCCTCGCTGGCGCGAGATCGCACGAGCGGCACACGGCTTCGTCGACGAGATCACGCCGCGCTGAGGGGCGGGGCGCGCCCGCGCCGAACCCTACGCCCGCAGCAGCGCTCGCAGCGTCTGGATCGTGTCGGCCTCGGCCGCACCCTTGTCGTCGCGGTAGTGCTTGACGCGGGCGAAGCGGAGGGCGATGCCGCCGGGATACCGGCTCGAGCGCTGCACCCCGTCGATCGCGATCTCGACCACCGTGACGGGTTCGACGAACACCGTGTTCGCGGTGCGGCGCACCTCGATCTCGGGGAACCGGGCGGTCTGCCAGCGGAGCAGCTCGTCGGTGAGGCCCTTGAAGGTCTTGCCGACCATCACGAATCCGCCGGGTTCGCCGAACTCGCCGTCGGGGTCGCGGGCGCCGAGGTGCAGGTTCGAGAGCAGGCCGGTGCGGCGCCCCGAGCCCCATTCGCAGGCGAGCACGACGAGGTCGTAGGTGAGCACGGGCTTCACCTTCACCCAGCTCGCGCCACGTCGACCGGCGGCGTACGGCGAGCCGATCGCCTTGACGACGACGCCCTCGTGGCCCGCGGCGAGCGCCTCGCGCGAGACCCGTTCGGCGGTCTCGGGCGAGGCGGTGACCGAACCCGGGATGCGGTGGGCGGGTGCGATGCGTTCGAGCTCGGCGAGGCGGGCGGCGAGCGGCTCGTCGATGAGATCGCGCCCGTCGACGTGCAGCACGTCGAAGAACCACGGGTGCAGCACCGCCTCGCGCGCGTGCTCGGCGCCGAACCGCGACATGGTCTCCTGGAAGGGTCGCGGCGTGCCGTCTTCGCCGAGGGAGAGGGTCTCGCCGTCGAGGATGACCCGGTCGACGGGCAGCGCCCGCACGACGTCGACGACCTCGGGCACGCGGTGCGTGATGTCGGCGAGGTTGCGGGTGAACACGCGCACCTCGTCACCCGAGCGGTGCACCTGGATGCGCGCGCCGTCGAGCTTGAACTCGACGGATGCCTCGCCGGTCTGCTCGATCGCGGCGGCCGCGCTGCCCGCGGTCGCCGCGAGCATGGGCTGCACGGGGCGCCCGACGACGAGCCCGACGGCCGCGAGCTCGTCGGCGGTGCCGGTGAGCGCGAGCCTCGCCGTGGAGCCGAGGTCGCCCGAGAGCATGGCCGCGCGGCGCACGACGTCGGCGGGCCGGTCGGCGGCCCGGGCGATCGCGTCGGCGAGCACCCCCTCGAGGGCACCGGTGCGCACCTCGCCGAGCAGGACCCCGGCGATGAGCCGTTGCTCGCCCTCGGTCGCGCGGGCGAGGAGTTCGCGCAGCTCGTCGGCGCGCTCGCCCGAGGAGCTCGTGCCGGAGGCGGCGGCGATCCGGTCGAGCGCGGCGTCGAGCTCGCCGACCGTGATCGACGGGTTCGTCGCCGGCGCGCTGGCCTCGCTCGCCGCGGCGACGCCGCGCCACCCGACGCCGACCCGCCCCTGCCGCGGTCGGCCGACGAGGAACCCGACGGCGGGCACGATCTCGTCGGGTTCGAGGCGGCGCAGCAGCTCGGCCAGCGCCTCGATCTTCGCGAGGCGCGAGCGCGTGGCGGCCACGGCCGCCGAGGTGGTGACGAGCTCGTCGATCAGCACGCGCCCAGTCTCGCACCAGCCGCCGACACGTACCCTTGACGGGTGAACACGCTCCTTCCCGCCGCCGAGTGGCGCGCCCGCGCCGAGGCGCACGCCGAGCGGGCCGACGCGCTCACGGCAGGCCACCGCGATCGGGCGGCCCGGGGCGAGAAGCATCCCGTCTGGGACTTCCTGTTCACCTACTACTCGTACTCGCCGAGCCTCCTGCGCCGCTGGCACCCGGGCGCGGGCGTCGAGCTCGCCGAGGCGGCGTCGACGCCGCGAGCCGAGTGGCGCTGGTACGCGCCCGGCACCGAGCCGGGGTCGCTCGTCGTCGACCGCGCCGCGATGGAGGCCGAGAAGGGGCCGATGCTCGGCACGGTCGAGCGCATGCTGCGGCTCACCGCGTCGCGGCCCGCGGCGTTCGGATGCTTCGGGCTGCACGAGTGGGCGATGGTCTACCGGCAGGGCGAGCACCGGCACCCGGTGCCCCTGCGACTCGGGCAGGCGGGCACCGACGCCGTCGTCGAGACGCATGAGCTCCGCTGCACCCACATCGACGCGTTCCGCTTCTTCACACCCGACGCGGTGCCGCGCAACCGCTTCGCGCCGACGCGTGAGACGCAGCCGCAGCTCGAGCAGCCCGGCTGCCTGCACGCCGGCATGGACGTCTACAAGTGGGCGGTGAAACTCGGCCCGCTCGTGCCCGGTGAGCTGCTGCTCGACGCGTTCGAGCTCGCCCGTGACATCCGACTGCTCGACATGCTCGCGTCGCCGTACGACATGGCGCCGTGGGCGGGCGAGCCGGTGCGCATCGAGACGCCCGAGGGCAAGGCCGAGTACGTCAGGCAGCAGCGCGGCTTCGCCGAGCGCGGCAACGCGCTGCGGGCCCTGATCCTCGAGGCGTCGGGCGCCGCGCCGGTCAGCGCGCCGCCTGCGGTTCCCGCTCGCTGAGCCACTCGTCGAAGGTCTGCACGCCGAGCACCGCGTCGGGGCCGGGCAGCGCCGCGCCGCGCCGCATCTCGCGCATGCCCCGCATCGGCATCGCCACGTCGACGACGGGCCCGCGCCGGCCCTCCGCACGTACCAGTCGGCGGATCATCGAGGCCAGCTGCTCCTCTCGCGGGCCGGCGAGATCGCGCGAGCGCCCCGCGGCGGGCGGCTGCTCGGCGACGTCGACGAGCCGCGCCCCGACCTCGCGGGCGGCGACGGGCTGCGTGCGCATGAGGGCGGCGAACTGCACGCCGGCGAACCGCAGCGATCCCGCCATCTGCCCCGCGAACTCGTGGAACTGCGTCGCCCGCTGAATGCTGAACGGCACCCCGCCGGCTTCGACGACCCGCTCCTGCGCGAGCTTCGCCTCGTAGTACGCGTACGGCACCCCGTCGATGCCGACGATCGAGAGCAGCACGTGGTGGGCGACGCCCGCGCGCGCCTCTGCGGCGAGCAGGGTGCGCGAGGTCGTGGTGAAGAAGCGTTCGGCCTTCGCCCGGTCGATCGACATGATGTTGGCCGTGTCGATGACGGCCTCGACCCCGGCGAGCGCGGCATCGAGGCCCTCCCCCGTGACGAGGTCGACCCCGGTCGACCTCGCGAGCACGACGACCTCGTGGCCGCGCTCGCGCGCCGCATCGACGACGTGGCGTCCGACGGTTCCGGTTCCTCCGGCGACGGCGATCTTCACAGTGCGTTCCTCTCGTGTGGGTGCGGTGCGGCGGGGCGCCGCAGGCGTGGCATCCGCCCGCCCTCATCTCTTCGACGATGCGGCACCGCACTTTGTGAGGTCGGGTGGTGAGAGGCTGGGGCCATGGACCCGGACGACCGCCCCGACCCCGAGCGCGAGCGCCGCGCCCTCACCGGGCTCGCCTACCGCATGCTCGGCACGGTCGCCGACGCGGAGGACGCCGTGCAGGAGGCGTACGCGCGATGGTTCAGGATGCCGCAGGGCGCGCGCGAGGCGGTCGCGAACCCCGGCGCGTGGCTGATGACGGCGACGAGCCGGATCTGCCTCGACGTGCTGGGTTCGGCCCGTGTGCGGCGCGAGTCGTACGTCGGTGAGTGGCTGCCCGAGCCGCTGCCGAGCTCGGTCGCGGCGATGTTCGCACCGCCCGCGAGCGACGACCCGCTCGACCTGGTCGCCCGCGACGAGTCGATCTCGACGGCACTGCTCGTCGTGCTCGAGTCGTTGACCCCTGCCGAACGCGTCGTGTTCGTGCTGCACGAGGTCTTCGCGGTGCCGTTCGCCGAGGTCGCAGAGATCGTGGGGCGCACGCCCGCCGCCTGCCGCCAGCTCGCCGTGTCGGCGCGACGGCACGTGCACGAGGGCCGCGCCGGGATCGTCAGCCGCGAACGGCACGACGAGGTCGTGAGGGCGTTCATCGCGGCGACCGGCACCGGGCGGCTCGACGCGCTCGTGTCGCTCCTCGACCCCGAGGTCGTGCTCGTCTCCGACGGCGGCGGGCTCGTCTCGGCCGCGCGTCGCCCGGTACTCGGACCCGACCATGTGTCCCGGTTCCTCGCGGGGATCATCGCGCAGCGCGGGGCGGCGCTCGAATGGTCGCTGCACGACGACGGCGACGGGCTCACCGTCGCGTTCGGCGAACGCGGCACGGTCGACGCGGTGGCCGCGGTCGAGGTGCGCGGCGAGCGGATCAGCCGGGTCTGGATCGTGCGCAACCCCGAGAAGCTGCGACGCTGGAACCCGGAGGGCTGAGGCGATGGAATTCGAGTTCGACGGAGAGCTGTGGTTCTGGCGGGGGCCCGCGCCGTGGCACTTCGTCACCGTGCCCGCCGCCGAGTGCGAGGCGCTCGCCGCCGTCGCCCCGCTCGTGAGCTACGGCTGGGGCATGGTGCCCGCCACCGTGCGCATCGGTGCGAGCGAGTGGGCGACGGCGCTCTGGCCGAAGGACGGGGGCTACATCGTCCCCGTGAAGACGTGGGTGCGTGCGGCGGAGTCGCTCGAGCTCGGCGACCGCGTCGGGGTGCGCCTCACCGTCGGGAGCCCCTGAGGCGCGCGTCGCCGGGCCGCGCGCTCAGGCTGGGTGGCGGCCGTTCGTCGAGGCGAGGTGGAGCTCGGGGACCACGAGGTCGGTGCGCTCGGCCGGTCGGGACGCCGGCGTCGCGCCGGTGCTGGCGCCGGCGCCCGCGCCCGCCGCACGCACGAGCGCGACGAGCCGGTCGAGGTAGGCGGCGACGGCGCGCTGCTCGGCCTCGTCGGGCACCCAGAACATCGCGGTCGCGACATCGGCGGCGAGGCCCGCCGGGTCCTCGTCGGCCTCGGCGAGGAGCGTCGTCGTGGAGTGCCGACCGGTGTCGACGAGGCAGCGCGCGGCGCGCAGCCTCGCCCAGCGCTCGCGTTGCGCGCTCAGGCGGCCGCGCACGTCGCCGTCGTCGTCGATCGCGACGACGTCGAGTTCGGCGCCGAGCGCCGCCCGCACGATGACGGCGGCATCGGCGAGCTTCTCGACGACCTCGGCGTCGAGCCCCGAGCGCTGCACGACGCGGTGCTGCACCGCCGGGCTCACGAGCTCTTCGGGGTGCCGAACCCCGGCCCGCTCGAGCTGCAGGCGCACCGCACCGAAGCGGTCGATGCGCCAGGCGTCCTGCAGGTCGGCGAGCACGGCGTCGCGGAGCGCCGGCTCGCGCCCGAGCGGGGTGAGTTCTGGGTCGACGACGGCGAGGTCGCGGTACTCCTCGACCCAGCACACGCCGCTCAGCCGTTCGACGATGTCGGCGAGCTCGGCGGCGAGCTCGGCGCGCCCGGCGGCGATGCGACGGCTCTGGTAGCAGGCGACCGAGTACTTCACCTCGACCTCGCTCGACGCCATCGCCTGCGTCTTCCAGCGTTCGGCGATCTCACGCTGCGCGGCGAAGCGTTCGTCGGGCCGGCCTTCGCGCAGCGCGTCGCGGTCGTCGAGGAGGAGCAGCAGCCCGAGCCCGGCCCGCTGCTCCATGCGGGCGAGCACCTGCCCCGCGGTATCCTTCTCGCGCGCGGGCATCTCGTCGAGCGCGGCGACGAACTCGCCGACGATGCCGATCGCCCGCTCGGTGCGCGCGAGGCGCACCGCGTCGTCGGCGAGTTCCTCGTCGCCCGACATCAGCCAGTTGCGCACGGTCATCGTGTAGTACGCGAGCAGCCGGAGCATGAGCAGCAGCGGTTCGGGGTGCGCGGTGAGCCGCCGCCAGCGGCGCGCGGACTCGGCGCTGTCGCGCCGGGGCGCGCGGTCGAGTTCGTGCCACGGACGGAACCGGGCGTCGTGGAGCGGCGCGAGGTCGCGGCCGGCGAGCACCGCGGCGACCTGGATCATCGGCTCGAGGCGGTCGAGGAGATCGCGCAGGCTCTGCGGGTCGGCGACGCCGCGGTAGCGCTCGTAGACGTCCTCGAACTCGACGAGGATGCTCCGTGGATCGGCCTGGATCGCGCGGGCGATGTAGAGCTCGCGGAGGTCGTCGTCGCGGGTGCGGCGGGCGACACCGATGAGGCCGAGCCCGAGCCACTCGCGCGTGTTGTAGAACCCGATGATGTCGGGGTATCGCCGGGCCACGTTCGTCGCGGCGAACGCGGCCGAGAGCACGAGCAGTTCGCCGGGGTGGTGCGGGTCGGCGGGCGCGGCCGGCAGTTCGAGCGAGGCGTCCTCGACGATGCGACCGTTGCGGCGCAGCCGCGCGACGCCCGAGTCGGGGTCGAACACGGTGACCTCGAGCCTCCACGGCGTGAGGTTCAGGAGCATCGACATGGCGCCGCCGACGAGGGCGACCGCCCAGTTCTCGGTGCGGTCGGCGATCGTGACGAGCTCGTTGAGGTCGGAGCCGTCGGGCCGTTCGACGCGGCCGCTCGGGTTGTCGGCATTGAGCTCGCGCATGCGCACGGTGACCTCGGTGGCCCACGCGTCGTTCGAGGAGCCGTCGGATCCGATGACCGTGACCTTCAGCCACGGGGTCGTCGCCATGCCGTGGGCGAGGAGCAGCACTCCCGCGACGGCGAGCGCGACGATGCCGACCCAGATGAGCGGCAGCCACGGCCCGACGGTGCTCGTGAGCGCCGCGGCGCCGACGAAGCCGGCCGCCGCGACCGCGGTGATGAGCCCGCCGACCCACTTCGCGTTCATGCTCCAGCGGCGGGTGACCGGGGTCGCCGTCCAGTGCGGCAGCGCCGAGAGGAGGCGTGCAGCGACGATGCAGATGAGCCAGACGACCGCCCACACGACGCCGAAGTCGATGATCGGGGCGAGGAACCCCGATTGGAACGCGACCCAATCGCTCGTCTCGGCCGCCGCCAGTGTCAGCGCAGCATGGATGCCGTCCACGATCCCTCCCAGCGGGCGCAGGCCGTGGTTCGGCGCAGGCGACCCCGCAGGAATGAGAGAAGCTCAGACCTTCGCTCGCGGCATCCGGGCTGACACCGAAAGCCCGGCCTCGCCGGCCTAGTCGACCGAACCCGTGTCGAGCTCGCGCTTGCGGCGCTCGAGCTCGGCGCGACGCTCGTAGTACTCGATCTCGCGGTCGAGGTCGGCGAGCTGCTCTTCGGTCGAACGCGCCTCGAACGGGCGCGGCGGCGCGCTCTGCTGCGGTGCAGGGGCCGGGGCCTGGTGGGCGCGCCCCGCGGGGGTGAACCCGCCGAGCCCCGCCGAGGAGTACTCGCGCCCGAGGGCGAACCACAGGATCGTGCCGATGAGCGGCAGCAGGATGACGAGCAGGATCCAGGCGAACCTCGGCAGGTGCTTGACCTGCGACTCGTCGCGCATGATGAGGTCGACGAGCGCGATCACCATGCCGGCGACCGTCAGGATGCTGAACAGGAAGGGCATGGCCAGAGCCTAGGGGCGGGCCGGGCGATTCGTCACGTCATCCACGGCCACCGTTCAACTTCACCGAATAGGCTGAGGCGATGCTGGTCATCAGCTACAACCTCCGCAAGCACCGCGCGATCTCAGAGCTCGCGGCGCTCGATTCGCGCTACTCCCCCGACGTGCTCTGCCTGCAGGAGTGCGACACCACCGACCTCGCCGAGGAGGTCGGGCGGCTCCGGCTGGCGCACTCCACGACGGGCAACCGGCTCGGCCTCGCCATGTACTACCGGCCCGATCGGCTGACGCCCCGTGGCATCCGCGCCTTCGCCCTCAAGAAGTCGCTGCACGACCGCGTGCTGCGGCCAGCCCACGAGCGCCTCCTCGGGGCCCGCTTCATCGACCTGCAGCACGACCGCGAGCTCATCGTCGCGTCGTTCCACGCGGCTCCGCTCACCGCGCTCAACTCCCTGCGTCGGCACCAGATCCACTCGGCGCTCGGCTCGCTCCAGCTCATGGGTCCGCACCTGCCGACGCTCATGGTCGGCGACTACAACTACCCCGTCTTCAAAGACAACCTGGCCGAGAAGGTGCGCGACGCGGGCTACGAGCTCACGCTGAGCGACAGCCGCACCTACACGCGCTACAAGTACTTCCGGGGGCACTTCGACTTCGCGACCTCGGCCGACTTCGACATCCGCCGCGTCGAGACCCTGCCGCGCGGATCGAGCGACCACCTGCCGATCCTCATCGACGCGCAGTACGTCGGCACGCACGCCGACGACGAGATCGACGTCGTCATCTGACGCCGGCCGACCCCACGTCGAACCCGGGGGTTCACCCCCTGACCGCCCGCGCCGCACGGTCGTAGCGTGCGGCGCATGACCTCCACCGAGACCCCCGAAGCCACCGGCACCCGCCCGGCCGCACCGGCCGCGCCCGCCGCGCCCGCACCCCGTCGCCCGCGCACCGCCCCGGCCCGCATCGGCTGGACCTGGGTGCTCCTCTCCTCGCTCGGCATCGCCGCGTTCGCCGTGATCCCGTACCTCACCGCCCCGCTGCGGGCCCTCGCCGAGTCGCCCTCGGGCGGCCTCGCCGGCAACTACGCCGAGCAGCCGTGGCCGATCCAGCTGGCGTTCTACGCGCACATCGTCGCGGGCGGCCTCGCGCTCGTCGTCGGCCCGTTGCAGTTCTGGAAGGGGCTCCGCACGAGGCATCCGCTCGTGCACCGCACCGTCGGGCGCACGTACCTCGTCGCCGTCGCGATCGGGGCGGCCGCGGGCCTCGCGATCGCGCCCGTCAACGACGCGGGCATCGTCGGCATGTTCGGCTTCGGCGGTCTCGCGGTGCTGTGGTTCGCGACCGGGTTCGCCGGGTATCGCGCGATCAGGCGAGGGGATGTCCCGAGCCACCGCGCCTGGATGATGCGCAACTTCGCCCTCACCTACGCGGCCGTCGCCCTCCGCCTCTGGCTGCCGCTCCTGATCGTCGCGCAACTGCCGTTCACGACCGGCGCCTTCGACTTCGACGCGGTGTTCGCGAACGCGTACGCGGCGGTGCCGTTCCTCTGCTGGGTGCCGAACCTCATCGTCGCCGAGTGGCTCATCGCCCGGCGGGGGCTGCCCACGTTCTGGCGGGCGACGGTGCCTGCCACCCGCTGAACACGGCCGCCTCCGCTTCGCCGTGCGGGTCGCCCGCGCTCAGCCGGCGATCGCGATGCCGACGCAGACGAGGCCGAGCAACAGGTCGAGGCCCATGCACCAGAGTGCGAGCGAGCGACCGACGACCACGTTGCGGCGGTAGTGCACGACGTCCCATCCGGCGTGGGCCGCGAGCGCCAACCCGGCGAGCGCCAGCCCGACGCGAGGATCGAGGGCGAGCGCGGCGACGGCGACGCCGAAGAAGCCGAGCATGGCGATCGCCTGCGGGGTCGTCGCCCGCGGCCTGCGGATGAGGCCGACGACGAGCAGCACGAACCCGGCGGCCGCCAGCGCCGCCCATCTGGGCAGGTCGAGGAGTTCGGCTCCGAAGACGAGCAGCGTACCGAGCACGACGACGAGCCAGGCGACCCAGCGCAGCCCGGTGACGGCGGCGGCGAGATAGCAGAGCGTGGCGATGCCGAGGGCGGTCATCGGCACGTTCGGGCCGAGCGCCTCGGGGTAGCCGCTGAAGAGCAGGCCGAACCCGCTCGCGACGCCGATGAGGATCGCGACGACGATGAAGAGCGGCGCGGGCGGCGCCGGCGGTGCGGATTCGACGGGCGGAGGCTCGGTCGTGCCCGGCGTTGCGCGGTCGGTTCGGTTCATCGCTGCGCCTCCTCGCGTGTGCGACGGGGACCCGGTTACCGGATACCCCCTCTGGGTATAGCACGTCGACTCGCGCGCCGCCACCCCTCGCAGGTTCGGGTGGTCGGGGCGATCTGGAGGGGCAGCCGGCCGCCGCGCATTGTCCGCACAAGCTGCCGCCGTCGCCCCCTGCCGTTCATCTGCGGGACGGACGAACGGGGGTGTGCGGTCGCCGGCCGCGACGAGGCTGACGCCGACTCGCATCCCATCGGAAGGACGACCAATGCGAACATCCCAGACCATCTGCCTGACGACCGCGCTCGGCGTGGCGGCAGCACTGCTGCTGCCCGTCGCGCCCGCCGCGGCCGAGACCCCGCAAGCGGATTCCGCCTCGGCCGGCGTCGGCGCCGCGGCATCCGGCTCGGCATTCTTCACCGAGACCTTCGACTCGCTGACCCCGGCGCTGCGGCCGCGGGTCGACGAGACGCATATCTCCACGGAGCTGCTCGGCTGGACCCCCGACGCACCCGCCGGATGGACCGTCACGAGCGACGCCTCGATGTCGGGCAAGGGCAAGACCGAATGGCGCGGTTGGAGCTTCGCGACGCCGAAGTTCTGGGCCGCCGCGCAGACGGGCCAGGGCCGGGAGCTGTTCACCCGCGGCTCGGGCGTCATCGCCGTCGCCGAGAACGACGAATGGGACGACGGCAACTCGCCGGGCGAGCAGCTGTTCTCGAGCACCCTCTCCTCCCCCGGCATCGCGGTCGCGGGCGGCACGACGGTGCACGTCAACTTCGACTCGAACTACCGACAGACCGGGCCGCAGCTCGCCGCCCTCGAGGTCTCCTTCGACGGCGGCGCGCCGACGCGCCTCTTCGAGTACAGCACCGCGGTGCTCGGCGACCAGACGTACCTGCACGACCGGCTGCTGACCCAGCCGATCGACGTTCCAGCGGGCGCGACGACGATGCGACTCGACTGGGTCGTCGAGCAGGCCACCAACGACTGGTACTGGGCGATCGACGACATCACCGTCACCGACGCCCCCGCCGTCGGCGCCGAGAGCCCGCTGCCGCCCGCACCGCCCGAGCCCTCCGACGTGCCCGACGGCATCAGCGACCGCAAGGTGCTCTTCATCGACTTCGACGGCGTGCGACTCGACGAACTGCGCGCCTACGACACCCCGAACCTGGACGCCCTCGCCGCCGCCGGGCAGTTCGGCGTCTCGTACCTGCAGGACAACGCGCTCGGCCCGACCGTCTCGGGTCACGGCCACGCGAACCTGCTCTCGGGGGTCTGGGTCGACAAGCACCGCTCGCCCGACAACAACTTCACGAACCCGAACATCGAGGCCTACCCCGACGTGCTCACGCGCCTCGAACAGGTGAACCCCGCGTTCTCGACGTTCTCGACCGCCGACTGGCAGCCGCTCAACGACCACCTCATCCTCCGCCCCGACGTGAAGCTGCAGCAGCGCGGCGCCTCGGCCGCGGCCACCGACGTGCAGAGCGTCGACGACGCCGTCGAGGTGCTCTCGACCCGCAACCCCGACGCGATGGTCGTGTACCTGCACAACGGGGATGCCACGGGGCACGCCTACACGGCCGAGTCGCCGCAGTACAAGACCACGATCGAGTTGCTCGACCGCCAGGTCGGGCAGCTCGTCGACGCGATCGAGGCGCGCGAGGACGCGGCATCCGAGGACTGGCTCGTCGTCGCCTCGACCGACCACGGCTTCACGGGCTACGGCCACGGCGGCGACCAGCACAAGACCCGCAAGGTGTGGACGCTCGCCTCGGGCGGCGACGTGCCCGCGACCGGCGCGGCCACGCGCGAATGGCGGCAGGTCGACCTCGCACCGACCATCCTCCGCCACCTCGGCGTCGACATCGACCCCGCGTGGGGGCTCGAAGGGGTGCCGATCGGCACGCCCTCGACCGACCCGTTCGACACCGTCGCCGCCGCGTTCGGCCCCGTCGTCGACGAACCGGCGAAGCCGGCCGACACCGCCGGCTGGACGAAGCAGGCGCCCGAGGGATGGCAGATCGACGAGCGCACCCCCGCCGCGGGTTCGAGCGAATACCGCGGCTGGTCGTTCATGTCGGGCGAGTTCTGGACGACGAGCGAAGAGGGGCAGGGTCGCGGTTCGTTCGTGCGCGCCCGCGACGTCATCGCGGTCGCCGACGCCGACGAGTGGAACGACCTCGGCGACCCGGCCGCTTCGGGTGCACGGTTCGACTCGACGCTGTACTCCCCGTGGCAGGAGGTGAAGCCCGGCGGCACCGTCGACCTCACCTTCGTCTCGCACTACCGCCAGCTGAGCGCGACCGTGCCGCAGCACGCCGAGGTCGTCGCCGAGTTCGACGACGGCACCGCCCAGGTGCTCTGGAGCCGGGACGCCGCGCAGGGCGCCTCGTTCGAGATCAACCAGCCCGTCTCGCTCAGCACGCACGCCACCGCCGACTCGCGTCAGGTGCGCATCGGCTGGCGGCTCACCGCGGGCGACAACGGGTACTGGGCGATCGACGCCCCGCAGATCTCGGCCGAGACCCGCGCCGTCGACCCGGCGTTCGCGCTCGGCGCCGCGAGCGTCACCGCGGGCCGCACCGTCGAGGCGAGCGGAACCGGCTTCGGCACCGACGAGGAGGTGCGCCTCGAGCTGCGGCGCAGCGGCGACCGCCGCGCCCTCGAGACGGCCACGGTCACCGCGTCGATCCTCGGCGAGTTCGAGCTCGACGTCACCGTGCCGCGATCGACGAAGCGAGGTGCCTACGAGATCGTCGCGGTGCGCCCCGACGGCAGCGAGCACGCGGTGCCGATCGCGGTGACCCGCGGTCTCGGGCTCGGCGCGAACTGACCCGCCCCGATGCACCGACGGCCGGGCGACCCGCGAGGGTCGTCCGGCCGTCGGCTGCGCTCATCGAGCGGGCTGCTCGGCCTCCGTCTGCGACGACCTGTCGGACGAGGAATCCCATCCGATGATCCTCTCAGACCGAGTTGCCGGGGTGCCGGGTGATCACTGCGCCGACCGCAGCACACGCGGGCGTGCGGGCGTGCGAGGTCGTCGCATCGCCGCGTAGGTTGAGGCTATGCACGCCATCCCTGCAGACGAACGGGACTCGGCCTGGGAACGGGATGATGCCCGCTACCGGGTGTACGTCTTCACGGGCGCTGACAACGCGGTCCTCACCGTCGATCTGGTCGATGCGACGATCGAAGAGGCACTGGAAACCGGGCTCGCACTCTCGAACGGCGATGAGCACCTCTGGGCGCTCGCGCTCGTCGAAAACGACTCGCGGGGCATGCGCGGGTTGATCTGGCTTTCCGGTATGGACTACAACGATCCGCCGAGCTCTGCCCGGGAGTGGCGGCGACGGCGTCAAATGCAGGATCGCTACCTCAGGGCGAAGAGTCTGCGAGGAGCGCCGACGCTCCTTCCGAACGGTCTCCGTCTCATCCGCGTGTTCCCGGAGTGGGTCGGCGGCTGGCCGCTCTGGGAGAGCTACACCGAGGACTACCGCCTCACCGGACCCGATCTCGGGCTGTCGGCTGGTCTCAGCGACGCGCTGTTCGTGTGGAACGAGGAGTGGCTGCGACGGCAGCCGGATGATCCGCTTCCCGCGGGATGGGAGGATCGAGGAATCGCGCTCCTGGCCCGGTTGCGAGACGAGCTCCACGGGGTCGCCGAAGTACGGCCGGAGTTCCTGAGCGAGCGCTAATGCCGCAGACGGCCGGGCGTCTCGCGTTGAGTCGCCCGGCCGCTCGTTCGTGCGGTGGTCCTGCTATTCGCGAGTCGGCGCCGTGGCGCGGTGGCGGCGGCGTGCCGCGATCATGAGCGCCGCACCGAGGCCCGCGACGAGCACGGCGAGCGGCGCCAGTGCGAGCAGGCCCGCGTCGACACCCGTCTCGGCGAGGTCGCCTGCGGCGCCCGCGGGCGAGGTCGGCGTCGCCGTACCGCCGCCCGTGCCGCCGCCGACGCCGCTGCCGTCGCCGGGGCCGGGGCCGGGCTCGCCGCCCGTGCCGCCGTCATCCGCACCGGGCAGCGTGCCCGCGCGCAGGGCGGCGGGCTGCACGCCGTCGGCGAACCACCAGGCCGCACGCTCGGCGCCTGCAGCGGCCGAGGCGGTCGCCGTGGCATCCGCCCCGCCCGTCGCCGTGCGCGCAGCCGAAACGAGCGACGGCGCGGCCGACGCGCTCGGCGCCGTCGCGAAGCCCTCGTTGTTGAGGTTCGGCATGCCCGCCGGCCGCTCGAACACGCTGATCCCGGGCTCGCCGCCAGTGAACGCGATCCGGGCCGACCGCCCCTCGCAGCCGTCGTCGCACACGGCCCACAGCTCGCCCAGCACGGTGTCGTAGTCGAGGGCCATGACGCCGCCGAGACCCGGGTCGATCGTCGCGACCTGGGCGATGCCGCCGTCGGCGCCGAGCGCGTAGGCGTAGACGAAGCCGTTGTCCTCGACGGCGACGAAGAAGAGGCCGTCGCCGTGGCCCGGGTAGTCGGCCGGGTCGTAGCCGGCGCCGGTGCTCTGGTCGACGAGGCGACCCGCGAGCGCGGCGTCCGAGACCCACTCGACGGCCTCGATGCCGGTGTTCGCGGCGACCTGCGGCAGCGTGGCGGTGAGGTCCCACTCCTGCGAGGCGACCACGTCGGGGCCGGGTGCGTCGACGTCGACCGCGAGCACGACGTTCTGGTTCACGCCCTTCTTCGAGTTGTCGCGCTCGGAGGCGAGGTAGACGTCGCCGCGGGCGTCGACCGTGATCCCTTCGGCGTCTGGGCCTGCGGCGGCGGGGTTCCCGGCGTCGCGCTGGAACCGGGCGCGCTTGCCGTCCTCCCAGCCGTCGGCGAACGATGCGGCGCCGTCGGCGGCGATGTCGAGCTTCCAGAAGGTGCCGGTGCCGTTGTCGACGGCCCAGAGCACGGTGCCGGCATCGGTCGCCTGCGCGTCGAGGCCCGAGGAGTCCTCGAGGAACATCACGGTCTCGTCGAGCACGCGCACCTCCGCCGAGCCGGGCCACGCCGCGGCTTCGGGCTCCTCGCCCGGGCCGCCGGGTTCGCCGGTGCCGTCGCAGTTCGAGGCGCCCTTCGTCGCGGTCGTGGCGGCGGCGAAGTCACCGGTGCCGTCGGGGCAGCGCGCCCAGGTGACGGCCGCGTGCTCGCTCCACGCGTACTCGGCGACGGTGAGGCCGCTCGCGTTGCGGATCGTCGCGACATCCGCGCCGCCGAGCCCGAACGTGAAGTGCGCGCCGCCGTCGAACACGAAGAACGCGCCCGGCGCGAGCGTCGTGCCGGCGGCGACCGGGGTGACGTCGGCCGCGTGGCCGGTGGGGTCGGAGTCCATGAGCGTCCAGCCCGAGAGGTCGATCGGGGCGGTGCCGGTGTTCACGACCTCGACCCAGTCGGTGGCGTCGCCGTTCGACTCGACCTCGTTGATCGCGACGGCGGGCAGCACGCACTCGTTCGCGGCGCCCGGCGTCACGCGGGCGAGGGCGAAGTCGCCGGTCGTGTCGGGGCAGCGCGCGTAGCTCGCGGCCGCTTCGTCGCCGTCGATGGCCGGATGTCCCGTCCACGACGTCTCATCGACGAGCACCCCGTCGGCGCCGAACACGCGGATCGAGTCGGAGCCGCCGATGCCGATCGCGGCCTGGAACTGCTGCGCGGCGCCGTTCGCGTCGAGACCCTGGGTCTCGGCGTCGACGACGAGCCGCTCGCCCGCGCCGAGGCTCGTGCCGTCGGCGAAGAACCAGCGGTGGTCGTCGGAGTTGTCGCGGATCTCGACGCCCGTGAGGTCGACGGCCGCGTCGCCCGGGTTGACGAGCTCGATCCAGTCGGCGGGGCCCGAGTCGACCTCGTTCAGCACGACGGTCCCGGGCACGGCGGGCGTCTCGCAGGCGTTCGGGGCGCCGAGCGTGATGGCGGTGCCGTGCGCCCAGGCGCCCCCGTCGGTGCAGCGCGACCAGTCGGCGAGCGGGGCCGTCGCGGCGTAGGCGTACGAGTCGACGTCGGCGCCCGCGGCGTCGACGAGGGTGACGGCGTCGCCCTTGCCGAGGCCGAACGGGAACCCGAGCGGCGAGGCGTCCTTCTCGAGCACGAGGAACGCGCCCGCGGCGAGTGTCGTGCCGGCGGGCAGTTCCCCGGCCTCTTCGCGCTTGTCGTCGAAGACCTTCCACCCCGAGACATCCGTGCTCGCGGTGCCGGCGTTGTAGAGCTCGATCGCGTCGACCTGGCCTGCGACCACGTCGTCGTAGACGATCTCGTTGACGACGACGCCCGAGGCGGGCGCGGCCGCCGCGGACGTCGCGAGCGCGGGCGTCGCGGCGAGCGCGAGCCCCGATGCGACGACGGCGAACGCCGTGAGCATCGCGGGCACGGCGGCCCGCGCCTGCGCGGGAGAAGTGGGTGATTCGGGTGCTGCACGGGCATGCGGGCGCTCCTGACGCGGGTAAGACGGGGGTCAGATGCCACTCGACCGGCAGCCGGTGACGCGCATCCGTCGCGCCGGTGAACAGCCGGTGTCCGCCGCCTGTCGCCTTGCCGTGCGAGAGGATGGAACGCATGCAGATCATCGTCATCGGCGCGGGCGCGTGGGGGCTGCCCGGCGCGGCCGAGCTCGCCGAACGCGGCCACCGGGTCACCCTCGTCGACCGGTACGGCCCCGCGAATCCCCTGTCGTCGTCGCACGGGCCGACCCGCATCTGGCGGCTCGCCGACCCCGATCCGGCGAAGATGCGCATGACCCGGCAGAGCCTCGACGCGATGCAACGGCTCTCGTCGATCGCCGGCGAACCCGTGTTCCTCAAGCGCGGGCTGGTGTGGCGCGACAGCGCCGCCGCGCTCGACGGGCTCGAGTGGGCGCTCGCGATGGAGGGCGTGCCGCACCTGCGACTCGACGCGGCGCGGGTCGGCACGCGGTTCCCGGGGCTCGTGCCCGACGGTCGCGGCGCGATCTACACCTCGGAGGCGGGCCCGGTGCTCGCCGAGGTCTCGCTGCGCGCGCAGCTGCGGCGGTTCGAGCGGGCGGGCGGCACGCTGCGCATCGCCCACGTCGTCGATATCGAACCGGATGCCTCGGGCGACGGCCTGCACCGGGTGCACCTCGAGGGCGGCGAGACGCTCGACGCCGAGGCGCTCGTCATCGCGGCCGGCCCCGGAGCATCCGCCCTGCTCGGTCACCTCGGTCTCGACGTGCCGCTGCGCCCGCGGCTCGAGCAGGTCGTGCACGTCGCCGACCCCGCTCGGCCGTTCGACGAGCTGCCGGACCTCATCGACATCGCGACGCCCGAGCGCCCCACGCTCTACGCGATGACGACGCCCGGCGTCGGCTACAAGCTCGGGCTCGACCAGCCGCTGCGCGACGTCGAGTGGGGCGTCGACGACGACCGCACCCCGTCGGCCGAACGTTCGGCGGTGCTGCTCGACTACGCGCGCACTCAGCTCGGCATGACGGGCGCCGAACTCGTCGACGCGAAGGTCTGCAGCTGGACGGACTCCCCCGACGGCCGCTTCATCATCGACACTCCCCTGCCCGGGGTGACCGTCGGCTGCGGCGACTCGGGCGAGGGCTTCAAGTTCTCGGCGCTCATGGGCCTCGTACTCGCCGACCTCGCCGAGGGCGCTGAGCCGCCGATCGACCTCGAGCCGTTCGGCCTCGCCCGCTTCGCGACAGGGTCCGTCGCCTCACTCGACACCCCGACCTCGCTCGGCGGCGCATCCACGGGCGCTGCCCCCAAGGCGTAGATCGCGCCGAACGGCCGATCCTGCGCGGTGCGCGCGGGATCGGCCGTCTGGGTCCCGGTGCTTCGGTACCGCCGGCTACTCCGACGCCCTGCCGTCGGCCGGCGCAGGCGCCCGGCGCACGAGCACGACGCCGACGACCGCCGCGACGACGAGCGTCGCCATGAGCGCCCAGTTGACCCAGTCGGTGCGGCCCGTGAGCAGTTCGAGGTTCGTGAGCATGAGCACGAGCCCGGCGACGAGGCCTGCGGCGCCGAGGAGCGGCGCGATCACCACGCGGAACACCCCGTGCCCGCGCCGATCACGGCTGAAGAACCGCACGACGCTGATCATGCAGAGCAGTTGCAGGGCGACGACGCCGATGATGCCGACGCCGTTGGTCCAGAGCAGGAGCTGCAGGTAGGGGTCGCCGTTCAGCACGACGGTGAACGAGATGAGCACGAGCGACACGATCGTCGTCACGAGGCTCGCCGTCGCCGGCGAGCGATGACGCTCGTGGGTGCGGCCGAGGCGGGCGGGCAGCAACCCGTCGCGGCCGAGCGAGAACAGGTAGCGCGAGGTCGCGTTGTGGAACGCGATGGTCGCCGCGAGGATGCTCGTGACGATGAGCAGACCCATCACGGTGCTCGCCCACACCCCGAGGTACGACTCGGCGAGCATGAAGTACAACCCCTGGAACACGTCGGAGAGCGAGTACTCGACGAGCCCGTCGACCCCGAGCGCCGCGACCGCGATCCACGCGATGAACCCGTAGAACACCGCGAGGAACCCGACCGCGAGGTACGTGGCCCGCGGCACGGTGCGCTCGGGGCGCTTCGCCTCCTCCGCGTAGATCGCGGTGCCCTCGAAGCCGATGAACGCACCGAGCGCGAGCACGAACATCCCGCCGCTCGCCAGGTTGAACACGTTGCCCGGAGCGAAGGGCTCGAGCGAGAAGTTCGCGGTGCCCTCGGTCGCGAGCACGGCGACCGCGATCACGACGAGGATGACGACCTCGAGGATCATGAGCACCGCGAGCACTCGCGCTCCGATGTCGATCTGCCGGTAGCCGAGCAGCGCGACGATCGCGAGACCGACGAGCGCGTACACGGCCCAGTGCACGTCGATGCCGAGCATCGGGTTGAAGGTCTCTGCGGCGTAGAAGCCGAGGAACCCGTAGAACCCGCCGCAGATGAGCGCGTACGAGAGGAGGGCGACGACCGCGGCCGCACCGCCCGCGGTGCGACCGAGTCCGCGTCCGATGAAGGCGTAGAACGCCCCGGCGTTGCGCACGTAGCGGGCGAACGCCGTGAACCCGGCCGCGCAGAGGATGTAGACGATGCCGCTGAACAGGTAGGCGCCCGGCGCCCCGATGCCGCCGAGCCGGAAGGCCAGCGGCGCCGCCCCGGCCATCACTGCGAGCGGCGCTGCCGCCGCGACGACGAAGAAGAAGATGTCGAAGGTGCCGAGCCTCCCGCCGGCGAGTCCGCCGGGGTCGGTGCTCTGTGGCGCGGGTGCGGGGGCGGGGGCCGGGGCCGGGGTCGAACTCATCGGGACTCCTTGTCAGCGACGGTGATGACGGCAGGGAAGGGGGATGGGGAGGGACGGGCGGGTTCGCGCTGCGCACCCGCCCGCGGAGATCACACGACCGCGGGCCACCAGGCCGGGTCGGTCCAGAGGCCGAGCTCCTGCTCGAGCGCCGCGCCGATGCGGAACACCGTCGTGTCGTCGTACGTCTTGCCGACGATCTGCACGCCCGTCGGCACGCCGTTGGGCGCGCGCCCCGAGGGCACGGCGAGCACGGGCACGCGGCCGATGACGTTGAACGGCAGCGTCATGAGCTTCGAGAAGACGGCGGCGCTGTCGGTCGCGGGTTCGTCGGCGGCGAAGCCGGTGGTCGCGATCGTCGGGCAGACGAGCGCGTCGTACCCGGTCATGAGTTCGGCGAAGGGGCGGTAGAAGGATGTCTCGGCCACGAGCCCTTCGACGTACTCGCCGCCGGCGGCGGCCTGCGCGGCGAACGCGCGCGTGTACGGCATGAGCTGCTCGGCGCGCTCGGGCTCGCCCTCGGCGATCTGCTCGATGAACGGCCCCATCACGGCGCCGAAGTGCGGCCACGCGGTGGCGAGGGTGCGCTCGGGGCCCCACGGCAGTTCGACGAGGTCGACGGTCGCACCGGCGGCGACGAGGGCGGCCGCGGCCGTGCGGGTGTTCTGCTCGACGGCGGGGTCGACGTCGTAGCCGCCGAGGTCGAGGCAGAGCGCGATGCGCATGCCCTCGAGCGAGGCGACGGCGCCCGAGACGGTCGAGAGGTCGCGCAGGGATGCCGCGTCGCCGACCCACGGCCCCGAGATCACGTTCTGCAGCAGGGCGACGTCGGCGACGCTGCGCCCCATCGGCCCGTCGGCGCAGTACGTGTCGGAGTTGAAGGGGGCGATTCCGGGCACTCGGCCGAACGGCGGCTTGAAGCCGACGACGCCGCAGAACGAGGCCGGGATTCGGATGGAGCCGCCGATGTCGGAACCCGTGGCGAGCAGGGTCGAGCCCGCCGCGAGCACCGCGCCCGAACCGCCCGAGGAGCCGCCGGGGCTGAACTCGGTGTTCCACGGGTTGCGGGTGACGCCCCAGAGCTTCGTGTGCGTGACGGGGGCGCAGCAGTACTCGGGGGTGGTGGTGCGGGCGTGGATGACGGCGCCGGCCGCCTGGATGCGCTCCACGATGGGGTGGGTCTCGTCGGCGATGTGGCCGCGTTCGAGGAGGCATCCCTCTTCGGCGAGGCGGCCCGCGACGGGCTGCTCCTCCTTCAGCATGAGCGGAATGCCCTCGAGCGGGCGCGCCGCCTCGCCTGCGGCGAAGCGCTGCTCGGAGACGTGGGCGGCAGCGCGCGCCTCCTCGACCCACTCCTCGGTGACGGCGTTGATCGCGGGCTCGGTCGCCGCGGTGCGCGCGACGACGGCGTCGAGCAGTTCGACGGGCGAGAGCTCGCGTCGTCGCATGAGCTCGGATGCCTCGGTGGCGGTGAGCCGGAACAGTTCCATCTGGGTGGTGCCTTTCGTCATTCCGCTGGTCGAGGAGCGCGCGAAGCACGCGCGCCCACGCTGGTCGAGGAGCGCGCGAAGCACGCGTCTCGAGACCATCCGTACGTCGTACGGATCCGTACACTGTACGGACGATACTCTTGCACCCATGGCGTCCCGTCAAGTGGCAAACCCCGAGGCATCCGGCAGGAAGACTGCACCGCGCCGCACGGTGAGTCGCGACGACCTCACCGAGGCCGCGATCGCGCTCGTCGAACGCGACGGGCTCGACGCGCTGACCATGCGCCGACTGGCCGCCGAGCTCGACCGGGCGCCCATGAGCCTCTACACGCACGTGCGCAACCGCGATGACCTCGTCGACGCCATCGTCGCTCGACTGATCGAGCGGCTCGAGCTCCGCGATGCCCCGGGCGAATCGTGGCAGGAGACCGCGCGACGCACGCTGCGCTCGTACAGGGACCTCGCGGTGCAGCTCCCCCACAGCTTCGAACTGCTCGCACTCGCCCCGTACGACACCTCGCCGGTCGCCCCGCACCTCGCGCGCGTCGTCGCGAGCCTCGAGCGAGGCGGACTCGGTGCCGCCGAGGCCCGCCAGATCCTCGGCATCGTCGACGCCTACGCCACGGGGTTCCTCGTGGTGTGGGCGCGCAGCCGGGCGGCCGAGCGCACCCTCGGGGCCGACGCTGCGCCGCCCGAGCTCACCGGAATGCGCGAGCTCGAGACCTTCGACCAGGGCCTCGAGGCGCTGATCGCGGGGCTCGACGCGACGCTCGCACACGGGCCCGCGGCATCCGACCCGCCCGCCTGATCCTCGAGCCGCCGCCCCCGAGCATCACGACCCGTGTGCCGCCGCCGAGACGAGCGGGACTCCTGCGGCGGCGAGCTCGCTCAGCGCCTGGTTCCCGCGCTCCCCGTCGGTGATGACGCCCGCGACGGCGTCGAGCGGCATGACCGTGTATCGGGAGGCGGCGCCGATCTTCTCGGCACTGGCGAGCACGTAGGTCTCTGCGGCGCGCGAAGCGAGCGTGCGCTTCATCGCAGCCTCCTCGGGGTCGCCGGTCGTCAGTCCCGCCGTCGGGTGAACCCCGGTGACGCCGAGGAAGAAGAGGTCGGCGCCGATCATGCCGGCCGCCTCGACGGCGGCGGCACCGCACGCCACCGCGGAGTGCTTGAACAGCCGGCCGCCGATCAGGAACACCTCGGCGGCGTGGTGCAGGAGACTCGCCGCGATGGTCGGGCTGTGCGTGATGACCGTGCACTCGAGGCTCGTCGGCAGCGCATCGACCATGGAGAGCGCGGTGGTGCCGCCGTCGAGGATCACGGTGGCGCCGGGTTCGATGAAGGCGACGGCGGCGGCGGCGACCCGCCGCTTGCTCTCGGGCGCCACCGCGGCACGGCTCGCGTAGTCGGCGACGGCCGGCGAGGCCGGCAGCGCGCCGCCGTACACGCGGACGGCCAGGCCCGCGGCGTCGAGTTCGCGCAGGTCGCGGCGGATGCTGTCCTCCGACAGCCCCAGTTCGATCGCGATCTCCTTCGCGACGAGGCGCCCGTCGCGACGGAGGCGCTCGAGGAGCAGGTCTTTGCGCGCAGCGGCGAGCATGCGAAATCCTTCCGGTTCTTTCACGTTTCTGCACTATTGTGCCAGATATGAGCAAGTCAATGTTGATCCTGATCGCCGGCCCCTACGCCTCGGGCACCGGCGGCGACCCCGAACTGATGGCGCAGAACCTGAAGCGGCTCGAGGAGGCGGCCTGGCCCATCTTCCAGGCCGGCCACGTGCCGATGATCGGCGAGTGGGTCGCGCTCCCGGTGCTCTCGAGCGCCGGCGCCGACGGCCCGTCGCACCCCCTGGCGGCGGAGGTCATGTACCCCACGGCCGAGCGGCTCCTCCAGCACTGCGATGCGGTCCTCCGCCTGCCCGGAGTGTCGCGCGGTGCGGACCAGGATGTCGCGATCGCTCGGGACCGCGGCATCCCGGTCTATCACTCGCTCGAGGAGATTCCCGCGGCCGCCTAGGCAGCCGGATGGGGCCCCGACCGGCGCGGCGACTCGACGTCCGGGCCGGCCGGGCCCTTCCCGCTTCCGCCCCGAACTGCTACCGTCATCGCGATGGGTACGCTGATTTACTCCTGAGTGGTGAGCCGTGTCGAGCATTCGCTCCGCGGCTTCCACATCGATCGCAGCCGGCGCTGAGCGCCGCTGATCGACGCGCAACCGACCACTGATCATTCGGCCCGCTGCCGTCGACGCTCGCGCACCCCTCGCAGGGGTTCGCCGACGAGTCCTCGACCGGCGCTCGCATCCTCCGCGGACGGGCCGGGAAGGGAGCTTCTCCATGTATCCGACCAGCCAACTCTCACTGCACGCCGTGACGAAGCGCTTCGGCGACCGCGTCGTGCTCGACCGCGTCGAGCTGTCGGCCCGACCCGGCGAACGCATCGGGGTCATCGGCGACAACGGCGCGGGCAAGTCGACGCTGCTGCGCCTCATCGCCGGCGCGTTGAGCCCCGATACGGGCGAGCTCGTCGCCCGGTTCGCGGGCGGTGTCGGCGCGCTCGAGCAGGTACTCGAACTGCCGGGCGACGCGACGGTGGCCGACGCGATCGACGCGGGTTCGGCGGGGCTGCGGGCGCTCGAACACGTCATGCACGCCGCGGAGCGCGGCCTCGCGGGGCTCGACGGCTCGGCGCTCGACGACGCCCTGGCCGAATACGCGGCGCTCATCGAACGGTTCGAGGCACGCGACGGCTACGGTGCGCCCGCCCGTCTCGACGCCTCGCTCGAGGCGCTCGGCGTGGGCCGCGTCGCGCGCGACCGCCCGTGGTCGACGCTGTCGGGCGGTGAACGTTCGCGGGTCGCGCTGGCGGCGGCGCTCGCGTCGAACCCCGAACTGCTGCTGCTCGACGAGCCGAGCAACGATCTCGACGACGCGGGGTGGCAGTGGCTCGTCGGCCGGCTGCGCGCGCACGACGGCACGGTCGTCGCGGTGACGCACGATCGCGCGTTCCTGCAGGCGCTCACCGACACGATCTGGGAGGTCGATCGGGCCGCGGTCGCCCGCTACGGCGACGGCTACCCGGGCTACCTCGTGGCGAAGCGGAACGAGCGCGAACGGCACCGGCTCGCCTACGAGACCTGGAAGGCCGAGCTCGCCCGCAACCGCGGGCTCGTCGCGGCGAACGCGGGTCGGCTGGCGGCGATTCCGCGCAAACTCGACAAGGCGGGCATGGGCGTTGGCGCGTTCACGCCCCGCAGTCGCGATCACGGTGCGATGGGTCGCATCCGCAACGCCAAAGCACGGATGTCGCGGCTGCTCGCCGAGCCGGTCGCACCGCCGCCGAAGCGGCTGACGTTCCGCGCGTCCGGGTTCGGCGGCGCGCCCGTCCCGGTCGAGGGGGCGGATGCCACGGGCGCGGCCCCGGCCGCGTCGGCTGCGCCGCTGCTCGTGCTCGACGGGGTGCGCGTGGCGGGGACATCCGTCGGCGAAGTGCAGCTGGGGGCCGGCGGGCGCCTGCTCGTGACCGGACGCAACGGCGTCGGCAAGACCACCCTGCTGCGAGTGATCGCGGGCGAGGTGCGGGCGGAGGCGGGCACGGTGACGGCGACCCCGCGGGTCGGGCATCTGCGTCAGCACAGCGCGATCGTGCCGAGCCGGCGCACCCTGCTCGAAGTGTTCGCGGCGGGGCTGCGCGAGGATCTCGTGACGGCCGAGGCGCGGTTGATGCCGTTGGGGCTGTTCCATCCGCGCGACCTCGCGGTGCCGGTGGGCGCACTGTCGTACGGGCAGCGACGCCGCCTCGAGCTCGCGCTGCTCGTGAGCGAACCGCACGAGCTGCTGCTGCTCGACGAGCCGACGAACCACCTCTCGCCCGAGCTCGTCGAGGATCTCGAGGGGGCGCTCGACACCTTCACGGGCGCGGTCGTGCTCGTCTCGCACGACCGGCTGCTGCGCGAGCGGTTCGGCGGTGAGCGCCTCGATCTGGAGGGGTGAGTCGCCTCGGGCTCAGGCGTCCGATGCGTCGGACGCCTGAGTCCAGGCGAACCCGTCGGGGTCGACGAAGCCCTCGGAATCGCCGTTGATGCGGATGCGGTGCGAGCCGCTGCCGTCGTCGGCGACCCCGACCGTCTTCGCGAGCGCACGTCGCTTGTAGAGCCCGAAGCCGATCGGGCTCGCCGCCATCGCGAAGTCGACGTAGCCGCCGATGCTCTTCGCCACCTCGAGGCCGCGGTCGCCGTAGAAGCGCTTGCTCGCCGACACGTCGTCGGCACCGACCAGCAGCACGACGTGCTCGATCCGGTGGGTCGCGGGCCCTGTGTCCTTCTTCGCTTCGCTCGCCATCTGCCAGATCGTGCCGTCGGGGGCCTGCACGACGCCGCCGAAGCCCCAGAGCGATTTCTCCGCGGGCTTCAGCACGGTCGCGCCGGCGGCGACCGCCGCTTCGAACAGGTGGACCACGTCGGCAGGCTGCGCGACGACGAGCGACATGGTGAACCCGCGGAAGCCGCCCGTCGGCTCAGCCGACGTCGCCAGAATCACGCGCCCGTCGAGATCGAACGCCTCGCCGTAGAACCGCTCGGCCGCCGCGAGATCGTCGACCTCGAGCGTGACCGACTCGATCGAGGTCAGCTGTTGCCGGTTGTCGGTGTTCATGCGGCCGACGATGCCGGGGTCGGCGACAGGCGTCAACCCCCTGGCGATCGATGCCGCGGCTTCCGAGCGCACGGAAGGACCCCGCGGAGCTCGCGATCGCCGAGCGGCGCGCGCCCGCCATGACCTCGACCGAGTAGGCGATACAGTCGGCGAGACCCCACCCCATCGTGCCGAGAGGATTTCCGTTGACGAGCACCGAGCCCCCGCTGAAGGTCCGACCCCGCATCTGGATCGGCCTGCTGATCTGGCTCGCGTACCTCGCGCTCGTCGTCGCGATCCAGGGGGCGAGCGGCATCCCCTACGACGCGTGGGGCGAGAGCGCGGGAAACCTGTTCTTCGGGGCGGGCGTCTCGCTCATCGTCGCGACGGTGCTCCTCGTGATCACGACGACCCTGCTGGGCTGGTGGCGCCCGGCGCTCTTCGAGCGCGAGCGCAGCCGGCATCGCTGGCCGATCTTCGTGCCGATCCTCACCGCGATCGCCGCGATCATGAACCTCTCGGCCACCGACTGGAGCGCGTACGGCGGCGCGTTCCTCGCCGCTTCCCTCGCGCTGCTGCTCGTCGGTTTCACCGAGGAGCTCGTGAGCCGCGGCCTGCTGCTCACTTCGCTGCGCAGTCGGCTGCGCGAGGTCTGGGTCTGGCTCATCACCTCGGTGCTGTTCGGTCTCTCGCACCTCGTGAACATCCTGCTCGGCGCGCCCGACTCGGGCACGGTGATCCAGGTGATCTCGGCGTTCCTCGCCGGAACGGTGTTCTACATCCTGCGCCGCGTCACGGGCTCGCTCATCTGGGCGATGGTGCTGCACGGGCTCTGGGACTTCTCGGTCTTCGCCACCGAGGTCGGCCAGGCAGGCGACCTCGCCGCGATCGCGAACGTCGTCGAACTCACCGCCGGCTTCCTGGGTCTCGCGTGCGTGGCCTTCGTGATCCGCGGCGCGAACGAGCGAACGGATGCCCCGGTCGCTCCCCGAGCGTAAGCCGCCCTGCCGGCGAGGAAGTGACGGCAGCGGTCGGGGTCGGCCTCAGCCCCGCCTGCGGCGCTGCGCCCGTCTCGCCCGCTTCGCCCCTGCGCGCTGTTCGGCCGCGTCGCGCGCCGCGATCGAGGATGCGTCGGGATCGCCGGGCGACAGCACGGCGCGCAGCGCATTGCGCTCGCGCTCGGCGCGCCGCAGATCGGCCATGCCGACCAGCGCCGCGAGGACGGGTGCCGCGACGGCGACCGCGAGGGCGATCGCGACCGTCGGCCCGCCGAGTGGCAGCTCGGGGTCGACGAGCGCCGCGAACGCCGCGAACACGGCGAACGGCACGAACACCGCAACGATGAGCCGCGAAACCCAGAGCCCGGCGCGCGGACTGAGCAGCATCGACTCGGCCACCTCCTCGGGCACTCGCCGAGGCCGTCCGTCGGCGACCCAGCGTGCGGCCGCCGTCTCGACCCGTCGCATGAGCACCAGCCGCACGACGACGAGTACCGCGGTGACCGCCAGCGCGCACGCGATCGCGATGCCTCCCCAGAGGCTCAGCCCGTCGATGAAACGCTCGATCGGCTCGTCGAAGTAGCGTTCGTCGCACCGTTTGCACGGCTGTCGCAACCAGACCGACACGAACCAGATCGCGACGACGATGACGAGCGCGCCGGCCGCGACGGCGAGCGCCCGGTCGATGCGGGCGAAGACTCCGGGGCGCAGCATCGCGGGCGGGTCTTCGGCCGGGGATGCCTCGCGCCGACGTTCCTCGGCGAACTCGGCGGCGACGGCATCGCGCCTCCAGCGGACCTCGAGCACGGCACGACGGCCCGCCTGCCGTTCTTCGACGCCGAGCAGGATCGTCCGCACGACGAGCGAGGCGGCCACGAGCACTGCGCTCACGGCGACGATCGTCCAGACGAGCGGGGTTCGACCCTCGTCGTCGACGAGCGCGAAGAACAGGCAGAAGCCGCCGACCGCCATGGCGATCACCGCGACAGCCAGCACCGTGCGGCGCACGTGGCGGGCGGAGAGGACGCCGAGTCGCGCGCGCTGCGCGGCCGAGGGCACCTGATCGGGATGCTCGGCGGCGTGGCGTTCGAGCAGTCGCAACGCGGTCGCGGCGTCGAAGGCGCCGAGCAGCGGGATCGCGAGCGCGAGGGTCGCGGCCAGCCCGAACAGGGGCAGCACGGTCGCGCGGAGCAGCTCCTCGGACCGGAGCTCGTTCGACAGCTCCCACAGCGCCTCGTCGCCGACGATCGCGGCGATGAGCATCGTCACCCAGGTCGCTCCGGCGCCGACCGCGAACGCGATCGCCAGGCCGACCGCGGTTCGGGCAAAGGCTGACCGCGCTGTCTCGGGCACCTCGACGAAGCGGAGGTCGGCAAGCTCGCGCTCGGCTCGGGCGCGCGCCGCACGCCGTCGCTCGGTTCGGGCCGCTCGCCCCGACCGGGCGCGCTCGTCGCGTCCATCCACGTCGGCCATCACCCTCGGGCCTCGCGCACGGCGAACTCGTCGTCGATGAGGGCGCGGTCCCACTGCTCGAGGATCGCGTCGACGGTCTCCTCGGGAGCCTGGTCGGTCGAGTCGACCCAGAGACCGACCGGCGGCGTCTCGGCGAGCCAACCGTCGAACGTTCGCACCGCGTCGGCCAGCGAGCCGTCGCCGAGCCATCCGTCGTACGCGCCCGTGCCGCGCTCGAGCTCGCGGCGCATGACCGCTTCGACGCCGGGTCGCAGCACCACGAGCGCGCGGCGACCGCCCATCCGGCCGAGCTGGTCGGCGACCGCGTCGCCGTAGATGTTGTCGACGTGCACCGCGCTGATGCCCGCATCGACGAACGACCGGGCCAGCAGCGCACCATGTCGGTAGCGCAGTTCGAGCTGGGCGAGCGCCGCGGGCGACGGCGGCTCCGCCATGTCCTCACGGCCGGCGACGACCATCTGCCAGAGTGCGTCGCCCTCGATGAACGCGGCGGTGCCGAGCCGCTCGGCGAGCAGTCGGCCCACCGTCGACTTGCCGGCGGCCGGGATGCCGACGACGAGCACCGCGGTCGGCCGAAGCTCGGGGAAGGCGGGGGTGGTCGAGTCAGGCATCCGGGTCAGATTATCGCCTGCGGATCGGCGCCTCGGGATCGACCGCTGCGAGCGCGGCCTCGAGCGCCTCGGCGAGCGCGCGCACCCCATCGGCGCCGACCGGTGAGAACTCGCGATCGATCGCGGGCAGGTACGCCTTCGCCCCGGCGAGGAAGCGGCGGCGCCCGTCGGCGGTGAGCACGGCGTAGGCCGAGCGGCGGTCGTCGGGGTTGACCTCGCGGGCGACGAGCCCTGCGGCGACGAGCTCGTCGACGAGCCGGCTCACCCGGGTGCGGCTCAGCACGACGCGCTCGGCGAGCTGGCCCATCGTGAGTCGCCCTCCCCCGTCGTGGAGCTCGAGCAGCACGTCGTACCAGCTGAGCGGCAGGCCGCCTTCGCTCGCCACGGCGCGCTCGAGGCGCGGCAGCATGGCGGCGTGCAGTCGCAGCAGCGACTCCCAGGCGCGTTCGGCGTCGTTCGTCATGCCCCGACTCTACCAGTTGCGTGCGTGCGCACACATATGCCAGATTCGCTCACCTCAGTTATGTGCGTCCGCACACACTTGAAGGGACCGGACCATGACCACGCTCCTGCACCTCTCCGCTTCGCCGCGTGGCGAGGCATCGCACTCGCTCGCGATCGCCCAGCGCTTCGTCGAGTCGTTCGCACAGGCCTCGCCCGAGGCATCCATCGACCACTGGGATCTCTGGGACGGCTCACTGCCAGCCTTCGGCCCCGACGGGGCCGGCGCGAAGATGCGGGTGTTCGCCGGCGACGAGCCCGAAGGGGCCGAGGAGATCGCCTGGCACCGGGCTCGCCTCGCGTTCGAGCGCTTCGCCGCCGCCGACCTCTACCTGTTCAGCCTGCCGATGTGGAACGCGGGCGTGCCGTACATCGCGAAGCAGTTCATCGACGTCGTGAGCCAGCCCGGCTGGGTGTTCGGCTTCGACGGCGAGACCGGCTACTCGGGGCTCCTCGAGGGCAAGCGCGCCGCGGTCGTGTACACGAGCGCCGTCTACGGCGAGGGGCGTCCGCCCGCGTTCGGCGCCGACTTCCAGCAGCCGTTCTTCGAGGGCTGGCTGCGGTGGGCGGGCATCGACGAGATCGACTCGGTCGAGTTCCGGCCGAACCTCGCGATCGCCGACGCCGAGCCCGGACGACTCGCCGCCCTCGCCGAGGCCGGTCATCTCGGCGCCGAGTTCGGCCGAGACGCTCGGGCCGCGGCGGCCTGACGTCGCGGGTCGGTGATTCGGGGGTTCTCCCGATACCGGCCGCCCACCCGCAACCGCTTGGCTCGAGACATGCCTTTCGTCACGTTCCTGCGTGGGTGGGCGGCGGTCGCCGTCGGCTGCCTGCCGCTCGCCGCACTCATGCTCACGCCCCAGCTCATGCGCAGCCGCGCGGGCAGCGAATCACTCCTGATGGTCGGGATGCTCCTGCTCCTCGCACTGCTCGCGGCCGCAATCGTGTTCGCGCCCGTGCTGAACGCACTGGCGACGCCCGTCGCCGGCCGCTGGGAGCCGCGCACCGCGCTGCGGTCGACCCGTGAGGTGTGGCGGCGGCGCACCGGCCAGGCGTGGCTCGCGTTCGGCGCCCTCGTGCTCGTCTACTGCGCCGGCCAGGCGATCGGCTACCTCGTTGGCGAGGCGGTGCCGTACGTGCAAGGCCCGCCGTGGGTCATCGACTACCCGGCGTATGTGCTGCAGGCGGTGGTGCTCTACGCCGTCACCACCCTCGCGATCGCGGTCTATGCCGCCCGCATCCGGTCACTCTCGGTCAGCTTCGCTGCCGAGCCCACATTCGCGGGTTGAGGAGCGAGCGACGAAGGAGCACGCGTCTCGAAACCGGGTGACCAGGTCTCGAGAAGCGGCTCACCGGGTTTCGAGACGCGTCGCCGCTGCGCGTCGGCGCTCCTCAACCACCGACGGGCGTCGGCGCTCCTCAACCAGCGACAGGCGTCGGCGCTCCTCAACCGGCGATCGCGGCTACGGCGCGTAGACCGCGAGGCGCTCGCGCAGCGAGCCCGCGTGCAGCTCGAACAGGTGACCGTCGTCGTCGTAGAAGTAGAGCGAGTCGCCCTCGCCGTCGACGCGTGACCGCGGCGGGCGGAGCTCGAGCCCGAGCGCGGCGACCTTCTCGCGCAACGCGGGGAGGTCGCCCCGCTCCACCTGGAACGCGACGTGGTTGTAGCTCCGTGGCATCCCGCCGTCGCCCTGCATGATCGCGACCCACGTCGCCGCGTCACCGTCGCCGACGAGGAAGAACCGCTCGGGCGAGAGCGAGTACGTCGCGCTGCCGCTGTCGTAGACGCGCACGGCGCCGAGCACCGTCGTGAGGATGCGTTCCATGCGATCGAGGTCGCGCACGATGAAGGTCACATGGCTGAGTCCGCTGCTGGTCACCGCGTCAGACTACCGAGGGCACCCCACGGCACGGCCGCCCATACGATGGTCGACGACGTTGGGAGCGGCATGCACGTGAGCTGGGCAGCGGTACTCGGTGTGGCACTCGTCGAGCTGGGGATGGCCCTGACGCCCGGGCCGAACATGGTGCACCTCGCGGCGCGGTCGATCAGTCAGGGCACCCGCGCCGGGCTGGTTGCCCTGTCGGGCACGGCGGTCGGGTTCGTGGTCTATCTCGCAGCAGCCGCGTTCGGCCTCGCAGCACTGTTCGCGGCCGTGCCGGCCGCGTTCCTCGTCGTGAAGATCGCCGGGGCGGTCTACCTCGGCTACCTCGCCTGGCAGATGCTGCGCCCGGGCGGCCGCTCGGCGTTCGACCCGGCCGAGGTCGCCCCGATCCGGCCCGCCCGGCTGTTCGGCATGGGCCTCGTCACGAACCTGCTCAACCCGAAGATCGCGCTGCTCTACGCCGCGATCCTGCCGCAGTTCATCGACGCCTCGCAGCCCGTGTGGTCGCAGTTCCTGCTGCTCGGCGCCGTGCAGATCGTCGTCGGCGTCACCGTCAACGGCCTGGTCGTCGTGAGCGCCGGCCGGCTCGCGGGCTTCCTGCGCGCGAGACCGCTGGCGATGCGGCTGCAGCGGTGGGTGTCGGGCACCGTGCTGGCCGGCTTCGCCGTCAAGCTCGCCGTCGAACGGCAACCCGCCGGCTGACGCCGCCCGACCCTGAGGCGCATATCCGTGCACGCACGGATGCGGCCCCGCGGCGCCCGGCCGACACTCGCTCCTGTTGTCATCACCCCGACTGAAGGAGCCTCCGGTGACCGAATCGAACCCGACCGTCGCGGCCGGCGTCGGCAGCGACGCCGACCGCGAACTCAAAGCCAAGCACCGCGGCATGTGGGCCTCCGGCGACTATCCGGCGGTCGCCGCCGAGCTCGTGTGGCCGCTCGGCGCCAGTCTCGTCGACGCCGTCGGCGTCAGCCCCGGCGACCGTGTGCTCGACATCGCCGCCGGCACCGGCAGCGCCGCGATCCGCGCCGCCGAGCGGGGTGCCGACGTCGTCGCGAGCGACCTCGCTCCCGAGCTCTTCGAGGCGGGCCGCCGCAACGCGGCCGATGCCGGCGTCGAGCTCGAGTGGGTCGAAGCCGACGCCGAACAGCTGCCGTTCGACGACGGCTCCTTCGACACCGCGATCTCGGCCATCGGCATCATGTTCGCGCCCCACCACGAGGCATCCGCGGGCGAACTGCTGCGCGTGGTTCGCCCGGGCGGCCGAGTCGGCGTGGCGAGCTGGACGCCCGACGGATTCATCGGCCGGATGTTCCGGGCGATGAAGCCGTTCGCACCCCCGCTGCCTGCAGGGGCGCAGCCCGCCCCGCTGTGGGGCGACGAGGCGCATGTGCGCGCCCTGCTCGGCGACGCGGTCGACGGCGTCGAGGTGCAGCGCGGCGCGGTCACGATCGGCCGCTTCGCGACGGGCGCCGAGTTCCGCGACTACTTCAAGGCGAACTACGGGCCGACGATCGCGGTGTACCGCCGCATCGCCGAGGACGCCGACGCCGTTCGCGCACTCGACGACGCCCTCGCCGCCCTCGGCGACACCCAGTTGAAGACCGCGGGCGACGGCACGATGCCGTGGGAGTACCTGCTCGTCACGGCGACCCGCCGCTGAGCAGAGCACCCCCGACCCGGTCGCCGGCTACGCGGCGCCGTCGGCCCGAACGTCCGCAAGGTGCGGTGCGACGAGTTCGAGCATGCGCTCGTGCGTCGGCGGATCGGCGGAGATGAGCAGGCCGCGGCCACCGCGCAGCGGCTCGCCGTCGAGGTCGCTGACCACGCAACCGGATGCTTCGGCCAGCGCGATCCCGGCGGCGTAGTGCAGGTTGTCGTGCAGTCGGCCGTCCGAGAGATACGCCGCCCGCCGACCGGCCGCGACCCAGGCCACGCCGAGCGTCGACGAGATGACCCGCGGGCCGTAGTCCGCCCGCAGTCGTCGGTCGGCGACGAGCTGACCGCCGACGAACGGTCGATCAGAGGGCCCATCGCAGTTGATCTCGACGAGGCGCGAACTCACTGTGGGCACGAGGGGCTCGTCTGCGCCACCCGCACGGCGGAACGCACGTCGGCCATCGGTCCAGAACAGCTCGGCGGCGATCGGGTCGGCGACGGCCGAGGCGAGGTCGGTATCGCCCTCGCGAAGCGCGACGTTCACGGCGGCGAGCGGCGTCACGGCGGCGTAGTTCAGGGTGCCGCAGAGCGGGTCGATGAACCAGCGGCGCGCGGTGGACTCGCCGCCCGACGCGCCGGACTCCTCGCCGATGCGTGCGTCGGCCGGCCGGTGCTCGTCGAGCACACGGAGGATCGCCTGCTCGGCATCGAGGTCTGCCTGGGTGGCGAAATCGGTCGCCGACTTCGCGATCCGCGCGTGCGCGGCGCCGTAGCCGCGCGCCACGACCTCGGCCCCGGCCTGTGCGGCGGCGATCGCCACGTCGACATCACTCAGCGTCACGCGCCGACGATAGCAGCGCGCGCGACGGACCATACGACGGCACGACTGCCGCACCACGGCGGAAGTCGCGGGCGGGCCATCCTCCCCTGGTCATTGTGCGCGGCGGCCGACGGGAGGATCCTGAGATCATGACCGATCGTGAGGATTTCTTGATTTGGTTGCAGAGCGACGTCGTGCGGGCCGAGCGTGCGCTGTTCGACGGCGACGACGGGCCGCGGCGGGCGACCTGGTCGGCCGTGGAGCCGGTGAGCGTACTCGGGGCGTGGCGCAATGCCACGAATCGCGCCGAACTCGTCGAGGCGTTCGAAGACCTCTCGGCGAGCTTCTCGCACTGCACCGACTACGGTTTCCAGCTCGTCTCGTTCGACGTGCGCGGCGATATGGCGTACACCGTCGGCTACGAGCGGGTGTCGACCTCGGTCGACGGCGCCCCGCGCACCTTCACGTTGCGCGCCACCCAGGTGTACCGCCGCGAGGCGAACGGCTGGCGCGTCGTGCACCGCCACGCCGACTCGGTCGCGCGCGCTCCGCTGCCGGCCGTCCCGGCGGTCGAGTAGGGGCGATCCCCCGTGCCCCGCACGCTCGATGTCGACTACCTCGTCGTGGGGGCCGGGGCGATGGGCATGGCGTTCACCGACGCCCTCGTCGACCACGCCCCCGCCGCGCGGGTGGCGCTCATCGATCGCCGCCACGGTGCCGGCGGGCACTGGCTCGAGGCGTACCCGTTCGTGCGGCTGCACCAGGCCTCGGCCCTGTACGGCGTCGCGTCGACCCTGCTCGGCGGCGGTCGCGTGCAGCAGCAGGGGCCCGAGGCCGGCCTCCAGGAGCGGGCGACGAAGTCCGAGATCTGCGCCTACTACGAGCGGATCCTCGCCGAGCGCCTGCTCGAGTCGGGCCGGGTCGAGTTCTTCGCCGGCTGCGAGCACCTCGGCGACCGCACCTTCGTGTCGCGGGTGTCGGGCGAACGATTCACCGTGGCCGAGCGCTGCCGGGTGGTCGACGCCCACTACCTCGCCCCGCGCGTGCCGGCCGAGATGCCGCCGCCGTTCGAGGTCGACGACGACGCCCGGGTGATTCCGGTGAACGAGCTCGCCCATGTCGACGACGCGCCGAGCCGCTACGTGATCGCAGGCTCCGGCAAGACGGCGACCGACGCGATCGTTTGGTTGCTCGCTCGCGGCGTGGCCCCCGACGCGATCACCTGGGTGCGGCCCCGCGACCCGTGGATGCTGAACCGCGCGGTCGTGCAGCCCGTACCCGAGGTGTTCCTCGGTTTCGTCGCCGACATGATGGAGGCCGCCGAGGCGGCGACCTCGCTCGAGGACCTGTTCCTGCGGATGGAGGACGCGGGCATCATGCTGCGGGTCGACCGTTCGGTGACGCCCACGATGGCGAAGGCTCCCACGCTCGCGCTGTGGGAGCTCGAGCAGCTGCGCACGATCGAGCACGTCGTGCGTCGTGGTCACATCCGCCGCGTGGAACGCGGGAGCATCCACTTCGACGACGGCTCGATCACGATTCCGTCCGATGCGCTCGTCGTGCACTGCGCCGGCGAAGGCCTCATCTACCGCCCGCTCGTGCCGGTCTGGTCGCCCGGCGCGATGACGCTCCAGCCGATCCGGGCGGGGTTCCCCTGCTTCGGGGCGGCAATCGCCGGCTACGTCGAGGCCACCCGTTCCGACGACGACGAGAAGAACCGGCTCTGCCCGCCGTCGCCATACCCCGACTCGATGGCGTCATGGGCGCGGATGACGGCCGTGGGCACCCGCAACGCGGGGTCGTTCGGGTCGGAGCGCGACATCTCCTCCTGGGCGTCGACGGTCGCGATCAATCCGGCGCGCATTCCGCGGGATGCCCCGCGCTCTGCCGTGCTCGACGGCACCCTCGAGCGCCTGCAGAAGCACTCGCCGGGCGGCGCCGCCCGCCTCGCCGAGTTGAGCCGGCTCGCTCCAGCATGAGACGGCGGACGCCCGACCTCGACGAGAGGACCGGGTGTTCGCAGCTCGACCGGTTACGGCCACCGCTTCACACCCACGCCGGTCCGCCGAGAGCGATCGCGCAACTCATGTCGCGCTCGCGCTCGTGATCCGTGTAAGGATCTCGGCGGTCGACGCCCACGTCCCTGCACTGTTCGCGATGACGCCGCTCAAGCTGTTGATCACGTCGAGAACGGCCCCCTCCCGCCCCTTGGATGCATCGTTCTCGATCGCATCCGCAAGGGACTCGGCGCGCTCCCGATCGATGCCCGCGAGCCGGGTCGCGTCAGCACGAAGCGCAGCGATGATCTCCATCATCAGCCGATGATCGACTGAGTTCGTGACGTGAGCGACACTGTGGTCGCCGGTCTGGACAACGCCTCCGCTGACGGTGCCGACGACGGTGCCATGGACGCTCTGGATGACCGTCGCCGCGGTCGCGCCGGTCGCCATCCGCGTCCAGTCACGCTGGTTCAGCGTCACGACACCGACAGGTCGGTTCAGCAGGTCCCATGCGATGAACTGAAAGAAGCGGAAGATCTCGTCGGAATCCTTCGTCGCGCGAAGGACTCCGCTCCGGAGTAGCGGCTGCAGCGCGGCGTAGCGCTCAGCGCTCGTCGAAGCGTGCTCCCGCCAGAACCCCGACAGCGAGACAGCACAGCCGGGTTCGAGCGAGCGCTCCCGCACCCGTTCGAGCAGCAGTTCGCCGAGGTGCTCCGCTTGCGACGGATCGACCATCTGCGCATGGCGCTTCATCCGCCGACTGGTCAGCACCGTCGTCACGATCAGCACCAGCCCGATGGCCACCAGCCCGATCATGACGCTCCACAGAATCGCCTGCAGCGCCTCCATGCGCTCCCCCTCACTCCCCGAGTGACTCCCAGTGTGCGGGTACCCACCGACATCGGTCGTGGTCGGTGCGCTCGGCGCCGCGCCTCGGAGGACGCGTATCGAGACCCCTCGCGAGGTCTCGATACGCTCCTTCGTCGCTACTCGACCTGCAGCGGTGGTTACGCCGCGAGCGGCAGCACTCCCGTCGCGCTGACGACGAACTCGCCGCCCTGGGCGTCGACGTGCACCGCTCCCCCGTCGCCGAGCGCGCCCGAGACGAAGAGGTCGCTGATGCGATCGTCGATCTCGCGCTGGATGACCCGGCGCAGGGGCCGCGCACCGTACTCGGGCTCGTAGCCCCGTTTGGCGAGCAGCGCGACCGCGGCATCCGTCGCCTCGAACGCGATCTCGCGCGACGCGAGGCGACGTGCGGTCGCACCCAGCATGAGCCTCACGATCGACGCGAGCTGCGGCTGATCGAGCTTCTGGAACAGCACGATCTCGTCGATGCGGTTGAGGAACTCGGGGCGCATGGCCTCGCGCACCTTGCCCATGACGCGCTGGCGCACATCTTCGGCCGAGCTGAAGCCCGAGGCATCCGACCCGGCGACGAAACCGAGCGCACCCGATCGCGACGCGAGGAACTCGCTGCCGAGGTTCGAGGTCATCACGACGACCGTGTTGCGGAATTCGACCGTGCGGCCCTGGCCGTCGGTGAGGCGTCCGTCGTCGAGCACCTGCAGCAGCAGGTTGAACACGTCGGGGTGCGCCTTCTCGATCTCGTCGAACAGCACGATCGAGTACGGGTTGCGCCGTACGCGCTCGGTGAGCTGGCCGGCCTCGTCGTACCCGACGTATCCGGGAGGGGCGCCGACGAGCCGCGACACCGTGTGCCGCTCGCCGAACTCCGACATGTCGAATCGAATGACGGATGCCTCGTCGTCAAACAGGCTCGACGCGAGTGCCTTGGCGAGCTCGGTCTTGCCGACGCCCGTCGGCCCGAGGAAGAGGAACGACCCGACCGGCCGACGTGCGTCGCCCATGCCGGTGCGGCTGCGGCGCACGGCCTTGGCGACGGCGGCGACCGCGTCGTCCTGCCCGATGACGCGCCCGTGCAGCTCGCCTTCGAGGTCGCCGAGGCGCTCGCGCTCGCTCTCGGTGAGCCGGTGCACCGGAATCCCGGTGGCCCGCGAGATCACCGCAGCGATCTCCGCCTCGTCGATGGTGTTCGTCGGTTGAGTAGCGCCCGACGAAGGAGGACGCGTATCGAAACCACCCGAGACGACCTCATCAATCTTCGACTGCACCCGCGAGATCTCATCCCGAACCCGCGACGCCTCCTCATACTGCTCGGCCAACACCGCGGCATTCTTCTCCGCCTCGAGCTCACCGAGTCGCGCCTGCAGCGCGGAGACATCCACCTTCACGCCGAGCTTCAAACGAAGCCGCGCACCGGCCTGGTCGATGAGGTCGATCGCCTTGTCGGGCAGCACGCGGTCGCTGAGGTAGCGGGCGCTGAGCTCGACCGCGGCGCGGATCGCCTGGTCGGTGTACTCGACGCCGTGGTGCTGCTCGTACGCGGGCTTCAGCCCGTGCAGGATGAGCACGGCGTCTTCGACGCTCGGCTCGCCCACGCGAACGGGCTGGAAGCGGCGTTCGAGCGCCGGGTCCTTCTCGATCTTGCGGTACTCGTTGAGGGTCGTCGCGCCCACGAGGTGCAGCTCGCCCCGCGCGAGGCGCGGCTTCAGGATGTTGCCCGCGTCCATACCGCCCTCGCCCGCGCCACCGGCGCCGACGACCGTGTGCACCTCGTCGATGAAGATGATGAGGTCGCCCTTGTTCGCGGCGATCTCCTCCATCGTCTTCGTGAGGCGCTCCTCGAAGTCGCCGCGGTAGCGGGTGCCGGCGAGCATGCCGGGCAGGTCGAGCGCGATGACGCGCTTGCCGAGCAGGGCCTCGGGCACGTTCTCCTCGACGATCGCGCGGGCGAGGCCCTCGACGATCGCCGTCTTGCCGACGCCCGCCTCACCGACGAGCACGGGGTTGTTCTTCGTACGGCGCGACAGGATCTCGATGGTCTGCTCGATCTCGTCGGCGCGCCCGATCACGGGGTCGAGCTCGCCGTTCGCGGCCCGCTCGGTCAGGTCCATCCCGAACTTGTCGAGCATGGGAGTGTCGCTCTCCTCCGCAGGTTGAGGAGCGCCCGACGAAGTCGGACGCGTCTCGAAACCGGTCTCCCCGTCGTGCTCCCGCATCCCCTGCGTGAGTGCTTCGGCAGTAACCCCAGCCCGAGCCAGCACCTGCCCCGCAGGCGCATCCTGCCCCAGCACCAGCGCGAAGAACAGGTGCTCAGGATCGATGTACGTCGACCCGCTCGACCGCGCCACCTGGTAGCTGTGGAACAGCGCGCGGGAGGCCGACGGCGTGATCGTCGCCGCGTTGATGTCGGCGATATCGGATGCCGCGGGCAAACGTGCCTCGGTCGCCGTCACGATCCGCTCGGGGCTCGCCCCGATGCGGCGGATCGCCTGCTGCACGCTCTCGTCTTCGACGATCACGCGCAGGATGTGCAGGGCGTCGAGCTCGGTCTGCCCGCGCTCGAGGGCGAAGCGCCCCGCCTGCTGAAGGATCGACTGGGTGCGCGCGGTCAGAAACCGGCTGAGGTCGATCGACCGTGCCTGTCGGGCTTGCTCACCCGCAAGGTATCGGGCGAGGAACTCGTCGAACGAGCTCGCGCCGGCCTCGTTGAAGTCGTTGGGCACCTTGCCTCCTGGTTGAAGTTGAGTGTGGTTCGCTCAAGTTCAACGCATCGGAGTCATCAGTATTCCCACGCCAAAGCCGTGGCGGTGCTCCGACTCGAAGCGCCCCGATAGAGTTCAAAAACCAAGGATGGAGGTCGCTGTGGACGAGGGCTTCACGCCAAGGAACCTGAGGAGAGTCTGGGACCTCCAGACGCGGCGTGGACGCGATTTGTCGACCTTGTATCCCGACGTCGCTCGCACGATCCGGCAAGCTCGGGACCAGCGGCGCCTGATTCGCCGACTCGCAGGCGACCTGGGCACGTCCCCGTACGACCCGGTCACGGCTCATACTTCATTGAAAGAGCTTCGGCAACAGACGGAAGACAAGCTCGAGATCGCGCTGACCGCGACGAGTCTTGAACTCGCCCACAGGCTGGAACGCGGAACCTTCACATGGGGCCTACAAAGGGTGAAGGTAGCCTCGACGTCTCGAAGTATCTACTCGATTGGCGGGAACTCCGCACGGTACTTCGCTGAGAAGCAGTTGCAGCGAAATGTCGCCGCGCTCGTACCGAAACGCCAACAATCTCGGAACGCCATTGTCCGAGCCGTCGCTGTCTCCCTCGGCGATGCGTTGCCGAAGGCTGTCCTGAAGGTCGACGTTGAACAGTTCTATGAGTCGATCCCACACTCCGAGCTTCGTGAGCTTGTGTGTGGGGCGGGACTCACCCCGACGTCTGTTCGGCTGATTCTCATGCTGATCGACGAGTACGCGGCGCTCACTGGCGCGAAAACCGGCCTGCCGACAGGGGTAGGACTCAGTGCGAAACTTGCAGAGCTCTACATCCAAGCAGTCGATCGTCAGTTGTCCAACGGAGACGATGTCATCTACTACGCCCGCTTCGTCGATGACATCGTCGTGGTTCGAGGACTCACACGTAGCGGACCACGTACGAAGTCCGCGTTTTTGCAGGAGCCGGGAGATGCGCTTGCCGCAATCGGCCTCACCGCGCACCCAACGAAGTCGGATGCGCACATGTCCGGCGTCAAAGGGGCTGTTCCCGCGTTTGACCTTCTCGGGTATGAGATTTCGCGCGGTCCGAAGCAGGTTGAGGTTCGACTGTCGCAGCCTCGGCTGGTGGAGTTGCAGCGACGACTCGACCGGACATTCGAGCTGTGGGACGCGTGTGACCAATCGAATGGCGGCAGACAACTGCTCTTCCTGAATCGAGTTCGAATGCTCACCGGAAACACCCGTCTCAGCAACAACAAGCGGAACGCGATGGTGGGGATCTACTACTCGAACTCAGAGTCCACCCAGCCGGATCAATTTGACGATCTCGACATAGCGCTCCAAGACAAGCTAAGCAATCGGACTCTTCCGGTGCCCGTTGGTCGGGCGATCGCTCGACTGTCATTCCGAGGAGGTTTTGAGCAGAAGACGATGCATCGCTTTAGTGCAGATCAATTACGGCAAATCCGAGGAGCATGGAGATGACGAGGAGGCGACGGCGCCCAATCCGCCAGCACGATGCAAGAGTGTTGCTGAGTGACGTCCTGCCGTATGAACTCCCGCCGAGCTTTAGCAATCGCGGTATGTATGACTTCATTAACGCGACGCGGCTGGAACGCGTGGGCGGGACGTATTATGCGCGTGACCTCGGGCCAGGTACGGAGACATTTCTGCAGATCCTCCTCGGAGAAAAGATTGTGTTTCCCACGAAAGGGCGGGGCCGGCTTGAACTGGAACGAGCTAAGACGTCGCGCGACGAGACCATCCCATTTCAGTTCGCGATTCGCCACCGTCACAATGATTTTCGCGCTCTAACGGTCCCTCACCCGCGAGCGCAGGTCGATATTGTCGCGTTCTACCGCCAGTTTGCGGACCTAATGCTGTTCTATTGCTCGCGGGGCGAGTACAGCCTGCGACGGCCAACCAAAGTCGCCCGCTACTCGCTTACGCGTGATTGGCTCTTCCGCAGCAAGAGAGCAACGACGTCGTCAGTCGAGATCGTGACCCATGAGTACGAATGGCTGCGCTCGTACTTCACCTACGATCGCTACTCCAACGTCTACAAGTTCTATGACTCCGCCGAGTACAGGCTTTGCGAACGAAAGTACGGCTACCTCATGCGGGTAGATATTGCCAAGTGCTTCGACAGCATCTATACCCACTCCATCGCTTGGGCCACTCACGGCCACGAGCTGATCAAAGAGAACATCCGTGACTCAAGAGGTTCGTTTGGTGATTCCTTTGACCGCCTCATGCAGAACCTGAATCACAGTGAGACGAGTGGGATAACCATCGGCTCCGAAGTCTCCCGCATTTTTGCGGAAATCATTCTTCAGTCTGTCGATAGAGAGATCCACGCAAGGCTCGCATCGGATGGGCTCCGTCACCGAGTCGACTACGAGATTCTGCGATACGTCGATGACTACTTTGTGTTCCTCGCTAATCCTGAGAAGCGGGAGCACGTCGTTACCGAAATCGCGAATGCACTGCGCCCCTTCAAGCTGCACCTCAACGCCTCGAAAGAGGAAGGTGAGCATACCCCGTGGACGTCTGCCCTCACGATTGCCAAAGAACGGACTCGCAGGTTGATAAAGGCGTGTGTTGACCGTGGCGAGAAACTCGAGGTAACTCAGGAAGAGACGCGGGTTCCGATGCCCCGAGTTCGTCGCGAAGAGCTCGTCGTGGGCTACAAATCCGTCTTGCTCGACACAGGCGCCAGTCATCATGACCTCGCGAACTACACGCTCGCGAGAGTTGAGCGCGCAACTGAGAAGGTGATCAGCCGATCCCTCCAAACCCTCGCCGCTGCAGACGAAGTTGGCATTCTCGAGCTCGTCAAACATGTACGAGCGACTACCAATGCGTTGCTCGCGCTCGTCGAGTTCACATTCTTCGCGTTCTCGGGCGCACCGCGAATGAGCCCTGCGGTGAAGGTGGCGCGCATCGCAAGCACAGTCCTGCAGTACATCCGCGAGCCAGGCATCCCGGGTCACGATCGCGAACGCGTGGAGAAGGCTCTGGGAAATGAGATTCGAATACAGCTTGTTCGACTAGCCCGAAGTGAGCCTCCGACGGCAACTACGAGCACGCTGCTCGATTGTTTGTCCGAACTCGGCGAGGGGCACATTCTTCCGGAGGAGGAGTTGGCGCAGATCTTCCATTTCAGCCCGAATGAAAAGGGCGGCTACTCACCGCCCAGAATCATGAACGCCACGTTGCTTTTCAGCTTGCTCTTGCACATGCGAGATAACTCGTCGTTCGAGCGGCTCCGCGCCGCCAGCATCGCCTGGGCCGTGGAAACGCAGGCTCGGTCACCGCGAGACTCCGAGCGCGCACTCGTTGCGCTGAACCTTCTCTCCTGCCCCTTCGCAAGCAACGCAGCGAAGGAGTCCGTGCTTGCCGCCTACAACGTTGTAGACCCAACAGAACGAGGTGCCGCACGCTCTTCGAGCCGCTCGTGGAACGTGCACTGGGAGAACTTCGACCTGTATGCCGCGGTCCAGCAGAAGCGCCTGTACGAGGTATATTGATCGCGCGTCCAGGCATCTACCCTCTACGGGTAGCACACACCAGCGTTGGCGAGACGCCTGGTAATCCGCCCGCCTTGGCGGGGGCAACTGCCCCCGCCAAGGTGCTCCATGAGACTGCGCCCGAACGCCCTTTCGGCACTCCCACCATTGCGCCCTGTACTTGATGTGCTCGAGAGCTGGCCTCGAAACACCTCATCGAGCGCTTCGCTCATGAGAACCAAGACCTCAGCTGAGTCTTCTTCTGCGTCGCGTATGTCGAGATGTCGCCGTGTGCTCTGTCGTTGCCGATGGCTTCGGAGAGCGTCGGCTATCTGGCTTACGCGACAGATGTTCGCACGTCTTCGTGCCGGCAGGCAGTCGCTAGGCTCCACGATGTGGATTGCGAGCCCTACCGAATCAGCTGCCAACTCACGCAGATCGCGGATGCCATAGATGCCGCACCGGATTGGTGGGAGGTCGCCGGGCAAGTAGTGATCGTGATCGGTGCGCTAGCCGCAGCAATCTTCGCCGGATGGGGCGTTTGGCAGCGCTTCAGATATCAAGCACGCCCTGTGTGGGTCTTTCGGGACATTGCCTATGTCGACTCAACCGTCACCTCTGGCACCCGTGATGTCGAATTGTCCATCGCGAATCATGGCGATGGCGCGGCATTCGACGTCGTGCTTCGTTCTAGGCGAGACGGGCGCACCGCACGACTCCGCAGGCACCACTATGCAAGCCGGGCCCCCGGGGAAGCGATTACCTTTGTTCGGCCCGCGCGAAAGGAGATCACGGCCACGGAACCGGCGCGGGTTCATGAATTCTGGAGCGGGGATGCGGCATTGTTCGACTTCGAAGGCGAAGTAGTGGAGGTCGTCTGGTCTCAGGTTCCGAATCGAAAGAGAAGAAGGGTCCAGTCATTCGCCCTTGACAAAGCGCAGAAGGATGTCAATGCCGACGGCGAGCCAACCCTGCTTCCACTGCCAACAATTATCGGCCACTCCGACGGCTCACCATCGGCCGGCTGATTCTTGATGCGCGAGGCTAGCTCCGGTGCCTGAGCCGTTGACGCCCCCCGCCCACCGGCGTAGACCTGAGGCATCCCGAGAAGGAGGTGCCGTCATGGCGAAGGATCTCTTGGTCACCCTCGAGGATCAGCCCGGCGAGGGGGCGCGGCTCGGCGAGGCGCTCGGCAGGGCGGGCGTCAACATCGAGGGCCTCTGCGCGATCATGGAGGGCGGTCGGGGCGCCGTCCACATCCTCATCGACGACGTCGAGGGTGCCAAGGCGGCGCTCGCGAGCGTCGGCATCAGGGTCGATGCCGAGACCGACGTCATCGTCAGTCCGGCACTGCCCGAGCCCGAACTCGACACGCCTGGCGTGTTCGGTGGGATGGCACGCGCCCTCGCCGAGGCGGGCATCAACATCTCGCTCGTCTACGTGGCATCCCGAAACCGGGTCGTGCTCGCGACGAGCGACAACCAGAAGGCCACGCAGCTGCTGCAGTCGATGATGTAGGCCGTCGCCGGCCCGGTCAGACCTCGACCGCGACCCCGTCCACCAACCACACGGCGCGGTCGTGCACCGACGCCGCCGATGCGTCGAGCGCGTCACGCAGCCCCTGCTCGCCATCGACGAAGTGCGACCAGCCGTCGTAGTGCGCGAACGTCGCGACGCGGGGAGCCGCGATGCCGACGAGCTCGACGGCCTCGCGACCCCTCATCGTGTAGCGCAGCGGCCCGCTGACGCCGAAGCGCACGCCGCCGACGTTGGCGAGCATGACGTCGATCGAGAGCTCTTCGGCGACCCGGCGCAGCGGGCCGAAGAGCACGGTGTCGCCCGTGATCCAGATCGCGACGCGTTCTTCGCCCTGTCTGCGCACGGCGAACCCGATCACGTCACCGACGATCGGATGGGTGAGCGGCGGCCCGTGCCGGCACGGCGTCGCCGTGATCTCGAGCGTCGGCAGCCCGGGGCGCACGCCGGGCAGCGTGACCGACTCCCCTGCCTCGAGCCCGTGCAAGCGATCGGCGGGCACTGCGTGCCCGGGCCGACCCTGCGCGAGCCGGGCAGCGCCGCTCGCCGTCGTCACGACCGCGCCGACCGAGGGCAGCATCGCGCGGCCCGTGTCATCGAGGTTGTCGGCGTGGTGGTCGTGGCTGACGAGGGCGACGTCGACCGGTCCGAGCTCGTCGATGCCGATCGCCGGGCCGGCCGTCTTCGTCGAGCCGGTGCCCCAGCCGAACGAGTAGTGCCCGCCGGCAGGGTCGAACGTGGGGTCGACGAGCAGGCGCCAGCCGTCGAGCTCGACCAGCACGGTCGGGCCGCCGATGCGCGTCAGCCTCATGCCGCAGGGTCCTTCATGCCGCGGACTCTACCGCCGGCGCCGCCTCCACCGCCACGGTCGATCGCTGGGGCGCGAGTGCCCAGTCGCGCGTGGGGCGCACTCACGGCGCGCTAGAGCCTGTCGGCGCCGTCGTGCCCAACTGCTGATCCGAGCGCCTACCGGCGAGCGACCGCCCGGCGCTCGGTGGAGCGACCGGCCAGCCCGACATCCTTCATCAGTCGCGGGCGACGCCGCTCTCGCACTCTCGCGAACCATTCGGAGGCCGGGTACGAGAGTCGCACGACGAAGTAGTTGAGGTACTCGATCACGCCGAACAGCCAGACGCCCATCACGAGGAGCGCGGCCAACAGCTCGTCGGGCCACCACACCAGCACCCCGACCAACCCCACGAGCAGGAGCAGCGGGTCGACGACCAGGAAGAGGCGATAGAGCCGCGCGAGCTGCGACGGCATCGGGCCGACCCCGACCCATCCGCGGGCGAGCAGCCAGTACGCGCCCGCCTGCACCAGCACCAGCAGAAGCGGAACCAGCGCGCACCAGAGGGCGAGCACGGCCGTCGTCGACGACGCCAGTCTCGGCGTAATGCCCACCACGGCCACCACGGCGAACACCGCTGCCGAGGTGAGTTCGCCGAGTCCGAGGCTGAGGTACCGCTTGCGTGCGTGGAGGCGGTGACGCGTGTTCACCTGCTCACCCTACGGGCGGGACGCACAGCCTCGCCTCGTAGGCTGGGCGCGTGCCCCGACTCCACGCCGAACCCGATCGCTCCAAGTGGGTGCCCGTCACCGACTCCCTCGGTTTCCGCGGTCGCCGCGCCCGCAAGCAGGCGATCGGCATGCTCCTGTCGCAGGCCAAGGGGCCGGATGCCACGCCGTCGAAGCGCGGCGGTGGGTTCAGCGCGTGGGCGATGAGTCAGGCGGTCCCGTTCCTGATGCGCAAGGCGGCCGGGCGCGTGCTCGTGTGGGTCTGGAAGGCAGAGCCCGACCTGCTGGTCGTCATGGCCCAGGTGCAGGCCGCGACGCCCGAGATCCGCATCGCGCGGGCCTCGATGCCGATCGAGTACGACGACACCGAGGAGTTCCGCGGCACCTACCTCGGCGTAGGCGAGAAGCTCGCCATGCCGTTGCCGCAGGGCGGTCGCCCGCCGTTCGCCACCTACACCTGGGATCTCGGCACGCACCTCGTGACCGTCACGGCCGTCTGCAGCGATCGCGAGCGGTTCGGCACCGTCATCGGCGCGGTCGACGAGCTCGCCCGTAGCATCCGCATCGTCGACGACCTCACCGTCGGCGAATCTGCGCCCGTGCTGCGGATCGACCCGGTTTGACCTCTAAGTCATTCCTGACCGGCCCACCGGGTATCCATGAAGGAACTCCGCTGCTTCGCGCGAGTAACCTCCGCTCGTTCCTCCTCAGTAGCCGACGGCTTTCAGTCCGAAATCCGCCTGTTCAGGTGTGAACTGGCTGCCGAACTCACTCGTTAGCTGGTCATACAGCCCGTCACGACTCATTGCCATCACATCAAGGTACGACTGGGCCGCCTCGGCGGCCTCCACGTTCCAGTCCACAGTGATGTGATCGACCGCGAACTCGGCGTCGGCCTGCTCGTAGCCGGAGCCGTACTCGCTCGTCATCTGCTCGATGAGGCCCGCTCGACTGAACGGCATGGTGTCTACGTAGGACTGCGCCTGCTCGACGGCGTTCTGCTGGGCGAGGGTCAGCGGCGCGGCAGCGGTGAGGGTGACCTCAGCGCCCGGGTCCGCGATGCCGCCGACCGAGGGCGCGCTCACCGAGACAATCCACGTGGCGTCGAGGCCGGGCTTCACTGTGAGCCCCGAACCTTCGAGCAGTGTCGTGGCGTCGGCGACGGTGAGGCCGGCTACGTCGGGCACGACGACTTTCTCAGGCTCCTCGGGCTCAGCGGGTTCCTCGGGCTTCGCTTCGGTCTTCGGCGACTGCGATGTCGCGGTCGTGTCGGCCTTGTCGCCGCGCGAGTTGGCCGAACCGATCGCCGCGATGACGATGCAGCCCGCGACGACGACGGCGGGGATGATTATCGCCTTGCGCTTGTACCACGGGAGACCGGCAGACGACTTCGGCTGCTCGGTTTGCGGGACAGTCGACGCCGGCTGCTCGGTGAGCGGCACCCACTGCAACCCCTCCGGAGTCTCTGTGAGTCGGTGGCCGTTGACGACGTCGCCAACCCTGTATTCGGGAGTATTGCTCACGCCTCTTGCCTTTCTCTGAACCGGCTGAACTGCCCGAGGACGCTCCGGTCCGGGACCTACCCGAACGGTGCAGTCGAGCTGCTCAGCTCTCGCCTTTGCGCTATCAGGGGATCGCTCCCATCACCCGTCATCACTCTTGGAGCTCGAAGATGATGTCGAGTCCGTCATCGGGGTGGTAGCTCCAACTCGCGGTGAGGTCGCCCCACGCGCCCTCCTGTCGCCCGTCGAGCGAGCGGGTCTCGTACATCTTCGATCTCACTGAAGCCGGGGTGTCGACTGCGCTGATGATGCAATCGAGTTCCCCGAAGTCAACGTCACCCGAACCGAACTCTTCACCGGCGGCGTCGATGATCATCGAGTGCCCGCCGTCGGTGACGACGACCTTGCCGCTCACGCTGCATTTCTTCACGGCATCGCTGAAAATCTTGAGCTTCGCGGCCTCCGCCTCCTTCGCCGCGCTCTCCTCTGCCTCGGCTGCCGCTTGCGCTTCAGCTTCGAAGCTCGCGGTCGCGGCGGTGGATCCGATCATTCCCCCGAGCAGTAGGCCCACCACTAGTGCGCCCCCACCGACGATCGTCGGAAGGAACCACGGTTTCTGCACGACCGGCACGGTCGCCGCGGTCTGCTCGACGCTCGGGTCGGTGACGGGCGGTGGCGGTCCGGGGGTTATTTCGGGTGCGGCAACCTCATCTGCGCCAACGACCGGCAGCTGTTCAGGTATCTCCCCAGATGGAACCGGTTGTTCGTCGTCGACATTCATCGTTTGTCCCCCCTCATGTGAGCCCCCGGGCGACCGCGAGCTTTCGACCCGCAAGTAGCCCAACGTACTGCGGCCCTCGCGCAAACGGCAGCGATTCGGCGGACCTGTACCCCGTTTTGGGGCAGAGCAAACGGTCACCTCGAAAGGTCACAGCGGGCGAAGAACGCGGCGCCACTCACCTCGGCGAGCGAAAGGGTCAACACCGCGCGGTCGACGAGCTCGCACGTGGCATCCGCATCGTCGACGACCTCACCGTCGGCGAATCTGCGCCCGTGCTGCGCATCGACCCGGCCTGAATGCGGCGGTCTCGTACCCGCGGCCGCGGGCGCGGCCCACGGTCATGGGCACCGCTGCGGCCGCGACCACGTGGCATCCGCTGCGCCGCGAATGCTCGGCCCGATCAGTTCAGCTGAAGCTGCTTCGCCGCCGCGCTCATGCGGGCGGTCGCCCAGGTCGCGCCGGCCATCACGGGGATCGCGATCAGCCAGGGCGTCCACGCACCAACCGGGAGCAGCAGGACCACGACGCCAGCGGCGATCCCGACGAAGACGGTGACCGTCACGGGCAGGAGCGCTGCGCTCCGGCCCGCCTGAAGCACGTCGTCGTCGAGTGCGCCCGACGCGAAGAGGAGGCGCAGGTACGGGATCCAGGCCACGAACGGGGGCACGATCAGGAGGAGCGCCCCGAGCATCTGCATTCGAACGATGGTAGTCGGCTCGTTCACGATCAGCGTTCGGCGAGTGTCTGCGGGCGAGTCGTCGGCTTCGCTTCGATGGCGGATGCCACGGGGCGGTCTCGTGCGGCCGCGAAGCCGCCCCTGAACTGGGGTGCCTTCAGTCCGCCTCGGCGCGCGCCCACGGCGTAGGGTCGCGAGCGGGGGCACCGGCCCCGAATGGAGAAGTGCCCTTGTTCGTGATCGAATCGGATCCTGAGCGGCCTCGGAAACGCCACGTCGTCGATCGAGGACGAGATGCCGCGCTCGTACCTCTCGGCATGCGCGCGTACGAAGCGATCAGGCTGATGAAGCTCGTGTGGGGCGAGCGGGTGATCCCGTTCGAATACGACCTCGAGCCCGTCACCACGGAGGCCGGCAAGCGCTTCGTCGGTCGCGTCTCTGGCTTCGGCACGAGCCCGATCGCCGCAGAGCAGGCCGGCACGCCCGGATACCGCTTCGTCGATGACGAGGAACGACGCGCTGCAGAGCGTCTCGCGGCCGAGGCGCTCCTCGTCTACGGGGACTTCTACGACGGCCTGGACCGCCCCGACGGAGTCTTCACCGTCGAGGTGCCGACGGAGGAGTACGGAACCTTCGACTACACCCTTTCTTCCTTCGGTTACAAGACCAACGCAACTTCGCCTGACACCACGGATGGAAGCACCCGATGAGCGTGCGGAGCTCGAAATGGGCGGCCGCAGCCATCATGAGCGTCGCCGCCCTCGCACTCAGCGGATGCTTCGCCACGGCGTCGCACGACCCGCCGCCCAGTCAGCCGCCCGCCGCTGCGCTGAACGAGTCATCGCTGAACGACGCGCTGCGTGCGCAGCTCGACACGGCGCTCGACGAGGGATTCGCGGCATCCGGGATGCCGGGAGTCATCGTCGGGCTGTGGATGCCTGGCGAAGACGAGTGGGTGGCCGCGCGGGGCGTGGCCGACGTCGAGACCGGCGAGCCGATGAGCCGCGGCAACCAGCAGAAGATCGGCAGCATCACCAAGACGATCGTCGGCACGGTCATGCTGCAGGTGATCGGCGAACCCGAGTTCGACGTGAGCCTCGACGACACCCTCGACCGCTGGTACCCAGACTTCCCCGAGGCGTCGAACATCACGGTGCGGATGCTGCTGAACCACTCGAGCGGCACCGGCGAAGCCGGCCGCGCGCAGGTCGACCGCATCTGCGCCGCCCCGTACGCCGTGCCGACCCCCGACGAACTCATCGCCGTCAGCGCGGCGACCCCGCGTGCCGACTTCGCGCCGGGTGAGGGGTTCGAGTACGCGAATACGAACTACTTCCTCCTCGGAGGCATCCTCGAGCAGGTCACCGGCGAAGACCTCGCAACCCTCATCCACGACCGCATCACCGAACCGTTCGGCATGGAGCGCAGCCGCTTCGCCCCCGACGGCAAGGTCACGGCCCCGCTGACGCACGGCTACTCCGCCTTCTGCCCCGACCTCGGGGACCCGGCCGACACCGTCGACTGGTCGAACGGCGAGAGCTGGGCGGGCGGGGCCATGGTGTCGACCCTCGACGACCTCCACCGCTGGGGCGAGGCCCTCGGCGACGGTGCGGGCGTGACTCCCGAGCTGCAGCTCGCGCGGTACGCCGATCGCGCGATCATCTCGGAGGAGACCGGGTCGGCGTACGGCCTCGGCACGGGGGTCGTGTTCGACGCCGCGACCGACTGCGTGCTGAGCGTCTCGCACGCCGGCGCCGAACCCGGGTACGGCTCGATCGTCACCTACTACCCGTCGACCGGCGCGGTGGTCGCGATGCTCGGCAACGGCGACGGCGGCACGGGCGACGCGATCCAGGAGGTCTCGGCGGCGTTGAACCCCCTGCTCCAGCCGATGCTGATGCCGTGGAGCGAACCCTGCACCACGCCGTGGGGGTGAGCGGCTGCGAGGTCAGCCGCTGACGCTCCGCCTCACTGCTCGACGATCGGGTGTCCGACGACCTCGGCGAGCGCGTTGCCGATGAACACGGCCGGGTCGGCGCACGCACCCGTCGTACGACCCCCGGCAACCGTGCCCGTCGTCGCGGGGCACTCCCCCGACTTGATGTCGCTGTTCGCCATGACGATGAGCGTGGTGCCCGACTCGAGGTGATGCTGCAGCACGGTGTTGAAGCCGGGCATCGTGCCGTCGTGGCCGTACCAGCCGAGCGCCAGGCCGAGCCCGAGGCCGTAGGCGCGGGCCGGGGACTGCGGCGCCGTGGTGGTCTCGTCGACGTACACGGGCAGATCGAAGTCGAACGAGTCGATGCGCTGCTCCTGCCACTCGGGTGCGAGCAGCCCGTCACCGGTCGCGAGCGCCTCGCTCCAGGTGAGCAGGTCGTCGAGGTCGGAGATGACGGCACCCGCCGTCCACCCCCATGACGGGTTCCAGTCGGTGGTCTCGACGGGCACGCCGTCGTCGACGCCCTGGAGCGTGTACCCGTGGGCGTGCGGCTCGGGGAACGAGGCATCCGTCGGGAAGATCGTGCGGTCGAGCCCCAGCGGCTCGAAGATCTGCTTCTGCAGCACCACGTCGATCGGCTCGCCCGTGACCTGCTCGATGACCATGCCGAGCAGCACCGTGTTGGTGTTCGAGTAGAAGGTCATCGTGCCCGGCGCGAACATCGGCTGCTCGCCCCGCACGAGGTCGACGAGCGCCTCGGGGGTCCAGACGTAGTTCGGGTCACCGAACAGCTTCTTCTCGAACTCCGGGTCGAACGTGTACGACGGAATGCCGCTGCGCATGGCCGCGAGCTCGTACAGCGTCGCGTCGCCGTTCGGCATGCCCGGCACGTACTGCTCGATGGGGTCGTCGAGCGACAGCTCGCCCTGCTCGGCCAGCTGGATGAGCGCCGACACGGTGAACGTCTTGGTCACGCTGCCGACGCGATGATTGACGTCGGCGCTCATCGGCACCGTCTCGTCCCAGTCTTCGTAGCCGATCGTCGCGGCCCACGTGCCCTCGGGCGTTCGCACCCCGATGACGGCGCCGGGGGCGCTGATGCCGGCGAACGCCTCGGTCGCGGCGGCCGCGAGCTCCTCGCCGAGCTCAGCGCCGAGACCGTCCTCGACGATGACGAGACCGCCATCGGATGCCTCGGCCGTCGCCGTCTCGGACGACGAGACGTCGGTCGAAGGGCTCGAGCAGCCGGCGGCACCCACGACGAGCGCACTGAGGGCCAGGGTCAGAAGAGCGGTGCGGATGGTGCTCGGCATGACGTCCCCATTCGATCAGGCTCGGGCTGAGCCTCACTCTACTGAAACGCCTGCGCGGCCCACCACGGTCGCCAGCACCGCGTCGAGCACCGCCTGCAGCGCGGGCGAGTCGGCCTGGCTGCGTCGGTGCACCGCCGAGATGTCGCGCGTCGACGCCGGCCGCACCGTCGGAATCGCCACGAGATCGGCGTGCAGTTCGGGCCGCCCCATCCGCGGCACGAGCGCGACCCCGAGCCCGGCGCGCACGAGTTCGAGGTGGTTCTCGAACTCCATCGACTCGTGCACGATGCGCGGCGCGTTCGCGACCCCATCGAACAGGCGCCGCAGCCACTGACGGCAGATCGTCGAGTCGAACGTCGCGATCCACTCCTCCTCGGCGAGATCGGCCGGGGTCAGTTCGGCGATGCCGGCAAGCGCCAGCGGGTGGTCGCGCCGCAGGATCACGTCCGCGACATCCGTGAACAGGGGCGTCTCGATGAGGTGGTCGGGCATCGCGAGCGCCACGCCGCCCCAGCGGTGCACGATGCCGAGGTCGCGCTGACCGGATGCCACGAGCGCGATCGTCTCCCACGGCTCGCTCTCGCGCATGGGAACGCGGAGTTCGGGATGCTCGGCCCGCAGGCGCGGCAGCACCTCGACCAGGATGCCGCGCACCGCCGTCGAGAACGCCCCGATCCGTACCTCGCCCGTGACCGGGCGGCCCGCCGCGGCACCCTCACCAGGTGCGCCGCCCGCGAGGTGCAGGTCGGCCTCGAGACGTTCGAGGTCGGCGAGCACCGTCGCCGACGAGGTGACGAGGTGCCTCCCCGCGTCGGTCAGCACGACGCCGCGGCCGGCTCGTTCGAGCAGCGCGACCCGGGTACCGCGTTCGAGGCGCTTGATCTGCTGCGACACCGCCGAAGGCGTGAAGCCGAGCGCGTCGGCCGCCGCGGCGACGCTTCCCTTGGTGGCCACGGCGCGCAGGGCGACGACGGCTTCGAGATCGATCATGTACGGATGCTACCGAATCCCCCGCAGAAATGATCGCTGGTGCTTACGGATGCCACGGGCGAGACTCGAAGCATGACGAGACGCGACATGCTGCTGGCCGCCATGGTTGCGACGCTGTGGGGCTTCAACTTCGTCGTGATCGACTGGGGCATGGACGGCATTCCGCCGCTGTTCTTCGTCGCCGTGCGCTTCGCCGTCGTCGCCCTCGCCGTGATCGTCGTGCCGCGCCCGCTCGCGAGCTGGAAGACCGTCGTCGGCGTCGGGCTCTTCATGAGCCTCGGCCAGTTCGCCCTGCTCTACACCTCGATCGCGCTCGGCCTGCAGCCGGGCGTCGCCGCCCTGTTGCTGCAGGCGCAGGTGGTGCTGACGATCGTGGTGGCGGCGCTCGCGCTGCGCGAGCGCCCCTCGCGGATGCAGACGATCGGCGTGCTCGTCGGCACCGTCGGGCTCGGGGTGGTCGCGTTGGGCCGCAGCGGCGACGCCCCGGCACTCGCGGTAGCCCTGTGCCTGCTGGCGGCGCTCTCGTGGGCGATCGGCAACGTCATCTCGCGCAAGGCCGGTCCGGTCGCGCCCGTGAGACGCTTCGGTGCACTGTCGCTCACGGTGTGGTCGTCGCTCGTCGTTCCACTGCCGGCGCTCGGGCTGTCGGCGCTCATCGAGGGCCCCGACGCGATCGCCGCGGGCATCGCGGCGTTCGGCTGGCGGCCGCTCGTCTCGACCCTCTACACGGCGGGGCTCTGCACCCTCGTCGGCTACGCGATCTTCAACGCGCTGCTCGCGCGCAATCGCCCGGCGGCGGTGGTGCCGTGGGTGCTGCTCGCACCGGTGGTGGCGATGGCGTCGGCGGCACTGCTGCTCGGGCAGGTCCCGAACCTCTGGGAGACGATCGGCGGAGCCGTGCTCGTCGCCGGAGTGTTCATCGCGAACGCGCCGGTGCGGCGACCGGGAGTGCCCGCCGTCGTATCTCCGCAGCCACAGGGGGCGTCGAGCACCTGAGGCGGTCGCCCGCCGCCCAGCCTCGATACAGTGAGCGGATGCTGCCCTCCGCTGAAGTGATCGACATCCTGGACCCGATTCCCGGCCTCGTCTTCGCGGGAGAGGTCGACGGGCGTCGGACGTTCGCGGCATGGCGGGACGGCGCGGTGCGCCTGCTCGACGACCGGCTGGCCGAGGTCGCGCATCGCAAGCTGTCGTTGGCGGGCGATGCCCGGGTGCTCGCGGCATCGGGGCTCGACCTCGTGGTCATCGCCGCTGCGGGCGGCGTGACCATCGTCGAGGACGACGAGGTCGATCTGCTCGAGCTGCCTGCCGACGCGGCGGCGATCGTGAACGGCCTGCTGGTGATCACCGCTCCCGAGAACGAGGTCCATCGCGTCCTGCTGCTCGATCGGGCGACCGGTGCGGTGCTCGACGAGCAGACGGCGCAGGTCGACGATGCTCGCGCCGCGCTCTACCCTCATCCGAACGACGGCACGGCCGTTCTCGAGATGGCGCTCGGACAGGACGGAACCCTGGTCTATCGCGTCGACGTCGAGGAGTCCCGCCTCCGACTGACCGCGATCCTCGAGGGCGACGATCCGGTGATCGCCGGCTTCAGCCCCTCGGGCGACCGGCTGCTCGTCGTGGATGACCCGAGCGCGCTCGAGACCGTTCGCGCCCTGACCTGGCCCGGGCTCGACGCGCTTTCCCGCGTCGAGGCCGACGAGGTCGACGCCGAATACGGCTTCGGGCTCGCGGGATGCTGGATCGACGACGACCGGGTCGCCTTCTACGCCACCGAGGACTCGCTGATCGTCGCAACCGGCGACCTGGGTTCGCCGGAACGAGTCGAGCTCCCGATCGCGTTCGGCGACGACGGCGAGATCGAGAGCCTCACCCCCTTGGGTCGCGGGGGCGTCGCCGTCGGCGCGTGGACGCCGGCGGGCCGACTCACGCTCGTGGTCGAGTTCGCCGAGGCCGAAGCGACCGAATCGCTCGCTCGCACCGTTCGACGCTAGGGCGCGTCACTCAGGTCGCACACGGTCGCGATGCGCCTCGCCGCCCCGCTGATCAGGATCGGAATCAGCTTGGTCGACGTCGCCGAGCCGGCCCATGATCTTCGCGAACTGCGCGCGCTGTGCCGGCGACAGCGGCGCGAGCAGTACCTCCTGGATGCCGTCGAGCACCTCGTCGAGTTCGCCCAGCCTCGCCACTCCGGCCGCCGTGATCGACACGATGTTGCGCCGCCTGTTCCCGGGGTCGACCTCGCGAAGCACGAGTCCGCGGTCCTCCATCTGCGTGAGCGCCACCGTCACGTCGCTGCGGTCGATGCCGGTGTCACGCCCGAGGTCGGCCTGACTGGCCGGCCCGAACTCGTCGAGGGCGGCAAGCAGTCGGTAGTGATAGCCGCGCATGCCATCACCGCCCGCCTCGAACCCGCTCGCCAGCAATGCCGACGCTCTCGCGGCGGCCCGTCCGAGCAGCCACGTGGGCCGGTCCTTGAGGCGATTCGGCGTGCGGCCGGGGGAAGTCTCGCGCATACCCGGATTGTACTGCCCTTGTTGGTGAGGCCAACAGTCTGTTACGTTGGGCGCGCCAACATTGGATTCACCAACAAGGAGTGAGAGATGTCAACACGTACCCACCGAGTACTCATCGTCGGACGCAGCGCGCCGGTGCTGGTCGACACCGTGGCGATGCTGCGTGAGCGCGGATACGGCGCGAATGCGAGCAACCGGTTCGATCGGCTGCTCGACGACTACGACCTTCGCGACGTCGACCTCGTGATCTTCGGCGGAATGGTTCCCCCGGAGAAGAAGGAGCAACTCCAGGTGGAGATTCGCGACCTCAATCCCCGGGTCACCTTCATGCCGGGCCTCGGCGGCGTCGCCCCGCTGCTGGTCGCCCAGGTCGAGGAGTTCTTCAGCGACGCCACCCCGGACGTCGGATACGACGCCGCGTCGCGCGTGCTCCACCTGACGCTCGACGACGTTGCGCCCGTCATGGTCGAGGGAATCTGGGGAGTGTTCGTGCCGCCGGAGCCGGTGGGCCACTCGATGACCGCTTTCGAGGGCGAACTCGGTGCCGGCGAGCACGAGATCCCGATTCCCGACGAGGTCCCGTTCGAGAGCTCGTTCGCCGCCGTCCGCGTCGGGAGTCACGTGTCGGTGATCCGGATCGGCGCGACACCGCAGGCCGTCAGGCGCATCGTGCCCGGCTCGCTGCCTGCCCCTGAGCCGGTATCGACGCGACTCCCATGGGCGTGAGCGACCGACGAGGCGGCCGCACCCCGAAGGGTGCGGCCGTCTCGGTTCAGCTGCTCAGCGGAGGGGGCGGAAGAACTCGCGCAGGTCGCCGACCAGCACGTCGGGCACCTCCATCGCAGCGAAGTGGCCGCCGACCTCGTGCTCCTTCCAGAACACGATCCGGTCGTTGTCGCGCTCCGCGAACACACGGATCGAGCGGAAGTCGTTCTTGAAGATCGACACGCCCGTCGGCGCGTGGTTGATGCGGGCCGCGATGCCCTCGCCCGCGTTGAACCGCGCGTCCTCCTTGTACTGCCGCGCCGCTGAACCGGCGGTGTTCGTGAACCAGTACAGCGACACGTGGGTGAGGATCTGGTCGCGGGTCAGCTCGGTCGGCCGGTCGAACGTCGCCATCAACTCGTTCCAGGCGAGCTGCCCGACGGGGGAATCGGCGAGCGCGTGCGCGAGCGTCTGCGGTCTCGTCGACTGCAGCGCGGCGAACGCCGAGATCTCACCGAAGTTCTTCAGGATCTCGAGGGCCTCGAAGTCCTTCGGGCCGAGCTGCTCGAACTCGGCGGGATCGCCGCTCGGGAAGGAGAACAGCTGCAGCACGTGCGTCCCGACGAGCCCGTCGGGGGCGAGGATTCCGAGCTCGCGTCCGACGAACGACCCGCCGTCGCCGCCGTGCGCGCCGTAGCGCTCGTAGCCCAGGCGCTTCATCAGCGTGTCCCACGCCGCCGCGACCCGCGCCGACCCCCATCCCGCCTCGGTGACCGGCCCGCTGAACGCGTAGCCGGGGAAGCTCGGCACCACCACGTGGAAGGCGTCCTCGGCTCGCCCGCCGTGGGCGACCGGGTCGACGAGCGGCCCGATCATGTCGGCGAACTCGGCGAACGACCCCGGCCAGCCGTGCGTGAGCACGATGGGGAACGCGTTCGGCTCGGCCGAGCGCACGTGCAGGAAGTGGATCGGCTGACCGTCGATCGTCGTCATGAAGTGCGGGAAGCCGGCCAGTCGCGCCTCGACCGCACGCCAGTCGAACTCGTCGCGCCAGTACTCCGCCATCGCCCGCACCTTCGTGAGGCTCGCCCCGTAGGCGGGGTCGCCGCCCGGAACCTCGGTGGTGTACCTCGTGCGAGCGAGGCGGTCGAGGAGGTCGTCGAGATCGGCGGCGGGGATCGAGAGGGTGAACGGAACGATGCGCTCGTCGCTCGACTCGATGATCGGGAGGGTGGCCTGCTGGATGCCGGTGGTCGGCTCGCTGTTCGTCATGCCCCTACGGTAGAAATGAATGCGGAAGGTTAGCTTCCGCGAAACGAGGCATCCCGTGAACCAGACCGCGACGCGCGTGCTGCAGGTACTGGCCCTGCTGCGCCTGCGTCCCGACTGGTCGGCGACCCAGCTCGCCGATCGACTGGAGGTCTCGACCCGCACGATCCGCTCGGACATCGGGCGTCTCCGCGAACTCGGCTACGTCATCGATGCCACCAGCGGGAGGGCGGGCGGCTACCGCCTCGACCGCGCCACCGATCTGCCCCCGTTGATGCTCGACGACGACGAGGGCATCGCCGTCGCCATCGCCCTGCACCAGGTCACCTCGAACGCCGTCGACGGCATCGAGGCGAGTGCGGCGCGGGCCCTCGCCAAGCTCGAGCACGTGCTTCCGCACGAACTGGCCGAACAGGTGAGCGCGATGTCCGCGGCGACCGCCCGGCAGACCCGCGATACCGGGCCGAGCGTCGAGGCACCGGTGCTCGCGGCGATCGCCCGGGCCGTGCAGCGCACCGAATGGCTGCGGTTCGAGTACACCCCGTTCCAGGGCGAGGCGTCGCTGAGGCGAGTGGAGCCGTACCGGCTCGTGAGCTGGGGCCGCCGCTGGTACCTCGTCGCGTTCGACCTCGAGCGCGACGACTGGCGCAGCTTCCGCGTCGACCGCATGTCGTTGCGCCAGCCGACCCGTCGGGGATTCACCCCCCGCGGTCTCCCGGCCGACGACGTCGCGGGCTACGTGCTGCGCGGCGTCGCCTCCGCGGGATGGCGGTTCCGGGCCCGCGTCGTCGTGCATGCGCCGGCGAGCGTCGTCGCCGAGAAGATCGACCCCTCGGTCGGCCTCGTCGAGGCGATCGACGACGAGCGCTGCGTACTCGTCACTGGAGCGGACCACCCCATGACGGTCGCCGTGTACCTCGCCCTGCTCGACGAGGACTTCACCGTCGACGGCCCGGCCGAGCTCACCGAGGCGATCCAGGCGCTCGCTCGCAGGTACGCGACCGCGACCGGGTGAACGCCCACCACGGCGGAACGACGATCGAGCGAGTGAAGCAGAGCGGGTTCGGTCCGTCACCCGAACGCGGCGAGCGCCCCGTTCAGCGCGGCGAGCCGGGTCGCTCGATCGCCGACGACCTCGATCACGCGAGCGCGGTCGCCCACCAGATCCGAGTCGTCGCTCAATTCGAGCAGTGACTCGTTCATGGCGCTCCGCAGTTCGAGGTCTTCGTCGTCGCCGACACTGATGCCGTCGCGATGGTGCAGCGGCAGGATGACGAGCAGGTCGACCTCGTTCATGGCTCGCGAAGTCAACTCGACCCCCTGTTCGAAGAGCGCCGCCGAACGACCACCGCGCCCCATGTTCTCGAGCGCGGCGAGGTACGCGAGGAAGTCCAGGGGCCCACGCTCCACGACGACGTCCTGATCGGATCCGCCGGCGAGCAGGCGCTTCGCACTCGCGACGAGCTGCTCGAAGAAGCTCGAGGCATCGGGCTCGTCGAGCGCGGAATCGACGAACTCGAACGGGTCGCCCCACCGTTCGTACTCGGGGTGCAGGTCGAGGAAGTCGTCGATGAGCGTGGTCTTGCCGCTTGCATGAGTGCCCGAAACGACGATTCGCATGCCGCGCAGTCTAGAGGCGGGGCTTCGACCGTGACATCCAAAGTCCACCGAACTTCTTCTGGCGAGTTTCCCCGACATATGCCGATACCCCGATATGTTCGAGACTTCGCGCGCAGATGAGCGGAAGTCCCTCCGTCTCGCTCGGGCGATCCAACAGAAGAGAGCTCAACAACGATGTCGGAAACCTCGAACGCCACCGAACCGGACTTCGACACCGGCCCCTGGGCGACGATCGCGTCGGGCATGAAGACCCACACCAAGCGCGGCCGCCTGGTGATCTCCGACGGGCACCTCGGCCTCCTGCGCGAGAACGGCGACCTGATCGACAGCGCGCCCGTCTCGGCAGTGCAGCTCAAGAAGGGGTTCACCTACTCGATGAGCTCGATCCCGACGCTCGTCGTGAACGGCAACAAGTACAAGGTGATGGTGTCGTACGAGCACTCGCTCGAGCGCGGGCTCGGCGATGAGCAGGCCAAGGAGATCCAGCACGAGGACAACGAGAAGCTGATCGCCGTCATCCGAGGCCTCGGCGGCAAGGCGTAGTGGGCGCTCCCCGCTCGCGCACGGCGCAGCACGAACCGGCGCAGGCATTCTGCGATGAGCGGGGCTACCCCTTCCGAGACCGGGTGGTCAACCTCCCGGTCTCGGGGCTGCTCTTCCGAAGCTCGAAGAACGTGGTCATGGAGGGCGTCGTGGACGCGCTCGATGCTGACGCGCCCTTCGTCTTCGCCAGAGTCGCCGCGCGGCGCCGACGGGTGCGCGGCCTGAAGCTCGTGGTGATCCCGCTGCCGCGGCCCGTCCCGAACATGGTGCTGCTCAGCTCGAGCGGGGGCGTGCTGCGGAACTCGGGCATCGCGCTGAAGGAGTCCCAGCGCCTCGCGGTGGAGGGCGACTTCCAGGACGTCTTCACGCTCTACTGCCCGGCGGGGTACGAGCGCGACGCGCTCTACGTGTTCACCCCCGACCTCCTGCGCCGACTCATGGACTCGGCCGCCGGCTGCGACCTCGAACTCGTCGACGACCGGGTGCTGATCTACGCCCCGGCGCGCGCGTTCGCGAAGCCCGGGCAGCTCGACGAACTGCCCGGACTGGTGCGATACCTCCACGAGAAGTTCGAGCGCCAGACCGGCCGCTACCGCGACGAGCGCCGCACCGACGAGGAACTCGACGACCCGTTCCGGCGAGCGCAGGTCACCGCGAACCGGGCGACGGAGGAGCGGCAGGTGGTCGGAGCATCCGGCCGCCGTCTTCGCACGCGCACCACCGCTGTGCAGAAGGTCGGCATCGCCGCTGCCGCAGCGCTCATGCTCGCTGCCGGGACGTACTGGCTCGGGATGGTCGCCACGGCGATGTTCGGCGGGAGCTGACCCGCCGTCGAACACCCCGGGTGTAACCTGCGAACACCGTTGCCACCGAGCCCGGCGCATCGGACACCGCCCACCGAGGAGCGACCCGTGCGTCTTCGCGCCGTCGACATCGTCGACGTCTTCGTCTACCTCGTCGTGCTCGGGGTGTTCACCCAGTTCTTCCCGACCATCATCACCGAGTCGTTCGTCGTCTCGCTGCTGACGGCCGTGCTGTTCAAGCTCGCGCTCGAGGTCATCGCGGTCTTCAAGCAACGCATCCTCGATCGGGTGCGCGCATCACGGACGCGCGCCCGCAAGACGCTGAACGCCGCCCTGCTGCTGGTGCTCGGCGCGGGCAGCAAGTTCGTCATCCTCTGGCTCACCGACCTCCTGTTCGGCGACGCCGTGCAGCTCGGCGGGTTCTTCTCCGTCACCCTGCTGATCGTCGTGCTCATGGCGGCGCGGCTCGGCATCCGCCTGCTCGTCGACGGCGCGAAGCCGCGCGACGGCAGCGCCTGACTCGGCTCACCCCGCGAGCAGCTCCGCGGCGATCGCCGCGCCGAGCACACGCGCGCCCTGCTCCGACGGGTGGATCCCGTCGTACGACATCCCGTCGGCGAACCCGCCATCCGTGTTGCGGAGGCCGGCCGAGGCATCCACGAACCGCCAGCCGCGATCGTCGGCGAGCGCCTCGAGCTGCTCGTTGTACTGCGCGGACGCCTCGGGGAACGCGCCCGTCGGCGGGATCGACGAGATCACCACGTCGTCGATGCCGACCGTCGCCACGATGCGGTCGAGATGCGCCGCCGACTCGTCGAACGGGACGCCGAACCCGAGGTCGTTCGTGCCGGCGAGCACGACGAGCACGTCGGCGTCGTACGCGGTGACCGAGTCGGCCATGAACGAGGTCTGCGCACCCCACTCGGCCCAGCCGCCGGCGAACCCGACGCCCGCTTCGGCGACGTACCTCGCCCACGATTCGGTGCCGAGGTCGCCGCCAGCGAGGTCGGGGCTGTTCGCGTCGGTGATGGAGTCGCCGACGACGGCGAAGCTCGTCGCCTGCTGCCGGCCGGGCTCGGTCGGGTCAGTCGAGGGGAATGACGCTGCCGGGTTCGTGGCCCCCTCGGACCCCGTGCTCGCGGGCGAGGAGCACGCAGCCAGCGCGACGCCCGCGAGCACCGCCACGCCGACCGCGAGCGTCCGCCTGGCGAGTCGCCGCGATGCACGGTCGATGACGTCACCCATGCTGCGAGTCTACGAAGCGGTCATCGCCGCGCCCTGTCAGACTGGGCGGATGCCGCCACGAGCGCTATTGGCGGCGGACTCAGGGTCGGGCTCGGCGCGCCCCGAGGAGCGCCGCTACCCCGAGCACGGCGCAGAGCGGTCGGTACCACCGCGCGTCGAGCTTGCGGAACCGGTCGCTCGGCTCGGGCAGGCCGAGCAGACGGCAGGCGACCGGGCCGCCGACCACGGCCCGCGCGATCAGGGCGAGCCCGGCAGCCCGACGACCGACGACGGCGATCGGGCGATCGCCGAGCGCGCCACCGGCGACGATGCCGCCCGCCGTCGCGGCGACCGCCACTGCGGCCGTCGCCAGCGGCGCCGGCGCGGCATCAGAGCCCACGACCGCGTCGGCGAGTTCACGCCTGCTGCGGGCCGGCCAGCTCGATCCGCTCGCCCACGCGGCGTGCAGCGCCCCGACGCCCACGAGTCCGACGGCGGCGACTGCTCTCGAGGTCCTGACGGCGGCTGCGGCGATCCTCACGCGCCCCAGCCTAAGGCGGTGGCGCGACGGCCTCGCTCCGAATTCGCAGAGAGCGCTAGGGCTTCGGCGAGAGCAAGCGTAGATTGCGTTATATCGCGTCTCAAGGAGGTGGCGTCCGTGGAGATCCTGCTCGGCATAGTCATCGCGTTCTTCGTGTTCATCGCCGTGTCGATCACGGTGTTCGTGCTCGTCGCCCGCGCGATCATCCGGCGCATCCGCCGCAACCGCACGGTCACCGCGACCGCGCTGCGCACGCGGGCGGGCCTCAGCAGGGGGCCGCGCCGAAAGGTGCTCGGCCTGCGGGTGACCCTCGCAGAGACCCTCGACAGCGGTCGGGCCGCCATCGAGCTCGCCGCCCAGAGCGGCGGCGCGCATGGCGAACTGCCGCGGCTCTTCGCGCGCATCCAGACCGAGGGCGACGCGCTCGACCTGCAGCTTCGACTGCTCGAGAGCGAGACCGATGGGCCGACCCTCGCCGCCGAGCTGCCGCGGGCCGCCGATCGCGTCGCGCAGGTGTCGGCGCTCGTGCGTCGCCTACGTGCGGCGGTCGCGTCGGGTCTCGCCGGTTCCACCGACGACACGCTCGGCACGCTGCACTCCGAGATGGAGCGCGAGGTCGCCGCCCTCGCCGCCGGCGTCCACGAACTGCAGCGTCTCAATCGCCGCGACGAGTTCGCGCACCACACGCATCCGATGTCGAATCTGAAGGAGACCCGACCGTGAGCGACAACACCGCGCGCATGCGCACCATCTTCCGCAGCAAGACGAAGAAGGCCCTCGACAAGATGGAGGACCCGCGCGAGACCCTCGATGACAGTTACGAGCAGCAGGTGAAACTGCTCCAGCAGGTTCGCCAGGCCGTCGCCGACATGGCGACGGCGAAGAAGCGCGTCGACCTGCAGGGGCAGGAGATGGGCACCCGGTACCAGCGGCTCGGCGAACAGGCCCGCGAGGCGATGGCGCAGGGCCGTGAGGATCTCGCCCGCGCGGCCCTCGAGCGCCGCGCGCTGCTCGAGTCCCAGGTCTCCAAGCTGCAGGACCAGTATCAGACGATGCAGCAGCAGACGGCGCAGTTGCAGCAGCGCGAGCGGCAGCTCTCCGAGCAGGTCGCCGCGTTCCGCGTCGAGAAGGAGACGATCAAGGCGACCTACACCGCGTCCGAAGCGCAGGTGAAGGCGAACGAGGCCGTCGCCGGCATCGGCTCGAGCATCGACGACGTCGGCGCCAGCCTCGACCGCGCGAAGGACCGGGTCGCGCAGATGCAGGCGCGCGCCGCCGCGACCGACGAACTGCTCGCCAGCGGAGCCCTCAAGGACCTCACCGCCGCACCCGACGCCGACATCGATCGGCAGCTCGCGGTGCTCTCGGCGAATGCCGAGGTCGAGCGGCAGTTGCAGGCGATGAAGCAGGATGCCTCGGGCGCGCCCGCCTCGCAGCCGCACCGCGAGGGGCCCGACGGCTGGCTGGGCATCGGGCAGGCGCCGACGAGCTGAGTCGGCTCAGAGTGCGGGGCGGATCGTCGGCTGCGCGGTCGGCAGCCTGAAGTGGGCGGTGGCGGCCCGAACGCTGTTCGGCCCGGCCCAGGTCCAGAGGTTCTCCGCCCCAGCCCCCGGTGTCATACGGCCGCCTGCGCCGCGGCCGCCTGCTTCGCCGCATCGGACGACGGCGGCGGCGGTCCGAACCTCCGGAGCTCCCACGTCTGCAGTCCCCAGAAGACGCCGAAGAACAGCAGCACGGTGGCCTCGACCCAGAAGATGACGGGCGGCGGGCGCTCCTCGGTTCGCGTCATGAACCATGCCACGAGGCCGATCAGCACCGTCGCCGCCATCACCACGGCGATCGCCTTGTAGAACGGCCGGTACGTCACCTCGCGGTCGCGGATCGTGACGAGCGGCGTCTCAGAGCTGAAGCCGTTGATGAACACGACGACGATGATGAGCACGAACATCGGCACGGCCGAGCCGTAGTGCGCGAATGACAGGAACGACTCGCGCAGCGCCCAATCGTCGGTGAAACCGAACCATACGAGTGCGCCGACCCAGACGACCACGGCGACGAAGAACCCTCCGAGCGACCAGCGGTCGCCGCGCTGCAGTTTGCGGATGGAGAACGCGGTGAAGGCCAGGGCGATGAAGCCGACGGTGAAGAGCGCCGACATGTTGTTCACGACACCCGGCAAGTACGCCTCGGGGATGCACCGCTCCCCCTCGATCGGGCAGGGCGCGGGCACCGGCGTCGGCACGAACGCGACGACTGGCGCGAGCATGCCCGCGAGGTTCAGCGCCGCATCCTCGGGCCCGGGCCGGCCGACCAGGGCGATGAGCGCGAACCCCATTCCGACGAGGGCGCCGACGAAGACGCTCCTGACCGGCGTGTAGTAGTAGGCGCTGATCGAGTTGAGCAGGTCCCCCGTGCCGAACGTCTCGAACACGAGGGCGGCGAAGACCAGCAGCACCGCGGCGATGAGTGAGACGCGCAGGTAGATGTACGTCTTGACAAGGTGACCATCCGACGATGCGCCGCCCTCGATCGCGTCCAGCGTCATGCGCTGCCCCCCATGAGCGTCATTCTCGACCTTGCCTCCGCTCTGCGCTGGCCCCAGTTCGGGCGGTCCGGCCGCGATAGCGGCAGCCGGGCGAGGAGGAGGGCCCCCGGTGGCAGAACGATCGGTGTAGCCCGCACGCGGCGAGGCGCCGACTGGCCCGACGAACTGCAGGCGCTGTTCTTCGAAGCCGTCGGCTGAGCACGCGCGCTCTCGACGCGCGGCGCACACGGGCGCATCATGGCCCCATGACGACGCCGACCCTCACCGCGCAGCTCCGGCTCGACCTCAGGCATCGCCTGCGACCCATGTCGGGCCGCAACCCCGACGAACCGCATCGCGCCGTCACCCCGCTCGAGCTGCTCTACGACCTGACGTACGTCATCGCGTTCGCCGCTGCGGCCGACGAGCTGGCGCACGCGCTGTTCGTCGGCGAGGTCGGGCCCGGCATCGGCGCGTACCTCTTCGCGATCTTCGGGGTGTCGTGGGCGTGGCTCAACTTCACGTGGTTCTCGTCGGCCTACGACAACGACGACACGCTCGTTCGGGCGTCCGTCGTCGCGCAGATGGTCGGCGTCGTCATCTTCGTCTTCGGCCTGCCCGTCAGCTTCGAGGATGCCGCGCACGGCGCCAGCCCGAACAACATGCTGCTCGTCGCCGGCTACATCGTCATGCGCGTGCCGCTCATCGCGCTCTGGTTGCGCGCGGCGCGCGAGGATCCGGCCCACCGGCGCACCTCCGTCGCCTACGCCGTCGTGATCGCGGTCGCGCAGCTCGGCTGGCTGCTCACGACCGTCCCCGGCATCCCCGCCGGAGCGACCGTCGTCGCGATCGTGGTGCTCGCCGTCGCCGAGCTCATCGCACCGCTCGTCATCGAACGCCGCTACGGTCGCGCGCCATGGAATGCCGGCCACATCGCCGAGCGGTTCGGGCTGCTCACGCTCATCACGATCGGCGAGGTCATCGCGGGAACGGTCGCGGCGGTCGGCGCCCTCGTCGCCGAGCAGGGGTGGTCGGTCGCGGCGGTCGCGATCGTCGCAGCCGGACTCGTCATCGCCGCCGGGCTGTGGTGGGCGTACTACCTGAATCCGTCGCGCACCATCCTCGAACGATGGCCCGAACGCACGTGGGGCTGGCGATACGTGCACCTGCCGCTGTTCGGCGCGATCGCCGCCGTCGGCGCCGGGCTGCACGTCGCCGCGCTCGGGGTCGAGCACCAGGAGCTCAGCCTGCTGCAGATCACCCTCGCGCTCGCGGTGCCGGTCGCGTGCGTGGTCGTGCTCGTCTTCCTCATCTGGAGCGTGCTGATGCGCTCGATGGACTTCACGCACGTGCCGCTGTTCATCTGCAACCTCGTGCCGCTCGTCGCGGCGGTGATCATCGCGGCCGTCGTCGACGCGGGAGCGCCGATCGACCTCGAGCCCGGTGGCGACCTCACCGCCCTCGTGACGGTGATCGGCCTGGTGTCGCTGTCGTGCGTCATCGAAGTCGTCGGGCACGAACTCGTCGGCTACTCGCACACGCTGCAGGCGGCGAAGCGGCACCTGCTCGAGCCCGAGATCGATCAACGGCACGCCGCCACCGACGCCGCCGAAGCATCCACCTGATCGCTCGTCGCCCTCGGCGACGAGCGCCTACGCCCAGCCGAGCTCGCGCAGCCTGGCGTCGTCGAGCCCGAAGTAGTGCCCGATCTCGTGCACGAGCGTGATGCGCACCCGCGTGCGGAGGGCGTCGAGATCGGCGCTGTGCGCCTGCATGTTGTTCTTGAACAGGGTGATGCGGTCGGGCAGCTCGCCGTAGCCGTACACGCCGCGCGTCTTCAGCGGTCGCCCGCTGTACAGGCCGAAGAGACGCGGCCGCTCCCCCGGCGGCTGGTTCGCGATGAGGATCGCGACGTTCTCGAGACCGCGCACCATGTCGTCGGGCAGCGCGTCGAACTCTGCTGAGACCATGCGCTCGAAGTCGTCGTCGGAGATCTCGACCATCTGCCCATTGTGCGCGCCGAACGGGCGCGAGCGGCACTCGTTCGCGTGCAGCGAAGTCAGGTCGAGCCTTCCTGGGCCGGATACCCGGTGCCTCCGTCGCTCTGCAGGAACGCGAGCACCGCGGCCACCCGCCGGTGGACGCCCGACTCGGGCAGTCGCAGCTTCGTGAAGATCGCGTTCACGTGCTTCTCGACGGTCGAGGTCGAGAGGAACAGCGCCTGCTCGATCCCGGCGTTCGTCTTGCCCGCGGCCATCTCGCGCAGCACCTCGAGCTCGCGCGGCGAGAGCGTCGCGAGCGGACTCGCCGCACCGACCGCGCTGCGGCGGCGCACCAGAGTATCGACGATCTGCGGGTCGATCACCGAGCCCCCCGCGCACACCTCGCGAAGCGCGTGCACGAGATCCTCGAGGTCGCCGATCCGGTCCTTCAGCAGGTACCCGAGGCCCGCCGAGCCGTCGGCGAACAGCGCGAGCGCGTAGCTCTCGTCGGCGTGCTGCGAGAGCACCACGACCCCGGTCGAGTCCGTCGAGGCGCGGATCGCGTGCGCCGCCTCGATGCCCTCCATGTGGTGCCCCGGCGGCATCCTGATGTCGGTCAGCACCGCGTGCGGTGCGAGCCGGCGCACCGCGTCGAGCAGCTCGATGCCGCTGCCGACCGACGCGACCACGTCGACCTCGCCCGAGTCCTCGAGGAGCCGCCGCACCCCCTCCCGCACGAGATAGTTGTCCTCGGCGATGACGACGCGCAGCACTTCCGGCTCAGCCAACGCGCACCCCGTCCGACGCCGATCCGCCCGCGGCGACGCCGTCGACCGGGAGTTCGACCGTGACGATCGTGCCCGACGGCTCGTTCGCGGTGACCCGCATGGTGCCGCGGAGCGCGGCGACGCGGTCGCGGATGTTCGCGAGGCCCCCGTGCGACACCGGCACCCCGTTCGCGCCGCGCCCCGACGCCCGCGCGGCCGCCGCGCCCACCGCGTGCTCGGCATCGATGCCGCAGCCGTCATCGGCGATCGCGATGCGCAGCCGCCCGTCGTCTCGCGCGAGCCCGACCGAGGCGTGCGTCGCGTTCGCGTGCTTGGCGGTGTTCGCGAGCGCCTCGCGCACGACGTAGTACGCCGTCGTCTCGACGTCGTCGGAGAATCGTTCGCCGCGCACGCGCTCGTCGGCCTCGACGGTGAGCGGGATCGGGAATCGCGCGACGCCCGACTCGACGGCGGCCGCGAGCCCGTTGTCGCTCAGCACGGGCGGGTGGATGCCGCGTGCGAGCTCTCGCAGGTCGGTGAGCGTCGCACGGGCCTGCTCCTGCAGCTCCTCGAGCTCAGCCGAGGTGAGCTCGCCGCGCTGCAACCGATTGCGGGCCAGCCGGAGTCCCGCGATCTGGGCCACGACGTCCTGCTGGATCCCGTCGTGCAGGTCGCGCTCGAGGCGTCGGCGCTCGTCGTCCTGCACGGCGATGAGCCGCTCCCGCGAGGCGGTCAGCTCCTCGAGCTGCTCGGCCAGTTGCACCGTCAGGCGCGCGTTCGCCACGGACGCCGCGGCCTGACCCGCGACGGTGCGCAGCAGCATCCGCTCGGCCTCGCTGTACTCGCCGCGCCGCCGCGGCCCGACCTCGATGCGGCCGAGCACCTCGTCGCCGTGCACGAGATCGCACACGTCGACGGCGACCTCGCCGGCCGCACCTGCACCCGCGCTCGCACTCGTAGTCGTACTCGTACCCGCGACACCGATGCCGCCCGGCATCGGGGCGAGCCGGCCGTCGGCCGACACGAGCCCGATGCGCACCCACGAGGCATCCAGCCCTTCACGCACCGCCTCGGCGAGTCTCGTGAGCAGCTCGCGCGGCTCGACCGCTTGCTCGAGCCGCGCGCCGAGCTCGCCGAGCATCTCGAGCTGGCGCTCCCGGTCGCCGAAGAGCCGGCGGTGCAGCCGGCGCTGCAGCCAGGTGCGCACGGGCAGCAGCGCGACGGCGAACAGGGTGGTGATGAGGATCGCCGGCACGGCGCGCAGCGGCGGAGCGAGCAGCAACGCGGGCGTCGCGACGGCGGCCGCGTAGATGACCGTGATGAGCAGGTTCGACGACCGTGCGACGAGCCGGCCGCGATCGCCGGGTGCGATGTCGAACGCGCCGTAGCTGAGGATGCCGTGGATCGCGGCGATGGGGATCGCGATGAGCGAGGCGTACACGAGCACCTGGACGAGCCAGTTGTCGAAGAACGTCCAGAGCAGGAAGGCGACCATCGCGCCGGCGACCACGAGCGCCATGACCCGCGTGCGGGCGCGCACCTCGGGGGCACCGAACAGCGCCCGGGTGCCGAGCACGGTGAGCCCGATCGCCACGGCCACCCACGACTGCACGACGAGGTAGTACACCGGTGCCGCCGCCCATTCGAGCCACGGCACCGCGTACGGATTCGGGATCGCGTCACCGCTGATGCCGATGTACGGGGACATCACGACGTGCGGTGTCGTGAGGAGCGTCAGCGGCGCGGCGAGCAGGGGCAGCCAGAGGAACGCGACCGCGATCCGCTGCCACCGGTGCTCGACGACGCCGTCGGGGAACGTCGCGAACACCATCAGGAACGCCGCCGTCGCGGTTCCGTCGGCGGTCAGCCCGATCGCGTTGAAGAGTGGGAACCACGGCTGGGCCGCGAGCTGGGGGTTCTGCAGCATGAGGGTCTCGTAAGCCGAACTGACGAGCATCGCGGTCGCGGCGAGCGCGACCATCACCGCCGTGCGCGACGCCGAGACCGTGAGCAGCCAGATGCCGAACACGAACATCGGCAGGACGCCGAGCATGGGCCACGCGAGCGTGTGGTCGGCCTGGCCCTCGACGAAGCCGCGCGCGACGACGATGTAGACCAAGGCTGCGACCCCGATCGGGCCGAGCGTCGCCAGGCACACCCACCTGCGTTCCACGCTTCCATCGTCCTCCTCTCTCTCGTTCGGCGGGAGGGGGCCTGCCCCGGCCGCCCTTAGCAGCAGGCCCCCACTGTGCATGCGGCCCGCTGCCATGCGGCATCCGGCCCGCCGCGTTCCGGCGCGGCCCGGCATCGAAGAGCGTGAACACGAGCGGATGCCACGCACCGGCGCCGCACTGAGGAGAAGGCATCATGCGCAAGCTCTACTCGGGACTCGCCTGGACCGTTTCGGGCGCCGTCGTCATTCAGGCCGCCGCGATCGCATTCGCGTTCGGCGGCATGCTCAACCTCGTCGCCGAGGGCGGCGTCGTCGACAAGGCGCTGCTCGAGAGCTTCCAGGCGGCGGGGGTCGGCGAGGCCGGCTTCATGGTCCACGCGGTCGTGGGCGGCGTGCTCGTCCCGCTCGTCGCGGTCGCGCTGCTCGTCGTGTCGTTCTTCGTCCGTGTCCGTGGGGCGAAGCTCTGGGCCGCGATCACCCTCGGGCTCGTGGTGCTGCAGGTGACGCTCGGGTTCTCGATCACCGGCTCCCCGTACCTCGGCATCATCCACGGCGCGAACGCCCTCGCGATCGTCGCCGCCGGTGCGGTCGCCGCGCTGCGGGTGCGGCGCGCTCGGCGGGCCGCGGCCGAGGCCGCTTCGGCGAGCCATGAGGAGGCGACGAGCGATGCCGTCTCGGCGTGATCTCCTGCGGTGCGCCGTCGTCGGCGTCGCGGTCTCGACCGCGCTCGGCGCCGGCGCACTCGCGTGGAGCTCGACGCTGCTCGGCGAGTACTCGGTCATGGACATGGGATCGGGCGAGGGCCACGCAGGTCACGGCGGCGGCAGCAGCGGCGGCAGCGGCGGGAGCGACAGCGGTGCGCTCAGCGTGACCGCGCTCACCGCGCCCGACCGCCCCGCCGACGTGCGCGTCGAACTGGTCGCCCGGCAGGGTACCGTCGAGGTGCCCGGCGGTCGCTCGATCGAGGGCTACACCGTGAACGGCACCTCACCCGGCCCCGAGATCCGCGCCCGTCAGGGCGAACTCGTCGAGGTCGAGTTCGTGAACGAGTCGGTGGCCGACGGCGCGACGCTGCACTGGCACGGCATCGACGTGCCGAACGCGGCCGACGGCGTCGCCGGCATCACGCAGGACGCGGTGCCGGTCGGCGGCCGGCACGTCTACCGCTTCGAGGCGCTCGACGCCGGCACCTACTGGTACCACTCGCACCAGATCTCGCACGAGCAGGTGCTCGGCGGGCTCCTCGGCGCGATCGTGATCGAGCCCGCCGAGGCGACGACGGATGCCGCGCTCGACGTCACCGCACTGCTGCACGTCTACGGCGGGCAGCACACGCTCAACGGTCGCGTCGCCGACGAGCGCATCGCGGCGGCGGCCGACGCGACCGTGCGGGTCCGCGTCGTCAACACGGACCAGGGCACCGCCGCGGTGTGGTCGGGCGCCCCGTTCCGCGTCGTCGCGACCGACGGGCACGAGGTGCATCGGCCCGGCGCGGTCGACGGGCAGCGGCTGCTCGTCCCCGCGGGCGGGCGGGCGGATGTCACGGTGACGGCGCCGGATCGCGGCGCGGTGCGCCTGCACGTGGGCGGCGCCCGGAGCATCCTCATCGGCGACGTCTCGAATGCCGAGGCCGCCGCGCCGCCCGTGCGCCAACCTTCCGGGAACCTCGACCTCCTCGCCTACGGCGCGCCCGCGCCGCTCGACTTCGACCCGGCCTCGCCCGATCGCTCGTACGACTACGTCATCGCGCGCCGCTTCGGCATCATCGACGGCCGGCCCGGCAACTTCTGGACCATCAACGGGCGCATGTTCCCCGACGTGCCGATGTTCGCCGTGACCGAGGGCGACGTCGTGGTGATGCGCCTCCGCAACGACTCGGGCGACGTGCACCCCATGCACCTGCACGGCCACCACGTCGTCGTGCTCTCGCGGGACGGCGTCGCGGCCTCCGGCAGCCCGTGGATCGTCGACTCGCTCGACGTGCACCCCGGCGAGTCGTACGACATCGCGTTCGTCGCCGACAACCCCGGCATCTGGAGCGACCACTGCCACACGCTGCCGCACGCGGTCGACGGGCTCATCGCCCACCTCATGTACGACGGCGTCTCCACGCCGTTCACGATCGGCGGCGACGCGGGCAACCGGCCCGAGTGACGACCGCGGCGCGGCCCGACACCGCGCTGCTCAGTCGACCAGCGCCCCTGCCGAGAGGTTCGCGATCGCGCCGGTCATCGACCGCGCACGGTCGGAGGCCGCGAACGCGAGGTACTCCGCGATCTCGTCGAGGGTCGGCAGCCTCCCCAGCATCGTCATGCCCTCCAGCCCGGCGAGCCACTCCTCCATCGGGATCCCGCCGGCCTCGGCGATACGGCCGAACATCTCGCCCGTGTACGAGGTCGCGAGCGCGTCGGACATGGCGTGGGGGCGCACGCAGACGACCCGCACCCCGTCGGGACCGAGCTCGCCGGCGAGCGCACGGGAGAACCCCTCGAGTCCGGCCGACTGCGCCGCATTGCCGATGAGCCCGCGGCCGGTGAGCCTGGCCCCCGGCGTCGAGATCGTGAGGATCACGCCGCTCCGCTGCGCGATCATGTGCCGGGACACGGCTTTCGCGGTGACGAAGTTCGTCTGCAGGTACCCGACCACGGGGTGCAGGTAGTCGCTCAGCGAGGTCTCGGCGATGGGCAGCCCCTGCACGTGGTCGAATCCGACCGCGTTGAGGGCGATGTCGATGCGACCGGCGGCCTCGGCCACCTCGTCGACGTGCCGGTCGACCGCGTCCTGATCCATCGCGTCGACGACCGCGATCGAGACCTCGGCGCCCGCCGCCCTGGCCGCGGATGCCGCGGCCTCGAGCCGGGGCCGGCTCCGCCCTGCGAGGAACAGGCGCGCGCCCTCGCGGGCGAACACCCGCGCCGCAGCACCCCCGATGGATCCGCCGCCGCCGTGAATCACGGCCACCTTCTGCTCGAGCAGCATGTCGCACCCCGTCCTTCATCGAATGATCTGCAACTTCAGGGTTGCACATTGACGAAGGAAATGCAATCAGTTGATTGCAGTTCAGCGTTCGCGCGGCCTGAGCAGGATGACCGGGATCTCGCGGTCGGTGATCCGCTCGTATCGCTGGAAGCCTCTGGCCGTCGCCGTGATCTGCGCCCAGGCGGCCGCCCGCTCCGCGCCGTGCAACTGCTCGGCGACGACGTCGATGCGCCGCCCGGCGAACTCGATGCGCACCTCGTCGGGGTGCCCGGCGATGTTGTAGTACCACGCGGGGTTCTGGGCGGCGCCGTTCGCCGACGCGACGATGTACCTCGCGCCGCCGCCGGCCGGGAACCATCGCACCGGCGTCACCCGCTCGAGGCCGGTGCGGCGACCGGTCGTGACGAGCGCCAGCTTCGTGCCGCGACGGTCGCCCTTGCGGCGGATCCGCTCGGCCATGCGCTGGTTGGCCCACTGCTCGAACCGGTTGCGGGCCGGCTGATGCGCCCCGCGGGTGCCGTTGTGCGTGTCGAATGCCATGGGGATCGCCTCCTCTCGGTGGCGAGTGCTTCACCTCAATCATCCCGCCGTTTCCGCCCGCACGGCAGCCCGAATTCCGCCGAGCCGGCCTGCAGGCAGGTCGTGACCCGCCGGGCGAGCGCAGCCTCGCCGGCCGCCTAGACTCGCCGGGTGACCGACGCCCCCGCCACCCGCCGTATCGAGCTGACGCTGCACAAGCCCTGGTTCGCGATCTACTGGGGCGTCAAGCCGACGCTCGTCATCGACGGCCGCGGCCAGCCGAGCCAGTGGGGCGTCGGAACCTGGCAGGTGCGCGCCGACGAGCCGGCCGTCATCGGCGCCTATCTCTTCAACCGGGTGTGGCGCTTCGGGGCGGCCGAGTTCACGCTCGCGCCGGGGCATCCCGCAGCGCTCGTCTACCGCGCGCCCGCGCTGCCGTTCCTTCGCGGCCGCTTCCGCCCCGCTGAACAGCCGGCGTCCTCCCGCGCCCGCGCACCCCGGGCGTAGGCTCACGCCCATGACCATTCAACGGATGGACAACGTCGGCATCGTCGTCGACGACCTCGACGCCGCGGTCGCCTTCTTCGTCGAACTCGGCATGTCCGTCGAGGGCCGTGCCCCCATCGAAGGGCCGTGGGCCGACCAGACCGTCGGGCTCGCCGGTGTCCGCAGCGAGATCGCCGTGCTCGTCACCCCCGACGGCCACGGCCGGCTCGAGCTCGCGAAGTACCTCGAGCCCGCGGCATCCGAGATGTCACCGCGGAACCCACCGCCGAACACCCTCGGATTCCACCGCGTGATGTTCGCGGTCGACGACGTCGACGACACGGTCGCCCGCCTGCGCGGGCACGGCGCCGAACTCCTCGGCGAGATCGCGAACTACGAGGACATCTACCGGCTCTGCTACCTGCGCGGCCCCGCCGGCATCGTCGTGGCGCTCGCCGAACGGCTGGGCTGAGGGTCAGCCGAGGCCGGCGCGCTCCTCCGAGGCATCCAGCTCGCCCTCGACCGGGCGGTTCGAGAGGCCCACCGATCCCGCGCCCGGCTCGCCCTTCGACAGCGCCGCCGACACCGCGACCGACTCGTCGACGTCGGGGTACTGCGGGCGCAGCTGCACCGGCTGGCGGCGGCGCTGCTCGCGCTTCGCCTTGCGCGACGCGGCGAGGAGGTTCAACGCCTCGACGAGGATCGCGAAGGCCATCGGCGCGTAGATGAGGGCCTTGTCGATGTGCACGCCGAAGCCCTCGGCGATGAGGAACACGCCGATCAGCAGGAGGAACGACAGGGCGAGCATCTTCACCGTGGGGTGACGGTTCACGAAGGTGAAGATGAAGCGCGCCGCGAACAGCATGATCGCGAACGAGAGCACGACGACGGTGACGATCACGACGAGGTTCTCGGTCATGCCGACAGCGGTGATGACCGAGTCGAGCGAGAACACGATGTCGAGCGCGAGGATCTGCGCGAGCACCGAGCCGAAGGTGATGCGCTTGGGCGCTGCGCCGTGCTCCTCCTCGGCGCCCTCGAGCTTGTGGTGGATCTCGGTGACGGCCTTGTAGACGAGGAAGAGCCCGCCGGCGATGAGGATGAAGTCCTTCACGGAGAAGCCCATGCCGAACCAGACGACGACGTCCTCCTTCAGCGTGATGATCCAGCCCGCGAAGAACACGAGCACCACGCGGATCACCATCGCGAGCGTCAGGCCGAGGTTCCGGGCCTTCGCCTGCTGCTCCTTCGGCAGCTTCGACGCGAGGATCGAGATGAAGATCACGTTGTCGACGCCGAGCACGATCTCGAGCACGAACAGCGTGACGAAGACGGCGATGAGGTCGGGAGTCAGGGCGAGGGAGAAGTCCACCCGTTCATCGTAGAGAGCGCCGGGCCGCCCGCCCCGCCATTCCCGCGCGTCGTGGGGCTAGCGCGCGAGCTCGGCCTCCTCGTCGAGGTGACCGAGCTTGTAGGGATTCGCGATCGAGAAGATGCGGGTGATGCGCCCGCCCTCGACCTCGAAGCAGATCGCCCCGGCCAGCGCTCCGTCGACCTCGCCGCGGATCGCCGGATGCCCGTTCACCCACGTCGGCCGCGCCTCGAACGGCAGGCCGAGCTTCGCGAGCCCGCCGAGCAGGTAGCGGGCGATCTTGTCGGCACCCACGATCGGCCGGCGAGCGGCCCCCTTCACGAAACCGCCGCCGTCGGCGACGGAGACGACGTCGGGCGCGAGCACGTCCATGAGGCCCTGCAGGTCGCCCGAGTTCACCGCGGCGACGAACCGGGCGACGACGGCCTCCTGCTCGGCCCGCTCGACGGCCACCCGCGGGCGCCGCGCGGCGACGTGCTCCTTCGCGCGGTGGGCGATCTGGCGCACCGCGGCCGGCGTCTTGCCGACCGCGTCGGCGATCTCGTCGTACGGCACGTCGAACACCTCGCGCAGCACGAACACCGCCCGCTCGGTCGGTCCGAGCGTCTCGAGCACCGTCAGCATGGCGATCGAGACGCTCTCGGCGAGCTCCACGTCGTCGGCCACGTCGGGGCTCGTGAGCAGCGGCTCGGGCAGCCACTCGCCGACGTACGACTCGCGCCGGCGCGACCGGGTGCGCAGCTGGTTCAGCGCCTGCCGCGTGACGATCCGCACGAGGTACGCGCGCTCGTCGCGCACCTCCGTGCGGTCGACGGTGCTCCATCGCAGCCACGACTCCTGCAGCACGTCCTCGGCGTCGGCCGCCGAGCCGAGCATCTCGTACGCGACGGTGAAGAGCAGGGCCCGGTGGGTGACGAACGGGTCGTCGGTCATGACGCCGAGCCTACGACCTCGGTCGCGGCATCCGTCGTCGCCGAGGCCGACGACGTCGCCGGCGCACGCATCGCGAGCGGCGGCAGCTCGCACGCGTCGGCGTAGCCCTCCGAATGGATGCCGAGTGCGACGTTCATGCGCGAGCTCATGTTCATGAACGCGACCTTCGCCGTGAGCTCGATGAGCGCGGCCGGGCCGAGCTCGTCGAGGAGCGCCGCCGACAGCTCGTCGGTGACGGCGGGCGGGGTCTGGCTCATCGCCTCGGCGTACTCCATGACGTTGCGTTCGAGGGGCGTGAACACGGATGCCTCGCGCCAGACCGGCACCTGACGGGCCTTCGCCTCGTCGAGCCCCTCGTTGTGCGCCTTGTAGTAGTTGAAGTCGAGGCACCAGCTGCAGCCGATCGTCGCCGCCGTCGCCATCACGGCGTAGCTCGCGAGGTTGCGATCCAACTCGTCGAGCGCCTCGACCTTGCGGCCGATGCCCATCGACGCCCGCATGAGAGCGGGGTGGTGCGCGAGCACGCCCATCGAGTCGGGCACCTGGCCGAGCATGCGCTTGGCGGCGACCTTCACGACCGCGCCGAAGAGGCCGGTGAGCTCGGTCGGCGGAATGCGGGTCTGGGTGGTCATCGTGTCCTCCTGCGATCGTCGACGGCCAGGGATTCGGTTCCCCGGATCATCCCGTCGCACATGAAGACACCGGCGGGCGGCGCCATGTGACATCCGAGCCGGAATCTCTGCTCGACGACCGCGAAGGCGTCACGCCGAGGCGTGGCAGAGGCGCCGACGCACCCACCCCGAGGCATCCGCCTGAGCGAGCTCGCCCGAGCGGATCGCGCGTGCGAAGTCGATGGCCTCCTCGCTCAGCCGGCCGTCGGCGGTGCCGGGGCCGTCACGGAGCACGGTGACCGTCAGCCATCTCGTGAGCCGGCCCCCGATGCGGGCCGTGACGGCCACCGTGCCGGCGAAGTGCCGCGCCTGGCCGTCGGTGTCGTCGTCGACCGACCGGCGGAAGCCGCGGCCGTGCAGCCTGTTGCGGCCGCCCCTCGCCGCATCGAACAGCCACAGCGGCCCGCGGCGCACCCCGGCGATCCGGCCGAGCTCCTTGAGGAACCGCCGGTCGGAGTAGCCGCGCTCGGCGAGGCGGGCGATCGAGTCGGCGAGGGCGGCGCAGGCGTCCATCCCATCACTGTACGAGGGCTGCCGAGGCGACCACCTGTGCGAGATCCGCGGGGCGGCTCCACATGGGCCAGTGGCCGGTGGGGAGGTCCACGAAATCGGCGTGCGTCAGGCTGGCCACCTCCGCGAACATCGGATGCCCCGCGGCGGCCAGCTCCTGGATCTGGCCGCTCGTGATGGAGCAGCACACCAGCGTGGTCGGGACGTCGCGGCGCTCGTCGTCGGTGAGCGCGACGGCCTGGCGCAGCACCGGGCCCGGCTCGGGAACGGCCCTGCGGCGGAACCGCTCGAGGTCGTCGGGGCCGAGCCCGTCGAGGCTGGCCTGCGCACCGAGATCCTCGAAATCGGGCAGCGGGAGCTCGTCGAGGTCCGCGGGTGCATCGGGGGCGAAGACACTGCCCGAGGCGATCGGGCCGCTGTCGACCCAGATCACGCGGCGCACCGACTCGGGGTGCCGGTCGAGCACCATGCTGACCGGGGCGTTGGCGCCGCTGTGGGCGACGATCACCGCCGAGCGGTCTCCGGTCGGGGCATCCTCGGCCAGCGCACGTTCGATCGCGTCCGCCTGATCGTCGAGCGTCCTCGACGATCGCTGCGCGTCCTCGGGGTCGAGCCCGGGCAGGGTCAGCGCGATGGCACGGTGTCCGGCTGCGCGCAGGTGCTCCGCGACGTCGTCCCAGGCCCATGCCCCCAACCAGTGGCCGGGGATCAGGAAGATGGTCGGGTTCTGCTCATCACTCGTCATGTCTCCAGTCTCGCGGGCTGCTCGGACAGCTGTATGTCACTATTTCTGACACGAATTTGGGAGGATGGTCTCGTGAAGAGAACCGAGCGCCTCCATGCGATCTCGGAGATGCTGCGCCGCCAGGGGTCTCGCGGGTGCACCGCCGAGCGGATGGCCGCCGAGTTCGACGTCTCGGTGCGCACGATCAAGCGCGACCTGGCGTCGCTCGAACGCGGCGGCGCCCCGCTGTGGTCCCGCCCTGGCCCCGGTGGCGGCTACGGGCTGACTGAGATGGCCTCGCTTCGACCGGTCAGCCTGAGCCCCGCCCAGGCGGTCGCGCTCCTGGCGGCGGTGTCCGCCGCCCCCGATGCTCCGTACTCCGACCTGGCCTCCGCCGGAATGCAGAAGATCCTCGACGTGCTCGATCCCGACGCCCGGGACCGAGCTCGACGACTGGCGGATCGTGTCTGGGTCGACGCGCCGCCCGCCCCGAGGCGGGCGGTCAGATCGGCGCTCGAGCAGGCGATGACCGAGCAACGGGTGGTCCGCATCCGCTACACCTCCGCGGACGGCACGAGCACGTCTCGCGACGTCGAACCGGTGGTGTTCGCCTCGACCGGCGGGCAGTGGCACCTGATCGGCTGGTGCCGCATGCGCGATGCGATGCGCTGGTTCACGGTCGCGCGGATCGAGCAGGCCCGGGTCACCGCGATCGCCTGCACGGGGCACACCGTCGACGAGATCGGAGTACCGCCCGCCTCGGCACGGCCGGTGCACGGTCGCGACGACTGACGCGCCCGTTACCTCGGGTCAGGTCGTCTCATCGCCGACCGGGGCGAGGCCTGCGGGCGGCTCCGTCAACGGCAGCGCATCGCCGAGGATCGGCGCGAGCGCCGAGCGCGCCGGGCCGAGGTACCGGCCGAGTTCGACCCGCCCGTAGCGGATCGGGACCGGGGCCGTGCCCTTCGCCGGGTACATCTCGAACTCGTCGCGCAGGGTGCCGAGGAAGTGCGGGCCGAGCGCCGGGGCGGCACCGGCGATGACGACCTCCTGCGGGTCGAGGAGCGCTGCCATGATGCGCAGCGCGCGAGAGAGCGCGCGAGCGCCGAACGCCATGCGCTCCCGCGAGTCCGCGGTCGAGGCGAGCAGGCTCGTGTCGTGGCCGTCGAGCTCGTCGGTGTAGGCGTCACCGAGCATCGCGCTCATCGAGGCCGCCGATTCGAGGCATCCCGACAGGCCGCAGCGGCACGTCGCCCTCGCGCCCTCGAACACGACCCGGACGTGGCCGATCTCGCCGGCCCGACCGGTCGCGCCCGACATGAGCGTGCCGCCGTTGGTGACGGCGGCGCCGACGCCCTCGCCGAGGTGCACCACGAGCCTGATCACGCCCTCGCCCGCATCGGCGGCCTCGGTGAGGGCCTCGGCGTCGACGTCGTTCACGACCGAGGTCGGGGCGCCGATCGCCTCCTCGAGCAGGCTCGCGAGCGGCACCCCGAACCAGCCGAGCTGCACGCTGTCGACGACGACGCCGTCGGCGGTGACCCCGGGCACCTGCACGCAGGCGGCGAGCACCCTCGACTCGACGCCCTGCGTGATCTCACGCACCGCGTCGACGACCGCCGAGACCTCCACGCCGTCCGAGTGGTCGACCCGACGGCTCGCGACGGTACGACCGGCGAGGTCGACGAGCGCGGTGTCAACGGCGCGCGTACGCACCACCGCGACGACGACGAGGTGGGTGTCGCTGTCGATCGCGAGGCGCGTCGCGCGCTTGCCGCCGGTGCTCTCGGCCGGGCCCGTCTCGGTGACGAGGCCGACTTCGAGGAGCTCGGCCACGAGCGACGATGCGGTCGCGGAGGTGAGGCCGGTGCGGCGGGCGATCACGGCGCGGGTGACCGGAGCGGGTTCGCGTGCGATGAGGGCGAGCGCGCGCAGCAGGTTGTCGCGGCGGATCGCCGTCTGGGCGTCGGGCGGCCCGTCGCTCGCGAATCGACGCAGGAGGGCGGATCTGCGCTGCGGGCTGCCGGTGCTCACGGTCATCGTCTCCTCGGTCGGGCGAAACGGTCGCCGGCCGCGCTGCCGGGCACGAGAACATCTTGCCCCTTGACGGGTCCACAGCGATCCCCTAGGTTCGACCCAACTTAGTTTACTAAGTCAAGAAAGTGGGCCGGGTACACGGATTTCCTCCGTCGCACGAGTCCCGCGGTCGGGGATGGACCGCGAGACTCCCCCGCTCCGTCAGCGCGCCCTGCCGCCGTGATGCGGCCGTGCGCGCGGTCGGTGCACGACGACTCCGGGACTCGGTCGACCTGACGATCGTCGAGAACTTGGAGGCAATGATGCAATCAATTCGCAAGACGTTGGCCACGGCAGGAGTCTGCGCCGTCGCCCTGGCCGGGGTGCTCGTGCCGCTCCCGGCCGCCGCGGCCCCACCCACGGGGCCGCTGCCCGCCGTGAGCCCGACCCCGCAGTCGATCGACCGCGCCGGCGCCGACCTCAACGTGCCCGGGCGCGTCGAGGTCGTCGTCGACGACGGCACCGACGCCGCCGCGCTCGCGGCACTGCGTGAGACCCTGACCGCGCACGGCGTCGACCGCATCGACGAACGCTCCACCCGATCGGGCCGGGCCCCGCTCACCATCGAGCTGGGTGCGGCCTCGCGCAGCGACATCCGCTCGGTGCTCGGCGAGACCGAGATCCCGTCGCACGCCGAGGGCTACGCGATCCGCGCCGACGCGCGTAAAGGCCCGCTCGGCACCGTCGCACTCGGCGGCGTCGACGCCGCCGGCCAGTACTACGCCGTGAAGACCCTCGAGCAGCTCTTCGTGCCGAAGGACGACGGCGGGTACCGCATCGCCGGCGCTTCCGTCAGCGACTACCCCTCGATGCCGCTGCGCGGCACCATCGAGGGCTTCTACGGCAACCCCTGGACGCACGAGGAGCGGCTCGACCAGCTCGAGTTCTACGGCGACGTCAAGGCGAACACCTACATCTACGCCCCGAAGGACGACCCCTACCACCGCGACAAGTGGAAGGACCCGTACCCCGCCGACAAGCTCGCCGAGCTCGGCGAGCTCGTGCAGACCGCGACCGACAACCACGTGCGATTCACCTTCGCACTCTCGCCGGGCAACACCGTCTGCTACTCGAGCGACGCCGACTACCAGGCGCTCACGGGCAAGCTGCAGCAGATGTACGACCTCGGCGTGCGGGCCTTCAACATCCCGCTGGACGACATCGACTACGGGCGCTGGCACTGCGACGGCGACCGCACCGCGTTCGGCGCCCCGAGCGGGCGCACGGCCGGCATCGCCCAGGCCTCGTTCCTCGACCGCGTGCAGAAGGAGTTCGTCGAGACGCACGAGGGTGTGCAGCCGCTGCAGATGGTGCCGACCGAGTACTACAACACGAGCGACTCGGGCTACAAGACCGCGCTGCGCGGCATGGACGAGGACGTCGTCGTGATGTGGACCGGCGAGGGCGTCGTGCCGCAGGAGGTCACCGTCGCACAGGCGCAGAAGGCCGCCGCCGTGTTCGGCGGGCCGACCTTCCTCTGGGACAACTACCCGGTCAACGACTACGGCCAGACCTCGGGCCGCCTGCTGCTCGCCCCGTACGACAAGCGCGAGGCCGGTCTCGGCGAGTACCTCTCGGGCATCGTCTCGAACCCGATGAACCAGGCCGCCGCGAGCAAGATCGCGATCTTCGGCGTCGCCGACTTCACCTGGAACGACGAGGCGTACGACGCCGGGAGCAACTGGTCGCAGGCGCTGGGCTACCTCGCCGACGGGGATGCTGCGACGGCCGCTTCGCTGCGGGTCTTCGCCGACCTCAACCACCTCGCCCCGAGCTTCGGGGCACCGTGGCAGCCGCAATCGCCCGAGCTCAACGCCCGGATCGCCGCGTTCTGGGAGAGCTGGGAGGCCGGCGACAAGGCCGGCGCCGTCGCCGAGCTGCGCGAGTACGCGGAGGCCATCGCCGACGCGCCCGATGCGATCCGCAACGGGCCGACCGATTCGGCGTTCGTCGCCGACGCGAGCCCGTGGCTCGACGCGACGGCGCTCTGGGGTGAGTCGACGGTCGAGCTGCTCGACGCCGTGCAGGCGAGGATCGACGGCGACGAGGCATCCTCGGCTGCGCTCGCGGCATCGGCGAAGGCGACGGCCGCCGAGGCCGCCGCGGTCGTCGTCGACCCCGTCGACAACGCGTGGGGCAAGGCCAAGGTGCGCATCGCCGACGGCGTGCTCGACGTGTTCCACGGTCGCATCGGGTTCACGCTCGCGATGTGGGAGGCCGGCGACGTCGTCAACGTCGCACCCCAGGGCACGGCGACCGCGTCGAGCGTCGAGGTGCCGCAGTTCAGCGCGCCGAACGTGAACGACGACAAGGCGACGACGCGCTGGGCCTCGGGCTACAGCGACGACTCGTGGGTGCAGGTGAAGCTCGCCGAGCCGACCGTCGTGCGCGGTGTCACGCTCAACTGGGAGTCGGCCTGTGCGAACGCGTACGAGCTGCAGACCTCGAACGACGGGGTGACGTGGACGACGATCCGCACGGTGAACGACTCGACCTGCGGGCTCGACATCTTCACCTTCGATGAAGCCGACCCGGTGCAGTACGTGCGCATGCAGGGCATCGACCGCAAGACGACGTGGGGCTACTCGATCTGGGAGCTCGGCGTCTACGCGGCGAAGTGATCGCCTCGTCGGTCGAGTAGGCGCGCAGCGCCGCCTCGAGACCACCGACGCAGCCGACCGGTGCCCTCCCGCTCGTCACGAGCGGGAGGGCACCTCCGCGTCAGTCGAGCGGTGCGTACTTGGCCGCGATGATGCCCGAGTCGTACACCTCCGTGCTCAGCAGCCGCAGCCCGACCGGATGCGGCGAGCGCAGCCGATCCTCGGCGTTGCCCACGATGAACGGGTGGATGCCGACGTGCACCTCGTCGACGAGCCCGGCGTCGACCAGCGCGGCAGCCACTCCGCCGTACCCGTGGGAGACGATGGAGCGGTACCGGCCGCGGAGGCCCCGCACCGCCTCGGCGAGGTCGCCCTCGATGAGCGTGCAGTTCCAGTCGAGCGGGCCGGTCAGCGTCGTCGAGGCGACGAACTTCGGCAGCGCGTTGTAGTGCGCGGCGAAGCCGCGTTCGTCGGTCTGCGCCGGCCAGTACTCGCGGAAGAACTCGTAGCTGCGCCTGCCGAGGAGCACGGCGTCGGCGCCGAACACGAGTTCGTCGCTCGCTCGCTGCAGCCCCGGGTCGTTCTCGTCGAACCACTGCTCCATCTGGTCGAACGCCCCGTCGAGCGTCATTTCGAAGGAGATCGTCACCTTGCCCATGAGCCCCAGCATGCCCCGCGCGCCCCGCGGTGTCGATGCATTGCGGACGATGGGCGAAGTGCCCTCACGCCCAGCCCGCCAGGTGCGGCACCTGTTCGGCCACGAGCACGACGGCGAGCACGATCATGGCGCCGCCCGAGACGCGTGAGACGATCCGCATCGCCGAGGGCCGGAACCGCAGCACCGCCCGCGCCCCGAGGCCGACGACCGTGTACACGACGGCGCAGCAGCCCACGAAGATGAGCCCGAGCACGGCGAGCTGCACCGAGATGGGCCACGACCCCGAGGCATCCGTGAACTGGGGCAGCAGCACCACGAGCACGAGCAGCCCCTTCGGATTGAGGCCGCTGACCCCCGCGCCCTGCGCGAGGCGGAGCCAGGGGCGGTCGACGGTGGCGGGCGGGGCGCCGACGCCCATCGCGACGGGCGCATCCGCCCGCGCGACGACGGGCGGATCGCGGAGCACCCGCACGCCGAGGTACGCGAGGTAGGCGGCGGCCGCGAACGTGAGGACCACGATCACCCAGGGCGCCGCCGCGACCATCGCGCCGACCCCGACCGCGACGGCCGCCACCGTGACGAGGTAGCCGAGCAGCACCCCGCTGAGCGAGGGCAGGATGCTCCGCCCGCTCGTGCCGGCCGCGATGAGGTACGCCCAGTCGGGCCCTGGCAGCACGACCATGAGCGTCATCATGACCGAGCATGCGAGCAGCAGTTGCACGTCCATGACGCCTCCTCCGATCGAACAGCTCGACGCTACGCGTCAGGCCGGGGCAGCCGCTGCCGAGTTCTGCCTTGCAGAGGGAGTGTTGTGGAATAATCTTCTGGATGGATGCCATCGACCGGAGAATTCTTGCCGAACTCCAGCGCGACGGCCGGCTGAGCCTCACCGAGCTCGCCGAGCGCGTGCAGCTCAGCATGTCGCCCACGCATCGGCGCCTGCGCGCCCTCGAGGAGTCGGGTGCGATCACCGGCTACCGGGCGAACATCGACGCCGAACGGGTCGGCCTCGGCTTCGGCGCACTCGTGTTCGTCACGTTGGAGCAGGCGAATCGCGCCACCGTGCCCGCGTTCGACGCGGCGGTCGCCGCGATCCCCGAGGTGATCCAGGCGCTCCGCCTCTTCGGCGACCCCGACTACCTGCTGCGCGTCGCGGTCCGCGACCTCGCGGCGTACCAGCGCCTCTGGGACGAGCAGCTCTCGGCGCTGCCCGGAGTGCGACGCGTCGAGTCGACGCTCGTCATGAAGGCCATCGTCGACGATCGCCCGCTGCCGATCTGAGACGGCGGGCGCGAGCGATCAGAGCGCGCCGGTGGCGGGCTTCTCGACGACCCGCCCGCCGCCCTCGAAGACGAGCAGCCGGTCGGCGAGCTTGTCGACGAAGAAGCGGTCGTGCGAGACCACGACGACTGCGCCCGGGAAGTGCGTGAGCGCCCGCTCCATCACCTGGGTCGAGGTGATGTCGAGGTGGTTCGTGGGCTCGTCGAGCACGATGACGGCCGCCCCCGAGAGCAGGCACTGGGCGATCGCGACGCGCGCCTTCTGCCCGCCCGAGAGGGTGCCGATCTTCTGCTTGAGGTCGGCCTCCGAGAACTGCAGCATCGCGAGGAAGCGGCCGACGCTCTTCTTGGTCGCGGTGAACGCGAGCGAGTCGGGGTAGGCGTTGACCGCGTGCCCGACGGTGTCGGTGAGGTCGAGCTCGGCGTAGACCCGGTTGTACGAGATGAAACGCGCGCCCTTCGCCCAGCGCACGGTGCCCGCGTCGGGCGTGGCATCCTCGGTGAGCACCTCGAGCAGCGTGGACTTGCCCGAGCCGTTCGAACCGATCACCGCGACCCGGTCGCCGCGCTGCAGGTCGAAGGAGACGCCCTCGAAGAGCGGCGCACCGCCGAAGCCCTTGGTGAGCCCCGTGACGGTGAGCAGGTCGTTCGACACCTTGAGCCCGTCGTAGATCGTGGTGATGATCTGGTCGATGGGGCGCGGCGCCTGCCGCTTCTTGATGTCGGCGAGGCGTCGGGCGACGGCGTTCTGCGGGTTGCGGGCGGCCTCGCGGCGGGCGGCCGACGCGGCCTGCTCGTAGGCGAGCAGCTCCTCTTCGTGCGCGAACTGCTTCTCGAGCATCTTCAGCCGCGACTGCTTCGCGTGCACGTACGCCGAGTAGTCGCCCTCGTACTCCTGCAGGCGGTAGTTCTCGATCTCGATGATGCGGTCGACGACGCCGTCGAGGAACTGGCGGTCGTGCGAGACGACGAGCACGGCGCCCGCGAAGCTCTGCAGCCAGTTCTCGATCCACTTCACGCCGTCGAGGTCGAGGAAGTTCGTGGGCTCGTCGAGGAGCAGCACGTCGGGCGCCTGCACGAGGATCTGCGCGAGCGCGGCGCGGTTGCGCCAGCCGCCCGAGAGGCGGTCGACGGGCAGTGCTCGGCGCTCGGCGTCGAAGCCGAGCCGGGTGAGCACGGTGTCGATCGTCGTCTCGTACGTCCAGCCGCCGATGTGGTCCATGCGCTCGAACAGCTCGCCCTGCTCGGTGAGCAGGCGCGTCATCTCGTCGTCGCCCATCGGCTCGGCGAGCGCGAGCCCGATCTCGTCGAGGCGCGCCTGCGTCTCGTGGACGTCGGCGAAGTGCGCACTCAGCGTCTGCTGGATGCTCTGCTCCCCGTCGAGCTCCGAGAACTGGGAGAAGTACCCGATCGTCGTGCCGAGGGTGACGTCGCGCGTGCCGCCCGACGGTTCGCGGCGGCCGAGCACGACCTCGAGCAGGCTCGACTTGCCGGTGCCGTTCTTGCCGATGAGCCCGACCCGGTCGCCCTGCTTGAGCTTGAGGTACGCCTCTTTCAGCACCGGTCGCCCGTCGAACTCGATGCTCACGTCGTTCAGGCGGATCAGGCTCACGGGCGTCCTCGGTTTCGGGTGGGGCTGCGGTGTCGCGCGGTGCGCGAGAGACGGCGAGACGGATGCCTCGAGCCGGCGTCGAGTCTACCGACGGGGCCTGCGCGATCGCTGCGGACTCCCGCCCGGCCGCCGCGGGCTCGCCGCCGGCCCGCCGCGTTGGCTAGCGTGATCAGTGGCGACCGCCGGGTCGCGGATGGGGGTCGGGATGGACGTCGCCGACGTGCTGCTCAACGTGGGGCTCATGATCGTGCTCACACTGGTCTACCTCGCCGTGCTCACGGCGTTCGTCAGGCGGGTGCTCGGCGTCCGCGTGGGCATCGTGCGCATCGTGATCGCGGGCCTGGTGGGCCTCGCCGCCGAGGTCGGGTTCGAGTCGCAGTTCATCTGGGGCAAGCAGGAGTACTCCCCTGCCCTCATCCCCGTCCAGCTCGGCATCGTCATGTTCGCGTCGGTGGCGTTCCTCGTGCTCGCCGACATCATCGTTCCGCCCGGCACCGTGCAGCGTCCCGACCAGTGGCTGCCGTCGCTGCGCCGCAGCGCCGCACGCACCCGCCGGTACACCGAGATCTCGCGCATAGCCGTGCGCCACGGGCTCGTGCCCTTCCGGCCGAACACCGAGCCGACGGCCGCGGGCCGCGCCGAGCGGACCCGTCAGGCCGTCGCGCTGCGATCCGCGCTCGAGGATGCGGGCGGGGCGTTCGTGAAGCTGGGCCAGGTGCTCTCGACCCGGAGCGACATCCTGCCCCCCGAGTTCGTCGCCGAGCTCAGCCGGCTGCAGCAGCGCGTGCCGCCGGCCGTGTGGAGCGAGGTGCGCGCCCTGCTCGAGTCCGAACTGCCCCGGCCGATCGACGAGGTGTTCGCCGACTTCGACGAGACGCCGCTCGCCGCGGCGTCGATCGGCCAGGTGCACCGCGCGACGCTCGCCTCGGGCGAGCCGGTCGCCGTGAAGGTGCAGCGCCCCGGCATCGTGCCGCTCGTCGATCGCGACCTCGACATCGTGCTCCGGCTGGCCGACCAGTTCGAACGGTCCACTGAATGGGGCAGGTCGCTCGGCGTCCGGGGGCTCGCCCAGGCGTTCGCGTCGAATCTCCGCGAGGAGCTCGACTACCGCATCGAGGCGGCGAACATGGCGGCGATGGCGGCGACCCTCGCCAGGCATCCCGCGCGCGAGCGCGTGACGGTGCCACGGCACCAGGCCGAGCTCAGCGGCGAGCGCGTCCTCGTGATGGACCTCGTCGAAGGGGGCACGCTCAGCGATCCGGCCACCCTGCGAGGCCACTCCGATGCCGAACGCACCGATCTGGCCGATCGGCTCTTCGCCTCGGCGATGCGGCAGATCATCGACGACGGGGTGTTCCACGCCGACCTGCACCCCGGCAACATCGTGGTCGCCGGGTCCGGCGAGATCGTGCTGCTCGACTTCGGATCGATCGGGCGTCTCGACTCCGAGCTCCGCCGCCAGATCGGCGAGGTGCTGCTCGCCTTCTACCGCGGCGACTCCCGCAGCTTCGGCGACGCGCTGCTCGGGCTTGTCGAGCTGCCCGACGACCTCGACGAGGTCGCGCTGCGCCGACAGATCGGCGGGTTCATGTCACGCCGGCTCGGCCCGGGCGGCACCGTCGACGCGACGGTCGTGACCGAGATGGTGCGGCTCCTCGCCGAGAACCGCATCGCGGTGCCCGGCGAACTCGCCGCGGCGTTCCGCGCGGTGGGCACCGTCGAAGGCACGCTGCGCCTCGTGAACCCCGGTTTCGACCTGCTGACCGAGGCGGAGGGGTTCGCCAAGGCCCGGGTCGCCGATGCCGCGCGCCCGTCGGCACTGTTCTCGAGCGCGATCGACGAGGTCGGCGGCCTGCTGCCGATCCTGCGCCGCATGCCCCAGCGCGCCGACCGCATCAGCGCGGCACTCGCCGACGGGCGCCTCGCGTTCAACGTGCGCCTGTTCGCCGATCGCCGAGACCGTGCGCTCGTCCGCGATCTCGTCAGCCTCGTCGCCGTGGCCTTCCTCGCCGGCGTGTTCGGCATCATGGCCTCGATGCTGCTCATCAGCGAGGGCGGCCCCGCCGTGACCCCCGAACTCACGCTCTACCAGCTCTTCGGATACATGCTGGTGATCGTCTCGGGGCTGCTGACGCTCAAGGTGCTGTTCGACGTCTTCCGGCGGCGCACGCCCTGATCGGCTCCGGCCGCGAGCCGCACCGGGATGCGAGGATCGAACGCATGCCGACTCCCGTGCCCACCCCGATCGACCTCGACAGCTGGCCGCGCCGCGAGGCCTACGAGCACTACCGGCATCGTGTGCCCTGCACCTACGCGCTGACGGTCGAGCTCGACGTGACCGCCTTCGCAGCCGCGCTGCGCGCCTCGACGCGCAAGACCTATCCGGCGCAGATCTGGGCGATCGCGAACGTCGTCAACCGGCATCCCGAGTTCCGGATGGCCCTCACCGACGACGGCGCGCCGGCGACCTGGCCCGTGGTGCATCCGGCATTCACCGTGTTCAACCCCGACCGCGAGACCTTCGCCGCCGTGTCGGTGCCGTACGACGCCGACTTCGGCCGCTTCCACGCGGCGGCGATCGCCGAGCTCGCGGCGGCGTCGGCGGCGACCGGGATGTTCCCGCAGGGCGGCCTCCCGGCGAACGGCTTCGATGTCTCGAGCCTCCCGTGGACGAGCTTCACCGGGTTCGCGCTGCAGATCGACGGCGGCTCGAACCACCTCGCACCGATCTTCACGCTCGGCCGCTACCTCGAACGCGACGGCCGCACGCTGCTGCCGCTCGCGGTGCAGATCCACCACGCGGCGGCCGATGGGTTCCACACCGCCCGGCTCGTCGGCGAGCTCGAGCAGCTCTTCGCCGACCCCGCGTGGGTCACCGCCTGACGCATCGACTCGAACCGACCGATCCACCCCGCGAACCGGGGCGTGACACCGCAGCACGCCGCGCGTAGCCTGTGCGGCAGCAACGCCACGCCGGACGAGGGGGTGTCCGTGACGGTTCCCGATCGAGATCCATCCCGCGCGCACTGGATGGAACTGTTCTTCGACCTCATCTTCGTGGCGCTCGTCGGCCAGCTGGCCCACGGACTGCACGAGCATCCGAGCTTGTCAGGGCTGCTCCTCTTCACCGCCCTGTTCGCGTCAGTGTGGTGGTCGTGGGTCAACCTGACCTTCACGGTCAACCTGATGCCGTGGCTCACCCGGCGTCAGCTCGCACTCGTCATGCTCGCCGCGATGATCGCGGTCGGCGCGATCGCCGTCGCCGCGCCCGAGGCCACCGGTGACCGCGCCTGGCTGTTCGCGGCGGGCAACGCCGCCCTGCGGTTCGTGCTGCTCGGGCTCTGGATCACGATCTCCTGGCGCACCGGGGGCGCCGCCTCCCGCGTGCGCGTGCTCGCCTACAACGGTGCGACGGCCATGCTCTGGCTCGTGTCGATCTGGGTGCCGATGCCGTGGATGTTCGCGCTCTGGGGCGCCTCGATCCTCGTCGAGGTGACGCTACTGATCGCGAGCAGCCGGAGCTGGGCCGACCGCGTGCTCGTGAACATGAACACCGAGCACCTCTCCGAGCGGTTCGGCCTGCTCGTCGTGATCGTGCTCGGCGAGTCGGTGCTCTCGGGCGTCGCCGCGCTCGACGAGCACTGGAGCGCCGCATCGAGCATCGCGGCGGTGCTCGGTCTCTGCGTCATCTCGCTGCTCGCCTGGTCGTTCTTCATGTACGGCACCGACGCCATGCGCACCGGGCTCGACGAACTCCGCGAGGCCGGCGACTACCGCGCCATCCGTGACACGGTCGGCTTCCTGCCGTTCCTGATCGTCGTGGGCGTGACCGCGATCTCGGGCGCGATCGACGCCGCGATCACCCATCCGCACGAACCCCTGCCCGAGGCGTCCGTGGTCGCCCTCTGCGGCGGCATCGCGATCTTCTACCTGACCAACGCGATCATCTCGCTGCGCTTCGGCCGCCCGCTGCGGACCGTGCTCGGCTGGGCCGTGCCCGCCCTCGCGCTGACCGTCGCACTCGCGCTCGTGAGCCTTGTGCTCGAAGCGCAGCTCGCGATCGCCGCCGCGGTGGTCGTGCTCGCCGTCATCGTCGCGATCTCCGAGACCACGAACCGTCGCAAGCGGGTGGTCGGGCCCGGCGCAGGACTACCGCTCGCGCCGAGTGGGTGAGGTGAACGGGTGAGGCGAAGGCCCCGCCGCACCGACCGTCAGTGCGCCCACCGAGCACCCCACGGTGCCCGCCCTGATGCCGACCCGCGCCGCTCGGAGGAGTCTTCGAGCACGGAAGGGCGGTCGCGTGACGACAGCTCGTCGTACCCGGATGGCACCCGAGCATCGCACGCAGGGGCCGTTCTCCGCCTGCGGCCCGGAGAAGGTCCCCGGGCCTCCGGAGGTGATCACCATGGATGACACGACGCCGGCCGAGAACGGCGCCTCCGAACCGCCGAGCGGCCCGGAGGAATTCCTCCGCCTCGACAACGAGCGCAGCGACGAACGAATGCCCGAGGAGCTCGCACGGCAGGTCGATGGGCGCACGCTCACGATCACGACGCGCGAGAAGTTCGATCTCAAGGCGGCCGAGCCCGTTCGCTACGACGCCGATCGATGGCAGCTGCGACTGCCGGAGGGAGCCGGGCTCGTCATGCCGGGGCGCACCTCGGGTCGGCTCTCGCTCGACGAGGTCGGCAAGGCGGCCGCGCGCGACGAGCGCTCGGGGTTCGAGCTCGAACCGTCCCGCCCGTCGTGGGTCGACTTCGAGCCGCATCCCAAGGTGACGGCACCGCGCACGACGGTGCTGCGCCGCGTCGACGGACGGATCATCGAGCCGCACTACGGCGTCTTCGGGGCCGACAACCGCCAGGTCTACTACCCCGGCGGCTACCCGTGGACGTGCGTCGGCAAGATCCTCGTCTGGGACGACTGGGGCTCCCCCTACCCGGCCTGGTCGGGGTCGGGCGTGCTGATCGGAGACCGCACGGTCCTCACGGCAGGGCACATGTGCCCGTGGGGGTCGCGCAACTGGGCGATGCAGTTCGTCCCGGCGTACTACGACGGGACGTCGACCCTGGGCCGCGGCGTGAGCTCGTACGTGTCGGACTACTACGGTTACGACACCGACGAGTCGGTCTCGGCCTGGGACATGGCGGTGCTGCGGCTGTACACGCCGCTCGGCGTCACCCACGGCTACTTCGGTTCGAAGAACTACAACAGCGCGTGGGAGGGCGGCGACTACTGGACGCTCGCCGGGTATCCGGGCGCCGTCTCGGGCGGCAACCGGCCCTCGCGCCAGATGTGGTGGCCCGTGCTCGACGACGACGGCAGCGGCTCGGCCGAGGAGGTCGAGTACGAGGCCGACGCGACCCCCGGCAACTCGGGCGGCCCCGTGTTCGGGTTCTGGAACGGGGCGCCGTACGCCATCGCGACGCACAGCGGCGGCTCGAAGACCACCTTCCTCTGGTGGACCATCGAAGACACCAATGTCGGCGCGGGCGGCGGTGCGCTCAACTCGCTCGTGAGCTGGGCGCGCAGCAACTGGCCGGCCTGACCTCGACGGCGGATGCTCCGGCGCGACCCGAGCGCCGGATCACCCGGCTGCGTCGAACTGCACGCGCGGTTCGAGCTCGAGGAAGGCGGCGTAGCGCGCCGCGGCATCCTCGATCGCCCGTCGCTCGCCCGCGGTGAGCGCTCGGTGGGGATGCAGCGCGAAGGCGACCGCCTTCGCCGTGACGGTGCGCTTCATCGCGGCGACGAGCTGGCCGTCGACGAGCGCCATGCCGATCGCCGACTCGCGCTCGCGCGGAACCGTGCCCTCGCCGTCGAGCACCCAGCGCGAGTCCTGGTAGCCGCGGTACATCTCGTCGAGCACCTGCAGCAGGTGGCCGGCGGGCTCGGCAGGCCCGGTCGGCGGACCGCCGGGCGCGTGCCAGAAGGTGCGCCCGTCGTGCTCGAACGAGTCGAGCCGATCGGCGACGGCCGCGATGCCCCGACGCGCGTCGGTCACGGTGAGCGTCGCCCAGTAGGCGAGGTCGCGCTCGGTCGCCGGGCCGTGCCCGGTGCAGTACCGGAGCGCGAGCCCGGCGAGCGCCTCCTCGCGGTCGAACGGGCGCCCGGTCGGCACGCGCTCGTCCATGAGCGCGTAGGTGTGCTCGCCGTCGCGGGGCACGCCGCTGCACACGAGGCCGGTCATCTCGAGGCGCCCGACGACCAGCATGAGCTGCTGCCCGGTCAGTTCGAACCCGCGGTCGGCGAGCGCCGCCGCGAGATCGGCGCGGGTGCGGTCGGATGCCTCGCCGAGAACCCCCTCGATCGCGTCGGTGATGGCGTGCATGCGGCCGTCGAGGGCCGTCAACTGCTGGTCGAAGACGGGGAACACTCGAGGTGCGGTGAGCTCCAGCAGCCAACGGACGTCGTCGGCGTGCACGTAGTGCCAGGTGGGCCGCAGCACGTGCGTGCGGATGACCCGCCCCGACGCGAGCGCGCCGGCGAGGTCGTGCCGGTCGGGCGTCGTCGTGCGCGTCGCGACCGCCCACGCCGACTGCGACGGGTTCTCGGCCTGCACGGCGAGCAGCGACCCGACGACCCGCTCGGCGTCGTCGACGGGAGCGGCGAGCGACTGCGACCGCAGCCGCCAGCGGGCGATGTCGCGATCGGTGGTCATGTCTGCAGCGTATTGCCGGCCGCCGTCATGGCGCACCGTCGCGCGCGCGGGCTTGCCCGCCCTCCGCTCGCACTGGCAGCATGAGCGCAGATCGATCGGAGGCGCGATGACCGGTACCGCCGCACCCGTGACGGCGGCCGCGCCTCCCGCATGGGCGACGCTGCTGCTCCGCGTCCGGGGGCTGATGCTGAGCGGCGCGTTCGCCGCGGTCGTCTACGGCATGCTCACGAACTCGAGTCGCAGCGCATGCCCGACGCAGACCGGCAGCGTCTCCACGGCCCAGTGCGTGACCTACACGCTCAGCCCGAGCTGGGTCGTGGTCGCCGCCATGGCGATCGCACTGCTCGTCGGGCTCGGCGCTGCGAGCCGACGCGCCGATGCACGGGCCGCGATGCGCGCACTCGACCGCACCGGCACGGTCATCATCGCGATCGCCCTCACCTCGCTCGTCATCGCGCAGGTGTGGTTCTGGGCGCTGCCGGTGCAGCAGGTGCTCGACCACGGCGGCGGCCTCTGGTTCCCGTTCCCGTTCGGCGCGGTGATGAGCGACTTCACCGAGCTCGGCTGACGCGCCGACCGTCAGCGCGACGCGAGCGCGACGTTCACCGCCCGGGCCCTGCCAGCACGCGGCCGGTCATCGTGAGCACGAGTCGCCGCGGCATGAAGCCGACGAGCTTGCTGGTGAACGCGTTGGCGCGGCCCGAGACGACGCTCGCTGGGCCGCGGCGACGGTCGACGCGGCCCAGGGCGAGCGAGACGACCTGCTCGGTCGTGCGGAAGCGGCCGACCGCCGCGCGCTCGGTGCCGACGACGTCGAAGAACTCGGTGCGGGTGGCGCCGGGGCTCAGGGCGAGCACGCGGAGCCCCGAGCCCCGCGTCTCGTAGGCGAGCGCCTCGGTGAAGCTCAGCACGAACGCCTTCGACGCCCCGTAGACCGCCATGTTGGGGCACGGCTGGTAGGCGCCGGTGCTCGCGACGCTGACGAGCGCCCCGCGCCCGTCGCGCACGAGGTCGGGCAGGAACTCGCGGGTGAGCGCCACGAGTGCGGCGATGTTCACCTGCACGAGCTCGGCGATGCGCGCGGGGTCGGCCTCGGCGAAGGGGCCTCGCATGCCGAAGCCGGCGTTGTTCACGAGCGTCTGCACGCGGATGCCGCGTTCGTCGAGCGCGACCCGCAGCTCGGCGGGCGCTTCTGGCCGGGCGAGGTCGAGCGCGATGGGCGTCGCCCGCACGCCGTGCTCGCGCTCGAGGCGGTCGGCGAGCTCGCGCAGCCGGTCTTCGCGCCGGGCGACGAGCACGACGTCGGCGCCGCGGCGGGCGAGCTGGGTCGCGAACTCGGCGCCGAGCCCAGAGCTCGCGCCGGTGACGAGGGCGGTGGTTCCGGAGAAGTCGGTGGTCATATCCGACAATGTAGACAGTGCCATCATTGTTGTCAATGCCTACTTTCGGATATGGTGCAGTGGTGACCGAACGCGCTTACCACCACGGCAACCTGCGCGAGGCGCTGCTCACCCGCGCCTGGGCGACGATCGACGACGACGGGCTCGACGCCCTGTCGATGCGGCAGCTCGCCCGCGACGTCGGCGTCAGCCACGGGGCATCCGCGCGCCATTTCGCCGACCGCACCGCCCTGCTCGACGCGATCGCGGTCACCGGCTTCGAACGCATGAACGCCACGCTCGCCGAGGCCGTCACGAGCGAGCCGACCTTCGACGCGCGCCTGCGCGCCGCCGGACTCGCCTACGTCCGCTTCGCCGTCGAGCACCCGGCGATCCTCGACCTCATGTACAAGGCCAAGCACCACCCCGACGCCTCCCCCGAGCTCCTCGAGCTCAGCCGGGCGAGCATGGCCGCCGTGGTCGCCCTCGTCGCCGAGTCGCAGGCGAAGGGCGAGATCCGCGAGGGCGACGTCGAGCGGCAGGCGCTCGTCGTCTTCGCCGCCGTGCACGGCGTCGCCGCGCTCGCGACCGACGACCTGCTCGACGGCGTCGCCTGGCAGGATGCCGCCGAGTCGACGATCGCCGTGGTGCTCGGAGCCTTCGCGGCCGACTGACCCGGCGGGCCGACGGGCCGACGGGCCGACGGGCCCTACGTCAGCAGCCCTCGACGGTACCCGACCGCCACGGCCGCGGCCCGGTCGTTGACCCCGAGCTTCTCGAAGATGTGCAGCACGTGCGTCTTCACCGTCGCCTCGCTGATGAACAGCTCTGCGGCGGACTCGCGGTTCGTGCTGCCGCTCGCGATGAGACGCAGCACCTCGAGCTCGCGCTCGCTCAGCACCGCAGCGGGTGCAGGAGCCGGTTCGCGCACGCGGCCCATGAGCTTCTGCGTCACCGACGGTGCGAGCACGGCCTCGCCCCGCGCGGCCGACTCGACGGCGCGCAGCAGCTCGTCGACCGGGGCGTCCTTCAGCAGGTAGCCGGTGGCGCCGGCCTCGATCGCCGGCAGAACCTCGGTGTCGCTGTCGAACGTCGTGAGCACGAGCACGCGCGCCCGCACTCCGTGCTCGGCGAGCCGCCTGATCGCGGTCACCCCGTCGACCCGCGGCATCCGGAGGTCCATGAGCACGACATCGGGGTCGAGCCCTCGAGCAGCTTCGACCGCCTCGGCCCCGTCGTTCGCCTCGCCGACGACGTCGAAGCGGTCGTCGCCCGCGAACATGCCGCGCAATCCGTCGCGCACGATCGGATGATCGTCGGCGATGAGCAGGCGGATGGGTGCTTCAGCCAAGCGGGGTCTCCCTCGAGAGTGCGGGCACGGTGGCCGAGATCGCGGTGCCGGCTCCGGGCTCGGACTCGAGGTCGAGCGTACCCCCGAGCCTCGTCGCCCGCTGTCGCATCGAGGTGAGCCCGAATCCGCCGTCGGTCGTCGCGGTGTCGAACCCGACGCCGTCGTCGCGCACGTCGAGCGTGACGACGTCGTCCATGAAGGTCAGGGTCAGCCGGACGCGGCCCGCCCGGGCGTACGCGCCCGCGTTCGCGAGCGCCTCCTGCGAGATCCGCAGCAGGGCGACCTCGACCTCGGGATGCAGCGGACGCACCGGGCCGACGGCGGAGAACTCGGCGCGCACGCCATTCCTGTCCCCCCACTCCGCCACGACCGTGGCCAGGGCATCGGGCAGCTGCGCGCTCTCGAGCTGCACCGGCCCCACCGCGTGCACCGAGCGGCGCGCCTCGGCGAGGCTCTCGCGTGCCAGTCGCGTCGCGACCTCGATGCGCCGGCGACGGTCGTCGTCGCGGCCGGCGTCGTCGGCGCGCTCGGCGGCCTGCAGCTGCGTGATGATGCCCGCGAGGCCCTGTGCGATCGTGTCGTGGATGTCCCGGGCGATGCGCTGGCGCTCGTCCAGCACACCTGCCTCGTGGGCCTGTACGAGCAGTTGCGCGTGCAGGCCCTCGTTCTCGTGGATCACTGCCTCGAGCTGCTCGACCATGTGCTTGCGCTCGACGCTCCGCTCGAGGGTGACGTCGCCGAGATGACTGAAGAGCGAGACGAGCGCGACGAGCGCAGCGACGAAGAACAGCCGCACCACGACGGCCGCCGGCGTCGGCTCGGGCGGTCCGAGGAAGGCGGTGATGCTGATCGCTGCCGTTGCGGCCAGCCCGACGTACCGCCACGCGCCGTGCAGCCGCTGCCACGAGTGCACGTACCCGACGAAGGCGAAGAAGCTCGCGAACCACATGTCGCGAGCGCACAGCGCACCGATCAGCACGATCAGCCCGGCGACGTAGAGCGGGCCGAGCGAGACGCGCCGGCTGAGCGTCGCGATCCACACCGCGGCGAGCGCGACGAGGCCGAGGATGACGAGCACGTCGACCGGGGCATGCCGCCCCGTGAGCAGCGCGAGGGCCGTCGATGCGGCGAGGAGCACATACGGAACGGCCGCGGTGAGCCGCTCGAGCCGTTGCTCGCGGAGATCGAGTCGGTCTGCAGTATCCGTCATGCGCGTCACTCCCAGCGGAAGAACCTGGCCGCCGCGAGGCTGACCACGACGGCGTACGCGGCCATCACGCCGAGCAGCACCGGGTCGGCGGCGCCGCCCACCCAGACCTCGGACATCGTCTGGCGGAAAGCGCCGAGCGGGGTGAACTCCCCGATCGTCACCAAGATATCGGGCATCTGACCGGCGGGCTGGATGAGTCCGGCGAGGTAGGCCATCGGGAAGTACAGCAGCACGCCGATCCCGTTCGCCGCACGACCGCTCGGTGCGAGCGCGGCGATGAGCAGTCCGACCGCGAACATCGCGGCGGTGCCGAGCACGAACGCGGCCGCGAAGCCGAGCGGGTCGGCCGGCGCCGCGGCGCCGAGCACGAGCACGGCGACGACGACGAGCGCGGTGCAGCTGGCGAGGGCGAGCACGAACTGCAGCAGAAGCTGCACGACGAGCAGGCTCATCGGCTCGACCGGCGTCGTCGACATGCGTCGGAGGATGCCCTTCTCACGGTATCCGGCGAGCGCGGTGGGCATGAGGTAGAGGCCGACGAGGCCGATGGCGATCGCGATGGCCATCGGCAGGAGCGTGGTGTCGCCCGGGCCGATCGAGCCGCCGAACACGATCAGGATGAACATCGGGATCAGCACGGTGAACAGCGAACCCGGTTCGCGGACGAGCAGCTTCGATTCGACGACGGTGAGCTTGACGGTCGCGGCGGCCATGTGAGTCTCCTTGGTAGGTCGGGGTGGTCGTGGATGGTGCGGGCTCAGCGCTCGAACGCGCGCCCGGTGAGTGCGACGAAGGCGTCGTCGAGCGTGCGCTTGTCGATCCGCAGGTCCGAGGCGAGCACGTGGTTGCGCGCGAGCATCGACGTCACCGCGGTCGCGAAGTCGCCGCGCCCGGTGACGGACACCTGGGGTCCCTTTGCGGTGACCGACGTCACGCCGGGCAGGGACTCGATCATCGGGAACAGTCCGGCCGCGACCTCCCCCGCGATCGTGAAGTGCATCGCGTGGTCGGCGTCGACCCGGTCGATGAGCCCCGCAGGCGAGTCGATCGCTGCGATGCGGCCGTGGCTGAACACCGCGACGCGGTCGCAGAGCGCCTCGACCTCGTCCATGAAGTGGCTCACGAGCACCACGGTGACGCCGGTGTCGCGCATCTGCCCGATGAGCTCCCAGGTCGCCTTGCGCGCCTGGGGGTCGAGGCCGGTCGTGAGCTCGTCGAGGAAGGCGACGCGCGGACGTCCGACGAGGGCGAGCGCGATGATGAGCCGCTGCTTCTGTCCGCCCGAGAGCTTCGCGAACCGGGTGTTGCGCTGCTCGGCCAGCCCCCATTCGTCGAGCAGCTCCCGCCAGTCGCGGGGGTCCGCGTAGAACGAGGCGTAGAGGTCGAGCGCCTCCCAGACCTTGAGGTTCTCGGGCAGCTCGGTGTGCTGCAGCTGCACGCCGATCACCTCGTGCAGCTCGCGGCGGTCGCGGACGGGGTCGAGTCCGAGCACGCGGACCGTCCCGCCGTCGGCGCGGCGCAGGCCCTCGATGATCTCGACCGTCGTGGTCTTGCCGGTGCCGTTCGGGCCGAGGATCCCGAAGATCTCGCCCTCCTCGACCGAGAACGAGATCCCGTCGAGCACGGTGCGTGCGCCGTAGCGCTTGGTGAGGTCGATGACGTCGATGACTGGCATGACTCGAGCCTCGCCGCATCGCGCCCGACGGACATCGGCCGGCCGGCCGGACCTCACTGGGTGCGCGGTGGATCCGCGAATCAACCGTTCGGTGGATTGCGATGCGGATGCGCCGCGCGCGGCGGGCCGGGAAGGCCTGCTCGGGACATCCGGTTCGTCTGGGGCGCTTGACTGGGACGCTCGTCCCACAATACGCTGCGAGCCATCGAGCAAGGAGGCTCAGACATGGCGCACCACGATCACTCGAGATCCGCCGCTACACCGCTCGCCGACCGTCGGCGACCCCGCTCCACTCGCTCCACTTCCACCCGCATCCGCGCACTCCTCGGCATCGCCGCGGTCGGCGCACTGCTCGCGACGATCCCCGTCGCGAGCGCGAGCGCCGCCCCCACCGACTGGTGGGACGCTCCGAACCGCCCCGCCGTCGAGGTCGAGCTCAACGTCACGGGCGCGCCGATCACCGGCGACGTCGACGAGGAGGTGAGTGGCTTCATCGACTCGCACACGCACCTCAACTCGAACGAGGGCTTCGGCGGGCGCATGATCTGCGGCGCCCCGTTCTCGCCGAACGGCGTCGCCGACGCCCTGAAGGACTGCCCCGAGCACTACCCCGACGGCAGCGGCGCGCTCTTCGAGATGCTGACGAGCGACCCCGACGGCAAGCACGACCCGGTCGGCTGGCCGACGTTCCAGGACTGGCCGAAGACCACCTCGATGAGCCACCAGGCCTCGTACTACGCCTGGGTCGAGCGTTCGTGGCGCGCAGGCCAGCGCGTGCTCGTCAACGACCTCGTCACGAACGGCGTGATCTGCTCGCTGCCGATCATGCCGAAGGACCGCTCGTGCGACGAGATGACCGCGATCCGCCTCGAGGCGCAGAAGGTGCGCGAGATGGAGTCGTACATCGACGGCATCTACGGCGGGCCGGGCAAGGGCTTCTTCCGCATCGTCACCACGCCCGAACAGGCGCGGCAGGTGATCGCCGACGGCAAGCTCGCCGTCGTGCTCGGCGTCGAGACGAGCGAGCCGTTCGGCTGCAAGATGATCCTCGACGTCGCGCAGTGCTCGAAGGCCGACATCGACCGCGGGCTCGACGAGTTCGAGGCGATGGGCGTGTCGAGCATGTTCCTCTGCCACAAGTTCGACAACGCCCTCTGCGGGGTGCGCTTCGACACCGGCACGCAGGGCACGATCATCAACGTCGGCCAGTTCTACTCGACCGGCACCTACTGGCAGACGGAGGCCTGCACGGGCGCGCAGCACGACAACCCCATCGGCAACGCCGAGGTGCCCGAGCAGCTGCCCGGCGCCGACCCGCCCACCTACCCCTCCGGCGCGCAGTGCAACACCCGCGGGCTCACCTCGCTCGGCGAGTACGCCCTCAAGGCGGCGATGTCGCGCGGCATGATGATCGAACTCGACCACATGAGCGTGAAGGCCGCGGGCCGCGCCCTCGACCTCCTCGAGGCCGAGGACTACCCGGGCGTGCTGTCGAGCCACAGCTGGATGGACTCGAACTGGTCGGAGCGCCTCTACCGCCTCGGCGGGTTCAAGACCGGCTACCCGCACGACGCCGCCGGGTTCATCGGCGAGTGGCGGGCGACCGCCGCGCTGCGCCAGCAGTACGGCAAGGGCTACGGGTTCGGCCTCGACTTCAACGGCGTCGGCAGCCACCCGGCCGGCGGCACCGCCCCGGTCGCGGTGAGCTACCCGTTCACGGCCGCCGACGGCAGCACCGTCGTCGACCGGCAGGTCAGCGGCGAGCGCACCTTCGACATCAACACCGACGGTTTCGCGCACGCCGGCCTCACCCCCGACTACATCGAGCAGCTGCGGCTCGCGGGCGGCGGCGACGAACTCGTCGACGACCTGATGTCGGGTGCCGAGTCGTACCTGCAGACGTGGGAGGCGACGCGCGGCCACGAGAGCGGGCAGAACCTCGCGACCGGCAAGGCGGCGTCGTCGAGCTCGAACGAGTGGAACCCGTTCACGAGTTACGCCGCGTCGCGCGCGGTCGACGGCGCGACGAACACCCGGTGGGCGAGCGGCAACTGGGGCACGAGCCCGCAGTGGCTGCAGGTCGACCTGGGCGAGTCGCAGCCCGTCAGCCGGGTGACCGTGTCGTGGGAGCGTTCGGCGGCGAAGGCCTACGAGGTGCAGCTCTCCGACGACGGGCAGACCTGGCGTTCGGTGTGGGCGACGACGACGGGCGACGGCGGGCTCGACACCGCCGCGTTCGACGCGACGAGCGCCCGCTACGTGCGCGTGCACTGCACCGATCGCACCACGAAGTACGGGTACTCGATCTGGGAGCTCGGCGTCTACGGCAGCTGAGCGATGAGGCGACGCGGGCCCGGCGACCTCGGTCGTCGGGCCTTCGTCGTGCGCGGCGCCGATTCAGCGCCAGCGCGGATGCCACGGGCCCGCCGCCGTCCCTACTCTGACGTCATGCGCAGCCCCCTGCACCGCTACCTCTTCGCGCTCGCCGACGGCGGCGGCACCGTGCCGGCCGAGCTCGGCGTCGTACGCCGCCTCGTGGCGCGCGGGCATCACGTCAGTGCCCTCGTCGACGCGTCGATGGCCGATGAGGCACGGGTGGCGGGCGCTTCGGTGCACGTCTGGAGCACCCGCCCGGGCGAGGACTTCCGCGACTGGGCGATCCGCAATCCGCTCGAGCTCGCGAAGAGCATGTCGGAGCACTACCTCGCGGGGCCGGCGCGCGGGCATGCGGCCGACACCCTGACGGCGGTCGACGCGACACGGCCCGACCTCGTCGTCGCGACGTTCTTCACCCTGGGGGCGATGATCGCCGCCGAGGCGCGCGAGCTCCCGTTCGACGTGCTCATGCCGAACGTGTACATCGCCCCGGTGCCCGGGAGGCCGCCGGGCGGCGCGGGGATGACCCCGATGCGTGGACCGGTGGGGGTGATGCGCGATCGCATGGCGGGTTCGGCCGCGACGCGCCTGCTCGACCGGCACACCGTCGAACCGCTCAACGCGGTGCGCGCGAAGCACGGACTCGGCCCCATCGAGCACGTGTGGCAGCAGATCCATCACGCCCGGCGCGAGCTCGTGCTCACGACGGCCGAGTTCGAGTTCGCCGGGGAGTATCCGCCGAACGTGCGCTTCGTCGGGCCGATCCTCGACGACCCCGGGTGGGCGGCGATGTCGACGTTCGTCGAGCCTGCGGGCGACGGCCCGCTCGTCCTCGTGGCGATGTCGTCGACGTTCCAGAACCACGCGGACTGCCTGCAGCGCATCGCCGACGCACTCGGCACGCTGCCGGTGCGGGGGCTCGTCACGACGGGTCCCGCGATCCCGCCCGAGCTCATCGAGGCGCCCGAGAACGTCGTCGTCGTGGCATCCGCACCCCATGTCGAGGCGATGCGGCACGCGAGCCTCGTCGTGACGCACGGCGGGCACGGCACGGTGATGAAGGCGCTCGCGGCGGGCCTGCCGCTCGTCGTGCTGCATCACGGGCGCGATCAGGCCGACAACGCGGTGCGCGTGACGAAGCGGGGCGCGGGCGTCGCGGTGCCGCGGCGCGCGCAGGCCGACGACATCGCGGCGGCGGTCGAGAAGGTGCTCGGTCGCGAGCAGTACCGGCAGGCGGCGGCGCGACTCGGCGAGGCGATCGAGCGGGATGTCACGGGCACGGCCCTGTTCGACGAGCTCGAGCACCTCGAGCCGGTCACAACCGCTCGGCGATCTCCTTGATCGCGGCGAGGCGGCGCTCCCATTCGCGGCCGACGGCATCGAGCCGTGCGGCGGTCGCGCTGAGTTCGGCGCCGATGACGCGGTAGCGCACTTCGCGGCCGACCCGCACGGGCTCGACGACCCCGACCTCCGCGAGCACGGCGAGGTGCTTCGCGATGGCCTGCCGGGTCACCGGCAGCCGTTCGGCGAGGGCGGAGGCCGAGGCCTCGCCCTCGCCGAGCGCCTCGAGGATGCTCCAACGGGTCTCGTCGCCCAGGGCGGCGAACACGGTGACCAGCGCCTCGGAGCTCATCGCGGCTGCGCTCATGCGCCGCGCTCGAGGAGGGCGACGAGCTTGTCGAGCTCGGAGACCCAGCCCTCGGCGTGGTCGGCCATGTTGGCGACGGGGTCGCTCGTGCGGTCGAATCCCGTCTCGACGACGGTGAGCTCGGTGCCGCCCTCGACCTCGTCGAGCGTGAAGGTGAAGACGGTCGTCGTCGCCTCGTCGATCGGGCCGCCTTCGCGGCGGACCGCGTCGTCGTTGCCCCAGCGGTACGAGACTGAGCGGGGCGCGTCGATCGCCTCGACGCGCAGCGGGATGACGCCGTAGCCCTCGAAGGTCATCGTGCCGGCGGCGCCCGCACCGGTGCCGTCGAGCACCGTCTGCCCGAACCACTGCGAGATGTGCTCGGGTTCGGTGACGGCGCGCCACACCTTCTCGAGGGGGGCGGCGATGCGGATCGTCCGCCGCACCGAGAAGGTGCCCTCGTCGATGACGGATGCCTCGTTGTCGGTCATGTTCACCATGATGCTTCCTCTTCGTTCGGATGTCGTGCCGTTGCGACGGCCGGTTGCGACGGCCGGTCGACCATCTGCAACTCAAGAGTTGCATTAACTCCGAGACATTGCAACCGATGGGTTGCAATTTGCGCGACGATCATCCGAGGCGCAGCACCGCGCTCCCCCGCTTGTGCCCGCCGTCGACGAGCCGGTGGGCCTCGACGACCTCGTCGAACGCGAAGACGCGGTCGATGACCGGACGCAGCACCCCCGACTCGGCGAGGGCGGCGAGCCGCTCCATGCCCGCGGCATCCATCGCGCCGCCCTCGTGGTCGACGACGAGACCGCGGCGTCGCCCCTGACGCTTCGCGAACAGGAGGCCCCGCAGGTCGAGGATGACGAGCAGCAGCGCGCCGCCCGGGCGCAGCAGGTGCGCGACCCGGGCGAGCGGAGCGTTGCCGACGCACTCGACGATCACGTCGTAGCGGGCGGCCTCACCGGCGGCGAAGTCCTCGCGGGTGTGGTCGATGACGCGCTCGGCCCCGAGCGAGCGCACGAGTTCGGCGTTGCGCCCGCTCGTGACCGCCGTCACCCGCGCGCCGCGCGCCGCGGCGAGCTGCACGACCGCCGTGCCGACCGCACCCGAGGCGCCGTTCACGAGCACCTCGCTGCCTGGCTCGAGCTCGACGCGATCGAGGTAGCGCAGCGCGGTGTGCCCGCCGAAGACGATCGACGCGGCCTCCTCGAACGACAGGTTCCGCGGCTTCGGGGCGACCTGCCCGTCGGCCTCGATCGTCACGAACTCGGCATGGCACCCCATGCGCGAGCCCCGCATGAGGATGACCTCGTCGCCGGGCGCGAAACGGTCGACGCCGGCCCCGATCGCTTCGACCACGCCCGCGGCGTCCATGCCGAGCACCCGCCGCCTCGGCCGGAACAGGCCGACGGTCGGCCCGACGAGGAGGCCCAGCCCGGGCGGCAGCCGCCGCGCGCGCAGCCGTTCGTCGGCGACGCTCACGGTGGCGGCGCGCACGCGCACGAGGAGCTCGCCGGGGCCGGGCTCGGGGCGGGGCAGTTCGACGAGCCGGACCACCTCGGGCGGACCGAACCGCTCGATGTGCGCGGCTCGCATGGTGAGCACTCGGGTGGTCGATGCGGTGGACATGCGATGCTCCCTTACGTCGTAAGTCTTACGTCGTAAGATACCCCTCGAGCACCCCCATGTCCAGACCCCCCGAGCAAACCTGACGTTGTACGGTGAGACCATGCCGAGAACCGCCGAGCGCACCCCCCTCAGCCGCGACCGCGTGCTGCAGACCGCGCTCGCCCTCGCCGACCGCGACGGCCTCGACCGCCTCACGATGCGCGCCCTCGCCGACGAGCTCGGCGTCGAGGCGATGTCCCTCTACTACCACCTGCCCAACAAGCCGGCGATCCTCGACGGCCTCATCGAGCAGGTCTTCGCCGAGATCGAGCACGAGATCGGCGGCTTCGCGCCCCCGGCGGCGGATGCCGCGGGCTGGGCCTCGCGGCTCCGCGCACGCATCCTCGGCGCGAGACAGGTGCTGCTGCGGCATCCCTGGGCCCCGGCCCTCATGAACGTGCGCGGCACGCCGGGCCTCACCGCCGTGCGCTACGCCGACGGCGTCGTCGGCATCATGCGCTCGGGCGGGCTCTCGCACGACCTCATCCATCACGGGCTGCACGCGATCGGGAGCCGCATGTACGGCTACGTGCAAGAGCTCAACGACGACAACGCCGCCGAGCCCCCTGCCGACCCCGACCAGTTCGCCGCGCTCGCGCCGCACCTCGCGGCGATGCTCGCCGACGTCGTGCACGACGACCCCGACTCGACGCTCGGCTGGTGCGACGACCAGACCGAGTTCGAGTTCGGCCTCGACCTCCTGCTCGAGGGGCTCGAGCGCCGCCGGCTCGCCGAAGCGGCGGCCGAGTGAGCGACGCGGCCCCCGCGGCGCCCGCAGCGCGCCGCCCCCGCTCGGCATTGAAGCAGCTCCTCTGGGCCATGCTCGCCGTCTTGGTGGGTGTCCCGATCATCCTCTTCGGGTGGATCGGGCTCGTGCTCCTCGGCGACCGACTCGGCTGGGAGCTCACCGCCGACGGCATCTTCGCGTGGATCACCGCGGCGCTCATCGCGTTCCTGCTCTGGCCGCTCGCCGTGTACGGCTCGCACCGTCAGCTCTGGCACCACCGCGGCACCAAGCCGGGCCAGCCGGTGCGCTGGGGCGAGGAGCCGACGGCGCCCGCACCGAAGGTCGAGCTCACCGCCGGCGAGCGCTGGATGCGCGTCGCCGTGCTCGTGATCGGCGCCGCGAGCCTGCTCGCGCTCTGCGGCCCGCAGCCGATCACGCTCGCGGTCCTCCACGCGCTCGACGGCGCGAGCGCGGGCGGCCGGTCGTGGTGGCTCGCGCTGCAGCTCGGCGCGTTCATCGTGATGTTCGCGCTCCTGATGCCGCTCCTCGCGTACGGCGAGCGGTCGCTCGCGGGATTCGAGCGCGACGACCCCGAGCGGGCCCGGCGCGAGGTCGTGCAGCACTGGTACTTCGGCGCCGCGATCGGCTGGGTGATGAGCGCCCTCGTCGGCCTCGTCGTCGCCGAGCTGGTGCTGCGGTACGTGCCCTGGGTGTGAGCGAGGTCTTCCTCGGACACGCCGAGGGCCCCGGGGCCGAAGCCCCGGAGCCCTCGACTCCCCCCATGCGCACTCCCCCGTGCGCGTCTCGTCGGCCGTCGTCAGTGCACGCTCTCCAGGAAGTTGCGCGTGCGCTGCCGCTGCGGCCGGTCGAGCACCTCCTCCGGTGTGCCGGCTTCGACGACGACCCCGCCGTCCATGAACACGACCTGGTCGGCGACGCCGCGGGCGAAGCCGATCTCATGCGTGACGACGATCATCGTCATGCCCTCCTTCGCGAGCGCGCGCATGACGTCGAGCACATCGCCGACGAGCTCGGGGTCGAGTGCCGAGGTCGGCTCGTCGAAGAGCATGAGCTTCGGGTCCATCGCGAGCGCGCGGGCGATCGCGACGCGCTGCTGCTGACCGCCCGAGAGCTGCGACGGGTAGTGCCCTGCGAAGTCGGCGAGGCCGACCCGGTCGAGCAGTTCGAGGGCGCGCGCCTTCGCCTTGGCCCGCGAGACCCCGGCGACGCCGACGGGCGCCTCGACGATGTTCTCGAGCGCCGTCAGGTGCGGGAACAGGTTGAACTTCTGGAACACCATTCCGATGCTGCGCCGCTGCTTCGCGATCTGCTTCGGCGTCATCTCGTGCGTGTTGTGACCCGACTGCCGGTACCCGATGAGTTCGCCGTCGACGAGGATGCGCCCGCCGTCGATCGACTCCAGGTGGTTGACGCAGCGCAGCAGCGTCGACTTGCCCGAGCCCGACGGGCCGAGCAGCACGGTCACCGTGCCCTCCGGCACCGCGAGCGACACGTCGCGCAGCACCTGGTGGGCGCCGAAGCTCTTGCGCACCCGGCGGATCTCCACGAGCGGACGGCGTGCGTCCGCGGCATCCGTCGCGCCCGCGACCTCGGCGGCGGCCGCCTGCCCTGCGGTGTTCATGATGGTGCTCATACGGCGCTGACCGCCTTCGTCTCGGGCGCGGGCTCGACGGCCCGGCGCGTGGTGAACGCCGCACGCAGCCGCTGCAACGGGGTGGGCGGCAGGCTGCGGCTCGAGCCGCGCCCGAACCGGCGTTCGAGGTAGTACTGCGGGATCGACAGGATGCTCGTCATGAGCAGGTACCAGAGGCTCGCGACGATGAGGAGCTCGACCTGCTTGAGGTTCTGCGAGGAGATCACGGTCGCCTGCGTGTAGATCTCGAGCACCGCGATCACCGAGAGCAGCGAGGTGTTCTTCAGCATCGAGATCGTCTCGTTGCCCATCGGCGGGATGATGACGCGCATCGCCTGCGGCAGCAGCACCCGGCGGAAGGTGTAGAGCGGCGACATGCCGAGCGAGTAGGCCGCCTCGCGCTGCCCTTCGTCGACCGAGATCATGCCCGCCCGCACGATCTCCGAGGAGTACGCCGCCTGGTTGAGGGTGAGCGCGAGCAGGCCCGCGACCATCGCCGTGATGAGCACGTTCGTGTCGATCTGCCAGAACACGATGTCGGTGAAGGGGATGCCGATGGAGAGCTTCTCGTAGAGCAGCCCGAGGTATCCCCACAGCACGATCTGCACCAGCAGCGGCGTGCCGCGGAACGCCCACACGTAGAACCACGCGACGCTCGAGAGCACGGGGTTCGACGAGAGCCGCATCGCCGCGATGACGATGGCGAGGAGCGTCGAGACCACCATCGCGATGAGGGTGATCACGAGCGTGAGCACGACGCCGTCGAGGATGCGCGGGTCGACCAGGAACTGCCCGATCGCCGCGAAGTCGATGTTGGGGTTCGTCAGCACCGACTGCACGAAGGCGACGACGACGAGGAGCACCGCGGCGGCGCCGATCCACCGCCACGGACGGCGCAGCGGGATCGCCCGCACGTCGTCGTCCGTGGCATCCGGTGCGAAGGCCGTGCCGGGCTCGACGGGTGCCGGGGCCGTCGTCGTCATTCGGCGGCCCCCCGGTTCACCTCGGCCGACTCGACCGCGTAGGCGGCGATGTTGTTGCGCTCGAGGACCTCCTGGTAGGCGCCCTCGTCGATGAGCGCCTGCAGCGCCTGGCGCACGGCCTCGATGAGCTCGGTCTCGCCCTTGAGGATGCCGATGCCGCTGTAGACCGGGTTGAATCCGGCGGGGTTCTCGGGGTCGCGGACGACGTCGAACGCCTCGCCGTCGTCGGTCGTCGCGGCGACGTACTCGGCGACGACCGCGTCGGCGACGTACGCGTCGCTCTTGCCCGCGCGCAGCGCGGTCTGCGCGTCGAGGTCGCTCGGCAGCTCGGTGACGGCGACCGGGTCGCCGTCGCAGTCCATGGCGCGCAGCAGTTCGCCCTGGACGGTCGCCTTCTGCACGGCGACGGTCTTGCCGCAGAGGTCCTGCTGGGTGGTCACGCCGACCTCGTTGCCGGCCTTCACGAGGATCGCGAAGCCGCCGTGCGTGTAGTCGACGAAGCTCACCGTCTCCTGCCGCTCGGGAGTGTCGTTCATGCCGCTCATGATGAGGTCGTTCTTGTTCGCCTGCAGCGACGGGATGACGGAGTCGAACGCCTGCTTGTTGAGCGACACGTCGATGCCGAGCTTCTGGCCGAGCAGGCGCCCGAGCTCGGGATCGAAGCCGATCGCGCGGTTCGTCTCGTCGTACATCGCCATGGGCGGGAACGGGATGTCGAGGGCGATGTCGAGTCGGCCCTTCTCGACGATCTCCTCGGGCAGCAGCGCGGTGAGCTTCGCGCCGACGGTCGTCGAGACCTCGTCGCCGGTCGGCAGCTCGGGGCCCGACGCGGCGGCCGCGCCGGCGCCCGCGCCCGAGCAGCCGGTGAGGGCGAGGGCGAGGGCCGCGGCGACGGCGGTCGTGCCGAGGAGGGTGGTGGTGCGTGCGTTCATCGGAGACTTCCTTGTCGTGGGACGGTGCGGTGGGCGGGTGGGGTGGTCGCGCCGACGGCGCTGGTGAACGGCGGTGCGGATGCCTCAGGCGAACGCGTCGACGGCGGCCATCGCCGGTTCGTGCGTCGCGAGGAGGTCGTCGTAGCTCTCGCGGCGGGCCACGAGCCGGGCGTCGCCCTCGCGGGTGAAGACGATCGCCGGCTTCAGGGCGCCGTTGTAGTTGTTCGACATCGTGTAGGCGTAGGCGCCCGTCGCAGCCATGACGACGAGGTCGCCGACGCGGGCGGCGGGCATGGGGGCGCCGTCGACGAGCAGGTCGCCCGACTCGCACTGGCGGCCGACGAGCTGCACCGTCTCCGTCCAGGGCTCGTGCAGGCGGTCGGCGACGACGGCCTCGTAGCGCTGCTGGGTGAGGGCGATGTCCATCTGGTCGGCGAGGCCGCCGTCGACGGCGACGAAGGTGCGCCCGGTGCGCTTCACGCTCGTGACGCGGTAGAGGGTCACGCCGGCGCGGGCGACGACCGAGCGGCCCGGCTCGATCATGAGCTTCGCCTCGGCGGGCAGGTGGGCGCGGGCGGCGGCGACGATGGCGTCGAGGTAGTCGCCCACCTCGGGCGCGATCTCGTCGTAGGTGTAGGCGATGCCGAGCCCGCCGCCGACGTCGTAGGTGCCGAAGGTGCCGACCCCCGAGATCTTCTCGACGGCCTCGCCGAACTGGGCGACGTCGAGGATCTGCGAGCCGATGTGCAGGTGCACGCCCTCGAAGCGCATGAGCGGGTGCGCCTGCATGCGGGCGATGGCACGGGCGGCCTGGTCGAGGGGCAGCCCGAACTTCGAGTTCTGGCCACCGGTCGCCTGCGAGGCGTGGGTCTTCGCCTCGACGCCGGGGATGACCCGGAGCAGGAGCCGCTGCGGGCGCTCGAGCAGCCGCTCGAGGCGGTCGAGCTCGTCGTCGTTGTCGACGATGATCGCGCCGATGCCGGCGTCGAGCGCCATGCGCAGTTCTGCGTCGGTCTTCGCATTGCCGTGGAAGTAGAGGCGTTCGGGGTCGACCCCCGCGGCGAGCGCGAGCCGCAGTTCGCCGCCGCCGGCGACGTCGACCGCGAGGCCCTCCTCCTGCGCGAGGCGGTACATGCCGACGGCGGGCAGCGACTTCGATGCGAAGAGCACCTCGGAGTTCGGCCAGCGTTCGCGCAGCCCGTCGACGAAGCGGCGGATCTGGCGGCGCAGCCCGGTCTCGTCGTACACGTGCAGCGGGGTGCCGAAGCGTTCGGCGAGCTCGGTGACGGCGACGCCGCTGATCTCGAGCACGCCGTCGGCGTTCGCGGTCGCCTCCTCGGGCAGGATCCGCCAGAGTTCGCCGAGGCGGGTGCCGTCTGGTGCGGGCCGGTCCGTGGTCATCTGTCTCCTCCTCGTGCGCGGCGCCTTCGCCGTCGACGGAGGCCAGCCTAGGAAGATCACGACGGCGTCAGGTTGTCGATCTCGGATAGATTCGGAGGGTGGATGCAGGGATTTCTCCAAGCGGCCCGCTTCGCGCGACCGCCCCGAAGGTGACGCTCGCCGAGCTCGTCGAACAGCTCGGCCCCCGCACGGTCACCTCGATCGGGTCGCCGGGCACGGGCGCCGCGGTCACCGGCACCGAGTTCATCGACATCGTCGACGAGATGACGGATGCCCCGGGCACGCTGCTGCTCGCCCCCTCGACCGCCTCGCTCTCGACGGCGAGGCTCTCGGCGATCGCCGCCGCCGCAGCCGAGCAGGGCGCGGCGGGGCTCGCCCTCAAGTGCAGCGCCGACCGGGTGCCCGCGCTCGCGGCGATCGCCGACGCGACGGGGCTGCCGATCGTGCGCGTCGCCGACCGCATCAGCTGGCGGCTCCTCGACGCGCAGCTCACCCACCTCCTCGGCGAGGCCGACGCCCCGCTCGCCGGCCCGCAGAACCGCGGCGCCGAACCGCTCTTCGCGATCGCGAACGAACTGGCCGAGTTCTTCGGCGGCTCGGTCGCGATCGAAGACCTGAGCCGCAACATCCTCGCCTACTCCTCGGTGCCGGGGCAGCTCATCGACGCGCTCCGCACCCACGGCATCCTCGCCAGGCAGGTGCCCGCCTCCCCCTACAACGACGACCAGTACCGCACCGTGCTGCGCAGCGACCGCCCCATCAAGTACCCGCGCCTCGGCGACGAGGAGCCTCGCGTCGCCTTCGCGATCCGCGCAGGTGCACTGCCGCTCGGCTCGATCTGGGCGATCGACGCCTCGGGCGAAGGGCCGACGACGCCCGAGCAGGAGGAGCGGATCCGGCGGGCGAGCGCCCTCGCCGGCGCGCACCTCCTCGACGACCTGCGCGCGCACGCCACCACGCAGCGCCCCCGCGAAGACCGGCTGCGCACCCTGCTCACTGGCCTCGAGCTCACCGGCACCGAGTTCGCCGAGCTCGGCATCGACGAGGAGCGAGGGGCATCCCTGCTCGCCTTCGAAGCCCGCGGCGCAGGGCCGACGGCGATCGCGCAGCTCCGGTCCACCGTCATCCGCCATCTCGTGCTGAACCGGCCCGACACCGTCGCCGTCGCGCACCGCGAACGCGTGTACGCGCTGTTCGCGGCGGGCTCGGTCGACGAGGCCGTGCGCCTCGCCGAACCCCTGCTGCCGCTCGTCGACCGCCTCGTGGGCGACGGCATCCGCATCGCCGCGGCGGGCCCGGTGCACCGCTCGGGCGAGGTGGCCGGCGCCCGCGACCTCGCCGACCGCCTCCTCGAGACCGCCGCGCGCGCCGCCGACCCGCACGCGCGCCGCATCGTGACCGCGGCGAACCTCAGGTCGCAGCTCGTCGTCGAACGCGCGGCCGAGCTCTTCGCCACCGCGCCCGAACTGCGCGACCCCGCGATCGACGCGCTGCTTACGGCCCGCGGCGAGCACGAGGCATCCGCCGCGATCATCGAGACCGCGCTCACCTGGCTCGAGTGCTTCGGCAACGTCGCGCAGACCGCCGAGCGGCTCGGCGTGCACGAGAACACCGTGCGCCACCGCCTGCGCCGCGCGGGCGAGGCGCACGGCCTCCGCCTCGAGCACCCCGACGACCGCCTCGCGGCGTGGCTGCAACTGCGGGCGGCGGCGCGCTGAACCGAGAACGGCTGAGCGCCCCGCCCGTGCGCCCGGCCCGGCGCTCAGCCCCCGAGCGGTTCCTCGGCGACCTCGCGGATGAAACCGACGACGTGCTCGCGAAGCGCCTCGACGCGACGGTCGCGGGCCGCCTCGACGTCGAATCCGAGATACGCGACCGGCGGTCGCTTGCGCGCGTTCGCCGAGCACTGGAAGTCGGCGCAGACGAGCGTGCCGATCGTGTCGCCCCTGCGCCCGGCGGCTCCGGCCCGACGCGCGACGAAGAACAGGACGTCGTTCGGCAGGTGCACGTCTTCGCACCACGAGCACTGCGGCCTGGAGCGCAGCCGGCCGTCGGCGCGCTTCAGCATGACGCCGACGAGTTCGCCGCCGATCGGGGCCACCACGTAGCCGACGTTCGGCAGCTTGCGGTCGCGCCAGCCGAGGAAGTCGCGGCGATCCCAGTCGAGCCGGGCGAAGTCCGCCGGCAGGCTGAGGGCGGCGCGCTCGCGCACGCTGGCGTTGATGAACGATGCGCGGATCTGCGCGTCGGTGATGGGGAGCATGGAATCTGAACCTGTTCTGTTCGCCGCCGGGATGACGGCACGCTGACGTGGGAGTGACCGGTCGCGGGCGCGACCGACCGCGGCCCGCGGCGTCGATCGCCACCGGCCGAGGGCGGGGTCACCTCATCGCGGCGCACGAAGCGCCCGCGACCCCCTCACGCCCGCGCGGGATCGCGGGCAGGTCGGCATGATTCACAGTGCGGCAGCCTACACGCGGAGGATGCGCTTCCCCCTCGACCGCGCTCCCCCGTCGGCGTATCGTGGCCGCCGAGTCGTGCGACCGGCGCGACCGAACGAGGGGGTTCCACCATGGCCGCACTCGCCGCCATCCAGCCGTGCCTGTGGTTCGACGACCAGGCCCGCGAGGCGATGGAGTACTACGTCTCCGTCTTCCCGGACTCGCGCATCAGGAGCATCACCGAGTACCCCGACGAGTCGCTCGACGAGCACTTCGAAGGCATGCGCAACAAGGTGCTCAACGGCGAGTTCACGCTCAACGGGGTCGACTTCGTCTGCCTCGACGGCGGCCCGCTCTTCACCTTCACCGAGTCGATCTCCTTCCTCGTCTCCTGCGCCGACCAGGCTGAGATCGACCGCTACTGGGCGGCGCTCTCGCACGTGCCGGAGGCCGAGCAGTGCGGCTGGTGCAAGGACCGCTTCGGCCTCAGCTGGCAGATCGTCCCGGCGAACATGGCCGAGCTGACCCGTCGGCCCGAGCAGATCCAGGTGATGATGCAGCAGCACAAGATCGTGATCGCCGAGCTCGAGAACGCGTGATGCGCGCGGCGAGCGGCCGCCGCTAGGCTCGCCGCATGCCCGTCGCCGCGGTCCTCCTGTGCGTGATCCTCGCGCTCCTCGCCGTCTTCCAGCTCGCGCTCGTGTTCGGCGCCCCGATCGGCCGGTTCGCGTGGGGCGGGCAGCACCGGGTGCTCCCCGCGCGCCTCCGCATCGGCAGCGCCGTCTCGGTCGTGATCTACGCCGTCATCGGGGCGTTCGCCCTCGATCGCGCGGAGGTGATCGACGTCGTCCCCGACGCCGTCTCGACGGTCGCGATGTGGATCGTGTTCGGCTACTTCGTGCTCGGCATCGGGCTCAACGCGATCTCGCGCAGCCGCGCCGAGCGGGTCACGATGGTGCCGGTCTGCGCGGTGCTCGCACTGCTGAGCCTCCTCGTCGCGCTCGGCTGAGACGGCGCGGAAGACACGCCACCGACGGTTCACCCCGGCTCCACCATCCGCAGCGTCACCGATGCCATGATCGAACGGTGAGCATTCTCGTCAACGTCGATAACTTCGCCCTCGCTGAGACCCACCGGATGATGCACGATCTCCAGAGAGACGCGGGCGGCGTGAACCGTTTCGTGCACAACCGCGAACCCGCGTCGATCGACAAGCAGACGGTCATCCGCCTGAACCGCGACACGCTGTACAGCTTCGCGGTCGTCGATCTCAGCGCCGGCGCGACGTTCACGATCCCCGAGCACGGCGATCGCTACCTGTCGGCGATGGTCGTCAACGAGCACCACTACGTCGATGCGATCTTCCACGACGCGGGCGAGCACACCCTGTCGGTCGAACAGTTCGGCACTCGATACGTCGTGCTCGCGATGCGCACCCTCGTCGACCCGGCCGATGCCGACGATCTCGCCGAGGTGGTGGCGCTCCAGGACCAGATCCTCCTCGAGGCCGGCTCGTCGGTCCCGTTCGAACAGCCCGACTACGACACGCGCAGCCTCGACGAGACCCGCGACGCGCTGCTCGCGCTCGCCCGCAACCTGAGCGGCTTCGACCGCACGTTCGGCTCGAAGGACGAGGTCGACCCCGTCCGCCACCTCATCGGCACCGCGGCCGGCTGGGGCGGGCTGCCCTCGTCGGAGGCGAGCTACATCGGAGTGGACCCGCGCCTGCCGGTGGGCCGGTACGAGTTGACGGTCGGCGACGTCCCGGTGGACGGGTTCTGGTCGATCTCCGTCTACAACGCGGCCGGGTTCTTCGAACCGAACGAGCGCGGCGCGTACACGATCAACAACATCACCGGCACCCGCAACGACGACGGCACGATCACCGTCAGGTTCGGCGACTACCCCGCCGAGGTGCCGAACGCGATCCCGATCGCCGAAGGGTGGAACTACCTCGTCCGGCTCTACCGTCCGCGCGCCGAGATCGCCGACGGCACGTGGAGCTTCCCGACGCTCGCCGGCTGACGAGCGCCCGCTTCGCGCTTCAGAGGTACTGCTTGAACCCGACGTGGGATGCCTCGAAGCCGAGCCGCTCGTAGAAGCGGTGCGCGTCGTCGCGGCGCGCATCCGAGGTCAGCTGCACGAGTCGCGCACCGTGCAGCCGCGCGTGCTCGACCGCCCAGGCGATCATCTTCGAGCCGATGCCGCCGCCGCGCAGCTCCTCGGCGACCCGCACCGCCTCGATCTGCATGCGCGTCGCGCCCCCGCGCGAGAGCCCGGGGATGAAGGTGAGCTGCATCGTGCCGACGATCCGCCCGTCTTCGGTTTCGAGCGCGACGAGCAGCTGCGCGGCATCCGCGTCGATGGCGTCGAACGCCCGGCGGTACCCGGCGAGCGCGGCGTCGTCGAATGCGAACTCGGCGGCGCGCAGCGAGTCGGCCGCCATGAGGGCGACGAGCGCATCGACGTCGTCTCGGCGAGCGCGCCGAAGGGTGTACGAGGTGTTCGGGGTCGCGATCGTGGTGAGGGTCACCCCACCACGCTCCCACATCACTCGGGTGCGGGCGCGTCGTCGATGATGACGTAGAGCTTGCGCACCGTCTCGTGCACGTCCCAGGTGCCGCGCCAGCCGCTCGGGGTGATGAGCGTGTCGCCGGCGCCGAAGGTCACGGGCTCCTCGCCGTCGACCTCGATCGTCACCCGCCCCGAGAGGAACTGGCACACCTCGGTGTAGCCCTCGCGGGTCGCGGCGAAGCGGCCGGGCGTGCACTCCCAGTAGCCCACGTCGACGCCGGGCACGGCCCACAGTGCGTCGGATGCCTCGAGCACCCCTTCGGTCAGCGCGGTGGGCTTCGGCGTGGCGGGGCCGAGGTCGCGTGCGATCGGGGCGAGCCCCGCGACGGTCGCGACGGGCTGAACGGGCTGGTCGGCCTGGTCGGTCATGGTCTCCTCCTGAGGTGCTGCTGCTTCTGCAGGAAAATCGTCACGATGCCCCCGGATTCAGGGCTGCCAGCGCAATTCTCCTGCAGAAGCAACGGATGGCGCGCTCAGCGCCCCGCGACGAGGTCGGCGACGCGGGCGATGGGCGAGGTCGTGGCGCGACCGCGCTGCTCGCCGCGGTCGGCGGCGTGGTACGCGGTGTAGATCGCCTGCACGGCGAGCCAGCGGAGCGGTTCGACCTCCCACTTGCGGGCGCGGTGCCCGACCCACGGCAACTTGGTGAGTTCGGTGTCGCGGCCGAGCACGAGGTCGCTGAGGGTGCGGCCGGCGAGGTTCGTCGCGGTGACGCCGGTCCCGACGTAGCCGCCCGCCCAGCCGAGACCCGTCGCGGGGTCGTGGCCGACGGTCGCGGCCCAGTCGCGCGGCACGCCGAGCACCCCGGCCCAGGCGTGGTCGATCGAGGCATCCGCGGCAGCCGGGAAGAACCGTGCGAGCAGCGTGCCGAGCCCCTCGATCGTGCGCTGCTGGGTCTCGCCGTCGCGGTCGACGCGCGAGCCGTAGCGGTAGGGCACGCCGCGCCCGCCGAAGGCGATGCGGTCGTCGGCGGTGCGCTGCGCGTACATGTAGACGTGCGCGAAGTCGCCGAGGGTCTCGCGGCCGTTCCAGCCGATCTCGCGCCACACGGCGGGGGCGAGGGGCTCGGTGACGATGAGTGACGAGTTCATCGGCAGCCAGGTGCGGTGCTCGCCGCGGAGGTCGGGTGTGAAGCCCTCGGTGGCGCGCAGCACGTGGGCGGCGCGCACGGTGCCGCGCTCGGTGCGGGCCTCGCCCGGGCGGATCTCGGTGACGGCGGTGCCCTCGTAGATCGTGACGCCGAGGCGTTCGACGGTCTCGGCGAGGCCCTTGACGAGCTTCGCGGGGTCGACGCGGGCGCAGTGCGGGTGCCAGACGCCGCCGAGCACGCCGTGCACGTTCACGCGGGCAGCGGTCTCGCGGGCGCCGAGCAGTTCGACGTCGGTGTCGGGCCACGACTGCTCGTCGGCGTCGGCGGACTTCAGCCGGGCGAGCTGGGCGGCGTTCAGGGCGACGTTGAGCTCGCCGCCCTTGTGGATGTCGGCGTCGATGCCCTCGGCGGCGGCGACCGCGATGACCTCGTCGACGGTGGCGTTGAGGGCGCGCTGCTGGGCGATCGCCGCGTCGCGGCCGTGCTGCTTCACGTACTGCTCGCGCCCGCCGGTGACCGAGTTGGTGAGCCAGCCGCCGTTGCGCCCCGAGGCGCCGTAGCCGGCGAACTCGCGTTCGAGCACGGCGATGCGGAGGTCGGGCTGCGCGCGCTTCAGGTAGTACGCCGTCCAGAGGCCGGTGTATCCGGCGCCCACGATGGCGACGTCGACGTCGAGGTCGCCGCCGAGGGCGGGGCGCTGCGCGGGCAGGCCGAGGTGCTGCCACCAGTACGAGACGCCGCCGTTCACGGTCATGCGTGGTTCCTCTTCCTCGTCGATGCGAACCGTTGTAAAACAGTGTTTTGAAACGTAGTGCCCGGCATGGCAGGCTGTCAAACGACGAGCCGACGCGAACGAAGGGGGCAACGTGCCGATCGAGGTCGACGCCGAGGAGCGCCTCGCCGACATCGCCCGCGCGACCGTCGAGATCGCCCGCGAGCAGGGCACGGGCGCGATCACGCTCCGCGCCGTCGCCGCCCGGCTCGACCGCTCGACGGCGTACATCACGAACTTCGTGCCCTCGCGCGCGCACCTCATGGCGAACGCGCTCGAACACGCGCGCGCCCAGTGGGACGCCGAGCGCGCCGCCCACCTCGGCGAGCTCCTCGGCGTCGAACGCCTCGCCGCCCTCACCCGGTGGATGTGCAGCTCCTCCCCCGAGGAGAACGTGCTGCGCAGCCTCTGGATCGAGGTCATCGCCGACGTGCGCGGCGCCAACCGGCGCGCCTACGAGGTCGTGAGGGGGGTGACGGATGCCACGTACGGCAAGTTCCTCGCGGGCGCGGGGCACATCGTGGCCGGCGACGAACCCGTCGACCACGAGACCGCCGCGCACATCGCCGACATCCTCTACCTGTACTGCCGCGGCTACGAGGTGAAGGCGGTCGAAGACCCCGAATCGTGGACGGACGAGCGGGTGCAGGCCTCGCTCGAGGTACTGCTCGCGGCGCTCGTGTTCGACGGCGGCCCACGGCGCTGACGCCGGAGCCGCGGTCTCAGTCCCGACCCAGCTTCATCTTGGATACAAGTTGTATCCTTCCGAGCATGGGCACGAAGCAGACGACCCCGAACCCCGCCGAGACTCCCGCGAAGGGCGAGCGACCCGGCCACGCGACGGCCCACGGCGCCGCGCTCGAGCGGCGGCTGCGCCGCTCGAAGATCCTGAACGTCGTGCTCGGCATCGCCACTGCGTTCCTCCTCGTCGTCGTCATCGCGCAGAGCTTCCCGCAGTCGACCGTCGCGGCCCCGGGCGGCGGCGACGGCACGGCGACCGCCGGGCCCGAGGCATCCGGCACCGCGAACTACGCCGAGAACCCCGCGATCGCGCTGCGCGATGCCGACGACCCGCTCGCGATCGGCGACGTCGACGCGCCTGTCGTGCTCGTGGAGTGGGCCGACTTCCGCTGCCCGTACTGCGCGGTGTTCACGAACCAGACGCTGCCCGTCGTCCTCGACGAGTACGTCGAGTCGGGGCTCGTGCGCTACGAGTTCCGCGATGTCGCGTTCTTCGGCGACGACTCGACCGCCGCCGCCGTCGCCGTCCGCGCCGCGGGCGAGCAGGGCCGCTTCCAGGAGTACCTCGAGGTGATCTACGCCGCCGCCCCCGAGAAGGGCCACCCCGACATGCCGCGCGAGAAGCTCGTCGGCTTCGCGAAGGAGGCGGGCGTGCCCGACCTCGCCGCGTTCGAGGCCGACCTCGACCGGGCCGACCTCGCCGAGGCCGTCACCGCGAGCACCGCGCAGGCGCAGCAGCTCGGCGTCACCGGCGTGCCGTTCTTCGTCGCCGGCGACCAGGCGCTCTCGGGCGCGCAGCCGATCGACGCCGTCCGCGCGTTCCTCGACGAGCAGCTGCTCGCCGCCGGCGTCGACGCGGCAGACCTGCCCACCGCCCGCTGACCCCGGCGACCCGTGGATCTCGGCTTCGCCGGCGCGTTCATCGGCGGCATCCTCACCCTGCTGAGCCCGTGCTCGGTGATGCTGCTGCCCGCGTTCTTCGCGTACGCGTTCACCACGCCGACCCGCCTCATCGCCCGCACCGGCGTCTTCGCGCTCGGCCTCATGACGACGCTCGTGCCGATCGGCGTGCTCTCGGGCACGGTCGGCGCGTTCGTCAGTGCGAACCGCACGCTGCTCGTCACGATCGCCGCGGTCGTCGTCATCGTGCTCGGCCTCGTACAGGTGATCGGCATCCCGCTGCCCGCGTTCACCCGTGACACGGGCGCGGGCGACGACGCGGGCGACGCCGGCTCCGTGGCATCCGTCTACCTGCTCGGCACCGTGTACGGGCTCGCGGGCGTCTGCGCGGGGCCGGTGCTCGGCTCGGTGCTCACGCTCGCGGCGCTCGGCGGAAGCCCCCTCTACGGCGGGCTCGCGCTCGCGATCTTCGCGCTCGGCATGACGGTGCCGCTGTTCGTGCTCGCGCTCCTGTGGTCGCGCTCGGCATGGGTGCGCACGCTCGTCCGGCCGCGGATGCTGCGCATCGGCCGCTGGTCGAACACCTGGACCCAGGTCGTGGCCGGACTCATCGGCATCGGGCTCGGGGTGCTGCTCATCGTGACCGACGGCACGGCCGGACTCTCGGGCCTCCTCGGCGCCTCGCAGCAGTTCGCGATCGAGTCGAGCGCGCTGCGCGCGACGGCCGGCATCCCCGACCTCGTCTTCGTCGCCGCCGCAGCCGCCGTGCTCGTCGGCGTGTGGCTGGTGCACCGCCGTGCCCAGCGGAGATGATGGGCGGGTGCCGACCACCGACAGCGCCGCCGAACGCGCCTACGCCGCGACCCGTACGGCGATCCTCGACGGCACCCACCGCCCCGGCAGCATGCTCAGCGAGAACGAGCTCGCCGGCCGCCTCGGCATGAGCCGAACCCCCGTGCGCGCCGCCCTCGCCCGCCTGCAGGACGAGGGCTGGATCACGATCTACCCGAAGCGCGGCGCCCTCGTGCGCGAGCTCGGCCCGCGCGAGATCGCCGACCTCGCCGACGCCCGCCTCATCCTCGAGGCGATGGGCGTGCAGCGGGCGACGAGCGAGGTGCGCCGCAGCCTCGCCGACCGGCTCGAGCCGGGCCTCGCGGCGCAACGGGCCGCCCTCGTCGCACGCGACCTCGACGGCTTCGTCGAGCTGACGATCGCGTTCCACCGCTCGTTCGTCGAGGCATCCGGCAATGCCGTGCTCGTCGAGATCGGCGACCGGCTCGCCGACCGGCAGCGGCTGCTGCTGAGCGCCCACCGCGACCTCCTCTTCGAACGCGTCGACGAGACGATCGCCGAGCACCTCGCCCTCATCGAGGCGCTGCGCGCCGACGACCCCGCCGCGTTCGCCGAGGCGCTGCGCGCGCACATCATGGACACGCACGGGCCCGAGCTCGGGCCGGTCTGAGCGGGGTCGGCGGCCCGGCTGCCGACCCCGCTCACCTCAGGCAGACGCAGTCGGAACCGCCTCCGCGACCGGCTTCCGCTCGCGGATCAGGAACCCGAACGCGAGCGCGACGAAGAACATCAGCACCCCGTAGACCGCGGCGGGCAGGCTCATCTCGACGCTGCCGATGACCGTCTGCGCGATCACGATCGCGAGCGTCGCGTTGTGGATGCCGATCTCGAACGAGGTCGCCACCGACTGCGCCCGCCCGACCTTCAGCAGGCGCGGCACGAGGAACCCGACGGTGAGGCTCAGCACGCAGAACAGCACCGTGATGAGCGCGAGGGTGCCCGCGTTCGCGAGCAGCAGCTCGAGGTTCGAGGCGATGGCGCCCGCGATCACGACGATGAGGATCACGACCGAGGCGATGCGCACCGGCTTGTCCATGCGGTCGGCGAAGGCGGGCTTCCACCAGCGCACGAGCATGCCGAGCGCGACGGGTACGAGCACGATCGCGAACACCTCGATCGTCTTCGCGATCTGGAGGCCCAGCCCCTCGTCGCCCGGCAGGAAGTACGCGATCGCGAGGTTCGTGATGAGCGGCAGGGTGAACACGGCGAGCACCGAGTTCACGGCGGTGAGCGAGATGTTCAGCGCGACGTCGCCGCGGAAGAGATGGCTGTAGAGGTTCGCGGTCGTGCCGCCCGGGGATGCCGCGAGCAGCATCATGCCCACGGCGAGCACCGGCGGCAGATCGAAGAGGAGCACGAGTCCGAAGCAGATGAGCGGCAGTAGCAGGAGCTGGCAGACGAGGGCGACGAGGGCCGCCTTCGGCTGCTTCGCGACCCGCGCGAAGTCTCGCGGGGTGAGCGAGAGGCCGAGGCCGAACATGATGATGCCGAGCGCGACGGGCAGCCCGATCGTGGTCAATGGACCCATGAGGTGATCACTCCTTCGTGATGACGGTGGGTCACAGTCTGGAGGACGCGGCGGGTGCGTGTCACCTGCGAATCCAGGGGGCTGCGGGAGGCGCGCCGGAGTGCGCGTCGCCCGGCGTCAGCGGGTGTGCTCGTCGAGGAAGTCGAGGGTCTCGTCGAGGGCGAGCTGCGCCTCGTCGAGGTCGAGGTGGAACTGGTACTCGTGGCCGAGCGCGGGCGCGTGCTCGGCCGGCCAGAACAGTTCGTGGGTCTCGACCCCGGCGTCGGCGAGCGCGCCCGCCATCGGCACCGACTGGATCCAGGTGAGCGCGTCGCCGTTGCCGCCGCTGATGAACGTCGGCGGGAACTCCTCGGTCACGAACTCGATCGTCGACATCATCGAACCGGGCGCGCTCGACGACCAGTCCTTCGTGCCCGTGTACGCCCAGAGCGCGACCTTGAAACCCCACTCGCCGATCCCGTTGAGCTCGGCCATCGACCGCAGGTCGTAGACGCCGCAGTTGAGGATCACCCCGGCGAGCTGCTCGGCGTCGAGCGCCGGTTCGATGCCGAGGAGGTAGGCGTAGCGCGGGTTCGTGGTGAGCACTGCGAGCTGGCTCGCGAGCTGCGCGCCGGCCGAGTCGCCTGCGAGCACGAGGCGATCGGGGTCGATGCCGAGCTCCTCGGCGTGCTCGACAAGGTACCCGAGGGTGTCGTTGAGCTCGTTCACGGCGGTCGGGTAGGTGGCCTCGGGTGCGATCGAGTAGTCGACCCCGATCGCGGTGTAGCCCTCGCTCGCGAGGATCCGCAGATAGGGGGCGACGTCGGCCTTGCGGCCCGAGATCCACGCGCCGCCGTGCACCCAGACGACCGTCGGGCGCGCTTCATCGTCTCCGGCCGGTGTGAACACGTCGAAGCCGGCGCCCGTCGCGCTGCCCTCGATCGGCACGTCGAGGCGTTCGTCGACGCCGCCGTCGGGTGCGTGGCGCTCCATCTCGGCGATCGTCGCCGCGGCGCCCTGCTCGAACACCCAGCGGATCGCGAGCGCCGAGGGCCACGGCGAACTCGCCGCGACCGCGCCGAGCGCGGTGACGACGAACGCGGCGATGAGCGCGGTCAGCGTCCAGCGGCGGGCGCGCGCCGACCACGGCGGGCGACGGGCGAGCACGCGCTCGAGCTCGTCGGGTCGGGTGGTTCGCTCACGAGTGGGCACGGCTCACATGCTGGCAGAGGGCCGGGAGCACGCGAGGTGGGCGCGCCGTCCGGGTCTGCCCGCCGCGTGTCGGCGGCCGGTGGCAGGCTGGGCGCATGGCGATCGAAGTGCGGCCCGCGTCGGTGTACGACGACGTCGCGGCGGTGATCGGGCCGAAGAAGCCCACGTCGAACGTGTGCTTCTGCCTGAGCTACCGGCTGCGCTCCTCGAAAGAGAATCTCGCGCTCGCCGGCCCGGCCCGCGGCGACCGCGTGCGCGAGCTCTGCCACGAGACGCCGCCGCCGGGCGTCCTCGCGTACGACGACGACGAACCGGTCGGCTGGGCGGCGGTGCATCCGAGGGCCGACACGAGTTTCGCGACCAATCGCAAGATCCCGCACGTCGACGAGCTCGACGTGTGGTCGCTCTGGTGCTTCCGCGTGCGCCCCGGCCACCGCGGCGAGGGCATCGTGCACCACCTGCTCACCGGGGCGGTCGAGTTCGCCCGGGCGAACGGGGCGCCGGCGATCGAGGGCTACCCCGTCGACAACTGCGACGCGAAGGTCGACCTCACGATGGCGTACGTCGGCACCCGCCGGGCGTTCGAGCGAGCAGGCTTCACGAAGGCGGCCGACACCACCTCGGTGCTCAACCGCTTCCCGCGGGTGCTGATGCGCCTCGATCTCGACTGACGACGAGCCTCTCGCGCACAGGCCTATACATCCGATCTTTAATCGGGCAAGATGAGCAACGGTCGCAGATTCACCCGAATCTGCGACCGTTCCGCACCGAAACACCAGATCAATGATGCTCCGGAGGTCCCCACGCATGCTCGAACGCGAGATCCCGCGCCGCCGCGCCCTACAGCTCGGCGGGTTCGTCGCCCTGGCCCCGCTCGTGCCACAGTTCCTCGCCGCCCAACCCGCGGCGGCCCTCGTCGGCGGTCGGGCGGCCGCCGCCGTCGGCGGAGGCATCCCCATCCCCGAGCTCTCGACGAAGTCGCTCTGGTACGGCACGCCCGCGACCGACTGGGAGACGCAGGCCCTGCCGATCGGCAACGGCCGACTCGGTGCGATGCTCTTCGGCAACCCCGACGAGGAGGTCGTGCAGTTCAACGAGCAGAGCCTCTGGGGCGGGCTCAACGACTACGACAACGCCCTCGCCGGCAAGCCCGACGGCGCCTACGACACGAGCGTGACCGGCTTCGGCTCGTACCGCGACTTCGGCACCCTCACGATCGGGTTCGGCGCGCGCCCGAAGGTGACCGCGCCGGGCGGCCCCTACAAGATCTGGGGCGCCGAAGACGTCGACAAGAGCTACGACGGCAACAGCCAGACGAAGTGGTGCATCGACGGCCCGCCGGCGCACGTGCTCTGGCAGGCCGAGCTGCCCACCGCCGCCGTCGTGACGTCGTACAGCTTCACGAGCGCGAACGACGTGCCCGCCCGCGACCCGCAGGAGTGGCGCGTGCTGGGCTCGAACGACGGCAGCGCCTGGGCGACGCTCGACTCGCGCACCGGAGCACCGTTCGAGCAGCGCTTCCAGACCAAGACGTACGAGTTCCAGAACGCGGCCGCCTACCGCTTCTACCGCATCGACTTCGTGCCCAAGGCCGGGGTGAGCCACTTCCAGCTCTCCGAAATCGGGCTGGGCGGCGTCGAGCTGGCGCAGGGCGGCAGCGTGTACGTCTCGTCGCCGACGGGCCACGCCGACTCGCTCGTCGGCAGCGTCGACGGCGAGGCATCCACCGTCTGGCAGGTCGACGACGCCGGATCGGGTGCCGCGTGGCAGCTCGAGCTCGGCGCGAAGCGGGCGCTCACCGGCTACGTGCTGACGAACGCGCCCGACGCACCCGAGGGCGACCCGCGCGACTGGGTGCTCGCCGCCTCGAACGACGGCGTCACGTGGACGACCCTCGACACGAGGTCGGGCGTCGCGTTCGCCGGCCGCAGCGAGGCGCAGAGCTTCTCGTTCGCGAACGGGACCGCGTACTCGCACTACCGCCTGACGTTCACCGCACCGGGCGCGTTCCGCCTCGCCGGGGTCGCGTTCACGGGCAGCGGCTACACGACCCGCGGGCAGCGCCAGGTCGTCGGCTACCGTCGCGCGCTCGACCCCACGGTCGGCCTGCACACCGCCCACTTCGCGACCGTCGCCGGCACCGTGCTGCGCGAGGCGTTCGCGAGCCGCGAGGCCGACGTCGTCGTGCTGCGTTACACGAGCGACACCGCCGGCGCCCTGACCGGCACGATCGCCCTCGCCTCCGAGCAGGAGAACTCGCCGACCTCGGTCGACGTGGCGGCCCGCCGCCTCGGCGTCGCGGGCACGATGGCCAACCAGCTGAGCCACGCGGCCACGGTGCGCATCGCCGACACCGACGGCGAGGTCACCGCCGACGGCGCGGGCCTCCGCGTGAGCGGGGCGTCGACCATCACCCTCCTCCTCGACGCGCGCACCGACTACAAGCTCAGCGCCGCCGACGGCTGGCGCGGCGCCGCGCCGCAGCCCGGCATCGACGCCGCGCTCCAGGCGGCGGGCGCGCGCAGCTTCGACGAGCTGCGCGACGAGCACGTCGCCCAGGTCTCGGCGCTCATGTCGCGCGCCGCGGTCGAGTGGGGCGAGACGGATGCCTCGGTGCTGGCGCTGCCCACGACGGCGCGCCTCGCGCGCTACGGCGCAGGAGCGGCCGACCCGACGCTCGAGCAGTCGATGTACGACTTCGGCCGCTACCTGCTGCTGAGCTCCTCGCGGCCGGGCGGGCTGCCCGCCAACCTGCAGGGCCTCTGGAACAACTCGAACCAGCCGGCGTGGGCGAGCGACTACCACACCAACATCAACGTGCAGATGAACTACTGGGGCGCCGAGACGACCGACCTGCCCGAGTCGCACGAGGCGCTCATCTCGTTCGTGCAGCAGGTCGCGGTGCCGAGCCGGGTCGCGACGCGCAACGCCTTCGGCGAGAGCACCCGCGGCTGGACGGCCCGCACCTCGCAGAGCATCTTCGGCGGCAACTCGTGGGAGTGGAACACGGTCGCGAGCGCCTGGTACATGCAGCACGTGTACGAGCACTGGGCGTTCACGCAAGACAAGAAGTACCTCCGCGACACCGCCTACCCGCTGATCAAGGAGATCTGCGAGTTCTGGGAGGACCGGCTCAAGGAGCTGCCCGACGGCACCCTCGTGGCGCCCGACGGCTGGTCGCCCGAGCACGGCCCCCGTGAAGACGGCGTCATGTACGACCAGCAGATCATCTGGGATCTCTTCCAGAACTACCTCGACTGCGCCGACGCGCTCGACATCGACGCCGAGTACCGGGCCACGGTCGCCGACCTGCAGGCGCGGCTGGCGCCGAACAGGATCGGCAGCTGGGGCCAGCTGCAGGAGTGGCAGGCCGACCGCGACAACCCGACCGACATCCACCGGCACACCTCGCACCTGTTCGCGGTCTACCCGGGCCGGCAGATCACGCCCGAGTCGGCCGAGTTCGCCGCGGCGGCGCTCGTGTCGCTCAAGGCGCGCTGCGGCGAGAAGGAGGGCGTGCCGTTCACGGCGGGCACGGTCTCCGGCGACAGCCGCCGTTCGTGGACCTGGCCGTGGCGCACCGCGCTCTTCGCCCGGCTCGGCGATGCCGAGCGGGCCGGCATCATGCTGCGCGGCCTCATCACCTACAACACCCTCTCGAACCTGTGGTGCAACCACCCGCCGTTCCAGCTCGACGGCAACTTCGGCATCACCGGCGCGATCGCCGAGATGCTGGTGCAGAGCCACGACGGCGTCATCCGCCTGCTGCCGGCGCTGCCCGCCGACTGGGCGGCCTCGGGGTCGTTCACGGGCCTCCGCGCCCGCGGCGGCTACTCGGTGAGCTGCGAGTGGAAGGACGGCCGGGTCGTCTCGTACGACGTCGTCGCCGACCGTGCGGGCAACATGTCGAACGTCATCGTCGTCGTCGACGGGACGCGGCGCAAGGTGAAGCCCGCGAACCCGAAGAACGGCAAGCCGATGCGCGAACTCGGCAAGGCCGGCTGAGTCGCTTCTCGAGTTCGTGAGCAGGGGATGCCCCGGGCGAACGCCCGGGGCATCCCTCGTGTCGGAGGGGCGCGCTAGCTTTGCCCCGACGAAGGGACACCGATGACCGCCTCGCACCACCCCGCACCGCTCGAACGGCTCCGCACCGAACTCCGGGGCACACTGCTCCTGCCCGGCGACGCCGGCTACGACGCCGCGCGCACCCCGTGGAACCTCTCGATCGAACAGCGCCCGGCCGCGGTCGCCGAGCCCGCCGACGTCGACGACGTGCGGGCGATCGTGCGCGCCGCCCGCGAAGCCGGGCTCGGCGTCACCGCGCAGCCCAACGGGCACGGCGCCTCCGACGACCTCGACGGCGTCGTGCTGGTGCGTCCGCGGCGGCTCGACGAGCTGCACGTCGACGTCGAGGCGCGAGTGCTGCGCGTCGGCGCGGGTGTCAACTGGGGTCGCGCCCTGGCGGCGCTCGAGGGCACCGGCCTCATCGGGCTCGCCGGCTCGAACCCCGAGGTCAACGTCGTGGGGCTCGCGATCGCCGGCGGCCAGTCGATGTTCAGCCGCCGCTACGGGCTCACGGCCCGGTCGATCATCGCGGTCGAACTGGTCGACGCCGCGGGCGACGTCCGTCGGGTCACCGACGCCGACGACGGCGAGCTGCTCTGGGCGCTCCGCGGCGGCGGCGGGCTGTTCGGCGTGATCACCGCGATCGAGCTCGCGCTCCACCCCGGTGACGCCCTCTACGGGGGTGGCCTCGTGTTCCCCGCCGAGTCGGCGACCGCCGTCCTCTCGGCCGCCTACGCACTCGCGCACGACGAGCCCGAGCTCGGGCTCGACCTCGGCATGATGCGCTTCCCCGACCTGCCCGTCATGCCGCCGCACCTGCGCGGGCGCATCGTCGCGACGGTCGGGCTGGTGCACGTCGGCGACGAGGCGACCGGGCGCGTCTTCGCCGATCGGCTGCTCGCCGTCGCCGAGCCGATCGCGAATTCCCTCACCCCGTTCACGATCGGTCAGCTCGCGGCGGTGGCCGCCGAACCCGTCGACCCCATGCCGACCGCCGACTTCGGTGCCGCGATCGGCCCGCTCGACGAGACGTTCGCGGGCGACTTCGTCGAGGCCTTCCTCCGCGGCGCCGAACACGGGCTGACCCGCTGCAGCATCCGTGCCATGGGCGGCGCGATCGCCGAGGAGCTGGGCGCCGAGCTCTCGGCCATCGGGGCGGTGCACGCCCCCGGCCTGCTCAGCTCGGGCGCGCTGCTCCTCGATCCGACGGTCGACGGGGCCGCGGCCCTCGCGCCCCTGCGGGAGCTCGCCGCGAGGTATCCGGCCGAGGGCATGGTGCCGAGCTTCCTGGGCTCGCAGACGAGCCTCGCCGACGCGTTCGGCCCCGCGGTGCTCGACCGGCTCGCCGCTGTGAAGCACCGCGTCGACCCCGACGGGTTGATCCGCAGCAACCGACCGCTGCGCTGACGTCCGAGGGCCTCGGGCCTGACACGGCAAGACACCCCCACTACCGGTGTCTTGCCGTGTCTGTCCCCCGGTTCTAGCCTGAGATGCACCCCGCCAGACCGACGAGGTCCCCCGAATCCGCTCCGGAACGGTGACCGCATGTCTTCAGCGTTGTACGCCCTGGGCCGCTGGGCATTCCAGGCACGTCGCGCGATGCTGCTCATCTGGGTCGCCGTGCTCGCGGTGCTGTTCACGGGGACGGCGCTGCTCAGCGAGGGCACCGACAACAGCTATTCGATCCCCGGCACCGAGTCGCAGGAGGCCCTCGACGCGCTCGCGCGCACCTTCCCGCAGGTGAGCGGCAGCTCGGCGCAGCTCATCGCGGTCGCGCCCGAGGGAGGTTCCGTCACCGACGCCGATTTCGAGGCGGCCGTCGACGACGCGGCGAGCGCGATCGCCGCGCTCCCGCAGGTCACCTCGGCGACCTCGCCGTACTCGTCGGCGACGAGCGGCGCTGCGAACATCGCGAGTGACGAGTCGGCGGTGATCGTGCCGATCCAACTGTCGGTGTCCACGAGCGAGGTGCTCCCGTCGACGGCCGACGCGTTGCAGGCGGCCGGCCGCTCGCTCGAGGCTGCGCTGCCCGACGGATCGGAGGTCGCGGTCGGCGGACAGCTCTTCTCGCAGACCTCGACGGGCATCAGCGTCACCGAGCTGCTCGGCATCGCGATCGCCTACGTGGTGCTCCTCATCACCTTCGGCTCGCTCATCGCCGCCGGGCTGCCGCTCGTCACGGCGCTGCTCGGCGTCGCGGCATCCCTCTCGATCGTGCTCGCCGGCACCGGGTTCATGACGATCACCTCGACGACGCCGCTCCTCGCCCTCATGCTGGGCCTCGCCGTCGGCATCGACTACGCGCTCTTCATCGTCTCGCGCCATCAGGACCAGTTGAAGCACGGCCTCGACCCCGAGGAGTCGGCGGCGCGCGCCGTCGCGACCTCGGGCTCTGCGGTGGTCTTCGCGGCGACGACGGTCATCATCGCGCTCCTCGGGCTGACCGTGGCCGGCATTCCGTTCCTCACCACGATGGGCGTGGCCGCGGCGCTCGCGGTGGCGGTGGCCGTGCTCATCTCGCTCACGCTGACTCCGGCGCTCCTCGGGTTCGCCCGCTGGCGGGTGGTCGCGAAGCGCTTCCGCCCGGGCGGCACCGACGCGGCCGAACGCACGGTGAGCGAGGCTGCCGATGCGCCCGAAGAAGCAGCGGGGGAAGCGGAGGAAGCGGAGACGGCGGCGGAGACCATGGAGGAGACCGCCGAGGAAGACGCTCGATCGATCGACGACGAGGACGGCGTCGATCCGCCCGTGCACCGAGGGTTCTTCTGGGGATGGGTGCGCACCGTGACCCGATGGCCCCCCGTGACGATCGTCGTGATCGTCGGGCTGCTCGGGCTCGCGGCGCTGCCCGCGGCGCACCTGCGGCTCGCCCTCCCCGACGCGGGCTCGCTCGAGGAGGACGCCCCCGGCCGCATCGCCTACGACCTCATCGCCGAGCACTTCGGGCCCGGCTACAACGGCCCGCTCATCGTCACGGGCACCGTCATCGAGAGCACCGACCCGGTCGCGCTCATGGACGACCTCGCCGCGTCGATCGCCGCCGTGGACGGGGTGGCGGCGGTGCCGCTCGCGACGCCGAACGAGACGGGCGACACGGGCATCGTGCAGGTGATCCCCGAGGGCGCGCCCGACTCGGAGGCGACGGCGGCGCTCGTCGCCGAGCTGCGCGCGATGCACGACGACTGGCAGGAGCAGTACGGCGTCGATCTCTCGGTGACGGGCTACACGGCCGCGGGCATCGACATCTCGGCGCAGCTCGCCGGCGCCCTGCTGCCCTTCGGGCTGCTCGTCATCGGGCTCTCGCTCGTGCTGCTCGCGATGGTGTTCCGCTCGATCGTAGTGCCGGTGACGGCGGCCCTCGGCTACGCCCTCTCGATCGGCGCGGCGTTCGGGCTCACGAGTGCCGTCTTCGTCGACGGCGTGTTCGCCGAGCAGCTCAACGTCGCGGACGTCGGCACGGTGATCAGCTTCATGCCGATCATCCTCATGGGCGTGCTCTTCGGGCTGGCGATGGACTACGAGGTGTTCCTCGTCAGCCGTATGCGCGAGGACTACGTGCACCAGGGCGACGCCGAGGCGGCGGTCGACGCCGGGTTCCTGAGCTCGGCGCGGGTGGTGACCGCGGCGGCGATCATCATGTTCGCGGTGTTCGCGGCGTTCGTCCCCGAGGGCGACGCGTCGATCCAGCCCATCGCGTTCGGCCTCGCGGTCGGCGTCGCGATCGACGCCTTCGTCGTGCGGATGTCCCTGATCCCGGCGGTGCTCGTGCTGTTCGGTGCGCGCGCGTGGTGGATGCCGCGAAGCCTCGATCGCGCGCTGCCCCACTTCGACATCGAGGGTGAGGGCCTCGCCGAGGAGTTCGCCCTCGCCGACTGGCCGGAGCCGGGCGCTCGACTCGCGATCGCGGCCGACCGCGTGCGCGCGGCCGTGCCCGGCCTCGACGACGAGACGGATGCCTCGCCCCACCTCGATGCGATGGTGCCGCGCGGTTCGCATCTCATCCTCCTCGGCGGCACCGATGATGAGCGCACCCGGCTGCTGCTCGCGGTCTGCGGGCGCGGCTCCGTCGCCGCAGGCCGGCTGAAGGTCGCGGGGTTCGTCGTGCCTCCACGGGCGGCGGCGGTCCGGGCCCGCTCGGCATTCGTGCGCTTCGCCGCATCGCCGACCGCCCTCGACGAGGTGCGTGCCGCGCTCGCAGCCGACCCCGAGCTGCTCGTGCTCGATGCGGTCGAGGAGGTGGGCGACCCGACCGTCGTACGGGGCATCCGTGCGCTGCTCGCCGAAGCTGCGGCGAGAGCGGGCTCCGGGCGGCATGGCCCGGCGCTCAGCGTCGTGGTCGCGGCGGGCGACGCCGAGGCGGCGGAGCGGCTGCTGCCGGGCGGTGCTCCCCGGCAGGTCGTCGAGCTGAGCGCCCCGGTCCGGGCCGGCGCCGCCCCGAGCTTGGCGGCGGCAGGCTGACATGGCCTCGCACACGTTCGCGGCGACCTCGGGCTCGGAGCGGCTCGGCCGATTCGCGATGCTCGGGCTCGTGCTGCTCCCCGTCCTCATCGGCGGGGTGCTGAGCTGGGCGCTCGCCGCGCCGACCGAGCACCTCGACCGGATGACGGCGGCCATCGTCAACGAGGACGAGCCCGTCACGATCGACGGACGCACCGTACCGCTCGGTCGGCAGTTCGCGGCAGGACTGATGGAGGGCGGCGGCGACGCGGCGACGGGCCCGAGCGCGAGCCCGAGCCCGACCGCGAGCGCGAGCGCGAGCTCGAGCCCGAGCGCCAGCCCGCCCCCGACTGCCAGCGCGACCCCGAGCGCGGTGGCGTCGCCCCCGCCGACCCCGTTGCCGTCCCCCGCCGCGGGGACCCCGACCGAGTCCCCGACGAACTTCGACTGGGTGCTGACGAACGCCGACGAGGCAGCGGCAGGCCTCGCGAGCGGTCGCTACAGCGCCGTCGTCACGATCCCTGCCTCGTTCTCGGCGGCGGCGACCTCGTTCAGCGGAGCCGCGAGCGACGCGAGGCAGGCCGCCATCGAGGTCGCGACGACCCCGGCCTCAGCGGTCCTCGATCCGGCGCTCACCGCCGCGGTCACCCGGGCCGCGGTCGATGCGCTCAACCGGCAGCTCATCGAGCAGTACCTCTCGCAGGTGTACCAGGGCTTCAACACCATCGACGAGCAGATCGGCGACGCGGCGGGCGGCGCCGCCCAGCTCGCCGACGGCGCGAGCTCGCTCGACGCGGGGGCCGCCCAGCTTGCCGCAGGCGCCGCGTCGCTCGCCGACGGCCTCGCCGCGCTCGAGACCGGCGCCGTCGAGCTCTCGGCCGGTGTCTCGGCGCTGGATGCCGCGGCCGGCCCGCTGCCCGGCGCCTCGAGCCTGCTCGCCGATGGCGCGGCCGAGGTCGCCGCGGGCGTCGATGCGCTCGCGAGCGACCTGGCCGGCGCGACCGCCGAGTTCGCCGCGGTGGTCGACCGCGTGTGCACGACCCCCGGCCCGGTCTGCGAGCGCGCGTCGACCGCGCTCGAGAACCTGCGCGGGCTCGATGCGAAGATCGATGCCCTCGCCGGCGGCGCCGACGGGGTCGCGACGGGCAACGCCGACCTGTCCCGGGCGACCACGGGCCTCGTCGACGGTCTCGACGCCGCCGCGACGGGTGCCGACGACCTGGCGAGCGGTGCGAGCGGAGCGAGCAGCGGGGGCGCCGAGCTCGCGAGCGGGGCAGGCGAGGTCGCGAGCGGCGCGGGCTCGCTCGATGCGGGCGCCGCGCAGCTCGCCGCCGGCCTCGCGCAGGCGAGCGAGCAGATCCCGAGCTACACCGACGACGACATCACGACGCTCTCGACGGTCGTCTCGCAGCCGGTCGCCGCCGATCAGGGCTCGGGCACCCCCGGGGTGCTTTCGGTGCCGCTCTCCTGCGCGCTCGCGCTCTGGCTCGGCGGCCTCGCGCTCGCGCTCGCCCGTCGCGCGGTGCCGATCGAGCGCCTGTCCGCGGCCGATCCGTCGCGGTCGATCGCGTGGCGCGCGGTGCTGCCCGGGCTCGGCCTCGGCGCCGCGCAAGGGCTCGTGGTGGGCGTGGTGGTGCTCACGGGCCTCGCCGTGACGCCGGTGCAGGGTGCGGCCTTCACCGTGGCGAGCATCGCGGTGGGGGCGGTCTTCGCGATCGCGAACCAGGGGCTCGCCGCGGCCTTCGGCGGTGCCGGGCGCCTCGTCGCGGTGTTCATCGCGCTCGTCGCGTTGACCGCCGGGCTCTCCTCGACGGTGCCCCCGTTCGTCGCCGCCGCGGCGGCGACGGTCCCGACCGCTCCGGCGCTGCAGCTGCTGGGCGGCACGCTCGCCGAAACCGCGGCCGTCTCGGGAACCGTCTGGGGCCCGCTCGGACTGCTCGTGCTCGTCGCCGTGGCGGCGTTCGCCCTCGTGCTCGCCGGGGTCGCCGTGCGCCGGAGCGGCGATCCGCGACGATTCGCCTCGGTCGACTGATCAGAGCACCGCGCCGACGAGCGCCTCGCCGAGCGGCGTGCGCAGATGGAGCATCCGTGCCCCGTCTCTCGTGGAGGTGACGAGCCCGCCGTCGCGCAGCACCGCGAGGTGGTGCGAGGCGGTCGAGACGGCGATGCCGAGGGCTGCGGCGACCTGGGAGGTGGTGCGGGCGGTGTGCGCACCGAGCAGGATCTCGGCGCGGGCGGGGCCGATGAGCGCGCCGAGCGCGGCCTCCGTCCCGGCTGAGTCGCGCGCCCAGGTCTCGGTGACGCCCTGCGCGGGGTAGAAGACGCTGGGCTGCACGGGCGGTTCGGTGAGCACCATGCAGCCGGCGCCCGACATCACCGACGGCACGAGGACGAGGCCGGAGCCACGGCAGTCGAGTGCTTCGCGGTGGAGGCGCAGTTGCACGCGCACGGCGTGGTCGTTCCAGCTGATGCGCGGGTGCAGCTCGCCGACCATGGCGGCGAGCCCGCTGGTCGCGGCGCGGCGGGCGCGCACGGCGATGTCGGCGCGCAGGAGGCGTTCGAGCTGGGTCCACACGGGGGCGAGCGCAGCGGCCCAGACCTCGCTCCAGGCTTCGGCGATCATGGCGCGGGCGCGTTCGGGTTCGTCGATCATGCGGAGGATCGCCTGCTGCCGCGCCCCGCTCGAGCGCAGCACCATCTTGTGCAGGTCGACGAGCATGGGCGCGACGGGTGCCGCGGCGAGGTGGGCGGCCTCCTCCTCGGGCTCGAGGTCCCAGCGGGGGTCGGCGGTGAGGAAGTCGGGCATGTAGCCGTCGACGCCGATGAGCACCGCGAGCAGTTCGAAGGACTCGCGCGGCAGGCGCCCGCGCACCGCGCGGAGCCACCCCCACTGCAGCGGGTGGTCTTCGGGGCGTTGCAGCACGCGAACGGCGTGGCAGAGCTCGTGCCCGGGAGAGATGCCGAAGCGGATCGCGGAGATGTCGTCGGGCGCGAGTCGGAAATCGACGTAGTTTCGATCCACATCGAAACTCTAGAGCGTCGGATGCCACGGCGCGAAGCTGTTCGCAGATCAACACCGAGACATCCCGAACCGAGGAGCCGAACGTGAACGCCGCAGAGATCACCCTCACCCCGACCATGACGCCGCCCGAGACGCCGCGTGTCGTCTCGGCCGAGGAGCTGCGCATCGGCACCGGCCGCACGCGCCGCTTCGTCGGCCTCGAGCACGGCGCCCGCATCTCGTACTTCTTCGTCGACAACGAGCCCGGCGAGGGTCCCGACCTCCACTGGCACCCCTACGCCGAGACGTGGATCGTGCTCGAGGGCACCGCCCGCATCACCGTCGGCGACACCGAACTCGTCGCGCACGCCGGCGACACCGCAACGGCGCCGGCCGGCGTGTGGCACGGCTTCAAGAACGCCGGCGAGGGCAGGCTGAAGCTCATCGGCATCCACGCCGCCGAGACGATCGTGCAGACCTGGGCCGAGTAGCCCGCCCGCTGTCCACCGAACCGAAGACCACCGACCACCCACCGAAGGAGCATCCGAATGTCGTTCCAGGCCTACCTCGACAACATCGAGACGAAGACGGGACTCACGCCGCGCCAGTTCATCGAGCTCGCGAACGAACGCGGCTTCGACGCCACCACGAAGGCGACCCCCATCGTCGCCTGGCTGAAAGAGGACTACGGCCTCGGCCAGGGGCACGCGATGGCGCTGGTCCACGTCATCACGAAGGGCCCGCAGATCAGCACCAAGCACGTCGGCACCGACGGCGTGCACCGCGACGCGACCGACACCCTGTGGCTCGACGGCAAGGCGACGAACCCGAATCCCTGACGCGGCGCGGCGGCGCGGCCCGGTTCAGCCGAGCCGCGCCGCGAGCCGCGAGGCGCGGAACTGGCCCACGGCGACGAGCAGCACGATCAGCACGGCGAACACGCCGCAGGTGATGAGCCCGAGCGGGCTCGCGAGCCACGCCTCGGGTGTCGGCGAGCCGGCGGCGATGACGAGCGCCCCGAGCCCGGCCGAGGCGTTGAACGCGCCGTGCGCGAAGACCGCGGGCCACACCGAGGCCGTTCGCAGCCTGGTCCAGCCGAGCAGCACGCCGAAGAGGGTGCACGCGAGCATCATGAGCAGCACGCCGGTGCCGTCGGTCAGGCCGTAGTTGTAGCCGAGCAGGATGAGCGGGCTGTGCCAGAAGCCCCAGAACGCGCCCGAGAGGAGCAGGGACGGCCACACGCCGAGCGGGCGCAGGGCGGGCAGCAGCCACCCGCGCCAGCCCACCTCCTCGCCGAACGCGAGCGGGGCGTTGATGACCGCCCCGACCGGGATCATCAGGAACTGGGCCGCGACCACGAGCCCCATGGGCGGCAGCGGCTGGCCCGGCGGCAGCTGCGCGGAGATCAGCTCGGTGAACCCCGAGAAGCCGACCAGGTCGAACACGGCGAGCCCGAGCACGCCGACCACCACGAGGCCGGCGCCGATGACGAGCGGCATCGCGACGATCATCGCGAGGCTCGTGCCGATGGTGCGGCCGACGGGCCGAAGCGGCCACATGCCGAGTTCGCGCAGGATGTCGCGTGCCGGACGCCGGCCGCGGATCCGCCCGTCGACGACGATCGCGACGAACGTCGCCGCGGCCGGGGTCAGCATCATCGCCATGGCGATGAGCGGCAGCAGCGGGTCGCCGAGCCCCTCGCCGCGCGCCCACAGCGGCGCGGCGACGAGCCAGGCGAGTCCGCACGACACGAGCGCGAACACGCCGACCGCCGCCCAGGGCACGGTCGCACGCGTCTCGGGCGGTGCTTCGACGTCGGCGGTGGCCTGGGTTTCGATACTCTCGCTCACCCGGGTCACGCTACCGAGCCGCGCCCCGCAGCGGATCCGCCGCGCGACGGAGATCGCCTCCGGAGGCACGGCCGCCGGCGAAGCCGCCCGCGCAGCCAGGGGCGCAGCCGCGCGAACTACGCGACGAGGGTCCGCCAGTCGCCCGCGCGCGCATCGATCGGCGAGCCGTTCGCGATGCGCGCGGTGCGCGCGACGGGGTCCGTCTGCACGGTCGCGAGCGTCGCCCAGCGTTCGCCGAACGGCAGCGCCGGGTCGGGACGGTGGCAGAGCAGCGGCTGCCCCGGGTCGGAGTAGAGGAAGGCGAGCAGTTCCTCGTCGGTGCGGGGCTCGGGGTAGTCGGCGAACCGGCTCGCGATGAGGCCGTAGCGCTCGTCGGAGTCGGGCTGGTAGATCTCCGTCTTCTCCTCGGCCTGCGGCTCGGGGCTCAGGAAGTGATTGGTGCGCACCACCGTGCCGTCGACAGGCTCGATGACGAACACCCCGATCGGCGTGATGTCGGTCGTGACGACGGTGTCGGCGTCGAGCAGGGTGAACGAGCTCGAGGCGCTGCGCGGCGCCGCCCGCACGAGGTCGACGGCCTCCTCCACCGAGGCGGTCTCCTCGAGCACGGTCGCCGACAGCACGTGCACCGGCACACCGCCGGCGCCGTCGGCGCGGTGCCCCAGGATGTTGAAGTGCAGCGCGAGGCCCGCGCTGTTCACGCCGATCTTGCCGAGCATCCCGTGCTCGGTGAGTCCGACGACGTCGTAGGTGCCGCCGCGCGTCTCGTGCGTGTGCCACTCGCCGTCGAGCTGGTGGTGCCAGTCCCACGTCTGCAGGCCGAAGGTGCGCACGGCGCCGCCGCCGAGCTCGACCCGGCGACCGATCGTCGAGCATTCGCCCGGCGCGGCCCCGAGCCCCTGCGACAGGATCTCGGTGCGGGCGTTCAGCGCGTACACGTGCCAGGGCTCGACCCCCGCGCCGGCGGCGATGCCGTCCATCTCGGCGAGACGGGCGGGGCGCCACTCGCCGACCGCGTCGGCGCACCGGAGCGCGAGGTCGCGGACCCGGGCTTCGTCGAGCGCGTACTTCGCGAAGAGCTCGAGATAGGTCTGCAGCCCCGCGGGCAGGGCGTCGCGGAGCTGCGCGCCCCGCTCGCGACCGCGTTCGAGGGGGTCGCTGCCGTTCGCGACGACGTGCAGGCGGTCGGTGATGCTGTGCAATGGATCGTTCCTTCGGATGTGCATTGGTACTTCGGTCGGCGATGCGGACGGTGCCGCCGGTGCGGCGGAGCGGCCGTCGCCGGGATTCAGATCTGCCGGGCGAGCTCGTCGATGACCCCGCGGCGCGGTACCCAGCCGGGCTGGGGCGCGCATTCGAGCAGCAGCTTCGTGTACGGATGCGAGGGGCGGTCGAGGATCTCGTCGACCGTTCCCCGCTCGACGATACGCCCGCGGCGCATGACGATGACGTCGTCGGCGACGGCGCGCACCACCGAGAGGTCGTGCGTGATGAACAGGTAGCTGAGCCCCTTCTCGGCGCGCAGGCGGTCGAGCAGGTCGAGCACCTGGGCCTGCACCGAGACGTCGAGGGCCGAGACCGCTTCGTCGAGCACGATGATCTCGGGCTCGGCGGCGAGGGCACGCGCGATCGCGACGCGCTGCTTCTGCCCGCCCGAGAGCGCCGCAGGCTTGGCGTCGGCGTGGCGCTCGGTGAGGCCGACCTCGGCGAACAGCTCGAGCACCCGGGCCCGACGCCCGGCGCGGTCGAGGTCGGGCCGGTGCACGCGCAGCATCTCGTCGATGGTGGCGGCCACGGGCAGCGAGCGGTTGAGCGAGCCCTGCGGGTCCTGGAACACCATCTGCACGAGCTTGGCCCGGGCGCGCAGGCGCGACCTCGAGGTGGTCGGCCTCACCTCGGCGCCGTCGATCACGACCCGGCCGGCATCGGCCGTCTCGAGGCCGACGATCACGCGGGCGAGCGTCGACTTGCCCGAGCCCGACTCGCCGACGACGGCGAGGCAGGTGCCGCGGCGCAGCACGCAGGTGACGTCGTCGAGAGCCGTGACGCTCGATCGGCGACCGAGGTGGAAGGTGCGGCGGAGGCCCTCGGCCTCCAGGATGACGTCCGCGCTCATGCGCGCGCCCCCGTTCCATCGTTCATCACCGGTTCGCGCGGCTCCGGGTGGAGCAGCGGCCGCGCCGCCATGAGGGCGCGGGTGTACTCGGTCTTCGGTCGGTCGCGGATCTCCTCGGGGGTGCCGATCTCGAGGATCGCGCCGTCCTTCATCACCGCGAGGCGGTCGCAGACCGCGGCTGCGAGGTCGAGGTCGTGCGTGACGAAGATCATCGAGAGGCCGTGCTCGCGCCGCTTCTCGTCGAGGATCGCGACGACCTCGGCCTGCGTCGTCACGTCGAGCGCCGTGGTGGGCTCGTCGGCGAGCAGCAGCCGCGGCTCGCCCGAGATCGCTCCGGCGATCACGACGCGCTGCAGCATGCCCCCCGAGAGCTGGTGGGGGTACGAGCGCAGCACCCGATCGGTGTCGGTGATGCCGACCTGCTGCAGGAGCCCGGCGGCCCGCGCCTTCGCCTCCGCCTTCGGGAGGCCGCGCGCGTCGGCCATGCCCTCGATGAGGAACCGCTCGACGTGGAGCACGGGATTGAGGGCGCCGTGCGGGTTCTGCGCGATGAGGGCGAGCTCGTTCGCACGGATCCGCCGCAGCTTCTCACCGCCCGCCCGGAGGAGGTCGGTGCCGGCGAAGTCGATCGAGCCGCCGACCCTCGCCCCCGAGGGCTCGATGCCGAGCAGGCATTTCAGGGTCATCGACTTGCCCGAGCCCGACTCGCCGACGAGGCCGAGGGCCTCGCCCTGGCCGAGCGAGAACGAGTTGCCGCGCAGGATCTCGGTCTCGTGCCCCGTGTCGGGGTCGGTGACGGAGAGCGTCAGCCCGCGGACGTCCAGCATCAGCGTGTCCTTCCCGCAGCGCGGCGACCGCCGAGCTGCTCGCCGACGTAGCCGAGTGCGGCCACGGTGATCACGATCGCGAGCCCCGCGAAGACGCTCTGCTCCCAGTACCCCTGCAGGAGCGACGCCTGGCCGTTGGAGACCATGAGGCCCCAGTCGGGCGTGGGCGGCTGCACCCCGAGTCCGAGGAAGGAGAGGGCGGCGAGGTCGATCATCGCGTAGCCGAAGTTGATGGTCATGCCCGTGAAGATCTGCGTCCGCACGTTCGGCAGGATGTGGCGCACGGTGATCAGGAACCCCGAGATGCCCTGCAGCTGCGCCGAGGACACGTACGGGAGGTTGCGCTCGCGCAGCGCCACCGAGCGGATCACCCGCGCCGAGTACGGCGTGAAGCCGATCGCGAGCGCGATCGAGGCGGTGAGGAGCGAGGGGCCGAAGATCGCGACCGCGAGGATCGCGAGCAGCATGTTCGGGAAGGCGAAGAGGATGTCGAGGACGCGCCCGATGAACGCGTCGACCCGGCCGCCGAACCACACCGCGGTGAGCGCGAGCGTCACGGCGGCGGTCGCGGCCACCACGACGACGATCATCGGCCCGATGAGGCTCGTCCGCGCACCCCAGATGATGCGCGAGAGGATGTCACGGCCCGACTGGTCGGTGCCGAGCCAGTGCTCGGGACTCGGCGCCAGGTGCCGGTCGACGACCGAGCCCTGGTACGGGTCGTAGGGTGCGATCAGCGGCGCGAAGATCGCCGTCAGCAGGACGACCGCGAGCACCCCGGCGCAGACGAGTCCGAGGGTGCCGAGCCGGCGGCGCAGCAGGCTCCAGCCCGACACCGGTCCGTCGAGGCGCCGGCGGCGCACCGCCTGCACCGAGACGGTGTCCTGACCGACGGTGTTCGTCGGCGGTTCGATGCTGGTCTGCCGACTCATGCCGACACCTCCCTGGCCAGGCGCACCCGCGGATCGATCACGGCGTAGAGCAGGTCGACGATGAGGTTGATCAGGCCGAACGCGAGCACCATGATGAGCGCGATGGCCTGCACGACGGCGAAGTCCTTCTTCTGCACGGAGTTCACGAGCAGCGAGCCGATGCCGTCGAGCGTGAACGCGTACTCGATCACGAAGGCGCTCGCGAGCAGGCCCGCGATGTTCGTGCCGAGCACGGTGGTGACGGGCAGCATGGAGTTGCGGATCGTGTGACGGGCGAGCACGATCCGCTTCGGGACCCCGCGGGCGATCGCCATGACGACGTGCTCCGAACCCTGCTCCTCCCGCACCGCCGTGCGCGTGATGCGGGCGACGACCGCGATGGCCGGGAAGGCGAGGGCGATCGCCGGCAGGGTCAGATGCCAGACCCGGTCGGTGAACCCCTCGCCCGAGCCCGAGACGGGGAACCACCCGAGGTTGGCGCCGAACAGCGCCATCAGCAGGAGGGCTGCGAAGAAGGTCGGCACCGCGAAGCCGAGGTTCGAGCCGAACACCACGACCTTCTCGAAGACGCCCGAACGCGTCGCCGCGAGCACGCCGAGCCCGACGCCGAAGAGGACGATGAGGATCGCCGCGTAGGCGGCGAGGAAGAGGGTGGTCGGCAGGCGCGACTCGACGAGGGTCGAGACATCCTGCTGCGTGATCAGCGACCGGCCGAAGTCGCCGTGGAGCACGTCGACGAGCCAGTTCCAGTAGCGGACGAGGAAGGGATCGTCCAGCCCGTACTGCGCGCGGATCGCCTCGAGCACCTCGGGCGTGACCGTGCGGCCCTGCACGAGGAACTGCTCGGGGCTTCCCGGAGCGAGGTACATGCCGCTGAAGACGATGAAGCTCGAGACGAGCAGCACCAGCGCCAGCGCGGCGATCCGTTTCAGTACGTAGATCATGGACGATCCCCTCCCGTGCGAACCCGTTACTCGGCCGAACCGAGGTCGGCGGCCCAGGGGTAGTAGAGGTAGATGAACGAGGCCGGAACCCCGGTCACCGACTCGTCGAGGTAGAGCCGCACCGCGAGGTCGTTGATCGGCACCCACGGCTGCTGCTGCATGACGAGCGCCTCGGCCTCGACCGTGAGCTCGGCCCGCTTCTCGGGGTCGCTCTCGGCGTAGGCGGCGTCGATGGCCGCGTCGATCGCGGGGTCGGAGAAGCCCGAGTAGTTCTGCTGGCTGCCCGAGTAGGCGACGTTGTCGAGGTGCGCGAGCGGCGACGGGCTCGACAGGTAGTTCGTGGTGACGAAGCCGTCGTAGCCCTTGCGCGCCTCGGGGTCGGAGAAGAACGCCCCGAACTGCGCGCTCGGCACGCCGGTCGGCTCGAGGGTGAGCCCGAGCTCCTTCGCGCCGTTCGCCATCTCGTTGAGGATGTCGGCGTAGAACGCCCGCTCGCTCGGGTAGGCGATCTTGATCGGCTGCGAGAGGTCGACGGTCGCGGCCTTCAGCTCCTCCTTCGCCGCCTCGAGGTCGTGGCTGAGGTCGGGCAGCTCGGTGTCGCGCAGCTCGGCGACGTCGGGGTAGCGGTTCCACGGCCCCTGCGGGACGATCGAGCGCGACGGCGAACCGGTGCCCTCGTAGACGGTGTCGGCGATCGCCTGGCGGTCGGTCGCCCGGGTGAGCGCACGGCGCACGGCGGGGTCGCCGAAGGTGCCGTTGCCGGTCGAGATGATGGCCATGATCTGCATGCCCTGGCCGTACGAGAGCGAGCCCGTCGCACTCGAGCTCAGCTGCCCGAGCGCCGGCAGCGGCACGTCGTAGGAGCCCTGGATCTCACCGGTGGAGAGGCCCGTCGCGATCGCGGTCGGGTCGACGACGAAGCCGATCACGACCTCCTTCGCCTTGGCGCGCTTCTCGGCGTTCCAGTAGCCGTCGTAGCGGTCGAGCGAGATCGACTGCCCCTGCTTCCACTCGCCCACCTGGAACGGCCCGGTGCACATGACGCCGGCCTCGGGGTTGCCGTAGTTCTCGCCGGCGGCCTCGCGCTGCTTCTGCTGCACGACGGCGCCGAGGTTCGTGGCGAGCTCCTCGTCGAGGATGGTGTTCGGCTCCGACAGCGTGAGCGTCACCTCCCACTCCCCGGTCTTCTCGATGCCGGTGACGTCGGCGAAGCTCGACGCGAGGTAGCTGCCCTCGGCGGGGTCGAGGTGGCGGTTGAGGCTGTAGACCACGTCGTCGACCGTCATCGGGGTGCCGTCCCAGAAGGTGACGTCGTCGCGGATCTGGAAGACGTAGGTCTTGGCGTCGTCGGACACCTCATAGCCGGAGGCGAGGTTCGGCTCGACCGAGAAATCGGGCTGCATCTGGAACAGCGACTCGCAGAGGTTCGAGATGATCGTGTTCTCGGGGTAGTTGAACGCCTTCACGGGGTCGAGCGTGGCGAGCTCGCCGTAGGTCGAGTTCCACGTGACCGTGTCGATCTCGCCGGTCGCCTCGGGCGTGACCTGCAGGAGCTCGGCGTCGTCGAGCGCCGGCCCCGCGTCGCCGCCCCGGTCCGCCGTGCAGCCGGCGAGCCCCAGGCTCGCGACCGCGAGGAGCGCGATCGATGCTCTCGTCAATCCGGTTTTCACTGTGTCCTCCTGAGCTTCTTCGTTGAATCCCTCGCTGCGTGGTGCGATGAGCTACGGCGACGGTACTAGGAAAATCGATTCTTGTAAATCGATTCCCTGAATCGATTCTTCACCCTGTTCCTCGAGCGATCGGCTTGCTACGCTGTGCGGGTGTCCCTCGAAGCCGCCAGACCGACCATCAACGACGTGGCCGAACGCGCCGGGGTGTCGCGCACCACGGTCTCGAACGCGCTGAACGGCAAGGGCACGATCGGCGCCGAGACCATCGAGCGGGTCAAACGCGTCGCCGACGAGCTCGGCTACGAGCCGAACGCCGTGGCCCGGGGTCTCCGCCAGTCGAAGCTCGGCGTCATCTCGCTGCTCATCCGGCCGCTCGAGTCGCTCGACACCGCGCTGCCCGAGGGCGTCGACTACTTCCTCCGCTTCGCCGGCTCCGCCGCCCTCGCCGCGATGGACCACGGCTACTCGCTCATGCTCATCACCGACCCCGCGAAGCCCGGCGCACCCCCCTCGTCGCTCGCGGCCGACGGATGCCTCGTCGAGGCCCCGATCCGCAACGACCCCGCCCTGACGCTCCTCGACCGCAAGCGCATCCCGTTCGTGGCGATCGGCGTCGACCCTGCGCGACCCGACGACTTCCCCGCGATCGCGCAGCAGACCGAACGCGACACCTTCCTCGTGCTCGACCACCTGCGCGAGGCCGGGGCGCGCCGGATCGCGCTCGTGACGGGCACCGACGAGAACTCCTGGAACACGCTCGCGCGACGCGGTTACGAGCGCTGGACCGCCCGGCACGGACTCGAACCGATGATCCGCTCCCTCGACGAGACGAGCGGGGTCGACGGCGGCCGGGCGATCGCGCACGAGCTCCTCGCCGGCCCGACCCGACCCGACGGCGTGTACTGCCTGACGGGCCGGCACGCGGCCGGACTCGTCGCCGGAGCCGGCGAGCTCGGCCTCCGCGTCCCCGACGACGTCCTCGTCGCAGCCGGCTCCGACGCGGTCGTCACCCGCACCTCGACGCCCACGATCACGGCGCTCGACATGCGCCCGGTCGAGACCGCACGGCTCGCCGTCGAGTCGCTGATCCGCGTGCTCGAGGGCGAGCCCGTCGACTGGTCGCTCATGGACCCCGAGAGCCTCCTCGTGGTCCGCGACTCGACGTCGCGGAACTGAGACGGAGCCGGCGGCGCCCGGCCCGCCCCGTGGCATCCGCTCGCAGCCGACTCACCAATGTCGGCGGCCCGCGTCATCATGTCGACATGGATGTCACGGAGTGGCTGCTCGACGCCGATCCGGCGATCGCGTGGCAGGTGCATCGCGACCTGCGGGGCGACCCGGCCGCGGCAGCCGTCGAGCGTGCGCGGGTCGCCGACGAGGGCTGGGGGGCGCAGCTCCTCGCGCTGCAAGACGAGCGCGGGTACTGGCACGACGCGATCTACGGCAAGCACGGCGACCGGCGCAGCGTCATGTGGTCGATGCAGACCCTGTTGCGCTTCGGGCTCGACCCGGCTTCGCCCGCGGCGCATCGCGCGATCGAGCGGGTGCGCGACGGCGTCGTGTGGCACGAGTGGGGCGGTCGGCCGTTCTTCCACGGCGAGGTCGAGGAGTGCGTGAACGGCGGGGTGCTGGCCGCCGCCGCGGGGTTCGGCGAGCTCGGCCCCGGGAGCGACCGCATCATCGGCGTCCTGCTCGACGACCAGCTGCCCGACGGCGGGTGGAACTGCGAGCCGCGCGAGGAGTCCGAGCGCTCCTCCTTCGACTCGACGCTGTGCGTCCTCGAAGGGCTGCTCGCCTACGAGCAGGCGGCGGGCGCCCCGGGGTTCTCCCCCGAGCTCGCGCCGGCGGTCGCCGCAGCCCGGGCCCGAGGCGAGGAGTACCTGCTCGAACGCAACCTCTTCCGCCGCCGCTCGACGGGTGAGCTCGTGCAGCCCGGCTACGCGAACTTCGCCTTCCCGCCGTACTGGTTCTACGACGTGCTGCGCGCCCTCGACCACTTCCGTGCCGCCGGCACCGCCCCCGACCCGCGCATCGCACCCGCGATCGACCTGCTCACGGCGCAGCGCACCGCCGACGGCCGCTGGCTCGCGGGCGAACCCCGCGAGGGCGAGGTGTTCTTCGCCGTCGACGCCCCCGAGGGCGAGCCCAGCCGGTGGAACACCCTGCGCGCCCTCCGCGTGCTGCGCTGGTTCGAGGGCGGTGCGACACGGGCCTGACCGGCGGCCGAGCACGCGCCCCGTGGCATCCGCTCGCAGCCGACTCACCGTTCGAGGCCGTAGGCTCTGATCACCGCAACCCTTGATCTGCAGAGGAGTCCGCCTGCCATGAGCGACGCCGCGAACCTTGACGTCTTCAACCGCCGCGAGTCCGAGGTGCGCGGCTACGTGCGCTCCTTCCCGACCGTCTTCGACCGGGCGTCGGGTTCGACGCTCGTCGACGCCGACGGCCGCGAGTACCTCGACTTCTTCGCGGGCGCGGGCGTCCTGAACTACGGGCACAACAACCCGGCGTTCACGGGTGCGCTCATCGAGTACCTCGAGCGCGGCGGCATCATCCACGGCCTCGACATGGCGACCTCGGCCAAGCGCGCCTTCATCGAGGCGTTCGAGCGCCTCGTCCTCGAGCCGCGCGGCCTCGACCACAAGCTCCAGTTCACCGGCCCGACCGGTGCGAACGCCGTCGAGGCGGCACTCAAGGTCGCGCGCCAGGCGACGGGCCGTTCGACGGTCGTCGCGTTCACGAACGCGTTCCACGGGCTGAGCCTCGGCGCGCTCGCGGCGACGGGCAACCACCACTACCGCGAGGCGGCGGGCGTCTCGCTCGACGACATCGTGCGCCTCCCCTACGACGGGTACCTCGGCGACGGCGTCGACACCCTCGACCTGTTCGAGAAGATGCTCGACGACCCGGGTTCGGGTCTCGACCTGCCTGCGGCGGTCATCGTCGAGGCGGTGCAGGGCGAGGGCGGCATCAACGTCGCGAGCGTGCCGTGGCTGCAGCGTCTCCGGGCGATCACGGCCGAACGCGGCATCCTGCTCATCCTCGACGAGATCCAGGCCGGCGTCGGCCGCACGGGCGCGTTCTTCGCGTTCGAGGCGGCGGGCATCGTGCCCGACCTCGTCACCATCTCGAAGTCGATCTCGGGCTCGGGCCTGCCGATGTCGCTCGTGCTGCTGCGCCCCGAGGTCGACGTGTGGAAGCCGGGTGCCCACACCGGCACCTTCCGCGGCAACAACCTCGCCTTCGTGTCGGCGCGCGTCGCCCTCGAGAACTACTGGGCGAACGACGCCTTCGTCGACGAGATCGCCCGCAAGTCGGCGTTCCTCGCCGAAGCCCTCGAAGAGATCGCGGCGGCGAACCCCGAGCTCGGCCTCACGGTGCGCGGCCGCGGCCTCATGTACGGCCTCGTCTCCGACGGCGACCGCACCCTCGCGGGCCGCATCTCGAAGGAGGCCTTCACGCGCGGCCTCGTCATCGAGACCTCGGGCGCGTTCGACGAGGTGCTGAAGTTCCTCCCGGCGCTCACCATCTCCGAAGAGGAGCTCGGCCGCGGTCTCGACATCGTTCGCGAGAGCCTCGCCGCGGTGCGCGCGGCCTGAGCCGGCGCGCCTTCGCGACGACATGAGCGAGACGGATGCCCCGGGCACGCCCCGCGTGCTCGGGCCTACCGTCGACGACGAGACCCGGTGCGTGCACTACCGCACCGAGCTCGACGTCATCGCGATCCGCTTCGCCTGCTGCGGCGAGTACTACCCGTGCCACGCCTGCCATGAGGAGACCGCCGATCACCCGGCGACGCAGTGGCCGCTCGCCGAACGCGGCCGTGAGGCGGTGCTGTGCGGCGTGTGCCGCACCGAGCTGACGATCGAGGCGTATCTCGCGACGACCGTGTGCCCGCACTGCGGCGCCGCGTTCAACGAGCGGTGCCGCCTGCACACGCACCTCTACTTCGAGGTGTGACCCCTTGCCGCGTCAGCCGTGGCTGATCCGGTACACGACACCCCGGGGTCCCGGTCGGCAGAACGGTGTGTCGTCGATCGCGCCAGCCTCGGCTGACCACCGGCCGACCCCGGCCGACCGTCAGACGGCGCCCCGCACGACCCTGAGCGTCACGAGCGAGGGGTCGATCGCCCCGCGCACGTAGCCGCCGGGCGTGGCCGCGATGCGCTGCAGGAACTCGACGACCTCGGCCGTCACGATCTCGCCCGGCAGCACGTTCGGGATGCCCGGCGGGTAGGCGGCGAGGGCGTCGGTCGAGACGCGCCCGATCGCCTCGGCGATCGGCACCGCCTCGCCCTCAGCGAAGAAGGCGTCGCGGGGCAGCATCGCGAGGGCCCCGGGTTCGGGGAGCGCGACGGGCGGCGTCGCTCGCGTGGCATCCGCACCATCCGCGCCGTCTGCACCGGCCGCGGATGCCTCGCGCGCGCCCGGCTCGGGCGCGAGCGCGTGGAGGGCCTCGACGATGCGGTCGACGTCGGGCACGGTGCCGGCGCCGAGCACGGCGACGACGGCCGAGTCGGTGGCGATCTCGAAGGAGATGCCCTCGCGTTCGAGCCGGTCGCGCACGGTGTGGCCGTGAAGGCCGCCGCGGGCGACGTCGATCGACACGCGCAGCGGGTCGGCGTCGACGATGTCGGCGAAAGCGCCGAAGCCGTCGCTCACGATGCCGAAGCGGCCGCGGCGGCGGATCTCGTCGCGGAGTCGGTCGGCCGCGGCGATCGACGCGGTGATGCGTGCCTCGCCGGTCTGCAGGCTCTCGCGGGCGAGATCGAGGGAGGCGAGCAGGAGCGAGCTGGCGCTCGTCGACTGGGTGAGGGTGAAGCCGCGGTCGACGAGCGGCTCGAGCTCGTCGGCGAAGGGGCCGTCGGCGAGGTGCAGCATCGCCGACTGGGTGAGGGAGCCGCCGAGCTTGTGCGTGCTCGAGATGACGAGGTCGGCGCCCTGGCGCAGCGGGTTCTCGGGCAGCTCGGGGTGGAACCCGAAGTGCGCGCCCCACGCGGCGTCGACGATGAGCGGGGCGCCCGCGGCATGCGCGACCTCGGCGAGGCCCGCGATGTCGGCGACCGCGCCGAAGTAGCTCGGCGAGATGAGGTAGACCCCCTTGGGGCGCGGGGCGCGGGCGAGCGCGGCGGCGAGCGCCTCGGGCGTGACACCGTGGTTGATGCCGAGCACCGTGTCGATCGTGGGGGCGACGAAGCTCGGCGAGAGCCCCGCGAGGATCACCCCGTCGATGAAGGAGGAGTGCGCGCTGCGCTGCCCCACGACGGGGTCGCCCGCGCTGCGGAACGCTCCGAGCGCGAGCGCCGCGATGCGGTTGGCCTGCGAGGCGCCGTTCGTCACGAACCAGGTGCGGCGCGCGCCCCACGCCTCGGCGGCGAGTTGCAGCGCTTCGTCGAGCGGGTTGCCCGGGCCCTTGTCGATGCCGGCGAGGAGCGGCGGAACGTCGCGGCGCAGCAACTCGGTGCCGAACCAGTCGGCGAGGGCGGGCGCGGCGGCGGGGTCGGCGGCGTGACCGGGCACGTAGACCCGGACACGGTCGGTCTCGGCGTAGCGGGCGACGGCGTCGGCGTAGGGGGTGGGCATTCCTCAATCCTGCGCCCAAACGACATCCATACGGAATAGCGAGTGTTCTGGAATGATCGATATCAGATATAGAGCGGCGAACGGAGGCGAGACATGCTCGATCTGCGGCAGTTCCGCGCGTTGCTCGCGCTCGACGAGCACGGCTCGGTCGCCGCCGCCGCGCGCGCTCTCGACTGGAGCCAGCCGACCGTCGCGCACCACCTCGCGGGGCTCGAACGCGCAACCGGCACCCCCGTCGTCGAAAGCCGGGCCTCCGGCACCTCGCTCACGGTCGCCGGCCGGCTCTGGCTGCCGCACGCCGCCGCGATCGTCGGCCGTGCCGACCGGGCGCTCGTCGAGGTCGCGGCGACGCTCGAGCAGGCGCGCCGCACGGTGCGCTTCGGCGTGTTCCCGACGGCGGCAGCGCGCCTCCTCCCCCGCCTGGTCGCCGCGTTCGACGCCGCCGGGCTCGTGCCCGAGATCGTCGAGGCCGAACTCGACGTCCTCGTCTCCTCGCTCGAACGCCTCGAACTCGACGCCGCCGTCGTCTACACCGCGCCGGGCGCCCCTGCCGCCCGCGGCGTGCGCCGAACGGGCAGCGGCGTCCTGCGAACCCCGCTCTTCACCGAGCACTTCGCGCTCGTCGTGCCGGCCGGCCATCCGCTCGCGGGGGCGGGCGGGCTCGCCTCCGCCGCCGGCGCCGAGCCGGTGCACCTCGCCGACCTCGCCGGCGAGCGCTGGGTGGTCGGCACCCTCGACGACGACCCGGTCGACGTCGCATTCCGTTCGGCCGCGCTGCGCGCCGGGTTCGACCCGCTGCTCGGTCCCCGCAGCGACGACTACCGGGTGGTCGTCGAGTACGTCGCCGCCGGGCTCGGCCTCGCGTTCGTGCCCGAGCTCGCCGTCCCCGTCGGGCGCGACGACCTCGCCGTCGTCGAGGTCGCCGGGGCGCCGCTCACCCGCGAGGTGACGCTCGCGACCGCGCCGAGCCTCGACCCCGAGCTGCGCGAGCTCATGGTGCGGGCGCTCGCCTGATCGCGGGCGGCGTCGACGGCGAGGGGCGGATGCCACGTGGCATCCGCCCCTCGCCGAAACCGGCCGCGGCCGCGCCCGCGGCTCAGTCGCGCTGGGCGGCGCCGTGCACGGGGTGCGTGCGCTCGAGGGCGGCGCCCTCGACATCGACGTCGGGGAGGATGCGGTCGAGCCACTTCGGCAGCCACCACGCCTTCTCGCCGAGCAGGTGCATGACCGCGGGGATGAGCAGCATCCGCACGACGAAGGCGTCGAGCAGCACGCCCGCCGCGAGGCCGAAGCCGAGCGGGCGCACCATCGTGAGGTGCGAGAACACGAAGCCGCCGAACACGGCCGCCATGATGATCGCCGCCGCCGTGACGACCGCGCGCCCGTTGCGGAGCCCCGCGACGACCGCCGTGCGGGCGGGCACCCCGTGCACGTACGCCTCGCGCATGCCCGAGACGAGGAACAGCTGGTAGTCCATCGCGAGGCCGAACAGCACGCCCATGACGATGATCGGCGCGAAGTTCAGCACGGGCCCCGGGTCGTGCACGTCGAAGACCGCACCGAACCAGCCCCACTGGAAGATCGCGACGACCGCGCCGAACGCGGCGAACAGCGACAGCACGAAGCCCGCCGTCGCGATGAGCGGCACGAGGATCGAGCGGAACACGAGGATGAGGATGAGCATCGAGAGCCCCACGACGAGCCCGAGGTAGAGCGGCAGCACGTTCGCGAGCTTCTCGGAGATGTCGATGTTGCCGCTCGCCTGCCCGGCGACGCCGAGGGCGAGCTCGTCGGAGCCCTCGAGCCCCGCGTCGCCCGCCTCGAGCGGCGAGAGCGCCCGCAGCTCGTGCACGAGCGCCTCGGTTGACTCGCTCGACGGCCCGTCCTCGGGCACGACCTGGAACGCGAGGAAGTCGCGGTCGTCGGAGACGGCGACCGGCGCCACCGCGACGACGCCCGGCTGTTCGAGGAGCAGCTCGGCGAGCTCGGCCTGCGCGGGCACGACCTCGTCCTCGTCGATCGACTCGGGCAGCGCGACCGTCACGAGGAGGGTGCCGTTCTGCCCGGCGCCGAACGCGTCGGCGACCGCGGTGTACGCCCGGTACTGGGTCGAGTCGGCCGCCTCGGAGGAGCCGTCGGGCAAGCCCAGGCGCATCGACAGCGCCGGGATGGCGACGACGAGGAGCGCGACGATCGCGATGCCGGCGCGCAGCAGGGCGCGCGAGGTCTTCATCGGTTCGAGCACGGGCTGCGCGTGCGTCTCGTGCCCGATCTGGGCGCGGGCGCGGCGGCTCAGCACCCGGAGCCCGATGAGGCCGAGGAGCGCCGGGCTCAGGGTGATCGCGACGAGCACGGCGATGAGCACGCAGACCGCGCCCACCGTGCCCATGACGCCGAGGAAGGGGATGCCGGTGACGTTGAGCGCGAGCAGTGCGACGAGCACGGTCGAGCCCGCGAACACGACGGCGTTGCCCGAGGTGCCGTTCGCGAGCGCGATCGACTCGTGCAGCTCGAGGCCGGCGAGCAGCTGCCGGCGGTGCCGGTTGAAGATGAACAGCGCGTAGTCGATGCCGACCGCGAGGCCGAGCATGACGCCGAGCACGGGCGTGACCGACGACATGTCGACGACGCCCGAGAAGGCGAGCGACCCGGCGACGCCGACCCCGACGCCCACGAGCGAGGAGAGGATCGGGAGCACGGCGGGCAGGAGCGCCCGGAACATGACGACGAGCACGAGGAGCGCGAGCACCACGCCGATGATCTCGCCGGGCCCGATGAGCCCGTCGATCGAGGCGGCGATCTCGCTCGAGTAGTCGATCGTCACGCCGTCGATGCCGGCGCCGTCGAGTTCGGCGGCGACCGCGGCCTTCTGCTCGTCGGGCAGGCTGAAGAGGTCTTCCGTGAACATGACGGCGCCGAGGGCGGTCGCCTCGTCGTCGGAGACGGTGCGAATGGCGGATGCCGCGTCGGCGAGCCGCACGCCGGCGTCGAGCTGCACGCGCTGGGCCGCGAGCTCGGCGGCGCCGGCTTCGAGCTCGGCGCGCTGCGCGTCGAGCTCGGCCTGCCCGGCATCGAGCTGCGCCTGCTGCGCGGCGAACTGCGCGGCGGCGAGCTCGTACGCGCCGGCGGCCTGCGCCTGCGCGATGGCCGCGTCGAGCTGCGCCTGCCCCGCATCGAGCTGCTGCTGGGCGGCGTCGAGCTGGGCCTCGCCGGCGGCGATCTGCTGCTCGGCTGCGTCGATCCGGGCGGCGCCGTCGTCGAGCTGCGCCTGCGCGTCGGCGCGCTGCGCGTCGGCGGCGAAGGGGTCGACGACGTCGGCGACGCCGTCGAGCTCGGCGATGTCGGCCAGCAGCTCACCGATCTCGGCCTGCTGCTCGGCGGTGAACGCCTCGCCGTCGTCGGTCCGGAAGACGACGGTGCCCGTCGCCCCGCCGAGGTCGTCGAGCTCGGTCTGGAGTTCGGCGGTCACCCGGTCGGTCTCGGTGCCGGGGATGCTCATGCTCGAGGTCAGCGTGCCGCCGAACGCGAGGAACCCGCCGACGGCGAGCGCGAGGGCGATCACCCACGAGACGATGACGCGCCAGGGCCGGTGCGCGGCGAAGCGCCCGAGTCGGTAGAGGAGTTCGGCCATGGGGATGCTGCCCTTTCGAGTCGCGGGAGTGGCGGCGCTTCGTCGGGCCACTGCAAGGATAACCGACATTTGTCGGATATCCGACAGGCGTCGATCAGAGCCCGGACCGAGGCATCCGGCTGACAGAATCGCGGTATGGATGTCCGCGTCGAACGCACCCGCCGCGCGCTGCAGGAGGCCCTGTTCGCGCTCGCCCGCGAACGCCCCCTCGACGAGCTCACCGTCGCCGACATCACGCTGAAGGCGGGCGTCAACCGGTCGAGCTTCTACCAGCACTACGCCGACAAGGAGACCCTGCTCGCCGACGCCCTCGACGCCGCCGCCGAGCAGGCGGGCGCGTCGCTCCCCCGCATCTCCGAGCCGCTCCCCGGCCCGCCGCAGGCGCTGTTCGACTACCTCCACCACTTCGACGCCAATGCCGAGGTCTACCGGCGCGTGCTCGGGCCGCACGGCTCGGCGATCGTGATGGCGCGCCTCCGCGCCCGCATCGAGGCGATCGTGCGCGACGGCATCACGGCGTCCGGCGCCGGCGTGTTCGAGGGCATGCCGCTCGACGTCGTCGGCGCCGGCATCGCGGGCTCCGCGCTCGGCGTGATCCAGGCGTGGCTCGAACGCGACCCTCGGCCGCCCGTCGAGACGGCCGCCGAATGGCTGTGGCGGGTGCTGCTCGGCCCGGGCGACGCCTGGCGGTGAGGCTCGGCCCTACTCGGCCGTCTGCTCGATGACCGTGTCGGTGAGGTGCCGCGCGCCGTGGCTCAGCACCTTCACGACGATGCCGCGCCCGCGGAGTTCGGCGAGGGTGCGCACCTCTTCGTCGAGGTCGCGGCCGAGCGCGTGCACGTTCGCGACGACGAGCACGTCGCCGTGGTTCAGGGTGCCGAAGAAGCGGGCGAGCCGCTGCTCCCACGACTCGCCGAGGTTCTCGGGCGCCGGGTAGCGGAAGTCGAGGATCTGCACGCCGAACGCGGCCAGGTCCTGCCGTTGCTCGAGGATGGGCGGCATGTCGGGGCGCGCGATCACGAGGCCGACGAGGCGCGAGCCCTCGGGGCGCGCCATCCACCAGTGGTGGTCGTGCTGCACCTCGACGAAGCACTCGGGGCACTGCGTCGGAGTGTGGGTCGACGACTCCCGTTCTGTGGTGGGATTCTCGTCGCTCATGGTCTCGCTCGCTCCTCGCAGGGTCGGGCTACATCGTACGCGGTCGCACCGACATCAAGGGCGGGAAACGGCGCAATGCCCAGCGGGCGCGGCTTCAGTCGTCGGCGCGGAGGCGCACTCTCCGAGCTCGGCCTCGGGCGAAGGCGACGGCCGCCGCGCCGAGCATCAGCACGACGAACGCGACGAACAGCGGCATTGCGCCGTCGAATCCGGAGTCGGGCAGCCCCGCCGGCCCCGGCGGCGTGGGCGTCGGCGTCGGGCCGGGCGGAGTCGTCTGCTCATTCGCGAAGGTGCAAACGACCGTCTCACCGAGACCGAGGTCGATGACGGCACTGGCGCCCTCGATCACCGCTCCGCCGGTCGCCCCCGCGCACGTGACCCCCGCGAGCTTCCACCCATCCATGTCGAGCTCGGTGACGACGTACTCGCCCGGCGCGAGCGGCCGGGTCGAGAACGGCGGCGAGGCATCCGCCAGCACGAACGCCTCGACCGGTTCGCCCTGAGCACCCCATTCGAAGGCGAACTCCTGCGTCGACCCGCTCGGCACCGTCGTCTTGTCGACGATGATCAGGCCCCATTCCACGTTGGTGAACGTGCAGATCACCGTCTCGCCCGGGTCGAGCTCGATCGAGCCGACGAGATCGTCGACCGTCGACGCGGTTCCTTCGGCATCGCCGTCGACGCAGCTCAACCCCGTGGTGTCGTAGCCGTCCTCGTCGGATTCCTCGACCGTGTAGCTCCCGGGCGCGATGCCGTCGAAACTCGCCGACCCGGTGCCGCCGCTCGTCGTCACGGTGAACTCGGGCGGTTCGAGCCAGTCACCCGTGAAGTCGAAGGTTCCATCGGTGCCGTCGACCGCCTTCGCGATGACGATCCGCCCGAGGGCGGTGTTCACCGCGGTGCAGTCGCCGACGTCACCCGGGCTCAGAGAGAAATCGCTGAGGTCCTCGATCACGAACGGCGCGCTCCCGTCGCCCGGGGTGATCGTGCAGCTGAGCGCCCCCTCGATCCAATCGGAGCGGTCGACCTCGACGAGCGAGTAGCGGACGCCCGGAACGATCACGGGCAGCGTGACGCTCGCGGTGCCACCCACGGTGACGGCGCTCACCGTCACGGGGTCGACCTCCTCGTCGAGATCGGTGAGGACGAACTCGAAGGCGCCGTCGCCGCCCAGCGAGGTCTTGGTGAGCGTGCCCGTGCCCGCCGTGGCCTGGTTGATGAAGGTGCAGGCGAGCTCCTGGCCCACCGGCGCCGTGAACTGCACCCCGGGCTCCTCGGGCGCCTCGTCGACGAGACCGCCGCAATCGACAGTGCCGGTCCACCCGCCGGGGACGTTCTCGGTGATCGAGTAGCTCCGCCCCGCCACCAGTCCCGACCAGGTCGCGCTCTGGCCGGACTGCCCGGTGCCGCTCACGGTCTTGGGAGTCGTCTCGCCGTCCGGCACCGGGGCGATCGACAGGTCGAACGACCACTCGAAGTCGGAGGCGATGCCGCCGGCGATCTTCGCGACCGTGATCGACGACGTCGCCGCGGTGTTCTCGACGGAGCAGGAGATCGACTGGCCCGGCGCCGGCACGAACTGCACGCCCGGCGCGGCGGGATCGAGGTCGGCGATGCCCTCGCAGCTGAGCTCGCCGCGCGTCCAGCCCGGTTGATCGGCTCCCGCCTCGCGGACGGTGTAGGCGCTGTCGGGCACGAGCTCGCCCCACTCGACGAGCGGTGCCGTGTCGGTCGAGGTGCGTCCGGCGACGGTGCCGTCGGGCGCGACCAGCTCGAAATCGAACGACCACGCGAAGCCCGGGTCGACGCCCACCACCGACTTCTCGACCGACAACGACGCCGGCTCGGCGCGGTTGGTGAAGAAGCAGACCGCCGCCTCGGTGTCGAGGAGTTCGACGACGACGCCGCGCCCGTCGGCGCTCGGCGCCCACTCGGCGCCGTTGCAGTCGACGCCGTCGAACGACCACCCCTCGACGTCGACCGGCTCGGTGATCGTGTAGCTGCCGGGCTCGAGCGCCCCGAAGGATTCGAGCGCGACGTTCGGCGGGGTCGAGTTGCCGTTGAGTGCGAAGGCCGTCGGATCGTCGTCGGGCGGCGCGAACAGGAAGGCGAACTGCTCGTCGAACTCGACGGGGATGGTCCGCTTCACGACCGCGATCGAGCCCGGAAGGCTGTTGGTGAAGAAGCAGCGCACCGTCTCGCCCGGCAGGACCGAGAAGTCGATGCTGCGCAGTTCGAGGTCGCCGGTGTGGTCGCTGCCGCCGTAGGTGCACGAGAGGTCGGCCAGGCGGGTCGCGGGGTCCTGCGCGTCGGTCGCCTCGGCGATCGTGTAGTCGCCCGGTGCGACCCCGGTGAAGACCTGCTCGTAGAGGGTTCCGTCGCCGTTCGGGGCGGCGATGCTGAAGTTCTCGCCGCCCGGCAGGTCGCTCGTGAAGTCGAAGGTGCGCCCGTCGACCCCGTGCACCTCCTTCGAGACGATCACGGTGCCGAGCTGGGTGTTCGTGAACGTGCACGTGATGTTCTGGCCGGCCGACGGCGTCACGGTGACCGAGCGCTCGCCGGTCTCCACCTCGGCGTCGCAGTTGAGGCTCGGTGGCAGCCATCCGTCGGCGGGCCCCTCGGTGATCGTGACCGGCTCGCCCACCGGCACTGCGAACGAGCGGCTGCCGTCGTCGCCGAGCGTGAAGGGTTCCTGCCCGGTGGCCTCGAACTCGAACCCGGCCGTCGCGCCGTCGGGTTCGGTCTGCTTCACGACGGTGATCACGGCCGCCGAGTTGGTGATCACGCATTCGGTCGTGTTCTCGGGTGAGACGAGGAACGTGTCGGAGGGGTCGTCGAGCACGAATTGCTGCGCGGGGCCGCCGGTGAGCGGGATCGCGGTGCAGACGACCGACTGCAACGACCACGGCGGCGGGATCTGCGTCTCCGACAGGCGGTAGTCCGATGCGGCGAGCACCTCGGAGTAGGTCTTCGTCTCGCCCGCCCCGATGGTGTCGACGATCGTTTCGACCGGCGGCAGCCCCGGGAGGACCGGACCGCCGTCGCGGGCGATCGTGAAACCGAAGTCGTCATCGGCGACGATGCCGGCCGGCACGGTCTCCTTCGTCACCGTGAGGGCGCCGCAGTTCGAGAGGTTCATCGGGTCGGGCGAATGCTCCGCGAAGTCCTGGATGTTCGCCTGCTGCGAGTTGCCGGTGCGCGTGAACATCGCCGACACCTCGAAGGTGCTGCACTCCGTCGGATCGAAGATGCCCGCGGTAGTCAGGTCGATCGCGAACTCCCCGAAGGTCTCGAGCGGCTGGTTCGTGAGCGGCGGCCCCTCCTGCCGCACCCCCGTCGACCAGTCGAGGTCGGCGGTCCCGGGCTGCGGTTGCCACGTGCCGGCGCCGAGCGCGTTCGCGCAGCCGTCGCCCGCGGTCGGCGTCCATCGGAGCACCCGTGCCGTCGTACCCGACGAGGCGTAGTCGAACTCGATGAGGACGTCGTCGCAGCGGCCGGCGGCGGGACCCTCGAGATGCTGGAAGATGCTCACCTCGCCGTTGCCCGCGTATCTCGTCCAGTAGCCGTAGAGGATGCCGTGGCGGCTGCCGTCGGCACCCAGGACGATCTCGACGCCGTAGCCGGTCGAGCAGAGGTCGCCCTTCTCGTTGGGCTTCGCCGAGCCCGGGAGCCACGGGTTCGTGTTCGGATTCTGGCTCGGCGGCGCGCCCGTCGGCTCGGCGCCGACGTTGCAGGCCGCGGTCGCCGCGTTGTTGTCCCAGGCGAACGCCCCCTGCACGACGCCGCTCGACTGCAGTCCCTGGGCGGTCGTGTACGTCCCGGTCGGGGTGAAGGTGAAGCTGCTGTCGGGCTGGACACCCGTGATGAAGTCGCCCCAGTTGAAGGTGTTGGGCGGCGAGGCCGGGGCGGTGGTGCCGTTCATCACCATCCCCGTCTGGAGCCCCGACGGCGACAGGGTCGCAGCCGAGGCCGGCGCGGCGGCGCCGAGCGGCACGAGCACGGCCGCGAGCAGCGCCACGGCGATCATCGCCGCGCTGCGCCGCCGCCGTCCGGTCATGGTCGACGCACGCTCCCGTGCATGGCGATCCCAGGCGGCGGTGCCACCGTCGCGCTGATCAGACCGCCTTTTCCCGGCGTGCGCACGGTCTCACCGTAGCGGACTCGGAGCGAGGTGAACAGCCCCGGGCGCCCGCGCGCTCGACGTCGCTGCGGGGCTCAGCCGGCCGCGCCGAAGAATCCGATCGACGCCTCGCGGAATACCCGCGACCCCGGCGCGTTGAAGTGGTGCCGCCCGGGCAGCTCGACGAACGAGCCGTTCGGCGTCGCCGCAGCGAGCTGTCGCGACTCCTCGATGATCGCGTCCTTCGTGCCGGTCGCGAAGAGGATGCGCTGGCGGGGCGGCCTCGAAACGTCGGGGTCGGCGTCGCCGTGTCGCATGCCCTCGGCGAGCGCGATCAGCGCAAGCAGGTCGTTGCCGGCCACCCGTTCGGCGAGGGTCGCGTAGTTGCGCGTCACCTGGTCGTCGATCGGCGTGCCGTGCAGGGCGTACGCACGGGCCTGCGCGACGTCGAGCCGCGCGAGCGGGCGCCCGTCGGGGATGCCGCCGAGCACCGCGCACTCGACGTGCTCGGGCGCCTGCACCGCGAGCTGCCAGCCGACGCGCGCGCCGAGCGAGTACCCCGCGTAGCGCACGGTGTCGAGGAGGTAGGTGTCGAGCACGGTCACGAGGTCGTTCACGAGCGCCGACATCGCATACTCGGATGCCTCGTGCGGCTTGTCGCTCGCACCGTGCCCGAGCTGGTCGACGCCGAGCACGCGGTACCCGGCGCGCAGGAGGTCGCGTACCCACCCCGTGTTCACCCAGTTGTCGCGGCAGCTCGAGGCGAAGCCGTGCACCGCGAGCACGGTCGGTGACGACTCGTCGCCCCACGAGTACGTCGCGATGCGCCGCCCTTCGGCGGTCATCACGAACTGCGGGGCGGGCATCTCGGTCAGCTGCGGAAGCGGGGCATCCATGACGGCCATTCTCCCGGTCGCGGATGCCTCGTGCCGCACCCTGCCCCATCGCGTCGCGCCCTCACCCCTGGAAGTCCTCGGGGTCGACCTCGTCGAGGAAGCGTTTGAACTCGGCGAGCTTCGCCTCGTTGTCGCCCTCGTCGGGCTCCTCCCCGCGGTCGTCCTCGCCCTCGGCGAGCTCGGCGGGGATGCCGGCGTCGTCGAGCACCTCGTCGGCGACGAAGATGGGGGCCTCCGCGCGCAACGCGAGCGCAATGGCATCCGAGGGCCGCGCATCGAGCACCTGCGGGCCGTCGGCCGTCGCGATCGAGAGTTCGGCGTAGAAGGTGCCGCCGTCGATGCGGGTGATGTCGACCCGCTCGATCCGGCTGCCGACGGCGGCGAAGAGGGTCGTGATGAGGTCGTGCGAGAGCGGCCGCGGCGGCCGCTCGCCCTCGAGGGCCACGAGGATCGACGTCGCCTCCTGCGCGCCGATCCAGATGGGCAGCACCCTCGGCATGCCCAGGGTGAGGTCGTCGTGCAGCGGCTTCAGCAGCACCAGGTGCTGCTTCGCCGCATCGAGGGCGATGCCGAGCACGCGGACCTGGACCATCCTCCGAGGGTAGGCGCGTTCGTCGCTCGCCGACAGGGCGCGCCCGAAGCGCGACGCCTGTTCGCCGTCCGCGAGCAGGGTGGCGCGAGGGGCGGTCCGCCTTCAGGATGGGACGACCACCGCCCGAGCGAAGGAGCCACGATGAGCAGCTGGACCGCCGACGAACTGGACCGCATCGGCGAGGCCGAAGAACTGCAGCTCGCCTCGTACCGCCCCGACGGCACGCTGGGGCCGTACACGATCATGTGGGTGGCCCGCACCGGCGACGAGCTGTACACCCGCTCGGCGTACGGCCCCGAGGCGCGCTGGTACCGGCGGGCGCTCGCGAGCGGGCGCGGCCGCATCCGCGCGGGCGGCGTCGAGCGCGACGTGAGCTTCGAGCCCGGCGACCCCGGGGGGAACGAGCCGCTCGACGACGAGTACCGGCGCAAGTACGGCCGCTACGCCGACGACATCGTGGCCACGGTCGTCGGCCCGCACCGCTACGACGTCACCGTGCGACTCGCCCCGAACGAGGCATAGCCCGCGCGCGCCCGCTCCGCGAGAATGGCGGGATGCGCGGCGGCGGCCGTCGCCGCGCATCCCGCGCAGTCCGCGTATCCCGCGCAGTCTGCGTATCCCGCAGCATGGCCGCCGAGAGGACCGCATGACGAACGACGCCGAGCACGTGGCATCCGACCCGAACTGGTGGCGGCAGGCGGCCGTCTACCAGATCTACCCGCGCAGCTTCGCCGACGCCGACGGCAACGGCATCGGCGACCTCGTCGGCGTGACCTCGCGGGTGCCCTACCTCGCCGAGCTCGGCATCGACGCGGTGTGGCTCAGTCCCTTCTACCCGTCGGCGCTCGCGGACGGCGGGTACGACGTCGACGACTACCGCGACGTCGACCCGAAGATCGGCACGCTCGACGAGTTCGACGAGATGGTCGAGGCGCTGCACGGCGCGGGCATCAAGGTGATCGTCGACATCGTGCCGAACCACAGTTCCGACCGGCACGAGTGGTTCCGCGCCGCGGTCGCGGCCGGCAAGGGGTCGCCCGAGCGCGAACGCTACCTGTTCCGCGACGGGCGCGGTGCGAACGGCGAACTGCCGCCGAACGACTGGACCTCGATCTTCGGCGGCGGCGCGTGGGAGCGCGTGACCGAGCCCGACGGCACACCGGGCCAGTGGTACTTCCACCTCTTCGCGAAGGAGCAGCCCGACCTCAACTGGGAGCACCCCGAGGTGCACGCCGACTTCCTCCGCACGCTGCGGTTCTGGAGCGATCGCGGCGTCGACGGGTTCCGCGTCGACGTCGCCCACGGCCTCAAGAAAGACCTGGATGCCGCGCACGACGACCTCACCACGATCCACCGCGCCGAGCTCTTCTCCGACGGCTCGCACCCCCTCTGGGATCGCGACGACGTGCACGACGTCTACGCCGAGTGGCGGCGCGTGTTCGACGAGTACGACCCGCCGCGCACCGCGGTCGCCGAGGCGTGGGTGCACGCTGACCGTCGCGCCCGCTACGCCTCGCCCGAGGGGCTCGGGCAGGCCTTCAACTTCGACCTGCTGCAGGCCGGGTTCGACGCCGACTCGTTCCGCGAGGTGATCGCGAAGAACCTCGCCGAGGCCGCCGCGACGGGCGCGAGCTCGACGTGGGTGTTCTCGAACCACGACGTCGTGCGGCACGCCACCCGGTACGGGCTCACCGAGGAGTCGGGCGCCGCGGGCGGCACGCCTGTGGGTGCCGACGGCAAGGCCTGGCTGCTCGCGGGCGGCGACCCCGAGTACGTCGACGACGCCCTCGGCCTCCGCCGGGCGCGCGCCGCGACGCTGCTGATGCTCGCACTGCCCGGCTCGGCCTACCTCTATCAGGGTGAGGAGCTGGGCCTCCCCGAGGTCGGCGAGATCGCCGACCGCGACCGGCAGGATCCGGCGTTCTTCCGCAACACGGGCGTCGAGATCGGTCGAGATGGATGCCGCGTGCCGCTGCCGTGGACGGCCGCCGGAACCTCGTTCGGGTTCGGCCCCGACGGCGGGGCGGCACCGCACCTGCCGCAGCCCGCCTGGTTCGCGGAGTACGCGGCCGAGGCCGAGACGGGGGCGCCGGGCTCGACGCTCGAGTTCTACCGGGCCGCCCTGCGGCTGCGCCACGAACTGCAGGACGCCGAGACGCTCGACTGGCTCGAGGCATCCGACCCTGCCGTGCTCGCCTTCGCCCGCCCGGGCGGCTGGCGATCGGTGACGAACTTCGGCGACGACGCCGTTCCCCTGCCGGGCGGCGAGGTGCTCGTCGCGAGCGGGCCGCTGCCCGGCGACGGCACCCTGCCGGGCGCGACGACGGTGTGGGTGCGCTGACGCACGGGAGCGGCGGCGCGGGTGCGCTTCAGCGCGCCCGTCGCCAGAGCACGATCGCGGCGACGACGCTCGCGATCATCGTGACGCCCGCGATCGTCGCGAACACCATGTAGCGGATCTCGGTCGCCTCGCCCTCGTAGGGCTGGGCGTCCGACCAGTCGAGCGAGACGCGCACGAACACGAGGGCGAGCGCGATGCCGCCGAGTCCGACGAGCACGGCGGAGAGGCGTCGCTTCGCGCGTCTCGTCATCGGCATGCCGCCAGCCTGACACATGACGCTGTGCGTTTTCGCACACGGCGCGTGCGGATCTCCCCATTGGCGCAGACTGCATCGGGCCCCAGAATCGAGCAGTGGCGCGCCCCCTGCTGCCGCCCGCGTTCATGCCGTTCATGCAAAGGAGCATCGGATGACCCAATCCCCAGCCGCCCAGGCACCGACGTCCACGTCGGGCCTCCGACGCGTCGTCTCCGCGTCGATGGCGGGCACCGTCGTCGAGTGGTACGAGTTCTTCCTCTACGCCTCGGCCGCAACGCTCGTCTTCGGCACGGTGTTCTTCCCCCCGTCGGACGACCCGTTCGCGGGCATCATCGCCGCGTTCCTGACCTACGCGGTCGGCTTCATCGCCCGCCCGCTCGGCGGCATCGTCTTCGGCCACTTCGGCGACAAGTACGGCCGCAAGCGGCTGCTGCAGGTGAGCATCCTCCTCATCGGCGCCGCGACCTTCCTCATCGGCTGCCTCCCGAGCTACGCCCAGATCGGCCTCGCCGCTCCCCTGCTGCTCGTGCTGCTGCGCTTCGCGCAGGGCTTCGCCCTCGGCGGCGAGTGGGGCGGTGCGGTGCTGCTCGTCGCCGAGCACAGCCCCGACCGCTCGCGCGGGTTCTGGGCGAGCTGGCCGCAGGCGGCGGTGCCGATCGGCAACCTGCTCGCGACGCTCGTGCTCTTCGTGCTGTCGTCGACGCTCACCGCCGAGGCGTTCCTCGGCTGGGGCTGGCGCGTCGCGTTCTGGCTGTCGGCGGTGATCGTGCTGATCGGCTGGTACATCCGCACGAAGGTGACCGAGGCGCCGATCTTCCTCGAGATGCAGCAGGAGCGCGAGCAGGTGAAGGCGAACTCCTTCGGCCCGCTCGAGGTGATCCGCCGCTACCCGCGGGGCGTCCTCGTCGCCATGGGCCTCCGCGTCGCGGAGAACATCCTCTACTACGTCGTCGTGACGTTCTCGATCGTCTACCTGACGCAGGTCGTGAAGGAGGGCACCTCGGCGACCCTCCTCATCCTCGCTGGAGCGCACGTCGTGCACTTCCTCGTCATCCCGGTGTTCGGCCGCCTCTCCGACGCGCTCGGCCGCAAGCGGGTGTACGCGGCGGGCGCCGTGCTCGGCGCGACGTGGGCGTTCTTCGCGTTCCCGCTCATGCAGACCGCGCAGCCGCTCGTCATCTGGGCGGCGATCTCGCTCGGCCTCGTGTTCCACGCGGCGATGTACGCGGCGCAGCCGGCCATCATGGCCGAGATGTTCCCGACGCGCATGCGCTACTCGGGCGTGAGCCTCGGCTACCAGGTGACGTCGATCTTCGCGGGTTCGCTCGCACCGATCATCGCGACCGGCCTCCTCGCGCAGTACGGCTCCAGCGTGCCGGTCGCGATCTACGTCGCGATCGCCTGCGCGATCACGCTCGTCGCCGTCGCCGCCGCCCGTGAGACCCGAGGGCTCGACCTGCGCACCCTCGACGCCGTGGACCGCGAGCGGCTCACCGCCGCCGACTCCCCCGCGAAGGTCGACGCGAACGCCTGATCACCGCGAATCAGGATGCCACGGCCGGCCCATTCCCCCACGGGCCGGCCGTCGGCGTCCGCCCCGCGCCGGTGGTTGAGGAGCGAGCGACGAAGGAGCACGCGTCTCGAAACCACACCACGACTCACCCGGTTTCGAGACGCGTCGCCGCTCCGCGTCGGCGCTCCCCGACCAGCGTCCGCCCCGGTGGTTGAGGAGCGAGCGACGAAGGAGCACGCGTCTCGAAACCACACCACGACTCACGCGGTTTCGAGACGCGTCGCCGCTCCGCGTCGGCGCTCCTCGACCGGCGGGGCGGCGAAGCGCCCGAGCAGCGCGGGCCGCACCTCCTCGACGCGGGCGCGCAGCGCCGTGATGTAGGCGAGCACGAGCGGCTGGCGCAGCGCCTCGGGGTGGATCACCATCCAGTACGGCAGCCGCACCTCGACCTCGTCGGGCATGAGGCGCACGAGGTCGTCGTGCTGGTCGGCGAGGAACGCGGGCAGCAGCCCGATCCCGGCGCCCGCACGGGTCGCGTCGATGTGCACGTACACGTTCGTGCTCGACACGGCGTCGACCATGCGCGGCACGGCCCGGCGGGCGTCGTCGAGGGCGTCGACCTGCAGCATCGACTCGATGAAGTACACGAGCGGTCGGCCCGAGAGCTCGGCAACCCCCGCGGGGGTGCCGTGCCGCTCGAGATACCCGCGGCTCGCGTAGAGCCCGAGCGTGTAGTCGGCGAGGTGGCTCGCCTCCGCGCGGTGCACGTGCGGGCGCCCGACGACGACCTCGAGGTCGACGCCGACCCGCTGCATCGCCGCCCGCCGCGTCGCGGCGACCATCTCGAGCGACACCTCGGGGTGTTCTCGGCGCAACGCCACGATCGCGGGCGCAGCGATGAAGCCGCTGAACCCGTCGGTCGCCGACAGCCGCACGACCCCCGCGAGCGCGGCCGCCTCGGGGTCGAGCCCCCGCAGCGCCTGCTCGACGCCCTCGGCCGCGACGAGCGCCTGCTCGCCGAGCGCGGTGAGCGCCCAGCCGGCCGAACCGCGCACGAGCACTCGCCCGCCGAGCGACTGCTCGAGCGACTCGATGCGCCGGCCGACGGTCGTGTGGTTGATGCCGAGCGCGGCGCCCGCGGTCGTGTACCGGCCCGAACGCGCGACCGCGAGGAACACGAGCAGGTCGTCGGGGTTCGGTGCTGGCCGCGGTGCCGGAATCACCTGTGCATGATCGCACAGCTGAGCGGGCGCCGCGGGAGGCGGAGATGACGCCGCGGCCGCCCTCCCCCAAGGGCGACCGCGGCGCCGGTCTGTCGGGGTGCCCGCGAGGGCACCCGGGTCAGCGGCCCGCGTCGACCTCGTCGACCTCGTCGAGCGGGTGCACGGTCGTCGGGATCGCCCCGGTGAGCGGCTGGCCCTCGCGGAGCAGACGGCGACGACGGAGCATCCAGCAGACCCCGAGCACCGCGAACCAGATCGGGGCGGCGAGGAGCGCCGGACGCGTCGACTCGCCGAGCAGCAGCGTCACGATGATGAACGCGAAGAACGCGAACACGAGCCACGGCGTGACCTTCGCGAACGGCAGACGGAACGCGGACGCCGCGTGCTTCTCGGGGTGACGGCGCTGGTACACGAGGTGGCTCGCGACGATGGAACCCCAGGTGAAGAGCACGAGGCTCGCGCACACCGAGCTGACGAAGGTGAACGCCGCCACGACGCCGTCGCCCGCGTAGAGCAGCGGGATCGCCGCGAAGAGGAACACGCAGGTGAAGAACACGGCGTTCCGCGGGATGAAGCGTTTGTCGACCTTCGCGAAGGCGCGCGCGGCGTGGCCGTCCTTCGAGAGCCCGAAGAGCATGCGGGTTCCGGAGTACAGGCCGGAGTTCGCGCTCGACGCCGCCGAGGTGAGCACGACGAGGTTGATCGCGAACGCCGCCGAACCGAAGCCGGCGAGCAGCAGGGTCGAGGTGAAGGGGCTCGTGCCCGCCTCGATCTGGTCCCACGGGGTGATGCTCATGATGACGATCATCGAGCCGATGTAGAAGACGAGGATGCGCGCGACGATCGAGTTGATCGCCTTCGGCAGGTTGCGGCGCGGGTTCTCGGTCTCGGCTGCCGCCGTGCCGACGAGCTCGACGCCGATGAACGCGAACACGCCCATCTGGAAGCCCATGATGAAGCCCGAGGCGCCGAGCGGGAACAGCCCGCCGTGCTCCCACAGGTTCGTGACCGAGGCCTGCACGCCGTCAGGGCTCGTGTAGCCCGTGATGAGCAGCACGATGCCGACGGCGATGAGGCCGAGGATCGCGACGATCTTCAGGATCGCGAACCAGAACTCCGTCTCGCCGAACCACTTCACGGGCTGCAGGTTGAGGATCGTGAGGCCGATCGCGGTCGCGAGCGCCGGCACCCACACGGGGATGTCGGGGGCGAAATACTGCGTGTACGCGGTGATCGCGACGATGTCGGCGACGCATGCGACGACCCACGAGAACCAGTACGTCCACGAGACGAAGAAGCCCGCCCACGGCCCGAGCATGTCCTTCGCGATGTCGCCGAAGGTCTTGTAGTGCAGGTTCGACAGCAGCAGCTCGCCGAGCGCCCGCATGATGAAGAACACGAACACGCCGATGATCATGTACACGAAGATGATCGACGGCCCCGTGAGGCTGATGACGGTGCCCGAGCCGAGGAAGAGCCCCGTGCCGATCGCTCCGCCGATGGCGATGAGCTGCAGGTGGCGGTTCTTCAGTCCGCGTTCGAGGTCGCGGGGCGGGGCGTCGGCCGGGGCGGCCGGCGCTGCGAGATCGGTCATGTCAGAGACTCCTTCGTCTGTGCGGGGGAATTGGGATGCTCGTGCGGACGCGCCGCGATCAGGACGGCCGCGATCAGACCGCGGCGACGACCCTCACCCGGTCGAGCCGGGGATCCACGCTGCCGCGCACATAACCCGACGCATCGGCGGCGGTGGCGCGGAGGAAATCGAGCACCTCACGGGTGAACGGTTCACCGGGAAGCACATTGGGGATACCAGGAGGATACGCGGCGAGCGCGTCAGCCGAAATTCGGCCGACCGCCTCCTCCCACGGGATCACCTCGGTTTCGCTGAGGAACGCGTCCTGGACGCTCATCGCCAGCGGGGCGACGCGCGGCAGCGCGCGGGGCTCGCTGAGGCTCTCGGGCACCTCGGGGAGGGCGTGGAGCGCGGTGAGGAACCGGTCGACGTCGACGCGGCTCGTCGCGCCGAGCAGCAGCAGGATCGCGGAGTGGGTCGAGAGCTCGACGACGACGCCGTGGTCGCGGATGAGCCGGTGGTGCGCCTCGCCGCCCGAGATGCCCCCGGCACGGGTGTCGATGACGATCTTGAACGGGTCGAGGTCGACGGTGCCGTCGCTGAAGCGGATGTCGTCGCTCGCGTCGCGGAAGCGACCGCCCTCGCGGACGCCCCGGCGGATGGCCTCGGCGGCGTCGAGGGTCTCGCCGATGGAGCGCTCGCCGTCGACGACGAGCCGGCGGCGGGCCTCGTCGAGGGAGGCCATGAGCAGCGCGCTCGACGAGGTCGACTGGTACGAGCGGTGCACGCGGTCGACGAGCCCCTCGAGGCGCTGCCCGAACGGCCCCTCGCCGAGGAAGAGCATGGCCGACTGGGTGAGCGAGCCGCCGCCCTTATGCGTGCTCGAGACGACGAGGTCGGCGCCGAGGCGGGCGGCGTTCGTCGGCAGGCCCGGGTGGAACCCGAAGTGGGCGCCCCACGCCTCGTCGACGATGAGCGGCATGCCGTGGGCGTGCGCGACGTCGGCGATCGCGGTGATGTCGGAGACGGCGCCGAAGTAGCTCGGGCTCGTGAGGTAGACGGCGCCGCTGTCGGGGTGCGCGGTGAGTGCGGCGTCGACCTGCTCGGCGGTGAGGCCGTGCGAGGAGCCGAGGGCGCTGTCGACGGCGCCCTGCACGAAGTGGGCGTCGATGCCCGCGTGCGCGATACCGTCGATGACGCTCGAGTGCACGCCGCGCTGCACGACGAGTTCGCGGCCGAGTGCGCGCGCGACCATCGTCGAGATGTGGTTGCCCTGCGAGGCGCCGTTGGTGAGGAACCAGGCGCGGCGCGCGCCCCATGCGTCGGCGGCGAGCTCGAGCGACCGCGCGAGCGGCGTCGGCTTCGCCGGGTTGATCATGCGCCAGCTCTCCTGGTCGATGCCGCTGAAGAGCATCGGCTTGTCCATGCGCAGCGCCTGCTCGCCGATGAACGACGCGATCCCGGGGGCGTTCTCGGTGTGGCCGTGGTGGGCGGGCACGTGGATGTGCTGCCAGTCGCCGGCGGCGAGCGACCGAAGGGCGTCTGCGTACGGGACGTCGGTCTGGGTGGGGAGCTGCGTCGGTGCGGCGTGGAACATGGATTTCAGGTTAGGGAGCGCTCGGCGTCATGAGAAGTGTGTGAAACATGGATGCTTCGACATACCCTCTATGAGTGATCACCCTGCAGCAGCTCCGCGTCGTGCTCGCCGTGCGCGACCACGGCAGCCTCACGAGAGCGGCCTCGGCACTGCACTACGGCGTGCCGACCGTCACCCACCACCTCGACGCCCTCGAGGCACGGCTCGGCGCCCGGCTCGTCGACCGCACCCCGCGGGGCGCCGTGCTCACCCCGATCGGCGCGCTGCTCGCCGAGGAGGGCGAGCAGATCCTCGCGAGGGTCGCGCAGGCCGAGCGGCTCGTCGCCACCTATCGCGACGCCGGGGTGATGACCCTCGTCGTCGGCACCTTCCCGTCGATCGGCTCACGCCTGCTGCCCGCGGCGATCCGCGAGCTGCGGCAGACGATGCACGTCGAGGTCGAGCTCGTCGAGGGCGAGCCGACCGAGCTCGTGCGCAAGCTCGGCGAGGGCGCCCTGCACGCCGCCCTCATCTACGACCTCGAGGGCGACCCGGCGTTCGACGCGCCCGACCTCGAGTCGACCCCGCTCCTCTCCGAGGAGCTCCAGGTGCTCGTGGGCGCCGCGGGGCCTCTCGCCGAGCTCGACGAACTCGACCTCGCGAGCCTCGACCACCACTGGGTCGTCAGCCGCAACGACGACGAGGTCTCGCATCGGGTGCTGCGCCGGGTGGGGGCGGCGCTCGGCCGCGACTTCGCCGAGTTCACCCGCACCGACGACCTCAACATGATCCACGGGCTCGTCGCCGCCGACCTCGCCGTCGCGCTCGCGGTGCCCTCGGCGGTGATGCCGGGGTTCGACGTCGTCATGCGGCCCGCCGGGCACGATCTGGGCCTGCGCCGACTCGCGTTCGTCACCCGCGACGACGTGCAGCTGCCCGCGGTCGCGGCGCTCCGCGACATCCTCGTCGAGGCAGCCAGGGCGCTCGCGCGCTGAGGGCCGCGCTGGGTGCACGAGGTCTCGCTTACGCGAAGACCAGCCACCCGATGCCGACGGCGAGCGCGATGAGGCCGAGCACGAGGCTCGGGGCGAAGGGCTCCTTGCGGCGCACGTGCAAGGCCACGGCGACGACCATCATGCCGGCGAGCGCGAAGGCGGCGATGGGGGTGAGCCACGGTGCGATGCCGGTCGCGGCGGGCAGGATCATGCCGAGCGCGCCGATCACCTCGAGCGCGCCGATGCCCTTGAGCTGGCCGGGGTTCACGACCTCGACCCACGACATCTTCTCGCCGACGCGCTCGTAGGGGGTGACGACCTTCATGGTGCCGGCCATCGCGAAGGCGAGGGCGAGCACGGCGGTGACGATCCAGAGGGCGGTGATCATTGCAGGGGGTCCTTTCTCGGTTACGAAGAGTACGTAACGCACGATCTGGTATCGTAACCCTCGAGGCTCCGGCACTTCTCCGTGCGTCACGCACCTCGACGTGCGTAACGGCGGCGCCGCGCAGCACCACTGCTCGACCCAGGAGGCGAAATGGCGAACGATTCCGCGCGCATGCTCGCGACCCCTCCCCTCGCGGCCCCGCCCGGGCACGAGGGCACCGCCGCGTGCAGCGTCGACAACCCCGCGAGCGGGCTCATCCGCGAGATCCTCGCGCGCGTGGGCGACAAGTGGAGCATGCTCGTCATCGGCGTGCTGCACGACGGCCCGCTGCGCTTCACCGAGCTGCAGCGCAAGATCGACGGCATCTCGCACCGCATGCTCACGCAGACCCTGCGCAGCCTCGAACGCGACGGTCTCGTCACCCGCACGAGCTACCCCGAGATCCCGCCCCGCGTCGAGTACGCCGCGACCCCGCTCGGCCGCTCGCTCTCCGAGCCCGTCATCGAGCTCGCGAGGTGGGCGTTCGCCCACCGCGCCGACATCCTCGAGGCGCGCGAAGCGTTCGACGAGCGGTGAGTGTCCGACGAACGCTGAGCGGGCGGCGCGCGCTGAGCGGTCGGCGCGCCGTGTCGGCGGTGCCTGCCAGACTCGGGTCATGACGACGAGCATCGGCACGCCGGGCGGCACGCCCGAGCGGCCGGCCATCTTCTTCTCCGGCCCCGACGAGTTCCGTGCGTGGCTCGAGGCGAACCACGACTCCGAGACCGAGTTGTGGATGGGGTTGTACAAGAAGCACGTGCCCGAACGTCCCATCACGTGGGCGCAAGCGGTGCCGGTGGCCCTCTGCTACGGGTGGATCGACTCGGTCGCCCAGCGCATCGACGACGACGCGACCCGCCAGCGCTGGTCGCCCCGCAAGCCGTCGAGCATCTGGTCGAAGGTCAACATCGAGCTCGTTCGGCAGCTGACCGAGCAGGGCCTCATGACTGAGGCCGGTCTCGCGGCGTTCGAGCGTCGGCGCGACGACCGCACCGCCGTCTACTCGCACGAGAACCCCGACCAGGCGCTGCCGCCCGAGGCCGAGGCGCGCATCGCGGCCGACCCCGCGGCATCCGCCTTTCTCGCGGCGGCGACGCCCACCTACCGCCGCCAGACGACCCACTGGGTGCTGCAGGCGAAGCAGGCGGCGACCCGCGAGCGACGGCTCGTGCAGCTCATCGACGACAGCGCGGCCGGGCTGCTGGTGCCGTTCCAGCGCTACGGCGAGACGCCGAAGTGGGCGATCAAGGCCGCTGAGGCGGCCGCCGCCGCGAAGCGGGCCTGAACCCGGGCGCGAGCCGCCGCGCTCACCTGTTCAATGCGGGGCGGTGCTCCTCCAGGAGTTCGCGGAGCCGGAGCCGCGCCCGCTGGTATCGCCCGCGCGCCGTCGATTCGCTGATGCCGAGCACCTGCGCCGCCTCAGGGAGCGTGAAGCCGTCCCACAACACGAGACGGACGAGTTCCGACTGGTGGTCGGGGAGCGCATCGAGCGCGGCGCGGATGTCGAGTGCCCCCGGGTCGACCTCCTCGCTCGGGAGCACCTCGAGATGCGCGCGCAGCTTCGCGGCGAGCGCGGACTGCCGGGTCCTGCGACGCACGTCGTTCGCGAGCACCCGCCTCGCGACACCGAACAGCCACATTCGGGCCTCGACCGGCTCGAGGGGCATGCGATCACTGCGGCGCCACGCGACGACGAAGGTCTCGCTGAGCAGGTCGGCCGCATCGGCACGGATGCGCACGCGTCGGCCGAAGTAGCCGAGCAGGTCGGCGGCGTTCGCCTCGTAGGCGCGCTCCACCTGCTCCCGCCGCGCCGACCCGTCGCGACCGCGCATCACTGCGCAGCGCCTTCGCTCGCGCCCGAGCACGGCTCGGCCGCGCCCTCGAGGGAGACCCCCGGTTCGAGGTGACCTGCCCGCTCGAACTCCGCCCCGATGCGGTCGCTCATGAGCTGGGTCGCCGTCATCGAGTACGTTGCGGGCGGCGGTGTCTCGCCCGAAGCGATGCTGTCGGGGTCGGTGAAGGCGGTGCGCCGCTCGACCTCCTCGAGGTACGCGGCCTCGATCTCCTCCGCCGTGATGGCGGCGAGCAGCGGATCCCAGTCGTGCTCGGCCAGGAAGGCGCGCGCCGACTCGACCCGGCGGTCGACCTCCGCGACCGGAACCTCCGGGTCCTGGTAGTCGGGAGCGACACGGATGAACACCTCGCAGCTCCCGAGATCGATGCCGTCGGGCAGTTCGAAGCTGCGCTCGGCGACCACATCGGGCGTCCAGCCGAGCCAGTCGGCGACGGCGGGAGCGGCGACCGCGGCGGTGACGCCCACGCTGAGAGCTCCGGCGCCGATGGCGAAGCCGGCGAACAGCCTGCGCGCGAACCCCGCTCGCCGCGGAGTCGTGTCGACCACGGCCCGCGCAGTCGCCCGAGCGAGTTCGGCGGTCGTGGCATCCGCCCCCAATGACGGTGGCGCAGCCTGCCGCACCGCGTCGTCCAACCAGTCCATGTCCAAGCCCTCCGTCGAATGCCCTACACACCGGGCATGTCCGAACGGGCCTGCGCCTTAACGGTTTCTAGCCGATCGCGTCGGCGTACTCCTGCGCGACGCGCGCGACCTTGTCGACGTAGTCGTTGTCGTGGTTGTACGAGTAGATCGCGGCGCGCCATCCCTCTGCGCTCGTCATCGCACCGGATGCGCAGAGGTAGCGGGCCGTCGTGAGTGCGGCGTCGTCGATCTGGTGCGGGTCGGCGACGTCGTCGCCGTTCGCGTCGCTCGCCCAGCGCTCCCAGGTCGAGGGGATGAACTGCATGGGCCCGACCGCGCGGTCCCACTTCGGGTCGCCGTCGAGCAGGCCGCCGTCGGTGTCGACGATCTTCGCCACGCCGTTGCCGTCGAGCGCCCGGCCGATGATGGCGGGCTCCACCAGGCCGTCTTCGCCGAGTTCGGCGTCGCCGTGGCGACCGTGGTCGGACTCGATCGACCCGATCGCGGCGATCGTCGCCCAGTCGACACCGCACGAGGGCTCCTCCTCGGCGAGGGTGCCGTGCGCGAGCCCGTACGCCGAGAGCGCCCGAGCGGGGATGCCGGTGGACTCGGCGACCTCGGCGAGCCAGTCCTCGTCGACGGCGGGCACCGGCACCTCGTCGGAGATCGAACCCGAGACGTCGACCGGGGCTTCGTCGCTCGGCTCGCCGCCGTCGGCGGTCGACCCCGGATCGAGCTCGGTGCCTGAGTCGGTGGCCGTCGTCAGGGGCGGCGGCTCGACGTACGAGCCGTAGGCGGCGGGCGCCGCGAAGCCGCCCGGGTTGCGGGCCGTGCCGATGAGGTTGACCGCGACGATCACCCCGGCGACGAGTGCGACCACACCGACGGTTGCGCCGGCGTACACGGCGACCCGCACGAGTGCACGGCGCCAACCGCCCGGTTCGCGGGCTGCACGACGCTCATCGCGCTCATCGGCGTCGAAGTCGTCGTTCCAGGCCATCGTTGCTCCCGTTTCGGGCGTTGGTCCACGTTGCCCGCAGGGCCGAATCTCCGCGCCCGTACGAACGCGACGGCGACGGCCCCCCTCCACCCTACGCGCCCTCGGTGCGACACGGGCACACGGGAAGACGGACGGCTCTTCTCCCGAGGCGGACGCGCGGCTAGGCTCGGCAGCGGCGGCACGAAGAAGGGCTGATGGGGCCATGGCGAACGCACTCTCCGAAGATCAGCTCGCGATCGTCGACGCGGTGCGCGAGTTCAGCGACGCCGAGCTCGCCCCGTTCGCGAACGAGCGCGACCAGACGAAACAGTTTCCGATCGACGCGCTCGAGCATGCGGGTTCGCTCGGGCTCGGCGGCATCTACGTCGGCGAGGAGTTCGGCGGCTCGACGCTCGACCGTTTCACCGCGGCACTCGTGTTCGAGGAGCTCGCGAAGGGCGACACGACGATCGCCGCGTATCTGTCGATCCACAACATGGTCGCGTGGATGATCGACCGCTACGGCGATGCGACGCAGCGCGAGCGCTGGCTGCCCGGGCTCACCTCGCTCGTCGATCGCGGCAGCTACTGCCTCACCGAACCTTCAGCCGGCTCCGACGCGGCGGCCATCACGACGACCGCACGACGCGAGGGCGACGAGTACGTGCTCGACGGGGTGAAGCAGTTCATCTCGGGGGCGGGCGTCTCGGCGGTGTACCTCGTCTTCGCCCGCACCGGCGAGCAGGGCTCGCGCGGCATCAGCGCGATCGTCGTGCCGGCCGGGGTGCCGGGGCTCTCATTCGGCCCAGAGGAGCGCAAGATGGGCTGGCGTGCGCAGCCCACGAGGCAGGTCGTGCTCGAGGGCGTGCGGGTGCCGACCGCCAATCGGCTCGGCGACGAGGGCGCCGGGTTCTCGATCGCGATGTCGGGGCTCGACGGCGGGCGGGTGAACATCGCAGCCTGCTCGATCGGCGGCGCGCAGTGGGCGCTCGACCGCACCCTGCGCTACGTGCACGAGCGCGAGACCTTCGGCCGCCCCCTCGCCGAGCACCAGACGATCGGGTTCACCCTGGCCGATCTCGCCACCGAGCTGCACGCCGCGCGCCTCCTCCTCCACGATGCGGCACAGGCGATCGACGCCCGCGACCCCGACGCCACGATGCGCTGCGCGATGGCGAAGCGGTTCGCGACCGATGCGGCGTTCGCCGTCGCGAACGGGGCGCTGCAGCTGCACGGCGGCTACGGCTACCTGTCGGAGTACGGCATCGAGCGCGTCGTGCGCGATCTGCGGGTGCACCAGATCCTGGAGGGCACGAACGAGGTCATGCGCATGATCATCGCGAAGCGCCTGCTCAGCGGCTGAGCGCGGCCCGAGCAGCCCAGCGCCCGGCTGAGCGCCTCAGTCGGCCAGCAGCCCCGCGTGCAGCAGTTCGAGGTAGTTCGCGCTCACGCTCGCCGCGGTGTGGCTGCCGCCGGGACGGTACCAGAACACGGTCGACCAGACCGCGTCGCGGATGAACCGGAACGCGAGCCGCGGGTCGATCGACTCGCGGAACGCGCCGTCGCGCTGCCCCGCGACGATCTGCTCGAGCCACAGCTCCTCGATGCGCGCGGCGCCCTCGGCGAGGAACTCGAACCCGGGCTGGGTCATCATGAACCCGGTCTCGTTCTGGTAGATGCTCACCTCGTCGGGGCGCTGCTCGATCGTGAGGAACGCGTGCTCGATGAGCCGGTCGAGGTGCTCACGGTAGCCGCCCTCCCCCGCCACGATCCGTTCGAACGCCGAGAGCGTGTCATCCATGAAGGTGCGCAGGATCTCCTGCAGCACCGCCTCCTTCGAGGAGAAGTGGTGGTACAGGCTGCCCGAGAGGATGCCGGCGGCGTCGGCGATGTCGCGCACCGTCGTCGACGAGTACCCGCGGGAGGCGATGAGCCCCGTCGCGATCGCGATGATCTCGTCGCGCCGCCCCGTTCCGTCGCCCACCTAGCGCCCGCTGACCTTGCCGAAGAGGCGCGCGATGGGCGCCAGCACGAGCGGTCGCGCGGCGACCCAGGCGGCGGCGATCACGAGGAGCGAGACCGCGAAGATCGCGAATCCGACCCAGTTCACGACGTCTTGGCTCGCGTACATGTGGTTGAGGTTGCGCAGCGCCCCCGTGGCGAACACGAGCCCGACGTGCACGAAGATGAACGCCACGAAGTACAGCATCACCGGGAAGTGCACGGCACGCGCCCACTCGACCGGGTAGATGCGGTTCAGCGTCTTCGCGTTCTTCGGCCAGAGGCCCGACATGCGCACGCCCGTGATCACCGCGAGCGGGGCCGCGATGAAGACGGTGAGGAAGTACGCGATCTGCTGCAGGCTGTTGTAGTTCACCCAGCCGTTCTCGGTCGGCCAGTCGAGCGAGAGGTACTGCAGCATCGCCGAGATCGCGTTCGGGAAGACCTCCCAGCTCGTCGGGACGATCCGCATCCACTGCCCGGTCGCGAACAGCAGCACGACGAACACGAGCCCGTTGACGAGCCACAGGATGTCGAGCGACTGGTGGAACCAGAGCGCCAGGCTGATCTTGCGCTTCGGGTTCCAGCGGGGCGACCAGAACGCGGTCGGCCGCTTCTCGGTGCGCACCTGCAGGCCCGACCTGATGATGAGCACGATCAGGAACACGTTGAAGAAGTGCTGCCAGCCGATCCACGCCGGGATCCCGATGGGCGCCCCCTCGGGCAGGTGGTACTCGCCCGGGTAGGTCGTGATGAAGTCGCGGAAGGGCTCGAGCGCGAGCAGCCAGTTCACGACGACGACCACGCCGGTCGCGGCGAGCAGCAGCCCGAAGCCGCCGATGAAGAGGGCGCCGGCCCACTGCGCACGCGAGTACGGCCCGTACAGTTTCGGCCACGGTTCGGCGGCAGGGCGGGCGGATGCCACGACCGGCGCCGCACGACGGGGCTGCGCGGCCGGGGCGCGCTGGGGCGCCGGTGCCGGGGTGGGCGCGGCGGCGGGTGCCGGTGCCGGTGCCTCCTCCACGACGGGTGCGACCTCGACGGCCGGCGTCTCGACGACCGGTGCTTCGACGACGCGTTCTGCCCGCACGGGCGCGGTGCCCGCGGGCGGCCACGGCTCGCCCCCGACGACGCGGGGAAGGCCGCGGCGCAGTGCGGCTCCACCCCCGGCGGCAACAGCCGCGGCGACGGGTGCAGCTGCGACCGCTGCGGCCGGTGCCGCCGGTGCGGCGTCGGGAGCGCTCGCGCTCGTGGCATCCGCGGTGCTCGTCGGAGCCGCGACTGCGACCGAGCCGGCCGGGGGCCACGGTTCGCCGCCCGCGACGCGGGGCAGTCCGCGCCGAAGCGCTCGACCCGCGACGACGGTCTCGACGACCGGCGCCGCAGCGGCGACCGGTGCAGCAGCCGCAGCGGCGGTCGGAACGGCGGTCGGAGCCGCCGCCGCCGGAGCAGCGGCCGTGGGCTCCGCTTGCGCCAACCCCGCGATCTCGACCACCGGCGGCCAGAGTTCGCCGCCCGCGACCCGGGGCAGCCCCTGCCTGGTCGTTCGCCCGTACGTCGCCATCGGGGGTTACGCCTTCCGCGCCTCGAGCGCCGAGATCAGCTGCGGCACGACCGTGAACAGGTCGCCCACGATGCCGAAGTCGGCGATCTCGAAGATCGGGGCGTCGGCGTCCTTGTTGATCGCGACGATCGTCTTCGCGGTCTGCATGCCGGCGCGGTGCTGGATCGCGCCCGAGATGCCGAGCGCGATGTACAGCTGCGGCGACACCGAGACGCCGGTCTGCCCGACCTGGTACGACTGCGGGACGTAACCGGCGTCGACGGCGGCGCGCGAGGCGCCGACGGCGGCGCCGAGCACGTCGGCGAGCTGGTCGACGAGGGCGAACTGCTCCTCCGAGCCGAGGCCGCGGCCGCCCGAGACGACCTTCGCGGCGCCCTTCAGCTCGGGGCGCGAGGAGGTCACGACCTCCGCGTCGACGCTGCCGACCACGGCGGCCCGGCGACCGGATGCCACGACCGCGAGCCGCTCGCTCGACGCGGGCTGCGCCTCGGCGCGCGCATCCACGGCGCCCTCGCGCACGGTGACGACGGGAGCGCCCCACGTGACGGCGGAGTCGACATTGTACGCGCCGCCGTAGACCGAGTGGTGGGCGATGACGCCCTCGGCGTCGCGGGAGACCCCGACCGCGTCGACCGCGAGGCCCGAGCGGGTGCGCGCGGCGAAGCGTGCGGCGATCTCGCGACCCTCGATGGAGTTCGAGACGAGCACGGCGTCGGGGCGCACGAGTTCGGCGGCGGCGGCGAGCGCGTCGGCGCCGGGCACCGTGAGCTGCGCGGCGTCGGCGGGCTCGGCGACGAGCACGTGGGTCGCGCCGAGCGCGGCGGCATCCGTTGCGAGGCGGTCGCCGTCGGCACCGGAGCCCGCGACGACGAGCGCGACGGGCGTGCCGACGCCGGCGGCGGCGCCGAGGAGGCCGGCGGCGCTCTTGGCGAGGTCGCCCGCGGGCGTCGTGTCGAGGAGGACGAGGATGGAGTCGGGCTGGAAGTCAGTCATCGTCGCTTTCCTTACGCGAGCCGGTTCTGGACGAGGTACTCGGCGAGACGCTCACCGGCGTCGCCCTCGTCGACGATCTTGGTGCCGGCGGTGCGCGGCGGCTTCTCGCCGAGCGAGATCATGATCGAGCGGGATGCCTCGGTGCTGTCGGCGTCGACGCCGAGCTCTGAGAGCGAGAGGGTCTCGAACGGCTTCTTCTTGGCCGCCATGATGCCCTTGAAGTTCGGGAACCGGGCGTCGGGGAGGCGCTCGGTGATCGAGATCACGGCGGGCAGCGCGGCCGTGACCTGCATGGTGCCGTGGTCGCTCGCGCGTTCGCCGCGCACCTCGCCGTCGGCGATCTCGACCGAGTTGAGGCTCGTGGCGTTCGGCACGTCGAGGAGCTCGGCGATCATCGCGGGCAGCACGCCGCCCGAACCGTCGGTCGACTCGTTGCCGGCGATGACGAGGTCGTAGCCGATGTGCTGGAGGGCCGCGGCGAGCGCCTCGGCGGTGAGGCCGAGGTCGGCGCCGGCGAGCGCCTCGTCGACGAGCTGCACGGCGCTGGATGCGCCCATGGCGAGGCCCTTGCGCACGGTCGCGGCGGCCGACTCGGGCGACATCGAGAGCACGACGACCTCGGTGTCGGCGTTCGCGTCGGCGTAGCTCAGCGCGACCTCGAGGGCGCGCTCGCCGATCTCGTCGAGCACGGTGTCGCTCGCCCCGCGATCGGCGAGGCCGGTCTCGAGGTTCAGCTTGCGGTCCCCATAGGTATCGGGGACTTCCTTGACCAAGACGACGATCTTCATTCCGCTCCTTCGCACGAGACGCTCCATCCTAACCAAGCACTTGCTTGCCTGAATAGGGCACTGATTTGTGGGATGCCGCCAAAGCGGCCCGAGGGCACGCCCGGGCCGCTCGTCGAACCCGCACAGTTTCGCTGGCCCGCACCGTGACGCGGGGTTACGCTGCGGGCATGAGCGGATTCCGACCCCCTGTTGCAGACATCGCCTTCGCACTCGAGCACGTCGTCGACTACGACGCCGTCGCGCAGCTGCCCGGCTTCGAGCACGCCGACCTCGAGACGGTCACCGAGATCCTCGACGAAGCGGGCAACTTCATGGCCGAGATGGTCGCCCCCACCAACCGTGCAGGCGACCTCGAGGGTTCGACGCTGAACCCCGACGGCACCGTCACCACCGCGACCGGCTTCAAGGAGGCGTACTCGGCGTACGTCGACGCCGGCTGGGGCTCGGTGCCCCTGCCCGAGGCGTTCGGCGGCGGCGGGTTCCCGCGCACCGTCGGCCTCGCGCTGCAGGAGCTCATGGCGACCGCGAACATGGGCTTCGCCCTCGCGCCGCTGCTCACCCAGGGCGCGATCGAGGCGCTCCTCCACTACGGCAGCGACGAGCAGAAGCAGCAGTGGCTGCCGAAGATGGTCTCGGGCGAGTGGACGGGCACCATGAACCTCACCGAGCCGCACGCCGGCTCGGACGTCGGTGCGCTCACGACCAAGGCGGTCAAGCGCGAAGACGGCACCTACGGCATCACGGGCCAGAAGATCTTCATCACCTTCGGCGACCACGACCTCAGCGAGCAGATCGTGCACCTCGTGCTGGCCCGCACTCCCGACGCGCCCGCCGGCACCAAGGGCATCTCGATCTTCATCGTGCCGAAGTTCCTCATGAACGAGGACGGCTCGATCGGCGAGCGCAACAGCGTGCACACCGTCGGCGTCGAGCACAAGATGGGCATCCACGGTTCGCCCACCTGCGTGCTCTCCTACGAGGACGCCACCGGCTACCTCGTCGCCGAGGAGAACATCGGCATGCGCATCATGTTCGTCATGATGAACAGCGCCCGCCTCTCGGTCGGCATGCAGGGCCTCGCCGTCTCCGAGCGCGCCTACCAGCAGTCGCTCGACTATGCCCGCGAGCGCATCCAGGGCCGTGCGATCGGCGCCACCCAGGACTCCCCCATCATCGACTTCCCCGACGTGCGCCGCATGCTCATGACGCAGAAGGCGTACATCGCCGCGATGCGCCGCATGATGTTCCTCGTCGCGACGTACACCGATGTGTCGACGCACCACCCCGACGCGGCAGTGCGCGCCCGGGCCAACGAGATCGTCGGCCTCCTCACCCCGATCTCGAAGTCGTTCGGCACCGACCTCGGCAACGAGCTCACCTCGCTCGCCCTGCAGATCCACGGCGGCATGGGCTTCATCGAGGAGACCGGCGCGGCCCAGCACTACCGCGACGTGCGCATCACCGCGATCTACGAGGGCACGAACGGCATCCAGGCCGCCGACCTCGTCGGCCGCAAGCTCCCGGTCCGCGACGGGGCATCCGCCCTCGAATTCATCGCGACCATGCGCGAGCTCGACGCCGACCTCGCCGCGGCCGGCGAGGAGTTCGCCTCGATCCGCAGCAACCTGAACGCGCAGCTCGACGTGCTCGAGCGCACCACCGGGTGGATGCTCCGCACCGGCGCGACCGACCCGAACGCGGTGCTCTCGGGCTCGAGCCCGTACCAGCGCATCTGGGGCCTCGTCGTCGGCGGCTGGCTGATGGCGAAGTCGGCCCTCGCCGCACGCGGCCTCGACGCCGACGGCATCGCCGAGACGCAGCTGCCGCTCGCGCGCTTCTACGCCGAGCAGCTGCTGCCGCAGGCGGCGGGCCTCGCGAGCGCCGCGACCGCCGGCTCGCGCGACCTGTTCGCGCTCGACGCCGACGCACTCGCCGACACGGCCGCCCGCGGCGCGCGCGTCTGACGCGAACCGCACGCAGCATCACCCGATCCCCGCAACACCCTGGTCACAGGGGGTTGCGGGGACCGTGCGTAAAGCGGGCTTCAGCGCTCGGGCGTTCAGCTCAGCGGATCGAAGTCGCCGTCGTTCGTTAGATGCACGGGTTCTTCCCGGTACTCCCATCTGAGCGCAGCCACCCGTGGCCGCTATTCAGGAGCGCGTCGTATGTGGTTCGAATGCGCCAGGTAACCTGAGCGCCGGAGACGTCATTGCCAACGACCTGGACAGCCACCTGACCACCAGAGTCTGCCTCAAGACGGATCGACGACTCCACAGTGAGTTCAGCCGGAGGATCCAAGAGGTCGATTTCTCCAGCGATCTCGCCACCTGAACCAGTCGCCTCGAATAGCGTGCGCCATTTCCCGCTGGTGATCTGGCCCTTCTGTTCCGCCAACATCGTCTCGACCTCGAGAGGTTCGCACAGCATCATCACGATGTTCCCACCCTGAAGGGACGCTGCGATCGGACCAGCGGAATCAATCGGGTCGCAACCAGTGAGAGCCGACACTATGAGCGCGCCGACACCACCTGCTGCGAGAAACCGCCTCATCTCACGCCTCAACATGAGGTGCGCCCTCCAGCCAAGGACTCACCCGAACCTTCTGCAGACGCCGGCTTCTCTCGATCCACAGCTTCCCATCCAGGACCCCACCATTTTGCGGATCGCTTGCGTTGTGTCCCGACGCCCGTGAGCCCCAACCAGATACTCCTCGAATGGGTTGTGGCAAACCTAATGGGTAGTCCGCCCACTCCGGCGTTATCCGAACGAACGGGCGACGAGGATCAAACCGACGGCGATCGCGCCGACGCCTGGCCAGACCATATCCCTTGGTTTCCCGAGGGAGGCGAATGTCTCACCGATTCGCCCGACATTCTGCCTCATGTTCTTCTGGCTCCAGCGGAGGAGTCGCTCCTGGTTCAGGAGGATCACTACGCCGAAGATGATCGCGGCACACCCGACGAGAAGCATCCAGATGTTCATGTCTCGGGTCCCTACCAAGTCCAAATGATCAACCAGCACACCCGGCCACAGCGCCGGATGCAGCCGACACCCTCGCGGTGTTCCCCGAAGGATCTCGGGTACTCCTCAGGCGTTCAACACGCCTCGTTCACCACCAGACAGTACATGTCCCGCACGAACACGAACGGCCCGGCACCTCGATCGAGGTGCCGGGCCGTTCGGCGTTCAGCCGCTGCCGCTGCTTCTGCAGGAGATTTACGCTGGGACATCCCCTCAGCTGGGGAGAGGTCCCAATTTCCTGCAGAAGCAGAAGCAGCAGCGACGCTCAGCCGAGCGTCACTGGAACAGCTCGGTCTGCAGCAGCGCGTAGCTGATGTTGTGCGCGCGCTCGCGGAGGCCCTCGCCGATGCCGACGGGGTCCTCCTTGTAGGCCTTCTTGACCGCCGAGATCGAGGAGTTCGGCAGCGGGGCGAGCATGAGGTCGTTGCCGTGGCGCACCGCGAGGGTCGGGTCCATGAAGCCGCCGATGACAGCATCCGTCGAGACGACGCCGTCGAAGCCCCACTCGCCGCGCAGCACCTCCTGGAGGAGCTGCTCGTTGCCGCCCGACCAGCTGCCGCCGATGTTGATGAACGACGACATGGCACCGCTCGCGTCGCCCTCCTTGACGCTGATCTCGAAGGGGCGCAGGTAGAGCTCGCGCATGGCCTGCTCGTCGATGAAGACGTTCACACCGGGGAGGCGGGCGTTGATCTCCTGCTCGTTGAGCGCGAAGTGCTTCATGAAGGTGAGCACGTCCTTGCTCTGCGCGCCCGAGATCATGCCGGCGGCCATCTTGCCCGAGACGAGCGGGTCCTCCGAGAAGTACTCGAAGTCGCGGCCGCCCATCGGGGTGCGGTGCAGGTTCATGCCGGGGGCGTACCAGCCCTCGACGCCGTAGGCGTTGGCCTCCGCGCCGATCGACTCGCCGAGCTCGAAGGCGAGCGCGTCGTTCCAGGTGGAGGCGACGACGACCTCGGTCGGGTAGGCGGCGGCCGTGACGTTCCCGAAGAAGAAGCTCAGACCCGAGGGGCTGTCGAACAGGATCGCCGAGGGGATGCCGAGCCGGTCGATCGCCTTCGTCTCGTAGGCGCCCGTCGCGAAGAGGTCGATCTGCTCGTCGAGGGTGAACTGGTCGAGGAACTCCTCCCACTTCGGGTCGTCGAACTCGAGGCCCTGCAGGTCTTCGAGCTTGATCCCGTTGTCGGCTTCGAGGGTGGGCGCGTCGCCGTCGGCGGGTTCGATGGTCGGGTCCATCGCCTCGAGCACGGCGTCGGATGCCACGGGGTCGAGGTCGTCGTCGGAGGGGTAGGTGCCAACCCAGTCGGCGCGCGACAGCGAGGTGAGGCCGTCTGCGGCGTAGCCGAAGCGGTTCTCGAGCTGGGCGCCGGTGGTCTCGTCGGTGTCGTAGACGGTGGTCTCGGCGACGTCGATCGGGAACGTCGCGACCGGGGTGTGCACGTCGGTCGCGACCGAGAGCTGGTACTGGCCGGCGTCGAGCACGTAGGCGCCCTGGTCGAGGTTCCACGAGGCGAGGTCGCGCAGCGCGAAGTCGATGCTCACGGTCTCGTTGGCTCCGGGCTCGAGTGAGGCGGTCTTGGCATAGCCCGCGAGCACGATCGACGACTTCTCGACCCCGCCCTCGAGGTACGGCGCGGAGGCGTAGACCTGCACGACGTCCTTACCGGCGACATCGCCCGTGTTCGTCACGGCGACGTCGATCGAGACCCGGCCGTCGGCGACGACGGGCGCCGAGGCCTGCCGGTCGAAGCCCGTGTAGCTCAGCCCGTAGCCGAAGGGGTACTGCACGGCGGCCTGGTAGCCCGCCTCGTCGCCGAGGTAGCGGGTCTCGTAGTAGCGGTAGCCGACGTAGATGCCCTCTTCGTACTCGAGCAGGCCGCGTTCGGCGTTCTCGTAGCGGTAGTCGCCGAAGTTCTCGGTGGCGGGGGCGCTCGAGACGTCGTACGCGTAGGTGTCGGTGAGGCGGCCCGAGGGGTTCACCTCGCCCGTGAGGATCTTCGCGAGCGACACCGCGCCGCGCGGGCCGGGGGTGCCGATCCAGACGGCGCCGGTGATCTCGGGGTACTCCTCGAGGAACCCGAGCTCCATCTGGTTGCCCGAGTTGACGACGACGACGACCTGGTCGAAGGTGCCGGTCACGGTGTCGAAGAGCGCGCGCTGCTCGTCGGTGAGGGTGAGCTGCTCGGCGGTCATGTCGGTGCTCTCGGTGCCGTCGTTGCCGATCACGACGAGCGCGGTGTCGGAGAACGACTTCGCCTGCGTCATGACGTCGTCGGTGAGGTAGTCGGGGGCGGGCTCCTTCTCGCCGCCGCCCGCGAGCATGTCGACGATCGCGACGAGCCCGTTGGCGGGGCCCTCATCGGTCTTCGCGCCCGCGTCCTCCATCGCCTGCTTGAGCTCGGGGTTCACCTCGACGCCCTGCTCGTCGAGCGCGTCGTAGAGCGTGACGGCGGTCGACTGGTCGGAGCCGCCGGAACCGTTGCCGCCGTAGCGCAGGTTGAACGAGGCGAAGCTGAACACGTTGACGCGCGGCTCGGCGAGCGGCAGCACACCGTCGTTCTCGAGCAGCACGAGGCCCTCGTCGGAGATGCGTTCGGCGACCTCGGCGCCGTGCTCGCGCGCGGCGACGCCGTCGGTGGTCGAGGAGTCGACCTTGATCGAGAGCAGTCGGCTGATGTCGCGCACAGTGGGGGCTGCGAGCACGGCGATGATCGCGACGACGGCGACGACGACGCTCCAGCCGACGATGCGGCGGGGGCGGTGCTTGACCTTGCGGTAGACGCGCTCGCGACGCGAGTCCTCACGGCGCTCGGCGCGCGTCATCTCGGCGCGGGCGGCCTTGCGCTCGGCCTTCGCCGCGCGCTTGGCCGCACGCGCCTCGGCCTTGTGAGCGGCCTTCGCGGCCTTCCGCTCGGCGGCGGGCATGGCCGCGAGTTCGGCCTTCCACTGCTTCGCGAGTTCGCGTTCGGCGCGCACCCGGGCGAGCGCCTCCTGCTTGATCTCCTTGCGTGTCGCCACGTCTCAGTCCTCTCCCCGCGTCCGTGCGGTTCGTCGTGATGCCCGCCAGGCGGCGAAGCTGCGGGTCATGCCCCGCCAGAAGCGGCCGTTGACCGCGATGAGCAGACCGTCGACCATGTCGTCGTCGACCGAGCCGCCCGAGAGTCGGGCGATGGATCGGAACGGCAGTTCGAGGGCGAATCGGGTGTTGTTCGCCGCGTGCGGGCGGCCGAGCCGCATGAGCAGGCGGCTGGTGCCGTCGATGAGCCAGTAGAGGAAGCTCGCGAACCCGCCGCGTCCCTTCGTCTGCGCGACGATGTCGTCTCGGGTGAGCGGGCGGCCGACGGGCCAGTTCGGGTCGGGCAGCGGTCGCCCGAGCAGGGTCTCGAACTCCGCGTCGCTCACGAGGTCGACGCGACCGCTCGCATAGTGCGGCAGTTCGGATGCCATGGGGCCCGGCATCGGCCCGCCCTCGACCTCGATCGCGGCGCGCGCACGGATGTCGCGCGACGACGCCCCCACGAGCACCGTGTACGCGCCGCCGACGGTGCGCCAGTCGTCGGCGCCCGCGTCGAACACGTCGAAGGCGTGCTCGGCGTACGGGATCTCGACCGTGGCATCCGCCCCGGCTTCGAGCTCGACCTTCGCGAAGCCGCGCAGTTCGCGCGCCGCACGGATCTCGCCGACGGCGGCGCCGGGCGCCTCGAGGTAGAGCTGCACCGTCTCGGTGCCGGCGCGATCGCCCGTGTTCGTCACGGTGACGCGCGCCGAACGCGGGCCGACCTCGAGCGCCGAATAGGCGAACGAGGTGTAGCCGAGCCCGTGCCCGAAGGGGTAGCGCACGGGGGCGCCGATCTTGTCGTAGTGGCGGTAGCCGACGTAGAGGTGCTCGCGGTGCTCGCTCGTGGCCTCGGTGCGGCCGAAGCTCGCGGAGGAGGCGACGTCCTCGTAGCGGAGCGGGTAGGTCTCGGCGAGCCGGCCGCCGGGGTTCACGACGCCCGTGAGCACCTCGGCGACGGCGCGGCCGCCGCCCTGGCCGGCGAGCGAGCTGTGCACGATCGCGTCGACCTCGCCCGCGAAGGGCAGCTCGACGGGGGCGCCGCCCGCGAGCACGACGACGATGCGGGCGTCGAGCGCCGTGAGTTCGCGCACGAGCGCGAGCTGGTTCTCGGCGAGACGCATGTGCTTGCGGTCGACGCCCTCGGCCTCGGCCGACTCGTCGAGCCCGAGGAAGAGCAGCACGACGTCGGCCCGCCGCGCGAGGCGCAGGGCGGCCCGGTGGTGCGACCGCGAGACGCGATCCATGCGGGCGAAGCCCGGTTCGTAGCCGATGACGTCGAGGGTCGAGTCGCGCAGCGCGTCGAGCGCCGCGTCGACGCGGGTGGGGTTCACGAGCGAGCTGCCCGCGCCCTGGAAGCGCGGGTGCTTGGCGAAGTCGCCGATGACGGCGACCCTTCCGGCGTCGGCGCCGAGCGGCAGCATGCCGTCGCGGTTCTCGAGCAGCACGATCGAGCGGCGGGCGGCCTCGACGGCGAGCTCGTGATGGGCGTCGAGATCGGCGGCGGAACCCGCCGTCTGCCCCGTGGCATCCGGGTCGGCGGGCGCGGTGCGCTCGACGAGGGCGAGGAGTTCGGCGACCCGCGCGTCGAGCACCGACTCGTCGAGTTCGCCCCGTTCGACGGCTGCGACGACCTCGCGGTCGGTGACGCCGTCGGTCGAAGGCATCTCGAGGGCGTTGCCCGCGACGAGGCCCGCGACACGGTCGTTGTTGCCGCCCCAGTCGGTGACGACGAGCCCCTCGAAGCCCCAGCGGCGGCGCAGGATCTCGTCGAGGAGGAGCCGGTGCTCGTTCGCGTAGGTGCCGTTGATCTTGTTGTACGCGCTCATCACCGTCCACGCGTCGCCCTCGGTGATCGCGATGCGGAAGCCCTCGAGGTACAGCTCGTGCAGCGCCCGGGTGTCGACGACCTCGTCGATCGACATGCGGTGCGTCTCCTGGCTGTTGACCGCGAAGTGCTTGACGCTCGCGGCGACGCCCCGCGACTGGATGCCGCGCACCATCGCCGCGGCGAGGGTGCCCGCGAGCAGGGGGTCTTCGGAGAAGTACTCGAAGTTGCGGCCGGCGAGCGGGTTGCGCTTGAGGTTCAGGCCCGGGCCGAGGAGCACGCTCACCCGTTCGGCGGCGGCCTCGGAGCCGAGGGCTTCGCCGACGCGGCCGACGAGGGCGGCGTCCCAGCTGTTCGCGAGGGCGGCGGCCGGCGGGAAGCAGGTCGCGGGGATGCTCGCGTTCAGGCCGAGGTGGTCGGCGGCGCCCGCCTGCTTGCGCAGCCCGTGGGGGCCGTCGGTCAGCATGATCGACGGCACGCCGAGGCGCTCGATGGGCTTCGTATTCCAGAAGTTCGCCCCCGAGGTGAGCGACGCCTTCTCGTGCAGCGTCATGCGCTCGATCGGTCGGGCGTCATTGCGTTGGGAGGACACGATTGGCTAGTCTAGACGAAGTTCCACCATGTGGTGGAAATTGAATTCAGCGCCGAAGGAGCCGATCGTGACCGATTCCCCCGCCACGCTGCGCTCCCACGGCTACGCGACCGGTCACGCGACGAAGCAGCTGATCGTCGCCCGTGCGGCCGAGGCCTTCGCGCAGAAGGGGTTCTACGGGGCATCCGTACGATCGATCGCACGCGAAGCGGGCGTCGACCACACGACCCTGCTGCACCACTTCGGCAACAAGGTCGCGCTGCTGCTCGCCGTGCTCGAATGGCACGACCTCGAGGGCGCCCCCGAGGTGCTCCCCACCGTGGTCGACGCCGAACTGCTCCTCGAGGGCTTCGTCGGCGTCGCCCGGCGCAACGAGGCCACCCCCGGTCTCGTGAACCTGCTCTCGACGCTCACGGCCGAGGCCGGCAGCCCCGACCACCCCGCACGCACCGCTCTGCAGAAGCGCCATGCCCTGCTCGTCGGGCTCATCGCCCCGGCGATCCGCACCCGCCGCGAGCAGGTCTCGATCGACGACGACCTCACCCCCGAGCAGCGCGCCGGCGTCGTCATCGCGACGTGGGAGGGCCTGCAGGTCTACAGCGCGCTGCACCCCGGCGAGCTCGACGTGCCCGCGCTCGTCGAGCAGACCTTCCGGCGGGCGTTCGGGCTCGACTGAGCCGGGCGCGACCGCTCAGCGCCGCGGCGTCCAGCCGGGCGGCAGCGGGCCGTCGACGTCGGCGCGCTCGAGGTCGGCGGCCGCCGACCACCCCTGCGCGGCATCCGTGCCGTCGAAGCCGCCACGCGCGACGCGGAAGCCGAGGTCCTCGTGGTGCATGCGGGGCGCGCCGCCGCGCCTCGTCGAGGCGCGCACGCTCCACGCGTCGTCGGCGAAGCCGCCGCCGCGGAACACCCGGTAGTCGTCGTAACGGGCGGGATCGAGGAGATCCCAGCACCACTCCCAGACGTTGCCGAGGGTGTCGAACAGTCCGTTGAGGTTCGGCAGCCTGCCGCCGATGGGCTGCGGGGTGCCGACCCCGTCGGCGGCCGTCCAGGCGACCTCGGCGAGCGGGCCGTAGTGCGGGCCGGTCGAGCCGGCACGGCAGGCGAACTCCCACTCAGCCTCGGTCGGCAGGCGGTAGCCGTCGGAGTCGACGTGCCAAGTGACCTCCTCGCCGTCGACGCCGTACGCGGGGTCGAGGCCCTCCCACTCCGAGGCGGCGTTGCAGAAGCGGATCGCGCGCAACCAGCTGACCTCGGTCGCCGGTCGCCGCGGGTGCGACGCCGTCTCGCCGAGCAGTTCGCCGAGCTGCTCCTGCGTCACCGGGTACACGCCGATCTCGAACGGTTCGAGCTCGACGCTCCAGCGCCGCTTGCGGCGCGCGTCGTGGAGGGTGACGGTGCCCGCGGCGATGCGCGCGAGTTCGAGGTCGGCCATCCGGGCAGTCTGGCACGCGCGGACGGGGGCTGGCGGCGCCATGTCGCCTTTGGGAGAGTTCGAGCATGGCCGCAACGCCCATCTCGCCCACTCGGAAGGACCTCGCCGGATGCCTCGACGAGACGCCGCACACGGTCTCGACGACGTCCGGGCCGGTCGAGTATGCCAAGCGCGGCGACGGCGATCCGGTCCTCGCCGTCCACGGCACGCTCGGCGGATGGGATCAGGGCCTCGTGGCGGCGGAGTTCCTGCGCGTGAACGGGTACGGGGTCATCGCGCCGAGCCGGCCGGGATACCTGGGAACACCGCTGTCGACCGGGCGCACCTTCGCCCAGCAGGGCGATGCCCTCGCGGCGTTGCTCGATGCGCTCGCCATCGACCGCATCGCGGTGATCGCCGCATCAGGCGGTGGGCCCGCGGGCTACGAGCTCGCTGCGAGGCATCCCGATCGTGTGAGCCGGCTCGTCCAGATCGACGGTGTCTGCATCCCCGGTCCGATCCCGCGGGTCCCGACGAGCATCGCCGCGCGCGACAGCTTCGCGCGGGCCCAGATCTGGCTGCTCCGACATGCGACGAGGCCGACCCTCACGGCGCTGCTCCGTGCGGTGGGCAGCGACACCCGGGCGGTGACGTCCGCTCGTGCGCAGCGGCTCGCGGCGATCCCGGGCAGCACGGCGACCCTCGAGGCGTCGCTGCGGGCCTCGCTCGGCGCGGCGCGACGACGTCCGGGCGTGAAGAACGACTTCACCGTGTTCGTGCCTGCGCCGCTGGACCGCATCACCTGCCCCACCCTGATCGTGCATGCGCGCTCGGACAAGGCGGTGCCTCCGGCGAACGCCGAATACGCCCATGCGAACATCCGCGGGTCGGAGCTCTACTGGATGGACGGATCGCACGTCGCGTTCGCGCTCGAGGCCGCCGACTCCGCGCCGGCGCATGTCGTCGACTGGCTTCGCGACGCCGGCTGACCGGCCTCCCGCGCGACGGGTGGACGCCGACCGGCGGCTCAGTCGAGGCTCGTCCCCGGGACCGTGATCTCGATCCAGGCGAGCGTCTGCTCGACGGCGTCGGCGGGGTCGCCTTCGCCACCGGCTTCGACCCAGCTCGTGAGCGCGGCGAAGGTCGCCGCCTGGAGGGCTGCCGCGAGCGCACGGCAGGTGCCGGCGGATGCGCCGGGCAGCAGGCGACGCAGGAACTCCGCGAGTCGCCCGGTCCAGGCGTGGTCTGCGGCGGCCGCGGTGGCGGCGAGCTCGGGTTCGCTCGCGATCAGACGGAACCAGGCCTCCGCGCTGCGGCGCACGTGCGCGTCGTGCGAGACCGACGCGACGATCGCCCGGCGGACGGCGTCGGCGACCGGCATCGCAGGGTCCATCTCGGCGATCGAATGCGCGAGCCGGTCGTTCGCCGACGCGACCTCGGCCCAGGCGATGCGGTCGCGGGTGCCGAAGTGGCGCATCAGGGTGCGCGCGCTCACCCCGGTGGCCTCGGCCAGCTCCTTCCAGCCGGTCGCCGCATACCCGCGCTCCGACCAGAGGGCGAGTGCCGCCTCGGCGACCGCGGCCCCGTCGACGATGCTCGGCCGGCCGCGGCCGCGGCCATGGGTCGACTGGGTCTCCATGCCACCTCCAAGTATTTTGACGTAGTGTGTCAAATATAGTTCTCGCTTCACGAATCGGAAGGACACACACCATGACCCGCAAGTACGTCGTGACGGGCTCCGCCTCGGGTATCGGCGCCGCGACGAAGCGCGCCCTCCTCGCGCAGGGCGCGACCGTGATCGGAGTCGACCTCCGCGACGCCGACGTCGAGGCCGACCTGTCGACCGCCGAAGGCCGCGACGCGGCCGTCGCGAAGGTGCTCGAGCTCTCGGAGGGCGTGGTCGACGGCGTCATCGCGTGCGCCGGCATCTCGGCCCCCGCGCCGATCACGATGTCGGTCAACTTCTTCGGCGTGACGGCCGTGCTCGAGGGCCTGTTGCCCGCCCTGCGCGCCTCCTCGGCCCCGCGCGCAGCGGTCGTCTCCTCGATGGCCTCCCTCCAGCCCGTGGCCCCCGCGGTCGTCGATGCGGCGCTCGCCGGCGACGAACCCGGCGCACTCGCGGCAGCCGCGGCACTCGCCGAGCAGGGCCCCGAGCTCGGCTACCTCGCCTACCCCTCGTCGAAGCGGGCGCTCTCTCGCTGGGTGCGACGCGAGTCGATCAGCGAGGCGTGGGCCGGCTCCGGGATCCCGCTCAACGCCGTCGCCCCCGGCACCGTCATCACCCCGATGACCGAGAAGCTCCTCGACAACCCCGAAGGGCTCGCGATGGTCGACGCCGCCGTGCCGATGCCGCTCAACTACCACCAGCCGGCCGAGTCGATCGCGAACCTGCTCATCTGGCTCACGAGCGCCGAGAACACGCACATGGCCGGCCAGACGATCTACTGCGACGGCGGCGCGGACGCGACGCTCCGCGGCGACGACATCTGGTCGTGGAACGACCCCGCACCCACCGCGTAGGCCGCGCGCGCCGACACGTCGCGAGCGTCGCGCACCTCAGCCGATGACGTCGCCCGCCTCGACGACGGTGAGCCGCTGCGTCGGCCGGGTGAGGGCGACGTAGAGCCGCTTCCACGTCGCGACCGAGACCGCGTCGGGCGACGGCATCGGCGGCACGGCGACCACGACGGCGTCGAATTCGAGGCCCTTCGCGTCGTCGGGGGTGCCGATCCAGAGACGGTCGGATGCCGCGTGGCCGGCCGCCTTCGCGGCGGCCGAGCGGGCCGTCTCGGCGTCGCGCACCTCGCGCAGCGCACCGAGCACGCCGAGCGGGGCGATCACCCCGACCGTGCCCTCGCTCTCGGCGAGCGCGTCGACCGTGGCGCGAGCGGCGGCCTCGCCGAGTTCGGCGGAAGGCACCCGCACGAGCCGCGGCTCGTGCTCGCCGTCGCGCGCCGAGGCCGGTTCGGCAACCCCCGGGTCGATGCGGCGCAGCACCCCGGTCGCGAGTCGCATGATGCGGCCGGGCGTGCGGTAGTTGACGGTGAGATCGGTGCGCCGCCAGCGCGGCACCTGCGGGTCGAGAAGGCCCTCCCAGGTGAACGGCGCATCGGTCGCCGTGTACTGGTTGGCGTCGCCGACGAGCGTCATCGACCGCGACGGGCAGCGGCGGATGAGCGCGCGCAGCAGCATCGGGCTCGTCTCCTGCGCCTCGTCGACGATGACGTGGCCGTAGACCCATTCGCGGTCGAACATGGCCCGCTCGGCGGGCGTGCGGCCGTCGCCCGCGAGCTGCCGGTCGGCGAGCGTCGCGGCGGTCACGATCGAGACGGGGGCGGCCAGATGGTCTTCGTCGGCGTCGGCGTCTTCGACCATGTCGAGCACGTTCTGCGCGTAGGCGAGGTCGACGGCGCGGTCGGCGCGGGCTCGGGCCGCGGCGGCGACCGCGGGCCGGGGGTCGTCGCCGAGGAGTTCGGCGAGCTCGTCGACGAGGGGGATGTCGGCGGGGGTGAGCCCGTGCTCGCGGGGCCGCAGGAGGGCGGCGCGGAGCGCCGGATCGAGCCCGGGGAACGCGGCGTCGAGCCGCTCGGGGTCGCTGAACAGGGCGCGCACGACCTCGACGGGGTCGAGCAGCGGCCAGAGCTCGTCGAAGAGCTCCTGCACGGCCGGGTCCTCGGCCCAGTCGGCGCGCCGCTCGTGGTCCTCCATCGCCGAGCTGCCGTGGTCGGCGTCCTCCAGCCGGAGGATCTCGGTGAGCAGCGCCCTCTCGAACTTCGGGCGTGCGGCGTTGTGCGGGGTGCCGCCCTGGCGGCCGCGCATGCGCACGCGGTGCAGCAGACGGCCGTCGAGCGTCATCGGCTTGAGGCCGGCGGGTCGGAGCACCCGGCTGCCGCCGGGCACCTCGACCTCGTGCACGGCCCGCTTCAGGGCGTCGATGATCTCGAGGCGGCCCTTGAACTCGGCGGCACGGGCCGACTCGCTCGCGGTCGCCGTGACGCCCGGCACGAGGGTGCTCGGGGTGACGAGCACGGCGGAGTCCTCGCCGAGCGAGGGCAGCACCTGCGAGATGTACTCGAGGAACCGCGGGTTCGGGCCGACGATGAGCACGACCGACTTCGCGAGCCGGTTGCGGTGCTCGTAGAGCAGGTAGGCGGCGCGCTGCAGGGCGACCGCGGTCTTGCCCGTGCCCGGCCCGCCCTGCACGACGAGGGTGCCGGCGAGCGGCGAGCGGATGATCGCGTCCTGTTCGCGCTGGATGGTGCCGACGATGTCGCTCATGTGCGCGGTGCGCGGGCGATCGAGCGCGGCCAGCAACGCGGCATCCCGCACCTCGCCGTCGCCGCCCAGCCCCTCGAGCTCGTCGAGGAGGAGCGACTCGTCGTAGACGCCCGTCACCGTGCGGTCGGTCGCGGTGATGCGTCGGCGCGCCCTGACCCCCTCGCGGTGCAGGGGCGTCGCCGTGTAGAAGGGGCGGGCGACGGGCGCGCGCCAGTCGACGAGCAGCCGCTCGCCGTCGTCGGGGTCGCTGAGCCCGATTCGCCCGATGCGGAACCGCTGGCCCTCGTCGGTCTCGACGCCGCCGAGCAGCAGCCCGTACGAGGCGGTGCGGAGGCCCTGGAGCCGCTGCGCGTGATGCGCGACGAGCGCGTCGCGCTCGGTGAGGTTGAGCTCGTCGCTGGGCCGGGCGAGCATCGCCCGGAGGTACTCGGACTCCTGATCGACGAGCTCGGTGACGACCTCGCGGATGCGGTCGAGCGCCGCCTGCTCTTCGGCGATCGGCGTGGTGGAGATGCTGCTGCTGATGACGTGCCCCCTCGGAACAGCGGAGCCGTCAATTCTACCTGCGCCGGGGGCACTCACTCCGCCGCGAGCCGCATCGTCGCGCCCGCACGCGCCGCGAACGCCGTGACCCCCACGGCGATCGTCTGCCGCATGACCTCGACGGCGGCGGTCGGCGCGACGCCGACGGGGGCGGCGAGGCTGATCGTGCGCTCGAGCGTCGACCCGCCATTGGGACCGCCCCTCGCCCCGCCCGTCGCCCCTCGCCTCGACCCCAGCCGCACCGAGCGCAGCCCCGGCCGGTCGATGAGCACGAGCGCCGGCACGATCGCGACGCCGAGCCCGCGTTCGACGAACCGCAGCACGGCGTCCATCTCGGCGCCCTCGAGCACGACCTCGGGCGTGAGCCCCGCGGCCCTGAACGCGGCATCGGTCGCACTGCGCAGGTCGTAGCTCGCACTGAACACGATCTGCGGCAGTGCGGCGACGCCCGCGAGGTCGATCGTGTCGCGGTCGGTGATCGGAGGCCGCGCGGCCGAGGAGATCACCACGAGCTCTTCGACGAGCAGGGGCGTCACGGTGAACCGCTCGGCCGACGAGGCATCCGTCGTGGTGATGAGCGCGAGGTCGAGCTCGCCCGCGGCGAGCTCGTCGAGCAGGGCGCGCGATCCGCGCTCCGAGAGATGAAGCTCGATGGCCGGATGCTCCGCGTGGAACGCGCTCAGCACCTCGGCGACGAGGCTGATGCACAGCGTCGGGGTGGCGCCGAGGCGCACCCGGCCGCGTTCGAGGCCGGCGAGCTCGGCGAGTTCGCGGCGCACCGACTCGGCGTCGGCGAGCATGCGGCGGGCGAGCGGCAGCAGGGACTCGCCGGCGACCGTGAGCGTCGAGCCGCCGCGGGCGCGATGGAAGAGGTCGGCGCCGAGGTCGTGCTCGAGAGCGGCGATCTGGCGGCTGAGCGAGGGCTGCGCGAGGTAGAGCTCTTCGGCGGCGCGAGTGAAGTTGCCGAAGCGGGCGACCTCGACGAAGCCGCGCAGTTGCTCGAGGTTCATATCCATAGCGTATGCGCATTGAACTCACGCAAGATATGCATTGGAGTAATTCACGGTGCCTGCTTAGCGTGGTGCGCATGACCGCTTCAGAACGTCGCCTCTCCACCTCCGTGCTCGTCATCGGCACCGGCGGCTCGGGCCTGCGCGCCGCCATCGAGCTCGCCGAGGCCGGCGTCGACGTGCTCGCGCTCGGCAAGCGCCCCAAGCACGACGCCCACACCTCGCTCGCCGCGGGCGGCATCAACGCCGCACTCGCCACCATGGACGCCGACGACAGCTGGCAGCAGCACGCCGCCGACACCCTGAAGGAGAGCTACCTCCTCGCCGACCCGCGCACGGTCGAGACCGTCACGAAGGGCGCCGCCCGCGGCATCGACGACCTCGAGCGCTACGGCATGCCGTTCGCGCGCGAGGCCGACGGCCGCATCTCGCAGCGCTTCTTCGGCGCGCACACCTACCGCCGCACCGCGTTCGCGGGCGACTACACGGGCCTCGAGATCCAGCGCACCCTCGTCAACCGTGCCGCGCAGCTCGACATCCCGGTGCTCGACACCGTCTACGTCACCCGCCTCCTCGTGAACGACGACGGCGCGATCTTCGGCGCCTACGGCTTCGACCTCGAGACCGGCACCCGGTACCTCATCCACGCCGACGCCGTCATCCTCGCCGCCGGCGGCCACAACCGCATCTGGCGGCGCACCTCCTCGCGGCGCGACGAGAACACGGGCGACTCGTGGCGCCTCGCCGTCGAGGCCGGCGGCCGGGTGCGCGACCCCGAGCTCGTCCAGTTCCACCCCTCGGGCATCATCGAGCCCGAGAACGCCGCGGGCACCCTCATCAGCGAGGCGGCGCGCGGCGAAGGCGGCATCCTCACCAACGGCCTCGGCGAGCGCTTCATGCACAAGTACGACCCCGAGCGCCTCGAGCTGTCGACCCGCGACCGCGTGGCCCTCGCCTGCTACACCGAGATCAAGGAGGGGCGCGGCACCGCGAACGGCGGTGTCTGGCTGGATGTCTCGCACCTGCCCCGCGAGACGATCATGCAGCGCCTCCCCCGCGTCTACCAGACCATGCTCGAACTGCAGATGCTCGACATCACGAAGCAGCCGATCGAGATCGCGCCCACCGCGCACTACTCGATGGGCGGCGTCTGGGTGCGCCCCGACGACCACGGCACGGATGTCCCGGGCCTCTACGCCATCGGCGAGGCATCCAGTGGGCTGCACGGCGCGAACCGGCTGGGCGGCAACTCGCTCATCGAACTGCTCGTCTTCGGGCGCATCGTCGGCGAGGCCGCGGCCGCCTACTCGGCCGGCCTCACGGCGCAGCAGCGCTCGGCGAGCGCGGTGCAGGCCGCGCGCGACGAGATCGACGCCCTCCTCGCCGCCGGCGGCAGCGAGAACGTGCGCGCCCTCCAGCGCGCCATCCGCGACACCATGACCGAGCACGCCGGCGTCGTGCGCGACGAGCCGGGTCTTCGCGCCGGGCTCGCCGAGCTCGACGCGATCGAGGCGCGTCTCGCCGACGTCGGCGTGCACCCCGACATCGCCGGCTACCAGGACCTCGCGCACGCCTTCGACCTCAAGTCGGCGGCGCTCGCGGCTCGTGCGACGCTCGAAGCGGCGCTGGAGCGGCGCGAGACCCGCGGCTGCCACAACCGCAGCGACTACCCGTCGATCGACGAGACGCTGCAGGTGAACCTCGTCTGGTCGCCGTCGACGGGGGTGACCCGCGAGGAGATCCCACCGATCTCCGCCGAGATCTCGGCGCTCATGCGCGAGGAGGTCTCGGTGGCGGGCAAGCTCGTCGAGTAGCCGGGGCCGCTACCCTGCGGCGACCTCGTGCTCGATGAGCACCCGCACCTCGGCCACGAGCTCGTCGACCGGCCCCTCGACGGGCAGGCCGGGCGCGACCGCCGTGATCGGCAGCGGCGCGACGGGTGCCGCCGGGGCGCCGAGCTCGCGGCGCCACCCAGTGATCTGCTCGGCCGAGGCGACGTAGACGATGCGGCCGAGCCCCACCCAGGCGTGCGCGGCCGAGCACATCGGGCAGTGCTCACCCGAGGTGTACACCGTCGAAGCGGCCCGCTCGTCGGCGGTGAGATTCGTCGCCGCCCAGCGGGCGATCTCGAACTCGGGATGCCGCGTCGGGTCACCGGTGCTCGCGTCCCGGTTGCGGTCGGCGAACCGTTCGACGCCGGCCGCGTCGACGAGCACGGACCCGAACGGGCCGTCGCCCGAGTCGAGCGCTTGGCGGGCGAGTTCCACCGCGCGGCGCAGGTGGATGAGGTCTGCTTCGGAGATCGTCATGGAGTCAAGCTTGGCGCCGGAGAGAGCCGAAGGCGAGCGTCGCCGGCGCCGAGGCTCATCGCGACCGACGAGGGAAAGTCGTTACCTACACCGGGGAGCTGCCGCCGCCCACGATGGGCTGACGCGTCGACGAGTCGTTCCTTACGGCGACGGTCGGCTCCTCGTGAGCACGTAGCCCTGGATCGCAAGCGCCGCGGCGCCGCGGCACCAGCTCTCGTCATCGCCCGGAGTCAGCTCGACGCGCACCTCGGAGGCCCGCGGATCGCGATGCTCCACGATGCCGGCGCGCACCGCGTCCAACGCGATCGCAGCGAGCCCGACCCCTTCGCCGCCGAGCACGACGAGATCCGGTGCAGCGAGGTTCGCGACCGCCGCGATGAGGCGTCCGAGCGCTCGCGCCGACGCGGTGACGATCCGTTCCACGGCGGGCTCGCCGGCAGCGGCGAGCGCGAGCACCTCACCCCATGGGACCGCGCGCCCGAGCGCCGTCGACACATCGCGTTCGATCGCCGGGATGGTCAGCATCCCGTCGGCGCAGCCACGATGCCCGCGCGAGCACAACGGTCCGAGCGGGTCGAGCGGCCAGTGACCGACGAGGCCGACCCCCGAATCCTCGTTCGAGAGCAGTCGCCCGTTCGCGACGCACCCGTACCCGACTCCCGCCCCGATCGTCAGCGTGGCGAAGTTCGCGTGGCCGGTACCGAGCCCGAACCAGTGCTGGGATTCGGTGAAGGCCGTCAGGTCGTTCGCGGCGAAGACCGGCAGTTCGACGAGCTCTTCGACGAGCTTCGCGAGCGGCACGTCGGCCCAGTCCAGGAACGGCGCGCTCGCGACCGTCCCGTCCTGCGTCACGACTCCGCCGAGGCCGATGCCGACGGCGTCGAGGTCGCGCCGAGTGCGTGCGTCGCGCACGAGCCCGACGATCTGCGCGACGACCTCCTCGGGGTGACGGGACGCCAGCGGGAACTCCCGGTACTCGAGCACCTCGGCGCGGAGGTTCGTCACGGCGGACATCATGGCGCGGCCGGTCAGCTTCACCCCGATGAAGTGGTGCGACTCTGGGACGACGTCGAGCGGGATGGAGGGTCGACCGGTGCCGCGCTTCGCCGCGTGCGGCGTCTCGACGAGGAGGCCCGAGCGGATGAGCTCGCCACTGATCCGAGTGAGCGTCGCCGGGGCGAGATCGAGTCGGCGAGCGAGCTCCGATCGGCCGAGCGGCCCATGGAGCATCACCTCGAGCGCGACCGCTTGCGAGAGCTCGTCTCTCGGCTGCCACCCCATCTCGACCCTTCCTCCGACGTGAAGAAACCTACCCCAACGGATCGGTCGGAGCCGGCGGTTTGACCTGAACTTTTTTCCTGTGATGAAATAACTCCGACAGCCGGCTCGTGGCTGTCCTGATTCTGGAGGAACGTGCAATGGCGCAGACCACCTTCGTCGCGGGCGCTGGGTCGCTCGCCGACATCGCTTCGCGGGCGGTCCGCTCATGACGCTCTCCGAGATCCTCGTCGCCGACGGCGGTATCCCCGAACAGGCCGAGTGGTGGAAGCACGCCGTCGTGTACCAGGTGTACCCGCGGAGCTTCCAGGACTCGGACGGCGACGGGATCGGCGATCTCCGGGGCATCCTGCAGCGCCTCGACCACCTCGAGCGGCTCGGCATCGACGTCGTCTGGCTCTCACCGATCTACCGGTCCCCCCAGGCCGACAACGGGTACGACATCAGCGACTACCAGGCCATCGATCCCACCTTCGGCACGCTCGACGACTTCGACGAGCTCCTGGCCGCGATGCACGCCCGCGGCATGAAGCTCGTCATGGACCTCGTCGTCAACCACACCTCCGACGAGCACCCGTGGTTCGTCGAATCCCGCCAGGGCCTCGACTCGCCCAAGCGCGATTGGTACTGGTGGCGCGGGGCACGGCCGCAGCACGAGCCGGGCCTCCCGGGCAGCGAGCCCACGAACTGGGAGTCGTTCTTCTCGGGACCGGCCTGGACCTTCGACGAGCGGACGGGCGAGTACTACCTGCACCTGTTCGCCTCGAAGCAGCCCGACCTCAACTGGGAGAACCCGGAAGTGAGGGCGGCGGTCTACGAGATGATGCGCTGGTGGCTCGACCGCGGCGTCGACGGCTTCCGCATGGACGTCATCAACCTCATCTCGAAGCATCCCGAGCTGCCCGATGGCATCGTCGCCGAGGGACGCGCCTACGGCGACGGCTTCCCCCACTACTCCGCCGGCCCGCGCCTGCACGAATACCTGCAGGAGATGCACCGCGAGGTCTTCGACGGCCGCAGCGCCCTGCTCACCGTCGGCGAGACGCCGGGCGTCACCAAGTCCGAGGCAGCACTGTTCTCCGACCCTGCCCGCCGCGAACTCGACATGGTCTTCCAGTTCGAGCACGTCAGCCTCGACCACGCGGACGGGAAGTTCCGACCTCGTCGGCTCGAACCCGGCGAACTCGCGTCGTCGTTCACCGAATGGCAGGACGCGCTCGCGGCGGTCGGCTGGAACAGCCTGTACCTGTCGAACCACGATCAGCCGCGCCCCGTCAGCAGGTTCGGCGACGCCGAGCGATGGTGGCGCGAATCCGCGACGGCGCTCGCGACGGTACTGCACCTGCAGCGCGGAACACCGTACGTCTACCAGGGCGAGGAGCTCGGCATGACGAACGCTCCGTTCGCCGAGATCGGCGACTACCGCGATCTCGAATCGCTCAACTACTTCGCGGAAGCCACCACCCGCGGCGAGGAGCCCGCCGCGGTCATGGCCGGGCTGCTCGCGATGGGCCGCGACCACGCCCGCACTCCCGTGCAGTGGACGGCCACGGCGAACGCCGGCTTCTCAGACGGCGAGCCGTGGATCCGGGTGAATCCGAACCACGTGGAGGTCAATGCCGCGGCGCAGTACGACGCACCGGGTTCGATCTTCGAGCACTACCGCGCGCTCATCGAGCTGCGACACCGCCGGCCGGTCGTCGCCCACGGTACCTTCGCGCGGGTCGACGCCGGCGATTCCGCCGTCTTCGCCTTCGAACGGAAGCTCGACGGCGACGCGCTGCTCGTGATCTCGAACCTCTCCTCTGAGCCGCGACGAGTCGAACTCGACTCCGAACTCGCCGCGGGATGGCGCGACGCGGAGCTGCTGCTGAGCAACGGCGCGAGCGACCACCGGATCGACGCGACACTCACCCCGTGGGAGGCGAAGGTCTACACACGGCACGACGAGTGAGTCCGACCGTTCGGGCGCCTCCTGCCGCGCTGTCTCGGGGCCGAGATCATCCTCTGGCACCCCGCGCGGATGCTCGCTGGACGCCGTGTCGAAGCCGGCCTTCCCGATTGGCCACGACGACCGCTTCGCGTGCGATCGCAGTAGCGTAGTGTCACCCCGCTCGATCAATGGCGACGACAGGAACCTCGCATGACCTCCCCCGCACTCGCATCGCACCCCACGAAGCTCCGCCGCTCGCTCGGCCTCTGGGCCATCGTGGGGCTCGGCCTCGGCTACATGACGCCGATGACGGTGTTCGACACCTTCGGCTACGTGTCCGACGAGAGCGGTGGGGTCGTGCCGCTCGCGTATCTCTTCGCCCTCGTGGTGATGCTCTTCACCGCCATCAGCTACGGGCGCATGACGCGCGTGTACCCGTCGGCGGGCTCGGCGTACACGTACGCCTCGGAGACGATCCACCCGAACTTCGGCTTCCTCGTCGGCTGGACGGCCCTGCTCGACTACCTGCTGCTGCCGCTCGTGAACGCGCTGCTGCTGCGCCAGTACTTCGAGTCGTTCTTCCCCGACATCTCGGGCTGGGTGTGGGTCGGCGCCTACGTCGCGCTGATCACCCTCCTGAACCTCTGGAGCATCACGTCGACCTCGCGGGTGAACGCGACGCTGCTCGTCTTCCAGGTGGTGCTCATCGTCGTGTTCATCGGCCTCGCGTGGGGTGCGCTCAACGCGGGCGCCGGCAATGGCACGCCCTTCAGCATCGAACCGCTGTACCACGCGAACGTGCAGATCGCGACGGTCATCAGCGCGGCCACGATCGTCTGCTTCTCGTTCATCGGCTTCGACGCGATCACGATGTACACCGAGGAGGCGAAGGACGCGAACACCGTGCCGAAGGCGATCGTGCTCTCGCTCCTCATCGGCGGTGCGCTGTTCTTCGTCGCCGGATGGTTCGCCCAGTCGCTCTTCCCCAGCGTCGAGGGGCTCACCGAGGGCACCGCGCTCCCCGAGCTCGCGTTCTCGGTCGGCGGCATGCTCTTCCAGATCCTCTTCGTCGCGGCGGCCGTCGCGGCGGTCGCCGCGTCGAGCCTCGCCTCGCACGCGAGCGTCTCGCGCATGCTCTACGTCATGGGCCGCAACAGCTCCGGCCCGATCGGCCGCCGGATGTCGTACGTGCACCCGCGGTTCCAGACTCCGGCGGTCGCGATCGTCTTCGTCGGCGTCGTCTCGCTCTTCGCTGCGGTCGCCGACCTCGACTTCGTGTTCTCGCTCATCAACTTCGGTGCGCTCATCGCGTTCACGGTCGTGAACGTCACGGTGATCCTGCACTTCGCGGTGCGCCGTCGCGAGGTGAAGACCGCAGGGCAGATCGTGCGCAACATCCTGCTGCCGGTCATCGGCGTCGTGCTCACCGTGCTGCTCTGGGTGAACCTCAGCGGAGAGGCGATGACGTACGGCCTCATCTGGCTCGCGGTCGGCGTCGTGGCACTCCTCGTGATGACGCGGTTCTTCAGCCGCAAGCTGCGCATGTCGCTCGAGGAGGACGAGGTCATCGCCGAGGGCGAGGAGGGCGCCGACGCGCTGCTCCCCGCCGACCGCGCGACCCTCGACGCCGCCGACGAGTAGCGCCCCGCGCTGGTCGAGGAGCGGGCGCCCGCGCTGGTCGAGGAGCGGGCGAAGCACGCGTCTCGAGACCCGTCCCCCGCTGGTCGAGGAGCGCGCGAAGCACGCGTCTCGAGACCCATCACCCCGCCCCATAGGATGACCGAATGCCCCTCTTCGACCACATCGGCATCTCCGTCACCGACCTCCCCCGCTCCATCGCCCAGTTCGACCCGGTGATGCAGGCGCTCGGCTGCACCCGGCAGGACGCCGAGAACGGGGTGTCCTGGTACCTCGGCGAGGAGGAGCTCATCCTCTTCCCCGCACGCGAGTCCGGCAACGGCCCGCACCGCCACGGTCACGTCGGCTGGCAGCACCTCGCGTTCCCGGTCACCTCGCGCGACGAGGTCGACCGCCTGCACGCGATCGCGATGGATGCCGGGTGGACGGACGTGCGCGCACCCAAGGCGTACCCGCGGTTCAACGAGCGCTACTACGCGGCCTTCGTCGAGGACGACAACGGCATCCGCTTCGAGTTCATGTTTAACCCACCCCGCGAGGTCGACGCCTGAGCAGCGGCGCTGCCGCCGAGCCTTCGAACCCCCACCCACACCCCCACCGAGGAGCACCAATGAGCATCGAGCGCATCCAGCCCGGCCCCCGCATGAGCCAGGCCGTCGTGCACGGCGACACCGTCTACCTCGCCGGCCAGGTCGCCGAGGGCGACACCGTCGAAGCGCAGAGCCGCGCCGCCCTGCAGCGCGTCGACGAGCTCCTCGCGAGCGTTGGCAGCGACAAGTCGAAGCTGCTGAGCGCGACCATCTACCTCGCCGACATCGCCGACTTCGCCGCGATGAACTCGGTGTGGGACGAGTGGGTCGACGGCGCGAACCCTCCCGCACGCGCCACCGTCGAGGCCAAGCTCGCGACCCCCGACTTCCGCGTCGAGTTCGCGGTCATCGCGGCGGTCTGAGTCTCACCTCCGCGAAGGGCGGATGCCACGTGGCATCCGCCCTTTCGCGACTCGCACGGGCATCCATTAGGTTCATCGATATCGACACCGCAACCGCCCGCACCGCCGAGACCCCGACCGCCACCCGATGGGGTCTTCTCCATGCCTTCGTCGGCGTCGCGATCTTCGCCGCCGGGATCTTCCTCCCGGCGCTGATCCCGGCCGAGTTGATGAGCCCGCCGCTCGCGCTGGCATGCGCCTTCGCGTTGCCCGCGGCGGTGATCGTCTGGATCGTCGTGGTCTCGCGCAGGTGGGGCACCGGCAATCTCATCCGTGACTACGGCCTTCGGTTCCGCTGGATCGATCTGCTGGGCATTCCCGTCGCGTTCGGCGTGATCTGGTTCGTGCAGCCGATGGTGGTCGTCGTGGCTCTCCTGATCTTCGGTGACCCCGGCGGCTCCGACACGAACGTCGTCGTCTCGCCCGAACCGCTGATCTGGGTTCCCCAGCTCGTTCTCGCGGTCGTGCTGGCCCCCTTCGTCGAAGAGGTGGTCTTCCGAGGGATGCTGCAGCCGTCCCTCAGGCGGTGGTTCGACGGCGAGTGGCCCGACGCCGACCGCCGCGTCCGGGCGACGAACGGCGCGGTGATCCTCACCTCGCTCGTGTTCTGCTCGCTCCACCTCCCGCAGATCGTCGGCGGCGTCAACGGCGTGGCACTCGGCGCTGCGACGTTCTTCTCGGGCATCGTGTTCGGCGTCCACGCGATGGCGACGCGACGCACGGCTCCGTCGATCGTCGTGCACGCGGCCGCGAACCTCGTCGCGGTCGTGACGGCGTACGGGCTCATGCCCTGATCACGGCCCGTGCCGCCGCGCCGGAGCGCTAGTTGATGATCTCGCCGCGCTCGTCGTCGCGGATCGCCGCGATGCGCTCCTGCCACGTCTGCAGCGCCTCGGGGGTCAACCGGGTCCAGTCGGTGATCTCGCGCACGACCCGGAGCGGCTCGCTGCTGCGGTACGAGCGCGTGGGATTGCCGGGGAACTTCTTGTCGGTGACATTCGGGTCGTTCTCGAACGGCCCGGTCGGCTCGACCTCGTAGACGCGCGGCTCGGCGGCGCCGGCCGCGAGCTCCGCCGCGAGCCCGGCACCGTCGGGAAGCGCCGTGAAGTAAATGTGGTTCATCACGACCTCGGGCCGGTAGTTCGACCTGAATCCGGCGGTCAGCAGATCACCGACCTGCAGATCGGCCTTGGTGCCGTGGAAGAAGGGACCGTCGTCGAGTGCCGCGCTCACGACGACAGCCTAAGTCGCGGAGCCACGTCAGCACACGACGAATGGGTGGATGCCACGTGGCATCCACCCCTTCGTCTGCGTTCGACCGAACCGAGACCCTGAGTCTCCACGGCTTCTGATCGAGGAAGGTCGGCGCGCAGACCTAGGATGCGAGCGCGACGATTAGACGTCCGAATGGAACGGCTCCGCGCGCTCGGACACATGACTTTGGGTGGGCGACCTAGGAAGTGTGTGAACCCCGTCTGAGTGCGAGTACGAGGTAAGTGCACCCAAGACCAAGTCCGACGGGTACAGTCATCCCGCTGGCTGCGAAGATCGCGAGAGGTCCGGGAAGGCGACCGAGAGCGGCGAGATAGTTTGCATTCTGCGCCAGAACCAACGTGGCCGCGGCCCATCCGATGCTCGTCGCGAGGGGAAGCAAGATCGCCCATGTTGTTCCGACCACCCGGTAGACGCTGAGCGTCCATGATGCCCAGCATGACAACGCGAGCCCAACGAGGATCGCCGTCGTCCCGATGACGCCGGCGAGTGCGTCGTCGTCTGTGGGGACGTCCGAGGAGAGCATGCTCACGAAGATGACGCCCCACAAGAGACAGAGCGCTGCAGCGGAAACAAGGGCTCCCGCCGCGGCTAACCCGAGCCCCTTCCCCCCGCGGACGTGCCGCGTCTGAGTTGTGACCATCAACGGAAGTCGTCGTGCCAGCGTTGGACCAGGTAGTAGAGCATCATTCGCTTCCTTCCATACACTTCCTCACCGTTGTACCCGGTGAGCGTGTCCATGACTTGGCTGGGCGTGAGGTTCCGAAGTTGCGTTGCAGGAACACCTGTGCGGGTCGCGGCGTAGTACATCATGACGAACATCCCCGTCCGGATGTTGAATGCCTCGTCGTCTGCGAGGTTCTGCCACATCTCCCACATGTCCTCCCAGACGCTGGCGTCGTAGATCCGGTCGGAGAGCAACCCTTGGCGCACCGCCCAGTTCCGGGCCAGGATCGCCGTCGCGGCAAAGATCTGGCAGGGGCCGGCCGAGGAGTCTTCTGCGATCAGGTCTGGCGGAACTCCGACGGATCCGTTCATCTTCCATATGTAGTAGTTGCGCACCCACTGGTCCTTCAGCACATCGCCCGCGTGGAGCGACAATCCTTCCCAGATGAGCGGGGTGAGGATGAGGGCCTTGTACACCTGGTACTGCGACGCGAGGCCCGTGATGAGGGCGTCGTGTGTGGTGACCCAGTTGCGAACGAGAGTGCTGTTCCCCGATTGGATGATCTCGTGACCCACGTAGTCCGTGTGGCTTTGGCAATGGGCGAACCAAGCGTCGTTGAAGGCGTTGAGTTGGGAGGCCGGGATGAGTGGGTCGTTGCCGACGTTCGTCGGCGAGGCGAGCGCAGCCACCGCCGTGTCGCGACCCGAGACGACATTCTTGTCGATTTCGATCTCGCCGATCCCGCTTCCTAGGGTGAGAGTTTGGATCTGGTCGAACGCCCAGTTTGCAGGGAGCGTTTGTCCCAAGTTGCCGCTGTAGCCAGTGGACATGTCGGAGACGAAGCTGTAGACCGCCAGCCCCGCCGCGCTCACTCGCTTGCACACGTTGCGTGGCCCGTAGATGCCGACCCTGAAGGAGCGACCGTACAGGTTGATCTTGTCGTTGACGCCCTGGAAGTAGGGGATGATGCTCTCAGTCACCTCCCAGTCGTATGCGTCGTAATCGACGCCGAAGTAGATCACCGCATTCGACGGGATCCGGTACGCCCAGGCCGCCACAGCTGCTTCCTCTGCGACCTCGGTGCCACGCACATATGTGAAATGAGATGGCGTGCCTCCTCCTGTTTGGAAGATGGGAAAGATCTTGCCGCCGGCTGCGAGGACCGCCGCCGCCTCGCCGAACTTGAGGTCCTTGTTCGGGTCGTGGTCGGGCGTGTTCGTGAGGTAGCGCCCGAAGTATTGATAGCCGGCGTTGCGGAGCGTCGTGAGGCGAGCCGGAGTCAGCGTGGTGACGCAGTCAGCTCCGCTGCCAGGTCGATCGGGATCTCCCGTGCTCACGAGCAGGCCCGCCCATGTCGCGAGGTTTGCAGTACCCGTCGGGCTCAGGCCGACGAAGTTCTGGAAGCTGGTGACGTGCGCGGCTGTCGTGTTGGTGTATGTCCCGGTAAAGGTTGTTGAGTAGCCGTTCACACGCAGAATGAAGTGAAAGAAGCGCACAAAGTACTGAGAGGAGTCGGTCGACCCGACGCTGAGGTTGGCTTGGGCCTGAAGCCCCGACTTGGTGCCAGGACCGAAATTGCCGTTGGCCTGCCCGTCAACCATCCCGATCTCGTACTGCAGCGCGAACATGAGTGCCCTGTGCGTGTCGCGCAGAAAGTACCCGTCCGCCGGCACGACATGGAAATCTGCCCGTGAGAGGTAGCGAGCATTCATCGCCCGCTGCCCGTCGCGGACGACTGGGTCTCCGCCGTCGAGGAGGGTCGCGGCCCCCATGGTGAGAAGGAACTTGAAGAGCTTGGGCGTGAGCACGTTGGAGGAGGGCCCCAGCCCGAGGTCGTTGCGCAGGTCGCTCATCGCCGATTGTGTTGTGGCGTCCCAGATCCCGGTCAGGGCACCGTTACCGGCGTTGTAACCCTTGCAGTAGAGGGCGCCTTGGGCGATCTTGACGATGTTCGAGGGCGTGTTGCTCGTGTCCGGGTTCGTAGAGGTGATCGACCCGAAAGAGGTCAGGGCGGCGAGTGTTCCGTCGCCGAAAGTGTCGGAGAGTGGGGCAATGCCCAATTCGAACTGAAGCGCTCGCGTGAGCGCATACATGACTTCCCATCCGGTCAAGCCGTCGGTGAAGATCGGCGCGAAGCCTGGGCTGTTGCCGTAGGTGACGTTGTACCAGTTCTGTGTGTTCTCCACCCATGGGTCTGACATCAATACTCCACACTTCTGTCGTCGATCGAGCCGTTCGATGGCCTGGTCATGCAATTGGGGCGGGAATGTACGAACTCAACTGAGATCCGGACGGGGAAACCGGGAAGGACGAGTGCCTGCCGGACAGACGCATGCCGTTCTGGTCAGTTGGGGGCACAAGGACAAGTCGAGGAACGTGATTTGCGAACGGCCTGGGTGTGGAGTTGGAAGCGCCGGCCTCGAAGTGCAGCTCGAGCTGGCCCCCGGGGCGGAGTGGTTCGGTTGTGGTCAAGACAAGCTCGCAGATGCCCTCGCTTGTGCGCGAGTCGACCGTGGCAGGGAGGGGGGTGTCATCGCCTTCGATGATCGCTGGGTCGACCACCGTTGGTGGGGTGTCGAAGATGTCGGGGTAGCTGAGTCGGACTGCCGTGCCTGCTGGAGCGTCGAAGGGTCCGATACTGCGGATCGATGCGCGAGCGGGAACGATGTCGCCTTCGTGGCTGATCCAGTTGACGGTCGCTTCAATACTCCATGCTGCGCAGTCGGCAGGGATCGGCGAGTCTGTCCATTCTTCCAACCTCTGACCGCTCTGATCTTCCAGCCAGAGCGAGACAGGTCTCACGCCGGTGTGGTTCTCTGCAGGGTAGGTGTTGAGAGCTTCGACTCGAAGGACCAGATCGGTCGTTTCAGCCGGAACGGAGACGAGCGCGGCGTGAGGGCTGGGGCGGGTGATCTCGAGTTCGTGCGCGGATTCACCGACGAGTCCGAGGGCCGGTCCGTGGAGCGAGAACAATCGCTCGTCCCACTCGATTCCAACGGTTGAGATATCGCTCCTCGGTGAGAACCTGTATCGGGCTGGAAAGGAAGCGAGCATCGCCTGATTCCACTCCGCGTTGAAGATCTTCGTGGTGGCCAACGTCAGCCGATCGGCGCTCACTGGAGCAACTGGCACTGTTCCACCAGCCGTCGCGAACGCGGAGGTCTGGGCGTCGAGAGTGAGCAAGTAGCCGGATGCGACGGCGGCGCCCTGGAGAAGCGCTCGTCGTGAAACGACCACACGCTTGAGTGCTGTCATGATCTGCCTTCCCCGTATCGTGAAATGAGCTCACGCGCTCGGCGGCGAGGACGGCCAGCACTGATGCCTGCCGTTGCGCGGGCTGCAATCGAGATCCGCTGCCTCAGCCGAAGTCGACGGTGAGGACCGTGAGATCCCAGAGGCCTCATCTTCGCTTCCTGCTCGCGGTTGCTGAGTTCTCGAATGAGTTGAACCTACGTGCCCGACCCGCTCTGGTCGATACCCCTTTCGGCACATACCCGGGCAAGCCTGTCTTGGTGATCATTGATGAGTAAACATACCGGCGCACCGGTTTTATACGTTACGATGCTCGTGCCTACTCGATGAAAGCGAGCCGCCGCTGACGACAGCTCAAGCCAGACCGGCCGGGGAGAGCTCGAGCCCCCTGGCCAGCCGACGTCGAGGAATCGACGAGAGCTGCATCCACCGCAAACACGGGGTCGACCGAGATGAGGTCGAAGGCGCGCTTCAGCGAGGGCGATGTGTCGACCAAGCTGGCCGCCTGACCGAGCGGCACGAGTGGCGGTGTTCGAGGCAGCGGCCTCTGGGATAGGGGTCGCCATCATGACCGATGACGAGCGTTCGATCTGGTGAACTCGCGAACTTTGCCGGGCCCGGCCCCGGCATGTGTTCCGACGAACGGCGCGGCCCGGCCAAGACATGCCTTGCCCGGTTTTGTCGGGCGGCCATGCGGTGCGCCTGTGGTCGCCGCACAGCTGCGTCTCAGCTACCCCTCAGCAGCATTATAAAACCGGTCGCACGGCATGCTAATCTTCGCGGCGGAGCCGGGGGCGGGTTCCCAAACCCGAACAAAATGGAGTTACCCGTGCCATCGTTTGAGCGCCCCGTCGAGCGCGCACTAGTCCACCGTCAATCGACGAGTGAGGTCTGGCCGACAGACTTTGAAGCTCTTGGTCAGGGCAGGTATCAAGTGTCGCTGCAGTGGCCGCGAAGTCATGCCTTTTACACCACGACGCCGCCCGATTCGGCAGTGCTTGCCGAGACCATCCGGCAGGTGACGATCCTCACGTGTCATCTCGGACATAGCGTCCCTCTGGACAGTAGGTTCCTGATGACCGGACTCGGCTTCGAGTTGCGCTCGGACGAGGGCTGCCGAGGGGAATGGAACGCACTTGAGGTCACCGCGCTCGTGGAGGCATCGGACATTCGACGCACCGCCCGTGGCGAGTTGCGAAGCGCTCGGATGAACATCGAGATTAGCGGGCCGGACGGCCGAGTTATCGCGGTCGGGCACGGTGACGCACTCCTGGCTGGTAGCGTCGCATATCGGAGAATGCGCGGACCGAACGCCAACGCCACTCCCCCACGGCGCACCGCGGAGCCGGTCGAGCCCGAACGGGTCGGCCGGTCGAGGGCGAGCGATGTCACCGTCGTGGAGACGATCGCCGGTCTCGAAATCCAGATCGACCACTCGCATCCCGTGTTCTTCGAACATTCGCTCGATCATGTCCCGGGAGTCGCGTTGATCGAGGCGTGCAAGCAGGTCGCGTGCCTTTTCCTCGGCAACCCGTCGGCCGACCTTCAGCGATTCGAGGCGCGCTTTCACCGGGTGATCGAGTTCAACACTCCTGCCACCATCACTGTCGCGTCAGATGCGGTCGGGGTCCGGTTCGCGGTGCTCCAGGGCGGGACAGTGGCGATGGATGCGTCGGCTGGAGTCAGCGTCTCCGGCGAAGTCGCGGTCTTGCCGTGAAGATCGCCTCAGCCGAGGCAAGGGAGGCTTCGAGATGTTCCGCGGGAATGATCGCAGTGAGGAGGATCTGCCACATCTCGAGGACCCGTGCCGGCAGATCCTTCCGGCTGGTGAATGTCTCGGACACCAATTGGACGCCGGTGAACGCTGGAATGATGAATTGTGCAAGCTTGTCGGCTGGGATGCGGCCGGTCGTCTCGCCTTGCTCAGCCGCCCGCTGCGCGAGTTCCGCGAATGTCGCCATCCAGTCGCGGTACGGGTCCTGGAGCGGGGTCTCGAACGTCGACGTGTCAGTGGTAAGACGGATACCGGCCCGAACGATCGGGTCATCGACCAGGCGTGACGCGAGGTCCATACACAGCCGCATCATCATCTCGACCGGGGTGCCGCCCGAAGCCAGAATCTCAGCCGCAGCCTCACGCGTGATCCGGTGCTGCTCCTCGACAAGCGCTCGTGCGATGTCTTCCTTGGATTGGAAGTGGAAATACAGCGCACCCTTGGTGACACCAGCCGCATCGCCGATTTCACCGAGCGTGGCGTTCGCGTACCCGGAGCGTCGGATGACGTCGGCTGCGCCGATCATGATCCTTTCACGCGTGACTCGTGCTCGCTCCTGCTGAACCATCGGCCTCCGGTGTTTGACGTTTCAAGCTCGACGTCCAATCGTATCGAAGATCCCAACAACCCTCCGCAGAGGAATCCATGTCTCACAACGAACGCACCCTGGCCGTGCTCGGCGCCAGCGGCTTCGTCGGCGGCTCCGCAGTCCGCGCGGCGGTGGAAGCTCAAGGCTGGGTTGCACGACCCGTCACCCGCAGCGGCTCCGGCAGCCACGCGGTCGCCGACGTCCGTGACACTCGTGCACTGAAGACCGCACTCGCCGGGGCGGATGTGGTCATCCACGCCGCGAGTTACATCGGCAACGACGCCGCCCTCTGCGCAGCCGTGAACGTGCAAGGCACGTTGAATGCCGCCCATCGGGCAACCGCCGAGGGTGCCCGGCTGGTCTACCTCAGTACCGCGGCCGTGTACGGTCGCGGCCCGCACAAGAGGGTCGTCGAGGGCGAGGCGCCGATCCGGCCGGCGTCACCGAGAAGCGCGAGCCGCGCCGAAGCCGAACGGATCGTGCTCGATCACGGTGGTGTGGTCGTCCGCCCCCACCTGGTCGTCGGCGCGGGCGATCGATGGGTGGGCTCAGGCGTCCTCGCGCTCACCAATGCCGTCGGCGGGCTCATCGAGAACGGCGCCGCCCGCCACTCCGTGATTGAAGTCGGGACGCTCGGCCGGCTCCTCGTAGCGCTCGCCACGCACGAGGCTGTGGCGTCGGGCGTGTACCACGCAGCCAATCTGGCGCCGCTCACCGCCCGCCAGTTGTACGAGACCATTTGGCCCGATGCCCCGCTGCTCGCGAGCGTGTCCGCGTCGGACGCGGCTCGAACAGTCACCGAGTCCGCGCAGCTTGGGCACGCACTCGACCTGCTCGCAACCGACCACACGTTCGACAGCGGGGCTGTATTCAGCGTCACTGGTCTGCCGCTCGACGATCCGTTCGAGCTGCCGAGGGCCGCGCTTGACTGGTACAGGACATTGCGGTGAACAGGCGCTGAGCCGGGGTGCGGCGCCGACAGCAAGGCGAACCAGATCTCGCACCACGTTGCGACCATCGCGCGCGCGTTGAGCATCGTCTGAGGCCAGACGAGGCGCCGGCGACCTTCAGAGGTGGAACTCAGTCAGGGCCATGTCGAGGTTCCATCTCGGAGTTCATCGCCGGCAATTCTGGCCATGACTCCCCCGCAATGAGCCGGCGAAGAGTCGCTTCGTCGAGCTCGGGATCTGAGGCGACGCCGCGAAGGCTCCGCACGCCTAGTGCCGCATTCAGGTTCTAGTGCCGCATTCAGGTTCAGGACGAAACTCCGCGCTGCTTCACCGGTAGCGTCGCCCGATGGAAGGTCGGGCCACGATGCGGTCAGCTCACGTGGCTTCTCGCGTGATGCAGGCCCATCCTTCAGAGCCTCCTGGAGCAATCCAGCGTGGATCCTATTCGCATCATGGATCAACTACCCCTACAGGATCAAGGAGTGTGAACCGGATCGACTTGGAACCCACGCTGGATCAACTTCAGTGGTGTCTCACAAGACCCTAGAAGTCCCAGTCCTCGTCTTCGGTCACGACGGCCTTGCCGATGACGTACGACGAGCCCGACCCCGAGAAGAAGTCGTGGTTCTCGTCGGCGTTCGGCGAGAGCGCCGACAGGATCGCCGGGTTCACGTCGGTGACGGTCTTCGGGAACATCGGCTCGTAGCCGAGGTTCATGAGGGCCTTGTTCGCGTTGTAGTGCAGGAACTTCTTGACGTCCTCCGTCAGTCCGACGCCGTCGTAGAGGTCCTGCGTGTACTGCACCTCGTTGTCGTAGAGCTCGTAGAGCAGCGAGAAGGTGTAGTCCTTCAGCTCGTCGCGCTCAGCCTGCGTGAGCTTCTCGAGCCCCTTCTGGAACTTGTAGCCGATGTAGTACCCGTGCACGGCCTCGTCACGGATGATGAGGCGGATCAGGTCGGCCGTGTTGGTGAGCTTCGCCCGCGACGACCAGTACATCGGCAGGTAGAAGCCCGAGTAGAACAGGAAGCTCTCGAGCAGCGTCGAGGCGACCTTGCGCTTCAGCGGGGAGTCGCCCTGGTAGTACTCCATGACGATCGCGGCCTTCTTCTGAAGGTTCTCGTTCTCGACCGACCAGCGGAACGCCTCATCGATGTCCTTCGTCGAGCAGAGCGTCGAGAAGATCGACGAGTAGCTCTTCGCGTGCACCGACTCCATGAAGGCGATGTTCGTGTAGACGGCCTCTTCGTGCGGGGTGATCGCGTCGGGGATGAGCGACACCGCGCCCACCGTGCCCTGGATCGTGTCGAGCAGGGTGAGGCCGGTGAACACGCGCATCGTGAGCGTCTGCTCCTCGGGCGTCAGCGTGTTCCACGACTGGATGTCGTTGGACAGCGGGATCTTCTCGGGCAGCCAGAAGTTGTTGACCAGACGGTTCCAGACCTCGAGGTCCTTGTCGTCCTGGATGCGGTTCCAGTTGATCGCGTTGACGTGGCTGACCAGCTTCAGCTTGCCGCCGACGTGCGCCGGGTCGTTGCTGGCCGAATTGACCGGGTCGGTGAGGGTCATGTCCAAAATCCTTCTGACGGATGTCTCGGTGTAATCAGTTTGGAAGACTGAGGCTGCTCAGAGCATGCAGCTGACGCACTCGGTCATGTCCGTGCCCTCGAGCGCCATCTGACGCAGGCGGATGTAGTAGATCGTCTTGATCCCCTTCTTCCATGCGTAGATCTGCGCCTTGTTGATGTCGCGCGTCGTCGCCGTGTCCTTGAAGAACAGGGTCAGCGAGAGGCCCTGGTCGACGTGCTGCGTCGCCGCAGCGTAGGTGTCGATGACCTTCTCGTAGCCGATCTCGTACGCGTCCTGGTAGTACTCGAGGTTGTCGTTCGTCATGAACGCAGCCGGGTAGTACACGCGCCCGAGCTTGCCCTCCTTGCGGATCTCGATCTTCGAGGCGATCGGGTGGATCGAGGCCGTCGAGTTGTTGATGTACGAGATCGAACCGGTCGGCGGCACGGCCTGGAGGTTCTGGTTGTAGATGCCGTGCTCCTGGATCGCGACCTTCAGCGCCTTCCAGTCCTCCTGCGTCGGGATGTGCACGTTGGAGTCGGCGAAGAGCTGCGTGACCTTGGCGGTCGCGGGCACCCACGCGGCATCCGTGTACTTGTCGAAGAATTCACCCGACGCGTACTTCGAGTCCTCGAAACCGACGAAGGTCTCGCCGCGCTCCTTGGCGATGGCGTTCGACGCGCGCAGCGCGTGGAACAGCACCGTGTAGAAGTAGATGTTCGTGAAGTCGATGCCCTCTTCGCTGCCGTAGAAGATGCGCTCACGGGCGAGGTAGCCGTGCAGGTTCATCTGGCCGAGGCCGATGGCGTGCGACTTGTCGTTGCCGTCTTCGATCGAACGCACCGAACTGATGTGGCTCATGTTCGACACGGCGGTGAGGCCGCGGATCGCGGTGTCGACGGTCTTGCCGAAGTCGGGCGAGTCCATCGTGAGGGCGATGTTCAGCGAGCCGAGGTTGCACGAGATGTCCTTGCCGATCTCGTTGTACGACAGGTCTTCGTTGTACGTCGTCGGCGTGTTCACCTGCAGGATCTCGCTGCACAGGTTCGACATGTTGATGCGGCCCTTGATGGGGTTCGCCTTGTTCACCGTGTCTTCGAACACGATGTACGGGTAGCCCGACTCGAACTGGATCTCTGCGATCGTCTGGAAGAACTCGCGCGCGTTGATCTTGGTCTTCTTGATCCGCGGGTTGTCGACCATCTCGCGGTACTTCTCGGTGACCGAGATGTCGCCGAACGGCTTGCCGTAGACCTTCTCGACGTCGTACGGCGAGAAGAGGTACATGTCCTCGCCGTTCTTGGCGAGCTCGAACGTGATGTCGGGCACGACGACGCCGAGCGACAGCGTCTTGATGCGGATCTTCTCGTCGGCGTTCTCGCGCTTGGTGTCGAGGAACCGCATGATGTCGGGGTGGTGCGCGTTCAGGTACACCGCGCCGGCGCCCTGGCGGGCACCGAGCTGGTTGGCGTAGCTGAAGCTGTCCTCGAGGAGCTTCATCACGGGGATGATGCCGCTCGACTGATTCTCGATCTGCTTGATCGGTGCGCCGGCCTCGCGGATGTTCGAGAGCGAGAGCGCGACGCCGCCGCCGCGCTTCGAGAGCTGCAGTGCCGAGTTGATGCCGCGGGCGATCGACTCCATGTTGTCTTCGATGCGAAGCAGGAAGCAGGAGACGAGCTCGCCGCGCTGGGCCTTGCCCGTGTTGAGGAAGGTCGGGGTGGCCGGCTGGAAACGGCCGCCGATGATCTCTTCGACGAGGTTGACGGCGAGCTTCTCGTCGCCCTGCGCGAGACCGAGGGCGGTCATCACGACGCGGTCTTCGAAACGCTCGAGGTAGCGCTTGCCGTCGAAGGTCTTCAGCGTGTAGCTCGTGTAGTACTTGAACGCGCCGAGGAAGGTCTCGAAACGGAACTTCTTCGAGTACGCCAGGTCGTTGAGCTTCTGGATGAACGCGAAGTCGTACTGCTCGATGACCTCGGGCTCGTAGTACTCCTTCTCGACGAGGTAGTCGAGACGCTCCTTGAGCGAGTGGAAGAAGACGGTGTTCTGGTTGACGTGCTGCAGGAAGTACTCGCGAGCCGCCTCGCGGTCCTTGTCGAACTGGATCTTGCCGTCATCGCCGTAGAGGTTCAGCATCGCGTTGAGCGAGTGGTAGTCCATGCCCGTGCGCGGGGCCTCCATGAGGGCTACGCCGTCCGTTGCTGCTGTTGACTTCGCCAAAATGCGTCCAATCCATCGTCGACGGCGCGAACGTCGTCTGGGGTTCCGAATACTTCGAAGCGGTAGAGGTGCGGCACCCCGGTCTTCGCGGCGATGATGTCGCCGGCCAGACCGAAGGCCGACCCGAAGTTGGTGTTGCCTGCGCTGATCACGCCTCGGATGAGTGCGCGATTGCGCTCGTCGTTGAGAAATCTGATGACCTGCTTGGGAACGGCGCCTTTGCCGTCGCCTCCGCCGTAGGTCGGTACGACGAGCACGTAGGGCTCGTCGGCTTCGAGAGCCGGCTCGCGGGCGTGCAGCGGGATGCGCGCAGCCGGGCGGCCGAGCTTCTCGATGAAGCGCTTCGTGTTGCCCGAAACGCTCGAGAAGTAGACCAGTTGCGTCATGATCGTCTCCTGCGCGCTTCGGTTCACTCCCCCGAGCTCACCGGAGGCGGTCAGGCGAGGCGCGAAGCGAGCTCGTCGATCTTGTCGGGGCGGAAGCCCGACCAGTGGTCTTCGTCGGTGATGACGACGGGTGCCTGCAGGTAGCCGAGCTCCTTGACCTGTGCGAGGGCGTTCTCGTCGACCGAGAGGTCGAGCACCTCGTACTCGATTCCCTTGCTGTCGAGGGCGCGATACGTCGCGTTGCACTGGACGCAGGAAGGCTTCGTGTAGACCGTGACCGTCATGGTTTCCCCTCGATTTTCCGGGCCCTGGAGGACCCATCCCCCGTGTTACTGATTGACGCCTTCAATACTACATCTAGTGTTCGCCGAACTGAACCGCCACAACATGATGTAGTTACATTCGTGTAGTTATCCACGGGGTTTTCCACCGGTTGTGAACAACTCGCGACGCGGTGATCGGCCTGTTTGCTGGGAAGTCGCGCGGTTATCCACAGACGGGCGATTTCGAGATCGCACGATTGTGGATGAACGCCCCGGCGTGTCGCCCGCCCCACACTTGGGGGCCGAGAACGACCGTCACCCCTACATATGGTGTTGTGGCTCCAGCCTGCCACCACCCACCGACATTGCCGGCGCCCGCGGGAGCGTGTCGCGCGCAGGCGCGGCCACCGCAGCAGAACGGCGGATGCCACGGGGCCGGCCCCGTGGCATCCGCCGGTGTGGATCGATCAGGCCTTCGCGGCCTTCGCCGCCGCCTTCGCGGCCTGCTTCGTCGCCCGCACCTTCGCGAGCGACTCGGGGCTCACGATGTCGGCGACCGAGGCGAACGAGCCCTCCTCGCCGTAGTGCCCGGCGGCCTCGCGCCAGCCGGGCGCCGCGAGCCCGCACTGCTTGCCCAGCAGCGCGAGGAAGATCTTCGCCTTCTGCTCGCCGAATCCCGGCAGCGCCTTCAGCCGCTTGAGCACCTCGGCGCCGCTCGGGTCGCCCTGCGTCCAGATGGCCGAGGCGTCGCCGCCCCAGTCGTCGCGCACCGAGGCGGCGAGCGACTGCACCCGCCCCGCCATCGAGCCCGGGTAGCGGTGCACGGCCGGGGTCTGCTTGAACACCTCGACGAACCGATCGGGGTCGGTCGCGGCGAGCTCGGCCGGGTCGATCGTGCCGAGCCGCTCGCGGATCTTCTCGGGGCCGGCGAACGCGGTCTCCATCGCGACCTGCTGATCGAGCAGCATGCCGGTCAGCAGCGCGAACGCGTCGGTCGAGAGCAGTTCGTCGGCGGCCGGTTCTCCGGTGATGTGCAGTGCCATGCGTTCCATCCTCCCACCGGGGGGTGCGGATCTCGGCGGTCGGTGCTGGAATGGCCTCGAGCCCGTCGGCCGCGCACGCAGGCCCGCCTCGCACCGCACCCTCACCCGAGATCGAACAATCCGATATTCGTCGAACAACGGAGGAGCACCATGGCGCTCGAGATGGACGTCAAGATCGAACTCATCCACGTACCCGTCACCGACGTCGACCGCGCGAAGGCGTTCTACGTCGATCAGTGCGGCTTCAACGCCGACCACGACCAGCGTGTCAGCGACACCCTGCGGTTCGTGCAGGTCACCCCGCCGGGGTCGGCCTGCTCGATCGCGTTCGGCCACGGCCTCGGCGGCACGGTCGAGCCGGGCGCGCTCGACGTGATCCAGGCCGTCATCCCCGACGCCGACGCGGCGCTCGCGCAGCTCCGGGCCTCCGGGGTCGACGCGCAGGGCGTCGACGAGCAGGCGTGGGGCCGTTTCGTCACCTTCGCCGATCCCGACGGCAACCGGTGGACCCTGCAGCAGCTGCCCGACTGGTCGCAGCAGGCGTAGCCGCCGCGGTTCAGGACCACTCGTTTCGTACGGGACCGACGACAATCCCGGTCCCGTGCGACGGGCGTGGTCCGCCGTCGCACCTCGCTCCCGCTCAGCGCTGCCGTGGCACGCCGAACTCGCTCAGCAGGCGATGCAGCTCGCGCGGGGCCCACGCCGTCGACCAGTCCCAGCGCACCAAGCGCTCGCCGAGGCGACGCAGCGCGTCCTCCCGGAGCTTCTCTTCGTACAAGACCTGCGCGGGGTCGAGCCCGCTCACGTCGCGGCTTCGCAGATACTTCAGGCGGCCGTCGAACTCGCCGATCAATCGGATCCCGCGCCAGTAGAAGTCGACGAGTGCGAACGAGCCGCGGATCCCGTCGAATCGCACCTGCAGCTCGGGAGCGGCGAAGCCGAGTTCGCGGATGCGGACGCGGCTGACCGACTCACCGGGGCTGTCCGATCGCTTGTCGGCGAAGGCGATCGCACGTGCCGCCATCGCTCGCCCCCTCGTCGGATCGACGTGGTCGAGTTCGGCGTCGAGGAGCGGCCGTGTGATGCCGGGGCGCGCGAGCGCGGCGTCGAGCATCGGCACCGACTGCACGAGCGGCCGACTGATCGCGATGTCGACGAGCGTGCGTGGGAGCGACGTGCACACGACCCCGTCGATCGTCTCGACCGCCGGCTCGGGACCGGATCTGTGCAGTGAGACGTGCGCGGTGCGCCGGCCGCCGCCACGACCGGCCTGCGTGATGTCGACGACCGCGGGCACCGCGCCGAGCAGCGGCAGGCGGTGCAGCGCCGCCGCGGACCGATGCGAGACGACGAGCGGATGCCTCGCCGCCCCGACGGTCGCGACGATGAGGCGACGGTGGCGCTCATCCGCACGGAGCTTCTGCCACTCGTCGCGCATCGCGTAGACGCCGGTGCGCACGCGGACCAGCGATCCGTCTTGCTCGTACCGCTGTATCGCCGACGGGTGAACCCCGAGCTCGCGCGCATCGCTCGCACGGATGAGACCGTCGCCGATCGCCGCGGCGGTCACGAGTCGTTCGTCCATCCCGCGATGCTCCACCACCCGTGACGTGCCGGCGCCGCACGTCGCGCTGCCCGTGGGCACCGCCCGGCCGACTGCCCCTGTGGAGGAACGAGCGACGGACCCCTTCTGTCGCACGGGACCCGTGACATCCGGTGGCCCAAGAGAAACGACCCGTCCCGACCGCCGCACAGCGACGACGACGGCCCCCGCTCCGAAGAACGGGGGCCGTCGTCGTTCGAACTGACGGGTGGGACTAGCCCGCCGCGTTCACGATGTCGAGGAGGTTCGGGTTGTTGGCGTACGCCTCGGCCGCGTTCGCCTTCGTCACGATGACCGGAGCGAGCAGGTAGGACGGCACGACCTTCACGCCGTTGTCGTACTGCTCGGTGTCGTTGACGTCGACCTCTTCGCCCTTCTGGAGCTGCTGGATCATCTTGATGGTCTGCTCGACGAGGAGGTTGGTGTCCTTGTTGATCGTCGAGTACTGCTCACCGGCCATGATCGACTTGACCGACTCGACTTCGGAGTCCTGACCGGTGACGGTCACCTTCGAGATGTCCTTGCCGGCCTGCTTCGTCGACGTGATGATCGCACGAGCGAGGTTGTCGTTCGGCGAGAGCACGCCGTCGATGTTCGCCGACGCGTAGTTCGCGGCGAGCAGCGAGTCCATGCGGCTCTGCGCGTTCTCGGCCTCCCAGCCCTGGGTCGCCGTCTGTGCGATGTCGGTCTGGCCCGAGACGACGACGAGGGTGCCGTCGTCGATCTTCGGCTGGAGGACCTCCATGGCGCCGTTGAAGAACACGGCCGAGTTGGCGTCGTCGGGCGAGCCGCTGAACAGCTCGATGTTCCACGGCGCCTCGTGGCCCGAGCGCTCCGCCAGACCGTCGAGCAGGGCCTGGCCCTGCAGCTTGCCGACCTCGAAGTTGTCGAACGCGACGTAGTAGTCGACGTTCGGCGTGTTCTCGATCAGGCGGTCGTAGGCGATGATCTTGACGCCCGCGTCGGCCGCCTGCTGCAGCTGCGTGCCGAGCTGCTTGCCGTCCTTCGCGCCGATGACGATGACCTTCGCGCCGTTGGTGACCATCGACGAGATCTGGTTCTGCTGCTCGGCGACGGTGTTCGAGGCGGGGGCGTACTGCACGTCGCCCTTGAACCCGGCGTCGGCGAGGCCGTCCTCGAAGAGGCCGCCCGCGAGCACCCAGTTCTCACTGGTCTTGTCGGGGAGGGCGATGCCGATCGTGGCGTCCGCTGCGAAACCGGCTGCGGCGGTTTCTTCACCGCCGGTCGAGCCGCCGCGGTCCGACGAGCAGCCGGCGAGCGCGAGCGCTGCGACTGCGGCCACCGCGGTGGCGGCGAGAGTGAGCTTCTTCATTGATCAATCACTTTCTGTGGGTGGGATTGTCGGTCTTCTCTTGGGAGGGAAGTGTTGGGGTGGATGCCACGGGGCGCGCCCGTGGCATCCGTCTCGTCTACCGGGGCTGGAGGTCGCTCGGCTGCGACGACTCGTTCGACGCTGCCACGGGCGCGACCGTCGGGGGCGCCGTCGGCCCCTCCGACTCGAGGCGCGCCTTGCGACGGTTCGACCAGAGGCCGATGATCGACGCGCCGCCCGACCGCTTCGACCAGACGTCGACGGCGACGGCGAGGAGGAGCACGAGGCCCTTGATGATCTGCACGACGTCGGCGCCGGCGCCGATGAGCTGCAGGCCGTTGTTGAGGAACGCCATCACGAGGCCACCGACGATCGAGCCGATCACGGTGCCGATGCCGCCCGAGACGGCGGCGCCGCCGATGAAGACGGCCGCGATGGCGTCGAGCTCCCAGCCGTTGCCGTCCTGCGGGCCGGAGGCCGTCGAGCGGGCGACGAAGATCATGCCCGCGAGTGCGGCCAGCACCGACATGTTCATCATGACGAAGAAGTCGACCCGGCGGTCCTTCACGCCCGAGAGCGTCGCGGCGAGGCGGTTGCCGCCGACCGCGTAGATGTGCCGGCCGAAGATCGTGTTGTTCGTGATGAACGAGTAGACGATCACGAGGACGACGAGGATGATGCCCGAGATCGGGAAGCTCGTGCCGGGGCGGCCGGTCGCGAACAGCCACGCGGCCCAGAGGATCACGCCGGCGAGCACGATCACCTTGACGACGCTCACCCAGACGGGCGCCTGCTCGGAGCCCATCTTCTTCTGCACGCGGCGGAGGTGGAACTCGTTCCACACGATCCAACCGGCCCCGGCGAGGCCGAGGAGCATCGTGAGCACGTTGAAGTTCAGCGGCACCGCGAGCTCGGGCAGGTAGCCGGCGCCGATGACGCCGAACTCCTGCGGCACGGGCGTCGTCGTCGACTGGCCGATGAACTGGTTGCCGCCGCGGAAGATGAGCATGCCCGCCAGGGTCACGATGAACGCCGGCACCCCGACGAAGGCGACCCAGAAGCCCTGCCATGCGCCGATCGCCGCGCCGACGGCGATGCCGAGCACGATCGCGAGCGGCCAGGGCAGGTTCCACTCGGCCATCGACTTCGCCACGATGATGCCCGTGAACGCGGCCACCGAGCCGACCGAGAGGTCGATGTGGCCCATGATGATGACCATCACCATGCCGATCGCGAGGATCAGGATGTAGGAGTACTGGTTGACGACGTTGATGAGGTTCGTCGGCGACAGGGTGAGGCCGCCCGTCCAGATCTGGAAGATCACGATGATGACGAGGAGGCTGCCGAGGATGCCGAACTGGCGCAGGCTCGACTGCCCGCCGCCGAAGACCTTGCGGATGTCGGAGAGCCCGCCCTTCTTCGGCGGGGTGGGGGTGCTCGCGGTGGTGCTCGCCGTGCTCATGCGTTCGCCTTCTTCTTCGCCGAGGTCATGCTGCGCATGAGCGCCTCGGGGTTCGCCTCTGCTGCGGGGATGTTGTCGGTGATCTGGCCCTCGAAGACCGTGTAGATGCGGTCGGCGATGCCGAGAAGTTCGGGCAGCTCGCTCGAGATGAGGATGACGCCCTTGCCCTGGGCTGCGAGGGCCTGGATGATCGTGTAGATCTCGTACTTCGCGCCCACGTCGATGCCGCGGGTCGGCTCGTCGAGGATGAGCAGGTCGGGGTCGGTGAACATCCACTTCGCCAGGACGACCTTCTGCTGGTTGCCGCCCGAGAGCTTCGAGACGCCCGCCTCGACGCTCGGCGTCTTGATGCGCAGCTGCTTGCGGTAGTCGTCGGCGATGCCGAACTCCAACGAGTCGTCGATGACGCCGCGCTTGGCGATCTTCGAGAGCTTCGCGGCGACGATCGAGCGCTTGATCGAGTCGAGCAGGTTCAGGCCGAGCTGCTTGCGGTCTTCGCTGACGTAGGCGAGGCCGTGGTCGATCGCGGACTCGACGTCCTTCATGACGATCTCCTTGCCGTCCTTCACGATCGTGCCGGCGAGGTACGTGCCGTACGAGCGGCCGAAGACGCTCATCGCGAGTTCGGTGCGGCCGGCGCCCATGAGGCCCGCGAGCCCGACGATCTCGCCGCGACGCACGTTGAAGCTCGAGCCCTTCGCGACGAGCCGCTCGGGCACCTGCGGGTGCTGGATCGTCCAGTCGCGCACCTCGAAGAACACGTCGCCGATGTTCGGGGTGCGGTCGGGGAACCGGCTCTCGAGCGAGCGGCCGACCATGCCGCGGATGATGCGGTCCTCGTCGACGCCGCCCGCACTGACGTCGAGCGTCTCGATCGTGTGGCCGTCGCGGATGATCGTGATCTCGTCGGCGATCTCCTCGATCTCGTTGAGCTTGTGGGAGATGATGATCGACGTGATCCCCTTGCCCTTGAGGCCGCGGATCAGGTCGAGCAGGTGCTGCGAGTCGTCTTCGTTGAGCGCCGCCGTCGGCTCGTCGAGGATGAGCAGCTTGACGTCCTTCGCGAGGGCCTTCGCGATCTCGACGAGCTGCTGCTTGCCGACGCCGAGGTGCTTGATCTGCGTGTCGGGGTCTTCGGCGAGGCCGACGCGGGCGAGCAGGTCGAGTGCGCGCATCTTCGCGGCGACCCAGTCGATGCGCCCGCCGCGGTTGATCTCGTTGCCGAGGAAGATGTTCTCGGTGATGGACAGCTCGGGGATGAGGGCGAGCTCCTGGTGGATGATCGCGATGCCCGCCTGCTCGCTGGCGCGGATGTCGCGGAACTGCACCTCTTCGCCGCGGAAGATGATCTCGCCCGTGTAGGTGCCGTGCGGGTAGACGCCCGAGAGCACCTTCATGAGCGTGGACTTGCCGGCGCCGTTCTCGCCGCAGATGGCGTGCACCTCGGCGGGCATGACGGTGAGCGACACGTTCGCCAGGGCCTTCACCCCGGGGAACTCCTTGGTGATCGAACGCATCTCGAGGATCGGGGGCACGCTCATGGGCGGCCTCGCAGCGCTGCGGTCATCATCGACGGGAACATTCGCGACCTCGGTGTCAGGGAGCCAGGACTTGATGTGACACGTGTGACCGTTCACATCGAGACCAATGGTGCATCCGACGCCGCCCGCTGTCAAGCGCGACGAAATGTGCGGTTTCGGCGAGGCCCTGTGCGCGACCGGCCGCGCGTCCACCGCGCGGCCGCCGCGCACCGCCCGCGGGATCGCCGTGCGACCCCCGCGGGGCGCCGCAGCTACGGCCGCTGGCCGGTGCGCGGCGCGGGCGCCTCGCCCGTCGAGCCCCGCACCACGAGGCGGGGCACGACCTGCTCGACCTCGAGCACCTGCTCGCCGTGCAGCTGGTTGAGCAGCACAGCCACGGCGCGGCGACCGGTCTCGCGGTAGTCCTGGTAGACCGTGGTGAGCGGCGGCCACACGTGCTGCGCCACCGGGATGTCGTCGAAGCCGACGACGCTGATGTCGCCCGGCACGTCGAGGCCCGCATCGCGCACGGCGTGCATGAGCCCGATCGCCATCTGGTCGTTCGCCGCGAACACGGCGGTGAAGTCGCGGTGGCGCAGCAGCTCCCGGCCCGCGAAGTAGCCGAAGTCGGCGCTCCAGTCGCCGAGGATCGGCGGGCGCAGGTTGAGGTCGGCGTCGCCGATCGCGTCGAGGAACCCGCGCATGCGGGCCTCGGCCTCGATCCAGTCCTGCGGGCCGGCGAGGTGCACGATGTCCCGGTGGCCGAGGTTGATCAGGTGCTGGGTCGCGCGGCGTGCGCCGGTCACCTGGTCGACCGAGAGCGCGAGGTGGTCGCTGCGCCCCGTCGACTGGAGGCTCACGAACGGCACCCCGATGGGCGCGGTGGCGAGCACGTCGAAGACGCGCACCTGCGGGGCGATGACGACGAGCCCCTCGATCGCCTGCAGCATCAGGTGCTCGAGGGCGTCGGCGATGCCCGCGGGCGAAGGGTCGGCGATGTTCGCGGTGTTGACGTAGTAGCCGTGCTCGCGCGCTGCGTCCTCGATGGCGGCGATGCTCGTCGCGGGGCCGTACTCGGTGCTCGTCGAGGCGAGCACGCCGATCGTGTGCGACCGGCTCGTGACGAGGGCGCGGGCGGCGCGGTTGGGCCGGTACTGCAGCGCCTCCATCGCGGCGACGACCCGGTCGCGGGTCTCGGGGCGGATACTCGGATGGTCGTTGAGCACCCGCGAGACCGTCTGGTGCGAGACCTCGGCGAGGCGCGCGACATCGCGGATGCTGGGCGCCCGCCCCTTGGGAGACTCAGGATTCACTGCCAGACCGATCGACGTCGATGTGCACGTTCACATCGAGAGTGCTTCCATTATGCACGCCGACGTCGATCGCACAACGTCGGCATGTGACAGTCACATGGCGGGATCGATTCGATTCGACCCGATCTGCCCGGAAACCCGACTTCGCTCGACCGGGTTTCGCGGCCGAGCGAACCTCGCGCGAGTCAGGCGGCGGATGCCACGGGCAGCGGCCGCACGCGCGGCGCGAGCACCACGGCGACGAGCGCGATCGCGAGCGTCACCGTGAAGTCGGCCGTGAACGCCGACGCCGCCACCGCGCTCGACACGAGCGCCGTGATGGCGAGCGCCGACGAGGCGCCGAGCGACTCGCCGATCGAGAGCGCCGCACTGTTGAACCCCTGCGCCGAAACGGGCGAGAGGCCGAGCACCGCCACCGAGTGCCGCGGGTACATGAACCCCATCGCGCCGCCCGCGAGCGTCCACGCGACGAACGCGATCACAGGGCTCAGTGTGAACGCGGCGACCGCGAGCACGACCGCGAGCGAGACGGCGAGCAGCACCGATCCGATCAGCACGGCCTGCACGTTCGACACCCGATCGCCGAGCCGGCCCTGCAGCCACGACGCCACCGCCCAGCTGACCCCGGCCCCGGTGAGCACGGCGCCGGCGAGGCTCGCCGAGAACTCGTAGCGCTCCATGAAGAGGTACGGCAGGTAGATCTCGCTGCCGAAGAACGCCCCCGCGACGATCAGCCTGAGCAGCACGGTCGCGGGCAGCCCGCGCGCGGCGCGCAGGGTTCCGGCGGGCAGCAGCGGCCGCGCTGCGACGATGATGAGCGCGACCGCCACAGCGGCCACCACCCAGCGCCACGGGTCGCCGAACTCCTTCGCGAGCGAGAGCCCGAGGGCGGCGACCGCGGTGAGCACCGCCCAGCCGACCCGCGCGACGCTCCACGGGACATCCGGGTCGCCCTGGATCTTCTCGCGCACCCGCACGATCGGCGGCACGACCATCGCCGCAGCCGGGGCGACGAGCACGATGACCCCGAGGAACACCCAGTGCCAGCTGAACGTCTCGGCGACGAGCCCGGCGACGGCGGGCCCGACGATCGACGGGATCACCCACGCCGCGGCGAACCCCGCGAACACGCGGGCGCGCAGCGCCTCGGGGTAGACGCGGGCGACGATCACGTAGAGCGGCACGATGACGGCGGCGCCCGAGAGTCCGTGCACGAACCGGCCGACGATGAGCGTCACCATGTCGGTGGCGGTGCCGGCGATGAGGAGGCCGACGACGAACAGCACGGCCGCGGTGACGAGCGAGGGCAGCGGCCCAGACCGGTCGGTCCAGTTGCCGGCGATGACCATGCCGATGATGCCCGCCGCGAGCGGCACCGCGAACGCGAGCGCGAACAGCGCCACCCCGTCGAGGTCGCTCGCGACGATCGGCATGACGGTCGTCACGGCCATCGCCTCGAACGCCGCGAGGAAGATGAGCGAGAACATGCCGATCGAGAGCCACCGGTACGGCTTCGAGAGCGGCCCCTTCGCCTCGCGCTGCTCGGGTGCGTCGGACGAAGTCGCGTCGGTCTCGGCGGTCGATTCACTCACCCGACCGAGCCTACGACTTCGAGTGCCCTTGAAGTCCAGTCGGGATGCCTCGCGGCGGGCGCCGCTCAGAACTCTTCGTGCGTCTCGGGGTCGGCGCCCCAGATCCGGCCGCGCGACAGCGACGAGATCGCGTCGACCTCCTCGGCGCTGAGCGAGAAGCCGAACACGTCGAGGTTCTCGCGGCGCCGTGCGGCGTCGGACGACTTCGGGATCGGCACCGCCCCGAGCTCGACGTGCCAGCGCAGCACGAGCTGCGCAGGGCTGACGCCGTGCGCGGCGGCGAGCTCGACGATGACGGGCTCCTGCAGGAGGTCGGTGCGACGCGCGAGCGGGCTCCAGCTCTCGGTGCGGATGTCGTGCTCGTCGTGGAACGCGCGCAGCTCGCCCTGCGGGAAGTACGGGTGCAGCTCGACCTGGTTGACCACGGGCACCACGCCCGTCTCGTCGATGAGTCGCTCCAGCATCGGCTGCGTGAAGTTCGAGACGCCGAGCGCCCGGACGAGCCCCTTCTCGCGCAGCGAGATCATCGCCCGCCAGCTCTCGACGAACTTGTCGACGCGCGGCAGCGGCCAGTGGATGAGGTACAGGTCGACCCACTCGAGGCCGAGTCGCCCGCGCGACTCCTCGAAGCTCGCGATGGTCTCGTCGAAACCGTGGTGCCGGCCCGGCAGCTTCGTCGTGATGACGAGATCGCTGCGGTCGACCTCGGTGCGCTCGATCGCCTCGCCCACGGCCTCTTCGTTGCCGTAGTTGTAGGCGGTGTCGATGAGGCGGTACCCGCCGTCGATCGCCGAGGTGATCGCCTCGATGCCGAGTTGGTCGTTGAGCCCGTAGGTGCCCAGCCCGATCGCGGGGATGGTGTTGCCGTCGCGCAGGGAATAGGCCGGAACGCTCATCCCTCAATTGTGCCGTACGCGCCGCACCGCCCGCCGGTCGAGTCCTCGCCGGTCGAGTCCCCGGTGGTCGAGTCCCCGGTGGTCGAGGAGCGCCCGACGCAGTCGGACGCGTCTCGAGACCCGGTCACCCGCTCTCGAAACGATCCTTCGTCGCTACCCGACCGCCTGAGGTCCCGGCACCTCCGCGAAGGCCCGCACCGGGAACGTGCCGAAGCCCTCGACCCGCGGCGGCACCGCCGTGAACCGCGCCCCGCGCACCGGCACCCGCTCGAGCGCCGTCAGGTGCTCGATCACGTGCACGCCGGCCGCGAGCAGGACGGAGTGCGCGGGGCGCTCGCCGGCCGACTCGGCGTCGTCGATGTTGAGCGAGTCGATGCCCACCGCCGCGACGCCGACCGAGACGAGGTGCCGCGCCCCGGCCTCGGTGAGGAACGGCGCCCCCGTCGCGTACTCGGGCCGCCCGAAGTGGCGGCTCCACCCCGTGTGCAGCAGCACGGCCGTGCCGGCCAACTCGCGGTCGAAGAACACCTCCGCCGGAATGCCCCGCTCCGTGGCATCCGTCAGTCTGAACACCTCGGCCGGGAGGCCGACGAGCGTCTCGAGCGACAGGCTCGCGAGGTCGCCGCCGCCCGCGTAGCGGTGGTACGGGCTGTCGAGGTAGGTGCCCGTGTTGCCGATCATCGTGATCACGTCGAGCGCGAACTCGGTGCCGGGCGCGTAGTGCGCGCGCGAGGCCTCGCGGGTGAGGTGCGGCGTGATCGTCGGCGCGGGCAGTCCGGGGTAGGTGACGAGCCCCGCCGAGATCGGGTGGCTGAGATCGACGAGGGTGCGGTGGTCATCGTTCGCCTGGGCGGATGCCACGGTGCCGACGCCGCGCGATCCGCGGTGCGGTTCGGCGACGATCTCGAGATTCGCGAGCGCGACGCGACCGACGAGCGCGAGCCCGAGGTGCCGCACGAGCAGTTCGCCGATCTCGGCCTCGCCGAGTTCGGGCGAGGGCAGGTCGAGGCGGAACCCCTCCGCACGCAACCCTCCCCCGTTGACGAAGTCGATCTCGGCGTCGAAATGGGCGCGGTACTCGGTCACGCGGGCTGCTCCTCTGGCTGGCGGTCGGGGTCTGCGGTTCGTTCGACGGGAGTTTCGCTCGGTGCCACCCGTCGCGAGCGCCACCGCCGCACGACCGTCACCGCGACCGCGGCGAGCGCGAGCAGGGCCGGCACGAGCAGGTTCTGCCAGGCGAGCACGAGGAGCCCCGCCGTCATCACCGTGGCGACGACCGCGAGCCACCAGCCGAACGACCAGCGTCGCAGCAGCAGGGTCGCGGCGAGCATGCCCGCGGCGTAGATCGCGACCATGTTGCTCGTGTGGATGAGGATGAACCCGGTGAGGTCGAGGTCGTTCGCGAGCATCAGCCCGTAGTAGACGAGGATGAGCACGCCCGTCACGGCGAGCGCGCGGCGGGGCACCTCGCCGTCGGCGGCGCCCTTCGCGAGGAACCGGGGCAGATCGCCGTCCCGGCCGAGGGCGGCGCCGAGCTTGCCGAATGCGGGCAGGTAGGCGTTCATCACCCCGACGGTGACGATGGCGGCGATGATCGCGACGAGCACGGGGCCGATGCCGGGTGCGGTGGTCTCGACGAGGTCGAGCAGGGGCACCTGCCCGTCGCCCGCCCGGTCGCCGAGCACCGCGACCGTCACGAACTGCAGCGCGAGGTAGCCGACCCCGACCACGGCGACGGCGATCGCCGTCGCGATCGGGATGGTGCGGCGCGGGTTCTTGAACTCGCCGGCGATGTGGGTGCCGACCTCCCACCCGGCGAACGCCCACACGAAGAGGCTGATGGCGGTGCCGACGCCCGCCCAGCCGTTCGGCAGGAACGGCTGGAAGTTCGCCGCGTCGGCCGCGGGGAAGGTGACCGCGACGACCCCGACGACGACCGTCACGAGGAGCCCAGAGAGCACGAACTGCACCCAGCCCGCGACGCGCACGCCGAACCAGTTCGCGACGAACGGCGGCAGGAACACCGCGAGACCGATGACCGGCACCGCCGAGCGGTCGAGCCCGAGCACCGCGACGACGTACTCGCCGCCGAGCACCGCGAGCACGGGCGCGCCGATGCACACCCCGAAGTAGAACCAGTAGCCGGCCATGCGCGCGGCGGTGTCGCCGAGCGCGCGGCGCACGTAGCTCGCGACGCCGCCCGCGTCGGGGTACCGCGCGGCGAGCGCCGCGAAGGTGCCGGCGAGCGGGATTGAGAGCACGAGCACCGCCGCGACCGCGACGATCGACGCCGGACCGGCGGCTTCGGCGGCGAGCCCGGGCAGCACGAGGATGCCCGTGCCGAGCACGCTCGCGATGTACAGCGCGGTGCCCTGCCCGAGGCCGAGGGTGCCGCCGTGGTGCTCGCCGCTCACGGCGGGCTCGGCCGCACGTGCGGCGGTGTCGTTCGAAGTCACCCGCTCATTCTGGGGCATCCCGACGATGCGCCGCGATGGCTGGATCGACACCTTTCATCGATATCCTGCCACTGGGCGCGACACCCCGGCCGCGCACGGGGCGCACCGTCGGTCAGTGCGCGCGCAGCTGCGCGACCGCCGTCTCCCGGTCGATGAACGAGGTCAGCTCGCCGATCGAGCCGAGCAGCGGCGCCGGAACCACCACGAGGGTGTTCTTGTCGACGCCGACCTCCACGAGCGTCTGCAGGGTGCGCAGCTGCAGGGCGAGCGGATGCGACATCATCGTGTCGCTCGCGACGCCGAGCTGCGTGGCGGCGAGCGCCTCGCCCTCGGCCGCGATGATCTTCGCGCGCTTCTCGCGTTCGGCCTCGGCCTGGCGGGCCATCGCCCGCTTCATGGCGTCGGGCAGCAGGATGTCCTTCAGCTCGACGAGCGTCACCTGCACGCCCCACTCGGCGGTCGTCACGTCGAGGATCTCGCGGATGTTCACGTTCAGGACGGCCGTGTCGGAGAGCGCCTCGTCGAGGTAGTGCTGACCGATGACCTTGCGCAGGGTGGTCTGCGCGATCTGGTCGATGGCGGACAGCACGTTCTCGATCACGATGACCGACTTCACGGCGTCGGTCACCCGGTAGTACGCGACCGCCGAGACCCCGACGCTCACGTTGTCGCGCGTGATGATGCCCTGCGACTGGATCGGCAGCGTCACCACCCGCAGCGAGACCTTCGTCATCACGTCGACGATGGGGATGATGAACCGGATGCCCGGATCGCGCACGTTGTGCAGGCGGCCGAACCGCAGCACGACGCCGCGCTCGTACTGCTTCACGATCCTCACGGACATGAAGAAGAGGATGATCGCGAGGATGACGACGACGATCACGGTGATCCAGAGCCAGACCATGAGACTCATCTCCCAGCGGCGCCGGTGACGTGCCGCGCGCCGTCACCTCCATTGTCGCACCGGCGGCGGTGCGGGGCGCCGATTCCCGGCGCCCCCGCGACCGCTACAGGCGCGCGAGCGTCTGGTCGATGTCGGCGAGCAGGTCGTCGACGTCCTCGATGCCCACCGAGAGGCGCACCACCGACTCGGGCACCTCGGCCTCGGTGCCCTTCACCGAGGCGTGCGTCATCTCCGACGGGTAGTTCACGAGCGACTCGACGCCGCCGAGCGACTCGGCCAGCTGGAACAGCTCGGTCGACTCCGCGAAACGGCGCGCCGCCTCCCCGCCGCCCGCGAGCGCGATCGAGAGCATGCCGCCGAAGCCCGACATCTGCCGGCCCGCGAGCTCGTGGCCCGGGTGCGACTCGAGCCCCGGGTAGTACACCCGCTCGACGCCCGCGTGCTCGTCGAGTCGACGTGCGATCGCGAGCGCGTTCTGGCTGTGGCGCTGCATCCGCACCCCGAGGGTCTTGATGCCGCGCGAGGTGAGGAACGCGTCGAACGGACCCGACACCGCGCCCGCCGCGAACTGGGTGAACTTCACCCGCTCGTGCACCTCGTCGAGGCGCTCGCCGCCCGCGAAGACGAGCGCGCCGCCGACCACGTCGGAGTGCCCGCCGAGGTACTTCGTCGTCGAGTGCACGACGACGTCGGCGCCGAGCGCGAGCGGCTGCTGCAGCGCCGGCGACGCGAAGGTGTTGTCGACGACCACGATGAGGCCCGCCTCGTGTCCGAGCTCGGCGAGCGCCGTGACATCCGAGATCTTCATGAGGGGGTTCGACGGGGTCTCGACCCAGAGCACCTTCGTCGACGGTTCGATCGCGGCGCGCACCGCGTCGACGTCGCTCGTGTCGACCGTCGTGTGCCGAACGCCCCAGTCGCCGAAGACCCGGCGGATGAGACGGTGGGTGCCGCCGTACACGTCGTTACCGATGAGGATGTGGTCGCCCGGCTTCACGACCGTTCGCAGCAGCGCGTCTTCGGCGGCGAGACCGGAGGCGAAGGAGAGTCCGTGCGCGCCGCCCTCGAGCGCGGCGACCTGGGTCTCGAGCGCGGTGCGGGTCGGGTTGCCGCCGCGCGAGTACTCGTAACCGCTGCGGAGCCCGCCGATGCCGTCCTGGACGTAGGTCGAGGTCTGGTAGATCGGCGGGATGACCGCGCCCGTCGTCGGGTCGAAGGCCTGGCCGGCGTGGATCGCGCGGGTGTCGAAGCGTGCGTCGTCGTGGTTCATGATCAGTGGGCTTTCGTGAAGAGGGGCCGGTGAAGAAGGGTCAGTGGGAGAGGTAGCCGAGGAGGTCGGTGCGGGTGATCACGCCGAGCGCCTTGCCCCCGTCGGTGACGAGCATCGCGGGCGCGTCGGTGAAGGCCTGGCGGGCGGATGCCACGGGCTCGGTCACTCCGATGAGCGGAAGCGGTTCGCCGACGACGGTGCTCACCTCGTCGGTGAGCTTCACCCGCCCCGAGAACACCTGGTCGAGGAGCTCGGCCTCGTGGAGCGCGCCGAGCACCTCGCCGAGCACGACGGGCGGCTCGGCCGAGAGCACGACGAGCTGCGAGACGCCCGTCTCGCTCATGCGGTCGATCGCCTCCTTCACCGTGTCGCTCGGGTGCACGTAGACGAGGGGCGCGGTGCGGTCGGCCTTCGCCGCGAGCAGCTCGGCGATCGTGTGGCCGGCCGGGGCGTTGCCGAAGCCGTACGCGCGCATCCACTTGTCGTTGAAGATCTTGCCGAGGTAGCCGCGGCCGCCGTCGGGCAGCAGCACCACGAACACGTCGTCGACCGTGACGCCCGGCGCGGCCGCCGCCTCGAGCGCCGCCACGACGGCCATGCCGCTCGAGCCGCCGACGAGGATGCCCTCCTCGCGGGCGAGCCGCCGGGTCATCGCGAACGAGTCGGCGTCGCTCACGGCGATGATCTCGTGCGGAACGCTCGGGTCGTAGGCCGTCGGCCAGAAGTCCTCGCCGACGCCCTCGACGAAGTAGGGCCGGCCCGTGCCGCCCGAGTACACCGAGCCCTCGGGGTCGGCGCCGATGATGCGCACGCCGTCGTTCGACACCTCGCGCAGGTAGCGGCCGGTGCCCGTGATCGTGCCGCCCGTGCCGACGCCCGCGACGAAGTGCGTGACCTTGCCGTCGGTGTCGCGCCAGATCTCGGGGCCCGTCGTCTCGTAGTGCGAACGCGGACCGTTCGGGTTCGAGTACTGGTCGGGCTTGAACGCCCCCGGGATCTCGCGGGCGAGCCGGTCGGAGACGCCGTAGTACGACTCGGGGCTGTCGGGCGCGACCGCCGTCGGCGTCACGACGACCTCGGCGCCGTAGGCGGTGAGCACGTTGCGCTTGTCTTCACCCACCTTGTCGGGGCAGACGAACACGCAGCGGTAGCCGCGCTGCTGCGCGACGAGCGCGAGCCCCACCCCGGTGTTGCCGCTCGTCGGCTCGACGATCGTGCCGCCCGGCTTCAGGAGGCCGTCGCGCTCGGCGGCGTCGATGATGCGACCCGCGATCCGGTCCTTCGAGGAGCCCCCCGGGTTCAGGTACTCGAGCTTGACGAGCACCGTGGCATCCGTGATGCCCTTCGTGACGTGCTGGAGCTTGACGAGCGGGGTGTCGCCGACGAGATCGACGATGGTTTCTGCGTACTTCATGGGGTGTCCTTGCGAATCGGCCACGGCTGCTCGAGCCGGCGGTATGACGGGCGGCGAACGGTCGGGCGGGAAAGCGTGCGTGTGCGTGCGGGGTCGGGCGACGTCGGCGTCAGCGACAACACAGCGAGAGGATCACGTCGTCAACTCTAGCCGGGTGCGCCGCGGGGTGCCACGATGTCGATGGCACAGGCCGGATGCCACGTGCCGCGGGCCGTCCGTTCGATGCGGCGTTCTCCCAGCCGCATGCGTTCGTATAGGTTCCGACGTTCCTCCCGCCGTCGGCGTTCCCCGCGCCGCGGCGTCCACGACCCCGAGAGAGGCCCCGCGTGAGCGCGACCCCGCCCATCCCCCCGAAGGCGAAGCAGCAGGCCAAGCAGGAGAGCATCAAGCAGCAGCGCGCCGCCGAGCGTCAGCGCAAGCTCGAGGAGTTCCGCAAGAAGGAGGCCAGGGCCAAGCGCAACCGCAAGATCGTGCTCTGGTCGAGCGTCACCGCGGGCGTCGCGGTCGTGGGCCTGCTCATCACCACGATCGTGCTCACCCCGCAGCCTGCGAGCTACGGCGCGGGCGGCGACGGCACGAAGATCGAGGGCGTCGAGACCTTCGACAACGGCGCAGGTCACGTCGAGGGCATCGTCGACTACGAGCAGACCCCGCCCGCCGGGGGCGAGCACAATCAGGTCTGGCTCAACTGCGGCGTCTACGAGGAGCCCGTGCCGAACGAGAACGCGGTGCACTCCCTCGAGCACGGTGCGGTCTGGGTCACCTACGACGCGCCCGAGGTCTCCGGCGACGAGCTCGAGGCCCTCAAGGCCAAGCTCCCGTCGAGCTACGTCGTGCTGTCGCCCTTCGAGGGCCTGCCCTCCCCCATCGTGCTGAGCGGCTGGAACGCGCAGCTCCAGGTCGACGACGCCGACGACCCCCGCATCGCCGAGTTCCTCGAGGAGTACTGGCAGAGCCAGAACGTGCCCGAGCCCGGCGCACTCTGCACCGGCGCGTACGACGCGCCCGGCAAGGTGTCGTGACCTCGGGCGACGTGATCGAGAGCGACTTGGCCGAAGGCGACGCGACCGCAGGCGACGCGACCGCGACCCACCGCGCGCGGCGGGGCGGGCGCATCGCGGTCGCGGTCGTGGCATCCCTCGCCGTCGTCATCGTCGCGATCGCGGCGTACTCGATCGGCCGGCTCTCGACCCTCGCCGAACCCACCCCGACGACCACGAGCGCCGAGGCCGGTTTCGCACGCGACATGCAGGTGCACCACCAGCAGGGCGTCGAGCTCGCGATGATCGTGCGCGATCTGACCACCGACGAGGAGGTGCGCCTCCTCGCCTACGACATCGCGACGACGCAGGCGCAGCAGGCCGGGCAGATGTACGGCTGGCTCGCGAGCTGGGGGCTCCCGCAGGCGGGCTCGGAGCCGTCGATGACGTGGATGACCCGCCCGGCCGCCGACGGCACGGGCCATGGCTCGCACGGCGCGACCGACGGTGCCGAGGCGCCGCTGCACGAGCCCGGCGCCCCGATGCCGGGCCTCGCGACGCCGGCCCAGGTCGCCGAACTCCGTACGCTCGACGGCGTCGACGCCGAGGTCCGCTTCCTCGAGCTCATGATCGCCCACCATCAGGGCGCGGTCGACATGGCCGAGGCCGTCCTCGACCGCTCCTCGACGGAGGTCGTCGTCGCGCTCGCGCAGTCGATCGTCGACAGTCAGACGAGCGAGATCGAACTCATGGAGTCGATGCTCGCCGAGCGCGGCGCCCCCTCGTCGGTCGAGTAGCGAGCCCCACCCCGCCGGTCGAGGAGCGAGCGACGAAGGAGCACGCGTCTCGAGACCACCGCACCTGGTCTCGAGACGCGTCCGACTGCGTCGGGCGCTCCTCGACCACCGGAATCACTCGACCGCGGGCTGCTGCCGTTTCGCCGAACCCTTCGGCGGGAACAGCGTCTCCGACTGCTCGAGCGACATGCCGTTCGTCTCGGGCACCTTCGTGAGCACGAAGAAGAACGACAGCGCCGCGAATGTCGCGTACATGCCGTAGGTGAACACGAGCGAGAAGTCGCTCATCACCGGGAAGCTCACCGTGACGAGGAAGTTCGCGATCCACTGCGCGGCCGCCGCGAGCCCGAGCGCCCGCGCCCGGATGCTGTTCGGGAAGATCTCGCCGAGCAGCACCCACACGAGCGGGCCCCACGAGAAGCCGAACGCGACGACGAAGAGGTTCGCCGCGACGAGCGCGACCGGCCCCCACGCCCCCGGCAGGCTGAGTTCGCCGTCGACCGTCACCGAGTTGCCGAACGCGACCGCCATCGTCGCGAGCGACAGGGTCATGCCCACCGAGCCGACGAGCAGCAGCGGGCGCCGGCCGACCCGGTCGACGAGCGCGATCGCGACGAAGGTCACGGCGATGTTCGTCACCGAGGTGAGCACGCTGATGAGCAGCGAGTTCGACTCGTCGAAGCCGACCGCGCTCCACAGCGTCGTGGAGTAGTAGAAGATCACGTTGATGCCGACGAACTGCTGGAACACGGACAGCAGGATGCCGATCCACACGATCGGCCGCAGCCCGAGCACGGGGCCGCGGAGCGCGCCCTTGCGGTTCGCGAGCTGGTCGTTCGCGATCGAGTCGTGGATCTCGCGCACGGAACGGTCGATCTCGTCGGCCGGCTGGATCTGCGCCAGCACCCCGCGCGCGATGTCCTCCTTGCCCTGCTTGATCAGGAACCGCGGCGACTCGGGAAGCCGCAGCGCGAGCACGCCGTAGACCACCGATGGCACGATGCAGGCGAGGAACATCCACCGCCAGGCCTCGAGCCCGAACCAGAACGGCTCGCTCGCGCCGCCCGCCGCCGTCGCGAAGAGCGCATCCGAGAGGAGCGCCGCGAAGATGCCGAACACGATCGCGAGCTGCTGCAGCGACGCGAGCCTGCCGCGCTGCTTGCGCGGTGAGATCTCGGCGATGTACGCGGGCGCAACGACCGAGGCGATGCCGATGCCGACACCGCCGATGATGCGCCAGATCGTCAGGTCCCAGCCGGCGAAGGCGAGCCCCGACCCGATCGACGACACGAGGAACAGCACCGAACCGAGCAGCATCACCGGGATGCGGCCCCACCGGTCGGCCAGCCGGCCCGCGAGCTCGGCACCGATCGCGCAGCCGAGCAGCGCGCTCGCGATCGCGAAGCCCGTGGCCGCCGCCGAGAGCCCGAACTGCTGCTCGATCGCGTCGACCGCGCCGTTCACGACCGAGGAGTCGAAGCCGAACAGGAACCCGCCGACGGCGCCCGCCGCCGCGAGCCCGACGACCCGTCGGTTGAGCGCCTTCGCGTCCGTCGGCGCACTCCTCGGTGCGCCGCCCCCGCCGAGCCGTTCCGCCATGTCTCTCCCCCTCGGCATCGTGTCGACCACGCTACTGCGACCCGGCTGCCGTGCCCGGTGGCGGCACGGCGAAAGTCGTGATTCAGCGCCGGTCGAGCGCCCCCCGCACGATCCCCGCCGAGGCCAGCGCATCGGCCGCCGCGCGACGACGCGTCTCGATCGCCTGGCCGATGTCGCGGGCGACCGCGGGGTTCGAGTGCACGATCTCGTCGATCACCGCGAGCGGCATGACGAGCACCGTCGTGGTCTCGGCGGCGGTGGCGCGCACGAAGGACGGCTCGCGCGTCAGCACCGTCTGGCCGACCGAGTCGCCGACGTCGGCGACGCCCGACTCGATGGCCCCGCGATCGGTCACGACCGCCAGCCGGAGGCGGCCGTCGACGACGACCCGCATCACATCGGGCACGCGGTCTGGCTGCTGCACGACCTCGCCGGCGCCGTACCGCTCGAGGCGGCAGCTCGGGGCGAGTCGCGCCCGGTCGTCGGCGCTCAGCCGGAACGCGGGGGCGACCAGTGCGAGGGCCTCGTCGAGCCGTTCGGGCTCGGCGATCGGGTCGCTCGCGTCGCCGTCGAGCGAGAGCCCGCGCCGCCGGGCGGCGTACCAGAGCCAGGCGAGCAGCAGCGAGACGGCGGCGTCGGCCGTGGCCGGGCCCTGCACGGGCACGTCGACCTCGTACTTCGCCGCGCCGAGGTACCGTGCGGACGGCGCCTCGCCGGGCATCCGCATCGGCAGCGTGCCGGCGACCTCGACGAGCAGCTCGATGACCTCGTGCGGCGGGTCGTCGGTCGAGAACACCACGGTGGTGCCAGCCCGATGCAGCTCGGTGGGCAGGCTGAGGTTCGTGAACGAGGCTCCCGCGAGCGAGGAGTTCGGCACGATCTGCACGCCCGCGCCGGTGTCGATGTGCACCGCCCGCCAGTTCACCTCGACGACCCGGCCGCGCACCCCCGCCGCGTCGAGCCAGTCGCCGAGCTTGAACGGCTGCTCGAAGAGCAGCAGGAGCCCCGAGATGATGCCGCCGACCGCGTTCTGCAGCGCAAGTCCGATCACGATCGAGGTGACGCCGAGGGCCGCGATCAGGCCGCCGACGTCGGCGTTCCACACCCAGGAGAAGAGGATCGCGAGCCCGACCACGATGAGCACGAGCCGGCCGAGGTCGACGAAGATCGACGGGATCCGCTCGCGCCAGCTGCCCGGCTTCGCGTTCGCGAACAGGGCGACGTTGAGTGCGCTGAGCACGAGCAGGATGACGAGGAAGCCGAGCACGGTCGCCACCACCCGCGCCCAGACCTGGTCGGCCGGCGACTGCACGGCGAAGATCAGGAGCCCGAACAGGGCCGCGACGGGCACCACCCAGTTGCGCAGCAGCCGCACGGGCTTCGCCGCCGCGCTGCCGCGCCGGGTCAGCCAGCCGAGCACCTCGGTGAGGACGACGAGCACGAGCGGCACGCCGAGGGCGAGCACGATCGCCCAGACGAGCCAGCCCGAGCCGAACAGCTCCTCCACGGCTACTCCACCCGCCAGACGGTCTCGGCGCCGCTCGCCGTCTCGATGGTGCCGGCCGACACGATCCGCGCGCCCTCGAGCATCCGGTCCTTCACCGCCTGGCTGACGTAGATGCCCGGGCTGCCGGTGACCCCGCGCACCCGGTAGGCGAGGTTCACCGCGTCGCCCCACAGGTCGTAGGCGAGGCTGGTCCGGCCGACGAGACCGCTCGTGACGCTACCGCTCGAGACGCCCGCGCGCAGTTCGACGGATGCCTCGTGCTGCGCGTTGAAGCGCGAGATCACGCTGCGCAGCTCGACCGCGAAGTCGACCGCCCGGCGCACGTTGTCGACGCGCGGCACGATGAGCCCCGAGCTCGCGAGGTAGCCGTTGCGGAGCGTGCGCACCTTCTCGACCCCGGCCCGCTCGGCCGCCTCGTCGAAGCTCCGCATCAGCGCATTGAGCTGGCCGAGCTCCTCGTCGTCGTCGAGCGTCGAGGCGTAGTCGTCGAATCCGACGAGCTCGGCGAAGATGACCGCGACGTCCTGATGCACCTCGGCGATGGTCTCCTCGCCGTCGCGATACCGCTTCGCGACGGTCTCGGGCATGAGCGTGTGCAGCAGCCGCTCATTCTCGTCGCGCTGCTCCTCGATGAGCTCCTGCTTGATGCGCAGGCTCGAACTCATGTCGTTGAAGGCGTTGCCGAGGTCGCCGAACTCGTCGCGGGTGCCGGCGGGCACCTGCACCGTGAGGTCGCCGCCCGCGACCCGGCGCACCGCGTCGGAGAGCCGTCGCACCGGCCGGGTGAACACCTGGGCGAGCAGCATCGACAGGAGGCTCACCGCGAGCAGGATCGCGAGGGTGGAGATGACGAGGTTCCGGGTGAACACGTCGACCGGCGCGAAGGCCTCCGAGGTGTCGATCCGCGCGACCGCGACCCAGTCCACTCCGTCGATCTCGACCGGGGTGTACGCCGTGATGCCGTCGGCCCCGGCGTAGCCGATCGATTCGTCCGTTCCCGACGCGCCCTCGAGCGCACGCTCCACCGCGGGCGAGTCGATCGGTTGCAGCAGCACCGTGCCGCCGACCTCCACGATGCGCTCGGCGACACTCGGCGGGGTGCCGTTCGAGGTCACGGCCGCGACGTAGTCGTCGGGGTGCTCCACGAGCGTGCGCGAGATGCTGCGCATGAGCCGGTCGCGGCCGACCACGTAGATCTCGCCGGTGTCGCCGAGGCCCTGCTCCTTCCAGCGCTCGTCACCCGTGAGCGCGTCGTTCACGATGTCCATCGGGATCTGGTACGCGAGCGCCCCGGTGATGGTCGCGTCGTTGCCGACGGGCGACACGATCCACAGCGAGGGCACGCCGAGCGAGGGCTGATAGCGCTCGTAGTCCGTCGTGACCACGGTGTTCACCGAGTTCGACGCCATCGCGTCGCGGTAGGCGCCGGCGAGCAGGCTGTTCTCGTACGGTCCGTCGAGCACGTTCGTGCCGAGGTCGACGCCGCCGTACGCCGAGTAGACGATGTCGCCTGCGGTGTCGAGCAGCAGCACGTCCTCGTAGTCCGAGGCGGCGATGATCCGCTGGAAGTAGTCGTGGAACCGGGCGCGCGCCGCGCTCCAGGCGCTGCCGTCGCCGGCGTCCATCTGCTCGAAGGCGGCGTCGTAGTCGCCGTCGAAGGGCGCCGTGTAGTGCAGCTGGAGGTACCGGCCGGCCGGCGAGTCCGGGATGAAGCCGCCGCTCGCGAAGTCCTCGCCCGTCGCCTCCTCGAGCCGTGGGATGAACCCCTCGTCGTAGAACTGTTCGAGCTCGGTCTCCTCGGCAGCGCTGAGTGCGACGTCCTGCAGTTCGTCCCATCCCGCGTTGAACGCCTTCGACGCGGTCTGCGCGCTGAGGTTGCGCGAGTCGAGCGCGGCTCCGGTCTGGACGCCCGTCATCACCCGCTCGAGTTCGCCCGTCCTGAGCTCGCGGATCGTGGTCAGCTGGTCGATCGCCGCCGCCTTGAGCGACTCACGGCCGCTCACGAAGCCGATGACGCCGACGATGATCGAGGAGACGAGGCTGACGCCGAGCAGCATGATGAGCAGCTCCGACTGGATGCTGAGGCCGACGCGGCGTTGGCGTGCGCGTCGCGATCGGGACTCCGTCGACGCCGGCGGTGCCGACCGCGGGGGTGTCGGCGGACCCGCTGTGTCCCCCGTCGCGGGCATGTCGGTCTCGATCGTCGACACGTGTGCCCCCTCTGGCCCCCCGGCAGATAACGCTCCACACTCTATTGGGGCGTCCCCCGTTCGGCGCAAGGGTGAATTCGAACGGGATCAGGCTTCGAGCGCGCCGGCGCCCTGCACCGGCCGTTCCTCCTGCTGCCGGTACAGCGAGGCGTACACGCCTCCGGCGCCGACGAGTTCGGCGTGCGTGCCCCGCTCGACGATGCGCCCCGCGACCACGACGAAGATGACGTCGGCCGCGACCACCGTCGAGAGCCGGTGCGCGATCGCGATCGTCGTGCGCCCGCGCGCCGCATCGTCGAGCGCCTGCTGCACGACCCGCTCGCTGATCGTGTCGAGCGCGCTCGTCGCCTCGTCGAGCACGAGCACGGCCGGGTCTTTCAGGAGCACGCGCGCGATCGCGATGCGCTGCTTCTCGCCGCCCGAGAGCCGATACCCGCGTTCGCCGACGACGGTGTCGTACCCCTCGGGGAACGACGCGATCGTGTCGTGGATGTTCGCGGCCCTGGCCGCGGCCTCGAGCTCGGCGTCCGTGGCATCCGGCCTGGCGTACCGCAGGTTCTCGGCGATCGTCGCGTGGAACAGGTAGGTCTCCTGGCTCACGATGCCGATGTGCGACATGAGCGACTCCTGCCGCAGCTCGCGCACGTCGACCCCGGCGAAGCGCACCGCACCCGACGACGCCTCGTAGAGGCGCGGCACGAGGTACGACACGGTCGTCTTGCCGGCGCCGCTCGGCCCGACGAACGCCGCGAACTGGCCGGGCTCGATCGTGAAGCTCACCCCGTCGAGCGTGGGTCGCGCCTCGCCGTCGGCGTCGGGGTAGCGGAACGACACCTCGTCGAACTCGACGCGGCCGAGCGCCCCGCCCGCCTCCGCTCCCGCCGGTCGAGGAGCGCCCGACGACGTCGGACTCGTCTCGAGACCCCGCGACCCGCTCTGCCCGCCCGGCACCTCGCGCGCGTCCGGCGCATCCGTGATCGTCGGGCGCAGGTCGAGGTACTCGAAGATGCGCGCGAACAGCGCGCTCGAGGTCTGCAGGTCGAGCGCGACCCGCATGAGCCCCATGAGCGGAAAGAGCAGCCGTGCCTGCACGGTCGTGAACGCGACGATGGTGCCGGCGGTGAGCCCCGCCGTGCCGCCCGCGATGAGCCAGCCCGCCACCAGGTAGACGATCGCCGGGATCGACGACATGAAGATGTTCACCATCGCGAAGAACCACTGTCCCGTCATCTGCTGCTTCACCTGCAGCGCGATCTGGTTCTGGTTCTCGTCGGCGTACCGTTCGATCTCGCTCTGCTGCCGGGTGAAGCTCTTCGACAGCAGGATGCCCGACACGCTCAGCGTCTCCTGCGTGATCGCCGTCATCTCCGACAGCGACTCCTGCGTCTTGCCCGCGATGCGCGCCCGCACCTGCCCGACCCGGCGCTGCGCGATCACCATGAACGGCATGAGCACGAGCGCGATGATCGTGAGCTGCCAGTTCAGCAGCAGCATCGCGATGAACGCCGAGATCACCGTCACCGTGTTGCCGAGCACGCTCGACACCGTGTTCGTGAGGACCCCGGCGACGCCGCCGACGTCGTTCTGCAGGCGCGACTGGATCACGCCCGTCTTCGTGCGGGTGAAGAAGCTGAGCTCCATCGCCTGCAGGTGGCTGAACAGGCGCACCCTGAGCGCACCCATCACCTTGTTGCCGATCGTCGAGGTCAGCCACGTCTGCCAGACGCCGAGCAGCGCCGACACGACGAACACGGCGATCATCGCGACCACGAGCGAGGTGAGCACCGGCAGGTTCGGCGGGGATGCCTCGCCGCCCGCGCCGCTCGGGAACAGCCCGTCGTCGAACGCGCGCTGCGTGAGGAGCGGCGGGATGACGCTGAGCGCCGCCCCGACGAGCACGAGCACGACCGTCGTGATGAGCGCCGCCCTGTGCGGGGCGAAGAGCTCTGCGATGCGGCTCAGCAGGTGCGGGATCTTCGGCGCCTCGGCGTTCGCCGCGCGCTGCGCCGCCTCATCCGACGAGGCGATCCGCGTGCGCGGCTTGCCCATGCGCCCCGACTGGCCTCCGGGTGCGGTCGAATGCATGCTCATGCGCCAACCCTACGGCCGCCCTCCCCCGGTGCCGCCGCGGTTCGCCGCGGGCGCACGGCCTGGGCGGATGCCACGGGGCCGGCCCTGTGGCATCCGCCCGGTTCGCGTTCGGCGCTCAGCCCTTCGACGAACCGGCGAGCAGGCCGCGTACGAAGTAGCGCTGCAGGCTGAAGAAGACGATGAGCGGCACGATGAGCGAGATGAAGGCCGCGGCCGTGAGGCGCTGCCAGGTCTGCCCGCGCTGCCCCGCGAGCTCGGCGAGCCGCTGCGTGAGCGGGGCGACGTCGGCCGTGCCGCCGGAGAACACGAGCGCGACGAGCAGGTCGTTCCACACCCAGAGGAACTGGAAGATCGCGAAGGAGGCGAGGATCGGCACCGAGAGCGGCACGACGATGCGGAGGAAGATCTGCCCGTGCGTGGCGCCGTCGACGCGGGCCGCCTCCATGAGCTCGCGCGGGATCTCGGAGATGAAGTTGTGCAGCAGGAAGATCGCGAGCGGCAGGCCGAAGATGGTGTGCGCGATCCACACCTGCACGTAGGTCTCATCGGGGATGATCGGGACGAGGTCGTGGATCCACTCCTGCGCGGGCTTCAGCGTCGAGGTGAAGATCTGCAGCAGCGGGATGAGGGCCATCTGCAGCGGCACGATCTGGAGCGCGAAGATGATGATGAACACCCACTCCGCGAACGGGAACTTGATCCACGCGAGCGCGTACGCCGCCATCGCGGCCAGCACCGTCGCGAACACCACGACGGGGATCGTGATCGCGAGCGAGTTCACGAAGTACGAGCCGAGCTGCGGCGCGCTCGACGACGCCGACAGCAGCACCTCGCTGTAGTTGTCGAGCGTCCAGCCCCAGTTCTCGAAGACCGTCCACCAGCCGGTCGTGTTGATGAGCTCCGCCGGGCGGAACGAGGAGACGAGCAGGCCGAAGGTGGGCAGCGTCCACAGCACGGTGATGAGAATGGCGAACACCGTCGCGGGGCGCGAGGTCAGCCGGCGCTTCACCCGCGTCGCCTTCGTGCCGTCGAGGTTGTAGCCGCGGCGGGCGGCGGCCGCGAGCTCCTTCGCGGTCGCCTTGTCGGTCGATCCGGTGGTCTGGCTCATCGGATCTCCTTCTGCTTGCGGTACACGCGGATGTTGTAGACGACGACCGGCACCACGAGGAGGAACAGCACGAGCGCGAGCGCGGCGCCGCGGCCCGGCTCGGCCGCCCGGAACGCCTGCGTGTACATCTCGTTGGCGATCACGCTCGTGTTGAAATTGCCGCCCGTCATGACGCGCACGATGTCGAAGACCTTGAGCGTCGCGATCGTGATCGTCGTGACCACGACGACGAGTCCGCCGCGGATGCCGGGCAGCGTCACATTGCGGAACCGCTGCCAGTTCGTCGCACCGTCGAGCTCGGCCGCCTCGAGCTGCTCGGCCGGAATGCCCTTGATCGACGCCGAGAGCACCACCACCGCGAAGCCGGTCTGCACCCAGATCATCACGACGATGAGCAGCAGGGTGTTGACGAACGGCTCCTGGAGCCACAGCACCGGCTCGCCGCCGAACCAGATCACGACCTGGTTGAGCAGTCCGATCTGCGGGCGGCTCGACGGCCGGTACTCGTAGATGAACTTCCAGATGATGCCGGCGCCGACGAAGGAGATCGCGACGGGCATGAACACGAGCGACTTGTAGACGCGTTCGCCGCGCGAGCGGTCGATGAACACGGCGTAGGCGAGGCCGATGCCGGTCGCGAGCGTCGGCACGAGCACCACCCAGAGCACGGTGTTGCCGAGCGTCAGCAACGCCTCGGGCTGCGTGAACATCCACACGTAGTTGTCGAAGCCGATGAACTCGCCGGCGCGGTTCGTGAACGAGGTGAACGCCGTGCGCACCGCCGGATAGAGCAGGCCGACCGCGAGCAGCAGGCACGCGGGGGCGAGGAACAGGACGAGCTGGTACCAGTCGCGACCGCGCTTGGGCGCCCGGTCGATGAGGAACAGGATCAGTCCGATGACGGCCGCGAAGATCGCGAGCCCGAGAAGGATCTGGAAGATCTTGCCGATGAGGTCGGCTGTGGTCACGTCGGGGGCCTCCGATCGCAGGGAGAATCAGACGAGCGGGCGCACCGCGCGGCAGGGTGGGGTCGGGAGACCTCGGGGCCGCGCGCGGCGCGGCCCCGAGGCTTCCGTCACTGCGGCCAGCTGGCCTCGATGAAGTCGAGCGTGTCGGCAGTGCTCTTACCGCCGACCCAGTCGACCATGCCCGTCCAGAAGGAGCCCGAGCCCACCGCGGCCGGCATCACGTCGGAGCCGTCGAAGCGGAAGGTGGTGTTCGGGTCCTGGAGGAGTTCGACCGAGGCCTTCAGGATCTCGCTGCCCGCGTTCTCGGGGTCGAGCCCCGTGTTCGCGCTGATCACGCCGCCGAGGCTGACCCGCGAGTTCGCCCACTCGGGGCTCGACAGGAAGGTCTGCACGGCGACGACCTCGTCGGTGTCGGCGAACGCCGCGACGATCTCGCCACCGCCCGTGACCGCGTTGGCGCCGGCCTCGGTGCCCGGGAGCATGAACGCCCACACGTCGCCGTCTTCGGCGACCGTGGTGCCCTCGGGCCAGAAGCCCTCGTAGAACGAGGCCTGGTGGTGCATCGCGCACGCGTTGTCCATGATGGGCAGGCCCGCGTCGCCGAAGTCGGTCGTCGCGATCGAGCGCACGTCGCCGAGGCCGCCGTTCACGTTGGCGTCGTCACGGAGGTACACACCGACCGAGTCGAACGCCTCAGCGATCTTGGGGTCGTTGAACGGGATCTCGTGCGTGGTCCACTGGTCGTAGACGTCGGCGCCCTGCTGGCGGAGCACGAAGTCCTCCACCCAGTCGGTGCCGGGCCAACCGGTCGCCGCGCCCGAGGCGAAACCGACGCACCAGGGCTTGTCGACCGCGCCCGAAGCGGCGATGTCAGCGGTCAGCGTCTCGAGCTCGTCGAGCGTCTCGGGGACCGCCCAGCCGTTCTCCTCGAACAGCGTCGGCGAATACCAGATCCAGCCCTTGATGTTCGCCATGAGGGGTGCGCCGTAGAGCGTGCCGTCGACGGTGCCGTACGCCGCCCAGTCCTCCGACCAGTACTCGGCCACGTTGTCGGCGACCGACTGCGGAGCCGGGAGGAGGTCGCCCTGTTCGGCGAGGCGGGCGATGAGACCGGGCTGCGGCGTGATGCCGAGGTCGGGCGGGTTGCCGCCCTCGATGCGCACGTTGAGCTGCTCCTCGTACTGGTCGCTGCCCTCGTAGACGATGTCGATGCCGGTGCAGCTCTCGAAGTCGGCCCACGACTGGTTCAGCAGTTCGGCCTCGGGATCGAGGATGGTGCCGTAGACGTCGACCTCGGTGCCGTCGTCGAAGGTGCCGTAGCTCTCGTAGGGCCCGCAGTCGACGTCGGCCGCTTCGTCGTTCGCGACGTCGCCCGTGCAAGCCGTGAGCGTGAGCCCGACCGCTGCGGCCACCACGACGGGGACCATCAGACGGCGATGCCGTGTGAATCTCATGTCTTCTCCTCATTGAGTGTGGTGCAGGGCGGAGCCGAGACCGGTTCCAGTCACCACGCTAGGCCAGCCGTGCCAGCGTCGGCAAGGGGGCCATGGTCACGAATGCGTCTCCGTCGGCGACGCGATGGCGGGTGCTGCGAATTCGGGCTGAGAGCGCTCCCATCTAGGTCGGATGCCACGTGGCCGCCGCTGCCCGGATCTGCTCCGGAAACGGTTCCAGCGCGGTGCGCTCCGACGCTATATGCTCATCACCGGTACTGCCCGACGGAGGGGGTTGCGGATGCCGGCGATCGGTGACGTCGCACGCCTCGCGGGCGTGTCGAAGGCGACCGCGTCGCGCGCGCTCTCGGGGGCCGGCCACGTCGCCGACGAGACCCGCAGGCGGGTCGAGGCCGCGGCATCCGAGATCGGCTACATCGCCTCGCCCGCGGCCGCGAGCCTCGTGACCGGCCGCACCAAGAACGTCGGCGTCGTCATCCCGATCGTGAACCGGTGGTTCTTCGGCGAGGTGCTCGAGGGCATCGAACGCGCCCTGCTCGCGGCGGGGTACGACCTCACCCTCTACAACGTCGGCGACGACGGCCCCGAACGCGAGCGCGTCTTCGGGTTCTTCCTCGCGCGCAAGCGCGTCGACGCGGTCATCGCGGTCGGCGTCGACCTCGCCGAGCACGAGGCCGCAGGGCTCGCCGGCAGCGGCAAGCCGCTCGTCTGCCTCGGCGGGCGCGGCGCGGTCGACGCCCGGCTCGCGATCGACGATCACGCCGTCGGCACGCTCGCCACCGAGCACCTGCTCGCGCTCGGCCACACGCGCATCGCCCATCTCGCCGGCCCCGACGCCGCGACGAGCCCCGGCAGCGTGCAGGGCGAGCGGCTCCGCGGCTACCTCGACGCCCTCGCGTCCAACGGGCTCGCCCCCGGCGATGGGCACGTCGTCGAGGCCGACACGACGATGCCCGCCGGATGCACCGGTGCGTTGCAGCTCCTCGGACGACCCGGCCCCCGGCCGACGGCACTGTTCGCGGCGTCCGACGAGATGGCGTTCGGCGCGATGATCGCCGCCGAGCGGCTCGGCATCGCGGTGCCGGGCGACCTCTCGGTCATCGGCGTCGACGGGCACGAGTACGCCGAGATGTTCGGCCTCACGACGGTCGAGCAGTCGCCCGGCGAGCAGGGCCGCCTCGCCGTCGAGGCCGTTCTGCGCCTGCTCGACGCGGGCGAGGTCGCCGACCCGCTGCCCGATTCGGGCGCTCCGCTGCCGACTCGCCTGGTCGTCCGCTCGAGCACCACGGCGCCGCCCCGCGCCTGACGCCGACCGCCCACCGCAGATCGAGTGGGCGGATATGCACCCATTTGTCGCCGCGAAGGTTCATCTCCGCCCACTCGATCCGGCGCCGGCGGATCGCCGTCGACGGCGAGGCATGACGCGGCGCGGCCTCAGGCGGCGTCGCCCACGGTGATCGCCTCCGCCTCCGTGAGGGATGCCTCGGGCTCCTCCTCGACCCGATCGACCCGGCGCAGCGCACGGTGCCCCGCGACGACGATCACGAGCGCGAGCGCGACCGAGATCGCCGCGGCGTAGTACGGGGCGTCGGGCGAGATGAGGTGCGCGAGTTCGGCCGCGGCGGGCGGGGCGATCGCCCCGCCGAGGAACCGCACGGCCGAGTAGGCGCTCGACGCGACCGAGCGCTGCAGGTCGGTGGCCTCCATCACGCACTCGGTGAGCACCGTGTTGAGCACGCCGAGCACGAGCCCGCCGACCACGATGCACGCGACGAGCGCCGCGGGGGTGTCGATGAAGAGCCCCGCAGCGACCAGGTCAAGCGAGAGCAGGGGCAGTGCGATCTGCAGAACACGGGTGCGCGGCATCCGCGCCGTCAGCAGCGGCGCGACGAACACCGAGGTGATCGCGAGCGCGAGACCCCAGCCGAAGAAGGTGAACCCGAGGCCGAGCGCGTCGAAGCCGAGCGGGAACGGCGAGTACGCGAGCAGCACGAAGAAGCCGATGTTGTAGAACAGCGCGGCGGCCGCGAGCACCGCGAGCGCGGGCTGTCGCAGTGCGCGCAGCGGCGCCGACAGCCGCGTGGGTTCGGGACGCATGCCGCCCGAGGCATCCACATCGTCTCGCAGGAAGACGACGATCGCGATGAACCCGATCGCCATGAGCACCGCGGTTCCGAAGAACGGCCCGCGCCAGCTGACGTGACCGAGCAGCCCGCCGAGCAGCGGCCCGATCGCGATGCCGAGCCCGAGGGCCGCCTCGTAGAGGATGATCGCCGACGCCGTGCCGCCCGACGCGGCGCCGACGATCGTCGCGAGTGCCGTCGAGATGAAGAGCGCGTTGCCGAGCCCCCAACCCGCGCGGAACCCGATGATCGACTCGACGTTCTGCGAGAGCCCCGCGGCCGCCGCGAACACGACGATGAGGGCGAGCCCGATGAGCAGCGTCTTCTTCGCCCCGATGCGGCTGGACAACCAGCTCGTGACGAGCATCGCGAGCCCGGTGATGAGCAGGTAGCTCGTGAAGAGCATCTCGGTCTCGGTGGGCGTCGCCTCGAGGCTCTCGGCGATCGCGGGCAGGATCGGGTCGACGAGCCCGATGCCCATGAATGCGATCACGCAGGCGAACGCGACGGCCCAGACGGCTTTCGGCTGTCGCAGGATCGAAGCGGATGCCGCGTGGCCGGCCTTCGCGCTCACGCGATCGCTCCCGTGCGGGCGGCGTCGTCGGCGCGCTCCATGCGGGAGCGCACGATCGCGACGGCGCGGGCGAGCGTCTCGCGCTCGTCGCCCGTGAGGTCGTCGAAGTAGGGCGCCATGGCGCCCGCGAGCTCGTCGCGCCAGGCGGTGAGCGCGGCGAGACCGCGGGGGTCGGCGGAGATGAGCCAGGCGCGGGCGTCGTGCTCGTCGGCGATGCGGCGCACCCAGCCGCGCTCGTCGAGGGCGTGCACGAGCTTCGTCATGGTGGGCTGGCTGACCCGGCTGACGCGGGCGAGCTCGCCGAGGCGCATGGGGCCGAGGTCGCGCAGCACGCTGAGGGTGCGCCAGACGGCGGGCGACTCGGTGTTGTCGGTCGCGGAGGCGGCGAGGCGCGTGAGCCGATGGTTGACCGCGACGAGGTCGCCGATCAGTTCGGAGGTTTGCATAGCCCAACTATATAGCATGGCTATGCAAGCAGGGTCCGCCCGAGAGGACGAGGGATGCCCCGAGACGACGGATGCCCCGTGGCCGATGAACGACCACGGGGCATCCGTGTGCTTGGTGACGCAGGTCACCTCAAGCCGCGAGCGCCGGGAACCGGCGCACGGGATTACTTGAGGGTGACGGTGGCGCCGGCGGCCTCGAGGGCCTCCTTCGCCTTGTCCGCGGTCTCCTTGTTGGCGCCCTCGAGGACGGCCTTGGGAGCACCGTCGACGACGGCCTTGGCCTCGCCGAGGCCGAGCGAGGTGAGCTCGCGGACGACCTTGATGACCTGGATCTTCTTGTCGCCGGCAGCCTCGAGGATGACGTCGAAGGAGTCCTTCTCCTCGACCTCTTCGGCACCCGCGCCACCGGCAGCGCCGGCAACGGCGACCGGGGCGGCCGCGGTGACTTCGAACTTCTCCTCGAACGCCTTCACGAACTCGCTGAGCTCGACAAGCGTGAGACCAGCGAACTGCTCGAGCAGCTCTTCGGTGGTGAGCTTCGCCATGATGTTTCTCCTAATAGGTGGGGTTTGTAGAACGAGTCCGTCGGGCGCTTACGCGGCCTCGGCGGTCTCCAGCTTTTCGCGAAGCGCGTCGATGGTGGCGGCAGCCTTGCCCATCGTCGCCTTCATCATGCCCGCTGCCTTCGCAAGCAGAACCTCACGGCTCTCGAGCGAGGCGTACTTGTTGACCTCGTCGGCGTCGAGGGTCTTGCCCTCGAAGACGCCGCCCTTGATCACAAGATTCGGGTTCGCCTTGGCGAAGTCACGCACGGCCTTGGCGGTGGCGACGAAGTCACCATGCACGAAGGCGACGGCGGACGGACCGTTGAGGTCGGCGTCCAGCGTCGTGATCCCCGCGTTGTTCGCGGCGATCTTGGTCAGCGTGTTCTTCACCACGGCGTAGCTCGCGTCCTGACGGATGCTGTTGCGCAGCTGCTTGAGCTGGGCAACCGTCAGGCCGCGGTATTCGGTCAGCAGAACGGCAGCGGAGCTCTCGAACAGGTTCGTGAGTTCGGCAACCGAGGCTTCCTTGTTCGCCATGGCCACTCCTTGTGAATTCAACGTGCATCGCGGAGGCGATGCACGGCCTGGAGCGCTGGAAGCAATGGGGAGAAAGAAAAAAGCTCCGGCGCAGTTGCGCGGAGCTCGGCCCGGATCACCCGGAAAGTCTTCGTCACACCTGCGCGGGCCCTTGCTTTCGCAAGACTTCGGTCGCATTCGCTTCGCTTTCACGAGGCGCGCACGACAACCAGCGGTCTTCGGCTCCGTCAAGAGTAACGGATGCCACGCGCTCCGCCAAATCCGCGCCGCGTCCGAACTCCGGCGCGCATCGAGGGAATAGTTGACAGACGTCGACAGTTGACGAATGCAACGACTTTCTCTATAGTTGACGTCGATCAACTACTTATGCAAGGAACCTCTGTGACCTCCACGCTTCCGAACGACCTCGAGACGACACGTACGCCTCGCCAGGTCTTCACCGCCCTCTCGGGCCTCATCATGGGCATGTTCGTCGCCGTGCTCTCGGGCACGGTCGTGTCGACCTCGATGCCCGTCATCATCGCCGACCTCGGCGGCGACCAGTCCGCCTACACCTGGGTCATCACCGCGAGCCTCCTCGCGACCGCGGTCTCCACCCCGATCTGGGGCAAGCTCGCCGACCTCCTCGACCGCAAGATGCTGCTGCAGATCGCGCTCGGCCTCTTCGTCGTCGGCACCGTCGTCGCCGGCTTCTCGCAGTCGACCGGCATGCTCATCGCCGTGCGCGTCGTGCAGGGCCTCGGCGCCGGCGGCCTCATGTCGCTCGTGATGATCGCCGTCGCCCTCATCATCTCGCCGCGCGAGCGCGGTAAGTACATGGGCGTCGTCGGCGGCATCATGGCGCTCGCCACGATCGGCGGGCCGCTGCTCGGCGGCGTCATCACCGACGCCTTCGGCTGGCGCGCGAACTTCTTCATCGGCGTGCCCTTCGCCGTCCTCGCGATCATCCTCATCCAGCGGACGCTCCACCTCCCGAAGCCGAACCGCGAGCGCGTGAAGATCGACTACCTCGGCGCGATCCTCCTCACCGTCGGCGTCTCGCTCCTCCTCATCTGGGTGTCGATGGGCGGCAACCAGTTCGAGTGGAACTCGCTCGAGAGCTTCGCGATCATCGGCGTCTCGGCCGCCGCGATCATCGGCTTCATCGTCACCGAGTTCCTCGTCGAGGAGCCGATCGTGCCGATGAGCCTCTTCACGAACCGCACCTTCACCCTCTCGGTCATCGCCTCGATCTCGATCGGCGTGGCGATGTTCGCGACGAGCGTGTTCCTCGCGCAGTACTTCCAGCTCGCGCGCGGCGCGACCCCGACCGAGTCGGGCCTCATGACGATCCCGATGATCGTCGGCCAGATGGGCGCCTCGATCGGCGTCGGCGCGCTCGTTAGCCGCTTCGGCAAGTGGAAGGGGTGGATGCTCCTCGGCTCCGCGCTGGCGCTCGCCGGCGTGAGCCTCATGACGACGCTCCACTACGACACCGACTTCACCCTCGTGTCGGTCTACATGTTCGTGCTCGGCGCCGGTCTCGGCATGGTCATGCAGAACCTCACCCTCATCGTGCAGAACGACACCCCCGCCTCGCAGCTCGGTGCGGCGAGCTCGAACGTGAACTTCTTCCGCTCGATCGCCGGCACCATCGGCGTGACGATCATGGGCTCGGTGCTCGCCACCCAGGTGACGGCGCACATCACCGACGGGCTCTCGAAGTTCACCCCCACCTCGCCCGAGGAGGGCGAGGCGCTGCAGTCGCTCGCGAGCGGCAGCCTGCCGAAGGTCTCCGAGCTGCCCGACACGATCCGCGTCATCGTCGAGGGCTCGTACGGCCAGGGCATCGCCGACGTCTTCTGGATCGCCGTGCCGCTCGCGGTCGTCAGCCTGATCGCGATCGCGTTCCTGCCGAACAAGCCGCTGTCGACGAAGAACGCCGCGCAGAGCCTGGCCGAAGAGGCCGAGCAGGTCGCGATCGACCTCGCCGAGGCCGAGATCGCTGCGCCGGTCACCTCCTCGATCCAGCTCGTCGACGGGTCGGATGCCACGAGCGGCCGCCGCGACGAGGCATCCGACCTCGAGGCAGGGGCCGAGGCCTCAGGAGCCCGCAAGTAGCATGAGCGTCGTGACCGAGCCCACCGCCCCCGCCGTCGAACCCACTGTCGACGAGGCGATCGCCCACGTGGAGGAGCAGCTCTCCTTCGTGTTCGGCCGCGCCCGCACGGTGTGGAAGGAGGCGGCGCAGCAGATCCACCCCGAGCTGAACCCTGCCGGGTACAAGCTGCTCGCGACAGTGGTGCGGCTCGGCTCGACGAACGCGCACGTCCTCACCGAGCTCTTCGACATGGACAAGAGCGTCGTGAGCCGGCAGATCCGCATGCTCGAGGAGGTCGGGCTCGTCGAGAGCCGCCCCGACGAGCGCGACGGGCGGGTGCGCGTGATCCTGCCGACGCCCCTCGCCGTCGAACGCATCACCGCGGTGCGGGCGCGCAACCAGTCGCGCCTGCACGCGGTGCTCCGCGAACGCTCGGTCGGCGAGCTCGAACTCTTCGCCGAGATGCTCGGCGGGCTCGCGGAGGCGTAGCCCGCCGAGCGGCGGTCGAGCAGCGCCCACCGGTGGTCGAGGAACGCCCGACGCAGTCGGACGCGTCTCGAGACCTGGCGACGGGTCTCGAGACGCGTCGTCGCTGCGCGCCGGCGCTCCTCGACCAGCGGAGTGGTCGCCGGGGTCAGCCGGCGTGCAGCGACTGCTGCAGCGCCCCCATGCCGCCGACGAGCGGCAGGTGCACCGTCGACTTCGACGGGTCGAGCGTCAGCGTCGTGCCGGGCGCCGGTCGCACCGTGTACTCGTGGTCGCTCGAGAGCACCACGAGGCCGATCTGCGAGCCCGCAGCGAACACGTAGTCCTTGGGCTCGAGCTCGAACGCGAAGTCGTACGCGCGGCCGGGCGTGATCGGGTCGGTCACCGCAGCGGAGTTCCGGTTCTCGACGTCCATCCACCCGCGGGTGATGATCTTCGGCGCCCCGGTCGTCGGGTACTCGACGAGGAGTGCCGTGAGGTTCGCCTTCGGCCGGTCGACCGAGAGGCGCAGCGACACCGACGGCGTGCCCGAGAGGCGCATCGATTCGCCGAGCACCTCGGTGCGGTAGGCGAGCCGGTTCGGCGACGACGCCGCGGCGGCGAGGTCCGCGGCGAGGAGGCTCGCGTCATCCACCAGGTCTTCGTTCGCCTTGATGCCCGAGCGCGAGACCGCGAGCGTGCCCACCCCGTCGGCCTGGCCTGCGCCGCCGAGCTTCAGCTTGACCTCCGACATCGCGGGGTCGGGCCACTCGGCGTACTCGGTGAGGGTGCGGTCCTCGCGCACGACGTACGCCTTCGGCAGCGCCTCGACCCCGTTCTCGACGTCGTAGAGGTAGCGCGTGAACCAACGGTTCAGCAGGGTGTCGTTCGGGTTGCCGCCGTGGCCGCCCTGGTGCAGGTAGATCTGGTGCGGCACGTCGTTCGCCTTGAGCGCCTCGTAGAGGTCGGCGGCGTTCTTCGTCATGACGTTCCAGTCGTTGAGGCCGTGTGCGACGAGCGTCGCGGCCTCGATGCGGTCGGCGTTCGCGAGGTAGTCGCGCTCCGCCCAGAAGGCGCTCTCGTCACCGGTGACGCGGTCCTGGTTCGCCCGCAGCTCGTCGATGATCGGCTGGCAGATCTCCTGGTCGAACCGGGTGTAGACGTAGTCGGCGAGGACGTCGAGGTCTTCGCCCTGGTAGCCGCCCGGCGCGCGCACGGCGCCGTTCGCCCGGTAGTAGTCGTACCAGTTCGAGATCGCCGACACCGGCACGATCGCCTCGAGGCCCTCGACCCCCGTCGAGGCGACCCCGATCGGCAGGGTGCCGTTGTACGAGGTGCCGATCATGCCGACGCGCCCGGTCGTCCAGTCGGCGGTGACCTCGGTGGTGCGCTCGGGGCTCGTGTACGCGGTCGCCCGGCCGTTGAGCCAGTCGACGACGGCCTTGCCCGCGAGCGACTCGTTCGCACCGCCCGAGGTCGGGCAGCCCTCCGACCAGCCGCTGCCGAAGCCCTCGGCGTGCACGACCGCGTAGCCCCGCGGCACCCACGTGTTCTCGAGCGAACGCGAGATCGTCGGGCTCGTGCGGTTGCCCGGCACGTAGGCGGGCCACGGCTCCTTCTCGCTCGGCGGGTCGCCGATCTCGTGGTCGACCGACCAGTTCGTGACCTGCGAACCACCGGCGTAGTAGGGGCTCAGCTCCATGAGCACCGGCACCTGGAGGCCCGTCGTCTCGGTCTCGGGCACCCGGCTCACGTCGATGTGCACGAGATCGGGCATTCCGTCGCGGTCGGAGTCGACCTCGCTCTCGACCCACGCCTCCTCGTTGACCCACTCGGCCGAGTTCTTCGTGAAGACGGCCTGCGAGAGACCGTCGACGAAGACCGGCTCGGCGGGGTCGGGGCTCGCGTACGCCGGGCCCGCGACGGCGACGCCCGCGCAGGCGAGTGCGGCGGCGAAAGCGACGGCGACGCGTCGTTCGCGTCGCCGTCCTGCGGTGGTAGGTACCGCTCTGATCATGCGGATGCTCCTTCGCTCCAGCCGAGGCGGAGGCCACCACCCGCGCGTCGACGCGGAGCCACCGCCCCGTGACTGCTCCACACGCTACGGGCGCGCGAGCGCGACACGCCAGACGCCCGCGGAGTCGCCCACTCTCCGAGCGCGTGCCCGAGGCGCCGAACCTGCACCGCCGTATTCAGGACGAGCGCCCCGATGGCGCCCCATTCGAGGGCATCGACCCGCTCATCCTGAGAAGTGTGAGGCGTGGGCGGGCGAACCGGTGTCGAACCGCGGGCGGGCGAACCGGTGTCGAACCGCGGGCAGGCGCCCGCGCCGCTGCCTACTCGGCGCCCGCGGCGGCCGACGTCGGCGCCGGTGCGGGCGCTGCGGCCGCGGCGAGCGGCAGCTCGACGGTGAAGACCGTGCGGCCGGGGCGGCTCTCGACCTCGACCGTGCCGTGGTGGGCCTCGACGACGGCGCGCACGATGGCGAGGCCGAGACCGGTCGATCCGGCGCGGCGCGAGCGCGAGGCATCCCCGCGTGCGAATCGTTCGAACATCGTCGCGCGCACGGTCTCGTCGATGCCGGGGCCGTCGTCGACGACCTCGAGCCGTGCCCGGTCGCCGCGCACCCGCAGCTTCGCGGTGACCTCGGTGCCGGCGGGCGTGTGCACGCGCGCGTTCCCGAGCAGGTTCGTGAGCACCTGGCGCAGCCTGGCGTCGTCGCCGAGCACCTCGACGGCGCCGTCGGGCGCGTCGACCGACCACTCGTGGTCGGGGCCGGCGGCCTGCGCGTCGCCGACCGCGTCGACCACGATCGTGCGCAGATCGACGCGGGAGTGCACGAGTTCGCGCCCCTCGTCGAGGCGGGCGAGGAGCAGCAGGTCCTCCACGAGCTCGGTCATGCGCACCGACTCGGACTCGATGCGGCCGAGTGCGTGCACGACGTCGTCGGGCAGCTGCCCGCCGTGCAGGCGCGTGAGCTCGGCGTAGCCGCGGATCGAGGCGAGCGGGGTGCGCAGTTCGTGCGAGGCGTCGGCCACGAAGCGGCGCACCTTCTGCTCGCTCTCCTCGCGGGCGGTGAGGGCGGATGCCACGTGCCCGAGCATGCGGTTGAACGCCGAGCCGAGCCGGCCGACCTCGGTGCCGTCGTCGGCGACGTCGACCCGTTCGGCGAGCGCGACGTCGCCCCGGTCGAGCGGCAGCTCGGAGACGCGCTGCGCGGTCTCGGTCACGCGTTCGAGCGGGCTGAGAGCGCGGGCGACGATGATCGTGCCGAGCCCGAGGGCGATGACGAGACCCGCGAGCGCGACGATCGTGATGGTCAGCGCGAGTTGCGAGCTGTCGGCGTTCACTTCGGCGAGCGGCAGCGCCAGCACGATCCGCACGCCGTTCCACTCGGTCTGCTCGAGGGCGAGCGCGCGGTAGTCGCCGAGCTCGCCGACCCGGATCGAGTGGGGTTCGCCGTCGGTCGGCACGTGGGCGAGCACGTCGGCGAGCTCGGCGGGCAGGTCGAGCACCCGGCCGCCCTCGGTGATGTAGCCGGCCCGTGTCTCGCCGTCGGCGGGGACCAGGGCGGCGAGGGTGCCCGCCTCCTGGCCGGGGATGTTGAGCACGAGCGAGGGCGCCGCAGAGGGGTCGCCGGGGAACCCGGGCGGCTGGCCCGAGATCGCGAGGTTCGCGCGCGAGATCGTCGAATCGAGGTTCGCGTCGAGTCGCGCGACCGAGGAGCTGTGGAACACCGCGACGCTCACCACACCGACGACGGCGCTCACGGCGACGAGCAGCGACGCGACGATGACGAGGAGCCGGCGGCGGAGGGTCCACGGGCGGCCGCGGCGCGTGGCATCCGCACCGCCCGCATCGTGCCCGGTCGTCGCGAGCGAACCCGTCGCGACCGCGCCCGTCGCCGTGCGCGCCTCGCGCGACGCGGCGGCGTGCCCCGGGTCGCCCGGCTTCGTCATCCGGCGGCCTTGATCATGTAGCCGGCGCCGCGCACCGTGTGGATCATCGGCTCGCGACCGGCATCGATCTTCTTGCGGAGGTACGAGATGTAGAGCTCGACGACCGACTCCTTGCCGCCGAAGTCGTACGACCACACCCGGTCGAGGATCTGCGCCTTCGAGAGCACCCTGCGGGGGTTGCGCATGAGGAAGCGCAGCAACTCGAACTCGGTCGCGGTCAGCTCGATGAGCTCGCCGCCGCGGGCGACCTCGTAGCTGTCCTCGTCGAGGGTGAGGTCGCCGACGGCGAGCACCGGGTCCTTCGACTGCGCGAGGGTGAGCGTCGACCGGCGGATGAGCCCGCGGAGCCGCGCCACGACCTCCTCGAGGCTGAACGGCTTCGTGACGTAGTCGTCGCCGCCGGCAGTGAGCCCCGCGATGCGGTCGTCGAGCGAGTCCTTCGCGGTGAGGAAGAGCACGGGCGTCTCGGTGCCTTCGGCGCGCACGCGCTGCAGCACCTCGAGTCCGTCGAAGTCGGGGAGCATGATGTCGAGCACGATCGCGTCGGGGCGGAACTCGCGGGCGATCTTCACGGCCGACATGCCGTCGGCGGCCGTGCGGACGTCCCAGCCCTCGTACTTCAGGGCCATCTTCAGCAGTTCCGTGAGCGAGTGCTCGTCATCGACGACGAGCACCCGCACCATCGAGCCGTCGCCCTTGGCGATCGCGGGGGCACGGTTCGGCGCTGCGGCGGGAGTCGTGGTCATGATTCCAGTATCCGCACCGCGCTATGGGTTTCCTATGGCTTTCATGTGCGGATGCCACGCGCCTCCGCCGCACCGGGCATAGCCGCGTCATAGCCCCGCCATGGGCCGGCCACAGCCCGCGTGCCTAACGTCGCGGTCGACGCCGCAGGGCGCCGCCCACCCGACTCCTTCGACCCCGAGGACTCCCATGTTCTTCACGTACCTCCGGCGCGAACTCGCCGGCCGCCGCAGGCAGACGGCGATCATCGCCATCGGCATGGCGCTCGCGATCGCCCTCGTCATCATCGTCAACTCCGTCGCCTCGGGCGTGAAGGCCGCGCAGGCCTCCGTGCTCGAATCGGTGTACGGCGTCGGCACCGACATCACCGTCGCCCAGTCGCCCGCTCCACCCGGCGAGGGCGAGGGCGGCGGACCCCGCTTCGAGTTCGGGGCGGACGCCGGCACCACGGCCGACGGCACCACCGAGATCAGCCAGTCGCGGCTCTCGGCCGGATTCGGCTCGAGCACCTTCGACGAGTCGACCCTCGACACCGTCCTCGGCGTCGAGAACGTGGCCGCCGCCTCGGGCACCCTCTCGCTCACGAACACGACCTTCAACGGCGAGATGCCCGACTTCAGCCAGATGCGGGGCGACGGGGCCACCGCGCCCGGCACCGACGCGGGTACCGGCACCGACGCCCAGGCCGCTCCCCCGCAGGGCGGGCCGGACGGCGCGGGGGGCAGCGCCTTCGATGTCGACTCGTTCAGCGTGCTCGGCCTCGACCCCGCCGCCGACGCGATCGGCCCGCTCTCGGCCGTGTCGCTCGCCGACGGCCGCGCGCTCGACGAGGACGACACCGGTCGGAACGTCGCCGTGCTCGACGCCGACTACGCCACGAGCGCCGAACTCGCCGTCGGCGGCACGCTCGACATCGGCGGCACCGTGTTCGAGATCGTCGGCACCGTCACCTCGAACGCCGCCGACTCGGCGAGCGCGGCGAACGTCTACATCCCCCTCGACGTCGCCCAGGCCCTCTCGGGCGAGGAGGGCATGCTCTCGAACGTGTACGTGCAGGCCGCGTCGTCGACCGACATCGCGCAGATCCAGGCCGACCTCGAAGCCGCCCTGCCCGACGCGACCGTTTCGACCCAGGAGGACCTCGCCTCGAGCGTCTCGGGTTCGCTCGCGACGGCGTCGAGCCTCGTGTCGAACCTCGGCCTGTGGCTCTCCCTCGCGGTGCTCGTCGCGGCGTTCCTCATCGCGATCCTCTTCACGATCTCGGGCGTCACCCGACGCACCCGCGAGTTCGGCACGCTGAAGGCGATCGGCTGGTCGAACCGACGCGTCGTCGGGCAGGTCGCCGGCGAGTCGCTCGTGCAGGGCCTCATCGGCGGCGCCGCGGGCATCGCGATCGGCCTCATCGGCATCTTCGTCATCAACCTCATCGCGCCGACGCTCTCGGGCAGCGCCTCGGGCGGCGGGTTCGAGATGGCCGGCGGCCCCGGCGGCGCGGCGGGCGGCGACGCGAGCGGCGCGACCGGCGCCGCGGCCGGCGGGCGCGCGTTCGGCCCCATGGGTCAGACCGCGGCCGCCACCACCGAGGTCGCCCTCAACGCCCCCGTCACCGTCTCGGTGATCGCGATCGCCGTCGGCATCGCCGTGCTCGGCGGCCTCCTCGCCGGTGCGATCGGCGGCTGGCGTGCGGCGCGCCTCCGCCCCGCCGAGGCGCTGCGCAGCGTCGGCTGAGCAGCACCGGCACCGAAGCATCCGAACCGCGAACGAACGAGGACCACATGTACACGCTCACGAAACTCACGAAGACCTACCGGCAGGGCAACCGCACGGTGCACGCCCTGAAGAACGTCGACCTCACGATCCGCGCCGGCGAGCACGTCGCGATCCAGGGGCCGACGGGCGGCGGCAAGTCGACGCTGCTGCAGATGCTCGGCGGGCTCGACCGGCCCACCTCGGGCACGCTCTCCATCGGGGACGACGAGATCTCGAAGATGCCCGACGCGAAGCTCGCGAGGATCCGTGCGAAGGAGATCGGCTTCGTCTTCCAGAACTTCAACCTCATCCCGACGCTCACCGCGCAGGAGAACGTCGAGACGGCGCTCGAACCGCTCGGCGTGCCGGGCGCCGAGCGTTCGCAGCGCGCGGCGGCGGCGCTCGCCTCGGTCGGCCTCGCCGACCGGGCGGGTCACCTGCCGGGCGAACTGTCGGGCGGTCAGCAGCAGCGCGTCGCGATCGCCCGCGCGCTCGTGAAGGAGCCCGAGGTGCTGCTCGCCGACGAACCGACGGGCGCCCTCGACGAGGAGACCCGCGACGAGATCCTCGAGATCCTCGAGGGGATCCGCCGCGACCGCGGACTCACGCTCGTCGTCGTCACGCACGACTCGGCGGTCGCCCGCCGTGCCGAGCGCCGCCTGCACATCAAGGCGGGCACGGTCACCGAGCGCTGACCGCTTCGAGGGGATGCCTCGTGCGACGGGCCGCGCGAGGCATCCCGCCCACCTCTCAGCAACCCTCTCAGCAACCCTGACTAAGGTCGTCGCGATGCACCACCCCTCCCCCGCCCCCAAGCGCCGTCGGGCGCTGCTCGTCACGGCCGCCCTCACGACCGCGCTCGCCCTCGGCGCCGGCGCCGTCGCCCTCGGCTGGGTCGCGGCGACGCCCGAGTCCGCCCCGAGCGCCGGCGGTGCCGACGACACGGTGGCCGCGGCCGACGAGACCGCCGACGGCGATTCCGACGGCCTCGAGCTCGACTGGGCCTCGCTCAGCGACCCCGTGACCGCGCAGATGGAGTACGTCGAGGCGAACTGGTCGAGCGAGTGGAGCGACGAGTTCGGGTTCATCGACGAGAACGACTGCATGGACTTCGCCAGCCAGTCGCTCCTCGCCCGCGGCTGGGACGAGGACGAGGACTGGTGGTACGCCGTCGGCGACGCCTACGAGAGCTCGGCGGCGTGGAGATCCTCGACCGCGTTCATGGAGTACCTCGAGGAGCACCCCGAGAAGGCCACCGCCCTGAGCGACGCGCAGCGCGCCGAGGTGAAGGTCGGCGACATCGTGCAGTTCGACTGGGACGTGTCGGGCGACCGCGACCACACCGGCATCGTCACCGCGGTGATCGTGAACGACGACGGCTCGGTCGACATCCGCTACGCGGGGCACACGGATGCCACGTGGGACCGCTCCGTCGACTGGTCGATCAGCGAGTACCACCCGGGCGCCGAGGTCTGGTACTGGAGCATCGCCGACTGAACGAGCGCCTACGGTAGATGAGGTGAGTGGAACGGACGAGCCGGTCGAGCCGAGCGAAGAGGGCGAGGCGCCCGAGCAGGGCGGGCTGCCCGAGACGCCCCGACCCGCCGCGCCTGCCCCGGCGCCGCGGCCCGGCCGCGAGGTCTACCTGCGGCGCCGGATCGCCGTCGGCGCCGTGCTCGTCGTCGTGCTCGGCCTCATCGTGTGGGGCGGGATCGCGCTCGTCACGGCGATCATCGCGGCGAACGCCCCCACCGGGCCGGGCACGCAGGGCGGCGACGGCAGCCACCCGAACGCGGCGGCGCTCGAGCTCGACCCCGAACTGCCCGCCGACGTGCTGCGCCAGCTCGAGTACGTGCGCGAGCACTGGGACTCGGACGAGAGCGAACGCTACGGCGTGCTCGGCGTCGACGACTGCGTGAACTTCACCTCGCAGTCGCTCATCGAACGCGGTTGGCTGCCCGACGAGGAGTGGTGGTACTCGGAGGACGGCGACGCCTACGCCCACTCCCCCGCGTGGCGTTCGTCGACGCTGTTCCGCGACTACCTCGCCGCGCACCCCGAGCGGGCGACGCCGCTGAGCGACGCGCAGCGCGCGCAGGTGAAGCCCGGCGACATCGTCCAGTTCGACTGGGATGCCTCGGGCGACCGCGATCACACCGCGATCGTCACGGCCGTCATCGAGAACGACGAGGGCGAGGTCGACGTCTACTACGGCGGGCACACGGATGCCACGTGGGACCGCTCGGTCGACGACCACCCGAATCACCCCGAGACCGAGGTCTTCTACTGGAGCGTCGCCGGCTGAGGCTCAGAGCACCTCGAAGTCGTACTCCTGGAACTCGGCGACCTCGGGCACCCAGCGGCCCTCGACGAAGCCGACGTGCGCGGGGTGCGCGTTGTAGGCGTCGTACGCCGCCTGGTCGGCGAACACCATGCCGAAGCGATGGGTGAACCCGCTCTTCGGGCTGACCTGTCGGCTGATCGCGAACCCGGTGACGCCGGGGATCGCGGTGAGGGTCTCGCGCGCGGTCGCGAAGAACTCCCGCTCGGCGGCCGAACCGGGCTCGTGGACGAGCCGGAAGACGACGGTGTGCTCGATCGACACGATGCCCCCTACTGGTTCGAGAACGCCGCGTCGAACGACGCGGTCGGCCGCGGGAACAGCTTCGAGCGGATGAACCCGACCGCCTCGGCCGCGCCGTGCAGCCGGTCCATGCCGGCGTCCTCCCACTCGACCGAGATCGGGCCGGTGTAGCCGATCGCGTCGAGCGCGCGGAATGCGTCCTCCCAGGGGACATCCCCGTGGCCGGTCGAGACGAAGTCCCAGCCGCGGCGCGGGTCGCCCCACGCGAGGTGCGAGCCGAGGATGCCCGCACGCCCGTTGGCGGGGCGGAGCCGCGTGTCCTTGCAGTCGACGTGGTAGATACGGTCCTTGAAGTCCTGGATGAATCCGACCGGGTCGATGCCCTGCCACATCATGTGCGACGGGTCCCAGTTGAAGCCGAACGCCGCGCGACGGTCGATCGCCTCGAGCGTGCGCACGCTCGTCCAGTAGTCGTAGGCGATCTCGGACGGGTGCACCTCGTGCGCGAAGCGCACGCCCTCGGCGTCGAACACGTCGAGGATGGGGTTCCAGCGGTTCGCGAAGTCCTCGTAGCCGGCGTCGATGACGGACGCCGGCACGGGCGGGAACATCGCCACGTACGGCCAGATCGACGAACCCGTGAAGCCGACGACGGTGTCGACGCCGAGCTTGCGGGCGACCCGAGCCGACCGCTTCATGTCCTCCGCGGCCCGCTGCCGCACGCCCTCGGCGTCGCCGTCGCCCCACGTGTACGGGCGCACGATCGCCTCGTGCCGGAAGTCGATGGGGTCGTCGCACACGGCCTGACCCGTGAGGTGGTTCGAGATCGCGAAGACCCCGAGCCCGTACCGCTTCAGGATCTCCTGCCGCTCCGCGAGGTAGCCGGGCTCCTCCTCGGCGAGCTTCAGGTCGAGGTGGTCGCCCGAGCAGGCGATCTCGAGCCCGTCGTACCCCCACTCGGCGGCGAGGCGCGCGACCTCGGCGAACGGCAGGTCGGCCCACTGGCCGGTGAAGAGGGTGACGGGGTGGGTTGCGGCGGTCATGCTGACTCCCTTTCGTCCTGCAGCGCGGTGAGGTAGCGGAGGCTCCGGGCGGCGAGCTCGTCCTGCGAGCTCGCGAGCGGGCGCCATACGGAGGCGGCGACCGCGATCGTCGCGTTCTCGCCGGTGAAGCTCTCGAGGCCGAGCGCGCCGGCGTAGCCGACGTCGTCGAGCGCATCGAGGAAGGCCGGCCAGTCGAGGTGGTCGTCGCCCACCGCGCCGCGGTCGTTGCCGCAGACCTGCACGTATGCGAGGTGCTCCCCCGCCGCGCGCACGGCGTCGCCGATCGACTTCTCCTCGATGTTCAGGTGGTAGCTGTCGAGCGCGAGGCCGAGGCCCGGCCCGAGCAGCGGGCCGAGGGCCTCGAGGGCCTGCTCGACCGTGTTCACGAGACTCGTCTCGTAGCGGTTCAGGGGTTCGACGGCGAGGCGGATGCCACGGGCCTCCGCCTGCCGGACGACGGGGGCGAGGCTCGTCCGGAGCTCGCGGTAGCGCTCCTCGCGCTCGGTGGCGTCCATGCGCCAGGCGCGGCCCGTGGCGGCCGTGAACGGGCCGGCGACGACGGGCGAGCCGAGGCGTTCGGCGACGCCGAGGCAGTGGACGAGGTAGTTCTGGGTGGCGACGATCTCGGAGCCGGGGGCCGCGATGAGGTTGCGGCCCGGGCCCATCGCGCCGATGACGATCGGTGCGAGGCGATGCTCGGCCAGCACGTCGGCCGCGGCATCCGCCGACCAGTCGCCGACGTTCTCGACGGGAAGTTCGATCGATTCGAAGCCGAGCGAGGCCGCCTTGGCGGCGAGTTCGGGCAGGTTGTCGTCGGTGAGGGGCGACGCCCAGACCCAGGTGTTGACGCCGAGTGTGCGGCGCATGCGGCCTCCTTGCCGAAGAACTGGTGGTCGAGCGGTGGGTCGAGGAGCGCCCGGCGAAGCCGGCCGCGTCTCGAGACCAACGTACGGGGTCTCGAGACGCGTCCTCACTCCGCTCGGGCGCTCCTCGACCGGCGATTACCGCGGCCGGCGATGCCGGTTTACGGGATGATGCGGTCTTCCCAGACGGTCGGGTAGCCCGGCAGGTCTTCGCCGCCGAACTTCGCGTAGTGGCCGTCGGGCATGCCCTCGTTGAGGGCGAGGTACTCGTCGACCTCCTCGGCGGTGATGGGCGACTGGGGCAGCACCCACTCGCGCGGCACCTCTTCACCGGCGAAGATCTTCTGCGCCGCGAGGAGCGGCGTCCGCCACTGGAAGTTCGAGTACACCGGCGCGAGGCCCGTGAGCCCGGTCTCCTTCCACTTGCGGAGGAAGCTCATCTCGTCCTCACCCGTCATGACGGGGTAGTCGGCGCCGGCGTCCTCGAACGCCTCGATGGCGGCGACGGCGCCGTCACCGGCGTCCATCCAGATGCCCTGGATGTCGCCCTTGGCGAGCTCGTCGGAGATGATCTTCTTGATCTCGGCAGGGTCGGCCCCGGTGAAGTAGTCGACCGCCTCGATGCCGGCCTCGTCGAACAGCTTCTCGGCCGCGGCCCAGCGCTGCTCGAGCACGTCGACACCCGGGAGGATGCGCAGCGCCACGACCTTGTCGCCCTCTTCGAGCTCGTCGATGAGGAACTCGGCCGTGTCGATGCCCCACGCGAATCCGCCGATGGGGTGGATGAACGTGACGGGGCAGTCGGTCTGCACACCGCGGTCGAACACGACGACCGGCTTGCCGGTGTCGCAGGCGCGCTCGACGGCCGGGGTCATCGCCGCCGTGGAGTTCGGCGAGATGAGGAAGACGTCGCAGTTGCCCTCGTTGATGAAGTAGTCGATGTCGGCGATCTGCGTGTCATCGGAGTCCTGCGCGTCGCGGGTCTCCATCTCGCTGATCGCGCCGGCCTCCTGGAGCACCTTGAGCTGTTCGTTCATGGTGATCCAGCCGGTCTGACGCCACGGGTTCGAGATCGAGGCGTTCGCGAAGCACGCCTTCTTCGCCCCGGTGCTCGCGTACTGCGAGGTGTCGACCATCTCGGCGTTGATGTGCTGCAGCCAGGGCTGCCCTTCGGGGCCCTCGGGTACGACGTCGCGTTCGGCGTCCTGCTTGTCGAAGAGCTCCTGGTCGAACCACTCGACCGACTCCTCGGTCGCGGCGGCGTCATCGCTCGGCGCTGCCACGTTGGGGTCGGTCGTGCAGCCGGCCATCGTCAGCAGCGCGAGGGCGCCGACCATTGCGGATGCCACCGTGTACCTGCGTCGCATCACGAACCTCCTTTGGTTTCGTTGTCAGCCCTCGACGTCGAGGGAATGGGTGCAGGGCGAGCGGATGCGGGGGCATCGCGCTCCTCCGCCGGTGCCGGCGAAGTCTTGGTCGCCGCTTCGGGCGAAGTCTCGGTGCTCGCGGGCGGGGTCTGCCCCGTGGCATCCGCGGAGGCCGCGGTGCCGCGACCCTTGCGGCGCGAGCGGAAGGTGGTCGCCGAGTAGGCGACCGCGAGGATGATGATCGCGCCCTGCACCGCGTCGCGGTACGTCGAGGGCACGCCCGCGAAGTTCAGCAGGGTGAAGAGCGCCTCGAGGGCGAATGCGCCGGCGGCCGCGGCGACGACCCAGCCGCGACCGCCGCCGAGCACGACGCCGCCGAGCACGACCGCGGTGATCGCGATGAACTCGTAGCCGCGTCCGACCGAGGGGTGCACGCCGGCGTAGCCGACGAGCAGGACGCCCGCGATCGTGGCCGAGAGCGAGGAGATCATGAACGTCGAGGTCTTCACCCACCAGTTGCGCGTGCCCGAGAAGCGGGCGGTGGTGGGGTTGTCGCCGAGGGCGATGATCGTGCGGCCGAATGGGCGCTTCGAGAACCAGATCGCGACGGCGAGCACGACGACGAGCACGACGACCGACCAGGGCAGGATCTCGATGACCGGCAGGTCGCGGATGCCGCCGCGGCCGATCTCGCGGAACCCGTCGGCCGGGTTTCCGGTCGCCGCGCCGCCCGTCCAGTAGAGGGTCGCACCGAGGAGGGCGAGCATCATGCCGAGGGTGACGATGAAGCTCGGTACCTTCAGCATCGTGACGATGAGGCCGTTGACGAGCCCGATGAACGCGCCGAACGCGAGCATGAGCAGGAGCACCGGCAGCGACTTCGACTCGTCCTGGCCGATGAGGTTGCCGGCGATGACGACCTGCGCGGTGACGACCGACCCCATCGAGAGGTCGAACTCGCCCCCGACGATGACGAAGTACTGGCCGATCGCGACGATCGCGATCGGGGCGACGCGCTGGATGAAGCGGATGAACTGGCCGGGCTCGGCGAACGAGGGGTTCAGCACCGCGATCGCGACGAGGAGCACCGCGAGGAGCAGGAAGACGGCGCCGCGGGGGCTGACGAGGGTGCGACCGAGTTCGGCGAGGCGGGCGCCAACGCTTGGGCGGTCGGATGTCACGGCGCTCATGCCGCGCCTCCCTTCGATGCCGTGGCGGGTTCGGATGCTGCGGGGTTCGCCGCGCCGGAGGGCGGTTCGGCCCCCGTGCTGAAGCGGGGCCGGCGGCGGTCGAGCGAGCGGCTCGTGTACACCGCGACGGCGGCCACGATGACGACGCCGCGGACGACGTCCTTCAGGAAGGGGTTCACCTGCATGACGCTCATGACGTTGTCCATGACGGCGAAGATCGCGACGCCGCCGATGGTGCCCCAGATCGAGCCGCGACCGCCCATGAGGAGGGTGCCGCCGAGCACGACCGCGGCGATCGAGAGCAGGTCGTAGCCGCCCTGGGTGCCGACGACGGGGCTGCCGACGCCGAGTCGGCTGGCGAGCAGCAGACCAGCGAGGGCCGCCGTCATCGAGCAGAGCACGTGCGCGGCGATGAGGGGACGCGCGGTGCGGATCCCCGAGAGGCGCGCGACCTGCTCGTTGCCGCCCACGGCGAACATGTGGTTGCCGGTGCGGGTACGGGCGAGGAAGAACGCCGCGGCGAGCGCGACCGCGAGCATGATGAGGGTCGACACCGGCACGGGGCCGACGCCCGTCGCACCGATCATCTGGAACTCCCACGGCACCTGGCCGCTCGTGCCCTTGTAGTTCGAGTCGAGATACCCCTTGATGATGAGGCCCGTTCCGAGCGTCGCGATGAAGCCGTTCACCTTGAGCTTCGTCACGATGAGGCCGTTCGCGAAGCCGATGAGGGCGGCGACGACGAGCACCACGAGCACCGCGAACGGGATGTTCGCCGGGTTGCCGGCCATGAGGTCGGCCGCGATGAGGCTCGAGAGGCTCACGACGTACGGCACCGACAGGTCGAGCGAGGCGCAGAGGATGACGAGCGTCTGCCCGATGGCGACGAAGCCGAGCACGCTCATGCCGGTGAGGATGTCGCGGATGTTGCCGGCGCTGAAGAAGTTGCGGCCGACCGAGGCGACGAGGATCGCGCCGATCGCGATGACCGCGATGAGTGCGATGCCGACGATGAGGCTCGCGTCGAGCCGGCGGCGACCGGGGCGGCGCACGGCGGGGGTCGTGGTGCTCATCGGAGTTCCTCTCCGCCGACGCGCAGTGTGCCGGTCGCGGCGCCGAGGATGGTGGCCTCGTCGCTCCGGGCGGGCAGTTCGGCCGAGGCGCGGCCGTCGTGCATGACGATGATGCGGTCGGACATGCCGATCACCTCCGGCAGCTCTGACGAGATCATGAGGATGGCGACCCCTTCTTTCGCGAGTCGTCGCATGAGCGAGTAGACGGCGACCTTCGCGCCGACGTCGATGCCGCGGGTCGGTTCGTCGAGGAGCACCACGCGGGGCTTCGTCGCGAGCCACTTGGCGAGGACGACCTTCTGCTGGTTGCCGCCCGAGAGGTACTGCACCTCTTGGTCGAGCCCGCGGGAGGTGAGCTCGAGCGAGGAGAGCACGCCGGGCAGTTCGCGCCGGGTCTCGCGGGTACGGCGGGCGAACACCGAGCGGATCACGAGGAGCGCGTTGTCGGTGATCGACTGGTTGAGGGCGAGGCCCTGCGCCTTGCGGTCCTCGGTGATGAGGGCGACGCCCCGCTTCACGGCCTGCCGGGCCGAGCCGAGCTTGATCGGCGTTCCGTCGAGTCGCATCTCGCCGCGGGTGAACGGCACGACGCCGAAGACGGCCTCGACGAGTTCGGTGCGACCCGAGCCCTGGAGGCCCGCGATGCCGACGATCTCGCCGGCGCGCAGCTCGAGGTCGACGCCGTCGACGTAGGCGTTGCCCGCGCCGCGCAGTTCGAGGCGGGGCTCGCCGACGACGGTACCGGGCTCGGCCTCGGGGAAGTACGCGGAGATCGGGCGGCCGACCATGCGGCGCACGAGCTCGTCGGTGTCGAGCTCCGAGGCGGGGCCGCTCGAGACGAGGGCGCCGTCCTTCAGCACGGTGATCGAGTCGCAGAGGTCGAAGATCTCCTTCAGACGGTGCGAGACGTAGAGGATCGCGACGCCGCGCTCCTGCAACCGCCGAACGATCGTGTAGAGGAGCTCGACCTCGTGATCGGCGAGGGCCGCGGTCGGCTCGTCCATCTGGATGACCCGGGCGTCGACCGAGAGCGCCTTCACGATCTCGACGATCTGCTGCTCGGCGACGGTGAGGGTGCGCACCGGGGCATCCGCATCGATCGAATCGATGCCGAGCTCGGCGAGCAGGGTGCGCGTCTCCTCCAGCATCGCCTTCCTGTCGACGAGGCCGCGGCGCTTGGGCTCGCGCCCGAGGAACACGTTCTGCGCGACGGTGCGCTCGGGGAGGAGGTTGAACTCCTGGAAGACGGTGGCGAGGCCCTGCTGGGCAGCCTGCACGGGGTGCGTGAACGCGACCTCCTTACCGCCGAGGGTGACGCTGCCGCCGTCGCGCTCGTAGACCCCCGCGAGGATCTTCATGAACGTCGACTTGCCCGCACCGTTCTCGCCGACGAGGCCGTGCACCTCGCCCGCGCGGAGCGTCAGCCCGACGCCGCGGAGCACGGTGACCCCGAAGAACGACTTCTCGAGGCCCTCGGCCACGAGCACTGCTTCGCCGCTCATGCGGCCACCTCCACCCAGTCGCGACGTTCGGACGAGGCGAGGACCGCCTCGGTGAGGCGCACCGCGCGCAGCCCGTCGGCGAAGCGCGGCAGCCCGTCGGGGACGACGCCGTCGATCGCAGCATATGCGTCGGCGACGAAAGCATTGAACGCGTCCTGATAGCCCATCGGGTGGCCGGCGGGCACGAGCGAGAGGCGGGCGGCGTCGGGGCTGAGACGCGCCGGGTCGCGCTCGATGAGGGCGGATGCCTCGGTGCGGCCGAGCCACAGGGTGTCGGGCCGCTCCTGCTCGAAGCGGATGCTCGCCTCGGTGCCCGCGAGCTCGATCGTGAGGGCGTTCTTGTGGCCGGGGGCGACCTGCGAGACGAGCAGGGTGCCGATCGCGCCCGAGTCGAGTTCGACGACGAGGGCGACGAGGTCTTCGGTCTCGATGCCCGAGTGGGTGGCGCGGTCGGTGTAGACGGTGCGGCTCGCGGCGTTCAGCCGCACGATGCGCTCGCCGGCGACGAACTCGACGAGGTCGACGAGGTGCGAGCCGATGTCGGCGAACGCCCGGGAGGGGCCGCCGACCGCGCTGTCGACGCGCCAGTCGTCGTCGTTCGGTGCGGCGAGCCAGTCCTGGAGGTACGCGCCGTTGACGCTGAGGAGGCGGCCGGTCTCGCCTGCGGCGACGCGGGCACGCGCCTCGCGCGCCATGGGGTGGAAGCGGTAGACGAAGGGCACCGCGGCGACGAGGCCGCGCTCCTCGGCGAGGGCGACGATCTCGGCGGCGTCGGCCGAGGTGGTGGCGAGGGGCTTCTCGCAGATCACGTGCTTGCCGGCCTCGAGCGCCGCACGGGCGAAGCCGGCGTGGGTCGCGTTGGGGGTGCAGATGTGCACGACGTCGATGCCGGGATCGGCGAGCAGTGCCTCGAGCGAGTCGAACCCGGTCTCGAGACCGAGTCGTTCGGCTGCGGCGGTGGCCCGCTCGGGAGAAGAGGAGGCGGCGCCGACGAGTTCGGCTCGGGCGGCTCTGGCCGCACGCGAGTGCACTGTGGCCATGAAGCCGCCGCCGACGAAGCCGGCACGCTTGGTGCGGGTCGGTGCGGTGACGTCCGTTGTCATGGGGACATGCTGACACACTTCATCCACCTTTTGCTAGTCCTTCGGCAAAAGTTGTTTGTTCGGAATCATGATGTCGCTCAGACTTCTCGAGAAGTCCGTGTGCTTTACTCATGGGCATGGTCGACATCAGCCGCGGATCAGCGCTCGGAACCTCAGGTGCGAGCGAACTTTTCCAACTGCTGCGCGACGGCGCCCCTCGCACCCGCGCCTCGCTCGCGCAATCCACCGGACTCGCCCGCTCCACGATCGCAGCGCGCGTCGACGAGCTCATGCGCATCGGCCTCGTCTCCCCCGTCGCCGACGCCGTCTCCACCGGCGGCCGCCCGCCCTCGCAGTTCGCCCTGAACCCGGCGGCCCGCATCGTGCTCGCCGCCGACCTCGGCGCCTCCCACGCGAACCTCGCCGTGACCGACCTCGTCGGCACCGTCCTCGCCGAGCACTCCCAGCGCCTCGACATCGCCCAGGGCCCCGAGACGGTGCTCGGCTGGATGGTCGAGCACGGCACCGCGCTCATCGAGAGCCTCGGCCGCGACCCGCGCGAGCTCGTCGCGATCGGCATCGGCGTGCCCGGCCCCGTCGAGCACTCGACCGGCCGCCCCGTGAACCCCCCGATCATGCCCGGCTGGGACCGCTTCGACGTGCCCGGCTGGGTGCAGCAGCACTTCGCCGTACCTGTCCTCGTCGACAACGACGTGAACATCATGGCCCTCGGCGAACAGGCCACCTCGTGGCCGCAGACCGAGCACCTCATGTTCGTGAAGGTCGCCACCGGCATCGGCTCGGGCATCATCTCGGGCGGGCTGCTGCAGCGCGGCGCCCAGGGCATCGCCGGCGACATCGGCCACATCAGGGTGGCCCGCGGCAGCGAGGTGCCCTGCCACTGCGGCAACCGCGGATGCCTCGAGGCGCTCGCCTCCGGCCCCGCCATCGCACGGGAGCTCCGCGAGCAGGGCATCGACGCGGCATCCGGCAACGATGTGGTCGAACTCGTCAAGCGCGGCGACATCGACGCCATCCAGGCGGTTCGCCAGGCCGGGCGCGACATCGGCGAGGTGCTGACCGCGTGCGTGAGCTTCGTGAACCCCTCGGTGATCGCCATCGGCGGCTCGATGGCACGTGCGGGCGAGCACCTCATCGCGGGCGTGCGCGAGGTCGTGTACACCCGGTCGATGCCGCTCGCGACCGAGCACCTCGTCATCGTGCAGTCGGCCGCCGCCGAGAACGCGGCCGTGCTCGGCGCCGCGATGCTCGCCATCCACCACGCGCTCTCCCCCGAGGGCATCGACGCGCTCGCGGCCGTCGCCGCACCCTGACACCCCACGACGAAGCGCGGCGCCCCGCTCGGGGGCGCCGCGCTCGGTCGTTCGGCCGCTTGTCGCGCGGGGTCGCTCCGGTCAGAACCGCAGATCGCGCAGGTAGTCGTAGCCGACGTCGGCGGTCTGCAGCGGGGTGACGTCGGGGGTGTCGTTCTCGACGATGTACTCCTCGACGGCGTGCGCCCGGAAGATGCGCCCGAAGTCGATCGTTCCGGTGCCGAGGTCGGCCATGTCTCCGCCGACGTGGCGGTCCTTCACATGGAACTGGCGCACCAGCTGCGGGGCGTCGTCGATCACGTCGATCGCGAACCGCACCGGGTCGGCGGCGCCGGTCTGCACGCCGCCCGTGACCGCCCAGTAGAGGTCGACCTCCAGGTGCACGAGCTTCGGGTCGAGCCGCTCGGTGAGCACCTGCCACGGCGTGAGCCCGCCGCCGAGGTCGGTCGTGAACTCGTGCGCATGGTTGTGGTAGCCGTAGGCGATCCCGTACGCCGCGGCGGCCTGCGCCTCGGCGTTCATCGTGTCGGCCAGCTGCTGCCAGTCGGCGAGCGCACCGGAGGCGAAGTACGGCACGTTGAGGTAGCGCTGTCCGAGCGTCGCCGCGTTCTCGAGCTTCTGCTCGAGGCCGGCCGCGTCGGTCGAGGTGCCGTCGTGCGACGAGGTCGCGCGGATGCCGATCTCGTCGTAGAAGCCCCGCAGCTCGGCCGCGGTGCGCCCGAAGTAGCCGAGCGCCTGCTCGACGCGCGGGTACCCCAGCTCGGCGATCGCGCGCAGCGTGGTGTCGTAGTCGCCCGGCCCCCACGGTGCCCCGAGCGCCTCGCGCACCGTCCACAGCTGGAGGCTGATCTTGCCGGGCGGCACCCGCTTCCACGGCTTCTTGTCGGCGACCGCCATCGCGGGCGTCGCCCCCGCAGAGAGCGTCGCCGCGGCGGCCGTCGCGCCGAGTGCGCCGAGGAGGAGCCCGCGCCGGCTCAGCCCCCGCTCCGCCAACGAGGCGCGCAGCGCGCCCTGTCCATCATGTCCGTAGCACATGCCGTTTCCTTCCGTCTCACCGTCGAGAGTTCCGTGCCCGAACACTGTCGCTCACTTTTGTCGCACCGTCAATCAAAAGTTGTTAATGGTCGCAACAGAAGTCGCATGACATGCGTTTGAACCCGGTTCGATGATCCGAACGGCGGATGCCGCGGAGCCAGCGCCTACCGGCCCGCGAACCAGACGGCGACCACGACGAGGACGACGAGGTTCAGCACGACCCCCGCCCAGAACACCCGGCGGAAGCTGCGCTTGCGCGTCTTGTGGCGGAACACCTGCTGCGCGACGAGCGCGCCCGGCCAGCCCCCGACCACGTCGACGAGGTGCAGCGTCTGCTCGGAGACGCGCGACGCGCCCCGCTTCGCCGCCGCCTTGTCGAGCCCGTACAGGGTGAACGCGAGGAGCGACCACGCCCCGTACCAGGCGCCGACCCACCACGGCAGCACCTCGAGCACGAGCGCACCGAGCACGGCCGCCGCGAAGCCGACGAGCACCCACCAGCTGAGGGCGGCAGGCAACGGCTTCGAGAGGTCGCGGTCGCCGGGTCTCGCGGGGCGCGGTCCGCGCGAGGCGGTACGGAGGTCACGTTGCACGACCTCGATCGTACGGCGCCCACGGCGCGCGAAAGCGGGCGCGCGGGGGCGGCGGCGAGTACGCTCGGAGGGTGCCAGAACCATTCGCCCTCTTCGACCTCGAGGGTGACACGTGGGCGTCGCCGCCCGAGCCGCGCCGGCGGCATCCGCACGAGACCCGCGTCGTCGCCGACTCGGGCGACCGCGTGGCCTGGCTGCGCGCCCGCGCGCAGGGCATCACCGCGACCGATGCGGCCAAGCTCGCGACCCGCGACTCGGTGCGCACCGCCGCGCACGAGAAGCTGCACGGCGGCCGGCGCAGCTTCGGCGGCAGCCGCTACACCGACCACGGCAAGGCCCGCGAGCCGGTCATCGCCGAGTGGGTGCGCCAGACCCACGGCCTCGCGCCGTCGACGTTGCTGTTCCACTCCGAGTTCGAGCGGCGGCACCTCGCGACCCCCGACGGTCTGGGCGTCGCTGCGAACGGCTCGCTCGAGCTGTGCGAGATCAAGACGACCTCGAAGCCGTGGCGCGGCATCCCGCGGGGCTATCTGCGCCAGGTGTGGTGGCAGCAGTACGTGCTCGGTGCCGAGCGCACCCTCGTCGTCTGGGAGGAGCACGCCGATTTCGTGCCCGTCGACGACGAGCCGAAGTCGCGCTGGGTCGATCGCGACGACGACCAGATCGAGATCCTCGTGGGGCTCGCGAACGAGTTGCTGCGGGCGATCCGCCCGAATCCCGGCGCCGTCGACCCGCGGGCGGTCTACCGTCCGGGGGCGCTCGCGTGACCACTCTCCTCCTGCACGGCCTCGGCGCCGATCGCAGGCAGCCGCTCGAACTCCTCGCGCCCGTGGTGCGTCAGGTCGCGGGCGACGACGAACTGATCATCGCGCCCGACGTGCGGGCGCACGGCGGCTACCTCACGGTCGGCGAACCGGCCGATTTCGCGATCGACCGGCTCGCGGCCGAGGTGGCAGCGACGGTTCGAGCGCAGGTCGAGGAGGCCACGGGCCGCCCCATCGACGACGGCGAACCCCTCACCGTGATGGGCATCTCGATGGGTGCGGCGATCGCACTCCGGCTCGCGCTCGGCGAACTGCTGCCGATCGACCGGGCGGTGTTCGTACGCCCCGCGTTCGACGACCGCCCGTTGCCCGACAATCTCCGCGCGTTCCCCGTGATCGGGCAGCTGCTCATCGATGCGGGGGCGGCGGGCGCGGCCGAGTTCCGCGAGCGCGAGCTCTATCAGCGGGTGGCCGCCGAGTCCCCTGCCGGGGCGAAGGGGCTCCTGTCGCAGTTCACCTCCCCCGATGCGGCGCGACGCGCGATGCGGCTCATCGAGATCCCGCGCAACCGCGCGTTCGCGCACGACGACGAGCTCGCGCAGCTCGCGCCACGTGGCATCCGATCGCTCGTCGTGGCCGCACCCCGCGACCCGGTGCACCCCGTGCCGATCGCCGAGCGCTGGGCGTTGGGGCTCGGCTCGCCGCTCGTGATGCTGCCGGCGCGCGACGACGGGCAGGCGCAGCAGAACGCGGTGCTCGAGCAGCAGCTCGTGCGCTGGCTCGAGGCGAGCGAGGCGCGCCGCACGCCGCGCGGCTGAACGAGCCCGCCGTCAGGGGCCGGGCCGGCTCAGCCGGCCGTCGTCGTCACGGCCCGGTCGCCGTCGATCGCGTCGCCGCCGGCCGGCTCCCCGGCACGTCGCCCGCCGAGCCGGCTCACTCCGACGACGCCCGCCCCGACGAGCAGGATGAACGCGGCGATCGCGATGACGTACACGGCGACGCCGCCGTACCCGACGCCGGGGCTGACCTCGGGGTTCAGGAACGGGTACGGGTACCAGCCGACGATCGCGCCGCGGATCATCGTGTAGACCACCCAGACGATGGGGAACACGGCGATCCACCAGAACCGGTTCCAGTCGATGCGGCCTCGGCCGGGCGCGAACAGCCAGTCGACGACGAGGTAGAGCGGCGCCCACACGTGGAGGATCTCGTTCGACCACGGCAGGGTCGTCGCCTGGTCGAGCGAGATGCCGCGCAGCAGCAGGTTGTAGACGACGAGGGTGGTCGCCATGTAGGTGGTGGCGCTCGCGCGGACGAGGTCGAAGAGGGGCGGGTCGCTCGCCCGTCGGAAGGCGTACCCGGCGCCGACGAGCAGCACGACGGCCGCGACCGCGTTCGAGAGGATCGTGAAGAAGCTGAAGAAGTTGACGACGAAGGCGGCGGGGTCGGGCACCATCGACAGGCTCTTCGCGAACTGCCCGACGATGGCGGCGATGATCGCGGCGGCGGCCACGACCCTCAGGACTCCGAAGACTCGACGCAACGCTCCACCCTTCCGGTCGCGACGCGAGGATGCGCGCGACGAGTCGCTCGACGACGGCGCGGTGCGCGACGACGCTGTGTGCAGCATAGCCACGACGGGCACAATGGAGCGAGGTTCTCGAGGGAGGCACGGCATGCAAGGTGAGGCGGCGCAGGATTCGATGCGGGCGCTCGTGATCGATCGCACGGGTGATGCGGCCGAGCTGCATCTGGCTGAGGTGCCGCGGCCGCTTCGGATCAGCGACGAGGTGCTCGTGCGGGTGATCGCGTCGAGCGTGAACCCGATCGACGTGAAGACGCGCGCGGGTCGCGGCACCTCCGCGGCGATCGAACGGTTCCCCGCGGTGCTCGGGCATGATTTCGCCGGCGTCGTCGAGCAGGTGCCGTACGCCGCGCACCCGCTGCAGCCGGGCGACCGGGTGTACGGCATGGTGCGGGTGCCGCGCATGCCGGGAGCGCACGCGGAGTTCGCGCCCGTGGGGTCGATGAGCGTCGCCCCGATGCCGGCGTCCCTCGACTTCGCGCACGCGGCGGCGGTGCCGCTCGCGGCGCTCACGGCGTGGGGCGCGGTGGTCGACACGGCTCGGGTGCACGACGGGCAGCGGGTGCTGATCCACGCGGGCGCGGGCGGGGTCGGGCATTTCGCCGTGCAGTTCGCGGCGTATTTCGGTGCGACGGTCACGGCGACCGCGTCGGCGCGCAACGCCGACTTCGTGCGCGGCCTCGGCGCGCACCGGGTCGTCGACTACACGGGCGAACGCTTCGAGGAGGTCGTGCGCGACCAGGACGTCGTGATCGACCTGATCGGCAATGTGAAGGATGCCACGGGCTCCCGCTCGCTCGAGGTGCTGCGCCCGGGCGGGCTCATCGTCACGGTGCCCACCGGTTCGTGGCCGACGATGCGCGAGGAGGCGGAGGCCCGTGGCATCCGCTCGACCGGCTACGTCGTCTCACCCGACGCGCGCACGCTCGCGGTGATCACCCGGCTCATCGACGACGGCGCGGTGCGCGTGCACGTCGACCGCGAGCTGCCGCTCGCCGAGGGCGCCGAGGCGCACCGCCTGATCGAGGCGGGGCATGTGCGCGGCAAGCTCGTGCTGCGGGTCGCACCCGACCCCGCCTGAGCCGGTTACCGACCCGCGGCGAGCAGGGCCGCCCCGAGTTCGCTGCGCAGGTAGAGCACGCTGTGCCCGTAGCGGGTCGAGACGACGAGCCCGGCGTCGCGCAGCACGCGCAGGTGCTGGTTGACCGCCGAGGCGGTGACGCCGAAGCGCACGCCCAGCTCGGTCGACGAGGCCGGGTCGCCGAGCGCCGAGAGCAGCCGGGCGCGGGTCTCGCCGAGCACGGCGGCGACGGCGGCGGGGTTCGCGACGTGCTCGGCCTCCCACAGCGCGCCCTGTCCGCGAGCCGGGTACATGATCATCGGCGGGCCGTCGCCGATCGGCGCAGAGCCGCGACGCGTGAACATCGTGGGCACGAGGGTGAGGCCGAGTCCGTCGATCGGCTGCACCCGGTCGCTCGGGTCCTTGAGGCGCACGGTGACGACGCCGCCCTCGTAGTCGACGGTCGCCGAGATGCCATTGAGCATCGTCGCGAGCCCGTTCTGCGCGATCTGCCGGCCGCGGTGCACGACGTCGGCCTCGAGCACGGCTCGCATCCGCGGCCAGTACGGCTCGAAGGTCGCAGCCCAGAGCCCGTCGAGCGCATCGGCGAGACGGCGGATCGCCGCGCGCGGCGGGCCGGCGAACACCGCGGGCACGCGCCCGTGCACGGCCACGAGGTCGCGTTCGAACTCGGCGGGCGTCATCGCGCGCAGCGCCGCCATCTCCTCGTCGAGGCGGGTGAGCGGGCTCGTCGGGCGCGGGTTCAGGAAGTCGGGGGTCCAGAGGCGTTCGTCGACGAGGGCGGCGAGCGCCTCGTGGTCGAGTCCGGCGCGGGCGGCTTCGGTGCGGCGCAGCCACGGCAGCTGCAGCGGGAAGCGCGAAGGGTCGCGGATGGATCGGAGCGACAGGCCGAGCTCGCAGAGCGGCGAGATGCCGAAACGGACGGCCGCGACGTCGGTCTCGTTCAGCACGTACCTCAACATGAAGCAGAACGCTACATCAATTTCGCAGGCCCGGATGCCTCTGACAGAACTGACTCGTGAGCCCTACCTCCCCCGACACCGGCACGACCCCCGCGGTCGACTCGCACCCCGAGGCGGCCGCCACCGCGCCCGCCGCCGCACCCGCCGCGCCCGCCGCGCCGCCCGCCGCGCCCCGCCCCAGCCTGTGGGCCCGCCTCGTCGCCTCGGTCGACGACCCCGTCCTGCGCATCCTCGTCGGCGCGACCCTCATCTCGCGACTCGGCCGGGGCATCTTCCTCACCGTCACGGTGCTCTACTTCACCCTCATCGTCGGACTGACCCCCGGCGAGGTCGCGATCGTGCTCGCCGCCGCGAGCGCCGCGGGCGTCGTGGCGTCGTTCGCCGGCGGCTGGCTGACCGACCGATTCAGCGCGAGGCGGCTCATCATCGCCTTCACGGCGATCGAGGGCGTCGCACTCATCGCCTACGTCTTCGCGGCCGACTTCGTCACCGCGCTCGTGATCGCCGTCGTCTGCGGGCTCTTCGAACAGGGCGCGAACTCGACGCGGTCGGCGATCATCGCGCGCGCCTTCACCGGCGAGAGCCGGGTGCACGCCCGCGCCGTGCTGCGCACCGTGACGAACGTGTCGATCGCGGTGGGCTCGGGGCTCGGCGCCGTCGCCCTCGCGCTCGGCACCGCCGAGGCGTACCGGGCGCTCATCGTCGGCGCGGGCCTGCTCTACCTGCTCGGACTCTTCCAGCTGGTGCGCCTGCCCGCGCGGGTCGACGCCCCGGCGCGGGTCGCCGTCGCCGAGGTGGTCACCGAGACCGGCTCGGTGGATGCCGCAGCGACCGCCGAGGCGATCGCGAGCGAGCGGGCGAGCTGGCGTTCGCATTCGCCGTGGCGCGACCCCCGCTACCTGTGGCTGACGGCGCTGAGCGCGATCTTCGGCATGCAGTTCGGCGTCGGCGAGCTCGGCGTGCCGCTCTGGATCCTCCACGAGACGACCGCGCCCGAGGTGCTCATCGCGGCGCTCCTCATCCTCAACACGGTCATCGTCGTGATCTTCCAGGTTCCGATGTCGAAGGGCACCCACGACCTCCGCGTCGCGGGGCGCGTGTCCGCGATCGCCGCCTGGCTCATGGCCGGCGCGTGCCTCGTGTACGCGGCCGCCGCTGGCCTGCCGGTCGGGTTCGCGGTCGCCGTGCTCGTGATCGCCGCCACCGCGCACGCCTTCGCCGAGGTGCTCTCGCAGGCGGGCGGCTGGGGGCTCAGCTTCGAGCTCGCCGACCCCGTTCGCGCCGGCACCTACCAGGGCGTGTTCGGCATGGGCTACTCGGTGGGCGCGCTCGCGGCCCCGCTCGTCGTCAACGCGACCGCCGTCTCGCACGGCCTCGCCGGATGGGCGGTGCTCGCCGCGATCTTCCTCGCCTCCGGGCTCGGTACGTGGTGGATCGCGCGTCGGGCGGCCCGCACGGCGTGATCGGCGCCCGGCCGAGCACGGTGCGCCGCCGCGGCCCCGATCCGAAGACGGGCGATCGTTCCCGTCGCGGATGCCTCGGGCCCGGGCCCGTGCCCGGGCTCGGGCTCGGGCTCGGGCTCGGGCTCGGGTTCGGGTTCGACGTCAGCCGATCGGCTGCGCGAGCACCCAGTCGTTCTCGACCCGCCCGCCGAGCGTGAAGTGCTTGCGCCCCGCCTTCGCGAAGCCCTGCTTCTCGTAGAAGCGGATCGCACGGGCGTTCTCCTCGTTGACGCCGAGCCAGCAGACGACGGCGCCCGTCTCGCGGGCGGCGTCGAGCGTCGCCGCCATGAGCGGCGCGGCGATGCCGCCGCCGTGCTCGCCGGCACGCGTGTAGAACTTGCTGAGTTCGATCGCCGGCCGCACGGTGACGGCGGTCGCGGCATCCGCATCGCCCGGTTCGCCGCCGATGAGCATGCTGTAGCCGACGAGCGCTCCGGATGCCTCGCCGCCGCGTGCGGCGACGACGACGCGCCGCCCGGGGTCGGCGAGGTACGCCGTGAAGTGCTCGGGTGCGAAGTTGCGCTCGATGAAGTCGGCGATCGCCTCGGGGGTCGTGCTCGGCGGGCACGCGAGCGGGAAGGTCTCGGCGGCGAGTTCGGCGAGCGTACCCGCGTCGGCGATGGTCGCGGGGCGGATGACGAGGTCGGTCACGCCGCGATTCTGCCAGAATCCGGCGCGCCGGCGGCGTCTGTGACGCCGCCGGCGCGGTCGGTGTTCCCTGCTTCGGCGGTCAGCGCTTCGGCGGTCAGTGCTTCGGCGGCACCCAGGCGAGCTGGGCCGCGACGACGCCGCGCTCACGGCTGATGATCTTCGCCCGGCCGGGCACGGCGGGCTCCGCCTTGACCTTGCCGATGAGCTGCCCCTCCTCGGGGTTGCCGCTCAGCAGGATTCCGGTGACGCCGAGGTCGGTGAAGCGCTGGATGATCGGGTCGTACGCCGCTCGGCTCGCACCGCCGGCACGACGCGTCAGGATGACGTGCAGCCCGAGGTCCGACGCCTGCGCGAGCAGCGGCGCGAGCACGGCCAGCGGGTTGCCCTGCGAGGTCGACACGAGGTCGTAGTCGTCAATGAGTATGTACCCCTCTGCGCCCGTCCACCACGAACGCGCGCGAAGCTGCTCGGGGGTGACACCGGGGCCGGGCAGACGGCTCTTGAAGAACTCGGCGAGCTCGGCGATGCCGCTCATCGCCATGTCGTGACCCGTGAGGTAGGCGCCCAGGTACTCGTCGGGGATCTCGCCGAGCAGCGCACGGCGGTAGTCGACGACGAAGATCTTCGCTTCCTTCGGCCCGTGCATGCGCATGATCTCGTGCGCGACGCCACGCAGCATCGACGACTTGCCCGAGTCGGCGTCGCCGTAGAGGTACAGGTGCGGGTCGGCGCGCGGGTCGAAGCGGTACGGCGCGAGCTCGGCCTCGTCGACGCCGAGCACGAACTCGTTCGCCGCATCTGGCACGAGGGCGCGCAGCGTGTCGAGATCGATGCGCTCGGGCAGCAGGCGCAGCTTCGGCCCGGCAGGGCCCTGCCACGCGGCCGACACCTTCGCGACGAGATCGCCGACGCCGTTGCCGAGCGTCGCGGAATCGGAGTCGCCGTCGATGCGGGGCAGCGCCGTGAGCATCTGGAGTCCGCTCGGCGCGAGCCCGCGGCCGGCGTGCACGGTGACGTTCGCGGCGGACTTGCGGTTGATCTCGGAATCGGACGGGTCGCCGAGGCGCAGCTCGAGACGGGTGCCGATGAGGTCCTTCAGGTTCGCGCGCACCTCCATCCACCGCGCGGCGGTGATGACGACGTGGACGCCGAAGGTGAGGCCGCGCGCGGCGAGCTGCTGCACCGACTGCTCGAGCGCTTCGAACTCGCTGCGGAGCACGCCCCAGCCGTCGATGACGAGGAACAGGTCGCCGTAGCCGTCGTCGACCCTGCCCTCGGCGCGCATCCGGCGGTAGGTGTCGATCGAGTCGATGCCGTGATCGCGGAAGAACCGCTCGCGGGCGTTCAGCACACCCGTGACCTCGGCGAGCGTGCGGCGCACGACGTCGGGCTCGGAGCGGCTCGCGAGACCCGCGAGGTGCGGCAGCCCCTTGAGGCCGGTGAACGTGCCGCCGCCGAAGTCGAGCACGAAGAACTGCACCTCGAGCGGCGTGTGCACGAGCGACAGGGCCGTGACGAGCGTGCGGGCGAGGGTCGATTTTCCGGAGAGGGGGGCGCCGACGATCGCCATGTGTCCGCCCGCTCCGGCGAGCGAGACGACGAGCCCCTCGCGGCGCTGCTCGAGCGGGACGTCGACGAGGCCGAGCGGCACCGTGAGCGGGCCGCTGGCGCGCCACTGCGGGGAGACGACGCCGAGCGCCGGGTCGACCTGCAGGTCGCCGAACATCTGGTCGAGCGTGGGCGCGATCTCGAGGGGCGGGAGCCACACCCGGTGGGCTTCGGGCCCGCGCCCGCTCATGAGCTCGACGGCGAGCTCGAAGGTGCTGCGCTGCTCGGCGGGCTCAGCGGGCATCACGACGACGTCGGGCGCGGGCTCCTCGGTGACGGCGCGCTGCTGCGGGGCCGCGGTGAAGAGCTCGATGGATGCCTCGACCGCGGCCTCTCCGCGCTTCGCCGCCGCCGCACGACGACGGGGCGGCGGGCCCGAGACGTACGCCGCACGGAACTGCGTCATCGTCTCGGTGTCGCTCTTCAGGAAGCCGACACCCGGCTGCTGCGGCAGCGTGTACGCGTCGGGCACGCCGAGGATCGAACGCGACTCCGCGGCCGAGAACGTGCGCAGACCGACGCGGTACGAGAGGTAGGTGTCGAGGCCGCGCAGCTTGCCCTCCTCGAGGCGCTGCGAGGCGAGCAGCAGGTGCACCTGCAGCGAACGGCCGACGCGACCGATGTTCACGAAGCTCTCGATGAACTCGGGCTTCGCCGCGAGCAGCTCGGAGAACTCGTCGGCGACGATGAGCAGCGCGGGCAGGGGCGCGAGGTCGGTGCGCCCGCCGCGGCGGGCCTTCTCGTAGTCGGACACGTTCGCGAAGTTGCCCGACGCGCGCAGCAGCTCCTGGCGGCGCGTCACCTCGCCCTGCAGCGCGTCCTGGAAGCGGTCGACGAGCGTGAGCTCCTCGCCGAGGTTGGTGATGATCGCCGACACGTGCGGCATGCCCGCCATGCCGGCGAAGGTCGCACCGCCCTTGAAGTCGACGAGCACGAAGTTGAGCTGCTCGGGCGAGTGCGTCATCGCGAGGCCGAGCACGAGGGTTCGCAGCACCTCGGACTTGCCCGAACCGGTGGCGCCGATCATGACGCCGTGCGGGCCCATGCCCTGATGCGCCGACTCCTTCAGGTCGAGCACGACGGGCGCACCCTGCTGGTCCTGACCGATGGGGATGCGCAGACGGTTGCGGTCGAGACGCGGCGCCCACGCGGCATCCAGATCGAGATCGCGGACGTCGGGCAGGCCGAGCAGTTCGACGAGCTCGGCCTGCTTGCCGAGCGAGGCGCCCTCCGCGGGGCCCGAGGCCGTCGCCGAGTACCGCGGGGTCAACCGGCGCGCCGTGGCCTCGGCGGTGACGACGTCGACGGCGTCGGGCGTGAACGGGCGCGCAGCGGTCTGCATCGTGATGAGCTCGGCGCGCCCGGCGCTGCCGAAGGAGACGCGGAGCGCGTCGTGATCGGCGAAGTCGCCCCAACGCGACGGCAGGTCGATGATCGTGACGCCCTGGGTGCCGTCGCTCGAGACCACGAGGCTCGACTCGGGCAGCCGTGCGCCGTCGACGATCACGACGAGGTGCGGCAGCTTCGGGGTCGACCCGTCGCGGGCGAACCGCGGGCGGTCGCGCACCTCGGGGGGCAGCATCGACTCGAGCGCCTCGAACGAGGAGCCGATCATGCGCGCGGACCCCACGCCGTCGAAGACCGTCGACGAGTGCGTGTGCGGCAGCCACTTCGCCCACTCCCACTGCGGCAGCGCCTCGTCGGCCGCGAGCACCACGACCTGCAGGAGCTCGGGACTGTGCATCGTCGCGGCGCCGAGCACCATCGCCCTGGCCAACCCGCGGACCTCGTCCTCGTCGCCGGTGAGCTCGATGCGTGCGTAGTCGCGCAGCGTGACGCCGACGGGCAGGTTCGCCTGCATCTCGTGCGTGAGCATGAACCGGTGCGCCGCCGAGGCGGCCACCGGGTCGAGCTGTGCGAGCGGCGGCAGCTCGGGCGCCTCGAGCGAGAGCGCGAGCGGCTGGTCGGCGACGCCGACCCGCACCGACAGGAAGTCGGAGTCGCCGACGGCACGCTCCCACACGCGGGTGCCCTCTTCGGCGACGAACGGCAGGGACTCGGGTGCCGGCCACTCCCAGTTGCCCGCGCGGCGCTGCTGCCGGGCTGCGGTGCGCACGGTCTTGCGCAGCTCGGTGAGGTAGGCGAGGTACTCGCGTCGGGCGCCGAGCACGGCCGCCTGCCGCTGCGCCCGCTGGCGCCAGCCGTTGACGGCGACGAAACCGAGCGACGACAGCAGGAACATGCCGCCCGTGAGGAACCCCGTCGGCCCGGCGTTTGACATGGTCACCATCACGATGGCGCCCACGCTGCCGAGCATCGGCACGAGCGAGACGAGGATGCCGCCGCCGCCGTCGCTCGGCGCGAGCTCGGGCGGAGCCTGCACCGAGATCTTGCCGGCGGGCACGCGAGGAGGCGCGAGGCGGGGGGTGCTCATCAGTGGATCTCCCGGTCGGAGGCGAGCAGCAGGCTCAACGTGAGGGTTCGGTTGCCGAGGCGCACCCGGTCGCCGTCCTCGAGGGGGGTCCGCACGCCGGGCGCGAGGCGCACCGGACCGTCGTCGCCGAGCACCTCGGTGCCGTTCGTCGAACCGCCGTCGGTGACGAACGCGCGGCCCCGCGCGTACTCGAGCCGGAGATGCGTCTTCGACACGCTGCTGTCGGGGTCTCGGACCGTGACGACGCGGTCGCCCGGCTCGCTCGCCGACGGGTTGCGGCCGAGGTTCACGACCACCGGGAGCGGCAGCTGCTCGCGCTGCCCGGTGTCGAAGATGAGGAGCAGCGACCCCTCGGCGCCTTCGGCACCCGGGACCTGGGCCGGGGCCCCGGCGGCCGGAGCTGCCTGGGCCTCTGCCGCGGAGGCGTACGCCGGTTCGACGGCCACGGTCGCGCGCCTCGGTGCCGCGGTGACGGCGGCCGCCGAAGCAGGCACGACCTGGCCGGGCGCGGCCTGGATGAGGCCCGGAGGCACGGCGACCTGCCCCGGAGCGGGCCGCACGGCCGGCACCCCGATGATCGACACCCCGGCCGGCGCCGGCGCGTGCTCCACCGCCGCCGCACGGCTGAACGACTCGACCGCCGCGGGCTGCGGCATCGCCGCACGCGCGGCGCGCGTCGGCACCGAGACGACGACGGTCTGCGCCGCTCGGTCGGCCCAGCTGCGGCGCCGGCCCGAGGCATCCCATGCGCTGGAGGCGACGACGACCCAGGCGCCGACGGCCGCGACCGCGAACCCGAGCGCCGTGATCAGCCCGCGCGCGAACGTGCGGCCCGCGCCCGGCGAGAACGGGCGGTCGTCGCGCGCGGTGCGCAGCCGCAGCATGGCCTTGCCGACGGTCGCGCCCGTGCGCGCCTCGAGGATCCAGAGGGCGAGTGCCGCCTGCACGAGCGCCACCGCTCCGAGCGCGGCACTCGCGGTCGAGAACCCGACGATGAGGCCGACGGCGGTGATCACGAGCACATCGATGGTGAACGCCGCGAGGCGGCGGCCCGTGCCCGCCGCGGTTCCGGCGAATTCAGGGCCGATCGTCATCCGGACATCATCCCACGCAGCAGCTCGATCGAATCCGCGGCGATGAGCGCCGCGGGAAGGGCCAGGGCGACGGCGAGCCACTCGACGACATCGCCGAACCTGGACCACGCGAGCGACGACGACCCGCGGGCGACCGCGACGCTCACCACGGCGGCGACGACGCCCGCTGCGAAGACCCCGGCCCCGACGACCGCCGCGGTCACGGCATCGACGCCCGCTGCGAGCGTCGCCGCCCCGACGAGGAGCACGAGGATCGCCGCGCCGCGCGGCAACCAGCGCAACGCCCGTCCGGTCGTGTGCCGTGGCGTGAGCAGGAGTGCCAGCACCACGCAGACGAACAGCACGATCGTGCCGACGGCGATGAGGGCATCGTCGCTGACGAGCTGCAGCGCGGCGAGCGGGGCCATGCCGACCGTCACGAGCACGAGCACGAGGGTGCCGGCGTTCAGTCGCGCCGTCGAGGCGCGCACCACGCGTTCGGCGTCGGCCATCGCGATCGACGCCGGCGAATCGGGGATGCTTCCGCGAACGCTCCAACGGTTGCTCATGAAGTGGCGGTAGTCGATGAACATGCCGTCGGAGACGTTCACGAGCGTCGTCGGCAACGCGCGGAGCACCACCGGCACCAGGCCCAGTGAGACCGCCGCCGCGGCACCGATGGGCAACTGCAGCAGGAGCGCGCCGCCCCAGACGCCGGCGAAGCCGACGAGCAGCACGCTGACGGTGCTCCACGCGGCACGAAGCGGCACGTCGGCGGTGCAGACGGCGAGCACCAGTGCGAGCACCGCGGCAGCGAGCACGCCGACGGTGATGCGCAACTGCCCCGACGACATCAGGTCGCCCGGGATGAGCGCCGCGACGGCCACGCCCGCGAGCGCGAGGGGCGCCGCCATCGCGATCGGCGGAGCACCGCCGGGCCGACCCGAGCGCACGGCCCACGCCACAGCAGGCGCGAGCGACGCGATGCCGAGCACCGCGGCGACCGCGAGGCGCGCCGCCGAGTCCTCGGCGACGAGCGAGACGATGACGACGGCGAGCACGGGCACGAGCCCGAGCAGGATCCACCTGGCACCGTGGTCGGTGCGCTCGCGTTCGGCCGCACGGCGCTCGCGGCGCTCCTCCGATGCGCTTCGGGGCCCGCCGACCGTGATGACGGCGTACACGCCGCCGTCGGCGAGCTGCTCCCCCGACGTCGCCGGGTCGATCGACCGGCCGTCGCGATCGACGATCCGCTGTGCGCGGGGGTCGAGCACGAGCCCCCAGCGGCGCAGCGCGTCGTCGAGGCGGTCGTCGGCCGGTACGGCGAGGTCGACGGCGCCCGCATCACCGAGCAGGGTGATACGGCGGCGTTCGACGGGTGCGACGGTCATGCGTTCACGGCAGGCGTCACTCTCCGCGGCCGCCCGCGCCGGCGCCGCGCGAACGCGGGCCCATCTCGTCGTCGTCGAGCTTCGGGGCGATCGGGCCGCCGAGGCCGCTGCGACGTTCGCGCTCACTGCCGCCCGCACCGCCGCCCTGGCCGCCCATCATGCCGGTTCCACCGCGCGCGCCCGCCGCCGCGTTGCCGCCGGCGCCGTTCGCCCCGCCGGCACCGCTCGCCGTCGAGCCGCCTTCGAGGCCACCGGCGCGACCGAGCAGGCCGCTCGCACCGCGAGCTCCCGCGCCGCTGCCGCCTGCGCCACCGGCGCCACCGGCGCCACCGACACCGCTCGCACCGCCGACGCCGCCTGCGCCGCCGAGACCGCCGGCCCCGCCCAGGCGCATGCCGCCGGCGCCGGCTCCGGCCGCCTTCGCGGCTGCGAGTGCCGCGGCACCGGCCGCGCCGCCGCCGAGACCGCCGGCGAGACCGCCGCCGCCCGGGAGCGTGCCGGGGGGAAGCGTGCCACCCGGGCCACCCGGGCCACCGGGGCCACCGGGCAGCGTCGGGGTGCCGGGGCCGCCGGGCAGTTGGCCCGTACCCGGCGCGGGCGACAGACCGGGCGTACCGGTGAGGGGCCCGCCGGTCAGGGGGCCGCCGTGGTACGACCCACCGGGCGAGGTGCCGAGGAGCGACCCGTCGACGGACGGACCGGTATAGCGCGGGGCAGCGCCGCCGCTGCCGCCCGGCGCGGACGGGGTGTTCCACCCGGGGTCGACGGCGGGGAGCGTCGGACCCGGCCCAGGCTCGGGCAAATCGAAGTCGAATATCGACTCGCCAGGGGTGTTCTGGCGGATGACCGCGGACTGCGTCGCGATCGAATTGGCGATCTCGCCGGTATCGGTGCGCATCGTGTCGAGGGCCGCCTTCGCCGCGTCCTCGCGCTGACCGCCGAGCCACCCCTCGATCACGTCGATCGCGCTGTCGGCGGCGAGCGGCCCGAGCACGGGGTGCACGACCATCGTGCCGGCCTTCGCGACGTTCTCCCAGAACGGGTCGATGTCGGCGGAGGGGAGTTCGGCGGCTGCCCCGATGGCGGTGTTGCGAGCCGTATTCGCCGAATCGATGTGCTTCGCGACGGTATCGAGCGCATCCTCGATGTTCTCCATCTGGGTCACGATCTTCATCAACGAACCGGCGGCGCCGCTGGCGGCGGCGCCCTCCCACGAGTCGCTCGTCGCGAGCGCCTCCAGCGAAACTCGGAACGTGCCGAGCGTGGACTTCAAGCTGGACAGATGCGGCACCTCCCACGCCCCGGCAGCGGCGATGCGGTTCAGCTCGTCTTCATGCGTTCCCATGATCCCGTTCCTTCGATTCAGTGCTTCTTGCGTCTGACGAGCACGACGATGAGTACGACGACGCCGATGAGCACGATGAGTCCGATCCCGCCGCCGATGAGCAGGAGCGGCATGACGGCCGAGAGGAGCGACCCGTTCTGGCCTGGCTCATCGCTCGGAGCGGGCGTCACCGAATCGGGGAAGATCTCCTCGTAGCGAGGAAATTCGAACTCCGCCTGATCGGTGAACTCGCGGTCATCCACGATCAACGGGTTCACGTCGTCGTACTGCGTCGGGTCCTCGCTCAGCATGTGCCGCAACGAGAGAATGCCGTACCCGAGACTGTCGTCACGCGTGAGCTCGTGGTCCTCCAGACCGGTGTTGCGCACCATCGACTGGAGAATCTGGTTGCCCGTCGCGTCAGGGTACTTCGACCACACCGCCGCCAGCACCCCGGCGGTGAACGGCGTCGCATCCGAGGTACCCGACTGGATCGTCTGTTGCTCCCACGATGTCGCGCCCGGCCCGGCCTGTGCGGTCATCCCGACGCCGGGCGCCGCGACGTCGACGGCGATGTCGGTCGATCCCGCGCCGTTCTGCGGGTCGCCGTACGCATCGATCGCCTGCACTCCGACCACGCCGTTCTGCATGGCGAGCCCGAGCGTGCCCATCTCGTCCACGGGTTCGTTGTCGAGGCCTGCGAGCACGATCACGCCTTCGCGCATCGCGCGCGCGACGAGTTCGCTGTCGAGCAACCCTACGGTGAGCTGAATCGTGATGATGTCAGCACCGTCATCGAGCGCGTCCTCGAAGCGCTCGTCGATACCGGACGTCGGTTCGCCGTCGACATCGATGCATTGGATCAAGCCCGTACTGAATCCAGGGGCCGAGTAGGCAGCGGCGTACCCCGTGACCTTCGCCCGCGGTGCCGCGCCTCGTACCCCGGTCTGCCCCGGGTAGCCGGCGCCGGTCCCGGCGATCAACGACACCGAGTTGGTGCCGTGCGCCGCTTCCAGCGAATCGGTAGCTGCCGGGACCAGCGCACCGGATTGGTCGTAGCAGATCGGCGGCGCAATGGTGAGGTCGACGCCCTGCAGCGTCGGCACCTCCGGATTGAACTGCGTGTCGATCACCGCGACTTGGACACCGGCACCGTCGTTGCCCGCGTCGAGCGACTCCTGCACTCCCCAGGTTTCGACGTACCAATCGCCCGGAACGACCTCGTCGGCACTCGCCGCCGAGGCTCCGCCGAAGGCGAGTGCGCAGATTGCCGCCGCAGACCAGACCGAGCGGCGGACCATCGCTGCCGTCACGCGATCTCCATCGTGGTGCGTCCGCCTGTTCCTGCGGGCCGACCAGGCGTGCCATCCGCGCTCGTCGGCGTCTTGACCATCCCGGGGAAGTAGTCGTCGAGGGTGTCGAGCATCCCGGTGATCGCCTTCGCCTCATCGGCGAACGAGGCGTCGAGCTCGACCTGGTACTTCACCGCGGCGCGGATGTCGTCGGCCAGGTCGAACATGCTCTGTGCGGTCAACCGCACCGTCCTCGAGAGTTGGATCCCGAGGCCGTTGAGCGACTTCCTGAACTCGAATGCGGCATCACTGTCGCTCGCACTCGCGCCCAACGTGCGCCCGACCTCGCCCGATTCGGGCAGGGCCTCCAGGCGCGAGAGCACCGCGAACAGTTCGGCGAACACCTGCTCGGGCTGCACCGAGATCTCACCAGCGGCCATCGTCGACTCCCCTCACACTCAACATTTCAAGCAACCATGCGCGGCCTCGGCCGCGCGGCAGCGGGGTGCCCCGGCGAATCGCCGTGCACCCCACCGCAGGAAGCGCCTCGAATCAGATCGAGAAGCGCTTCGCCGACGCGTTGTCGCCCGAGACGTACTCGCCCGACATCTGCTCGGTCTTGTTCGCGATCTGCGCGAGCAGCGACTGCAGCTCGGCGAGCGACTTGGTCCACTTGGCCTGCGCCTGGTCGTACGAGGCCTGCGCCTCACCGCCCCACGAGGCGCGGAGCTTTCCGACCTCCGACTCAAGGCGATCGAGGTCCGACCGGATTCCGTTGGCACCGTTGCGGATCTGCGCTGCGAGGGCGTTCACCATCTCGGGCTTGACCGACATCGACTGCATGCTCATCGTTTCTCTCCGTCTCTCTCGAACGCTCAGGCGCCCGACATCATCGAGCCGAGGCCCGAGATGGTCTGCGAGTGCTGCTCTTCGGTGGCGGCCTGGTCGCGCTCGGTGCCGGAGAGCGCGTCTTCGAGCGTCACGAGCACCTGGTTGAGCTTGGTGGTCTCTTCGTTCCACCGGTTGAGCAGCTGCGTGTACGACCCGGCTGCGGCGCCGGTCCAGTAGGCGCTGACCTGCTCGATCTCGCCGCGGACGGTCTTGACCTTCTGGTCGATCGCGCCCTTGGCCTCGTTCACAGCCTGGGCACCGCGACGCAGTGCCCCTTCTTCTGCGGAGATCACATCTGCCATCTCGCGCTCCTTTCACCCCTACACGACACGGACGGGGAGAGTGTAACCCGACGAGGGGTCACGAGCCGATGGGGAGAAGTCCCCATGTGGATAACGGACGCGACCGCGAAGCGGGACACACCCATCACGTAGAGTAAGCGCGGCGGCCGCGTGAGCGGCGCATTCGCTGATCAGGGGAAGGGTTCATGGCACAGAACGCCGCTGCCGTCGCCGGGGTGCTGCGACTGTCGATCGTGAGCGAAGACCGCCGACTCGACGTCGGCGTTCCGGGCCAGGTGCCGCTCGTCGAGCTGATCCCGGGCTTCGCACGGAGCCTCGGCGTGCTCGACCCGACCCTCGCCCACGCGGGCTACCAGTTGCGACGACCCGACGGCGCAGTGCTCGACTCGGCGCGCGGTGCGCGCGTGCAAGGGCTCCGCGACGGCGAACTCCTGACGCTCGTTCGCGGGGGGCTCGTCGCAGAGCCGAAGGTGTACGACGACGTGGTCGAAGCCGTCATCGACGCGACGGCGACGCAGCACGGCGCATGGACGCCCCGTGACAGCTCGCGCACGGCCCTCGCGATCAGCCTCGCCTTCCTGGCGCTCTGCGCACTCCTCCTGCTCACGTCCGGCATCGACCCCGTCGTCGGCGCGATCATCGCTGGCTCGGGGGCGGTGGTCCTCCTCGCGACCGGCGGCGTGCTCGGTCGACTCGGTCAGTCCGAGGGGAGCCACGCGCTCTCGCTCGCGGCGGCGGCCTTCGGCGGGCTCGCCGGGCTCATCGCCGTTCCGGCGACCACGCCCTGGGGGTGGCCGCTCGCGGCCGCCGGGCTCGGGCTCGCCGTCATCGGCGGCGCCGCCCTCGCACTCGCCCCCGACCGCCCCGAGATCCAGTTCGCCCCGATCATGCTCGGTGCGGCCTTCGGTCTCACCGGCCTCACGGCCGCACTCCTCGGCGGCGACCCGGTCGGCCCCTGGGCGGTGATGGTCGCGATCGCCGGCACGCTGTCGAACGGCCTGCCGTGGCTCGCGATGAGCTCGACCCGGATCCGTGTGATCTCGGCGCAGAGCGATGCCGAGATCTTCGACGCACCGCAGCCGATCGACGCGGCCGAGCTCACCCGCAAGGCGGTCGCCGGCGCACGCACCCTCACGTCGCTGCGCATCGCACTGGCGCTCGCGATGCTCACCGCGACGCCACTCGTCGCCGCCGAGGGGGTCTGGGGCGCGCTGCTCTGCACCCTCGCCTTCATCGGTCTCATGTTCCAGTCGCGGCAGATGTACGCACGCGGCGGCGTGCTCGCGCTCATGGCGTTCGGCGCCGTGGGGCTCGCCGTCACCGGCCTCACGATCGTGTTCGCGCAGCCCGATCTCCGCATCGCGCTGCTCGTGGTGCTGCTCGCCGCGACCGCGCTGCTCGTCGGGCTGACGCTGCTCAGCCCTCGTGCGCGGCTGCGACTCGGCCGCGCAGCCGACACCCTCGAGCTCGTCGCCCTCGCCCTGCTGCTCCCGCTCGGTGTGCTGACCGCTGGGCTCGCGTAGCCGATGGCGACGAAGAAAGACCTCCTCGAGGCCCAGACCTTCAGCCGCCGCAGGCTGCTCACCGCGTTCACCGGCGGCGCGCCCGGCGGCAAGGAGCTCGAACCCGCGAAGCCGCTCATGGCGGTGATCACGGGCGTCGTGCTCAGTGTGATGCTCGTGCTCGGCGGCCTCTTCTTCGGCCTCATCCGTCCGGGTCTCCCGAACGACTGGCAGAACAACCGTCTCATCGTCGCGAGCGACACCGGTGCCCGCTACGTCTCGATCGACGGCGTGCTCTATCCGGTGGTCAACACCGCGAGCGCCCGTCTCCTCATCCCGGCGGGCGACTTCGCGGTCGTGAGCACCGATCAGGCGTCGCTCGACGGCATCGAGATCGGCCGCTCGATCGGCATCGTCGGCGCACCCGACGATCTGCCCGCCCGAGACCGACTCGTCCGCGAGGGTTGGGCCGCGTGCCTTCCCGACGGCCCGTCGGCGGTCGTCGCGGTGTCGTCGAACCCGGTGGCCGAGGCGGCCCCCTCCCTCGGTCTCGCCGTCGCACGCGCTGACGACTCCTTCGTCGTCGCGGGTGACCGCCGCTACGCGGTCGACGATTCGCAGGTGAGCGCGGTGCTGCGTGCGGCCGGTCTGGGCTCGGCAGCCGAGCGCGAGGTCGAGGGGCGGTGGCTCGATCTGTTCACCGAAGGCACGCCCATCGCTCCGCTCGTGGTCGAGGGCGCCGGTGACCCCGTCAGCGGAACCGAGCTGAGCGTCGGCGAGGCCGTGCACGCGACCGGCAGCCCCGAAGCCGACCGCTACCTGGTGACGGCCGCGGGCGAGCTCGCGCCGCTCAGCCCCTTCGCCTACCAGCTCTACCTGCTCGGCACCGGTGCCGAGCTCGGCGAGGCGCGGGACGTCAGCCCCGCGGTCACCGCCGCGCTCAGAACGGCCGACGAGCCCGCCGGCGGCGCCGACTGGCCGAGCGAGGTACTCGGCGACTTCTCCGAGACCGAGGTGCCGTGCGCGGTGCTCGAGTCGAGCGACGCGCAATCGGTGACGCAGCTCGGCCGAGCCGTGCGCGAGCTGCCCTCGACCTCCGCGGCCGGGCAGGTGGCGATGCAACTCGGCGCGGGTGCCGTGGTCACGGCCGGCGGTTCGGGCGAGCAGCGTTCCGCGACCCGCTTCGTCATCGACGCGACGGGCACGGCATTCCCGGTTCCCGGCGACGACCCAGAGACGCTCCAGCGTCTCGGCTACCGAGCCGACGACGTCTCACCGGTCACGAATGCCTGGATCGCCTACTTCCCGACCGGCCCCGCGCTGACCTCCGACGCCGCAGCCTCCACGACCGAACCGGCGTCGGCGGCCGCGGAATGAGCCGGCGGGCTGCGGCGGCGTTCGCACTCACCGCGGGCCTCGCAGGCGGTCTCGTGCTCGCTTCGGCCGAGGCGACACCGTTGGCTCCCGCGACGTTCGCGTTCGCGGCGGGTGCCTGCGAACCCGGCACGATCGAGTACACCCCGCAGGCGCCGCCCGCGTTCAGCATGCTCCAACCCGACCTCGCGTGGCAGCGGGCGACCGGCGAGGGCATCCTCGTCGCCGTCGTCGACTCGGGCGTCGACGCGGGCAATGCGCATCTCGCCCCGGTCGTCGCGGGCGGGGTCGACCTCGTCGGCGACGGCGAGCGCGCCGACGGGCTCAGCGACCTCGACGGTCACGGCACCGCGATCGCCGGCATCATCGCCGCGGCCGCGGTACCCGGATCAGGTGTTCAGGGCCTCGCGCCAGGTGCCCGCATCCTCTCGATACGCGTCTTCCGCGGCACCGACGAGCAGTCGATCGAAGCGGGCTTCGGGCCGTCCGTCGAGCGCCTGGCCGCCGGCATCCGGACCGCGGCCGATCGAGGCGCGCAGATCATCAACGTCTCGCTCAGCGACGTGCCCGACTCGGGTGCGCTGCACGAGGCGGTCGTCTACGCCCACGATCGCGGCAGCCTCGTCGTCGCGAGCGCGGGCAACCGCACCACCTCAGCCTCGGCGGCCGACGGCCCGCGCTACCCGGCGGCCTATCCCGAGGCGCTCGCGGTCGCCACGAGCGATGCGAACGGTCAGCCGACGGATGCCTCGGTGCACGGCCCGCACGTCGAGCTCGCCGCCCCCGGCCAGAACGTGCTCACCGCGGCGCGGGGCGCCGGCGACTGCCTCTACGCGGCCGACACCCCCTCGTCGAGTTTCGCGACCGCCTACGCGAGCGCCGCTGCCGCCCTCGTGGCCCAGGCCAACCCGGGCGACGGGCCCGACGGCTGGCAGTACCGCCTCACCGCGAGCGCGACGCGCAGCGACCCCGACCACCGCACCGATGCCCTCGGCTGGGGGGTCGTGCAGCCCTACGACGCGATCTCGCTGCTCCCGGCGTCCGACACGCGCGGCCCTCAGAGTCCGTTCTTCGACACGGGCTCGAGCGCCGTGCGCCCTGCGGGCGGCGAGGTCGAGCCCGATCACGGCCGCTCCCCCTTCGAGGCGACCCGCACGGCACTGCTCGTCACGGGCGTGCTCGCGGTCGGTGCCCTCGGCGCGCTCGGCGCCCTGCTCGTGCTCCGGCGGAGGCGCTCGGAGTCCGACGCGCCGACCCTCGCCGATGTGCGCGGCGGTCTCCTGACCCGCGACGTCGACGCGCACCGTTGAGCCGGCGCGCCCTTCGCACCCGACGCGCCCGTTAGCCCGTCAACGCCGCTTCGCCCCCGAGGCGCCCGGTCGAGCCGACTGACTCGTCAGGCGTCGACGAGGTCGTACCCGAGCGCGATCTCGACGTCGCCGAGCATGAACCGTTCGCCCGCCGGTCGGGTCTCGCCGGGAGCGAGGCTGAGGCGCGTGCCGCTCGAGTCCACGGTGTGCACGCCGTTCGTCGAGTCGAGGTCGGTGAGCTGCCAGACGCCGTCGCGGTACTCCAGACGCGCATGGGTCTTCGAGAGCGTTCGCGTCGCGTCCGCGATCGCGATGCGCTGCTCCTCGGGCACGGATGCCACGGGGCCGCGACCGAGCACGATGCTCGGCGCCGTGAGTTCGAAGGCCTGGCCGTCACTCGTCTCGATGCGCCAGCGCGCGTACCTCGCTCGGCTCGGGGCGGCCGGCACGACGGGTGCCACGGGTGCCGCAGGTGCCGCAGGTGCCGGAGGTGCCACGGGCGCCGCAGGTGCCGCGGGCGCCTCGGCAGCGACCGCACCCGCCGGTGAGGGCGGCGCGGACGGCGGCGTCGGCAGGATCCCCGGAGCGGGGGCGATGACCGGTGCGAGCTGCGCAGGCGGCGCGGGCACGGCCGGCTGCACCGCCTCGACGGCCGCGGCCGTCTGGATCGGTTGGATCTCGATGGCGGCGACGGGGATCGCGTAGCCCGAGGCATCCCGCGGTGCGAACATCGTCGCCGGATCGTCGGCGTCCTCGTCGTCAGCGTCGTTCGCGACCGCCTCGGGGAGGGGCTCGGGGCCCCACGCGAGCACCGACATCCAGATCGGCGGCAGCACGATGCCGAGGGCCGTCGCGCCGGCGCCGAGGCCGAAGCGGCGGTTGATGCGGTGCACTGCGGCGATGCGCACGACGAGTCCGTAGATCGCGACCACGGGAATGAAGCAGTAGACGAGCGAGTACGCCGGCTTGCCGCCGCGCGCGAAGACCTCGGCCTCGCTCACGAAGGGAACCCACGCCTTCCACGGTTCGCCGCCGGTGCGCGCGAAGAGCCGGGCGCCGGCGAAGCCCGTCCAGAGGTAGATCCCGGCCCAGACGAGCAGCACGAACGGCAGGATGAGCAGCAGCGTCGCGCCGAGGCCTGCGAGCGCGTTCGGTTCGGCGACGAGTTCGACGCCGGCGGTCGAGCGGGGAAGGGTCACCCCGGAATCCTTCCACATGGAGGGCGCTGGAGGCGGTCGTCGTCCCCAGCCGGAGCGCCCATTCGTCTCAGGAAGACGGAAGCCCGCCAGGACGCATTCCCGAGTATCGTCCTGACGGGCATCCCTGTTCCTGAAACGGTGATGTGCACGCAGCCGGACACGGGCACGGGCACGGGCGCGGCCCGCACGCACGAGCGGGCCTCCCCGACCGCTGCACCTCCGGGTTCGCCGGATGCGGTCGGGAAGGCCTCATCATCGTCTGCGCCTCGGGTCGAGGCTCAGAGGTACCGCGCGTACGCCCCCACCGTGAGGAACGTCGGGAACTCGGGTTCGAGCGCCACCGTGCGGAAGACCGAGATCGCGTCGTCGAAGCGGTCGCCCTCGAAGCGGGGCAGTTCGGCGACGGCCGCGGCCATGATGCGCACGATCGACGTCTGGTCGATGCGGGTGCCCTCGGCCGTGATCGTGTTCTCGTTGAGCCACTGCCAGATCTGCGAGCGCGAGATCTCGGCGGTGGCGGCATCCTCCATCAGGTTGTCGATGGCAGCGGCACCGGTGCCCCGCAGCCACGACTCGATGTAGCGGATCGCGATCGACACGTTGTCGTGCACGCCGGCCTCGGTGACCTCGCCGCCGATCGACGGGATGTCGAGCAGCTGCGCGGCCGTCACCTGCACGTCGTCGCGGAGGCGGTCGACCTGGTTCGGCCGGTCGCCGAGCACCGCGTCGAACTCGGCCCGCGCCGTCGGGATGAGGTCGGGGTGGGCGACCCACGTGCCGTCGAAGCCGTCGCCCGCCTCGCGGCGCTTGTCGGCCGAGACCGCGGCGAGCGCGCGCTCGGTCACCTCGGGGTCGCGGCGGTTCGGGATGAACGCGCTCATGCCGCCGATCGCGTGCGCCCCGCGCTTGTGGCAGGTCTGCACGAGCAGCTCGGTGTACGCCCGCATGAACGGCACCGTCATGGTGATCGACTTGCGGTCGGGCATCACCCAGCGGCGGCCGCGCGAGCGGAACGTCTTCACGATCGAGAAGATGTAGTCCCAGCGACCGGCGTTGAGGCCGGCGCAGTGGTCGCGCAGCTCGTAGAGGATCTCGTCCATCTGGAACGCGGCCGGGATCGTCTCGATGAGCACGGTCGCGCGGACGGTGCCCTGCGGGATGCCGAGGGCGTCCTGCGCGTAGACGAAGATGTCGTTCCAGAGCTTCGCCTCGCGGTGCGACTCGAGCTTCGGCAGGTAGAAGTACGGGCCGCGGCCGTCGGCGATGAGCGCGTGCGCGTTGTGGAAGAAGTAGAGCCCGAAGTCGACGAGCGAGCCCGAGGCGTGCATCGCACGGCCGGCGCGGTCGTGGAACTTCAGGTGCTTCTCGACGAGGTGCCAGCCGCGAGGGCGCATCACGATCGTCGGGGTCTCGGCTGCGGTGACCCGGTACTCCTTGCCCTCGGGGCTCGTGTACTCGAGGTCGCCGCGGAGGAAGTCGAACAGCGACAGCTGCCCCTCGATGACGTTCGCCCAGGTGGGGCTCGTGGCGTCCTCCTGGTCGGCGAGCCACACCTTCGCACCCGAGTTGAGCGCGTTGATGGCCATCTTGCGGTCGGTCGGGCCGGTGATCTCGACGCGGCGGTCCTCGAGGCCGGGGGCGGAGCCCGCGACTCGCCACGACGCGTCCTCACGGATCCACGACGTCTCGGGCAGGAACTTCGGGTCGCGGCCGTTCGCGGCGTCGACGCGGGTCTGCAGGCGCTCGGCGAGCAGCTCGTGGCGGGTGCCGGCGAAGCGGTCGTGCAGTTCGGCGAGGAAGGCGAGCGCCTCGGGCGTGAGGATCTCGTCGTAGCGGGCGCCGAGCGGCGCCGTGATCTCGATCCGCGGGTCGACGGTCTGGAAGCTCCCGGTCGCGGGGCGAGGGGTGGATGCCCCGGCAGCGCGTGCGGGCGGAGCATCCGTTCGTTCGATGATCAGGGTGTTCATGGTGTCGTCTCCTTGTGCTCGGCGGTCGAGTAGGCCCGCCAGGGCCGTATCGAGACCCGTTGCGTGGTCTCGATACGCGCTGCGCGCTACTCGACCGACGGGTGCATCAGTGGTTGAACTGTTCTTCCTCGGTCGATCCGACGAGGGCGAGGGTTGCGCTGTTGGGGTTCAGCGCGGTGGCGATCTGATCGAAGTAGCCGGTGCCGACCTCGCGCTGGTGGCGCGTGGCGGTGTACCCGGATGCCTCCGAGGCGAATTCGGCCTCCTGGAGTTCGACGTAGGCCGACATGTGACGCTCGTTGTAGTCCTTGGCGAGCGTGAACATGCCGTGGTTCAGGGAGTGGAAGCCCGCGAGGGTGATGAACTGGAACGCGTAGCCCATCGACGCGAGCTCGCGCTGGAACTTCGCGATCTGGTCGTCGTCGAGGTGGCTCTTCCAGTTGAAGCTCGGCGAGCAGTTGTACGAGAGGCGCTTGCCCGGGAACTTCGCGTGCACCGCCTCGGCGAAGCGGCGGGCGAGGTCGAGGTCGGGCTCAGCCGACTCGACCCACAGCAGGTCGGCGTACTCGGCGTAGGCGAGGCCGCGGGCGATGACCGGCTCGATGCCGTTCTGCACGTTGTAGAAGCCCTCGGCGGTGCGCTCGCCCGTGACGAACGGCTTGTCGCGCTCGTCGTGGTCGCTCGTGAGGAGGGTCGCGGCGAGCGCGTCGGTGCGGGCGATGATGATCGACGGGACGCCGGCGACGTCGGCCGCGAGACGGGCCGCGTTGATGGTGCGGATGTGCTGGCCGGTCGGGATCAGCACCTTGCCGCCCATGTGGCCGCACTTCTTCTCGCTCGCGAGCTGGTCCTCCCAGTGCACGCCCGCCGCGCCGGCCTCGATCATCTGGTGCATGAGCTCGTAGGCGTTGAGCGGGCCGCCGAAGCCGGCCTCGGCGTCGGCGACGATGGGGGCCATCCAGTCGCTGATGCCCGTCTGCGCCTCGTTGCCCTGCTCGATCTGGCCGGTGCGCAGCAGCGCGTTGTTGATGCGGCGCACGACCGCCGGAACCGAGTTCGCGGGGTAGAGCGACTGGTCGGGGTAGGTCTGGCCGCTGAGGTTCGCGTCGGCCGCGACCTGCCAGCCAGAGAGGTAGATCGCCTTGAGGCCGGCGCGCACCTGCTGCACGGCCTGGTTGCCGGTGAGGGCGCCGAGCGCGGCCGACCACTCGGGGTCCTCCATGCGCTCGAAGGCGTTGCCCGTGTTCTTCTGGATGTTCTCCCAGAGCTTCTCCGCGCCGCGCTTGGCGAGGGTGCGCTCCTCGCGGACGGGGCCGCGGAGCGCGATGACGTCTTCAGCGGTGTAGTCGCGCTTCACGCCCTCCCAGCGGGGGTCGGCGTCCCACTCGAGCTGCAGCTCGGCTGCGGTCTGGGTCTGGTCGCCGGGGCGGTTGGGGGTGCTCATCGTCGTGCTCCTTCGGTGCTGCGGTTGCGGCCGCGGGGTCCATGCTCCGGATGCCTCGTCGGCGGGTCATCCGTTCGTCCTGAACCCATGCTGCGCCCGCCTGGAGCACCCGAACCGACGATCCGGGGGGTGAACTTCCGCGGTATTTCTGCACGGCGGAAGAACAGCCACCCTCAGCACTCACCCCCAGCAGCCCACCCCCCTTCCTCCCATCTGCCCTCCTCTCACCTGCCCTCCTCTCACTTGCCCTCCTCCCACCTCACGTGCCCATCACGCTCGAGGTGACACCTCTGGTCGGATCAGGGCGGGCAAGAACGACCACTCGTGTCACCTCGACTCCGGAAGAGCGCCGGTCCACCCTCGCTCGGCGAGGGCACGAGCGGTCCGAGCGATGAGATCGGCGCGCGATGTGCTCTTGGTGATCCGGATGACCCACCAGCCGTCGTCGACGAGATCGTTCAGCCGCGCGACATCCGTCGCCCACTGATCGGCGTCGAACCGATGCTGGTCGCCGTCGTACTCGACGAGGACCTTGAACTCGCGGAAGACCAGGTCGCCGCGCGTGCGGCGGCCCGAGCGCAGGACGATACGACCGTTCGGCTCGGGCTCGGGAATCCCCGCGCGCGTGAGTGCGAGGCGCGTGAACGGTCTCGCGGCGCGAGTACACGTTCGCCCGCATCGCGAGCCGCGCTTCCGCGAGCAGCCTCGCGCCCCTCCTCGACCCGTGACGTTCGATCGCCTGATCGATCGTGCGTTCGTCACTCAGCGGCGAAGGGAGGCCGAGCAGCCGCTCCCCCGCGGCGATGAGGTCGTCGAGTCCGAGATGCACCGCGAGCGAGCACCAGGTGTCGGCGGGGGCGGTCACTCGGATGCCCCTGACTCCCGCGACACGGACGAGCTTCGGTTGCGCCGTGCTGCGACTCGCCACCACGCCGCGGCGGCGCGGAGCGCGCGTGCCGTCGAGCGCGACGACGTGGAGGTGCGGATCCCGTTCGAGCCGCATCGGCAGGGGCAGCCCGAGGAGGATGCCGGCGGTGGGACCGGTGAACGCCTGCCCGTCGGTCATGACGACCGCGAGCGCCGAACAGCGCTCGCGCAGGGTGCGCAGGCGCCGCGCATCCACACGGACGCCGCGATGCGGCGCCGCGAGCGAGACCGACCGGAGGCGTCGGGGCGTCACGCCCGCGGCGAGCGCCTCGGCGGTCGAGAACGGAACCCTCTCGAATCTCGGTGGGAGCGGTGACGGTCGACGCACGCCTCGATCGTCTCGGGCTCGAGGGGTCGTGGTCGGCCCGGTCGTCCGGCGCGACGCAGCTGAGCCTCGTTCCCACCTGTGGAGGAGGAGTCCGGCGTCCACCGAGGTGACACTCCTTGCCGCTCTGCGGGCGCGGGAGCGACAGGAGGTGTCATCTCGGCAGAGCCAGGTGCGTGGAGGAGGAGGAGGTGGAGGAGAAGGAGAAGGTGGAGGAGGAGAAGGTGGCGCGGCGCGTCAGCGGCTGAAGCGCACCGTGGCGCAGAGGCCGCCGCCGGGTCGGGGCGCGAGCTCGAGCTCGGCTCCGTGCCGGGCCACGATCGCGGCGACGATCGAGAGGCCGAGCCCGCGGCCGCGGTCGGCGGCGTCGCGCGTGCGCCCGCCGCCCCGGCTGAACGGCGCGGTGAAGGTGGCGACGGTCGACGCGTCGAGCTCGGCCCCGTCGTTCTCGACGCGGAGGAACGGGGCCGGCCCCGTGGCATCCGTCGTCACATTCACGAAACCGCCCGCCTCGTTGTGGCGGATCGCGTTCTGCACGAGGTTCACGACGAGCTGGCGCAGCAGCACCCCGTCGCCCTCGACGGTCATCGTCTCGAGCGTCGAGCTCAGACGCACACCCGCCGACTCCGCCTCCTCGCGCGCCTCGTCGACGACGGAGGCGGCGACCGCCGCGAGATCGACTTGTGCCGTCGCGTCCGTCTCGGCCGATTCGACCGCGGCGAGGTCGAGCAGCGCCTCGACGGTCGCGATGCTGCGCTCGTTCATCTCGCGCAGGCGCTCGAGCAGCTGCGGATCGGCCGCCGCCCGCGAGGACAGTGCGACGTCGAGCATCGCCCGCGTCGTCGCGAGCGGGGTGCGGAGCTCGTGCGACGCGTTCGCGGCGAACCGCCGGTCGGCGTCGGCCGAGCGCTCGAGGGCGTCGAGCATTCCGTCGAAGGTGTCGGCGAGGTCGGTGATCTCGTCGCGCGGTCCGCCGAGGGCGATGCGGTGGTCGAGGTGGCCGCGCGCGGCCCGGTGCGCGGCGACGTTCACCTCCTGGAGCGGTCGCAGCATCCGGCCGGCGACGAACCAGCCGGCCGAGGCGCCGATGGCCGCCAGCAGCGCGAGCGCGCCCACCGACACCCAGAGCAGCAGTTGCAGGATGTCGGCCCGCGAGCTCACGACGACGGCCGCCTCGCTGGTGGCTGCTGCGAGGATCCCCGGGTCGGAAAGCGGCTCCGCCGGCAGCGTGGATGCCGTCGGCGCGTCGGCGGGGATCGCCTGCGTCAGCGCCATCGCAGGTTCGGACGCGAACTCGTAGCTCGGAACGAGCCCGACGACGAACGAGACGATCACGAGCAGCACGGCGCCGGCGACGGTCAGGAGCACGGCGTACGTGAGCGCGAGCCGGGCGCGCACCGTCAGGCGGAACGAGCGCGGCGCCCTGGCCTCGGGCTCACCCACGCGCGACGTCGATCGCATAGCCTGCGCCCGGATCGGTGCGGATCATCCACGGCTCGCCGAGTTTGCGACGCAGCGTCGAGATGGTGACCTTCACCGAGTTCGTGAACGGGTTCGCGTTCTCGTCCCAGGCCTTCTCGAGCAGGGTCTCGGCGCTCACGACACCGCCGTCGGCACGCATCAGCACCTCGAGCACCGAGAACTCCTTGCGGCTGAGGCGCACGAACCGCCCGTCGCGGAAGACCTCGCGCCGGAACGGGTCGAGCGTCACGCCCGCGGCCTCGAGCTGCGGCGGCAGCGCGGTGAACCGGCGGCGACCGAGTGCCCGCACGCGGGCGACGAGCTCGGGGAACTCGAACGGCTTCGCCAGGTAGTCGTCGGCGCCGAGCTCGAAGCCCTCGACCTTGTCGCCGAGCCGGCGGGCGGCGGTGAGCATGAGGATCGCGGGGCGCGTCTCGCGCGCGGCGAGGGCGGCGCACACCTCGTCGCCGTGGATCCCGGGCAGGTCGCGATCGAGGAGCACCACGTCGTAGTCGTTGACGTCGACGTTGAAGAGCGCGGCTTCGCCGTCGGCGGCGACATCCGCGGCGATCGCCTCGAGCGCGAGCCCGGCGCGCACCGCCTCGGCGAGGTAGGGCTCGTCCTCCACGATCAGCACACGCACGTTTCCACTTCCTTCGGTCTGCGGCATCCGGATGTCCCATCACACCCCGTGGGGCATAAGGAAAACGTCAGCGCCACCTTTTACCTCACTACGACCGCGCTGTGAGTGTGCTGGATTCAGCGCTCAACCGGCGCGATCGAAAGGAAACTCCCATGACCACACGGACCTCCCGCGGCGCCCGCGCCCGTCTCGCACTCACCGGCATCGGCCTCCTCCTCGCCCTCACGGCGTGCGCGCCGAACGCACCCGAGTCCCCCGAACTCAAGTCGGGCGACTCCGACGCGGCCTACGAGGAGTGGTCGGCCGACTTCGCCTCCTGCATGAAGGAGCAGGGCATCGACCTCAAGATCGCGGCGGCTTCGGGCGACTCGACCGGCAGCGACTCGAGCGACGCCGTCGACCCCGACGAGATCGACCCCGAGGCGATGGCCGCGGCCCAGAAGACCTGCATCGACGAGGTGGGCGAGCCGCCGGTCGACCCGAACATGCCGGACGCCGACGAGATCAACGCCGCCACGCTGCGTTTCGCCGCCTGCATGCGCGAACTCGGCTACGACTACGCCGATCCCGAGATCGCGGCGGACGGCTCGGTCGGCATGACGGAGGCGATGTCGGTCGATGAGTTCGACCCCGAGGACATCGAGACGTGCAGCGAGCAGGCCGACTACCCCGACATGGAGCAGCAGTGACCCGCGGCGAGCGCGCGACCCCCGCGCCCGACCCCGCACCGACGGGGCCGCCGCGCCGACGGCGCCCCTGGCTCATCGCGGGTGCCTGCGTCGCGGTGCTCGGCATCGCGGGAGGGGTGCTCGCGGCGACCTGGCCCGCCTCGACCGGAGGACACGGCGAGGAGAACCCGGCCGCCGACGTCGCGACCGGCGCCGTCACCCGTGGCGACCTCACCGAGCGAGTCCGGCTGACGGGCCGCCTCGGCTACGGCGCAGCGAAGGACCTTGGGACCGGCCTCGGCGGAACGGTCACCTGGTTGCCCGAGGTCGGCACCGTCCTCGACCGCGGTGCCACGATGTTCCGCGTCGACGACGACCCCGTCGTGCTGCTCTTCGGCCAGCTGCCGGTCTGGCGTGCGTTCGCCGCGGGCATGGACGACGGACCCGACGTGCGGCAGCTCGAGGAGAACCTGGCCGCCCTCGGCTTCTTCGATCGCGAGCCCGACGAGGAGTTCGCCTCCTCGACCGCGGCGGCGATCGAGGAGTGGCAGGAGTCGCTCGGGCTCGAGGAGACGGGCTCGATCGAACTCGGCCGCGTCGTGTTCGCACCCGAATCGGTGCGCGTCGCCGAGCTCAAGCTGCAGCTCGGCGCCCCCGCGGGCCCCGCCGTGATCGCGGTCACCGGCACCGCGAAACGCGTGAGCGTGTTCCTCGCGCCGAACCTCGCGTCGACGGCCCCGGTCGGCACCCCGGTGCAGATCGCGCTGCCGGGCGGCGCCACGGCCCCGGGCACGGTGACCGCCGTCGGCGCCCCGGTCGAGCAGGACGACGACAAGGGCGGCAAGAAGCTGAAGCTCCCGGTCACGATCACACTCGACGACCCGGCTGCGGCCGACGGGCTCGACGACGTCGGCGTGAGCGGCGAGCTCACCGCGATCCGACGCGAGGACGCGCTCCTCGTGCCCGTCACCGCGCTGCTCGCGCGCGCCGGCGGCGGCTTCGCCGTCGAGGTCGTGACGAAGGGCGAGGTCAGGACCGTGCCGGTCGAGCTCGGACTGTTCGCCGACGGCCTCGTCGAGGTCACCGGCGGCGAGCTCGAGGCCGGCGACGAGGTCGTGGTGCCGGAATGAGCGCCCCGCTGATCCGGATGCGGTCGGTGACCCGCACGTACGGCTCACCGCCGACGGTCGCGCTCTCGCACGCCGACCTCGACGTCGATCGCGGGGAGATGCTCGCGATCGTCGGCCCGAGCGGCTCGGGCAAGTCGACGCTCCTGAACCTCATGGGCACGCTCGATCGGCCGAGCTCCGGCGAGATCCGCATCGACGGCCACGACACCGGGGCGATGAACGACGCAGAACTCTCGGGGCTCCGCGCGCACACCATCGGGTTCGTGTTCCAGCAGTACCACCTGGCCGAGGGGGTCGCCGCGCTCGACAACGTGGCCACGGGCCTGCTGTACACCGGCATGCCGAAGGCCGAACGACGGGCACGCGCGGCCGTCGCGCTCGAGCGGGTCGGGCTCGCGGCGCGCGCCCGGCACCGCCCCAACGAGCTGTCGGGCGGCGAACGCCAGCGCGTGGCGATCGCGCGGGCGGTGGTCGGGGAGCCGGCGCTCCTCCTCGCGGACGAGCCGACCGGTGCGCTCGACACCCGCTCTGGCGAGACCGTGGTGTCGATCCTCGCCGAGCTCAACGACGGCGGCACGACCGTCGTCGTGATCACGCACGACCTGCAGGTCGCCGAGCGGATGCCCCGCCGGATCGGGATCCGCGACGGCGTGCTCTCGACGGGCGCGGCGATCCCGGCCGGAGCGCGATCGTGAACGGCCTGCGTTCGCGGCTCCGCGCGGGCGACCTGCTCTCGCTCGGGCTGCACGGGCTCCGCGCCCGCCCGATGCGCGCGGTGCTCTCCGCGCTCGGCATCGCGATCGGCATCGCGGCGATGGTCGCGGTCGTCGGCATCTCGACCTCGAGCGAGGCGCTCGTGAAGGAGCGGCTCGCCGCGCTCGGCACGAACCTGCTGACGGCCTCGGCCGGATCGGACTTCTTCGGGCAGGACGCGAAGCTCCCGGCCGACGCGATCGATCGCGTGCGCCGCATCGAGGGCGTCGAGCAGGCGAGCTGGAGCGCCTCGCTCCCCGAGGCGAAGGTCTATCGCAACACGATGATCGACCGCGGCGCGACCGGCGGACTCACGGTCGCCGTCGCCGACCTCGAACTGCTCGAGACGACCGGCACCGAGCTCGGCTCGGGCGTCTGGCTCAACGAGGCGACCGGGCGGTTCCCGGTGGTGGTGCTCGGCGCCACGGCGGCGGAACGGCTCGGGATCGTCACGATCGGGAGCGCCATCGAGATCTCCGGGCAGCAGTTCACGGTCGCCGGCATCCTCGACCGCTCGCCGCTCGCCCCCGAACTCGACACGGTCGCCTTCATCGGTGCACCGATCGCGACCGAGCTCTTCGCCTTCGACGGATCGCCCTCGGTCGTCTACGAGCGGTCGGCCGACGAACTGGTGGGCGAGGTGCGCGAGCTGCTGCCCGCCTCGATCGATCCCGAGTCGCCGGCCCAGGTGAAGGTCAGCCGCCCCTCCGACGCCCTCGCGGCGAAGAACACGATCGACCAGGCCTTCACGGGACTGCTCGTGGGGGTCGGCTCGATCGCGCTGCTCGTCGGCGGCATCGGCGTCGCGAACACCATGGTGATCTCGGTGCTCGAACGCCGGCAGGAGATCGGGCTGCGCCGCTCGCTCGGGGCGACACGGGGGCACGTCCGCTCCCAGTTCCTCGTCGAGGCGATCCTGCTGGCGCTCTGCGGCGGCATTGCGGGCACGGCGATCGGCTGGGCGATCACGGCGGTCGTCGCGGGCGCGAACGGATGGCCCGCCGCGGTGCCGCCCGCGGTGCTCGCCGCCGCGGTCGGGGCGACGGTCGCGGTCGGCGCGGTCGCGGGGGCGCTGCCTGCCGCCCGTGCGGCACGCATCTCACCGACGGCGGCGCTCAACACCTGAGCCGGCGTAGCGCACCCGAGCGACCGACACGCGCCCGACCGACCAGACGGACTGTCGGGCCGGCACCACCCGGCCCGATGGTTCGTCTCATTTGCCGGGCTCGCGTTGCGCCTCGCCCGAGCCCGCGGATTGAATGGCCTCTGCGCGATGGCGCGCGAGGAACAGAGAGGCGTCGTCAGTGACCCAGGCACCCACGACCGAGGCGAAGTCGGGCAAGCCGGCCGGCGCCGTGGCATCCCGCAGCGAGACGACCGGCACGGTCGTCATCGACGCCGTCACCAAGCGGTACGGAGACTCGACCGCGGTCGACGCGCTCTCGCTCACGATCGAGGCGGGCGAGTTCATCTCGCTGCTCGGCCCCTCGGGCTGCGGCAAGACGACGACGCTGCGCATGATCGCGGGCTTCGAGCAGCCCGACGGCGGCGACATCCGCATCTCGGGCGCCTCCGTGCTCGGCACCCCGCCCTATCGCCGCGATGTGAACACGGTGTTCCAGGCGTACGCGCTGTTCCCGCACATGTCGGTCGCCGAGAACGTCGCCTACGGCCTGCAGCAGAAGCGCACGCCGAAGGCGGAGATCCGCGAGCGGGTCGCCGACGCGCTCGACCTCGCGCAGATGCGCTCCTTCGCCGACCGGAAGCCCACCCAGCTCTCGGGCGGGCAGCAGCAGCGCGTCGCCCTCGCCCGCGCGCTCGTCAACCGCCCCTCGGTGCTGCTCCTCGACGAGCCGCTCGGCGCCCTCGACCGCCAGCTCCGCGAGGAGATGCAGGTCGAGCTGAAGCTCCTCCAGTCGCAGCTCGGCATCACCTTCGTGTTCGTCACGCACGACCAGGGCGAGGCGCTGTCGATGAGCGACCGCATCGCGATCATGCGCAAGGGCCGCATCGAGCAGCTCGCCGACCCCGACTCGATCTACGCCCACCCGGCGTCGGCGTACGTCGCGGGCTTCGTCGGTCAGCAGAACTTCTTCCGCGGGTCGGTGGCCGAGCACGGCCAGGCGGTCGAGGCGCCCGAGGCGGTCGTGGCCGCGTCGGCTGCGCCGGGCGGCGGCCTCCGGGCGGGCTCGGCGGGCGTCGCCGCGGTGCGCCCCGAATTCATCAGGCTCACCCGGTCGGATGCCACGGCGACCGCCGACCGCCGGGTCAACGCCGCGCAGGGCACCCTCCTCGGGGTCTCGCACCTCGGCGAGACGATGCAGTACCTCGTGCAGCTGGCGGGCGAGCGCACCCTCATCGCCCGCCGCCCAACCCCCGAGGCGCCCGCGGTCGCGATCGGCGACCGGGTCGACTGCGTCTGGGAGGCCGGGCACGTGCTGCTCTACCCCGACGACGCCGAGGCCGGCGTGATCTCGCTCGACGACCCGGTGCCGACCGCGGCGTTCTCCGCGGAGGCCGTGAAGTGACCTCGCCCGACGGCGGCCTGCGCATCCTCGCGCACGCCTCGGCCGCCCGCACCATCGGCCGGGAGATCTCCCGCCGACGATTCCTGGGCTTCGCGGCCGCCGCGAGCTCGGTCGGGCTCCTCGCCGCGTGCGCGCCGAGCGCGCAGGCGGGCACCGCACCGGCGACGGGCGGCGCGCTCGAACCGAAGCTGTCGATCTTCACGTGGGGCGACTACGACGCCCCCGAGGTGCTCGAGGGCTTCACCGATGCGCTCGGCCCGAAGATCACGCTCTCCTCGTTCAGCTCGAACGAGGAGATGGTGGCGAAGCTCGTCGGCGCGCGCGGCACCTCGGGGTACGACCTCGTCGTGCCGACCGGGTCGTTCGTGCAGCCGATGGCCGACCACGGGCTGCTCGAGAAGCTCAACCACGACCTCATCCCGAACCTGAAGCACATGGACCCCGAGTTCCTTGGCCGCACCTTCGACCCCGAGAACGTCTACTCGATCTGCAAGGCGTGGGGCACGACCGGCTTCGTCTACGACACCGAGGTCATCACGCGCGAGCTGAAGGACTGGAACGACTTCATCGACGCCGCGCAGAACGAGGCGAGCGGCAAGACGAGCATGCTCGACGACCCCGCCGAACTCACGGGCCTCTACTTCTGGGCGAACGGCATCGACTGGAACACGACCGATCCCGACGAGCTCGACGCCGCCGAGGCGTTCCTCGTGAACGAGCTCGCGCCGCACATCTCGGCGTTCGACTCGAACCCCGGTTCGGGGGCGATCCCGCAGGGCACGCACGCGCTCCTCCAGTCGTTCAACGGCGACGCCCGCCTCGGGATCCTCGAGACGACGAACCGCCCCGAGCGATGGAAGTGGGTGCTCGGCGCCCCCAGCACCGAACTGTGGATGGACAACTGGGCGATCCCGAAGGGCGCACCCTCCCCCGAGGCGGCGCACGCGTTCATCAACTGGGTGCTCGAACCCGAGAACGCCCTCGCCGAGGTCGACTACATCGGGTACCACACGGGCGTGGCCGACATCCAGAGCGCCGCCGAGGAGGCGGGACTCGAGATGCTGGACCTCATCTTCTTCGACGCGGAGCAACTCGCGACGATGCACGAGGGTGCGCTCACCGAGGCGCAGGAGCGCATCGTCCAGATCGCGACGAAGGTGAAGGCGGCCGCCGGTGCGTAAATACTCGGGGATCCTGCTCGCCCTGCCCGCGTGGCTGTGGCTCGTCTGCTTCTTCATCGTGCCGGTCGGCATGGTCGTGGTGTTCAGCTTCGGCGACAAGCCCGACATCTTCTCGACGCACTCGCTCGAGCACCTCTCCTTCGACCGCTACGGCGAGGTGTTCACGCCGGCGTTCTTCACGACGTTCCTCAACACGCTGTGGATCGGCCTCGCGGGCACCGCGATCTGCCTCGTCGTCGGCATGCCGGTCGCCTACTGGATGGCGGTGAAGGTGCGGCCCGAGCGCCGTGGCATCCTCGTCGCGCTCGTCATGGTGCCGTTCTGGACGAACTTCCTGGTGCGCACCATCGGCTGGCAGATCCTCCTCGCCCCCGAGGGCTGGCTGTCGACGCTCGTGCAGGGCCTGGGCCTCCCGGCGCTCGAGATCCTGAACACGCGGCAGGCGGTGCTGCTCGGCGTCGTCTACAACTACCTGCCGCTCATGATCCTGCCGCTGTTCGTCGCGTTCGACCGGGTGAGCGGACCGCTGCGCGAGGCCTCGGCCGACCTCGGCGCACCGAAGTGGACGACGTTCTTCCGCATCACGCTGCCGCTCGCGCAGCCCGGCATCATCGCGGGGGTGCTGCTCGTGTACATCCCGCTGATGGGCGACTACATCACCGCGACCGTGCTCGGCGGTGCGAAGGGCAACATGGTCGGCCAGTTGGTGGCCGGCCAGTTCCAGACGGCGCTCAACTGGTCGCTGGGGTCGGCGATGGCGGTCGTGCTCATCGGCGTGATCCTCGTGTCGATCGCGATCGGTGCGGCCGTCGTGTGGCTCGTGACGCTGCCGGCGCGCAAGAAGTTCCGGCTCGTGCTCGGGCCGGTCGAGTCGTCTGGTGCTCGCGCCGTCGCGGCGCGCACCGCAGCGGAAGGAGCGGGCGCATGAGCCGGCGGTCGAACGTCACCCTCTCCGACCGGGCGTTCTCGGTGTGGGGCGTGCTCGTGCTCGTCTTCCTCTTCCTGCCGATCGCGGTCGTGATCGTCTCCTCGTTCAACGTGGGCCGACTGCTCGTCAGCTGGGACCACTTCGGCTTCGAGTCGTTCCTCGCCCTCTTCACGAAGGCCGCCGTGCGCGACGCCGTGTGGGTGTCGGTGTCGACCGGTTTCGTCGCCGCGCTCGTCGCCACCCTGCTGGGTGCGCTCGCGGGTCTCGCGATGGCGCGGCATCCCGGCAAGTGGCAGCTCTGGCTGCTCGGGCTCCTGCTGCTCGTCTCGGTCACCCCCGAGATCGTCGACGCCGTCGCGCTGCTGCCGTGGATGGTCGTGCTCGGCCAGGACGCCGGCCTGCTGCTCTTCAACGACGGCATCGTGCGCCTCGTGATCGGCCACTCGCTGTTCTCGGTCGCGGTGGTCGCCTACCTCGTGCGAGCCCGCCTCGTCGGGCTCGACGCGAAGCTCGAGGAGGCCTCGGCCGACCTCTACGCGACGCCCGTGACGACGCTGCGCCGGGTCACGCTGCCGCTCGCCATGCCCGCGGTGCTCGCCGGGTTCCTGCTGTCGTTCACGCTGAGCCTCGACAACACCGTCATCGCCGCGTTCGTCTCGGTGTCGGGGTCGACGCCGTGGCCGGTGTACGTGCTGAGCGCGCTTCGCAGCGGCCTCCGCCCCGAGATCGCGGCGGTGTCGACGATCATGCTCGTGCTCACGCTCGTCGCGCTCGCGCTCGTCGCACTCGTCCTGAAGCGGGCGGGCGATTCGGCGGCCGACATCGCGCGCACCATGTCGGGCGGTTGAGCGACCGGATGCCACGGGGTCGACGTCGTCGACCGTGAAGCCCGTTCTGCGAAGCCGCAGCGGACCTCGGGTCAGCCGTACCGCGCGCTGAGCAGCACGCCGACCGCAGCGAGGCGCTCCCGCAGCGCGAACGGTTCGACCACCTCCGCCTCGGCGGCCCAGGCGGCGAGCCGACGCTCGAGCACCGCTTCGCTCGGCGCGGTGACCCGAAGGCGCACCCGGCCCTCCTCGTCGTGGCCGAGTTCGGTCGTGCCCGGAACCCAGCCTCTGAATTCCTCGGCCGCGGCCGAGTCGACCAGCACCACTGCCTCGCTGCGGCGGCGCATCGCGTTCGCGGCCTCCCGCAGCGCCGCCCATTCGGCGTCGAGGTCGAACGCGGCGGGCCGCTCGAACCGTTCGTCGAGCACCGCGACCTCCCCCATCCGGTCGATCCGGTAGCTGCGACGCATCGCTCGGGCGTCGGCCGCACCGGCGAGGTCGCCCCCGACAGTGTCGCCCCCGACGGCGTCGACTCCGACGGCGTCGACTCCGACGGCGTCCGCCACAAGGTACCAGACGCCGCGCGTGTCGATGAGCCCGAGCGGCCGCACGGTGCGCTCGGCGGGTTCGCCGTCCCACGGGGTGTAGTCGAACCGCGCGAGCCGCCGTTCGAGGACCGCCCGCTGCAGCTGCACCACCATGCGGGGCGGCCGCGACGCGGGGGCGTCCCACCCGCCCGAGTCGACGACGATCGCCTCGGCGGCCGCCTCGGCCTCTGCGCGGAAGGTCTCGGGCAGCGCCCGCAGGATCTTTCGCAGCGCGGAGCGCGCGGAATCGCTCTCGCCGGCGCGCGGCCCGAGCAGGAGGAAGAGCGCGCGGGCCTCCTCGGCGCTGAAGCCGCTGAGGTCGGTGCGACCCTCGCCGAGGAGCCGCCAGCCGCCGCCGCGGCCCGGCTGCGGGTAGACCGGGATGCCTGCGGCCGAGAGCGCCTCGAGGTCGCGGCGGGCCGTGGCCACCGAAATCTCGAGCTCCTCGGCGAGCTGTCGGGCGGTCACGAGGCCCCGCGCCTGCATGACGAGGAGCGTGGCGACGAGACGGTCTGCGCGCATGTTCCGATTCTCCTCGCAAAAGTAGTCAGAAGGTGAGCACTTCTGCGTTCGATCATGGAATCACCAGGCGACGACGGGTCGCCGGACCACGAGGGAGAACCCCATGCTGCGAGGCATCGCCACCGTCAACTGCTACGTCGAGGACCCCGCGGCGGCCGCCGCCTGGTACACCGAGGTGCTCGGCATCGAGCCGTACTTCAGCCGGCCCGGCCCCGACGGGCGCCCCGCGTACGTCGAGTTCCGGATCGGCGACCACCAGCAGGAGCTCGGCTTCATCGACCGACGATTCGCGCCGGTCGAGCTCGGCGCCGGCGCGGGCGGCGCGCTCGTGCACTGGCACGTCGACGAGCTCGAGACCGCCGTCGCGCGACTCGTCGAGCTCGGCGCCACGCCGCTGCTGCCGATCACCGAGCACGGGCCCGGTTTCGTGACCGCGTCGGTCGTCGACCCGTTCGGCAACGTGCTCGGGGTGATGACGAACGTGCACTACCTCGACATGCTCTCCGGGCCGGCGCACGACGAACTCGTGCAGGAGGCGTGACGCCGGCCCCGTCGCCCGCCGATCAGGCGGCGGAGGCCTCCCGCCCCACGACCTCGTCGATGACGCTCCCGTGCACGGGCAGCCAGCCGAGCGCCCGCACCTTCGCACCGTCGGCCTGCTGGTCGAGGAGCAGTGCACCGGCGAACTCCGCGCCGAGGCGCGAGCGCGAGGCATCCGCCCCCTCGGCGACGACGCCGTTCGCGCCGCCCTGCGCGACGACGGCCTCGGCGACCGCGCGCACCGTCGTGGGCGTGCCGTCGCTGCCGATGAGGCGACCGAGGGCGCCGTCGTGCTCGAGTGCGATCCGGTAGAGGCGGGCGAGGTCGCCGACGTGCACCCAGGTCCAGTGCTGCTCGCCGTCGCCGATGAGCAGGATCCGCCCGTCGGCGTCGCGCGGCGCCTCGGTGACGAGCTGCACGAGCCCGCGCTCGTCGCCGTAGACGACACCGGGGGCGATGACCGTGGCCGAGACGGATGCCTCGAGCAGCCGCTCCTCGATCGGCACCCGCCAGGCGACGAGGGCGGGCGCATCGGGCCGGGCGTCGTCGTCGAGCGCGTCGCCGGCGCCGTACGCCCAGATGCCCCCGGTGTGCACGTACCGGCGGTCGGTGCCGCCGAAGGCCTCGATCACGGCGTCGACGATCGCGGTGTCGAAGGCCGCGGCGTCCGACGCCGGTGCTGCCGCGTGCACCGCGCCGTCGACGCCCGCGAGGAGCGGCGCGAGCCACGCGGCATCCGTCGCCTCGCCGATCGCGGCCGTCGCACCGCGCGCCTCGACCGCGTCGGCGGCGCGCTCGCTGCGCACCACCGCGACGACCTCGTGCCCCGCTTCGACGAGTTCGTCGAGCACAGCCGATCCGATGTATCCGGTTCCCCCGGTCAGTAGAATCCTCATGCCTGCGACGCTACGGAGCCGACGCCGGTTACTTCAACGGAACTTCCCTCCAGGGAACCACGAGCCGTCATCGGGGGTCGGATGCCGCAACACCACGTCACCTCCGCGACCGCGGCGCCGACCTCGATCCCGATCCCGGCCGACGACGAGGAGCGCGACGTGCTCTCGCCGAACTGCCCGAGCCGCGTGATCCTCAGCCGCATCGGCGAGCGCTGGACGATGTTCGTCATCCTCGCCCTCTCGCGCGCAGGCACACTGCGCTTCACGGAGCTGCGCGCCCGGGTCGGGGAGGTCACCCCGAAGGTGCTGACCGAGACGCTGCGCGCGCTCGAGGCCGACGGGCTCGTCGAACGGCGCGCCTACGCCGACTCGCCGCCGCGCGTGGAGTACTCGCTCACGCCGCTCGGCACCTCGCTCCTCGAACCGATCGCCATGATGCGCGAATGGGCCGAGCGGCACGTGCCCGAGGTGCTCGCCTCCCGCGAGCGCGCGGCCGGCTGAACCGCCCGACGACGCCATTCTCCGCATCCCTCCTGCCAATCCGGCGAGCGCGGGCACCCGCGATGCTCGACGGCCTCGCATCCTCGCTACATTGGGCGGGTGACCCGGGCGCTCCTCATCATCGACATCCAGCAGGACTACTTCGCGGGCGGGCGGCACCCGCTCGTCGGCCCCGAGGAGGCGGCCGCGCAGGCGTCGAGGCTCCTGTCGGCGTGGCGCGAGCGCGGCGAGCCGGTCGTGCACGTGCAGCACATCTGGGACGCCCCCGACGCGGCGTTCTTCCGGCCCGGCACGCCGGGCGTCGAGATCCACCCCTCGGTCGCGCCGCTGCCGGGCGAGGTGCTCGTCACCAAGGAGAACCCGAACTCGTTCCTCGAGACCGGGCTCGACGGGCGGCTGCGGGCGCTCGCGGCCGGGACGGACGAACCGGTCGAGCTCGTCGAGCTCGTCGTCGTCGGCATGATGTCGAGCATGTGCGTCGATGCGACGGTGCGCGCGGCGTCCGACCTCGGCTACACGGTGACGGTCGCCCACGACGCATGCGCGGCCCCCGACCTCGAGTTCGGCGGCGCACTCGTGCCGGGCGCGCAGGTGCACGCGGCGTTCATGGCGGCGCTCGACGGCAGCTACGCGGCCGTCGTGAGCACCGAGGAGCTCCTCGCCGGCTGAGCGGCGTCGAACTTCGCGAGTTCTTCGCGCTCGTGGCATCCATTTCGGGCGAATTTCGACGGAGGAAGTGAGCCTCGCCGAGAATTTCTGTGAATCTTCCGTTTGCGTGAAGCTGCACCGCGTGTGACCATCGATGGCATGATCACCGTCGATGCCACCGCCGAAGCCGCCGAGCAGCTCGACGCGCTCACGCTCGGCCGGCGCATCCGCGAGCGCCGCACCGCCCGCGGCATGACCCTCGGCCAGCTCGCACACGCGATCGACCGCGCGCCGAGCCAGGTGAGCGCGATCGAGAACGGCAAGCGCGAGCCCCGCCTGTCGATGCTGCGCACGATCGCCCTCGCACTCGGCACGACCGTCGACGAGCTGCTGCGCACCGACGCCCCGAACGAGCGGGTCGCCCTCGAGATCGCCGTCGAACGCGCCCAGCGCGGGCCGGTGTTCGCCGCCCTCGGCCTCGACCCGTTCCGCGTCGCGAAGACGATGAACGACCAGACCCTGCAGACGATCCTCGCCCTGCACAACGAGATCGACCGCCTGCACCGCGAACGCGCGGCGACCCCCGAGGAGGCGCGGCGCGCGAACGGCGAACTCCGCGCCGAGATGCGCTCGCGCGACAACTTCTACCCCGAGCTCGAGCAGAAGGCCGCCGAACTCCTCGAGGCCGTCGGTCACACGGGCGGGCCGGTCTCGCACCAGCTCGTCGCCGACATGGCCTCGCACCTCGGCTACTCGCTGCACTACGTCGGCGACCTGCCGCACTCGACCCGCTCGGTGACCGACAAGCACCACGGCCGCATCTACCTGCCGACGCAGATGTCGCCCTCGCGCGACTCCCGCTCCCCCATCCTGCAGGCGCTCGCGAGCCACCTGCTCGGCCACGAGGAGCCGGCCGACTACGCCGAGTTCCTGCGGCAGCGCATCGAGACGAACTACCTGACCGCCGCGATCCTCCTGCCCGAGCAGGCCGCGGTGCGGTTCCTCTCCGAGGCGAAGAACCTTCGCCGCATCTCCATGGAGGATCTCCGCGACGCCTTCGCGGTCTCGTACGAGACCGCCGCGCACCGCTTCACGAACCTCGCGACCGCGCGCCTCGACATCCCGGTGCACTTCACGAAGGTGCACGAGTCGGGCACGATCATCAAGGCGTACGAGAACGACCGCGTGAAGTTCCCCTCCGACGCGCTCGGCGCCGTCGAGGGCACCACGATGTGCCGCAACTGGACGGCGCGCACCGTGTTCGACGTCGAAGACCGCTACAGCCCGTGGTACCAGTACACCGACACCCCGTCGGGCACCTTCTGGTGCACCTCGCGCATCGAGAAGGCGAAGGAGGGCGAGTACTCGGTCTCGGTGGGCGTGCCCTTCGAGCACGTGAAGTGGTTCCGCGGCCGCGAGACACCCCACCGTGCGGTGTCGCGCTGCCCCGACCCCGCCTGCTGCCAGGCCCCGGCGGGCCTCGCCGAGAAGTGGGCGGATGCCTCGTGGCCGGCCGCGCGCACGCCGACCTCGCTGCTGGCGGCGCTGCCCACGGGCACCTTCCCGGGCGTCGACCAGACCGAGGTCTACCAGTTCCTGGAGGCGCACGCGCCGCGATGACGCCGCGCGTGCGCGACGCCCCGCTGCGCGCGACCCGTCACGTGTACGCCACGTGCGCCCGGTCGATCTCGCCGTCGAAGGCGAACGGCATCCGCTCGGCGTAGTCGCGCGACACCGCCCCGCCGTAGGCTCGGCCGAGGTCGAGGCAGTCGTTCGCCGAGAAGAGCAGCGGCGCGCTGATCGGCACGGTGCCGGCGCCGACCTCGGTGCCGTCGACGCGGAGCGACACGGCGAGCGGGCCGCCCGGTCGCGGTTCGACGTAGGAGGTCTCGATCTCGATCGTCGCCCGACCCGCCGGGATCGGCTCGGCCGAACGGATCTTCGTACGCTGCACGAGGAACAGGTTGTACTCGTAGTGCAGCACGCCGTCCACGAAGTAGGCGGTGAGACCGCCGCCCGCACCGCCGAGCTTGTAGAGCACGCCGTTCGCCCGCTCGGGCAGCGTCGTCTCGAGGGTGATGACGTTCGGCTTGTTGCCGAGCGCGGGCGCGCAGAACTCGGGGATCCTCACCGTGTCGCCCGAGAACTCCCACTCGGTGTAGGCGGGGCCGAGCCGGTACTCGGGGTGGTAGACGGGCACCCAGAGGCCACCGCCGATCGGCAGCACCTCGTTGCGCGCCGCCTCCATCGCGAACAGCTCCTTGAGCTGGGCGAGCTTCTCAGGATGCTCGGCGGCGAGGTCGTGCGCCTGGCTCCAGTCCTCGTCGAGGTGGTAGAGCTCCCAGCGGTCGGCGTCGGGGGTCCACGTGGCGATGCCGGGAGGGGCGCCCGGCACCCAGGGCAGGCGCGGGCCGGTCGCCGAGGCGATCCAGCCGTCCTCGTAGATCGAGCGGCTCGCCATGATCTCGAAGTACTGCACCCGGTGACGGCCCGAGGCGGCGGGGTCGTCGATCGAGTAGGCGAAGCTCGTCCCGTCGATCGGATCCTGGGGGATGCCGTTGACGGTCTCAGGGTGCGAGATCCCGAGGATCTCGTAGATCGTCGGCACGACGTCGATCACATGGTGGAACTGCGTGCGCGGCTCGGGATCGGGCGCGATGCGCCCTGGCCACTGCACGAACATCGGGTTGCGGGTGCCGCCGAGGTGGGAGGCCATGAGCTTCATGCCCTGGTACGGGGTCGAACCCGCCCACGCCCACGCCGCGTGGTACTGGTTGTCGGTCGCGGGGGTGCCGAGCGCGTCCAGCCCGCCGAGCTCCTCGAGGGCCGCGAGGTGCTGGTCGATGGTGGTCGGGATCATGTTCTGCGCAAGCAGTTCGCTGATCGTGCCGTTCTGCCCCTCGCCCGACGACCCGTTGTCGCCCCAGATGTAGATGATGATCGTGTCGTCGAGGTAGCCGAGCCGATCGATCTCGTCGATGAGCCGACCGGCCTGCACGTCGGCGTGCTCGCCGAAGCCGGCGCACACCTCCATGAGGCGCGCCTGGAACGGCTTCTGATGCTCGGGGATGTCGTCCCACGCCTGCAGCGAATCGGGCCGCGGGGTGAGCACGGCCTCGTCGGGGATCCATCCGGAGGCCTTCGCCCCGGCGAAGGCGTGCTCGCGATAGGCGTCCCAGCCGTCGTCGAAGCGGCCGGCGTACTTGTCGGCCCACTCCTTCATGATGTGGTGCGGCCCGTGGATGGCGCCGGTCGCCCAGTACATGTAGAACGGCTTGTCGGGCGCATTCGCCTTGTGCTCGCGCAGCCAGCGCATGGCGTCGTCGGCGAGGTCCTCGCTGAGGTGGTACCCCTCCTCGGGCGACTTCGGCGGCAGCACGGTGGTGGTGTTGCGCACGAGGTTCGGTTCGTACTGGGATGCCTCGCCCGCGAGGAACCCGTAGAAGTACTCGAATCCGTAGCCGGTCGGCCAACGGTCGTACGGGCCCGCCGCCGTCGTCTCCTCGGCGGGGGTGTTGTGCCATTTGCCCCAGGCGCCGGTGGAGTAGCCGTAGTTGCGCAGCACCTCGGCCATCGTCGCGCTCGACTTCGGGATGTGCCCCGAGTAGCCGTCCCAGTCGTTCGCGAGCTCGGCGATCTGCCCGTTGCCGACGCGGTGGTGGTTGCGGCCGGTGAGGAGCGACGCGCGGGTCGGCGAGCACATCGCGGTCGTGTGGAAGCGGTTGTAGCCGATGCCGCCGCGGCGGATCCGGTCGAGGGTCGGCGTCTCGACGACCCCGCCGAGCGGTTTCGGCAGCGCGGGGCCGGCGTCGTCGATGAGGACGACGAGCACGTTGGGCGCCTGTTCGCCGAGGTGCCGTTCGGGCGGCTTCGGCGAGTAGCTCGACTCGGCGAGCGTCCGGCCCGCGAAGCTGCCCGACCGCTTCGGCGGGAACGGCAGGGTGCGGCTCGGCGGAAGCGGCGCGCCGATCACCGACTCCTCGTTCGTGTTCGACATGGCGCTCGAATCCTCCCCATCGAGATCCGCACCCCCCGCGCGGACGAGTGAGGCCCACTCTTCCGCTCCCCCTGCAACTCGTCAACGCCCCGAGCGAGGGGTGCCTGCGAGCATCACCGACCGACCGACCAGACGGTCGGTTTCGGCCAGATCGACCGGGAAACCCCCACGATCGGGACATCCCGAAGTGGCGCACCACCCGGGCGCACAGGGAGGATGGTGGGAACTACCATCGCATCGGAGTGATAACCAGTGGGCACCACCGTCTTCGAACGACGCATCCCCCAGCCCGCCGTCATCGAGCACGCGCTCGACGGCACCCAGCACTCGACCTTCTGGATCGACGACCTGCCCGAGCAGCTGAAGCCGAACCGGCCGAAGCTCGCCGGCACGAAGGTCGCCGACCTCGTCGTCGTCGGCGGCGGCTACACCGGCCTCTGGACGGCGCTGCTCGCGAAGGACCGCAACCCCGCGGCGCACGTCGTGCTCGTCGAGGCGAAGCGCGTCGGCTGGGCCGCTTCCGGCCGCAACGGCGGCTTCTGCGAGGCGAGCCTCACGCACGGCCACGAGAACGGCATGGCCCGTTGGCCGAAGGAGATGCCGCTGCTCGACCGGCTCGGCCTCGAGAACCTCGACGCCATCGAGGCGGCCGAGGCGAAGTACGGCATGGACTTCCACTTCGAGCGCACCGGGCAGCTCGCCCCCGCGGTCGAGGAGCACCAGGTCGAGTGGCTCAAGGAATGGGCCGACGAGGCGACCGCCCGCGGCGAGGAAGGGGTCGTGTACCTCGACGAGGCCGCGATGCAGGCCTCCGTCGCCTCGCCGACCTACCTCGCGGGCGTCTGGGAGCAGCGTACGAACGGCATGCTGCACCCCGCACGCCTCGCCGCCGAGCTCGCACGAGTCGCCGAGGAGCGCGGCGTCGAGATCTTCGAGCACTCCCCCGTGAAGCGCCTCGAGACGCCGGGCTCGACGGGCGCCGTGAGCGTCGTCACCGACGGCGGCCGCGTCGACGCGAAGCACGCGGTGCTCGCGACGAACGTGTTCCCGTCGCTGCTCAAGCGCAACCGGCTCATGACGGTGCCGGTGTACGACTACGTGCTCATGACCGAGCCGCTCTCCGAAGCGCAGCTCGCCGACATCGGGTGGAACGACCGCCAGGGCATCGGCGACATGGCCAACCAGTTCCACTACTACCGCCTCTCGAAGGACAACCGCATCCTCTTCGGCGGCTACGACGCGATCTACAACTACGGACGCAAGGTGCGCGAGTCGTACGAGCACCGGCCCGAGAGCTGGCAGCGTCTCGCGAGCCACTTCTTCACGACGTTCCCCCAGCTCGAGGGCCTGAAGTTCAGCCACCAGTGGGCGGGTGCGATCGACACCTCGACCCAGTTCACCGCGTTCTTCGGCACCGCCCGCGACCACCGCGTCGCCTACGCGGCCGGCTTCACGGGCCTCGGCGTCGGCTCGACCCGCTTCGCGGCCGAGACGATGCTCGACCTGCTCGAGCGTCGCGAGAACGAGCGCACCACCCTCGAGATGGTGCGCAAGCGCCCCCTCCCGTTCCCGCCCGAGCCCGCAGCGGCGATCGGCATCAACGCGACCCGCTGGTCGCTCGACCGCGCCGACCACAACCGCGGCAAGCGCAACGTGCTGCTGAAGACGCTCGACGCGCTCGGCCTGGGGTTCGACTCGTGAGCGCCGAGAACGCGGCGCTCCGCATGATCGCAGGCGCACTGACGGATGCCACGGGGCTCGCCCTCGAGCACGAGCCCGTGCCGGCCGAGCAGGTCGTCGCGGGCGCGCCCACGACCGCCTACCACCCGCTCGACGAGTCCGAGGCAGGCGAGATCGGCGTCTGGGAGATGTCGGTCGGCGCGATGCGCGACGTCGAGGTCGACGAGGTCTTCGTCGTGCTCGCGGGCGCCGCGACGGTCGAGTTCGAGCATGTGCCCTCGACGGGCCGCCCCGGCGACCCGATCGTGCTCGCACCCGGTTCGGTCGTGCGGCTCGAAGCCGGCATGAAGACCGTCTGGACGGTGCGCGAGAATCTGCGCAAGGTGTTCATCTCGCGCTGAACCCGGGCGCTGCGGCGCCCAACCCGAAACCTCTGGGCGACGAAGCCCACGCGACGAAGGAGAGAAAGCAAATGGCGAAGTACCGGGTGCAGAACCCCGCGACGGGTGAGATCGTCGAGACATTCGAGTCGGCGACCGACGCCGAGATCGAGCAGACCCTCGCGCAGGCCGACGGCGCCTACCGCGAATGGCGCGAGCGCAGCGTGCAGGAGCGCGCCGCGGCGGTGAAGCGCGTCGCCGAGATCTTCGGCGAACGGCGTGAGGAGCTCGCGCGACTCATCGCCGTCGAGATGGGCAAGTCACTCGCCGAGTCGCTCGACGAGGTCGAGTTCGCCCGCTCGATCATCGAGTACTACGCGGTGCACGGCCCGAGCCTCATCACCGACCACGAGATCCCGTCGACGGTCCCGGGCAAGGCGGTCATCGAGCAGCTGCCCGTCGGCGCCCTCCTCGGGGTCATGCCGTGGAACTTCCCGTACTACCAGGTCGCCCGATTCGCGGCGCCGAACCTCGTGCTCGGCAACACGATCATCCTGAAGCACGCCGACATCTGCGCCCGCTCGGCCCTCACGATCCAGGAGATCATGGAGGAGGCCGGCGTGCCGGTCGGCGGCTACCAGAACGTGTTCGCCTCGCACGAGCAGATCGCGACGATGATCGCCGACCCGCGCGTGCAGGGTGTCTCGCTCACGGGCTCCGAGCGCGCCGGTGCGATCATCGGCGAGCAGGCCGGCCGCAGCCTCAAGAAGGCCGTGCTCGAGCTCGGCGGCAACGATGCGATGGTCGTGCTCGACTCCGACGACGTCGCGGGCGTCGCTCGCGCTGCGTGGGACTTCCGCGTCTACAACGGCGGCCAGGTCTGCAACTCGAACAAGCGGTTCATCGTGATGGACGAGATCTACGACGAGTTCGTCGCCGAGCTCCGCCGGCTCGCGACGGGCCTCGAGCCGGGCGACCAGCTGAACCTCGCCGAGGGCCAGTACGTGCCGCTCTCCTCGCGCGCGGCCGCCGAGACGGTCAACGCCCAGGTGCAGAAGGCCGTCGCGGCCGGCGCGACCCTCGAGGTCGGCGGCGTGCTCTCCGACGGGCCGGGCGCGTACTTCTCGCCGGCGGTGCTCACGGGCGTGCCGCGAGGTTCCGAGTCGTACCGCGAAGAGATGTTCGGTCCCGTCGCGACGGTCTACCGCGTCTCCAGCGACGAAGAGGCGCTCGAGCTCGCGAACGACAGCGACTTCGGCCTCGGCGGCTCGGTGTTCTCGACCGACGAGGCACGCGCCGCACGCCTCGCCTCCCAGCTCGACGTCGGCATGACGCACGTCAACACGATCGCGGCCGAGGCCGCCGAGCTTCCTTTCGGCGGCGTCAAGCGCTCGGGCTTCGGCCGCGAGATGGGCCCGATCGGCATCGGCGAGTTCTCCAACCGCCGCCTGTCGTTCGTCGCGAAGTAGCGCTCCCGCTGGTTGAGGAGCGCCGGCGCGAAGCGACGACCACCCGCTGGTTGAGGAGCGCCGGCGCGCAGCGACGACCACCCGCCGGTCGAGGAGCGCCCGCGCGCAGCGACGACCACCCGCCGGTCGAGGAGCGCCGGCGCGAAGCGACGACGCGTCTCGAAACCAGGCAACCCACCGCCCAGCACGGCCCGGTCACCTTCCCGATGACCGGGCCGTGCTGCGTCCGCGGCTCAGCCGCAGAACTCCTTCGGCACGCCGGCACGGTCTTGCACGCCGATCGAGATGACCTTGTCCCCCTCGACGAGGAAGTTGAGGTAGCCCGCCGTCTCGTCACCCGCGGCATATCCGTACGACTCGGCACCGGCCTGGTTCGACGGCACCAGCCCGGGGTAGGCCGCCGCGAGCTCTTCCATCGTCGACCCGAAGACGATGCCTTCCTCGGTCGACGGCGATGGGGGCACCGTTCCGTCGCCGACGTCGCGACCGTTCGCCCACACGGCGCCGACCGTGCCGTCGTCGAGGACGGTGACTACGATCTGGCCGGTGCCCTCCTGACTCAGTCCGATGACGCCGGGGCACCACTCGTTCGCCTCGAATGCCGTGAAACCCGCGACCGTCTCGGCGGCATCGGCGCCGCGAACGATGGGCCCGATGCCCTGGGCCGTGATCACCCACGTCGTCACGTCGGCCGGGTCGAGCGCGGTCGGTGTCGGATCGGGAGCGGGGGCTTCGGCACTCGGGCTGGGTGCCGGGGTCGCCTCGGCCGACGGGTTCGGGGCCGCTCCGGCGCTCGTGCACCCGACGAGCACGACGAGGCCGGCGGCGGCGAGGGCGCCGCTCAACAGGGCGCGGAAGGGTCTGTGGTTCGGCATGGTCTCTCGCTCTCGGATCGACGACGGTTTCATTGGGAGGGTTTCGAAGCTTGCCCGCTGGTTGAGGAGCGCCGGCGCGAAGCGACGACGCGTCTCGAAACCACGCAACCGGCCCACCAGAAGGCCCGCCCTGGTTTCGAGACGCGTCCGACTCCGTCGGGCGCTCCTCAACCACCGAACCTCGTCTGGTTTCGAGACGCGTCCGACTCCGTCGGGCGCTCCTCAACCGCCGAACCTCACCCGTCGGGCGCTCTCAACCAGCGCGGGCGACTACGCGGCGGCGGCCCCGAGCCCGGGCGTCGGCGCCGACTCCATCGCGAAGGTGGTCGTGAAGCGAGCGAGCAGATCGCGGTCGCCCGCGAACGACGGCACGGATGCCTCGCCCGCGAGCAGCCCGCGCAGCTCGCCCGGTGCGAGCTCGAGCTCGAGCACGGCCTGCGGCACGGGTTCGAGCGCCGAGCGTCGGCGCGGCTGCGGCAGGGCGCCGTCGCCGACGGGCACGACGTCGAGGCTCGGGCCGACGACGATGGCCGACACCGAGACGCCCGGCTCGTCGGCGCCCGCCACGTGCAGCACGTACTCGGTGGGCGGCAGCGACGCCGCGGCATCCGGCCGGAATGCCGCGCGCAGCGCGACCGCGACGGAATCGGCGCTGATCGTCTCGCCGTCGCCGGGCTCGCCGAGCAGCGCCCAGCCCCAGCGTTCGAGCGAGGCGACGACCGGTTCGAGGCCGCGGCCGAGCTCGGTGAGCTCGTAGCCGCCGCGTACGCTCGGCACCCGGCGGATGACGCCCGCCTCGCCGAGTTCGCGCAGGCGGTCGCTCAGGATGTTCGTCGGGATGCGCGGCAGCGAGGCCTTGAGGTCGCTGTACCGGCGCGCGCCCCCGAGCAGGTCGCGGACGATGAGCAGTGCCCACCGTTCGCCGACCCGCTCGAGGGCCCGTGCCACGCCGCTGTACTGTCCGAAGCCGCGCGGCGCGCGTGTCGCCATGCGAACCGCTCGCTCAGGCCGTCGCCTGGGCGGCGTCGCCCGCCTGCGCCATGTACACCTCGGGGCCCTGCTCGGCGGCGGCCTGCTCCATGAAGAGGAACTCGAGCACGTTGCCGTCGGGGTCTTCGAGGTCGCGCGAGTACATGAAGCCGTAGTCCTGCGCGTCGCGCGGCTCGGTGCCGCCCGCGGCGAGGCCCTTGGCGAGCACCGCGTCGACCTCGTCGCGCGACTCGCGGCTGAGGGCGATGAGCGCCTGCGCGTGGGTCTTCGTGTCGATGATCTGCTTGTCGGTGAAGGTGCCGAGGTACTCACGGGTGAGCACCATGAAGTAGATGTTCTCGCTGAACACCACGCAGGCGGCGTTCTCGTCGGTGAAGAGCGGGTTGATGGTGAACCCGAGGGCCTCGTAGAACGCCTTCGAGCGGTCGAGGTCGGTGGTGGGCAGGTTCACGAAAATGCTGGTCGCGGTCATGATCGTCTCCGTTGGGATCGGTGTCGTCGTTCGATTTCGGATCGTGCGAGCACCAGCTTGCTCTTCACAAGTTCACTTGTCAAGAGCAAGTACTTGTTTTCTACAAGTGGATGCCGCGGGGCCGACCCGAACCGCTCAGCGGAGCGCGCTCCGCCGCACGAGGAGCGCGAGATGCAGCGCCGTCAACGTCTCGCCGTCGTCGAGATCGACGTCGAGCAGCTGCCCGATGAGCGAGAGCCGCTGGTAGAACACCGAACGCGACAGGTGCGACGCCGCCGCCGCCGCGGTGCGGTTGCCGGGATGCGCGAGCGTCGCCGCGAGCACGTCGAGGAGGTCGCCGTCGCGCGCCAGGTCGTACTCGATGAGCGGCGCGAGCATGCGCTCGCTGTGCCGCAGCAGCCGATGGTCGTCGCGGAGCGATGTCACGAGCCGGATCAGCGGCCGATCCTCGGCCCGACGGATCGCGAGGCCGCGCTGCGACCGCGACCCCGGCGCACGCGCCAGGTCGATCGCCTCCTGCACCGAGCCGAGCAGCCCGTCGAGCCCCGAGGCCGCCTGCCCGATCGAGAGCACCAGATGATCGACGGATGCCGCCTCGCCCGCCGCCGCAGCGGCGAACTCGCGCGCGGCGGCGTCGTCGAAGCGCGCCGCCGCGGGCAGCGACAGCAGCACGACCACGGCATGGTGCTGCCGGGACCAGCCCGGCGCCGCCCCGGCGACGGCGCGTCCGCCGAGCGCCCGCGCCGCGGCATCCGCCCGTGCCGCCGTGACCGGCGCCCCCGTCACGACGAGGCCGATCAGCGTCGCGCCCTCGACCTTCAGCCCTGCGGCCGTGAGCCGCGCCGCGGCGGCCGGGAGCCCCGCGAACCGGCCCTCGAGCAGCCCGTCGATGAGCCGCTGCCGCCCGGCGCGCACCCACTCGTCGGCGTCGTCGCCGTCGGCGAGGCGGCCCAGCGCGAGCGCGATGGCGCCCTGCTCGAGCACACCGAGACGGCCCGCCGGGTGCGCCGGGCCGGGCAGCGCCACGAGGTGGCCCCACCGGATGCCACGTGCCTCGACCGGCACGATCGACCACTCGCCCGGGCTCCGATGGGCCTGTCGCGAACGCTGCCCCCACTCGGCGAGCAACGCCTCTTCGGCCCCGGCGGGCACCTCGGCCGCGACGACCTCGAACGCGAGGTTCTCGAGCACGACCGCTGAGCCGAGCGTCTGCGCCAGTTGGGCGACGATGTAGTCGGCGGGCGACCCGCGCAGGCTCAGCGCCGTGAAGCGCTCGCGCACCTCGTCGCGGGCGCGCAGCGCCGCCGTCTGCTCGGAGATGATGCGGCTGTGCACCGCCTCGGTCAGGGTGACGAACTTCACCTCGCGGTGCAGGGCGACGAGGGCGAGCCCGCGCTCGCGCGCCGACTGCTCGACGACGGCCGGCACGTAGCGGTAGTGCACGCCGAGCTCGAGCACCAGCCCCGCGATGCCCGCCTCGACGAGGCCCGCGACGAACGCACGGAGCTCGTCGGGGTCGGTCGGCCAGCCCGAGCCGGTCGAGAGCAGCAGCTCGCCGCCGTCGAGCAGGCGGGCCACGCCCGCGCTGTCGGAGACGTGCACCCAGCGCACCCGGGCGTCGAGCGCGTCGCCGTCGCCCGAGACCACCTCGGGGACGCCCGCGACGACCTCGGGGAGCGCGAGGATCTCGCGCACCGTGGGCAGCGCGGCGCCGTCGTCGGCGCCGGCCGAGGACTCGCCCGGCCCCGCCGGACGTTCCGTTCGGATCGACTCATCTTCGCGACGGTCTGCCACCACTTCGCCCACTTCGCCTCTGCAACACTTGGAATCACAAGCTTAGCCGAGCCTCGGTCACTCTGTCCGACCGGCACCCATGCACAGCTGGAAGGAGCTGCGATGAGCATCACCGAGACCGCCACGTCACCGACCTCGACCCCCGAGGTCCCGGTGATCGGCCACTGGATCGACGGCGCGATCCGCCCGTCGACCTCGGGCCGCACGGCCCCTGTCTACAACCCCGCCACCGGTGCGGTCCAGGCCGAGGTGGCCCTCGCCGACCAGGCCGAGATCGACGAGGCCATCGCCTCGGCGCAGGCCGGCTACCTGGTGTGGAGCGAGTACTCCATCGCGAAGCGCCAGACGGTGCTCTTCGCGTTCCGCGAGCTGCTCAACTCGCGCAAGGGCGAGCTCGCCGCGATCATCACGGCCGAGCACGGCAAGGTGCTCTCCGACGCGATGGGCGAGATCCTCCGCGGCCAGGAGGTCGTCGAGCTCGCGACCGGGTTCCCCCACCTGATCAAGGGCGCATTCAGCGAGAACGTCTCGACGGGCATCGACGTCTATTCGCTGAAGCAGGCCCTCGGCGTGGTCGGCATCATCAGCCCCTTCAACTTCCCGGCCATGGTGCCGATGTGGTTCTACCCGATCGCGATCGCCGCAGGCAACGCCGTCGTCCTGAAGCCGAGCGAGAAGGACCCCTCGGCTGCACTGTGGATGGCCGAGCTCTGGAAGGAGGCCGGTCTCCCCGACGGCGTCTTCACGGTGCTGCAGGGCGACAAGGAGGCCGTCGACGGCCTGCTCACCTCGCCCGTCGTGCAGTCGATCTCGTTCGTCGGCTCGACCCCGATCGCCCAGTACATCTACGAGACCGCCTCGAAGCACGGCAAGCGCGTCCAGGCGCTCGGCGGCGCGAAGAACCACATGCTCGTGCTGCCCGACGCCGACCTCGACCTCGTCGCCGACCAGGCCGTGAACGCGGGCTACGGCGCCGCGGGCGAGCGCTGCATGGCGATCTCGGTGGTGCTCGCAGTCGAGCCCGTCGCCGACGAGCTCATCGGCAAGATCAGCGAGCGCATCGCGAAGCTCAAGATCGGCAACGGCGCGGGCGTCGACGGCATCGAGCCCGACATGGGCCCGCTCATCACCGACGTGCACCGCGACAAGGTGTCGTCGTACGTCGACATCGCCGAGGCCGACGGCGCGAAGATCGTCGTCGACGGCCGCGGTTTCACGGTCGACGGCCACGAGGACGGCTTCTTCTTCGGCCCGACCCTCATCGACGACGTGCCCACGACCTCGCGCGCCTACACCGAGGAGATCTTCGGCCCGGTGCTCTCGATCGTGCGCGTCGAGAGCTACGACGAGGGCCTCGACCTCATCAACTCGGGCCAGTTCGGCAACGGCACGGCGATCTTCACGAACGACGGCGGCGCAGCCCGCCGCTTCCAGAACGAGGTGCAGGTCGGCATGATCGGCATCAACGTGCCGATCCCCGTGCCCGTCGCCTACCACTCCTTCGGCGGCTGGAAGCAGTCGCTCTTCGGCGACGCGAAGGCCTACGGCGTGCACGGCTTCGACTTCTTCACCCGCGAGAAGGCCGTCACGAGCCGCTGGATCGACCCGGCCACCCGCAGCGACAGCGCGCACACCGGCATCAACCTGGGCTTCCCCCAGAACCACTGACCTCCGTCGGTCGAGTAGCGCGGAGCGCGTATCGAGACCTCGAGGGTCTCGATACGCTTCGCTACTCGACCGGCGATGCTCCGAAAGGCATCCGATATGACCGACACCATCACCGACGTCACCGGCGACGAGCTCGCCACCGGCACCGAGGCGGTCTACACCGACCGCCACGGCACCGTGCACGCACTGCCCGACACGGCCGCCGACGCGCAGGTGCGCGCCGACGACCGGGCCCACGTGTTCCACTCGTGGAGCGCGCAGGCCCTCATCGACCCGCTGCCGATCGCCGCGGGCGAGGGGGCCACGTTCTGGGACTACCAGGGCAACGCCTACCTCGACTTCTCGTCGCAGCTCGTGAACCTGAACCTCGGGCACCAGCACCCCGACCTCGTCGCCGCCATCCAGCAGCAGGCCGGTCGTCTCGCGACGATCCAGCCGTCGATGGCGTCCGACGTGCGCGGCGAGCTCGCCCGCCGCATCGCCGAGGTCGCCCCGGGCGACCTCGACAAGGTGTTCTTCACGAACGGCGGCGCCGACGCGAACGAGTACGCGGTCCGCATGGCGCGCGCCGTGACGGGACGCCGCAAGGTGCTCTCGATGTACCGCAGCTACCACGGCGGCACCGCGACGGCGATCTCGCTCACGGGCGACCCGCGCCGTTGGGCGAACGAACCGAGCGACGGCAGCGTCGCGCACTTCTTCGGCCCGTACGAGTACCGCTCGGCCTGGGGCTCGACGAGCCCCGAGGAGGAGGCGCAGCGTGCGCTCGCCCACCTCGAGCAGGTCATCGTGCTCGAGGGCGCGTCGACCGTCGCCGCGGTCATCCTCGAGACGGTCGTCGGCACGAACGGCGTGCTGGTGCCGCCGCCCGGCTACCTCGAGGGCGTCCGCGCGCTCTGCGACAAGTACGGCATCGTCTACATCGCCGACGAGGTCATGGTCGGCTTCGGCCGCATCGGCGAGTGGTTCGCGGTGAACCACTTCGGCGTCACCCCCGACCTCATCACGTTCGCGAAGGGCGTCAACTCTGGCTACGCCCCGCTCGGCGGCGTCGTGATCTCGCAGAAGATCGCCTCGCACTTCGACACCGTGGCGTTCATGGGCGGCCTGACCTACTCGGGTCACCCGCTCGCCTGCGCCCCCGGCGTCGCGACCTTCGAGGTGTTCGAGCGCGACGGCATCCTCGAGCGCGTGCGCGACCTCGGCGAGCGCGTCGTCGGTCCGCGCCTCCGCGAGATCGCCGCGAAGCACCCGTCGGTCGGCGAGGTGCGCGGCGTCGGCCTGTTCTGGGCGATCGAGCTCGTGAAGGATGCCGCGACGCGCGAGCCGCTCGTGCCGTTCAACGCCGCAGGCGCCGACGCCGCCCCCATGGGCGCCGTGGCCGCCGCGTGCAAGAAGGCGGGCCTGTGGCCGTTCGTGCACTTCAACCGCATGCACGTCGCCCCGCCGCTCGTCATCAGCGAGGAGGAGCTCGTGCGCGGCCTCGACATCATCGACGAGGCGCTCACCGTCGCCGACGGCTACGTCACGGCGTAGCCGCCCCGCACCGGCCCGCACGGATCGCCCGCATCTGCACGGATGCGGGCGATTCGTCGTCTCCCGCGCTGCTTCTGCAGGAGAAGTGCACTGGCGACCTCGAATACGCACCCCTCAGCGCAATTCTCCTGCAGAAGCAGCGGGTGGGCGCGGGGAGGCGGTCGGATAGCCTGAGGGCATGCGAGTGCGGGCTGAGCGGCTGGGCATGAGCCGCCGGGGGTTCCTCGCCGCCGCGCTCGCGGGAACCGCGACCGTCGTGCTCGCGAGCTGCACCGAACCGCAGCCGAGCCCCACCCCGCCGCCGACGACCACTCCGACGGGCAGCCCCGCCCCGTCCCCAGTGCCGACCCCGCCCGGCGTTCCGCAGCCGACGGCGCTGCGCCGCTCGCGCTGGGGCGCCGATCCCTTCGCCCGCGGTGCGTTCAGCTTCGACGCGGCGGGCACGACGACCGAACTGCGCGAGGAGCTCGGCCGGCCCGTCGCCGACCGCGTCTTCTTCGCCGGCGAGGCGTGCGACGCCGAGGCGCCCGGCACCCTGCGCGGCGCACGCGACTCGGGCGCCCGTGCGGCTGCGCTCGTGCTCGAGCTCGCCGAGCCGGGCGAGCGCGTCGCCGTCATCGGCGCCGGCCTCGCCGGGCTGACCGCCGCCCGCGCCCTCGCCGACGCCGGGCTCGAGGTCGTCGTCATCGAGGCGCGCGACCGCGTCGGCGGGCGCATCGACACCGTCGACGCCGCCGGCTTCGACGGCCCGATCGAGCTCGGCGCGCTCGTCGTCGCGAGCCCCGCCCTGCGAGCGACGCTGCCCGACTCGGTGGTGCAGACGCCGATCGCCGCCCCCGTCGAAGCCAGCACCGCCGCCGGCGCGACCGTGCCGATCCCCTCGACCGGGCCCGACGCGATCGCCGCGGCGCAGGAGTGGGCGGCCGCCCAGCCCGCACCGCGCACGCACGACCTCTCGCTCGCGACCGCCCTCGTCGAGTCGGGCACGAGCGCCTCGCTCTCGACCGCGCCCGACGAGTCGGGCGTCTCTCCCGCGGCCTGGCTCGCGCACACGGTCACGAGCGGCGTCGGCGTCGAGACCGGTGCGACGGCGAACCGCGTCTCGGCGCTCGCCGAGCTCGGTCGGGGCCCGGCGGCCGGCGACGCCGACCCCGATTCCGAGAGCCGCCCGACGCTCGCCCGCGGTCTGGCCACCGCCCTGGACGCCGACGCCGACGCGCTCGACATCGCCGTGATGAGCGTCGTCACCCGCATCGCCTACGACGAACGCCGGGTGAGCCTCCGGCTCGACTCGGGCGAGTCGCTCACCGTCGACCGGGTCGTCGTCACCGTGCCCCTCGGGGTGCTGAAGACCGACACCCTGCGCTTCTCCCCCGCCCTGCCGCTCATGCACCAGCGGGCGATCGCGCGCCTCGGCGTCGGCCTCGTCGACACGGTCTGGCTGCGCTTCGACGAGCCGTTCTGGCGCGCCGCCGGCGGCGAGGGCGACACGAGCGGCGCTGCCCCCGCGGCATCCGTCACCGTGCTCACCGTCGTCGGTCAGACGCCGAGCGTCGCCGCCTGGCTCGACGTGGGCGCCCCCACGGGCGAGCCCGTGCTCGTCGGCCTCATCGCGGCGACGCAGGCGGAGCGTCTCGAGCAACTCGACGACGCGGAGTTCGCGGCCGCGGTGCTCGCCGATCTCGCGCCCTTCGCCACAGCCACCGGTTGACGGCGACGAGCCCGGCGGTCAACGTCACGAAGATGACCAGCACGAGCGCGCAGTAGAGCGCGACGCCGACCGGGCCGCCGACCTGCGCCTCGTCGAGGAAGAAGTACGGGTACCACCCGACGTCGGCGCCGCGTACGAGCGTGTACACGAGCCACCCCGACGGGAAGACGAGCACGAACCCGACCGTCCGCCACGGCACGGGCGGGTTCAGGGCCATGATGCTGTCGGCCGTCCACGCGATCACGGCGAGCGCGGGCACGACGAAGTGCAGCAGGGTATCCGACCAGGGCACGTCGACCCGGTAGTCGCGGGTCGACGCCTGGGCGACGATGACGCCGAACACGATGCCCGAGACCAGCACGTACACCGTCACCATGGTGCGGAGCACCCCGAGCCAGGCGGGGTCGCGTTCGGCGGTGAGCGCGTACCCGCCGGCGATCGCGAGCGTCACGACCGCGAGGAACGCGGACTGCACCGTGAAATAGCTGAAGAAGTTCGCCGTCGCGAAGAAGCGGAACCCGAGCACGTACTCGAAGTTGCCGACGAGGGCCACGACCTCGAGCACCGCCACGAGCAGTCGGAAGACGCCGAGTCCACGGCGGGCCGGCAGGATCCGGCGCGTCCGCGCCCGCTGCACCGGCGACTCCCGCTGCGCCCGCTCCTCCCGAACCGTCGGTCCGGGGCTGCGAGCGGGCATGCCACCACGCTACGCCCTGCCCGGCGGTGGGAGGCGGCTCAGGTCGCGGTGGGCAGGGCCTTCGCGACGGGGGCCGGGCGGATCGTGCGAAGCCACTGCTCGGTCTGCGCGACGTGCGCCGCGGCCGCGGCCTCGGCAGAAGCCGGGTCGCGGTTCACGAGCGCGGCGAGGATCTCGCGGTGCCCGCGGTCGCTCACCTGCTTCATGTCGGGCCCCGAGGGGAGGTCGAACACCTGGTACGCCCGCGACCGGGAGCGGAACGTCCGGAGCAGCTCGACGAGGGCCGCGTTACCGGCGAGCTTCGCGATCGTCTCGTGGAAGAGGGCGTCGAGCTCGGTGCCCTGCTCCCCCTCCAGGGCTTCGAGCTCGTCGAGGATCGCACGGAGCTCGGACTCGCCGGCCCCCGTCATGCGGGCCGCCGCCTGCGACGCGGCATGGGACTCGAGGACTCGGCGCACCTCGTAGAGCTCGATGAACGCGTCGAACGGCATGAGCTCCACCGTGAGACTGAGCGCGCCGATGATGTTCGCGGGTTCGAGGGCCGAGACGTAGGTGCCGGATCCATGACGGGACTCGATCACCCCGAGCGCATCGAGCATGCGCACCGCTTCACGGAGCGACCCGCGGGAGACGCCCAGCCGCTCGCACAGCTCGGCCTCCGGCGGGAACTTCTGGCCGGGCGCGAGTTCGCCCGACGCGATGATGTGGCGCAGTCCGTGGAATGCGTCGTCGATCGCGCTCATGCTGTCCGTCTTCCTGGTCGACGTCGGGCCGTGTTGATCAGCATAGAGGGCACAACTCGGCACTAGTCATCTTATGACTTTGTGGATAGAGTCACCTTGGTCGGCCCTGAAGCCTAAGATTCGGATGAGTCATCCAATCTCTTTCGAGCGGAACGCGTCCGACATCACCGCTGATGATCAACGACAAGGACGACCGCACCAGTGACCACCGCAGCGCCCACCGCCCTCGCCTTCGCCGACGGCTCGCCCGCCTCGACCGGCTGGACTCTCAGCGATACCGCGCTGCACACGAATCACGGCTCGTTCGGCGCCGTCCCTCGTCGAGTGCAGGAGGAGCAGAACCGCCTCCGCGCCGTCATGGACGCCGGGCCGGTCGACTGGTTCTCGACCCTGCCCGCCCGCGTGGGAGACGCCCGCCGCTCCATCGCCGCGATCGTGGGCGCCGCCCCCGAGCACACGGCCCTCGTGCCCAACGCGAGCGGCGGCGCGAGCGTCGTCTACAACAGCCTCACCGCGCGGCCCGGCGCCGAGATCGTGGTCACCGACCACGGCTACGGTGCGGTCACGATGGGCGCCGAACGGGCCGCGCGCCGCTGGGGCGGCCGGGTCGTGACCGCACGGGTGCCGCTCGACGCGACGCCCGCCGAGGCGCATGAGCGCATCATGGCCGCCTGCACCGACGCGACACGACTCATCGTCATCGACCACATCACCTCGGCGACGGCGCGATTCCTGCCGGTCCGCGAGGTCGCGGCATCCGCTCGAGCGCGCGGGATCACGACCCTCGTCGACGGCGCCCATGTCCCCGGACTGTACGACGCCCCCCTCGACGGGCTCGACTGCGACGTCTGGGTCGGCAACCTGCACAAGTTCGCGTGCTCGCCCCGCGGGGCCGCCGTGCTCGTCGCCACCGGGGAGCTCCGGCACGAGCTGTTCCCCCTCATCGACTCATGGGGAGCCCCGCACCCGTTCCCCGAGCGGTTCGACACGCAGGGCACCCTCGACGTGACGAGCTACCTCGCCGCCCCCGACTCGTACGCGTTCATCGACGAGCACTGGGGATGGCCGACGGTGCGCAGGTACATGACGGAGCTCGCCGACTACGCCGAGGCGCTGATCGCCGGCGCGTTCGCCGAACGCACCGGCGAGGACCACCGCGTCGACGTCGGTGCACCCGTGAACGCCCTGCGCCTCGTCCGCCTGCCGGCCGGACTCGCCCGGACCCACCCCGAGGCCGACGCCCTGCGCGACCGCGTCGTCCGCGAGTTCGGCGTCGAAGCGGCGTTCACGAGCTTCAACGGCGTCGGCTACTACCGTCTCTCCACCCACGCGTACAACACCGCTCACGACTTCGAGGCGTTCGTCGACCGGTTGGTCCCGACGCTCTGCGAGCTCGCAGCGGAAGCGCGCCCCTGAACCGAACACCCCACCGAAGCACGATCGCACCCCCCAAGAAATCGATCGCACCCCCAAGAAATGAGGAGACGAATGGCGAACAGAAGAGTCATGACCGGGCTCGGCCTCGGCCTGGCGGCAACCCTCGCCCTCAGCGGATGCTCCGGCGCCGCCGACGACGGCACCGTCACCCTGCAGATGGTCGAGAGCCTGACCAACCCGGCGCGCACCGAACTGCTCGAGACGCTCATCGACGAGTTCGAGCAGGAGAATCCCGGCATCGAGGTGGAGCTGGTCTCGCCGCCCACCGACCAGGCCGACCAGAAGATCCAGCAGATGCTCCAGTCGGGCACTGGCGTCGACGTCCTCGAGGTCCGCGACCTCACCGTCGGCCCGTTCTCGACGAACGGGTGGCTGGCCGACATGGCCCCCGAGTTCGAGGGCTGGAAGGGGTGGGACGCCCTGACCGACAACGCGAAGAACGTCGCGACGGCCGGCGGCAAGACCTACTTCATGCCCTACGGCTTCTACGGCATCAGCCTCTTCACCCGCACCGACCTGGTGGAGCAGGCCGGGTTCGACGGCGCACCCGTGAGCTGGGAGGACCTGCTCGAGCAGGCCTCGGCGATCCAGGACCCCGAGGCGAACACCTACGGCTACGCGTTCCGCGGCGGGAAGAACGGCTACTCGAACGCCGCCCTCGTGATCGAGGCCTACGTCGCCGACGACCTCGACCTCGAGAACGCGTACCGCCTGAAGAACGGCGACTCGATGTTCTCGGCCCCCGAGGCGCTCGAGGCGATGGAGCTCTACCTCGACCTCTTCGAGCAGGCCTCCCCGCCGTCCTCGGTGGCCTGGGGCTACCCCGAGATGGTGGAGGGCTTCTCCAACGGCTCGACCGCGTTCCTGCTGCAGGACCCCGAGGTCATCGCGGCGGTCGAGCAGTCGACGGCCATCACCGGCGACCAGTGGACGACCGCTCCGATGCTCGTCGGACCGAGCGGCAAGGCGATCCAGCCGCTCGCCACCGCGGGCTGGGGCGTCGCCGAGGCGAGCGAGCACCGCGCGGAGTCGGCGAAGCTCATCCAGTTCCTCTCGGAGGGCGACGCCTCGATCCGCTTCACCGAGGGCAACAGCCTCGTCCCGATCCTGAACGGCGCCGACGAGGCGGAGTTCTACAAGACCGGCGCATGGGAGAGCTACCTCACCATGAACGAGAACCCCGAGACGTACATCACCGCCGTGCAGCCGCGCGGTGTGGCGTGGTGGACCGAGTGGGCCGACAAGGCCGACGCCGAACTGCAGCAGGTGCTCATCGGCCAGCTCACGGCCGAGGAGCTCCTGGCCGGCTGGGACGCCTACTGGACCGAGAAGTGGGCCGCCGAGTAGGGCGCCGAACCGACGACGACGGATGTCCCCCCAGATGACGACCCTCGAGGAGCGCCCGCCCGCACGGGCGGGCGCTCCCGCCCCGGCGGGCCCCGCTCCCGCGCCGCGCCGCCGCCGCACCTTCACGACGCGACGCGGACTCGTCGTGCTCGCATTCATGCTTCCCGCGGCGATCTTCGTCGGCGTGTTCATCTACTACCCGATGCTCGCCGGCAGCCAGATGGCGTTCCGCAACTGGAAGCTGAGCAACCTCACCGACACCTCGTGGGTCGGGCTGCAGAACTTCGCCACGATCTTCGCCGACCCCGCGTTCGGCGTGATCCTCGGCAACTCGGTGCTCTGGGTGGTGGCGTCGATCGTGCCGCAGCTCGTGATCGGGTTCGCGCTCGCCCTCTGGCTGCGCCGGAAGTTCCGCTTCCGCGGGGTCTACCAGGCGCTCATCTTCTTCCCGTGGGCGATCTCGGGCTTCCTCATCGGCATCCTCTTCCGCTGGATGTTCAACGGCGAGTTCGGGGTGATCAACGACCTCCTGATGAAGGCAGGCCTCATCGACCAGGGCATCCCGTGGCTGGCGCAGCCCGACACCGCGATGTTCGCGGTGATCATCGCGAACATCTGGTACGGCGTGACGTTCTTCGCGATCATGATCCTCGCCGCCCTGCAGTCCGTCCCGGACGAGCTCTTCGAAGCCGCCGCCCTCGACGGTGCGGGCAAGGTGCGCACGCTCTTCCAGATCACGATCCCGTACATCTCGACGACGCTCGCCTTGACCGTGCTGCTCCGCGTGATCTGGATCTTCAACTTCCCCGACATCATCTGGGCGATGACCGGCGGCGGCCCGGCCAACCAGACGCACATCATCACCACGTGGATGATCACGTTCACCCAGAAGGGCGACTACGGCGTGGCCTCGGCGCTCGGACTCATCGTCGTCGGCCTGCTGCTCGTCTTCTCGGCCTTCTACCTGATGGCCCTTCGCGGCAAGAAGGAGGTGTCGTCGTGATCGTCACGGAGAGCACGCCGGCGCGCATCGCCCGCATCGGCTTCCTCGGGCTCTGGCTCGTCATCACGATCTTCCCGCTGTACTGGATCGTCGTGACCTCGTTCAAGGCTCCGGGCGACATCTTCAGCTATCCGCTGCAGTACTGGCCCGCCGAGTTCTCGTTCGACAACTACGTGCAGTTGTTCGAGAAGGCCGACTTCGGGGTCTACGTCGTCAACAGCCTCGTCGTCTCCACCGCCGCGGCGACCGTCGCGACCCTGATCTCGCTGCTGTCGGCGTACGTGCTAGCCCGGTTCGAGTTCCGCAGCAAGACGGCGATCCTGATGGCGTTCCTCGTGACCCAGATGATCCCGGCCTTCATCGCCCTGGGGCCGCTCTACCTGCTCATGGTCGACCTCGGGCTCGTCGACGACCGCTTCGGCCTGATCCTCGTCTACGTGGCGGTGTGCATCCCGTTCTGCACGATCATGCTGCGCGGCTTCTTCGCGAACGTCCCCGACGCCCTCGAGGAGGCGGCGATGATCGACGGGTGCTCCCGGATCGGGGCACTGTTCCGGGTCATCGTCCCGGTGATGAAGCCCGGGATCGTGGCCGCGTTCATCTTCAACTTCGTCAACTGCTGGAACGAGCTGTTCCTGTCGGCGACGCTCATGAACAAGGACGAGAACAAGACGATCCCGACCGCGCTCAACGGCTTCATCACGAGCTTCAACATCGATTGGGGTTCGATGTCGGCGGCCGCCGTGCTGACGATCCTGCCGACGATGATCCTCTTCGCCTTCGCGAGCCGCTACATCGTGCAGGGCCTGACCGCGGGCGCGGTCAAGGGCTGACGTCGTCGTCGCCGCCCTCGAGGGGTCGCAGGATCCGATCGAGGAATCGCCGGGTGCGCTCGTGGGTCGGGTTCGTGAAGATCGCGCCGGGCGCCCCTCGTTCGACGACGACGCCGCCGTCCATGAAGAGGACCTCGTCGGCGGCCTGCCTCGCGAAGCCGAGTTCGTGGGTGACGACGACCATCGTCCAGCCCTCGTCGGCCAGTTCCTTGATGACCTGCAGGACCTCGCCCACGAGCTCGGGGTCGAGGGCGCTCGTCGGCTCGTCGAACAACAGCAGCTGCGGCTTCAGCGCGAGGGCGCGCACGATGCCGACGCGCTGCTGCTGGCCGCCCGAGAGCTCGAACGGGTAGGCGTCGCGCTTCTCGGCGAGGCCGACGCGATCGAGCAGGGCGGATGCCTCGGCCACGGCCCGCGCCTTCGGCACCTTCTGCACCCGGACCGGGCCTTCGATGACATTCTGCAGCACCGTCATGTGCGGGAAGAGGTTGTGCTGCTGGAACACCATCGCCGAACGGTCGCGCAGCGCGTAGCGCTCCTGCTTCGTGATGGGCTTCGCGAAGTCGAGCGAGGGCCCGCCGTCGATCGAGACGGTGCCCCCGTCGGGGGTCTCGAGGCCGTTGAGCGAGCGCAGCACGGTCGTCTTGCCCGAGCCGCTCGGACCGATGAGCACGACCACCTCGCCGCGGCGCACCTCGAGGTCGATCGAGCGGAGCACCTCGTTGTCGCCGAACGCCTTGCGGATGCCACGGGCTTCGAGCAGCACGCGGTCGTCGGGAGTGTCGGCGGGGGCGAGCGGGTCGGGCGGGCCGAGCGGATCAATGGGCGACATAGCGATCCAATCTCTTCTCGAGCAGGTTCTGCCCGCCCGAGAGCACGAGGCAGAAGAGCCAGTAGATGAGCGCCGCCTCGATGTAGATGAGCAGGAACTCCTGGCTGAACGCCGCGATCTGCTGCGCCACCCGGAACATCTCGGTCACGAGGATGAGCGAGGCGAGCGAGGTGTCCTTCACGAGGGAGATGAAGGTGTTCGACAGCGGCGGCACCGAGACGCGGGCCGCCTGCGGCAGGATCAGCCGGGTGAGCGTCGTGCCCGGCGACATGCCGATCGTGTAGCCGGCCTCCCACTGCCCCTTCGGCACCGAGAGGATCGCGGCGCGGATCACCTCGGCCGCGTACCCGCCGACGTTGAGCGAGAAGGCGATGATCGCGCTCGGCCACGGGTCGATCGTGATGCCGATCGAAGGCATGCCGTAGAAGATCACGAACAGCTGCACGAGCAGCGGCGTGCCGCGGATCACCGAGATGTAGAACCGCGCGATGCCGCGGAGCACGCGGTTGCGGCTGATGCGCATGAGCGCGACGCCGAGCGCGAGCACGAGACCGAGCGCGAACGAGGCGATCGCGAGCGGGATCGAGGCGCTGATGCCGCCCCAGAACAATGGCCAGAACGAATCGAGCACGAGTTGCCACTCGGTCATCGCCCCACCGCCTTCCGGAATACGGCGGATGCCGCGTCACCCCATGATTCCACTCGGGGCTGCTGCCCGTACGGAACCGGGGCGGAACGCGGCATCCGCCGGTCGATCAGGTGAGCGCTACTGCGAGACGTCCTCGCCGAAGTACTTCTCGCCGAGCTCGGCGAGCACACCCTCCTCGCGGAGTTCGGCGAGCGCCTCGTCGACGGCCTTCACGAGGGCGGTCTTGTCCTTCGTGAAGGTCAGCGCGCTCTTGCTCGGGTCGGTCTCGGCGGCGACGGCGAGCTTCGCGTCGGGCGTCTGCTTGATGTAGTCGAGGTAGGTGAGCTTGTCGTTCACGGTCGCGTCGACGCGGCCCTGCTCGAGGAGGGCGACGGCCTGCGCCCAGCCCTCGACGGCCTCGACGTTCGCACCCGCGTCGACGGCGAGCTGGTAGAAGTTGCTCGTGAGCGACTGCGCGGTGGTCTTGCCCGCGAGGTCGTCGAAGCTCGTGATCGAGGTGTCGCCCTCGTTCACGACGACGACGCTCGGCGACACCGTGTACGGCGTCGAGAAGAGGTAGCTCTCTTCGCGCTCGGGGTTGATCGAGACCTGGTTCGCGATGACGTCGAAGCGGCCCGCGTCGAGGCCCGCGAAGATCGCGTCCCACTGGGTCTCCTCGAACGCGATCTCGAGGCCGAGCTTCTCGGCGACCGCCTCGGCGACCTCGACGTCGTAGCCGATGAGCTCGCCCGCGCCGCCTTCGTGGTACGTGAAGGGCTTGTAGGTGCCCTCGGTCGCGACGGTCAGGGTGCCGGCCTTCACGAGGCCGAACTCGTTGTCGCCGGATGCCTCGGCGCCCGAGTCGTTCGCGGTGCCCGACGAGCACGCGGCGAGCGCGACGACGGCGAGGGAGGCGGCGGCGAGACCGAGCAGGGTGCGGGCGCGAGACATGAGGGGCTCCGTTCGTGGGGAGGGGTGCGGCCGCGGGTACGCGACGACGATGGGGTCGAGTCCATCACGACCCGGCCGCATGGTGAAACGGCATTACCCCGCGTTGCATTCCCGATCCCCACCGTTGGTTGAGGAGCGCCCGACGCAGTCGGACGCGTCTCGAAACCCGAGAAACGCGGGTCACCCGGTTTCGAGACGCGTCGCCGCTCCGCGTCGGCGCTCCTCAACCAGCGGAATCAACCCAGGCGCAGCACCCCGTCTTCGCGGCGGGGCACGCCGAGGGGGTTGCCGTCGGCGAGCTCGGCCGGAAGCACCTCGGCGGGTGCATCCTGCCAGGCGACGGGCGTGAGCCACCGCCGGATCGCGGTCGCGCCGACGGAGGTGTGCACCGAGGCGGTCGAGGCGGGCCAGCCGCCGCCGTGGTGCTGGCCCCAGGCGATGGCGACGCCGGTCGGCCAGCCGTTGAAGACGATGCGGCCCGCGATGGGTTCGAGTTTCGCAGCGAGCTCGGCGACGTCTTCGCCGGGCGCATGGTGGATCGTCGCCGTGAGCGAGCCCTCGAGTGCGGCGAGCGCGGCGTCGAGCCCCTTGTCGTCGGCGTACTTGACGAGCAGGGTCAGCGGGCCGAAGCACTCCTCGAGGAAGGCCTCGCGGGCCGCGACGAACGCCGAGGTCCCGGTCGCGACGACGACCGGCGCGGCCACGTCGCCCGCGCGCTCGCCCCCGAAGACGAGTTCGACGTCGGCGCGTTCGGCGAGCTCGACCGAGCCGCGGTCGAACGCGGCGGCGATGCCGTCGGTGAGCAGACGCTGCGGGGATGCCCCGGCGAGCGCCTCGACGAGCGCCGCCTCGAAGCCGGCGCCCTCTGGCACGAACACGATGCCGGGCTTCGTGCAGTACTGGCCGCCGTCGCGCGTGAACGAGCCCGCGAGACCCGCCGCGATGCCGGCAGCGCCGTCGGCGCCGCCGATCGCCCCGCGCGTCACGACGACCGGGTTCAGCGAGCCGAGCTCGCCGTAGAACGGGATCGGCTCGGGCCGCGCGTTCGCGAGGTCGAACAGCGCGCGCCCGCCGCGGGTCGAGCCGGTGAAGCCGACCGCGGTCACCGCCGGGTGCTGCACGAGCGCGATGCCGGCCTCCATGCCCTCGACGAGCTGCAGCGCGCCGGCGGGGCCGCCGGCGGCGGCGAGGGCCGCCTGCGCCACCTCGGTGATGCGCCGCGAGAGCCGCGGGTGCCCGGGGTGCGCCTTCACGACGACGGGACAGCCCGCCGCGAGCGCCGATGCGGTGTCGCCGCCGAGCACCGAGAACGCGAACGGGAAGTTCGACGCGGCGAACACGCCCACCACGCCGAGCGGACGCAGCATCCTGCGCAGCGACGGTCGGGGCGGCACGAGCGAGGGGTCGGGCGAGTCGATCGTCGCCTCGAGGTACGAGCCCTCGGCGATGACGCCGGCGAAGAAGCGCAGCTGCGTCGCCGTGCGGGTGACCTCGCCGTCCAGGCGCGCCGCCGAGAGGTGCGTCTCCTCCTCGGCGAGGGCGACGAGTTCGTCGCGGTGCGCCTCGACGGCCTCGGCGATCGCGACGAGCCACTCGCCGCGCTCGGCACGGCTCGAGCGCGCGAGACCGGATGCCCCGGCGAGCCTCACGGCGAGCTCGACGCTCGCCGCGTCGGTGAGTCGGACTCGGTCGTCGCCGGGCAGGGACCGCTCGTCGCGCGGGGCGATGCCCGTGGCATCCGTGTTCATCGCTTCTCGTCTCTCTCGTCGAAGGTGTGATCGCTGGTTGAGGAGCACGCGTCTCGAAACCCGGTGACCGGATCTCGAGAACGCCTCACCCGGTTTCGAGACGCGTCGCCGCTCCGCGTCGGCGCTCCTCGACCAGCATGGCGCGTCAGAACGCGTTCAGCCCAGTGAGCTCGCGCCCGAGGATGAGCTGGTGGATCTCGTCGGTGCCCTCGTAGGTGCGCACCGACTCGAGGTTCGCGGCGTGACGCATGACGGGCCACGCGTTCGTGATGCCGTCGCCCGCGAGGATGGCCCGCGCCTCGTGCGCGATCGCGAGCGCCTCGCGCACGCTGTTGAGCTTGCCGACCGAGATCTGGGCGGGCGTCAGCTTGCCCGCCTCCTTCAGCCGACCGAGGTGCAGGGCGAGCAGGATGCCCTTCTCGACCTCGAGGAACATGTCGGCGAGCTTCGCCTGGATGAGCTGGTTCGCGCCGATCGGCTTGCCGAACACCTCGCGCGACGTCGAGCGCTCGATCGCGGCCTCGAGGCACGAGCGTGCGGCGCCCATCGCGCCCCACACGATGCCGTAGCGGGCCTCGTTCAGGCAGCCGAACGGGCCGCTGAGACCGCGGGCGCCGGGCAGGATCGCGTCGCCGTCGACGCGGACGCCGTCGAGCTCGATGTCGCACTGCACCGAGGCGCGCATCGAGAGCTTGCCGTCGATCGGCGTCGCCGTGAAGCCGGGCGTCGACGTCGGCACGAGGAAGCCGCGCACGGCGCTGCCGCCCTCGCCGAAGGCGCCCGAGGGGTCGTCGACCTTCGCCCAGACGACGGCGACGTCGGCGAGCGAGGCGAGGCCGATCCAGCGCTTCGCACCGTCGATGACCCAGCCGTCGCCGTCGCGGCGCGCGGTCGTCGTCATGCCGGCGGGGTCGCTGCCGCCCTGCGGCTCGGTCAGCGCGAAGCAGCCGATGAGGTCGCCCGCGGCCATGCCGGGCAGCCACCGGTTCTTCTGCTCCTCGGAGCCGTACTTGTGGATCGCGCTCATCGCGAGCGAGCCCTGCACCGACACGAAGGTGCGCCAGCCCGAGTCGGCCGCCTCGAGCTCGAGGCAGACGAGGCCGTACGAGACGGCGCCGGCCCCGGCGCATCCGTAGCCCTTGAGGTGCATGCCGAGGAACCCGAGGTCGCCGAGCTCCTTCACGAACTCGCGGCGGAAGTGCTTCTGCTCGAAGTCCTCCTCGATGACGGGCAGCAGGCGCTCCTGCGCGAAGGTGCGGGCCTTCTGCTGCCAGGCGCGCTCCTCCTCGCCGAGGAGGGCGTCGAAGTCGAAGACCTGGTCGATGCTCGGGGCGGTGGTCATGCTCGGGGTCCTTTCGATGGGGCTGTGGTCGGTGGTCGGCTGCGCCGGATTCACGGGGCGGATGCCACGGGGTGCCAGTCGGCGCCCGCGTGCTCGTCGAGCCGTGGCGGCGGGGTCAGGTACTCGGCGCGGGCCGAGGAGAGGCGGATGGGGTTCGCCACGGTGCGGCTGCCGTCGACCTCGGCGACGGGCTCGAGCCCGAGCGACTCGGCGAAGGCGAGCGCCTCGGCGACGTCGTTGACGAGCCCGGCGGGCACGCCGGCCGCGCTGAAGCGTTCGGCCCACGCGGCGGCGCGATCGCGGGCGAGGGCGCCTTCGATCTCGGCGCGGAGGTGGTCGCGGTGCGCGACCCTGGCCTCGTTCGTCGCGTAGCGCTCGTCGTCGGCGAGCGCGGGGATGCCGAGGGCCGCGGTGAGCGCACGGAACTGCTTGTCGTTGCCGACGGCGATCACGAGGTCGCGGTCGGCGGCCGGGAACACGGCGTAGGGGGCGATCGACGGGTGCTGGTTGCCGAGGCGGCGCGGCGCGCTGCCGGTGACGAGCGTCGAGGCGGCCTGGTTGGTGAGCGCCGAGAGCAGGCTCTGCATGAGGTTGATCTCGACGTGCGCGCCCTGGCCGGTGCGGTCGCGGTCGCGCAGGGCGAGCAGGATGCCGGCGAGCGCGTTCTGCGCGCACAGCACGTCGACGAGGGCGACGCCGGCCTTCGAGGGTTCGCCCTCGGGTTCGCCGGTGATCGACATGAGCCCGCCGACGGCCTGCACGAGGAGGTCGTAGCCGGCGAGCGCGGCACCCTCCCCCGCGCCGAAGCCGGTGATCGAGCAGTAGACGATGCCCGGGTTCGCGGCGCGCACGGCGCTGTAGTCGAGGCCGAAGCGGCCCATCACGCCGGGGCGGAAGTTCTCGATCACGACGTCGGCAGTGGCGACGAGTCGACGCGCCTCCGCCCGGCCCGCCTCGCTCGCGAGGTCGAGTGCGACGGAACGCTTGTTTCGGTTGACGCTGCCGAAGTAGGTGGCGGTGCCGTTGGCGTCGACCGGCGGCTTCCAGTGGCGGGTGTCGTCGCCCGCGGGCGGCTCGATCTTGATGACGTCGGCGCCGTAGTCGGCGAGCATCATCGTCGCGTAGGGGCCGGCGAGCACGCGTGAGAAATCGGCGACGCGGAGGCCCTCGAGCACGCGCCGGGGCGCGTCGCCGTGTGCACCGCCGGCCACCTCGTCGGGCACGGCTCCGGGCGCTGCGGCACTCGTCGTGTCGGGTCGCTCGTGCATGGTCATCCGCCTTCGCATGTGTCGGCCGATCGGCCGCCGTCCATTCATCCTATAGTGAATCTTTTTTACGCGCGCTGCCACTCGCGCCGCTCGCCCTCGGCTATCGTGAACCCCATGGAATCGAGGGTGGGCCCCGGCGCGCGCGAAGCCGTGTTCGCCCAGCTCGCCGACGCGGGCCGCGCCGAGCAGGTCGCGCAGCGCCTCATCGACGGCATCGTGCTCGGAGTCCTCGACCCCGGCGAGCGCCTCCCGAGCGAGCCCGAGCTCGCCCGTCGTTTCGGCGTCGCCCTCATCACCGTGCGCGAGGGGCTCGGCATCCTCCGCGAGGCCGGACTCGTCGAGACCCGCCGCGGTCGCGACGGCGGCAGCTTCGTCGTGCACGACGACGCCGAGCACCGCACACTGCTCACCGCCCGGCTCCGCGGGCTCGCCCAGGTCGAGCTCAGCGACATGGCCGTCTACTTCGGCGCGATCCTCGCGGGTGCCGCCGAACGCGCCGCCGAACGCGCGAGCGACCCCGAGGCGAGCCGCCTCGCGGCCTGGCTCGACGCCGCCGACTTCGGCACCGCGGCGAGCGCCCGCACCAACCAGGGCGGCTTCTTCCTCGAACTCGCGGTGCTCAGCCAGTCGGCCCGCCTCGTGCGCGAGCAGATCCGGCTGCAGGCCGAGTTCGGACCGCTGCTCCTCATCGGCCTCGACGACGCCGAGGCGCGCACCGCCGCCGCCGCGGCCGACCGGCGCATCGTGCGCGCGGTCACGACCCATCGGCCGGCGCGCGCCCGCGAGGCGGCCGGCGAGCTCGTCACGGCGCTCGCCGCGAGCCTGCTCGCCGCGAAGGCCCGAGTCGAACGCGGAGGCGGTCTCGATGACCACGAGTGAACCCACCGCCCCCGTCGACGCGGTCGCGGCCGCCGTCGGCGAGGTCTTCGCGCGCGTCTTCGACCAGCTCGCCGCGTGGCGCACCCCGGTCGAAGAACTCATCGCCCGCGCGACGATCGGCGGCGAGGTGCGCCCCGCCGAACTCGACCAGGCCGTCGCCGAACTCGTCATCCCCCGCCTCGTCGAGCCCGATGCGCTGCTCGTCGGTGCCGGATTCATCGCCGACGGCGAGATCGTGCGGGGCCGCGAGGTGCACTTCGCCTGGTGGCTCGGCCCCCTCGACGACAACCCCGTGCTCGGATCGACCGACGGTCCCACCCGCCTCGACCTCTCGACCCGCGGCTACACCGAGTACCTGCGCGACTTCCGCGCACTCGAGTGGTACCGGATCCCTGCGACGACCCGCCACGCGCACGTCACCGGCCCGTTCGTCGACCACCTCTGCACGTGCGACTACATCCTCACTCTCACGATGCCCGTGCACGGCGCGGGCGGCGAACGCATGGTCGGCGTCGTCGGCGCCGACGTCGCCGTGCGCCGGCTCGAACGCGAGCTGCTCGCCCGGTTCCTCGAGGTCGAGACGCCCCTCGCGCTCGTGAACGCCGACGGCCGGGTCGTCGTCTCGACCGAGCCGGCACTGCAGGTCGGGCAACTGGCGGATGCCACGGCCGCGACCTCGGTCGCCTGCCCGGGCACGCCGTTCCGCATCGTCGTCGACCCCGTGGCATCCGCTCGCTGACGACGTCGCGCCGGCCTGCCCGGCCGCGAACCCGTGCAACCCCTGTGCACGGGTCGAGAAGAATCATCCGTTGTTATATCTTTGACGGACGAGCGTATGCACCGCGGCAGACGACCCCGTCGAACGGCACGGCCGTCGACACCTCTCCGGCCGAGCTGGCGTGCGTGCACCCGAGAAGGAGAACCCCATGCCCTATGCCGTCATCAACCCCGCCACCGGCGAGACGCTGAAGAGCTACGACACGATCACCGACGAGGCCCTGCAGGCGGCGATCGCCTCGGCCGACGAGGCCCACCGCGGCTGGTCGAAGCAGACGACCGTCGCCGAGCGCGCCGCCCTCGTCCGCCGCGTCGCCGAGCTCCACAACGAGCGCGTCGACGAGCTCGCCGACATCATCGTCCGCGAGATGGGCAAGCCGCGCGAGCAGGCCGTCGGCGAGGTCGAGTTCTCGGCCGCGATCTACGAGTACTACGCCGACCACGCCGAGTCGCTCCTGAAGGACGAGCAGATCGACCTGCTCGCGGGCGAGGGTTCGGCCCTCATCCGCCGCTCGTCGCTCGGGGTGCTCCTCGGCATCATGCCGTGGAACTTCCCGTACTACCAGGTCGCCCGCTTCGCCGGCCCGAACCTCATCATCGGCAACACGATCCTGCTCAAGCACGCCGAGCAGTGCCCCGAGTCGGCCGCCGCGATCGAGCAGATCTTCCTCGACGCCGGCTTCCCGGTGGGCGCGTACGTCAACCTCTACGCCTCGCACGCGCAGATCGAGACCGTCATCGCCGACCGCCGCGTGCAGGGCGTCTCGCTCACCGGCTCCGAGCGCGCCGGCGCGATCATCGCCGAGACCGCGGGCCGCTACCTGAAGAAGGTCGTGCTCGAGCTCGGCGGCTCCGACCCCTTCATCCTGCTCTCGACCGACGACCTCGACGCCACCGTCGACTCCGCCGTGTTCGCCCGCGTCGACAACAACGGCCAGGCCTGCAACGCCGCGAAGCGCTTCATCGTCGTGGAAGACCTGTACGACTCGTTCCTCGAGAAGTTCACCGCGAAGATGAACGCCGTCGAAGAGGGCGACCCCGCCGCCGACGGCACCGCCCTCGGCCCGCTCTCCTCGGCGAAGGCCGCCGAGGGGCTCGCCGAGCAGGTCGAGCGCGCCGTCGCGCAGGGCGCGACCCTGCACTCGGGCGGCAAGAAGAACGGCAACTACTACTCGGCGACGATCCTCACCGACGTGCAGCCCGGCTCCGACGCGTTCCACGAGGAGTTCTTCGGCCCGGTCGCGCAGGTCTTCAAGGTCGCCGACGAGCAGGCCGCGATCGAGCTCGCGAACGACACCCCGTTCGGGCTCGGCTCGTACGTCTTCACGACCGACTCCGAGCAGGCGCTCCGCGTCGCCGACCGCATCGAGGCCGGCATGGTCTTCGTGAACGTGGTGGGCGCCGACGGCGCCGAGCTGCCCTTCGGCGGCGTGAAGCGCTCGGGCTCGGGTCGCGAGCTCGGCCGCTTCGGCGCCGACGAGTTCGTCAACAAGAAGATGATCCGCATCGGCTGATCGCGGGTCGCTCTCGCGTTCACGATCGGATGCCCCGGGGTTCGCCCCGGGGCATCCGTCGTCTCCGGCGGGATCCGCGCCCGGTCATCCCCGCGCGCCGACCCCGCTCGTCGTCCTCCCGACCCCAGCCGCGTCGGGCGCCTCGACCCGGCGCATGCGCCGCGCGAGATACGCGGCATCACGCGGCATGCCGGGCAGCGTCGCCGACACGATCGCGTACATGAGGTCGAGCCCCACGGCGTACAGCCCCGGGGTGCCGCCGACCACGCCGCGGGTCTGCCGCAGCCGGCCGTCGTCGTCGAACACCGGCAGGTCGATGAAGCGCAGGTCGTCGCGATACCCGGTGCACCAGATGACGTCGGCGACGTCGAGTGCGCGCCCGTCGACGACCGGCATGCCGCCCTCGACCCCGGTGACGCGACCGGCACGCGAGACCCCGGCCTCCTCGAGCTCGGCGAGGCGGGTCCGGATGAGCGGGGTCGCGCTCTTCGCGGCCGTCGGCAGCACCCGCCGCCCGATCGGCGTGCCGAAGTTCAGCACATGCACGCCGGCGAACCTGATGAGCGGCAGGCCGAAGCGGGCGAGTGCGCGACCGTGGCGGAACGGGAGCTCCCCGCCCGGCGTGCCGGCCACGGTGGTCGGGTGGGTGCGGCTCACCTCGAGCGCGATCTCCGCCCCCGAATTGCCGAGACCGACGACGAGCACCGGTCCCGCGCGCAGCTCGTGCGGGTTCCGGTAGTCCTCCGAGTGCAGCTGCCGCACCGACGCGTCGAGCTGCCCGGCGAACGCCGGCACCCGCGGAACCTGGTGGCCGCCCGCGGCGATCACGACGTTCCGCGCGGTCCAGCTCCGTTCACCGGCCTCCACGACGAAGCGACCGTCGATCCGACCGACCCGGTCGACCCGGATTCCGGTCAGCACGGGCAGCTCGAATCGAGCGGCGTACGCCTCGAGGTAGTCGGCCATCTCGTCCTTCGTCGGAAAGGCGAGGCGGTCGCCGGGGAAGGGCATCCCGGGCAGCCCGTCGTACTTCGCCGGGGTGAAGAGGCGAAGCGAGTCCCAGCGCTGCCGCCAGGCGTCACCGACGCGGTCGTGCGCATCGAGGATCAGGATGTCCCGGTGCAGGCGCCGTGCGAGATGGAATCCGATGGTGAGCCCGGCCTGCCCTCCACCGACGACGACGGTGTCGAACTCGTGGTCGGGTCCGTCCGAATACTGCTGTGCGTGGTCCATGCTCGGCACGGTACGAGGCGCCGACGGGCGTCGCATCGGCGAAATCCCCCATGCACCCCTCAGTCGGCTCGGCCGGTGCCGAGTGCCTGCGCTTCACTCCGCCAGCCCGTGGCGGAACGCGTACGCGGTCGCGGCCGACCGCGACGCGAGGCCGAGCTTGCCGAAGATGTTGCTGAGGTGACGCTCGACGGTCTTCTCGCTGAGGTAGAGCTCGGCACCGATCTCCCGGTTGGAATGCCCGGCCGCGACGAGGCGCAGCACCTCGACCTCGCGCGGCGAGAGGCCTCCCGGCGTCCTCGCGAGCGAATCGAGGGCCGCGAACCTCGGGGCGGCACCCAACTCGTCGAGGATCGTCCGTGCGGCGTCGAGCTCCATGACGGCGGAGGCCTCGTCACCCGAGGCCAGACAGCACCGGGCGGCGAGCATCCGGCAGCGTGCCGACTCGAAGGGGACCTCGAGCTCCCTCCACTTCGCCCAGGCCCTGCGCGAGGCGACCAGGGCTCCGGCAGCGTCGCCCTCGGCGAGCAGCACCGCGGATTCCGCGGACTCGGCGAGCGCGGCGACCATTGGCGTCGACTCCCGGCGGCCGAACGCCGCGAGCTCGTCGGCCGCGTCACGGGCGCCGGCGACGTCACCGGCGCCCAGCTGGATCTCGACGATCGCGGGCAGGAGGGCGCGGCGCTCCGAGGGGTCGAGCCGATCGGCTGCGGCGCGGATCATCCGCTGCGCCGTCGAAGCCTCGCCCTGCGCGAGCCGAAGCAGCGCCAGGCCCGGCTGCGGCTCGAAGCCCGTTCGCGCCGCAGCTTCGTAGGCCGCTTCGGCAGCGGCATCCTCGCCCCGCAGCCGGTGCACCTCGCCCTGCAGGTACGCGGACGCGTAAGCGCCGTCGTGGTCGCCGAGCGCCGAGCGCTGCCTGGCCTCGGCGGCCGCGGCCTCGGCCTCGGCCCATGCGCCGTGCGCCAGGAAGAGCGCGGCCCGGTGCGCGTGGCACTGCCCGGTGAAGACGATCAGGTCGGGGCGCTCGGCGCACCACCGATCGAGCGCGCGGGTCCACTCCTGCGCGCGCCGGAGGTCGAACGCCAGTCGGCACGCCTGCAGCAGCGCGCAGTACGCGATCCCGGATGCCTCGGGCGACAGCTCCCCCGTCGTGACGGCGACCATGACCTCGTCGAGCAGCTTCATGCCGGCGCCGAGGTCGCCGAGCATGATCCGCGACTGCCCGAGCCCGAGGCCGGCCAGCGCGGCGATGTCGGCGTCGCCCGCGCGCCGGGCCTGCTGCTCGGCTTCGCGGAAGATCTGCTGGGCACCCTCGGCGTCCCCGGAGTACAGGGCCTGCAGCCCGCGGGGCACGCGCAGGAATCCGTGGTCGGCGTCGGGCTCCTCGGCGTCGTCGACGAGCCGCTCGGCACGAGCGAACCACCCGCTGCTCCGGGCGTGGTCGCCGAGGTTCGACAGCATCATGCCGAGCCACGCCGCGCAGCGGATCGCAGCGACGTGGTCGCCGTCGGCGAGGAAGGCCTCGTGCGCCCGCGCGAGCCAGTCGAGCCCCTCGGCGGCGCGTCCGACGAGGAATGCCGCCGTCGCGAGGTTCTCGAGATCGAGCGGCGTGGTGACGGCCTCGCGGTCGGCCAGCTCGAGCTCGGCGACCGCCTCGTTCCAACGGTTCTCGCGGTACGCGGCTCGGCCCACGTCGAGTGCGGCTCCGCCCATGACGCCTCCAGCCCCCGGGCGCCGCGCTCGTCGGCGCGGTGCAGCCGAATCCGGCAGCGTCCGCCCTCAGGCTAGCCCCGCACCGGTTCTGCCGGCAACGCGTCGCGACCCGCTCGCCGACCGCTTCGACCGCTCGCCGACCGGAGACACAGCACGAGGAGGATCGCGCACGAGACGAGGTAGAAGGTGTGCAGCATCCACACGGGTCCGATCGGGAGGCTGAAGACGTAGATGGAGTAGACGAGGTTGGCGACGTTGATCATCACCACGCTCGCGAGGCTGTACGACGAGACGTCCCCGGTGCGCATCGCCTTGCGCAGCATCGGCAGATTGCTGACGGCGAAGACGACGGCCGAGGCCGTTCCGGCGAGCATCACGAGGTCCATGCGCCGAAGGTAGCGCCGCACGGGCCCGCGTCGCATCGGCTGAATCCCGGAGTCCGTCCACCCGTGGCTACGGGGTCTCCCCCATTCCCGTCAGCGCCGCTTCGTGTCGAGCTGTGCGTCGATCTGCTCGATGCGCTCGGTGAAGATGCGGCGCAGCAGTCCATCGGGCACCGGATGCTCCGCGGTGAACTGCAGGGCGCCCGGCGACCACTTCAGCCCCGCCGCATCGAGCTCGGCTGCGAGCCCCGGCAGGATCTGCCCGCTGAAGGGGTAGAGGCCGAGGTGCTGCTTCGCCTCGAGCGCCGCCGCGAGCCCCTTGCCGCGGTGCAGGAGCGCGGGCATGCCGTAGCTCTCCCCCTCAACGGCGTCGGGCGAGCATTCGCGCGCGACGTCGATGACGTGCGCGAGTGCCGCGCGGTTCGCGCCATCACGCTCGGCGAGGTAGTCGGTGACGGTTCCCATGCCCGGCATCCTGCCACGGCGCCTGCTGCGCGGCATCCGAAATTAATCATTTGGTGCTATAGCTTTAGCGCCGGATGTATCGCTATGCTGACCCGTACCGTGCGCCCGGGTGGGAGGGCGCGAGATCAATGTCGATCGAAAGGGCATCATGCCAGCAGAACCCACGCCGACCCAGCTCGGCGACGACGAACACCTGAGCGTCCTCGGCTACGAGGGCTCGTTCAACCGCTCGATGAGCCTCTGGGCGAACTTCGCGCTCGGCTTCACCTACCTCTCGCCCCTCGTCGGCGTCTACTCGCTCTTCGCCGTCGCCCTCACCATCGGCGGCCCGCCCTCGGTCTGGTGGATCGTCATCGTCGGCGCCGGTCAGCTCCTCGTCTCCCTCGTGTTCGGCGAGGTCGTGTCGCAGTACCCGATCCACGGCGGCATCTACCCGTGGGCCCGCCGCCTCTGGGGCCGCCGCTACGCCTGGATGGCCGCGTGGGTCTACATCTGGGCCATGATCGTCACGATCACCTCGGTCGCCGAGTTCGGATCGGGCTTCGTCGCGAGCCTGTTCGAGCTCGAGCTCACCCCGACGATCAACCTCGCGATCACGCTCGCGCTCCTCCTGCTCGCGTTCGTCTTCAACTTCTCGGGCACGAAGACCCTCGCCCGCGTCGCGCAGATCGGCCTGGCCGCCGAGCTCGTCGGCGTCATCGGCCTCGGGCTCTACCTCCTGATCTTCCAGCGCAAGCAGGAGTTCAGCGTCTTCTTCGACACCATGGGCGTCGAGGGCGACGGCAGCTACCTCACCGCGTTCATGGGCGCCGCCCTCGCCGGCCTCTTCCTCTTCTACGGATTCGAGGCCTGCGGCGATGTCGCCGAGGAGGTGTCGAACCCCGCCCGTCGCATCCCCAAGGCGATGACGATGACGATCCTGGTGGGTGGCGTCTCGGCCCTGTTCTCCTTCGGCGGCTACGTGCTCGCCGCCCCCGACCTCGCCGCGATCGTCGCAGGCGACGACCCCGACCCCATCCCCCACATCCTCGAGTCGACGCTCGGCCCCGTGGGCGCGAAGCTCTTCCTGGTCGTGGCCGTCACCGCGTTCATCTCCTGCGTGCTGAGCCTGCAGGCCGCCGCGAGCCGCCTGCTGTTCTCCTTCGCCCGCGACGGGATGATCCCGGGCCACCGCTGGCTCGCGAAGGTGTCGGAGAAGAACAAGGTGCCGACCAACGCGCTCATCGTGGCGTGCACCGTGCCTGCGGTCCTCGCGGTGCTCATCTTCCTGAACGACGGCCTGCTCCTGCCCATCACCTCGTTCGCGGTGCTCGGCATCTACGTCGCCTTCCAGATGGTGGTGCTCGCCTCGCTCCGCCAGCGTCTCAAGGGCTGGAGGCCGGCCGGCCCGTTCTCGCTCGGCGCCTGGGGGCTCGTCGTCAACATCCTGGCGCTCGCCTACGGCGTGTTCGCCATGGTGCTGCTCGCGACGCCGGGCGCCACGGGCGACTTCGTCACCGACTACGTCGTGCTCATCGGCCTCGGCGTCGTCGTCGTCTCGGGCGCGCTCTACCTCGTGATCGCACGACCCGACCGCAAGTCGGACGCCCCCTCGGGCGACGCCATCGCCGTCGCCGACGAGATCCGCACCCGGACGGGCGCGACCGCCGCGGTCGAGGTGCGCTGAGCGCGGGCTTCTCGCCGACCCGGACGGGGGCGGCCTCGGGCTTCGGCTCGGGGCCGCCCTCGTCGGTGTCCGCCGGGCATCGCCGCCGGGTTAGAGTGAGCGGATGATCCGCCGCCACGTCATCGTCAGCGGCCTCGTGCAGGGCGTCGGCTATCGCTACCTCGCCCGCAAGCACGCCGATCGCCTCGCCGTCACCGGCTGGGTTCGCAACCTCCCCGACGGCACCGTCGAGGCCGAGGTGCAGGGCGACGATGCGGCCGTCGCCGAGATGCTGCGCCGTCTCGAGGCTGGGCCTCCCGGCTCGGCGGTGACGGCGCTGGAGGTCCGGGCCGTCGACCTCGCCGAAGACGACGACTTCCGCATCGTGCGCTGAGCTTCGGGCATCGCGCGCGGGGCCGCAGCCCGCTCATTGACCCCGGGATCGCGCGGTCGTACCGTTGAAGTGACCCCCGAATGGGAGCCACCGACCTTGAGGAGGCTGGTTTCTATGAAGAAGTGGACTCGCTGGGAAGACTGGGTCGCGATCGCCGCCGGCGCGGCGGCCATGCTCTCGACGTTGTTCGTTCCCCCGATGGGCGCCTCGGTCGCCCTGATGCTCGTGCTGGGCGCCCTGCTGATCGTCTCCGGTGTCGTCAATCTCGCAGCACCGGGCATGGTCGCGATGGAGTACATCCAGGCCGCGCTCGGCGCACTGCTGATCATCTCGCCGTGGATGGGCGGCTACGCCGACGCGATGACCTTCGGGGCCGCGTGGATGTCGTGGATCTGCGGCGCCGTCGCGCTCGTCGCCGCCGTGCTCGCCATCCGGCCGAGCATGCAGGCGCACCACGACGCCATCCCGCACTGACCGGGCCGCGCAGCGCGCGCGGACGACGAAGGCCCCGCCGGCGAACCGGCGGGGCCTTCGAGGATCTCGAGTCGCGCTGCGCGCGCCTCGATCACCGGGTGGATCAGATGGCGTTGACGTCCAGGGGGATGCCGGGGCCGAACGTGGTCGACACGGCGCCCTTCTGGATGTAGCGGCCCTTCGAGCTGGACGGCTTGAGGCGCAGGACCTCTTCGAGCGCAGCCTTCGCGTTCTCCTCGAGCTGCTCGTTCGAGAACGAGGCCTTGCCGACGACGAAGTGCACGTTGGCGTGCTTGTCGACGCGGAACTCGATCTTGCCGCCCTTGATGTCGGAGACGGCCTGGCCGACGTTCGGGGTCACGGTGCCGGTCTTCGGGTTCGGCATGAGGCCACGCGGGCCGAGCACCTTGCCGAGACGGCCGACCTGGCCCATGAGCTCGGGGGTCGAGACCGCCGAGTCGAACGCGGTGTAGCCCGCGGCGACCTTCTCGATGAGCTCGGCGCCGCCGACCTCGTCGGCGCCGGCGGCGATGGCCGCCTCAGCGGCGGGGCCGGTCGCGAACACGATGACGCGAGCGGTCTTGCCGGTGCCGTGCGGGAGGATGACGGTGCCGCGCACCATCTGGTCGGCCTTGCGGGGGTCGACGCCGAGCTTCAGCGCGACCTCGACGGTCGAGTCGAACTTCGCCGAGCCGGTCTCCTTCGCGAGGGCGACAGCCTCGCTCGGGGTGTAGAGCTTGCCGTCTTCGATCTTCGCGGCCGCGGCGCGGTAGGCCTTGGACTTCTGTGCCATGTTGCTTCTCCTTGAGAGAGTGTGGTCATCTGCGCCTGGCGGGCGCTGCCACTGATGCTGAGTTCTGGTGAACGGATGCCACGGGGCATCCGTCGTTCTCGAGGTCTCGATGCGCGCTTCGCGCACCTCGACGACGAGACGCGGCCTTATTCGACCGTGATGCCCATCGAGCGAGCGGTGCCCGCGATGATCTTCGACGCGGCGTCGAGGTCGTTCGCGTTGAGGTCGGCCATCTTCTGCTCGGCGATCGCGCGGACCTGGTCCTGCGAGAGCTTGCCGACCTTGGTGGTGTGCGGGACGCCAGAACCCTTGGCGACGCCGGCGGCCTTCTTGATGAGCTCGGCGGCCGGCGGGGTCTTCAGGATGAAGGTGAACGAGCGGTCCTCGTAGACCGTGATCTCGACGGGGATCACATTGCCGCGCTGCGACTCGGTCGCCGCGTTGTAGGCCTTGCAGAACTCCATGATGTTCACGCCGTGCTGACCAAGCGCCGGACCGATGGGCGGTGCGGGGTTGGCGGCGCCGGCGTTGATCTGAAGCTTGATCAGACCAGTGACCTTCTTCTTCGGTGCCATGATTTCTCTCTTTCTGTTCGAACGCCCTGGCGGGCACTCTCCCGTCGCTCCGGCCGTTCCGGAGGGCGGTGGTTCGTGTGGGTTCGGCGAGGCCGGACACAGCACAACCCTCCGAGTATACCGGAGGGTTGGCTGTGGACCTTCTGAGGGGTCTTAGAGCTTGGTGACCTGGTCGAAGCTGAGCTCGACGGGGGTCTCGCGCTCGAAGAGCGAGACGAGCACGGTGAGCTTGCCGCTCTCGGGCTTGATCTCGCTGATCGTGCCGGGCAGGCCTGCGAACGAGCCGTCCTTGATGGTGATCGTCTCGCCGACCTCGAAGTCGACCTCGGCGGGGATCTGACGGGCGGCACCGGTCGCGGCGCCGGCCTTCGCACCCTTGGCGGGCGCGACGTCCTTGATCTCGACGAGGCTCTTCAGCATGCCGAAGGCCTCCTCGAAGCGGAGGGGGGTCGGGTTGTGCGCGTTGCCCACGAAGCCGGTGACGCCAGGAGTGTGGCGGATGACCGACCAGCTCTCCTCGTTCAGCTCCATGCGGACCAGCACGTAGCTGGGGATGCGCACGCGGGTGACCATCTTGCGCTGGCCGTTCTTGATCTCGACCACGTCTTCCATCGGCACTTCGACCTGGTAGATGTAGTCGGCCATCGCCATCGACTCGCGTCGCTGCTCGATGTTCGCCTTCACGCGGCGCTCGAAGCCAGCGTAGGAGTGGATGACGTACCACTTGCCCGGGAGGAAGCGCAGCTCGGCGCGGAACTCCTCGTACGGGTCGAATTCGGTGTCGGCCTCTTCTTCGACGGCCTCGAGCGCAGCCTCGGCCTCTTCGGCGGAGTCGATGTCGAGTGCGTCGTCGACGACGGCGTCGGCCTCGGGGTCGCTCGCCTCGGCGAGCGAGTCGAGCACGGCGTCGAGGTCGACGTCGTTGCCCTCGTCGTCGACGATGTGGACGGCGATGTGCTCGGCGGGCTCGGAGGACTGCTCCTCGTGCTCGTTGATGTTGCCCGTCTGGGCCTCGTCGTCCTCAGCCGACTGCTCTGCAGCAGTGGCCCAGTCGACGTCGTCGCGCTCAGTCCTTGACAATTCTCGATCCTTCTCTTCGTGCGCCTACGGCGAACGGGTTTGCGAGCCGAAGGCCTCGATCAGACCCCGGTCGTTCCGAAGACGTACAGCACCAGCCACCCGAACAGCTGGTCGAGGCCCCAGACGAGCGCCATCATGATGACGACGAACACGAGCACCACGGCCGTGAAGCTGAAGAGCTCCTTCCGCGTGGGGGTGACGACCTTCTTCAGCTCAGCGATGACCTGCCGGATGAACAGGGCGATGCGCGAAAAGGGATTCCGACGCGCGGCGCGATCGCGCTTGGCGTTGGCGACGACGTCCTCACTCGGTTCGTCGATTACTTTTCGTGCCACCTCGTACACCTTTCGTGGGCCGGCAATCACTGCCGGCTCGCAGGGCGGACAGGACTCGAACCTGCAACCTGCGGTTTTGGAGACCGCTGCTCTACCAATTGAGCCACCGCCCTCGGGCCCTGTTGCGAGGGCGCCTCGGAATCACCACCTCGACTCCATGCACTCGAAATACGCGATTTCGGGCGCAGTGAAGCTTTGCTGAGGAAAGCAACCTCGAACAGTCTATGCGACGCGAGCCCCTCGCGCGAACCGACGCCTACATTGGGAGCATGAGCCCCGACCGCGCCGCCCGCCGCACCCCCGAGCCGAGCTCGAGCGTCGAGGTCACCGGCGAGCACTCGCAGTTCCGGCTCGACCTCGAGCGCATCCGCTTCTCGCCCTATTTCTCGCGGCTCTCCGCCGTCACGCAGGTCATCGCGCAGCCGGGTGCGGGCCCGCTCATCCACAACCGGCTCACCCACTCGATCAAGGTCACCGCGGTCGCGCGCGCGATCGCGGTCGGCTTCGCGGATGCCTCGTCGCCGGCCCATGCGCTCGCGGTGCAGCATGGCTGCGACGCGGTCGTGGTGCAGGCCGCTGCAAGCGCCCACGATCTCGGGCACCCGCCGTTCGGACACCTCGGCGAACGCGTGCTCGACCGGCTCGCCCGCGAGACGCTCGGCCTCGAGGACGGCTTCGAGGGCAATGCGCAGAGCTATCGCATCATCGCGACCCTCGACGTCAGCTCCGTGGCATCCCATGGGCTGAATCTCACCGCCGCGGTGCGCTCGGCGATCGCGAAGTACCCGTGGACCCGCTTCGCCTCCCCCGTGCCGTTCGCCGACGGCGGGCTCCCCCGGGGTCTCCGCATGATCGACGGCGAGGCCGTCGCGACGAAGTTCTCGGCATACGGGCTGGATGCGGCCGACCTCGCCGCGGCACGCGTCGGGCTGCCGGCGATGGAGCAGTCGCTCGAGTGCTCCATCATGGACACGGCGGACGACATCGCCTACTCCATCCACGACGTCGACGACTTCTACCGGGCGGGGCTGCTCAGCCACGGTGCGGTCGCCCGGGAGTTCCGCGGTTGGATCGAGGGGTGGAGCGAACTCCGCGCGCTCGGCGACGAGGAACTCGCCTCGCGCACCGCCCCGGCGGGTGCCGCGCTCGAGTCGCTGCGCCGCAAGATCCGGGCGAGCGACGCATGGGTGGCCGACGACGACGCCTTCGCCGCCGCGGTCGACACGGTCGCCGACGATCTCGTCGACGGGCTCCTCGCAATCCCGTTCGACGGCTCGATCGCCTCCGAGCGCGCGCTCTCCTCGTTCACGAACCGCTGGATCGGGCACCTGCAGACCTCGGTCGTGCCCGCCCCGCCCGGCGTCGCCCGCACCGGCCTCGTCGCCCTCGACCGCGGCGCCTGGCACGAGGTCGAGATCCTGAAGTTCGTGCACCGGCACTTCATCCTCGACCGCGCCGACATCGCCATGTACCAGCGCGGGCTCAGCCGTGTGCTGACGCGTGCCGTCAAGGGACTCACCGCGTGGGTGACCGACGACTACGACCGGCACCGGGTGCCGCAGCGGCTGAAGGAGCTCGTCGACATCGCCACGGCGGGCTACGAGCTCGTACGCGCGACCCGGCCCGAGGGGGTGCCGGTGCCCGAGTCGAGCGCGGTGCGCCGGCTCGGCGTCGGCCGCGGCGTCGTCGACTACGTCGCCTCGCTCTCCGACGACCAGGCGCTCGCCGTGTCGGAGGCGATCGACGGCCGCCCCGATCGACTGTGGGACATCGGGCAGAACCTCTGAGGCGGCGAGCGGCATCCGTTCACCCGGTCGTCGCCGAACCGTCGCCGAACTGACACGGTGCCGCACGCCGCGGCCGATTGGCTCGCGGCATGAGCCGAAACCTCACGCGACGCGCCCTGCCGCGCGCCATCGCCGCCACCGCCGCGACCGCCACCGCGGCCGCCATCCTGCTCGCCGCACCGGCCTACGCCGTCGGCAACGGGCAGACGACCCCCACCTCGCCGATGCACTCGTTCGAGCCGACGCTGGTCGCCCGGGCCACCCTGTCGGCCGACTTCCTCGCGGAGGGCCCCTCGTCGGGCGCACTCGCCTCCGCCGCGAACGGCCGCCAGGGCCCCTGGGACGGCCAGGTCGTCCCCGGTTTCTCGGCCGTCATCGAGAACGGCGACGGCACCTTCTGGGCCCAGCCCGACAACGGGTTCGGGACGAAGGGCAACTCGGCCGACTTCCTGCTGCGCAACTACCTCGTCCGGCCCGCCTGGCAGACCGCCGACGGCGGCGACGGCTCGATCGAGACCCTGCGATTCATCTCGTACAACGATCGCAACGGGGTGCTCGACTTCCCCATCGTGAACGGCGCGACCGATGAGCGCCTGCTCACCGGCGCCGACTTCGACATCGAGTCGGTGGTCCGCGCGAAGGACGGCAGCTTCTGGGTGGGCGAGGAGTTCGGCCCGTTCCTGCTGCACTTCGACGCCGAGGGCACGCTGCTCGAGAAGCCCTACTCGCTCGACGGCGCGAAGTCGCCCCAGAACCCGTACCTCGCCGCCGGCGAGACGCCGCGGGTGCGCGCGAGCCGCGGCTTCGAGGCGCTCGCCGCCTCGGTCAACGGCCGATACCTCTACCCGATCGTCGAGGGCGCCTATGCCGACGACACCGACCTCCGCCGCCGTGAGATCCACGAGTTCGACACGAAGCGCGGCGGTTACACCGGTCGCACGTGGAGCTACCAGACCGACCAGGAGGCGAACGTCATCGGCGACGCCTTCACGGTGAAGAACGGCGTGCTGCTCGTCGTCGAGCGCGACGACTTCGAGGGCGATCAGTCGGTCACGAAGCGCGTCTACCAGGTCGACCTGAAGCGAGCCGATCCCGCCGGGTACCTCGAGAAGACGCTCGTGCTCGACGCGCTCCGGATCGCGAACCCCGACGGCATCGGCGCGGGCGACGGCTACGGCACCGGTGAGGTGTTCTCGCTGCCCGTGCAGTCCTTCGAGACGATCGTGCAGCTGAAGGACGGTCGCCTGCTCATCGGCAACGACAACAACTACCCCGGCAACGACGCCCGCGTTCCCGGCGCGCCCGACGACACCGAGTTCGCCGTGATCGACCTCGACCGCACGAAGATCGAGCCCGAGACGGTGACCGTCATCGGCCACCGGGGCGCGAGCGGGTACCGCCCCGAGCACACCCTCGCCGCCTACGAGCAGGCCATCGTGCAGTGCGCCGACTACATCGAGCCCGACGTCGTGTCGACGAAGGACGGCGTGCTCGTCGCCCGCCACGAGAACGAGATCAGCGGCACCACGAACGTCGCCGCCCGGCCCGAGTTCGCCGACCGCCGCACCACGAAGACGATCGACGGGGTGAAGACGACCGGCTGGTTCACCGAGGACTTCACGCTCGCCGAGCTCCGCACCCTGCGTGCGAAGGAACGGCTGCCGCAGACCCGTCCGGCGAACACCGCGTTCGACGGGCTCTACCAGGTGCCCACCCTCGACGAGGTCATCGACCTCGCCCGCCACTCGATCAGCTGCGACGGCCGCCAGGTCGGCGTCTACCCCGAGACGAAGCACCCGACGTACTTCGACTCGATCGGCCTCTCGCTGGAGGAGCCGCTCGTCGCGGCCCTGCAGGCGAACGGCGTCGACGATGCCGACGCGCCCGTGATCGTGCAGAGCTTCGAGGTGTCGAACCTGCGCGAGCTCGACACCATGACCGAGGTGCGACTCGCGCAGCTGATCAGCAACTCGGGGCGGCCGTACGACTTCACCCTCGCGGGCGATCCGCGCCGCTACAGCGACCTCGTGACGCCCGCGGGCCTCGCCGAGATCGCGGACTACGCCGACGGCATCGGGGCCGAGAAGTCGGTCCTCATCCCGCGGACGGCCGGGGGCAACCTCGCCGCGCCGTCGGCCGTGATCGCCGACGCGCACGCGGCCGGCCTCGAGGTGCACGGTTGGACCTTCCGCCTCGAGAACCAGTTCCTCCCGGTCGAGTTCCGGTCGAGCCAGGTGCCGAACGAGGCGGGCGATCTCGCCGGCGAGATCGCGGTGTATCTCGCGGCGGGCATGGACGGCGTGTTCAGCGACCAGCCCGACATCGCGGTGACGGTCGCCGGCTGAGTCGCGACCGCGAGGGCGGATGCCACGGCGCCTCGCCGCGGCATCCGCCCTCCTCATTCGGGCCGCCCAGGCGAATCAGCAGATCAGCGTGGCGTTCCATTCCCCTCCCGCACCTTCGTGAGTAGCATGTGGCTCAGCACCATCAAGCGCCATCCGCACCGTGCTCGTCGAGCCGGCGCATCCCATTCGACGAGGGAGTGGTTGTCATGAGTGAAACGCAGTCAACGGAAGGCACGACGGGCTGGGTCGGCTGGGGGGCCTTCGCGGCGATCATGCTGATCGTCACCGGCGGCTTCGACCTGCTCTACGGTTTCGTGGCGCTGTTCATGCCCGATAGCGCGTACCTCACGACCGGGCAGGGCGCACTGCTCGTGTTCGACGTCGAGGGCTGGGGCTGGTGGCACGTCATCTCGGGTGCGCTGCTGATCCTCATCGGCGCCGTGCTCTTCACCGGCGCGACCTGGGCTCGCGTGATCGCCGTGATCCTCGTGATCCTCAACGCGCTCGGCCAGCTCGCGCTGCTGCCCGTGCAACCGTGGTGGTCGCTCATCGTGCTCACGCTCGACATCCTCGTGATCTACGCGCTCACCGTGCACGGCAAAGAGCTGAAGAACCTCGGCTGAGCCGACCGAACACCCCGGCCGAGCCGTCGGCCCACTTCGGATGGATTGCGCCGCAACGCGGCCTGTCATCCGGCTCGAACGCGCCGTAGGCTGGTGCGCGTGACCGAACGCGCCCGTCTCTCCGCCCGCATCGCCGCCATCGCCGAGTCCGCGACCCTCAAGGTCGACGCCAAGGCGAAGGCCCTCCAGGCCGAGGGTCGGCCCGTCATCTCATACGCCGCGGGCGAGCCCGATTTCGCGACGCCCGCCCACATCGTCGAGGCCGCGCTCGTCGCGACGAGCGACCCGAAGAACCACCGCTACACGCCCGCGGCCGGCCTGCCCGAACTGCGCGAGGCGATCGCGGCGAAGACCGCCCGCGACTCGGGCCTCGAGGCATCCGCATCGCAGGTCGTCGTGACCAACGGCGGCAAGCAGGCCGTCTACCAGGCCTTCCAGGTGCTCCTCGACGAGGGCGACGAGGTGCTCGTGCCCACTCCGTACTGGACGACGTACCCCGAGGCGATCAAGCTCGCCGGCGGTCGTCAGGTCGACGTCTTCGCGGGCAGCGAGCAGGGCTACCTCGTCACGGTCGAGCAGCTCGAGGCCGCGCGCACCGACCGCACGAAGGTGCTGCTGTTCGTCTCCCCGTCGAACCCGACGGGCGCGGTGTACGCGCCCGAGCAGGTCAAGGCGATCGGCGAGTGGGCCCTCGAGCACGGCATCTGGGTCATCGCCGACGAGATCTACCAGAACCTCACCTACGGCTCGCTCGACTCCGAGGTCGGCAGCCCCGCGCCCCGCGCCGTGTCGATCGTCGAGGCCGTGCCGGGTCTCGCGGACCAGACGATCCTCGTCAACGGCGTCGCGAAGACCTACGCGATGACGGGCTGGCGTCTCGGCTGGATGGTCGGCCCCGCCGACGTCATCAAGGGCGCCGCGAACCTGCAGTCGCACCTCTCGTCGAACGTGTCGAACATCTCGCAGCGCGCCGCGATCGCCGCCCTCACCGGCCCCCAGGAGCCCGTCGAGGAGATGCGCCGGGCGTTCGACCGCCGCCGCCGCCTCATCGTCGCCGAGCTCTCCAAGATCGACGGCATGACGGTGCCCGTGCCCGAGGGCGCGTTCTACGTCTACCCCGACGTGACGGGCCTCCTCGGCCGCGAGTGGGGCGGTGTCACGCCGACGACCTCGCTCGAACTCGCCGACCTCATCCTCGAGCAGGCCGAGGTCGCCGCGGTGCCGGGCGAGGCGTTCGGGCCGAGCGGATTCCTGCGGTTCAGCTACGCGCTCGGCGACGAGCCCCTGCTCGAGGGCGTGCAGCGACTGCAGCGACTGTTCGGCTGAGCCCGCGCGAACGCGTCACCCGGCGGGCGTGACACGGCAGACCACGTAGGCCGCGACCGTTCTCGGGCTGTGATCGAGGTCGCTGCGCTCGACCTCGATGCGCCATCCGATCGGCTGGGCGGCGCCCGCGCTGCCGATGACGGGGCCCTGGTCGACGACCACAAGTCCGCTGCCCGAGCCGAGTCGTCCGCCGCCGACGGCGACGGAACCCTGCGGGCAGTGCACCGAGACGACGCCCCTCGGATCGTAGGCCGCGAGGAAGCTCACGGCGTCGTGCACCGACAGGTCGACGGCCTTCAGCTCCTCACTCGGCGGCGCCTCCGCACCGGGCGGGTTGCCGTCCGCGGCGGCGACCTGCACGCCGATGAGCGTCCCGACCGCATAGGCGGCGGCGACCGCGGTGATGGTCGCCGCCGTCGTGAGCGCAGCGACCACCCAGATCCTCATGACTGCTCCAAGATCAGGTCGCCCGCGACACTAGCCCTGCCGACGTCCGAGCGCGTGCGTGCCAGCACTGCATTCCGACGCGCCTCGCGCCGACCGTTCAGCCGAGCGTCGTCCGTGCTTCGCTCGCGAGCGCCTCGGCCACCGCGTCGAGCAGGGGTGAACTGAGGTTCCACTGCTGCCAGTAGAGCGGCACGTCGACGGGCCGGCCGCCGAGGCGCACGAGCTCGCCGCGTGCGAGCTCCTCGGCCGATTGGAACGCGGGCAGCATGCCCCAACCGAGCCCGAGCTTCACGGCGTTCGCGAAGTCGTTCGACGCGGGCACGTAGTGCCGGGGGGCGCGTTCGGGGTCGAGTCCCGCCGCGCGGAGCGCGTCGTGCTGCAGGTGGTCGCGCCGGTCGAAGTCGACGAGCGGGGCGTTCGCGAGCCAGTCGGGCAGGGCGGATGCCACGGCGCCGCCCGCGCTCCGACCGCCGTCGCCGCTCGCCCCGGGCCGGCCTGCGGCGGAGTGCCTGGCGAGGTACGCGGGGGTCGCCACGGCCTCGTAGCGCATGATGCCGAGGGGGCGCACGAGGCATCCGGCGACCGGGGTCGACTGCGAGGTGACCGCCCCCATGACCGTGCCCGACTCGAGGAGGCCGGCGGTGAAGTCCTGGTCGTCGCGGTGCAGGTCGAAGACGACGGGGTGCGCCTCGGCGACGCGGGCCAGTGCGGGCAGGAACCAGGTGGCGAGCGAGTCGGCGTTGACCGCGAGCGGGATCGAGACCCGCCGGGCCGACGCGCCTGCGCGCGCCTCGGCGTCGGCGTCCTCGTCGAGGCCGAACTCGGCGAGCGCGTCGTGCTCGAGGAGCGCGAGCTGGCGGGCGAGGCGCACGACGACGGCGCCCGCCTCGGTCGCGCGGGCCGGCTTCGAGCGCACGACGAGCACCCGACCGAGCTGCAGCTCGAGCGTCTTCACGCGCTGCGACACCGCTGAGGGCGTGAGCCGGAGTCGGCGTGCGGCCGCGTCGAAGGTGCCCTCGTCGATGACGGCGGCGAGCGTGCGGGCGAGGTCGAGTGGAATCTGCATCTGAAGCAACGCTAATGCTTCTGAAGTATCTTGAGCTGGAATTCATGCCCAGACGTTCGTAGCCTCGGAGTCATGTCCCTCTCCTCCGCGCTCGCCGGCTTCGGCCTCGGCCTCTCGCTCATCGTCGCGATCGGTGCCCAGAACGTGTTCGTCCTGCGCCAGGGGATCCGCCGCGAGCACGTGTTCGCCGTCGCCGCGATCTGCGCGCTGAGCGACCTCGTGCTCATCGTCGTGGGCGTGTCCGGCATCGGAGCAGTGCTCGGCGCGGTGCCGTGGCTCATCGACGTGATCCGGTGGGCCGGCGCGATCTTCCTCCTCGGGTACGGGCTGCTCGCCGCCCGCCGGGCGCTGCGCCCCACGGGCGAGGCGCTCGTGGTCGAGACGGCGGAGGCTGCAGAGGCGATCGACTCGATCGAGGAGGCCGAGCGCCGCGTCGCGGGCGCCCCGCGGCCGCCGGAGGCCCGGGAGGGGACACCCGCGGCCTCCGACGGCCACGGGGCATCCGTCGCCGTCACCGCCGGACCGAGCACGCGAACCGCGGCCGCCGGCCGCACCACGCTCGCCGCCGCCGTGCTCACCTGCCTCGCGCTCACCTGGCTGAACCCGCACGTCTACCTCGACACCGTGTTCCTCCTCGGCTCGGTGGCGAACAGCCACGGCGACGGCCGCTGGGCGTTCGCCCTCGGCGCGGGCCTCGCGAGCCTCGTCTGGTTCTTCGCCCTCGCCTACGGGGCGCGCCTGCTCGGTCGGGTGCTCGCCACGCCGCGCGCCTGGCGCATCCTCGACGGCGTCATCGCGCTCGTCATGCTCGCCATCGCGATCTCGCTCGTCCTGCCGCACTGAGCGGGCGCGTTCGCGCCGCATTCGCGGCCGTGCTACCGTTTCCGTCATCGTGAGCACCTTCACCTGTCGCTGCTGTCGCCGCTAGGCGGTCGTCTCCCCGACGACCCCAGGGCGCGATTCCCCGCGCCGCCGACCGCAGCCCCGTGCTCACGCCGCATCCGACGCGTCCGCGTCAGCTCCGTGGCATCCGTCTCGAATCGATCTCGCACCGATCTCGACACCCGGATGCCGCGCAGCCGACGTCAACGGATGCCGGGGTCGCCTGGTCGTCGGCGAACCATCCGGCACCGAAAGGACCACCACATGTCCGCCATTCCCGTTCTCGACCTCTCACTGCTCAACGGCACCCCCGAGCAGCAGGCGCAGTTCCGCGACGAGCTCCGCCGCGCGACCCACGAGGTCGGCTTCTTCTCGCTCATCGGCCACGGCGTCCCGCGCGAACTCATCGAGCGCGCCTACGCGACGGCCCGGGCGTTCTTCGCGCTGCCCGAGTCGCACAAGCTCGCGATCGAGAACGTCACGAGCCCGCACTTCCGCGGCTACACGCGCATGGGCGGCGAGCGCACGCTCGGCCGCGTCGACATCCGCGAGCAGATCGACCTCGGCGCCGAGCGCCCCGCCGTCGACATGACGGCCGACACCGCCGACTACTGGGTGCTCGAGGGCCCGAACCTGTGGCCGTCGGCGCTTCCCGAACTGCGTGCGGTCTCCGAGGAGTGGATCGCCCGCCTCGACGAGGTCGGCACCCGCCTGCTGCGCGCCTGGGCCGAATCGCTCGGCGCGGCCCCCGACACCTTCGACGCCGCCTTCGAGCGCCCCTCGCCCTACCTCAAGATCGTGCGGTACCCCGGCGTCGACGCCGAGCAGCCCGCGCAGGGCGTCGGCGCCCACAAGGACCTCGGCGTGCTCACCCTGCTCTCCGTCGAGGACGGCAAGGCGGGCCTCCAGGTCGAGAAGGACGGCGAGTGGATCGACGTCGTCGCCCCGGCGGGCGCGTTCATCGTGAACATCGGCGAGCTCCTCGAGATCGCGACGGGCGGGTACCTCAAGGCGACGAACCACCGCGTCGTCTCCCCCGCGCCCGGCACCGAGCGCATCTCCATCCCCTACTTCCACGGGCCCGCGCTCGACGCCGTGATCCCGACCGTCGAGCTGCCGCCGGCACTCGCCGCAGAGGCCCACGGCATCACGCGCGACCCCGCGAACCCGCTGCACGCCGTGTTCGGGGAGAACTGGCTGAAGAGCCGGCTGCGCGCCCACCCGAACGTCGTCGAGGCGCAGCACCCGCGCCTCCTCGTCGGCGCCTGAGCGCAGCTCCGCTCCTCGTCCACGCTGCTGCCGCTGCTGCTCGTGCAGGAGATCGGGCCCCATCCCTCGCTCATGGCCGGGATCGCGACCAATCTCCTGCACGAGCAACTCGGCATCCACCGATCGGTGGATGCCGGAATCGACCCGTCGGGCGCTGCCGCCCGCGACGCCGCGGTGCCACGCTGGGGGCATGACGACGAACGATGCGGCCGTGCGGGTGCGGGAGCTCCGCAAGCAGTACGGCCAGAAGACCGCGGTCGACGGGGTGAGCTTCGACATCTCCCCCGGTGAGACCTTCGCCCTGCTCGGGCCGAACGGCGCCGGCAAGTCGACCACCATCGAGATCCTCGAGGGATACCGCAGCCGCACGGGCGGCGAGGTGAGCGTGCTCGGCACCGACCCCGCGAAGGGCGGACTCGACTGGAAGGCCCGCCTCGGCATCGTGCTGCAGTCGAGCGGCGAGTCGGGCCTCGTGACCGTGACCGAGCAGCTGGCGCACTTCGCCGGCTTCTACCCGAACCCGCGCGACCTCGACGAGGTGATCGCCGCCGTCGGCCTCGAAGCGCAGGCGAAGACCCGCATCTCGAAGCTCTCGGGCGGGCAGCAACGCCGCGTCGACGTGGCGCTCGGCATCATCGGCCGGCCCGAACTGCTCTTCCTCGACGAGCCGACCACCGGGTTCGACCCCGAGGCGCGGCGGCGGTTCTGGGAGGTCATCCGGGGGCTGAAGGCCGAGGGCACGACCATCCTCCTGACCACCCATTACCTCGACGAGGCGGCACAGCTCGCCGACCGAGCGGGCGTGATCGCCGGAGGCCGGCTCGTCGACTTCGGCGGCATCGACGAGATCGGCGGCGCCGACGCGCGCGTGCCGCTCGTGCGATGGCGCGACGCGGGCGGGGTGCTCCACGAGGAGCGCACGAACGAGCCGGGCCTCGTCGTGGCGGCGGTCGTGGCATCCGCCGGCGGTGAGCCCGCCGAGCTCGAGGTGATCCGTCCGAGCCTCGAGGACGTGTACCTACAACTCGTACGCAGCGTCGACGGCGCTGCCGACCCCGAGGAGGTGCTCGCATGAGCACGGTCGCGCTCGGCGCATCCCGCATCGGCTACGAGACGAAGACCTACTTCCGCTCGTTCGACACCCTGTTCTTCACGTTCCTGTTCCCGTTCGTGATGCTCGCGATCTTCTCCGCCGCGTTCAGCGCGCAGGGCGAGGTCGGGCCTCCCGGCTCGGAGATCTCGATCGCCGCGTACTACCTGCCCGGCATGATCGCCGCCGGCATCCTGCTGTCGGGCGTGCAGAACCTCGCCGTCGACATCGCGATGGAGAAGTCGAACGGCACGCTCAAACGGCTCGGCGGCACGCCGCTGTCGCCGATCAGCTACTTCCTCGGCAAGATCGGCCAGGTGTTCGTCACCGGTTCGCTGCAGGCGGGCCTCCTCATCCTCGGCGGATGGCTCGTGCTCGGCATCGAGATGCCGACGGAGCCCGAGAAGTGGCTGACCTTCGCGTGGGTGTTCGTGCTCGGGCTCGTGACGTGCGCGCTCGTCGGCATCGCCCTCTCCGCGGTTCCCCGCAGCGGCAAGAGCGCGACCGCCGTCGTGATCCCGATCGTGCTGCTGCTGCAGTTCATCTCGGGCGTCTACCTGCAGTGGAACATGCTGCCCGCCTGGCTGCAGGACATCGCGAGCCTCTTCCCCCTCAAGTGGATCGCGCAGGGCATGCGCTACGTGTTCCTGCCCGAGGGCTGGGAGGTGCTCGAGCAGAACGAGTCGTGGAACCTGCCCGGCGTCGCCATCGCGCTCGGCATCTGGCTCGTCGTCGGGCTCGTCGTGAGCCGCCTCACGTTCCGCTGGATCCGGCGGGATGCGTGAGGCACCCCGCCGCCCCCGCGTGAGAGCATGACGGCATGCTGAACCGCCGGTGGTGGGATGCCGCGGCGCTCGCGGTCGCCGCGGTGACCGTGCTGTTCGGAGTTTCCGACCCCCCGTACGGCCCGAGCGACTGGGGAGCGTGGGCGGTCATGGCCGTCTTCCTGATCGTCTACTTCGCGTACCTGCGAGGGCGCATCGGTGGCGAGGATGCCACGCAGCACCTCGTGATCACCGCGGTGCTCGCGGTGATCGTCGGCACGGGCGTCGCGTTCGACCCCGGCGCCTCGATCCTGCAGGCCTTCGCCTACCCGTTCGTCTGGATCACCTCGCCGTCGACCCGGCGTGCGATCGTCGCGAACGTGGTCATCGCCGTCGCGCTGCTCGTCGGCTACCTCGTGCACTTCGGTCTCGGCGGGTGGCTCGCGGGCATCGCCGTCGCGACCCTCTCGCTCGGCTTCAGCCTCGCCCTCGGCCTCTGGATCACGCACATCGCCTCGATCGGCGAGGAGCGGGCCCGCCTCTTCGACGAGTTGCAGGCGGCGCAGGGGCAGCTCGCGGCGATGCACCGCGAGGCGGGCGTCAACGAGGAGCGCGCGCGACTCGCCCGCGAGATCCACGACACGATCGCGCAGAGCCTCACGGGCCTCGTGATGGTCGCGCAGCGCACCGAGAACCGACTCGCGGGTGTCGAGGGCGGTGCGGCCGCCGCGGCGCTCGGCGACATCGAACTCATCGAGCAGATGGCGCGGGAGGCCCTCACGGAGGCACGGGGGCTCGTCGCCTCGCTCGCCCCGGTGTCGGCCGACGGCGGCCTCGCGGCCGCGCTCGGCCGACTGGGTGCCGCGTTCGAGCGCGAGACGGGCGTTCGGGTCGACATCGAGGCGGATGCCACGGGGCTCGACCGCGAACTCGAAGTCGTGCTGCTGCGCTGCGCCCAGGAGGGGCTCGCGAACGTGCGCAAGCACGCGCAGGCGAGCCGGGCCCTGATCGGGGTGGCGACGACGGCCGACGAGGTGGTGCTGACCGTGCGCGACGACGGCGTCGGGCCGAACGGCGGCACCGGCGGCTTCGGGCTCGCAGGGCTGCGCGACCGGGCGGCGCTCGTCGGGGGCGCCTTCGAGTTCGGCCCGGCCGAGCCCGACGCGGCGGAGCCCCGCGGCGCGCTGCTGCGCATCACCGTTCCGAGGAAGGAGCAGGCATGAGCCAGGCGGGTCCGATCCGAGTGGTCGTGGCCGACGACCATCCGATCGTGCGGGCGGGCATCGTGGGCCTGCTCGACACGGCCGCGGGCATCGAGGTCGTCGGGCAGGCGTCGAACGGCGGCGAGGCCGTCGCACTCGCGCGGGCGGAGCATCCCGATCTCGTGCTCATGGACCTGCGCATGCCGGGCGTCGACGGCGCGACGGCGACCGCCGACATCGTCGCGAGCGTGCCGGGCACCCGCGTGCTCGTGCTCACCACCTACGAGACCGACGAGCACATCCTCTCGGCGATCGAGGCGGGGGCCGGCGGGTACCTCTTGAAGGCGGCGCCGCAGGAGGAGATCCTCGCGGGGATCCGCGCGGTCGCGGCGGGCGAGACGGTGCTCGCGCCGTCGATCGCGGCGAAGCTCGTGGCGCGGGTTCGCGCCGACGCCGCCGAACCGCCTGCGAGCATGCCGAGCCTGTCGCCGCGCGAGCTCGAGGTGCTGCGAGAGGTCGCGGCGGGTCGTTCGAACCCCGAGATCGCGGGGCTGCTGTTCATCGGAGAGGCGACGGTGAAGACGCACCTGCTGCACGTCTTCGAGAAGCTCGAGGTGAGCGATCGCACCCGGGCCGTGACCCGGGCGATGGAGCTCGGCCTGCTGTAGATTTTGCACTCTTGATTCGATAGTGCAAAATTGCACTCTATGAGCGAGAGTGCAACGAAACCCGAAGGCGTCCGCGAGCAGCGCCGCGAGCGCACGCGCCGCGCACTCACCCGCCAAGCGCGCCTGCTCACGATGGAGCACGGGCTGGGCGGCTTCACCGTCGAAGAGCTCTGCGAACGCGTCGGCGTCTCGCGCCGCACCTTCTTCAACTACTTCCATGCCAAGGAGGACGCGGTCGTCGGGCACCGCGACGACACCCTCGACGAGCAGGCGCTCACCGAGTTCGTCAATGCGCGCCCGAGCGACGCCGTCGGCATCTCCGCGACGCTCATGCCCGACCTCATCGCCCTCGCGATCGCGAGCATCCCCTTCGACGACGAGCACCCCGACGACGAGCCGAACCCCGAGATGCTCGTCGAGCGCGAACCGCACCTCCTGCCGAAGTTCATGCGCGAGGGCGCCGAGCTCGAGCGGCGGATGACCGGGGTCATCGAGTTCCGCGAACGGCTCGAACCGGGCGACCCCCGCGCGGCCATGGCCGTGCAGCTCATCGGTACGATCGTGCGCGCCTCCGCCGCCCGCTACTTCGCCCCCGGCAACACCGCCGACTTCGCGACGCTGCTCCTCGCGTCGCTCGACTCGGCACGCACCCTCTTCTCGCCCTGCCCCGACGCCTCCCCCGCCGCCGAGGTCTCCCCCACTCCCGAAGGAACCGAATGACCACCGCACCACCCACACCGGCCGCGCCGCTGCTCCTCACGAAGCGGCGCATCTGGATCATCTTCTCGGCGCTCATCGCCGGCATGCTGCTCTCGAGCCTCGACCAGACCATCGTCTCGACGGCGATGCCGACCATCGTCGGCGAGCTCGGCGGGGTCGAGTACCAGGCGTGGATCACGACCGCCTACCTGCTCGCCACCACCATCGTCATGCCCATCTACGGCAAGTTCGGCGACGTGCTCGGGCGGCGCAACCTCTTCCTCATCGCGATCGCGCTGTTCACGATCGCCTCGATCGGTGCGGCGTTCGCGCCGACGTTCTGGGCGTTCGTCGCGTTCCGCGCGATGCAGGGCCTCGGCGGCGGCGGACTCATGATCCTCTCGCAGGCGATCATCGCCGACATCGTGCCCGCCAACGAGCGCGGCAAGTACATGGGCCCGCTCGGCGCGATCTTCGGCCTCTCGGCCGTCGCCGGCCCGCTCCTCGGCGGCTACTTCGTCGACCACCTCACCTGGCAGTGGGCGTTCTACATCAACATCCCGATCGGCATCGCGGCGTTCGCGATCGCCTGGTTCACGCTCACCCTGCCGAGCAAGAAGGCCACCAGCCGCATCGACGTGCTCGGCGTCATGCTGCTCTCGGCGGCGACCGTCTGCCTCATCTTCTTCACCGACTTCGGCGGCAGCGCCGAGCACGGCTGGGACGCGATCGAGACGTGGGCGTGGGGGCTCGGACTGCTCGCCGCGGCATCCGCCTTCGTGTTCGCCGAAGCCCGCGCCGAGGACCCGATCATCCCGCTGTCGCTCTTCAAGAACCCGGTCTTCATCAACGCGACCGCGATCGGCTTCACCCTCGGTATCGGCATGTTCTCGGCGATCGCGTTCGTGCCGACGTTCCTGCAGATGTCGTCGGGCACCTCGGCGACCGCATCCGGTCTCCTGATGCTGCCCATGATGGCGGGCATGATGGGCACCTCGATCTGGTCGGGCATCGCGATCTCGAGGTCGGGCCGCTACCGCGCCTACCCGATCGCGGGCACCCTCGTCACCGCGGTGGCGATGTTCGCCATGATGACCCTCTCGGCCGACACCCCGATCTGGCTGATCTGCGTCTACCTGTTCGTGTTCGGCGCGGGTCTCGGCCTCATCATGCAGGTCGTCGTGCTCGTGGTGCAGAACGCCGTGCCGGCCACCCAGGTCGGCACCGCGACGAGCACGAACAACTACTTCCGCGAGGTCGGCGCGTCGCTCGGCGTCGCGATCTTCGGCGCGATGTTCACGACGCGGCTCTCCGAGAACCTCACGAAGATCTTCACGGATGCCGGTGCGAGCGCCGCGCAGGCGGGCGACGCGATGTCGACGCTCGACCCGCAGGCGCTCTCCGAGCTGCCCGCCCCCGTGCGCGACGCGATCGTCACGGCGTACGCCGATTCGCTCGCCCCGGTCTTCTGGTACCTCATCCCGTTCATCCTCGCGGCCTTCGTCCTCGCGCTCTTCCTCAAGCAGATCCCGCTCTCCGATCAGGCGGGCATGGTCGCGCGCGGCGAGGCGATCGCCGGCGCAGAGGCGGATGCCGCGGAGCGGGCGCTCCGCGAAGGCCCCACCGTCGTGACGGGGCCGGCCGACGACGCGCCGCTCACGACCGCGACCGGGAGCACGCCCCGCGTCGACTGATTCCACCGACCGCATGGATGCCGCCTACGCTGGAACGCGGAGGCGGCATCCGTGCGTGCCGTGGCAGCGGCGGTCGTCATCGCCGCCGACGCAGACGGATCGGCCGCCCGAGAGGCTGGCATGAACCCGTACGAACACCGCCCGTGGCTCGCGCACTACGCCGAGGGCGTGGCGCACACCATCGAGGAGCCGAGTCAGACGCTCGTCGACATGATCGACGACGCGGTGGGGCGCTTCGGGCGCCGCACCGCCCTCGAGTTCTTCGGCGCCGAGACGAGCTACGCCGAACTCGGTTCGCGGATCGCCTCGGCCGCCGAAGGGCTGCGCCGGCTCGGGGTGACGGCGGGCGACCGCGTCGCACTCGTGCTGCCGAACTGCCCGCAGCACGTCGTCGCGTTCTACGCGGTGCTGCGGCTCGGCGCCATCGTCGTCGAGCACAACCCGCTCTACACGCCGCCCGAGCTGCGGCACCAGTTCGAGGACCACGGTGCGAAGGTCGCGATCGTGTGGAACAAGGCGGCCGACACGATCGCGGAGTTCCCCCGTGACATCCGGCCCGACCACATCGTCTCGGTCGACCTCACGCGCGCCCTCCCGTTCGGGAAGCGCCTCGCGCTGCGACTGCCGGTGCCGGCGGCCCGGCGCTCGCGCGCCGCGATCACCGCGACGCCGACGACCCGCGGGCTCGTGGCCTGGGAGCAGCTGACGTCGCGGCGCGCGCTGTCGAAGCGGCACGCGCGCCCGAGCCTCGACGACACCGCCGTCCTGCAGTACACGAGCGGCACGACGGGCACGCCGAAGGGCGCGATCCTCAGCCACCGCAACCTGCGGGCGAACGCGATGCAGGGTCGCGCGTGGGTGCCTGGGCTCACCGAGGGCGAGGAGGTGTTCTACGGCGTGCTGCCGCTCTTCCATGCCTACGGCATGACGCTGTGCCTCACCTTCGCGATGAGCATCGGGGCACGGCTGGTGCTGTTCCCGACCTTCGACTCGAAGCTCGTGCTCGACGCGGCCCGGCATTCGCCGCCGACGTTCCTGCCCGCGGTGCCGCCGATCTACGACCGGCTCGTGCGGGACGCGGCCGAGCATCCGCGCGCGCTCCGCAGCATCCGGTTCGCCATCTCGGGGGCGATGAGCCTGCCGATCGCGACCGTCGACCTGTGGGAGTCGGCGACCGGCGGCCTCCTCGTCGAGGGGTACGGCATGACCGAGTCGTCGCCGATCACCCTCGGCAACCCGATGGGGCCGACCCGGCGCCCCGGCACGGTGGGCGTGCCGTTCCCGAGCACCGAGATCCGAGTCGTCGACCCCGACGCCCCCGACGTCGACGTGCCCGCCGGCGAGGCCGGCGAACTGCTCGTGCGCGGACCGCAGGTGTTCCAGGGGTACTGGCGCCGGCCCGCCGAGACGGCTGAGACGCTGCGCCCCGGCGGGTGGCTGCGGACGGGCGACATCGTGCGCGTCTCGGGCGACGGCTTCGTCACGATCGTCGACCGCCTGAAGGAGCTCATCATCACGGGCGGCTTCAACGTCTCACCCTCGGAGGTCGAGGTCGCGCTGCTCGCGCACCCCGACGTGCGCGGGGCCGCGGTGGTCGGGCTGCCGGGCCGGACGGGCGGCGAGATCGTGGCCGCGGGCGTCGAGCTGCGCGAGGGCGCCGTCTTCGACGAGACGGCGCTCCGCGACTTCTGCCGGGCGAGCCTCACCCCCTACAAGGTGCCGAAGCGGGTCGAGCCCTTCGACGAGCTGCCGCGCTCGCTCATCGGCAAGGTGCTGCGCCGCGACGTGCGCGACGCCATCCTCTCGCGCACGCAGTAGGCGCACGCGCTCCGGTGCGCACTCGAGCGGGGCGGATGCCACGGGCATCCGCCCCGCTCGATCGTTCGATCGGCGCGCGACTACTTCACCGACTTGCGGTTGTACAGCCGCAGCGACCACACGTAGCCGATGAGCGTGAGCACGGCGCACCAGGCGAGGGTGAGCCAGCCGTTGTCGCCCATCGGGGTGCCGGTGAGGAGCGACCGCACCGTCTCCATGAACGGCGTGAACGGCTGGTGCTCGGCGAACCACTCGACGCCGGCGGGCATCGAGTCGGTCGGCACGAAGCCGCTGCCGAGCAGCGGCAGGAGCACGAGCAGGAGCGGCGCGTTCGACGCCGACTCCACGGTCTTCGCCGCCGTGCCGAACGCCACGCCGAGCCAGGTGATCGAGAAGGCGATCAGCACGATCACGCCCGCCGCGAGCGCCCACTCCGCCGGGCCGGTCGTCGCACGGAACCCGAGCGCGAGCGCCACCCCGAACACGAGGGCGACCGCGAGGAGCGTCTGCAGCAGATTGCCGAGCACGTGCCCGGTGAGCACCGCCGCCCGCGAGATCGCCATCGTGCGGAAGCGGGCGATGATGCCCTCGGTCATGTCCATCGCGACCGTGATCGCGGTCGACGGTGCGGCCGCGGCGATCGTGATGAGGAGGATCCCGGGCACCACGTACACGAGGTACTCGGGGATGCCCGCATCGGCGCCCACCCCCGGCAGCCCTGCGCCGAGCGTGCCGCCGAAGACGAACACGAACAGCAGCAGGAACACGACCGGCATCGCGACCGTCTGGATCGTGAGCGCCGGATAGCGGATCATGTGCAGCAGGTTCCGCCGGGTCATCGTGACCGCGTCGGCGAGGAAGTGGTTGCGGCGCGGAGCGCGGGCCGGCGCGGGCACGCCCTTCGGGGTGGCGGTTGCGGTGCTCATCGTGCGTTCTCCTTCGTCTGAGTGCCGTGACCCGTGAGCGCGAAGAACACGTCGTCGAGGTCGGGCGTGCGGATCTCGAGGCCCTCGACCGGGGCTCCGTCGTCGAGCCGGCCGAGCACCTGCTTGACCGAACCGAAGCCGCCGTCGCTCGGCACCTCGAGGGTGAGGGTCTCGTCGTCGCGCTCGATCCCGTCGGCCGCGCCGACGAGGGCGTCGGCCGCAGTCGCGAGCGCCGTGGCATCCGCGAACTGCAGCCTGATGCGGCCGCCGCCGATGCGACGCTTGAGCTCGGTCGCGGTGCCCTCGGCGACGAACCTGCCGCCGTCGAGCAGCGCGATGCGGTCGGCGAGTTCGTCGGCCTCCTCGAGGTACTGCGTGGTGAGGAAGATCGTCACCCCGCGGTCGGCGAGCCCGCGCACGATCTGCCACATCGTGCGGCGGCTGCGCGGGTCGAGCCCCGTCGTCGGCTCGTCGAGGAAGATGATCCTCGGCTCGTCGACGAGGGTCATCGCGAGGTCGAGCCGGCGGCGCATGCCGCCCGAATACGTCGACAGCGGCTTGCCCGCCGCCTCGACGAGGTCGAACTGCTCGAGCAGGGCGTCGACGCGGGCCCGGCCCTGCCGCTTCGGCAGGTGCCGCAGATCCGCCATGAGCTGCAGGTTCTCGCGACCCGTGAGGAGGGTGTCGACAGCGGCGAACTGCCCGGTGAGGCCGATCAGGCTGCGCACCCCGTCGGCATCGGCCGTGACGTCGAAGCCGCCGACCCGCGCCTCGCCGCCGTCGGGGCGCAGCAGGGTGGTGAGGATGTGGACCATGGTGGTCTTGCCGGCGCCGTTCGGGCCGAGCAGGGCGAAGATGCTGCCCGGGGCGACGTCGAGGTCGATGCCGTCGAGCACGACCTTCTGCTTGTACGACTTGCGGAGGCCCCGCACACTGATCGCGGGGATGGACTGCTGGTTCATTGCCGTACTCCTTCTCCTGCGCCCGCGTCGTTCGCGCGGAGGGCAGGGCTTCGCCTGCCGTTCGGGCAGGCTCGAGCATCGCGAGGGTCGCGATTCGGTGAGTGGATGCCGCGTGGTGCGCGGTGTTCGTGCGCCGCGAGCGCGGCGTGTTCGGCGTCGGGGCGGCGACGTACATCGGGGCCGCGCCCCGACGGTTCAGGCCCGTCGGATGACGATGTCTCCCCACGAGCTGGTTCGACGTCGGGGCCGCGCCCCGACGGTTCAGGCCCGTCGGATGACGATGTCTCCCCACGAGCTGTGGGCGCGTACCTGCACGGTGCGCTCGGACTCGGCCGGGCCGTCGCCCACGCTGAGGGTGTTGGTGACGGTGCCGTGCTCGGTCGACACGTCGATCCAGGCGGCGGTGCCCTGCGCGATGCCGACCTCGAGCCCGCCGAAGGAGCTCTCGAGATCGACCTCGCCCGCGGTCACCTCGGCGATGCGCACACCGCCGTGGGCGGTCTTGATGCTCGCCGAGGAGCCGGCGCGGTCGACCCAGATCGAGCCGTACGCGCCCTTCACGGTGAGCAGACCCGACACCTCGCCGATGGTGGTGTCGCCGTAGGAGCTCGTGACCGCGGCGTCGCCGTACACGTCGCCGAGGCGGACGCTGCCGGTCGCGGCGTGGAGCTCGGCGTCACCGGTCGCGGTGCCGACGACGATCGAGCCGGCGCCGGTGCGCAACTGCACCGGGCCCGCCGCGTCGACGGTGAGGTCGCCCGCGCCCGACTTCATGCGGCAGGCGCCGAGCCGACCCTCCGTGCGGAGGTTGCCGGCGGCGACGGCGCCCTGCACCGAGGAGCCGAGCGGGAGCTCGATGGTGACGTCGACCGAGTCGGACGGACCGATCCAGCCGAGCCGCACCTTGGCGGTGCGCACCCGCAGGCGACCGTCGAAGTACTCGATCTCGGCCTTCTCGGCCGTCTTCACGTCGGCGGCGCGGCCGGGGCGGCTCGGCCTGACCTCGACGACGGTGTCGTCGCGATCGCTCGCGATGACGCGGATGTTGCCGGCGGCGACGTCGAGCACGACGTCGATGGGGTTCGGGGTTGCGAAAACGGGCATGACTGATCTCCTCGTGATGAGTGCGTCTGGATGACGGCCCGTGGGCCGGAAGTGTGCGGTGGTGCTGCGCGGGGTCAGCTCGTGGGGTGTGGGGTCATCGCACCCAGCCCGTGAGTCGTTCGCCGCCGCGCGCGCCCCGTGAGGCCGGCTGGGCCTGCTGGTTCGGCACCCGCGTCGGCTGCTCGAGGGCCTGGCCGACCGCCCGCACAAGCCAGGTGTTCACCGACAGCCCGTCGCGTGCGGCGGCCTCTTCGACCCGCGCCTTGAGGTGGTCGGGCAGGCGGAGCGTGGTGCGGCTCGTGCCGCCCTCGTCGTCGAGCGGCGCGGGCGCCACGGGCGCCGCGGGCGCCGCGGGCGGCGTCGGCAGTGCGACCTCTGCGGCGAACACCGGCTGCGCCGGCTTCGACACGACGAACTCGGGCTCGCGCCCGCGCAGTCGCACCTCGACCGACCCGGGGGCGAGCTCGACCGTGATCTCTCCCGCGGCGGCCGACAGTGCTTCGAGCAGCACGAGCCGGGCCGCGGCGTCGAGCGGGGCGGTGAGTCGCTCGGCGAGCTGCCGGGCGTCGTCACCCCCGGCCTCGGCCGCGATCGCCAGCTGGCGGTGCAGTTCGTCGACGTAGTGCGAGAGTTCCATGACACCAATATGACACCACCGTGGTGTCATGTCAAGGTCTCTGGTGTCAGATTGATGTCACGGTGACACCAGGCATGCGAACGGCCCGGGTCGCCCCGGGCCGTTCCGTGTGTTCCGCCGGCTCAGGCGAGCGGCTTCCACAGCGCGCGAGCCGTGATCCAGTTCGGGTCGCCGACGCCCGTGTGGCTCTGCACGCACTCGTAGCGAGTGCCGCCGTACTGCACGACCTGGCCCTTCGCATAGCTGCCGGAGGGGTTCCACGTCGGCACGGTCGGGTCGGTCGGCGCGGCCGCCGTCGTCACCCCGAACACCGCGCTCGGCGCCGAGACGTTGCCCGCGGCGTCCACGGCGAGCACCCGGTAGCGGTACGCCGTCGCCGCAGCGAGCCCCGCGTCCATGAGGGAGGTGCCCGTCACCTGCGCCACCTGCGCGAAGGCGCCCGAACCCGTCGCCCGCTCCACGCGGTACGACACCACGCCGGTGTCATCGCTCGACGCGCCCCACATGAGGTCGACGCTCGACGAGGTCGTGCCCATGCTGTGCACCCCGGTCGGCGCCGTCGGCGCCTGCGTGTCGACCGCGGGCGGCGCCTGCGTCGTCACGGCGAGCTCGGCCGACGCCGCCGAGAGGTTGCCCGCCGCGTCGAATGCGCGCACCGTGTAGCGGTACGCCGTCGCCGCCGTGAGCCCCGAGTCGGTGTAGGCGCGCGTCGTGGTCGTGCCGACCTGGGCGCCGTCGCGGAACACGCGGTAGCCCGACACCGCGACGGCGTCGCTCGACGCGTTCCAGCCGAGGGAGACCGAGGTCTGCGACGTCGAGGTCGCGGCAAGGCCCGTGGGCGCCGTCGGCGCCGTGACATCCACCGGGGTCTGACCGCCCGAGATGTTCACGTCGATGACGTTGTAGAACGCGTTGACCGTGTTCGAGATCTCCCAGACCGCGAGGATCACGTGGTAGCCCGAGTGGTCCGCCGGGATGTTCACGGTGTGCACCGGGTTCGTGCTCGCCGCCGAACCGTCGTGGGGCAAGTTCTTCAGCAGCTCGAAGTCGCCGCGGTCGAGGGGGGCGTTCGGGTCCCAGCCGTTCTTCGTGATGTAGTACGTGAACTTCTCGGTGTTGTGCGGCGCGGTGAACGTCCAGCCGAACTGGTGCGCGCCGGGGCTCACCTCGTTCTTCACCCAGCGGGTCGCGCTCTGCTCGTCGAGCGGGGCGAACGCCGCGACCCCCGCCGAGGCGAGCTTGCCGTCGGCCGGGCCGCCGACGGGGTAGTCGCCCACGCCCTCGATGCTCTGCGGTTCGTACTGCACCTGCCCGAGACCCGTGTTGCCGGGCATCGCGGCACGCGCCGTGAGGTCGGATGCACTGCCCCCGATCCACCCGTGGCTCTGCGCCGCACCGGCCGCGCCGAGCGTGAGCGCTCCGGCCGCGAGTGCGGCGGTGAGCGCCGCCGCCGACATCCGTACTCCGTGCCGTACCGTCATGGTTCCCTCCGAATCGTCGTGCGATGCCGCGAGGCTAACCGCGGGCGCGACGGCGCGGGATCGGGGGAACTACCTACTCACGAGCACGAAGGCGCCGGATGCCTCAGAGCAGGCGCCGCGCGTTCGCCCACGCCGTGAGCTCGTGCCGGCTCGAGAGCTGGAGCTTGCGCAGCACTGCCGAGACGTGCGTCTCGACCGTCTTCGTCGAGATGAAGAGCTCGGCCGCGACCTCCTTGTAGGCGTAGCCGCGGGCGATGAGGCGCATCACCTCCTGCTCGCGGGCGGAGAGCCGGTCGAGTTCGTCGTTCGCCTGCGCGGTCTCGCCGAGGGCGGCGCCGAAGGCGTCGAGCACGAAGCCCGCGAGCTTCGGCGAGAACACGGCGTCGCCGCCCGCGACGGCGTGCACGGCCCGGCTGACGTCGGCGCCCGATGAGCCCTTCGTGATGTAGCCGCGGGCGCCGGCCCTGATGACACCGACGACGTCTTCGGCCTTGTCGGAGACCGAGAGCGCGAGGAACTTCGTACCGGGCACGGCGTTCGCCGCCCGGCGGATCACCTCGGCCCCGCCGCTCGAGCCCGCGGGCACCGCGACGCCCGGCAGGTGCACGTCGAGGAGGACCACGTCGGGCGCCGCGGCAGTGACTGCCTCGACCGCCGACTCGACGTCGTACGCCTCGCCGACGACGTCGATCGTGTCGTCGAGGTCGGCCTTCAACCCCGAACGGAAGATCGAATGGTCGTCGACCACGACGACCCGCACCCGCTCGCGCTCAGCCACGGTTCCCCTCCGCTCCGGCGCGCTCGGCCGGGAACCGCAGCCGCACCTCGGTGCCGACGCCGCCGACGCCCGGCGCCACCGAACCCGAGCCGCCGGCCCGCCGCATCCGCCCGATGATCGACTCGCGAACGCCCAGCCGGTCGCCCGGCACCTCGGCGAGGTCGAAGCCCGGCCCCCGATCGCGCACGAACACCTCGACCGCCTCGGGACTCGACTCCACGTACACCGACACCTCACCTCCGGCGTGCCTGGCCGCGTTCAGCATGGCCTCGCGCGCGGCGGCGGCGAGCTCGCCGCTCGCCCGCTCGCGGATCTCGCCCACCACGACGACGTCGACCGTCACCGCGTAGTCGATCTCGAGGGCGGCCGCGAAGTCGCGGAGGTCGGTGCCGAGATCGCTGTCTGCCGGGGCGTCGCCCGCGAACAACCAGTCGCGCAGCTCCCGCTCCTGCGCCCGCGCGATGCGCGCCACCTCGCTCGTCGCGCCCGCCCGGTTCTGGATGAGCGCGAGGGTCTGCAGCACCGAGTCGTGCAGGTGCGCGGCGATCTCGCTGCGCTGCTCCTCGCGGATGCGCTTCACCCGCTCGTCGCCGAACTCGCGCCACTTCGCGATGAGCGTCGGCACGTACACGAGCGCGATGCCGAGCACCGCGGCGAGCGCGGCGGCGAAGACCACGACGGTGCTCATGCGCCCGCCCGCCTCGGGGCGGACGACGAAGACGAGCACGAACGCCGTCACCGCGAGGAGCCCCGTGGCGATGCTGCGGATCATCAGCTCGTGGCGCGGACCCCGCGCCGGGTCGGGGCGGTCGATGAGCGTCGCCCATGCGGACGCCGCGATCGCGAGCCCGATGCCGAGGAACGTCGCGGTGTACCACTGCGACCAACTGCCCGAGGCGGTGAAGTACCACTGGCCGCTCTGCGTCCACACGGCGACGAGGAACAGCCCCGCCGCGGCGAGCAGCAGCCATGCGACGGGTGCACGACGCGCCGGCCGCTCCTCCCCCGCGGCCCACGGCGTCAGCGCCCACAACCACAGATAGAGCAGCAGGCCCGCACCGCTCGCGAAGCTCGCCACGACGAACGCGGCCCGCACGAGCCCGACCCGCCAGCCGAGATGCTCGGCAAGACCCGCCGCGACGCCCGTGGCGACGCAGTCGCGCGGACGGGTCATCCGGGGGCCGGGGCCGGCGGGCGCGGGTGACGGCGGCTCTGCTGGCGGCGACGGCGCAGCGGCATCCACCGCGGGTGCCGTGCGCTCGTCCATGTCTGCAATCCAAGCAGACGGAGGCGCCGCCGCCTCGGCCCGGGCCCGACGCTCAGGGTCGAATCAGGGATTCACCCCATCGCGGGCGGTGGCCCGATCCTGCCAGCATCGAAGCATGGAGACGAACCAGACCGCCCCCGAGGCCGGCCGAGCGCCGGAGGATGTGCAGGGGGACTCCGCGTCCGCCGGCCCGCAGGCCGGAGGGGCGGTCGGTTCGTCGCCGGAGGATGTGCAGGGGGACTCCGCGTCCGCCGGCCCGCAGGCCGGAGGGGCGGTCGGTTCGGCTTCGACGCCGGATGCCACGGGCCCCGGCTTCTACCCCTGGCTGCGCCGTCTCGGCGTGCCCCGACGCGCCGGCTGGCTCGGCGGCGTCTGCGCGGGCGTCGCCGCCCGGCTCGGCATCGACCCGATCATCGTGCGGGGCATCGTCGTCGTCATCGCGCTGCTCGGCGCCCCCTTCGTGCTCGTCTACGCGATCGCGTGGCTGCTGCTGCCCGACACCGAGGGCGAGATCCACCTCGAGCGCCTCACGCAGGGCGTCGTCGACCCCGCGATCGTCGGCATCGCGGTGATGGGCGTCGTCGGGTTCATCCCGCTCGTCCAGGGCGGTTGGCTCGGCTGGCGCTGGTGGCCCGACTGGCGGATCTCCGACCCGGTCTTCGGCATCGACCTCACGCTGCCCATCCGCATCGTCTGGGCGCTCGTCGTCATCGGCGCGATCATCTGGTTCATCGTGTGGCTCGCGCAGCGCTCCTCCAAGGACTCCCCGGTCGGCGGTGCGGCGCGAATGGCTTCCGCGCAGGCCGCCGGCCAGGGGCCGACCTCGGGCGCTGCCGGTGCTCCCGGCACGGCCGCAGCAGCCGCCGTGGCATCCGTGCCGCTCGCGGCCGACCCGAATCTTCCCGCCGAACCGCCCGTGCCCGCCGAGGGCGCCGACGCCGCCGAGATCGCCGAGTGGCGGCACCAGCACCAGCAGTGGCGGCACTCGCACGCCGAGTGGAAGGCGGGGCAGACCGAGGCGATCCGCACGGCACGGGCGCAGGCCGCCGAAGAGACCCGGGCCCAGGCCCGCGAGTTCCAGACGCAGGCCGCTGCCGTGCGCGCCGCCCGCAAGGCGGCCCGGCCCCGGGCGAGCGCCGCGGCCGTGTTCACCGCGCTCGGCCTCGCCCTCGTGGGCGGCGCCGCCGCCGCGATCTGGGCGCTCGCCGACCACGAGCTCGCCGGCTGGGCGGTGCCGATCGCCCTCGCGACCGCGACCCTCGTGCTCGCCGCGGGCATGTTCGTCGCCGCCGTGCTGCGCCGCCGCAGCGGTGCGCTCGCCACCTTCACCTCGCTGAGCCTCGTCGCGATGCTCATCGCCGTCGCCTCCTCGAGCGTGGCGCCGTTCGGCACATTGCTCATGCCGGGCTCGTCGATCGTGCTCGACGCCTCGGCCAGCTACGTCCAGCCGGTCGGCGACGCGACCGTGTCACTCGGCTACTCCCCGTCAGGACTTCAGGAAGTCACCCTCACCCAGGGCACCGGGAACACCTATCTCTACATCCAACCCGGACAACGGATCCAGGCGGACCTCACCGACGCCGGCCCCGTCGTGATCTCCGTCATCTCGCCGGACGGCACCTACAGCGAGGTGCCGAGCGGCAGCGTTCGCGAGCGGTTCGTCGTGTTCGGCGGCGACGAGACGATCGAGACCGGCTCCGACCCCACCGTCGATGCACGGTTGGTGCTGAGCCAGGATTCGGGCAGCGTGTTCGTGCAGATCTTCGAAGGAGAATGACCATGGCCGCAACGAACGATCGCGACGACGACCCCGCGCTGGTGCTCGACGAGCTCGCCGGCACGGCCGAGCAGCCGACCACCCAGCTCGCCGGGCTCACGCCGCCGCCGGTCCCCGTGCCGCCTGCTCCGTCCGCGCCAGCGCCCTTCGCCGCCGGCGCCTCGCGCGCAAGCGAACCGGCCCCGCGCCCGACCGTGCGCTGGGGCGCCCTGGTCTGGAGCCTGCTGTTCGGCGCGACCGCCGCGATCGTGCTGTGGGTCGTCACCGATCCGCTCCGCCGCGAGCGCGCGGGCGACTGGTTCGCCGAGCTCGACCCCTTCGCGGCGTGGCTCTACGTGCTCATCGGCATCGGCGCGATCGTCGCGATCTTCGGCCTCGTCGGGCTCATCCGTCGGGGCGAACGGCGACGGCGCGCGGCGTCCAGCTGATCTCCCGCCGGTTGAGGAGCGCCGACGCGCAGCGGCGACGCGTCTCGAAACCCGGTGAGCCGCTCCCAAGACCCGGGTCACCACGGTTTCGAGACGCGTCCGACTTCGTCGGGCGCTCCTCAACCAGCGGGCGGGCGTGCTGAGAGCTCGACGTCGACGCGCAGCGGCGTCGCGTCTCGAAACCCGGTGAGCCGCTCCTCGACCAGCGGGCGGGCGTTCTTACAGCTCGACGCCGACGAGCACCGGCTCGGGCCGCAGCACGATGCCGAACTCGGCCTGCACGCGCTGCTGGACGAAGCGGGCGAGCTGTGCGAGCTCGGCGGCGCTCGCGCCGCCCCGGTTCGTGAGCGCGAGGGTGTGCTTCGACGAGATCGCGGCGCGCGACCCCGGCAGCGCGAAGCCCCGGCCGATGCCCGAGTTCTCGATGAGCCACGCCGCCGAGAGCTTCACGAGCGGGCCCGGCCCCGGGGCATCGGGCTTCGGTGACCCGTCGGATGCCTCGAGCTCGGCCTGCAGCTCGAGGAACGCGTCGAGCGGGGTGCCCGAGGCGATCGTCGCGAGCGGGGTCACCTCGTCGGGCTCGTCGGGCTCGACGTACCAGCGGGGGGCGTCGGCCGGCATCGAGCGGGCCGTGCGCTCGTTCACGATCGGGTTCGTGAAGAACGAGCCCGCGCTCACCGAGTCGGGGTCGGCGGGGTCGAGCACCATGCCCTTCGACGCCCGCAGCGCGAGCACCGTCTCGCGCACCCGCGCGACCGGCACCCGGTCGCCCTGCTGCACGTGCAGCGCACCGGCGAGCTGGGCGTAGGCGATGGGCTGGCCGAGCGCTTCGCCGAGCACGGCGAGCTCGGGCGCCGTGTCGTGCAGCTCGAGCTCGACCGAGACGACGATGCCCGCGAGCCCCTGCTTCAGCACCGAGGTGCGGTACCCGAGCTCGAGCTCGTCGGCCGTCATGCGCCGGGGGCGCTCGGCGCCCTCGTCGAGGAACTCGATCGCGACGAGCGTCGCCTCGAGCTCCTGCCCGTAGGCGCCGATGTTCTGCACGGGTGCGGCACCCACCGACCCGGGAATGCCCGAGAGCGCCTCGATGCCCGAGTAGCCGTGCTCGACCGTCCACGCGACCAGTTCGTCCCACACCTCGCCCGCCTGCACCCGCAGGCGCACGACGTCGCTCTCGCTGTGGTCTCGATACGCTCCTTCGTCGCCACTCGACCGACGAGAGGGCAGCACCTCGATGCCCTTCGTCGCGATGCGGATCACGGTGCCGTCGAAGCCGTCGTCGCCGACGAGCAGGTTCGAACCGCCGCCGAGCGCCAGCCACGGGTCGTCCGACGACCAGGCCTCGATCGCGAGGTCGACGAGATCGCGCTGCGTCGTCGCCGTGACGAGGCGCGCGATCGGCCCGCCGACCTGCAGGGTCGTGAACTCGGAGAACTCCACGTCGCCCATGTCAGCCGAGCGCGACGCGAACCTGCGCCTTGCCGAGCACGGTGTCGTCGCCGAGCTTGACGGTGAGGTCGATGCGGGCGACCGTGGCCGCCTCGTCGAGCTGGCCGACCTTGGCCTGCACGGTGACGAGCGCGCCGTCGACGGGGTCGACGACGACGGGCCGGGTGAAACGCACCTGGTAGTCGGCGACACGGCCGGGGTCGCCCGCCCAGTCGACGACGGGCTGCACCGCGAAGCCCATGGTGAGCATGCCGTGCGCGAGCACGCCGGGCAGGCCGACCGAGGCGGCGACGTCGTCGCGGTAGTGGATCGGGTTGAAGTCGCCCGAGGCGCCCGCGTAGCGCACGAGCGAGTCGCGCGTGATCGGGAACTCGCGCTCGGCGACCACGTCGCCGACGGTGAGGCTCGCGAAGTCGGGGGCCATCAGTCTTCTCCTCGGATCACGAGCGTCGAGATGGCGGTGACGACGTGCTCGCCCGCCGCGTCGGTGATCGCCGTCTCAGCGGTGACCATCGAGTGCGCGCCGAGGCTCTTCACGCTCGTGACGGCGAGCGTCGCGGTGAGCAGGTCGCCCGCGACGATCGCGCGGGTCGAGGTGAAGCGCTGCTCGCCGTGCACGACGCGCGAGAAGTCGATGCCGGCCTCGGGGTCGGCGAGGAGCTGCGCGAGTGCGCGCTCCTGCACGACGACGCCGAAGGTGGGCGGGGCGACGACGTCGGCGTAGCCGGCGGCCGCGGCGGCCTCGGGGTCGAGGTTGATCGGGTTCTCGGCGAAGACCGCGCGCGCGAACTCGCGCACCTTCTCACGGCCGACGAGGTACGGCTCGACTGGCGGGAAGACCCGCCCCTGCAGCTCGGGGTTCAGTGACACCCGGCCAGTCTATGCGGGGCGGGTCGCCCGGTCAGCCGTTCGCGGCGGGCGGGCGGGAAGGTCAGCGCTTGCCGCCACCGAGGAGCCCGCCGAGCAGGTCGCCGAGCCCGCCGAGGCCGCCCGCCGAACCGCCCGAGCTCGAACCGCCCGACGACGCTCCGCCGCCGAGGAGGCCGCCGAGCAGACCGCCGAGGTCGATGCCGCCTGCGCCGCCCGAGCCGGAACCGGCACCGCCGCCGCCGAGGAGGCCGCCGAGCAGGTCGCCGATGCCGCCGCCGGAGGCCTGGCTCTCGGCCGGCTCGCTCTGCTTCTTCTGGAACTGCTGCGCGAGGAAGCTCATGACGATGGGTGCGAGGATCGGCAGGAGCTTGCCGATGAGGTCGCCCGCCCCGCCCTGCTTCGCGTCGAGCGCCTGCACGACCTGGTCGGTGCTGCCGCCGAAGACGTTCTTCACGATCTTCTCGCCGTCGGCCTCGTCGACGTCGGCGAGGTTCACGCCGCCCTCGACGAGCTTCGGGTCGTGCTTCGCGACGGCCTTCTCGAGCGACGCCGCACCGGCCGGGTCGGCCGCGTTCGCGCCCATGCCGGCGAGGAGGGCGGGCAGCGCCTGCCCGACCGCCTGCTTCGCGGTCGCCTCGTCGACGCCGAGCTTGGCGGCGATGTCGCCGATCGGAAGGTCGGCGATGATGTCGTCGATTGCAGGCATTCGGGTTCCCCATTCTGAGTCTGCGCGCCCCAGCCGGGCCCGCCGATTCACGGTATCGGGCGGAGCCGCATTCGCGGAAGAGGCGCCCTGCGCACGCGCCGTTCGGCCGCCCGCTGAGGCGCACGCGGATGCCACGTGGCATCCCCCGCTCAGATCGCGAGCCACCCCGAGGCGAGCCCGACGACCGCGACAGCCGCACCGCCGAACGCGACCGCGAGGACGACGACGTCGGCGGCCGAGGCGATGAACGGGCGCCCGTTCTCGCGGCGGGCGATGAAGTAGAGCAGGGTCGCAGGCGCCTGCACGATGAGCGAGATGAGGAGGAGTTCGAGCCCCGCCCCGAGCAGCAGGAACACGACGTACACGGTCGCGAGCGCCCCGATCACGAGCTCGACGACGCGTGCGCGTCGCGACGGGGCATCCGGCCCGTACCCGTCCGAGCGGATCGCGATCTGCAGCAGGTACCCGGCCGCGAAGAGCAGCGGCACGAGCGCGAGCGCGCTCGTGAGGTCGAGCGCGAAGCCGAAGGCGTCGGCCGAGAAGTAGGCCACGACGAGCACGAGCTGCGCGAAGATCGTCGAACCGAGGAGCGCCACCGTCGGCACGTCGCGCTCGCTCATCGTGGCGAAGCTGCGCGGGAAGTCGCCGTCGCGGGCCGCGGTGAAGACCACCTCGGCGGCCATGAGGGTCCAGGCGAGGTAGGCGCCGAGCACGGCGACGATGAGCGCGATGCTGACGAGCACGGCGCCCCACTCGCCGACCGCCGCCTCGAGGACACCCGCCATCGAGGGCTCGTGGAGGGCGGCGATCTCGTCGGCGGGCAGCACGCCGTACGACACGATCGTGACCGAGGCGAAGACGGCGAGCACCGCGAGGAACCCGAGGACCGTCGCCCGGCCGACGTCCTTCCGGCGCTTCGCGTGCCGCGAGTAGACGCTCGCCCCCTCGACGCCGAGGAACGCGAACACGGTGACGAGCATCGTGCCCCGCACCTGGTCGAACAGCGGCCCGGCATCGGGGCCGCCGAGGAGGTTCGCGGCGAACACCTCGGGGTCGAGCACGGTGAGCGAGATGACGATGAACACGACGATCGGCACGAGCTTCGCGACCGTCACGATGCGGTTGACGGCCGCGGCCTCGCGCACGCCCCGCCGCACGAGGAGGAAGGTCACCCAGAGCCCGGCGGTCGCGCCGAGCATCGCCCAGATCGTGTCGCCGTCGCCGAGCGCGGGCACCCACGCGCCCAGGGTCGACATGATGAGCACCCAGTAGGTGACGTTGCCGACGCACGCGCTCGCCCAGTACCCGAACGCCGAGAAGAAGCCGAGCAGGTCGCCGAACCCGGTCTTCGCGTAGGAGTAGACGCCCGCGTCGAGGTGCGGCTTGCGGTTCGCGAGCGCCTGGAAGGCGAAGGCGAGCATGAGCATCCCGGTGCCGGCGATCGTCCATGCGATGAGGGCGCCGACGACGCCCGTGTTCTCGGCGAAGCGCCCCGGCAGCGAGAACACCCCGGCGCCGACCATCGATCCCACGACGACCGCCGCGAGGCTGCCTGCGCCGAGCCGCACGGTCGTCGCCCGAGACTCCGACATCGCTCCCCCGTTCGACGCTCCTGCGCCGAACGCTACACCCGGTGCGGAGGGTTTCCGGCGTGGCCCCGGGCCCGGATTCGCCCCGGCTCAGCCTCGGATTCGGGCGAGTCGGCCGCGCAGCGAGTCGATCATGAGTTCGAGGCCGAGCTCGAACGCGCGGTCGGATCGCTCGTCGCCGTGCGGCGCGTCGGCGAGGAGGCGCCCGAGGGTCTCGGTCTCGGTCTCGTCGCCGGGCTTCCAGACGTCGTCGGGCGAGGCGAGGTCGAGGCCCATGCCGATGGCGAACGCGTCGAGGACGGCGACGACGCCGAGCACCTCGTCGTCGGGGAACCCGGCCGCTGCCAGCACCGTCGCGAGGTGGTCGTAGCTCTCGATGACGTACGGGTCGGTGATGGTCTTGCCGACGATGAGCGGCACCAGATTGGGATGCTTCGCATACATGCGCCGCTGTGCGCGCATGGATTCGGCGACGATCTCGGGCCAGTCGCCGTCGGCGCGCTCGGCGCTCGACCCGGCGTCGGCCGTTCCGGCGTCGCGGGAGATGCGCCCGCGCATGAGCTCGATGATGCCGTCACGGCCGTCGACGTGGTTGTAGAGCGAGGAGGCGGTGACCCCGAGTCGGCGGGCGAGCGCGTTGACGCCGAAGGGCTGGCCCGAGTCGACGAGCTCGAGGGCGGCGTCGGCGATGCGATCGACCGAGAGCAGGGGCACCTTGGGCCTGGCCATGTTCGCCTCCTCCGTCGGATGTCGCGGGCTGGGCGCCGGATGTCCCGGATCAGGCTATCCCTCTTCCCTTCGGGGGCACCCATCTGCATAATAAACGAACACCATTCACTTACCGCGTCGGGACACCCCCTGCCGACGCGATCCCCCACCGGCACGAGGACGTGCCCGCCCCACCTGGAGTACGAACCATGACCACCCCCGACCTCGGCGCGCGCGTGCCGCTGCGGCTGCCCACCGCGACCGCGACCTTCGCCATCGGCATCGCCGGCTACCTCGGCGTCAACCTCTCGCCGTACATGATCACCGCGCTGCAGAGCGCGCTCGGCAGCGACGTGCTCACCGCGAGCTGGATCGTCACCGGCGCCCTGCTCGCCACCGCCGTCACCGGGCTCGCGATCGCCCCGCTCTGCGCCGGCCCGCGACGCCTCCTCGTCGCCCGGACCGGGCTCGCGATCGCCGTCGTCGGCTTCGGCGCCGCCGCACTCGTGTCGGCGCCGGCGGCCGTGATCGCCGGTCTCCTCCTCGGCGGGGTCGGCGCCGGCGGTGCGGTCGCCGCCTCGGGCGCCGCCATCGCCGCATTCACCAACCCCGACCGCGTCGCCGGGTTAAACGGCCTCGCGAACCGGGCGATCGTGACCGTGATCCTCGCCGTCGTGCCGCTCATCGGCCTCGCGCCGATCGACGTGTTCGGTGCGCTCGCGATCTTCGCGGCGCTGTCGCTCCTCGTCAGCGGATGGCTCCCGGCCGCCCCGGTCGCGAACCCCGCCGCCGGAGCGGCGGTCGCCGAGGCCATGCCCGTCGAGGTCCCCGAGACGTCGGCACTCCCCGCGATCGAGGCCCGCGCCGCGGCATCCCCCCGCCCGGGCCGCCTCGCGACCGTCGCCGGCTTCGTGCTGCTCGCGACCTTCGCCCTCTGGGCCGTGAGCGAGGACTCGCTCTGGGCAATGGCGGGCGTCATGGGCGCCGAGCAGGCCGCGCTCACCCCCGAGGGCCTCGGCCTCGCCCTCAGCGGCGCCACCGCCGGCGGCCTCGTCGGCTCGATCCTGCTCATGGTCGTCGGCAACCGGCTCGGCCGGGCCGTTCCCCTCGTCGTGCTGCTCGTGCTCGGCGGCGTGCTGAAGATCGTCGAGGGCTTCGTCGCCGACCCCACCATGTTCATCGTCGTCTTCATCGCGTGGAACACGATCTACGCCGTCGCGTTCATGTACTTCGTCTCGACCTCCGCCGCGCTCGACGTCGATGGGCGCTGGTCTGGCCCGCTGCTCGCCGTCTACCTCGTCGGCTCGGCGCTCACGCCGGTGATCGGGGCCGCGCTCGTCGAGGCGTTCGGCTTCCAGGGCTTCGCGATCGTGCTCGGCGTCGCGAGCTTCGTGCTCGCCGTGCCCGCCGCCTTCGCCGCGCACGTCTCGACGCTGAACGAACGCGCCGAACGGGCCGCCGCCGCCACCGCCACCACCACCGCAGAACCCGCCACCACGGAGGTCACCGCATGAGCCGCACGCTCGTCACCAACGCCCGCATCTTCACCGCCAACCGCGCCGCCGACGGCGACGAATGGGCGGAGGCGCTCGTCATCGAGGGCGGCACCCTCGCGTACGTCGGGGATGTCGCGACCGCGACCCGTACGGCCGGCGACGACGCCGAGCGGATCGACCTCGGCGGGCGGCTCGTCGTGCCCGGGTTCCTCGACGTGCACACGCACCTGCACATGCTCGGCGACGCCCTCGGCCGGGTGCAGCTGCGCGACGCGCGCTCGCTCGGCGAGATCCAGGCGCGGCTCGCGGCCGCCCGCGACGCCGCACCCGAGGCACCGCGACTCCTCGGCGTCTCGTGGCTCTTCGACTCGGTGCCGGGCGGCGCACCCACCCGGCAGATGATCGACGAGGTCGTCGCCGACCGGCCCGTCTACCTCGACGCGAACGACCTGCACTCGACCTGGGTCAACACCGCGGGGCTCGCCGAGCTCGGCATCACCCGCGACACCCCCGACCCCATCGGCGGGCGCATCGGCCGCGACGCCGACGGCGAACCCGACGGCATGCTCTACGAGACGGCGACGCAGTTCTTCGTGTGGCGGTTCCTCGCCGAGCAGACCACCGACGCCGACCGCGACGCCGCCGCCGAACGCGCCATCGACGCCTACCTCGCCACCGGGGTCACGGGTGCGGCCGACATGGCGTTCGGCGAACGCGAGCTCGCCTCGATCGAGCGCGTCGCCGCGAAGCGCGGCGGGCTGCCGTTCGAGTTCGTCGCCTACTGGATCGTCGACAACACGGGAGACGAGGCGCAGAACCTCGCACAGGTCGCGCGTGCGGCGGAGCTCGCCGAGCGCACCGGGCAGGGCGACTCGCCCGTGCGCATCGTCGGCATCAAGCTCATCACCGACGGCGTCATCGACGCGTGCACCGCGGCGATGAACGAGCCGTACGCCGACGGCACGAACGAGGAGCCCATCTGGCCGTACGAGCACATGGCGCCCGTCGTCGCGGCGGCCGACGCCGCGGGGCTCCAGATCGCGCTGCACGCCATCGGCGACGCCGCGAGCTCCTCGGCCCTCGACGCGCTCGAGCACGCGATCGCCGTCAACGGCGAGCCCGAAGGCCGGCCGCGCCGCCACCGCGTCGAGCACCTCGAGTACGCCTCGCCCGGCACCGCCGAACGGATGGCCCGCCTCGGCGTGACCGCGTCGATGCAGCCCGTGCACTGCGACCCCGCGATCATGGACAACTGGATCGCCCGACTCGGCGACGACCGCGCCGACCGCGGCTTCGCGTGGGCCGAGTACCGCGACGCCGGGGCGTTGCTCGCCTTCTCGACCGACGCGCCGACCGCCCCGCACCAGGCGCTGCCGAACCTCTACATCGCGGCGACCCGCCGCTCGGCGCTCGACCCCGCCCTCGACGCTCTCTCGCCGCAGTACGCGCTGCCGCTCGGCGACGCCGTCGGCCACGCGACCCGCGACGCCGCAGCGTCGATCCGCGAGGAGCACCTGCGGGGGCGCCTCGCCGACGGGCTCGCGGCCGACTTCGCCGTGCTCGACGCCGACCCGTTCACGGGCGGCGACGCGGTGCTGCTCGAGGCACGGGTCATCCGGACCGTCGTCGGCGGGCGGACCGTGTACGAGGGGTAGGGGTCTCGAGACGCGTCCGACTCCGTCGGGCGCTCCTCGACCACCGGGAACTCCGACTCCGTCGGGCGCTCTTCGACCACCGGAAGAACGAACGAGGCCGCCCCCTGGTGTCGCAGGGGGCGGCCTCGTCATACGTACGGAGGGGACGCGGGCGTCACTCCTCCGCGACCGCGCGCGAGAGCGTCTCGCCGCGGAAGTAGGCCGGGCGCTTCCAGCGCTGCCAGAACATGATGACGACGCCCGACAGCAGGATCACCATGCCGAGCACGAACACGAGGCCGACGCCCGCGACGTTCGAACCCGAGCCGTACGCCGGGTCCATGCTGTCGATGAGGGTCGTGAAGAACAGCACCGACAGGATGAGGCCGCCGATGAACGGCGCGAACAGGCGGAAGAAGAAGTCGCGGCCCGAACGGAACCAGGTCTTCCGGAAGTACCAGACGCACGCGAACGCCGTGATGCCGTAGTAGAAGCAGATCATCATGCCGAGGGTCGTGATCGTGTCCCACAGCACGTCCTCGCTCACGAAGCGCATGACCGTGTAGAACACGGCGGCGACGATCGCCGCGATCACGGTCGCGTAGCCGGGCGTGAAGAAGCGCGGGCTGACCCGGGCGAACTTCGACGGCAGCGCGCCGTAGTGGCCCATCGCGAGCAGCGTGCGCGCGGGCGACACGAAGGTCGACTGCAGCGACGCCGCCGAGCTCGAGAGCACCGCGAGCGACATGAGGATCGCGAACGGGCCGAGGATGGGGCCCGCGAGGTAGAAGAACGCGTTCTCCTGGATCGCCTCGTTGCCGAGGCCGACGCCCTCGGCGCCGACGCCCGCGTACGCGAGCGAGCCCATGGCGACGAAGAGGTAGATCGCGACGACGATCGTGACCGTCAGCGTCGCGGCCTTGCCGGGCGTGGTGCGCGAACCCTTCGTCTCCTCGTTCATGGTGAGCGTGACGTCCCAGCCCCAGAACACGAACAGCGAGACCGAGAGGCCGGCGACGACGGCCTGGAACGAGCCGACCTCGAACGGGTTGAACCAGCTGAGCTCGACGGGCGTCGCGTCGAACGCGGTGCCGTTCGCGACGTGGACGAACGCCGCGACGCCGAAGCCGATCATGACGAGCAGCTGGAACCCGACGAGCCAGTACTGCACCTTCTGCGTCGTCTGCATGTCGCGGTACGAGATGAGCGTCGCCCCGAGGATGAAGACGAGACACGTGATGACGTTCACGAAGGGGTTCGCGACGAGGCCGGCGACCGCCGCACCGTCGCCGCCGAAGAACTCGACGATCTGCGAGAGCGCGAGGTAGAAGAACTCGACCGCGATGCCCGCGAGGTTCGAGAGCACCACCACGGTCGCCGCGATGAGGCCCCAGCCGCCCATCCAGCCGAGCCACGGGCCGAACGCCCGCGTCGCCCAGGTGAACGAGGTGCCCGAGTCGGGCATCGCGTTGTTGAGCTCGCGGTAGCCGAACGCGACGAGGAGCATCGGGATGAACCCGAGCAGGAAGATCGCGGGCAGCTGCGTGCCCACCTCGGCGACCGTCGGGCCGAGCGCCCCCGTCAGCGTGTACGCCGGAGCGATGCACGAGATGCCGATGACGATCGCGCCGATGAGGCCGACCGATCCGGCCGAGAGGCCCTTCTTCGAGAGGCCCGCGTCGGTGCCGTCGACCATCGCGCTCGCGGTCGTGAGCGGCGCGTGCGGCTCGCTGTGGTGTTCGTGGGGGTGCGTCATTGCGGAGTCTTTCAGTTGTTGGGTCGCGGCACGACGATCATCGGGACCGGCAGTTCGCGGAGCATCTTCGAGCCGGTGGACCCGAGGAACAGGCGGCTCGGGCTGGCGAGCCGGCTCGAACCGACGAGCACGATCTCCCCCGCGTGCCAGTCGAGCCCGCGCACGGACTCCTCGATGGTGGCGCCCGTCGCCGTCGAGACGGTCGCCTCGACGCCCTCGGGCAGCGCCCGCTTCGCCTCGAGGAGCACCTCGTCGGCGTGAGCGGTGCTCGTGAGGTCCGCGAGCTCCTCGTCCATGCCGTTCGGCAGGTCGATCGGCACGAGCGAGAGCAGGCGCAGCGGTGCGTGGGTCGCGCGACCCAGGCGAACGGATGCCTCGAGCACGGCGCTCGCCCCGGCGCGCAGGCCGATCGCCGCGGTGATGCGGGTGACGCCGAGCGACGTCGACACCTCTCGGGAGCCCGCAGGGGCGATGGCGACCGGGACATCCGAGGCGTGCAGGAGCGCGCTCGCCACCGAACCGATGCGCGACCGCCCGAGGATGGCGCCGCGGGCGGAGCCCACGACGATGAGCGACGCGCCGAACTCGTGCGCCGAGTCGACGAGGCCCTCGGCGAACGACTCCGCGTAGCGGATGTGCAGCGACTGCGGGATGCCGTCGCCGATCTTCGCGCTCGCCTCGGCGAGCCAGTGCTGCGACCGCTCCTTCACGTGGCGCTCGTAGCCGGGGTCGCGGGGCACGACGCCGCCGCGCGCCTCGATCGGCAGGATCATGACGACCTCGAGGAACGCCTCGGTCGCCGCGGCCAGCCGGGCGCCGAACGCGAGCGCGTCGGCACCCGAGTCGTCGGCCGTGTAGCCGACGACGATGCGAAGGGAATCGGTCATGCTGCGTGCTCCGTTCAGCTCGCCGGGCTCAGCCCGCGAGGATCTGCCCGGCGACGAGGCGGCCCATGCGGATCGCGCCGTCGACGTGCTGGTAGCCCTTGCCCGCCATGTCGGAGCAGGCGAAGTGGATCGGGCCGACCGCGTTGCGGAGGTCGGCGCCGTACCGCGCGAGGCCGCCCATGTCGAAGCTCGCCGCGTACGCGCCGCGGGTCCACTCCTCGCTGCCCCAGTCGCTCTCGTAGTAGACGACGGGGTTGAGGGCCTCGGGGCCGTAGTAGTGCGACAGCGACTCGAGGATCTTCGCCTTCCGCTCCTCGGCGGAGAGGGTGAAGACGCCGTCGGCCTCCTCGTCGGAGACGAAGCCGACGAGCGTGCCGCGGGTGTCGCCGTGGTTCGTGTTGTCGTACGCCTCGTGCGAGAGCTCGTACGGGCTGAACGCGGTGCCGCTCAGACCGGCGGCGCGCCAGAACGGCGTCTCGTAGACGGCGTGCACCTTGATGACGAAGCCCATCGAGAGGTGCTGGTGCAGCTGGTGCTGGCGGCGGGGCAGCGGCGGCTCGTACGAGATGCGGCTGTACAGGATCGGCGGCACGGCGAGGATGACCTCCTGCGCGTGCACCTCGAGGGTGTCGGTCACCGCGACGACGCCGCCCGGGTTGCGGCTGCCGTCGGCGGCGAGGCCCGCCCAGCGGAGCTTGCGCACGGGCTGGTTGAGGCGCACCGCGTCGCCGAGCTTCGCCGCGAGGCCGAGCGGCACCTGCTGCAGGCCGCCGACGACGCGCGCGTCGAGGATGAAGTCGGCGTCGACGAGGTTCGAGAAGGAACCGGCCGATGCGGCCATGAGCAGCGCCTGCAGCGCGCTGAACGCGTGGGTCGGCTTCGTGAGCATCGCGCCGGCGATGAACATGCCGATGTTGAGCTTCGCCTCTTCGTCGTCGGTCTGCGTGCCGAGCCACTCGGCGAAGGAGATCTCGTCGAGCTCCTTCGCGCGGGGGTGCGCCCACGGGGCCTCGGGGTCGATCTCGGCGACGAGCTCGTCGAGCTTCTCGATGAGGCCGACGATCTCGCCCTCGGTCTTCGCCGGCACGGGGAAGATCTCGCCCTCGAAGAGGCGGCGCTCGCCGTCCTCGGCGATGTAGACGTTCTTGCCCTCGCGGTAGCGGGTGTAGGTCTCGAGGCCGAGCTCGGCGATCGTCTCGATCAGGGCGTCCTGGTCGGGCGAGACCCACTGGCCGCCGATCTCGAGCATGGCGCCGTCGACGTCGCCGGTCCAGAGGCGGCCGCCGACGCGGTCGCGGGCCTCCAGCACGACGACCGACTTGCCGGCCGCCTTCAGCTTGGTGGCGGCGGTGAGGCCCGAGGCCCCCGCGCCGACGATGACGACGTCGGTATCGATGCGTTCCATGTGCTTCTCGTTTCGCTTTCGCTGGTCTTTCGGATGGGCGGCGACCCCCATGGGGTCGGGCCCGAAAAGGGGCGAGCGGATGCCGCGGGGCGAGCCCGTGGCATCCGCTCGCGTGGCTCAGCTCACCGGGATGAGCGTGTACTTCGTGTCGAGGTATTCGTGGATGCCCTCGGCGCCGCCCTCGCGGCCGATGCCCGACTGCTTGATGCCGCCGAAGGGGGCCGCCGCGTTCGAGACGAGGCCGGTGTTGAGGCCCATCATGCCCGTGGCGAGCTTCTCGATCATGCGCTGGCCGCGCGCCAGGTCCTGCGTGAAGACGTAGGAGACCAGGCCGTACTCGGTGTCGTTGGCGAGGCGGATCGCCTCGTCCTCCGAGGAGAAGGTGGTGATGCCGAGCACCGGGCCGAAGATCTCCTCCTTGAGGAGGCGGGCGTCGGCCGTGACGTCGCCGAGCACGGTCGGCGCGTAGAAGGTGCCCGCGCCGCCGATGACGGTGCCGCCGGTGAGGATCTTCGCGCCCTTCGACACGGCGTCCTGCACGAGCTCGTCGGTCGTGGCGACCGCCTTGTCGTCGATCAGCGGGCCGATGTTGACCCCGTCCTCGGTGCCGCGGCCGACCGAGAAGCCGGCGACGCGCTCGGCGACGCGCTTCGAGAACTCGGCGGCGACCGACTCGTGCACGATGAAGCGGTTCGCCGCGGTGCACGCCTGGCCGATGTTGCGGAACTTCGCGAGCATCGCGCCGTCGACCGCCTTGTCGAGGTCGGCGTCCTCGAAGACGACGAACGGGGCGTTGCCGCCGAGCTCCATCGAGGTGCGGAGGATGCCGGTCGCGGCCTGCTTCATGAGGGCGCGGCCGACCCCGGTCGAACCGGTGAAGCTGAGCTTGCGGAGGCGCGGGTCCTCGATGATGGGACCCGAGACGGCCGAGGAGGTCGACGTCGCGATGACGTTGACGACGCCCTTGGGGAGGCCCACCTCTTCGAGCAGCTGCACGAACGCGATCGTCGTGAGCGGCGTGAGTGCCGGGGGCTTGATGACGACGGTGCAGCCGGCCGCGAGCGCGGGCGCGATCTTGCGGGTCGCCATCGCGAGCGGGAAGTTCCACGGGGTGATGAAGAACGAGGGGCCGACGGGGCGCTGCGAGACGACCATGTGGCCGGTGCCCTCGGGGTTCAGGCCGTAGCGGCCCGAGATGCGCACGGCCTCTTCGGAGAACCAGCGGAGGAACTCGCCGCCGTAGGCGACCTCGCCGCGGGCCTCGGCGAGCGGCTTGCCCATCTCGAGGGTCATGAGGAGTGCGAACTCCTCCTTGCGCTCCTGGAGGAGGTCGAAGGCGCGGCGCAGCAGCTCGCCGCGCACGCGGGGCGCGGTCGCGGCCCACTCGTCCTGCACGGCGACGGCGGCGTCGAGCGCCTTGAGGCCGTCGGCGACGGAGGCGTCGGCGATCTCCTTGATGGTGTCGCCCGTGGCGGGGTCGATGACGGCGAGGGTCTTGCCGCCCTCGGCCGGCACCCACTCGCCGCCGATGAAGAGGCCGGTCTCGACCTTGTCGAGCACCGTGGCTTCAAGCGTTGCGTTCGTCATGTGTGACTTCCCGTTCGATTCGTGCAGTTGTGCGATGTGCTGCGGGTCCGGATGCCTCCGAGTCGCCCGATCCCGAATGGAGCGGGCGACTCGGGGAAGGAATCCGGATCAGGGGTAGAGGCCGCGCAGCTTGTGCGCTTCGGCGACGCGCTCCACCGCGAGCGCGGTGGCGGCGGTGCGGAGCGACAGGTTCCGCGAGTTCGCGTAGCCGAGCACGTGCTGCCACGCGCTGAGCATCCGCTCCTCCAGTCTGGCCTCGACCTCGTCGACGCGCCACCAGTAGGCCTGGTTCGCCTGCACCCATTCGAAGTACGAGACGATCACGCCGCCGGCGTTCGCGAGGATGTCGGGAACGACGAGGATGCCGCGCTCGCGCATGATGCGGTCGGCCGCGGGCGTGGTCGGGCCGTTGGCGCCCTCCACGATGACCTTCGCCTGGACGCGGGCCGCGTTGCCCTCGTGCAGCACGCCTTCGACGGCGGCGGGCACGAGCAGGTCGACCTCGATCTCGAGCAGGGCCGCACCGTCGAGCGCCTCGGCGCCGGTGAAGCCGACGACCGCACCCGTCTCGCGCACGTGGGCGCTGAGCGCCTCGATGTCGAGGCCGGCGGCGTTGAACACGGCACCGTACTGGTCGCTCACGGCCTGCACGGTGACGCCCGCCTCGGAGAGGAACCGCGCGGCATCCGCACCGACCTTGCCGAAGCCCTGCACGGCCGCGGTGGCCTGCGACTGGGTGATGCCGGCGTGGCGGAGCGCCGCGAGCGCGATGTGCGTGACCCCACGCGACGTCGCGCTCGCGCGCCCCTGGGAACCGCCGAGCGCGATGGGCTTGCCGGTCACGATGCCGGGCACCGTGAATCCGCTGTTCACGGAGTAGGTGTCCATGATCCAGGCCATCGTCTGCTCGTCGGTGCCGATGTCGGGCGCGGGGATGTCGCGCTCCGGGCCGATGATCGGCAGGATCTCGCTCGTGTAGCGACGGGTCACGCGCTCGAGCTCGGCCTTGGAGTGCTCGCGGGGGTCGATCGCGATGCCGCCCTTCGCGCCGCCGTACGGCACGTCGAGCAGGGCGCACTTCCAGGTCATCCACATGGCGAGCGCCCGCACCTCGTCGATGTCGACGTTCGGTGCGTAGCGCAGGCCGCCCTTGGCGGGGCCGCGGCTGAAGTTGTGCTGCACCCGGTAGCCGGTGAACAGCACGGTCTCGCCCGAGTCGCGGCGCAGCGGCACGGCCACCGTGAGCTCGCGACGGGGAGTCGCGAGCATCTGGTGGGTGCCCTCGGAGAAGCCGAGCAGGCCGATGGCCTCGGCCAGCTGCGAGCGTGCGTCGTCGAGCGGGGTCGCGATGGGAGTTGCGTGGGCGGCGACGACGTTGTCGATCACGGTGCTCATGCCTGCTTGAGACCCTCCGCGACGACGCCGAGGGCCTCGATGAGGAGCTCGTCGGAGATGGTGAGCGGCGGGAGGAAGCGGATCACGTTGCCGTAGGTGCCGCACGTGAGCAGGATGACGCCCTGCTCGTGCGCGTACTTCGCGACCTTGCCCGTGAGGGCGGCGTCGGGCGCACCGGTCGCCGGGTCGACGAGCTCGATCGCGACCATGGCGCCGCGGCCGCGGACGTCGCCGATGCGGGGGTCGGCCGTGCGGAGGGCGTTCAGGCGGCCGATCAGCACCGAGCCGATCTCCTTGGCGCGCTCGATGAGGCCGTCCTCTTCGTAGGTCTCGATCGTCGCGAGCGCGGCGGCGCAGGCGATGGGCGAGCCCGTGTAGGTGCCGCCGAGGCCGCCGGCCATGGCGGAGTCCATGATCTCGGCGCGGCCGGTGACGGCCGACAGCGGCAGGCCGCCGGCGATGCCCTTCGCGGTGACGATGACGTCGGGCACGATGCCCTCGTGGTCGCTCGCGAACCAGGCGCCGGTGCGGGCGAAGCCGGTCTGCACCTCGTCGGCGATGAAGACGACGCCGTTCTCGTTCGCCCACTCGACGAGCGCGGCGAGGAAGCCCTGCGCGGGGACGATGAAGCCGCCCTCGCCCTGGATGGGCTCGATGATGATCGCGGCGAGGTTCTCGACGCCGACCTGCTTCTCGATCTGGAGGATCGCGCGGGCCGCGGCCTCACGGCCGTCGAGGCCGCCGTCGCGGAACGGGTAGCTGAGGGGGGCGCGGTACACCTCGGGCGCGAACGGGCCGAAGCCGCTCTTGTACGGGATGTTCTTCGCGGTGAGCCCCATGGTGAGGTTCGTGCGGCCGTGGTAGGCGTGGTCGAACGCGACGACGGCCTGCTTCTTCGTGTAGTGGCGCGCGATCTTGATCGCGTTCTCGACGGCCTCTGCGCCCGAGTTGAAGAGGGCCGAGCGCTTCTCGTGGTCGCCGGGGGTGAGCTCGTTGAGCTTCTCGGCGACGGCGACGTAGCCCTCGTACGGCGAGACGGTGAAGCAGGTGTGGGTGAAGGCGTTCAGCTGCGCCGAGACGGCCTCGACGACGCGCGGGGCCGAGTTGCCGACACCGGTGACGGCGATGCCCGAGCCGAGGTCGATGAGCGAGTTGCCGTCGGCGTCGACGACCACGCCGCCGCCTGCGGCGACGACCGAGATGGGCAGGGTGTGGCCGACGCCCGCGGCGACGGCCTGCGCCTTGCGGGCGATGAGCTCCTGCGAGCGGGGGCCGGGGATCGCGGTGACGAGACGGCGCTCCTGAGCGAGTGCGGGGCCGCCGGGGATGGTGGTGGCCGGGGTGTCGACGAGGGTCATGGCTGCTCCGATGCAATGTGACGACGGTGGCTGATGCGTCGATGGTAGGTCGGGCAGGGCGGATGCCACGGCGCCCGCGTGTACACGAAGCATCCCCTTCTTCGACATGGCGTACACTCTGGGTACCGCTCAGGCGGAACCAACGACCCGGCCCCCAGCGCCGTCGCCCCGAGGAGTCCCGTGAAGCCGACCGTGCAGACCCTGCTCGACCGCCCCGAGCTCGCCCTCGGGCTGCTGACCCCCGAAGGCGCCCTGCCCGACGGCGCCCTCGACGCCCCCGTCGTGTGGGCGCACAGCTCCGACCTCGCCGATCCGACCCCGTTCCTCGACGCCGGGCACGTGCTGCTGACGACCGGCACCCAGTTCGCCGAGCGCGGGCCGTCCGATGCCGAGCCCGCCGGGGCCGACGCCGAGTTCGCGGAGACGTACGTGCGCCGCCTCCGCGAGCGCGGCATCGCGGCGCTCGGCTTCGGCACCGAGGTGATCCGTGCGGGCACCCCCGAGACGCTCGTCGCCGCCTGCCTCGCGCAGGGGCTGCCGCTCTTCGAGGTGCCCTACCGCACCCCCTTCATCGCGATCGCCCGCACCGTCGCCGACCTCATCGCCGAGGACGCGTACGCACGGCAGGCGTGGGCGCTCTCCGCGCAGCGCGCGATCTCGCTCGCGGCGCTCCGCCCCGACGGACTCTCGGCGACGCTCACCGAGCTCTCGCACCGGCTCGGCACCTGGGTCGGGCTCGTCGACGCCACCGGCTCGCTCGACCGCGAGGCCCCCGAGGGCGGGCTCGCTCAGCCCGCCCTCGGCGAGGTCGTCGGCGAGGCCCGCACGATGCTGCGCCGCGGCCAGCGCGCGAGCCGCACCCTGCTCGCCGCCGAGTCGACCGACGCACCCCAGCGCATGACCCTGCAGACCCTCGGCGGCGGCGGGGCGCTCCGCGGCGTGCTCGCGATCGGCGACTCCGCCGAACTCGACCAGGCCGGCCGCGAGGTCGTCACCTCGGTCATCGCGCTCGCGGGCCTCGCCCTCGAGCAGAACCGCGACCTCGACCGCGCACGCGGACACCTCCGATCGGGGCTGCTGAGCGGCATCCTCGCCGGCGACACGACCCTCGCCGAGCGCGTCTCGGCCGAGATGTGGGGGCCGCTGCCCGAACCGCCGCTCCGCGTCATGGTGACCGACGCGCCGCTCACCCAGGCCGACCGCCTCACCGAACTGCTCGAGCTCCGCGTCGAGGAGCGCGGCGGGCGGCTGTTCTTCGGCCGCGACGACGAGCAGCTCGTGCTCCTCGTCGAAGAGGCCGACGCCGCTCTCGCCGAGGAGATCTCGACCGAGTTCGAGGTGCCCGTCGGCGTCTCCGACCCGGTCGGCGGCGGGGCCGTCGCGCAGGCCCATGAGCAGGCGATGCGCGCGCTCGAACGGGCCCGCGAGGGCGGACCCGTCGTCGTCGCCTTCGATGAGATCAGCCGTCAGGGCGTGCTGGCGTTCCTCGCGCGCACCGACGCCCGTGCCGTCGCCCGCGCGACGCTCGCCCCCCTCACCGAGCACGACGCGGCGAACGGCACCTCGCTCGTCGTGACCACCCGCACCTGGCTCGAGCACGGCGGGCAGTTCGACGCGACCGCGCAGGCGCTCGGCGTGCACCGCCACACCGTGCGCAGCCGCATCGCCCTCGCCGAGCGGCTCCTCGGCCGCGATCTCTCGGGGTTCCACGCGCGCGCCGACCTGTGGGCGGCACTGCTCGCGGTCGAGTAGGCGCGCTGACGCGCGCCGCCTCGCCGTAGCTTCGGAGATCACCACAGGATCGGCCGCTTCGAGTGCGAGGCTCCGAATCGGTGGCGATCTCCGAAGCTGCGGCGCTCGTCAGCGCGGCTGCGCGGCGATGAGGTCGCGGTACCAGGCGAACGAGTCCTTGGGAGTGCGTTCGCCGGTCTCGAAGTCGACGTGCACGAGGCCGAACCGCTGCGTGTAGCCCTGCGCCCACTCGAAGTTGTCCATGAGCGACCAGGCGAAGTAGCCGCGCACGTCGACGCCCTGCTCGATCGCGTCGGCGACGGCGCGCAGGTGGCCGTCGAGGTAGGCGACGCGTTCGGCGTCGTGCACGGCACGGGCGCCGTCGGATGCCACGACCACCTCGTCGACGAACGACGCCCCGTTCTCGGTGATGACCACGGGCGGCAGCGCGTCGCCGTAGTCGCGGCGGAGGCCCACGAGGAGCTCGGTGAACGCGCTCGGCACGATGGGCCAGTCGAAGCCCGTGAGCGGCGTGCCCTCGGGCGGAGCGACCGGCTCGAACGGCAGGCCGGCGGCAGCGAACTCCGAGTCGGCGGCGGGCGCGGCCACGTACGTCGGGTTGTAGAAGTTCACCCCGTAGAAGTCGAGCGGCGCCGAGATGAGCTCGAGGTCGCCCTCCTCGAGCCCGGGGAACTGCTCGAGCCCGAAGGCCGACAGGTCGGGGTATGCGCCGGTGAGCACGGGGCCGGCGAAGATGCGGTTGTAGATGAGGTCGAATGCGCCCGCGGCCATGAGGTCGGCGGGGGCGTCGCTCGCGGGCACGACGAGGGTGTGGTTGTTCGTGATGCCGACCTCGGCGGGGCCCGACCGCGAGCCCGAGCCCGCAGCCCGGATCGCCGCCACCGCGAGCCCGTGCCCGAGCAGCTGGTGGTGCACCGTCGGCAGCGCGTCGAGCATGAGCTGCCGCCCGGGCGCCTGCGTGCCGAGGGCGTAGCCCTCGAGGGTCGTCATCGCGGGCTCGTTGAGGGTGATCCACCGGCCGACCCGGTCGCCGAGCCGGTCGAGCACGAGCCCGACGTAGTCGGCGAACCGCAGTGCGGTGTCGCGGACGAGCCAGCCGCCGGCGTCTTCGAGCGGCTGCGGCAGGTCCCAGTGGTAGAGGGTGGGCAGCGGTGCGATGTCGGCCTCGGCGAGCGCGTCGACGAGCCGCTCGTAGTAGTCGAGGCCCGCGGCGTTCGCGGGGCCGCTGCCGCTCGGCTGCACCCGCGGCCAGGCGATCGAGAAGCGGTAGTCGCTCGCGCCGAGCTCGGCGAGCAGGGCGACGTCGTCGGCGAAGCGCCGGTAGCTGTCGGCGGCGACGAGGGCGTTCGTTCCGTCGATGACGTTGCCGGGCACCGCGGTGAAGGTGTCCCAGATGCTCGGGCCGCGCCCCGCGGCATCCACCGCGCCCTCGATCTGGAACGCGGCCGTCGCGGCGCCGAAGCGGAAGCCCTCGGGCAGGCGCAGCGCGGACGCCGCCGCGGCCGGCTCGGCCGTCGTCGCACGCGTGGTCGGGGCATCCTGCATCATGAACCTCACTGTCCGTCACCAACTGGGACGCTTGACCCAGTTCGACCCACCCTAGCGGGCCGGACCCGCCTTCGGAAGGGCGGATGCAGGTCGGGGCGGGCCGTCGCCCCTTCCCGCTCGCGATGCCCGAGCGTACGCTGGAGGCGTCGAAGGGGGTTGCGATGAACGCGACGGTCGGCGAACGCCTCGTCATCCACGGCAAGCAGGTCGGCCAGACCGACCGGCACGGCGAGATCCTCGAAGTGAGGGGCGAGAACGGCGGGCCCCCGTACCTCGTGCGCTTCGACGACGGCCACGAGACGCTGCTCTACCCGGGCGCCGACTGCGAGATCGAGCACCCCGCGAGCTGAGCCGGGGAGCCGACACCGCGCTACCGTGGAGGCATGTTCCATTCGTATGCGGCGATCGGCGACAGCTTCACCGAGGGCGTCGGCGACGAACTCCCCGACGGCAGCGTGCGGGGCTGGGCCGACTTCGTCGCCGTCGGGCTCGCGAAGCACGCCCGCGAACCGATCGGCTACGCCAACCTCGCGATCCGCGGCCGCAAGCTCGGCCCCATCATCGACGAACAGCTCGAGACGGCCATCGCCCTGAAGCCCGAGCTGCTGAGCTTCAACGGCGGCGGCAACGACATGCTGCGCCCCCGCATGGACGAACAGGCCACCGCCGTCCGCTTCCGCGAGGCGATCCACCGCATCCGCGGCGCCGGCATCCACGTCCTCATGCTGAGCGGCGCGAACCCGACCGACCACCTGCCGATGGGTCGCGTCTTCGACAGCCGCGGCGCCCGCCTCACCACCGCGCTCGTCGACCTCGGCTCGCTCGACGGCGTCACCTTCGTCGACAACTTCAACGACCGCGGGCTCCGCGACATCCGCTACTGGTCGCCCGACAAGCTGCACCTCAACGCGCTCGGCCACGCGCGCGTCGCGTCGAACGTGCTCACCGCGCTCGGCGTGCCGGTGCCGGTCGAGTGGGGCGTCGAGGAGGTCGCGGCCGCTCCCCCGGGGCCGCGCAGCCGCAACACCGCCGCGTACTACCGCGAGTTCGTGCTCCCCTGGATCGGACGCCGCCTCACCGGCCGGTCCTCGGGCGACGGGCGGGTCGCGAAGCGGGCGACGCTCGAGGCGGTCGACGCCGACGCGATGCGCTGAGGCGCGGGCGCGGGCGCGGCTGCGGCCGCACCGGTTCCTGCACCCGCCGCAGCGCCCGCTACGCCCCGAGCACGTCGGCCACGAAGGCCCGGGTGCGCCGCGCGAGCCCCTCGATGCGTTCGAGCTCGTGCGCGCTCGGCAAGACCTCGGACGGCGCCGGCGGACGGCCCAGCCGCACCGTCTCCTGGCAGCCGAGGTCGCCGCAGATGTAGGTGCCGATGCTGTCACCGCGGGCTCCCGCCGCACCCGAGCGACGGGCCGAGAACAGCGAGACCTGGTCACCGGGCTGGTGGGTGTGGCAGAGGTTGCAGACGGCGGCGCGGTGCCGCGAACCGGTGCGCTCGGCGCTGCGCAGCACGATGCCGGCGGGCTCGCCGTCGAGCTCGGTGACGAGGTACCCGCGCGAGGAGATGCGCGGGTCGCGCCACGCGAACGCGTCGAGATGCGCCCACTCGGTGACGAAGAACTTCACCGGCAACGAGAGCTGCTCGAGCTCCGAGGCGTCGGCGTTGCCGAACACCGCCCGGACTTCGGACTCGACCAGCGGCTGCATGCATCTCCCCTCGTGCGACTCCAGTCTACGAACGGGCTCGCGAGGCGGGGCATCCCTAGCGCGCGACCGGGCGGTTCGACCACTCCTCGTAGGTCATCCGGTCCGACGCGGGCGGGTCGATGAGCACGAGCTCCCACGTGACGCCCTCGCTCTCGGCCGACCAGGAGATGACGACCACGTCCCGCTCGCCCATGCCGTCGGGCCGGTGCGGCCCGAGTTCGGTGGCCGCGTACTGCACCATGATGCCGTGCTCCTCGAAGCGCTCCCGCGAGGCGCACTCGCCGCGTTCGACGAGGCTCGTGCCCACCGGGACGACCGAGAGGCAGACCTGGTCGATCCCGTTGAGGTACGCCCAGAAGCCACGGCCGAGCACCTCGTCGATGCGGCGCACGGTGTCGGCCTGCGCGCCGAGCGCGACGGTGAGGTTCTCGTCGTCGTGCTCCTGCGGCCGGTCGAACACGGCCAGACCGCGCGGCGGGGTCGCGACCGAGATCACCGCGATCGCACCGGTCACGGCGAATCCCGCGAGCACCGCCGCGATGGCGAGCCCGCTCGCGACGCGAGTGCCGAGTCGGCCTGGCCGTCGAGTGCCGGTCGCGGATGCCACGGGGTGCCCTGTCTCCGGGGCATCCTCCATCGCGGCGCGGGCGACGACTCCGGCTGCGGTGGCGTCGCCACCGTCTGCGGCCGGTTCGGTTCCGGCATCGGGGCGCGCGGATGCCTCGCCGGGCCGCCGCTCGTCGGGACCTCCGGCCTCGGCACGGGCCGCCGCGGCCGTCGCCGCCCGCGCCCGCTCCCGCTCGTCGGCATGCCGAGCGAGCTCGGCCTCGACCGACTCGAGTTCGTCGGCGGCGCCCGAGGCGAATCCCTCGGGAGTGCCGTAGACGATCCGGCGCAGGGCGTCGGCCCGCGCCTCGAGTTCCGCGTCGTCGCTCGTCAAGGCCCCTCCGATGCCGACGCTAGCCCGCGGACAAGCGTTCGAACAGTCCCCCGTCTGCGGCATCCGCGCGCACTCTTCAGGACGAGCGCCCCGATGCGCCCGGCACGAGGCCTCTCGCCCCGCTCATCCTGAATTGCGCAGCGCGAAGCGCTCCGCCCTGCCGGCGGGGTGAGCCGCCGCCTCAGAAGACGGGTCGCGGCCGATCGTCGACGAGCGGATGCCACCCCTCGGGCCCGCGGTCGTACGCGTGCGCCGGGCCGTCGGCGATGAGCCGCGCGAGCGCAGCGAGGAACCGGTCGACGTCGTCGGCCGAGGATCCGGCGCCGAGGCTCGCCCGAAGCCCGTTCGCGCGGGTCGCGACCCGGTCGAAGAAGGGGTGCGCGCAGAAGCGCCCGGCCCGCACGGAGATGCCGTGCTCGGCGCCGAGCGCCGCGGCGAGGAGCCCGACCGATCCGCGTTCGAGTTCGAGGGTGGCGATGCCGAGCCGGTCGTCGGCGTCGTCGAATCCGCGGACGACGCGCACGCCGCGCTGCCGGGCGAGGCCCGCGTGCAGCCGTTCGGTGAGGGCGCGCTCGTGGGCGTCGCGGGCGTCGTCGCCGAGGCGCTCGAGTTCGCCGAGTGCGCGGGCGATCGCCGCGATGCCGATGACGTTGGGGGTGCCGGCCTCGTGGCGGGCGGCGCCCTGCTTCCAGGCGACGCGGTCGAGGGCGACCGACTCGACGGCGCCGCCGCCGGCGAGGTGGGCGGGCGCAGCGTCGAGCCAGTCGGCGCGGCCGATGAGGGCGCCCGAGCCGAAGGGCGCGTACGCCTTGTGCCCCGAGAAGGCGAGGTAGTCGATGCCGGATGCCTCGAGCGAGACCCTGCGGTGCGGCAGGAGCTGCGCGGCGTCGACGGCGATGCGGGCGCCGTGCGCGTGGGCGAGTGCGGCCAGCCGGTCGATCGGCAGCACCTCGCCGGTGACGTTCGAGGCGCCCGTCACGGTGAGGAGCGCCGCGGGACATCGGGCGAGCTCGACGTCGAGCGCGTCGAGGGTCGCGTCGATCGTGGGCTGCGCGACGACGACGCGGCGGGCGCCCTCGCGCCAGGGCAGCAGGTTCGCGTGGTGCTCGAGGTCGAGCACCACGGTGTCGCCGGGCACGGCGGCGGCGAGCAGGTTGAGGGCGTCGGTGGTGTTGCGGGTGAACACGACGAGGTCGTCGTCGCGGGCGCCGACGTGCCGGGCGACGGTCGCGCGGGCGGCCTCGACGAGCGCGGTCGTCTGCTGCGAGGGGTACCCGGTGCCGCGGTGCACGCTCGCGTAGAACGGCAGCACCTCGGCGACGTGCGCGGCGACCGCGGCGAGCGCGGGCGCCGAGGCGGCGGTGTCGAGGTTGACGTGCCGCACGACGCGGCCGCCGAGCACGGGCACCTCGAGCCCGGCGTCGACGAGCTGCGCGAGCGGGCCGGGGGGTTCGGGCGCTGCGCTCGTCATCATCGCCGTCGACTCCGACGTGCGCGCGGTGCGGGCGGCGGTCGACTCGGTGGCGATCACAGGACTCTCCTCGGTGCGTGGGTGCGCATGACGCTACGGATGGCCCCGGCCCGCCTCAACCCTTCGTGACGCGGGCCGTCACGGCGCGCAACAAACGGAAACACGAGGGGTCGAGGCGGGGTCGAGGTCTGGATACGCTCGCCGGCGCTCGCTACTCGACCGGCGGGTTCGTCGGCTCGCCGAGCGACAGCATGAGCCGGTTCGCCCAGTTGAAGAACGCGGCCGAGTGGATGACGTCGGACACCGCCTGCTCGTCGAACCCGACCTCGCGGAGGGCGTCGAGGTGCCTGCGCTCGAGCCGCGGCGGGGTGGCCGCGAGCGCGACGGCGGCGTCGATGACGGCGCGCCACGCGGCATCCTGCTCGCCGTCGACGCCCTCGTCGAGCAGCCGCTGCACGTCATCGTGGCGCTTCGAGTGGTGCGTCGCGAACCGCGCGTGCACCGAGGCGCAGAAGATGCAGCCGTTGGCCCGGCTCGTCGCGGCCGCGGCGAGCTCGCGCTCGGCTCGCGGCAGGCCGTCCTTCGCGTTGTAGAAGATGTCCTTGTCGGTGAGGGTGCGCGCCTTCAGGATGTCGGGGTCGCGCGCGAGCAGCCGGAAGTAGTCGCTCTTCGCCCGCGCCCGGTCGACGAGGCCCTCGTACTGGCGCTCGGTGAGCGTCGCCTCGTCGGCCGGTTCGAGCCAGGGCACCCAGCCGAGCTCGGCCTGGGTGAAGACCTCGGGGGTGGATGCCTCGGGGTGCCCGAGCACCCGGGCGGCCTCGTGCGTGGCGTGGTCGGTCATGCTGCGTCCTCCGTCGTGAGGAGTCGGAGCCCGGCGGCGACGCGCAACTGGAATGCGAGGAACGACACGAGCTGGGAGAGGGTCACGATGCCGTCGCTCGACCAGCCGGCTGCGGCGAGCGCGGCGAGCGCCTCGGGCGAGGCCTCGCGCGGGCGGAACACGAGCAGGTGCGCGTGCTCGAGGGCGGCGGTGATCCGGTCGCCGAGCGCCGCACGGGCCGGGTCGTCGGCCGCGACTGCGAGCCGGAGCCCGTCGCGGTTCTCGGCGGCGAGCGCGGCCGTCGGGTAGTCGCCGTACGGGCCGGTCGTGCGCACCGAACCGGCGAGGTCGGCCACCGCCTCGGCGAGGGCGTCGCCGGTGTCGCCGCCCGCGGTGCGGGTGAGGGCACCGTAGTGCGCGGTCGCCACCTCGTCGTCGTGCAGGATCGCGACGAACTGCGCGACGGCGGCCCGCTCGGCGAGGCTCGCGTGCGTCTCGTCGATCGCGGTGAACAGGGCGTCGTAGCTCGCTTGGGCGTTGTCGCGGGTGGCCGGCCGGTGCCGGCGCAGCGCGTCGGCGGCGGTACCGGGGGTCACCCCCGCGAGTCGGTCGATGAGGTCGGTCATTTCGGTGCCTTTCTGTCGTCGGTGGTTCCGGGGGCGGTTCGAGCTCTTCGAGGTCTTCCTCGTTCCAGGGCCGGCTCAGCGGGCGAGCGCGGCGGCCGGCGCCGTCGCACCCCAGCCGAGGGCCGGCGCCACCTCGCGGGCGATGAGCTCGATGGAGCGCAGCACGAGCTCGTGCGGCGGGTCGACCGAGTGCACCTGGAAGGCGACCTCACTCGCCTGCGCGGCGACCGCGTCGCGCGAGAGCGACTCGATCACCTCGTCGACCGTGCCGACGTGCGTGTCGTAGGCGGCGATGAGGTCGTCGAGGGTGTCGCCCGCCGGCGGCTGGCCCTGACGGGTGAAGCCCACGGCGGCGCGACGCAGCCCGACCTCGGCGTGGCGGCGGGCCTCCTCGCGCGAGTCGGCGACGAAGAGCGTGCGCGACGCGAGGATTCGCGGGGGCACGCCGTGCGGCAGCGCCTCGAGGTAGGCGTCGACGACCGGCTGCTGCACGTCCGAGAGGGTCGCGCGCGGAGCATCCGACGGTCTCGGCTGGGTGCGCGAGAGCATCAGGCCGTGACCGGCGCGACCGGCGCGCGTGCCGCCGAAGGGCGAGAACGTCGCCTGCCAGACGCGGCCCAGCAGGTCGCGGCCGGGCGGCTGCAGGCGGTTGGCGTCGTCGCCGAGCGCCCCGCCCGCGAGCGCGGCGACGAGGGAGTCGATCTTCTCGCCGAAGACGCGCCCCCGGTCCTCCGAGCGTTCGCCGAAGGCGAGGAAGGAGGCGGGCGTCGAGCCCGAGCCGAGGCCGAGCTCGGCGCGGCCGCCGGAGACGAGGTCGAGCACGACCGCGTCCTCGGCGACCCGCACCGGGTCTTCGAGGGGCAGCGTCACGACGCCCGTGCCGAGCCGGATGCGGGAGGTCTGCGCGGCGACGTGCGCGAGGAGCACGAACGGCGACGGCAGCCCGCCCTCGGCGGCGTGGAAGTGGTGCTGCGCAACCCAGGCCGAGTCGAAGCCGTGGCGCTCGGCCGCGACGATCTGCTCGGTCGCGATGCGGTAGCGCTCGGCGGGGCCGGCGTCGTCGAGCAGGCGGGTGAAGAATCCGATGCGGGTCATGCGAGGGCCTTTCCTGTGGAGACGGCGAGTGAGACGTCGGTCGGGTCGAGCGCGTCGGGAGCGGTGGGGGCGTCGTGGTCGTCGGCGGCGAAGCCGGCCGCGTCGAACCGCACCGCCCGCCGGGGCACCGCGGCGAGCAGTTCGCGGGTGTACTCGTGCTGCGGCGCGTCGAACACCTGCTCGGTCGCCCCCTGCTCGACGACGCGGCCGCGCCGCATCACCGAGACCGAGTGGCTGATCCGCGCGACGACGGCGAGGTCGTGCGAGATGAACAGGTAGCTGAGCCCGAGCTCCTCCTGCAGGCGCTCGAGGAGCTCGAGGATGCGCGCCTGCACGGTGACGTCGAGCGCCGAGACGGCCTCGTCGAGGATGACGAGCTCGGGTTCGGGTGCGAGCGCGCGTGCGATCGCCACTCGCTGGCGCTGCCCGCCCGAGAGCTCGGCGGGCCGCCGGCCGGCGACGTCGGCGGGCAGCGCGACCCGCTCGATGAGGTCGCGTGCCGTCTCGGCCCGGCTGCGCCGGTCGCCGATGCCGAAGTTCCGCAGCGGCTCGGCGATGATCTCTGCGACGGTCTGCCGCGGGTCGAGCGAGGCGAACGGGTTCTGGTAGACGAGCTGCACCCGACGGCGGAACTCCCGCTTCGCGGCGCCCGCGAGCGCGGTCACCTCGAGCGAGGCCCCGCCGCCGCGCGCGCCGAGCGAAACGGTGCCCGAATCGGGTTCGACGAATCGCGCGATGATGCGCGCCGTCGTCGTCTTGCCCGAACCCGACTCCCCCACGATCGCGTGCGTCGTACCGCGCAGCACCTGGAACGAGACGTCGTCGACCGCGCGGAACGGCTCGCGCCCCCGGCCGAGCGAGAACTCCTTCACGAGCCCGGATGCCTCGAGCACGAAGGGGTTCTCGGCCGCGGCCACCCCGGGGTCGCGCAGGTAGAGCGGCGGACGGGGGTGGCGGAACGGATGCTCGGCCAGCCCCGGGGCATCCGCCAGCAACCGGCGCGTGTACGCCTCGACGGGCGCGTCGATGAGCTGCTCGGTGCCGCCCTGCTCGACGATGCGGCCGTGCTGCATGACGACGACGCGCTCGGCCCGCTCGGCGGCGACGCCGAGGTCGTGGGTGACGAGCAGCACGGCCGTGCCGCGCTCGCGGCGCAGTTCGTCGATGAGGTCGAGGATGCGCCGCTGCACGGTGACGTCGAGTGCGCTCGTCGGCTCGTCGGCGATCACGAGCTCGGGTTCAAGCGCGACCGCGTTCGCGATGAGCACGCGCTGGCGCATGCCGCCCGACAGCTCGTGCGGGTACTGCCTCGCGCGGAGCGCCGGGTCGTCGAGGCCGACGCGGTCGAGCAGTTCGAGCACGCGGCCCCGGATGCTGCGACGATCGCCCCGGCCGTGGATGCGGAAGGTGTCGGCGAGCTGCACGCCGATCGGCCGCACGGGGTTGAGCGACGAGACCGGGTCCTGCGGGATGTAGCCGATGCGGGCGCCGCGCACCGATTCGAGGCGGCGGTCGCTCCAGCCGGCGAGATCGGTGCCCGAGAGGCGGATCGCGCCGCCCTCGATCCGGCCGCCGCCGGGCAGCAGCCCGAGCACGGCGCTCGAGGTGGTCGTCTTGCCCGAACCCGACTCGCCGACGAGGGCGACGACCTCGCCGGGGGCCACCTCGAACGACACGTCGTGCACCACGCGGCGGAGGCCGTCGCGGCCGGCCCCGCCAGTCGCGTATGCGACGTCGAGGTGCTCGATGGCGAGCAGGGGCGTTGCGGCGTTCGTGGTCATCGGGTCCTCCCGAGGGCGTGGCTGATGCGGTTGGCGCTGAGCACGACCGCGACGACGACGAGGCCGGGCAGCACGGTGAGCCACCACGAGGTCGCGACGTAGTTGCGCCCCTCGGCGATGAGCAGGCCCCACTCGGGCGTCGGCGGCGGGGCACCGTAGCCGAGGAACCCGAGCGTCGAGATCGCGAGGATCGCGGTGCCGAACTGCAAGGCCGCGAGGCCCACGACCGAGGTGAGCGAGTTCGGCAGCACGTGCCGGAAGAGCACGGCGTGCAGCCGCGCACCCGAACCGATCGCGGCCTCGACGTAGTCGGCCTGGCGCACCCGCACGACCTCCGAGCGCGAGAGCCGGGCGAAGGCGGCGATGGAGCCGACGCCGACCGCGATCGCCGCGTTCACGGTGCCGAAGCCGAGCAGGATGATGATGCTGAGCGCGAGCAGCAGCCCGGGGATCGCGAGGAGCACGTCGACGAGCCGCATGACGACCGCGTCGACCGCCCCGCCGAGGGAGCCCGCGAGCACGCCGAGCAGGGTGCCGCCGACGAGTCCGACGGTGACGGCGACGAACGCGCCCGAGAGCGAGTGCACCGCGCCGTAGACGACCCGGGTGAAGAGGTCTCGGCCGATCGCATCGGTGCCGAAGAGGTGCTCGGCGCTCGGCGCCTGCAGCTTGTCGGCGGGCACCCCCGCGAGCGGATCCTGCCCGGTGAACAGCCACGGCACGATCGCCCACGCGATCGCCACGGCGATCACGATCCAGGCGAGCACGAGTCCGGGCCGGATGCCCCGGAGCCGCCGCCGCACGTTCTCGGCCGGTCGAGGAGCTGCCCCCGCAGCCGGTCGAGTAGGGAGCGCAGCGACCGTATCGAGACCCTCCGTCGCATGGTCTCGATACGGCGCCGGGGCGCCGACTCGACCGACCGGCTCCACGTCGACGCTCATGCCGCCACCGCCTTCCGCTTGAGCCGCGGATCGAGGATCGGGTACACGAGATCCACCGCGAGGTTCACGATGACGAACACGAGCGCGGCGAGGATGACGATCGCCTGCAGCACCGCGACATCCTGGTTGGCGACGGCCTGCTCCGTGAGCCGGCCGATGCCCGCCCGCCCGAAGACCGTCTCGGTGACGACCGCGCCGCCGATGAGTTCGCCGATGAGCACCCCCGCGATGGTGATCGTCGGCAGCGTCGCGTTGCGGGCGACGTCGCGCCAGAGCACGCGGGCCGGACTCGCGCCCTTCGCTCGCACGACCGCGACGAACGGCGACAGCTGCACGTCGTCGATCGCCCGGGCGAGGATCTGCGCGAGCGGGGCCGAGATCGGGATGGCGAGGGTCAGCACCGGCAGGATGAGCGCCTGAACGGGGTCGGCGCCGATGACCGGCACGAGCCGGAGCTGGAACGAGAAGACCTGGATGAGCACGATGCCGAGCCAGAACACCGGCACCGAGACGAACACGCCGGGCAGCGAGCGCAGCGCCTGCCGAAGCCAGCCGAACGGCGCGAGCGTCGAGAGGAAGGCCAGGGCGACGGCGAGCACGACCGCGACGAGGAACCCGAGCCCGGCGAGCGCGAGCGTCTCGGGCAGCGCCGAGCCGATGAGCTCGTGCACCGGGGTGCCGTACTGCACCGAGGTGCCGAAGTCGCCGGCGAGGAATCCGGCGACGGTGTGCAGGTACTGCTGCCAGACGGGCACGTCGGCGCCGTAGCTCTGGCGGATCTCGGCGATCTGCTCGGGCGAGAGGCCGAGCTCGGGGCTCTCGAACTTGATCAGGATCGCGTCGCCCGGCAGCGCCTGCAGCAGCACGAAGGTCGCGGTGAACGCGATCGCGAGCACGAGGAGCGCCTGCCCGGAGCGGCGTGCGAGGTAGGCCATCGTCCGCTTCCTTTCTGATGGGTTCGCCGGTCGAGTAGGCGGAGCCGTATCGAGACCCGCCGGCGTGGTCTCGATACGGCCCTGGCGGGCCTACTCGACCGACGGACCGGCTACTGCTTGTCGACCCAGGTGTCGTAGAACAGCGGGCGGGCGACCGCCTCGGTCGTGAAGCCGTGCACGTACGGCGCGGCGCCGTAGACCTGCGGCTCCTCGAAGAGCGGGATCACGTACGCCTGCTCGGTGAGGTAGTCCTGCACGGCCGCCGAGGCCTCGTCGCGCTTCGCGGGGTCGGGCTCGGATGCCACGGCCAGGAGGAGCTCGTCGAGCTTCGCGTCGTCGGAGAGCAGCGTGTTGCGGTTCTTCGTGAAGTACTGGCTCTTGATCACGTCGTTGTCGGCGCGTCCGACCATCGAGTGGTACAGCGGGGTCTTCAGCGGGTCGAGGATGTCCTCGGCGTAGCTGCCCGCGTCGGCGGCCTTAACCTCGAGTTCGACGCCGATCTTCGCGAGCTGCTGGCTCACGAGCTCGAGCGTCTGCTTCGAGAGCGGCTGCGGCTTGGCCTCGTAGACGGTGAGCGAGAGCCGTTCGCCGTCCTTCTCGCGGATGCCGTCGGCGCCGGGCGTCCAGCCGGCCTCGTCGAGCAGCTCCTCCGAACGCTCGGGGTCGTAGGCGAGTGCATCCGACTCGTCCGTGTACCCGGCGGCCGTCGCGGCGAGCTGCGAGGTCGCGACCGGGTAGTTCTCGGTGAAGATCGTGTCGACGACCTCTTGGGCGTCGACGCCGTGCACGAGCGCCTGGCGCACGCGCAGATCGCTGAGCAGCGGGTTGGTGAACCGCAGCCCGAGCGAGTTGTTGACGCCCCGGGTGGGGGCGGCGACGATCTCGAAGCCGGCGTCCGCGACCTGGGCCTCGTCGAAGGCCTGCACGTAGCGGATGACGTCGGCCTGGCCCGCGAGCAGCGAGCCGATGCGCACGCTGTCCTCGGGGGTGACGATGAGGTCGATGGCGTCGAGGTACGCCCGGCCCTGGTGCTCGAACGAGGGCGGCGCCCAGTCGTAGTCCTCACGGGCCTCGAGGTGCAGCGAGGTGCCGATCTCCTCCTCGGTGACGACGAAGGGCCCGGAGCCGACGATCTCGGTCGATGAGCCCGCGCCCCAGTCCTCGAGCTTTCGATCGAGGGTCTCGGGCGAGACGAGCCCCGAGTTGATCGTCGAGGTCGCCTGCAGGAACCCGGGTGCGGGCGCCGAGAAGGTGAAGGTCACCGTGTCGGCGTCGACCACCTCGCTCGCGGCGTAGTTGTTGATCGCCTCGGAGACGGTGAGGCCGAGCGCCTGGTCGCCGAGGCCGTAGGTGTCGAAGTTCTTCGCCACGGCGGCGGCGTCGAGCGGCGTGCCGTCAGAGAAGGTGACGTCGTCGCGGAGCTCGAAGGTGTATTCCGTGGCATCCTCGTTGACCGACCACTCGGTCGCGACCCACGGCTCGATCTCGAGGGTCTCGGGGTCCTGCCAGGTGAGGCGCGCCGTGATGTTGTTCACGATGCCGCCGTTCGGGTAGAAGCCGGCCTGCGGCGGGTAGAGCGTCGTGTGGGGCTGGTGCTCGAGGTAGGTGAGCGTGCCGCCGGCGACCGGGTCGCCGGAGGCGGCGCCCGTGCCCTGGGCGCCCTGCCCGGCGCAGCCGGCGAGCAGGCCGGTCGCGGCGAGCGCGGCGACGCCGGCGGCGATCAGTCGCGTGTTCTTCGTGGACATGTGCTGTGGGTTCCTTCGGTTCGGAAGCGGGACGTTCGCCCCTGGGTGCGGGGTGTGATCGTCGAAGCTACGGATGCCCCGCGCCCGTCTCAACCACCCCTCGACGCCTGCCGTCACCGCGGGAAACCGGCGGCAACGGTGCGTCACCCGGCGTCACGTGGACGTTGTCGGGGCGGGCCAGGCCGAGGTGCTCGCGAAGGGTCTCGCCCTCGTACTCGCTCGGGAACACGCCGCGTCGCTGCAGCTCCGGGACGACCCCGAGGGCGAACGCGTCGAACTGGGCGGGCTGGATCGCGGAGAGCACGTTGAAGCCGTCGACGGCGCCCGCGTCGCCCCAGGCCTCGAACTCGGTCGCGATGTCCTCGGCGGTGCCGACGATCATCGACGCGTTCACCGAGGCGGCAACGACGAGGTGTCGGAGTGTCGGCGGCCGTTCGCCCGAGGGGTTGCGCCCGGTGCGCTCGGCGACGATCTCGACGAGCTCCTGGCCGGGGGCGCTGAACTCGGCGACGATCGCCGGGGTGACCGCCCGGTCGGGCGACAGCCCGGAGACGTCCACGCCGAGGAGCGTCGAGAGCTGGACCAGCGAGCGGTTCGCAGGGAACGCCTCGGGCGGCCCGTCGGGCCAGTCCTCGGCGATCTGCACGAGCTCGCTGAGCTCGTCGGCGATCGACTGCGCGTGCTCGCGGGTCTCGCCGACGATCGGCAGCACGGGCGCGATGACCTTCAGGGTGCGATCGTCGCGGCCCGATTCGAAGGCGAGCGCCCGCAGCTCCTCGCGCACCTGCACCGCGTGGTCGAGGTCGCTGACCGCGACGAGCGCGAGGTCGGCGTTCTGCGCGGCGAAGAGGCGCGAGCGCGGCGAGGTGCCCGCGTGCACGATCGGCAGATGCCCCTGCACGGGCCGCGCGACGTTCAGCGGCCCCGTCACGCTCAGGTGCTGGCCGTTGAAGTCCGTCGCGTGCAGCTTCGTCGGGTCGAGGAACACGCCCGCCGCGGCATCCGCGACGATCGCGTCGTCCTCGAACGAGTCCCAGAGGCGGCGCAGCACGTGCTCGAACTCGACCGCGCGGTCGTAGCGGGTCTCGTTCGCCGCGTGGAAGTCGCGACCGTGGTTGCCGGCCGCCCTCGGCTCGGCGCCGGTCACGAGGTTGAGGCCCGCGCGCCCGCCGCTCAGCAGGTCGACCGAGGCGGTCGCCCGCGCCAGGGTGAACGGGTCGGAGTAGCTCGTGTTCGCCGTCGCGATCAGGCCGATGCGCTCGGTCACCCCCGCGAGGTAGGTGACCGCCGACAGGGGGTCGATGCGGGCCACGAGGTACGGGTCGCGGAACTCGAGGTCGTGCCCGGTGGCGAGCCAGTCGCCGAAGAACAGGTAGTCGAGGCGCGCCTGCTCGGCGACCTCGGCCGTGCGGCGCAGCACCGCGGCATCCCCCCTCGGATCTCGATGCGCACCCGGATACCGCCAGCCCGACGGATACGCGCCGATCGCCCTGACCATTGCGCCGATGATGAGTCGTGTCATGTTTCGACCTCCCGGGCTCCGACGCTAGGGAGGGCGATCGGATGCCGCGAGCCCACCCCGTCACACGGGGGAATCGGGTGTCACACGGGGACAGCGGGCGTCACATGACGGGGCCGGGGTCGGTCGAGTAGCGGGCCGAGCGAGCGTATCGCCACCCCGACCGCTCCTCCTCACCAGGTCGAGACGTACTCCGAGACCCGGTCGGGCAGCGTTCCCCGCACCACGGGCGCCCCGCGCTGCACCGCCTGCGCGATGCGCTCGCGGAGCTGGGGCGACGCGATCCGGTAGTCGACGAAGTCGCCGTCGCTCGCGTAGACGCCGATCGGCAGGGTCAGCGCCTGGAAGAACGAGAACAGCGGGCGGAGCTGGTGCTCGATGATGAGCGCGTGCCGGTCGCTGCCGCCCGTCGCGGCGAGCAGCACCGGCTTGTCGATGAGCGAGTACTGCCCGACGAAGTCGAACACGTGCTTGAAGAGCCCCGTGAAGCTCGCCCGGTAGACCGGGCTCGCGACGACGAGCAGCGTCGCCGACTCGATGCGGCGGATCGCCGCCTCCGCGGCCGGGCTCAGCTCGTCGCGCCGCAGCGCGCCGCTGAACTCGCGCCCGATCTCGCCGAGCTCGATGAGGTGCGTCTCGACTTCGACGCCGGGCTGCGCGGCGAGCGCGACCGCGAACTCGGCGAGGATCTCGCCGACGAGCACGGTGGTCTTGGACGGCGAGTGCAGGCTGCCCGAGACGGCGACGAGCGAGACGTGGTGCGACATGCCTCGACGCTAGGCAGGCCCCCGGGATGCCGCGACCGCGCCGGTCACACGGCGGAACCGGCCGTCACGCGGGGTCACGCTCGGCTCACCCTCGCACAATTCAGGATGAGACGGACGACACCCCTGCATGCGGACCTCTCACCGCGCTCATCCTGCAGAACGCGCAGGCAGGTTCGATGGTCGAGGAGCGCCGACGCGAAGCGGCGACGCGTCTCGAGACCACCGACTCTCGCCGGGTTCAGGCTGCCGAGCTGCGAGTCTCACCCCGCCGAGCCGCCACCGCACGCGCGAGCGGCACGAGCGCGAGCAGCAGCAGGCCGCCGAGGGCGTAGCCGAGGAAGTCGAGCGGGTCGAACGAACTGCCGAACACGAGTCGCGCGGGCGGGACCGCCTCGACGATCCGGGCGGGCAGCCCGGTCAGCTGCAACAGCTCGACCGCGGCCGCCACGCCGAACGCGGCGGCCGCGATCGCCCAGGCGGGCAGGCGCGGCCAGACGATCGCGACCACGAGCCCGACGAGGCACGCGTAGAGCGCGCTGCCCGCGAGGTCGATCGCGACCGTGCGGCCCGGCAGCTGCAGGCCGAGGCCCGCGAGCAGCACGAGCACGGCGGTCGCCGCGAAGCCCAGCCTCGCGCGCGACTCACCCGTCGTGCGGCTCACTCGTCGCGGGTGCCCTTGTGGCGGGGCTTGCGCGCCGGACGGTCGTCGCCCGCTTCGCTCCTCGAGTCGGTCGTCGGGCGCTCGTCGCGGTCGTCGCGGCGCGGCCGGTCGTCGCGGTCGTACCGGTCGTCGCGGCGCGGCCGGTCGTACCGGTCGTCACGACGCGGCCGGTCGTCGCGCTGGTAACGCGAACCCCCGCCACGGCCGTCGCGGTCGCCGCGGCGCGGCGCACCGCGGTCGGGCCGCAGCTCGATGAGGCGCCCCGAGATGCGGGTGCCGTCGAGGCGCTCGAGGGTCTCGCGAGGCAGGTCGGCGGGCAGTTCGACGAGCGAGAACTCGGGCTTGATCTGGATCGCGCCGAAGTCGTCGCGGTTCAGGCCGCCCTCGTTCGCGAGCGCGCCGACGATCTGGCGGGGCTCGACGCGGTGACGACGGCCCACGGCGATGCGGTAGGTCGCGAGCGGCACGCCGCTGCCGCGGGGGCGGCGGTCGGGGCGCTCGCCCCGGTCGTACCGGTCTCCGCCGCGGCCTCGGTCGTCGCGGTCGCGGCCGCGGTCGTCGCGCCCACGATCGCGGTCGCGGTCGAAGCGTGCGGGCCGCTCGGGCTCGGGCTCGAGCAGCAGCGGCGACTCGCCCTGGGCGACCACGGCGAGCGCGGCGGCCACGTCGACCTCGGGCACGTCGTGGTGGCGCAGGTAGTGGGCGATGATGTCGCGGAAGCCCTCGATGCGCTCGTTCTGCTCGAGCGCCGCGGTGATGCGGTCATCGAAGCGGGCGAGGCGGGTGACGTTGACGTCGTCGACGCTCGGCAGCGTCATCGGGGTCATCGGCTGCTTCGTCGTCTTCTCGATGCGGGCGAGGAGGCTGCGCTCGCGCGGAGTCACGAAGCTGATCGCGTCGCCCGTGCGGCCGGCTCGGCCGGTGCGGCCGATGCGGTGCACGTACGGCTCGGGGTCGGTCGGGATGTCGAAGTTGACGACGTGCGAGATGCGCTCGACGTCGAGGCCGCGGGCCGCGACATCCGTGGCGACGAGGATGTCGAGCTTGCCGTTCTTCAGCTGCTCGACCGTGCGCTCGCGCTGGGCCTGCGCGACGTCGCCGTTGATCGCGGCGGCCGCGTATCCGCGGGCGCGCAGCTTCTCGGCGAGCTCCTCGGTGACGTTCTTCGTGCGGACGAAGATGATCATGCCCTCGAAGTTCTCGACCTCGAGGATGCGGGTGAGGGCGTCGACCTTCTGCGAGTACGCGACGATCAGCGACCGCTGCGTGATGTTCGCCGAGGTCTGCGTCTTCGTCTTGACGGTGATCTCTTCGGGGTCGTGCAGGTACTGCTTCGACATGCGGCGGATCGCGGCCGGCATGGTCGCCGAGAACAGGGCGACCTGCTTGTCGTCGGGGGTGTCGGCGAGGATCGTCTCGACGTCTTCGGCGAAGCCCATCTTGAGCATCTCGTCGGCCTCGTCGAGCACGAGGTACTTGAGCTCCGAGAGGTCGAGGGTGCCCTTGTCGAGGTGGTCCATGATGCGACCGGGGGTGCCGACGACGATGTGCACGCCGCGGCGCAGCGCCGAGAGCTGCACGCCGTAGCCCTGGCCGCCGTAGACGGGGAGGATGTGCACGCCCTTCAGGTGCGCGGCGTACTTCTCGAACGCCTCGCACACCTGCAGCGCGAGTTCGCGGGTGGGGGCGAGCACGAGGGCCTGCGGCGTCTTCTGCGAGAGGTCGAGGCGGGCGAGGATGGGCAGTGCGAACGCGGCCGTCTTGCCGGTGCCGGTCTGGGCGAGGCCGACGACGTCGCGCCCCGCGAGCAGGGTGGGGATGGTCGCAGCCTGGATGGCGGAGGGGGTCTCGTAGCCGACGTCGTCGAGCGCCTTGAGCACCGCCCCGTCGAGACCGAGGTCTGCGAATGTCGTCGCGGCGGGCTCTGCGGGAGCCTCGGCCGGGGCGGGAAGTTCTTCAGAAGTCACGCTTCAGGGTAGTCCCCCGGCCTGTGAAAGCCCCGGTGGATGCCGCGGGGCGCCGCCTGCTCGCCCGGTTCCGCCGGTCGCGGCCGGTCAGCCCTTCGGCTTCTTCGGGCCCTGCCCACGACCCGGGTGATCGTCGTCGTGCTCCTCGGGCTCGGGCGACGGCTCCGTCGGCTCCTCGGGTTCGGGGTCGACGATCGGGTCGTCGGGCACCTCGACGACCGGCTCGTCGGTCGGGTCGCCCGTCGCGGGCGGGGTCGCCCGCGGAGCAGGCGTCGCCGTCGGCAGCACCGGCGGGTAGGCGCGCGAGGTCGCTGGAGCGCTGGGGGTGGGTCGGGGTGCATCGAGCCCCGACGCCTCGGTGCCGGGCTGCCCGCCGAGCCGGATGAACGCGGCTCCGCCGGCGATGACCCCGATGGCGACGAGCGCCGCGGCGGTCGAGAGCGCGACGGCACGGTGGGCCGACACCCACGCGGAGACGGCCGCGACGACCGGCGCGAAGCGGGCGGTGACCTTCGCGAGCCCGGCGCTCGTCGCTGAGAGCGCCTTCGCGACGGGCGAGGCGGGTGGCGCCGCGCGGCGCCCGCGCGGGCGGAGGGGCCCGTCGCCCGGTCCGTCGCTCACGTCGCCCTCGATTCGTCTCGCCGCCCGCGTTCGGGGGCCACGATCGAGGATAGAGGGCGGAACCGACGCGCGCACGCGGCGGCCCTGCCGCCGGTCAGCTCGAGACGATGAGCGTGTAGACGAGCGACCCGAACTGCTGCAGCACCACCATCGCGCCGACCGTCGTGCCGATCGCGCCGTAGACGCGGGTCGCGCCGGGGCGACGGCAGGCGACGATGCCGACCGCGATGGCGGTGAGTGCGAGCACCACCGAGATCGTCGCCATGATGAACGACACCGTCGAGAGCGAGGCGTGGTCGCCCGCGCGGATCAACGACGCGGTGATGAAGATGTTCACGAAGTCGACGACGACGAGCACGATGCCGAGGACGAACGCGACGATGCCGATCGGTTGCGTCGAGGTGCTGCGTGCGGCGTCGGTCATGGGGTCACCATAGCGGCCCCGACGGACGCGCGCGGAGACGAAACGGCCTGTGAGCGCTGGGACATCCCTGGGCCGCTCGCCCGGAACCTGCTACTGTCGTGCTGATTTCAACGTTGAAACAGGATCACCCGAGGACGATGACGACCCGAACCCGACCACACGGCACCCCGACCGCCGAGACCGCGAGCGCGCCTGCACTCGGCCCCCGCACCTGGGCCGCGATCATCCTCATCGGCCTCGTCGGCCAGCTCGCGTGGGTGATCGAGAACATGTACCTCAACCTGTTCGTCTACGAGACGGTCTCGTCCGACCCCGGCGTCATCGCCTGGATGGTCGCGGCGAGCGCGATCGCCGCGACCGTCGCGACCCTCATCGTGGGCGCCTGGTCCGACCGGCTCGGCCGTCGCCGCGAGCTCATCGCGGGCGGCTACCTCGCGTGGGGTGCGGTGACCGCGGCCTTCGGCCTCGTCGGGGCGCCGGATGCCACGGCGGAGGCGGCCCCCGTGCTCATCGGGGCGGTCGTCGCGATCATCGCGCTCGACTGCGTCATGAGCTTCGTCGGCTCTGGCGCGAACGACGCGGCCTTCGCCGCCTGGGTGACCGATTCGACGGTGCCCGCGAATCGCGGCCGGGTCGACGGCTGGCTCGCGACGATGCCGCTCGTCGCGATGCTGCTCGTCTTCGTGCTGCTCGACCCCATGACCCGAGCCGGCCAGTGGCCCGCCTTCTTCGCCCTCGTCGGCGGGGTCACCGCCGTCACCGGCGTCGCCGCCTGGTTCCTCGTGCGCGAACGGGGTGTCGCCCCGCGCGAGCAGCACGTGCTGCGCGCGGTCGTCGACGGGCTGCGGCCCGCGACCGTCCGGCGCGAGCCCGCGCTCTTCCTCACCCTCGCGATCTGGTGCGTGATCGGCATCAGCTCGCAGGTGTTCATCCCCTTCGTGCTCATCTACCTGAACTACTCGCTGGCGCTCGAGGCCTCGGCGATCGCGCTCGGCATCGTGCTCGTCCTCGCCTCGGCGCTCAGCGTCCTCGGCGGGCGGGTGATGGATCGCGTCGGCAAGGAGCGGTTCCTCCTCCCCGCGGTCGGGGTCTTCGTCGCGGGCCTCGTCGCGATGGCCTTCGTGCGCGACTTCGCCTGGGTGATCCTCGCCGCGACGTTCATGATGGCCGGCATGATGGCCTCGATCGCCGCCGTCTCCGCGATGACCCGCGACCAGACGCCCGCCGACCGCGCGGGCGGCGTGCAGGGCGCTCGCATGATCTCGGCGGTGATGGTGCCCATGGTGATCGGCCCCGCGATCGGCGCCGCGGTCATCTCGGGTGCGGCGCACAGCTACGTCGAGCTCGGGCGCGAGCACCCGGTGCCCGGCCCCGAGATCTTCCCCGTCGCCGCCCTCGTGCTGTTGGCCGTGCCGGTGCTGTTCGCGCTCCGTGCCCGCGTGATGCGGCGTGCCGCAGCAGAGGCCGCCGGCACCGCCGGCACGACCACGGAGGAGACGCGCGCGTGAGCCGCCGCACCCCCTGGGCCGACGGCCTCGACCCCGACGCGGTGCTGCCCGAGTACCCTCGCCCGCAGCTCGCCCGCGACAGCCACCTGAACCTCAACGGCTGGTGGGACCACGCGTTAACCGCCGACGACCGGCCGCCGAGCAGCTGGGACGGCCGCATCCTCGTGCCCTTCTCCCCCGAGGCCGAGTTGTCGGGCGTGGGGCGCCAGCTGCAGCCCGGCGAGCACCTCTGGTACCGGCGCACCGTCCGGTTGCCCGAGGGCTTTCTCGTCGACCGGGTGCTGCTGCACTTCGGCGCGGTCGACCAGCGCTGCCGCGTCTTCGTCGACGGGGTCGAGCTCGGCGCGCACGAGGGCGGCTACCTGCCGTTCTCGATCGACGTGACCGAGACCCTCGCCGACGGCGACACGCACGAGCTCACGGTCGACGTCGTCGACCCGAGCGACACCTCGTACCACTCGCGCGGCAAGCAGTCGCTGAAGCGCGGCGGCATCTGGTACACCGCGCAGTCGGGCATCTGGCAGACGGTGTGGATGGAGTCGGTGCCCGCGCTGCACGTGCGAGGGCTCGAGCTTCGTCCGAGACTCGACGACGAGACGATCGAGGTCGTCGTCGAGGCATCCGCCCCTGAAAGCGCAGACGGTGGTGAACCGCCGATCGCGACCGTCGTCGTGCGTGCCGACGGTCGCGAGCTCGCCCGGGCCGAAGGCCCGGCGGGGCGGCCCCTCACGATCCCGATTCCCGGTGCCCGCCGCTGGAGCCCCGACGACCCCTTCCTCCACGACGTCGAGGTGCGCCTCGGCGACGACCTCGTGCAGAGCTACGTCGGCATGCGCTCGGTGGGGGTCGCACCAGATGCGGCGGGGCGGCCGCGGCTCCTGCTCAACGGCGAACCCGTCTTCCACGCGGCGGTGCTCGACCAGGGCTACTGGCCCGAGGGCCTCTACACCCCGCCGTCCGACGAGGCGATGGTGCACGACCTCGTCTCGATGAAGGCGCTCGGATTCAACGCGGTGCGCAAGCACATCAAGATCGAGCCGCTGCGCTGGTACCACCACTGCGACCGGCTCGGGCTGCTCGTCTGGCAGGACATGGTGAACGGCGGCCGCCACTACAATCCGGCCGTGATCACGGCGCCGGTGAAGCTGCCGGTGCGGCTCGACGATCGCCGGCATCACCTGTTCGGCCGGCAGGATGCCACGGGGCGCGCCGAGTTCACCGCCGAGCTCGAGGCGACGGTGCGGTTGCTGAAGAACTCGCCGAGCGTTGTCGTGTGGGTGCCGTTCAACGAGGGGTGGGGGCAGTTCGACGCCCTCGCGGCCGTCGACCGGGTACGGGCGATCGACCCCGACCGGATCATCGACCATGCGAGCGGCTGGCACGACCAGCGCGGCGGCGACCTCGAGAGCCTGCACGTGTACTTCCGGAGGCTGAAGCCGCGGCGTCGGTGGGGCCGCGACGGCCGCGCCGTCGTCGTCTCGGAGTACGGCGGGTACAGCCTGCGCCTGCCGGGTCACGAGTTCGGGCCGCGCGAGTTCGGCTACCGGCGCTACCGCAGCATCGAAGCACTCACCGAGGGATTCGCCCGGCTGCACCGCGAGGAGGTGCTGCCCGCGATCGCGGCGGGGCTGTCGGGCGTCGTCTACACGCAGCTGTCCGACGTCGAGGACGAGCTCAACGGACTCCTCACCGCCGACCGCACCGTCGTGAAGGTCGACCCGGGCCGCGTGCGCGGCGTCCTCGGCGAGCTGTTCGCCGAATTCGCCGCGGTCGCGGCGCCGACCGCGACATCCGAGGCCTCGCCGGCACCCACCCGCTGAGTCTCCCCGACCCGACCGACCCGACCCGACCCGACCCGACCTGACCCGACCCGACCCGACCCGAGAACGGAACCCCATGGCCCGCACCATCGTCGAGCACGAGCTCACCTCTCCCGTCGCGCTCTGCGGACCCGACGGCCGCCTGAACCGCGACGCCGTCGGCTGGACGCGGACGCCGCAGCACGACACCTCGGGCATCGACGGCCGCCGCGTGTGGGGCCGCAACAAGCGCTGGGAGTACTGGGCGATCACCACCCCGACCCACCTCATCGCGCTGACCGTCTCGTCGATCGACTACGCGGCGGTGCACGCGATCCTCGTGCACGACCGTCGCGACGGTTCGACGATCGACCGCTCGGCGATCGCGCCCCTCGGCTCGAGCGCGACCCTGCCCGCCTCGCTCGGCGACGGGCCGGCGCGCGCCCGAACCTCGTCGATCGAGATCGACATCGACGAGCTGCCCGAGACCTCCGGCACCCGCCTCCGCGCCGCCGCCGAGGGCGTGCGTCTCGAGATCGATGCGCACCGCCCCGCCGGGCACGAGAGCCTCGGCGTCGTCGTGCCCTGGTCGGACCGCCGGTTCCAGTACACGGTGAAGGATGTCGCGCGCCCCGCGACCGGGTGGCTCGAGCTCGGCGGCGACGGCGACCGGCCGGTCGAGCGCATCGAGCTGCCCGAAGGCGAGAGCTGGGCGGTGCTCGATCACGGCCGCGGCCGCTGGCCGTACAAGATGATCTGGAACTGGGGCGCCGCCTCCGGCCGGGTGGACGGCCGGACGATCGGCCTGCAGCTCGGCGGCAAGTGGACCGACGGCACCGGCTCGACCGAGAACGCGGTCGTGGTCGACGGACGGCTCCACAAGATCAGCGATGAGCTCGACTGGGAGTACGACGTCGACGACTGGCTCGCGCCCTGGCGCATCCACGGCGAGCACGTCGAGCTGCGGTTCGAGCCCTTCTGGGATCGGGTGAGCGCGACCGAGCTCGTCGTGTTCGGCTCGCACGGGCACCAGTGCTTCGGGCACTACTCGGGCTGGGTCGAGACCGACGGCGAGCGCATCGAGGTCACCGGCCTGCTCGGCTGGGCCGAGGACGTCAGGAACCGCTGGTGAGCACGCGCCGCTCGGCCGGCCCGACGCTGAAGGACGTCGCGGCGATCGCCGGGGTCTCGTACCGCACCGTGTCGAACGTCATCAACGCACGGGTGCCCGTCAGCGGGCCGACGCGAGAGCGGGTCGAGGCCGCGATCGCCGAGCTCGGCTACCGGCCGCAGCTCGCGGCGCGCCAGCTGCGGATGGGCCGCAGCAACCTGATCACCCTCTCGGTGCCGTTCCTGTCGCTGCCGTACTTCGCGCAGCTCGCGCACGCCGTCGTCGGCGCCGCCGAGCGGGTCGGCTACGACGTCGTGGTCGACGAGACGCACGGCGATCCCGAACGCGAGCTGCGCGCAGCCGCGGGCTTCCAGGCGCTCCTCACCGACGGCATCCTGCTGAGCCCCATGTCGCTGAGCGATGCGCAACTCGTCGCCGCGCGCGGGCGCACGCCGCTCGTCGTACTCGGCGAGCGCATCCGCGCCGCGCGCGTCGATCGCGTCGTCGTCGACAGCGTCACCTCCTCGCGGGATGCCACGGCGCACCTGATCGCGTCGGGCCGCCGTACGCTCGGGTTCCTCGGCACCGTGCCGGACGCCTCGATCGGCGCCGCGGCCGCCGACCTCCGCCTCGAGGGCTTCCGATCGGCGCTGCGCGCGGCCGGGCTCGAGGCCGAACCGCAGCATCTTCTCGAGGTGTCCCCGTGGGACCCGGAATCCCCGGAGGGCGACTACTCGCGTGAGGAGGGATATGCCCGGGTGCAGGCGCTGCTCTCGGGCGTGCATGGCCGGGCGGGCGGGCTCGACGGGCTCGTGTGCGCGAACGACCTCCTCGCGATCGGGGCGCTGCGCGCATTCCGCGAGGCGGGCGTCGAGGTGCCCCGGGACGTCGCGGTGGTCGGCTGGGACGACTCCCCCGAGTCGGCGTTCGCAGCACCGTCGCTCACGAGCATCGCCCCCGACCTCACCGAGCTCGCACGGCTCGCCGTGGCATCCGTGCTGCGCCTCGTCGACGACCCGCACTCGCCGCCGCGCGTCGAGCAGGCGCCGTACCGGCTCGTGGTGCGCGAGTCAGCGCCGTAGGGAGGCCTCCGCCCGACGGGTGGCCCCGCTCGCCGCGCTCGTGATGCCGCTCACGAAGCAGATCAGAGGGTGTTCGCGATCCACCAGCCGACGATGAACAGCCCCATCGCGACGAAGAGCAGTCCGATGATCAGGAACAGGGTGCGGCTCGGACCCTTCGCGTCGGCGGTGCCCGCGCGGGACCGCCGCTCCGCCGCGATGGTGTCGGCGAGCCAACTGCGTCGCATGACGAGCGCGGCGCCGGCGACGAGGGCCAGCACCGCCCAGACGAGGGCGAAGATCAGGCCGGGTTGCACGGTTCCAGCCTAACCGCGCGCGACCGACTGCGGCACGCAGGGGCACCGCACGAGGGTTCACCTCGCGTCCATCCGCGAGCCAAGTGGCGGCCCTACGGTTTCCTCCGGTCAGACCCACCCCGAAAGGACCGTTGCATGGCTTCCGCCTCCCTGCCTGCGAGACGAGCGCTCATCTCGCTCGTCGCCGCCGGCGTCGCGATCACCGCCTTCCTGTACGCGCCTCCGGCGCATGCGGCCGGAAGCTCGTTGAGCCTCGACACCTCGACCATCGCCGCCGACGAGACCGTCACCATCTCGTTCGACGCCGGCGACGCCGTGCACGACCGCAACTGGATCGGCATCTACCGCGACGGCGCGATGCCGGGCGGCCCCACCTCGCTCGACTGGCGTTATGTGCCCGAGGCGAGCGGCGAGGTCGCCTGGGGGCCAGCCGACCGCGACGGTTGGAGCCACAACACCGCGACCATGGGCGCGGGCGAGTACGACGTCTACCTGCTCGAGGACGACGGCTACGGCGTGCTCGCCGGTCCGATCGATCTCACCGTCACGGGAGCCCCGACCGGGCCGTCGACGCCCCCGGCCGACCCGAAGCCCGAGGTCGACGGCGTGAGCGAGCTCGATGTGCTCGCCTTCAACGTGTGGCACGGCGGCACGCAGGTGCCGAACGGGGCGCAGGAGATCGCCGACATCATCCGCGAGACCGACGCCGACGTCACCTTCATGCCCGAGGTGGGGCAGGCGCCTGCGCAGGTCGCCGAGCTGCTCGGCTACGAGCACCTCATCGCGACCGACACCGGCATCGTGTCGCGGTACCCGATCGTATCGAGCGACACGATCGACCGCTGGTGGACGAAGGCCGTGATCGACGTCAACGGCACCGAGGTCGTCGTGTACGGCGGGCACCTCGAGTACCGCTGGTACACGACGTACCTGCCGCGCGGCTACGGCGGCGAGATCCACGGTGACTGGCCCACCGGCTGGAACACGTGGAACAAGCTGGATGCCCCGGTGACCGACGTCGAGCAGATCCTCGCCGCGAACCTGCAGTCGGGGCGGCCCGCGACCGCTGCCGCGCTCGTCGAGGACATCGCGGCCGAGCGCGAGGCCGGCCGCATCGCCGTCGTCGGCGGCGACTTCAACGAGCCCTCCGCACAGGACTGGACGGCGGCGACCGCCGGACTCCAGGACCACAACGGCGTCGTGATCCGCTGGCAGACCACCCAGACCCTGCTCGACGGCGGACTCGTCGACGCGTACCGCGAGGTGCACCCCGACCCGGTCGCGAACCCCGGCATCACGTGGCCGTCCGACAACGAGCGCTTCCCGACGTCGTCGCTGACGTGGGCGCCCGAGGCCGACGAGCGCGACCGCATCGACTACATCTTCGCGACCCCCGACGAGCGGCTCGCGATCGATGACGCCGCCGTCGTCGGCCCCCAGTCGTCGATCGTGCGCAACGAGCGCGTCGTCGACGACAGCGCCGACGAGATCCTCACGCCAGACGCCGTATGGCCCTCCGATCACAAGGCGGTGCTCGCCGAGTTCCGCATCTGCGACGACGGGTGTGACACCGAGCAACCGTCGACCCCGTCGGTCGTGCTCGGCGCGGGCACCGTGGCCGCGGGCGCGACCGTCGACATCTCGGGCAGCGGCTTCACGTCCGGCGCCGAACTCCGCCTCGAACTGCGCTCGACCCCGGTCGCACTCGGCACCGTCACCGCGGACGCCGAGGGCTCGTTCTCGACGACGGCGACCGTTCCCGTCGATACCGCAGCGGGTGCGCACCATCTCGTGGTGATCGACGCCGAGGGCGCGGAGGTCTCGGCCGAGCTCACCGTCGCGGCGGCGGCAGGCGGCGGCGAGACCCCGGGCACAGGCGGCGGCTCCGACGGCGGCACGACCGGCGGAACCGGCACGGCAGGCGGCGACGGTTCGGGTGACAGGGCCTCGCTCGCGAGCACCGGCGCGAACGTGCTGCCCTTCGCGGTCGGCGGTGGCCTGCTGCTCGCCGCCGGGCTCGCCCTCGCACTCGTGCATCGGCGCCGCCGGGTCGCGTAGACGCAGGCGCTCACAAAGCCGGTGCTGACCTCGCGGTCGCGCCGGCTTCGTGCCGTTGCCGAAGGAGAGCGCGCGGGCGAACGACGCCGCCCCCGCGGCATCCGACCAGAGAAACAGAGAAAGCCCGGAATTCCACTGGAATTCCGGGCTTCTTGGTAGCGAGGGCGGGACTCGAACCCGCGACACCACGAAGACGACGGGGCCGCTCGTGAGTCAATCTCTTTTCTCTGGAATCTCGAATGATCTCGGACTGACCAGGGATTCCTTGCGAGAACGGATGCTGCGGCAGCGACTCTACTCGGTCGGGCTGGGAACGTCTGGAGCGAGTTCGGATCGATATTCGTTGAATAGGCGTGCGCGCATCGTATGCCGGCGCCTCACCATTGGGGACAAGTCGGCAAGCTCGTACTTGTGTGCGCACCTGAACGAGGATGTCTCGTTCATTCTGTGTAGAGCTGCCGCACTGGGCCTGGACTTTCGCCTGAACGATGTTCTGGAGTTGACGAAGATGATTTGTCGGAGGCTTTTGAGGCTGTCCCCCGGCGTTTGCCTTGGGCATCCATCGCGACAACAAGGGCAGTCGAGCCGAGCTGCCGCCGCACTCTCCTCTTCCATCCTCAGAGATGAGAACCACAACGAGCGGGCATCAGCTTCTTGCGCGACAGGTCGCCCGTCACGCCGAAGATGATGAGGCTCGAGGGCCCCGCGATGCGATTGAGTCGGTAGTCCTTCGG